>NZ_CP108039.1:5087500-6560967 GCF_036173045.1 Streptomyces sp. NBC_00299
ACGTTGATTATTCGGCACACTTGATCGTCTTCTCCTTCTAGTACTGCTCTTCGGAGCGTGGAACGTTGAGGGAAGCGGGGAGTGTGTCGGGCACGCTGTTGGGTGTCTGAAGTAACGGCCGCAAGGTTGTGCTTCGGTTGCCGGCGCCGGTGTAGCACCACAGTGGTGGTGTGTGACGGTGTACTGGTCGTTGTTTGAGAACTGCACAGTGGACGCGAGCATCTGTGGCCAAGTTTTTAAGGGCGCACGGTGGATGCCTTGGCACCAGGAACCGATGAAGGACGTGGGAGGCCACGATAGTCCCCGGGGAGTCGTCAACCAGGCTTTGATCCGGGGGTTTCCGAATGGGGAAACCCGGCAGTCGTCATGGGCTGTCACCCTTGCCTGAACACATAGGGCAAGTGGAGGGAACGCGGGGAAGTGAAACATCTCAGTACCCGCAGGAAGAGAAAACAACCGTGATTCCGGGAGTAGTGGCGAGCGAAACTGGATGAGGCTAAACCGTATACGTGTGAGACCCGGCAGGGGTTGCGTATACGGGGTTGTGGGATCTCTCTTCTGTTGTCTGCCGGCAACAGGACGAGTCAGAAACCGTTGATGTAGGCGAAGGACATGCGAAAGGTCCGGCGTAGAGGGTAAGACCCCCGTAGTCGAAACATCAGCGGCTCGTTTGAGAGACACCCAAGTAGCACGGGGCCCGAGAAATCCCGTGTGAATCTGGCGGGACCACCCGCTAAGCCTAAATATTCCCTGGTGACCGATAGCGGATAGTACCGTGAGGGAATGGTGAAAAGTACCCCGGGAGGGGAGTGAAATAGTACCTGAAACCGTGTGCCTACAAGCCGTGGGAGCGTCGGAATGTGCTTGCACATTCTCGTGACTGCGTGCCTTTTGAAGAATGAGCCTGCGAGTTTGCGGTGTGTTGCGAGGTTAACCCGTGTGGGGAAGCCGTAGCGAAAGCGAGTCCGAATAGGGCGATTTAGTAGCGCGCTCAAGACCCGAAGCGGAGTGATCTAGCCATGGGCAGGTTGAAGCGGAGGTAAGACTTCGTGGAGGACCGAACCCACCAGGGTTGAAAACCTGGGGGATGACCTGTGGTTAGGGGTGAAAGGCCAATCAAACTCCGTGATAGCTGGTTCTCCCCGAAATGCATTTAGGTGCAGCGTCGTGTGTTTCTTGCCGGAGGTAGAGCACTGGATAGGCGATGGGCCCTACCGGGTTACTGACCTTAGCCAAACTCCGAATGCCGGTAAGTGAGAGCGCGGCAGTGAGACTGTGGGGGATAAGCTCCATGGTCGAGAGGGAAACAGCCCAGAGCATCGACTAAGGCCCCTAAGCGTACGCTAAGTGGGAAAGGATGTGGAGTCGCAGAGACAACCAGGAGGTTGGCTTAGAAGCAGCCACCCTTGAAAGAGTGCGTAATAGCTCACTGGTCTAGTGATTCCGCGCCGACAATGTAGCGGGGCTCAAGCGTACCGCCGAAGTCGTGTCATTGCAGCAATACGCCCAACGGCGGCTGTGATGGGTAGGGGAGCGTCGTGTGCCGGGTGAAGCCGCGCCGGAAGGCAGTGGTGGACGGTTCACGAGTGAGAATGCAGGCATGAGTAGCGATTCACACGTGAGAAACGTGTGCGCCGATTGACTAAGGGTTCCTGGGTCAAGCTGATCTGCCCAGGGTAAGTCGGGACCTAAGGCGAGGCCGACAGGCGTAGTCGATGGATAACCGGTTGATATTCCGGTACCCGCTGTGAAGCGTCAAACATTGAACCAGGCGATGCTAAGTCCGTGAAGCCGCCCTGGAGCCTTCGGGCAAAGGGGAGTGGTGGAGCCGACGGACCAGACCTGTAGTAGGTGAGTGATGGGGTGACGCAGGAAGGTAGTCCAGCCCGGGCGGTGGTTGTCCCGGGGTAAGGGTGTAGGCCGTGATCCAGGCAAATCCGGATCACATGAGGCTGAGACCTGATGCCGAGCCGATTGTGGTGAAGTGGATGATCCTATGCTGTCGAGAAAAGCCTCTAGCGAGTTTCATGGCGGCCCGTACCCTAAACCGACTCAGGTGGTCAGGTAGAGAATACCGAGGCGTTCGGGTGAACTATGGTTAAGGAACTCGGCAAAATGCCCCCGTAACTTCGGGAGAAGGGGGGCCATCACTGGTGAGGGAACGTGCTTCCTGAGCTGGGGGTGGCCGCAGAGACCAGCGAGAAGCGACTGTTTACTAAAAACACAGGTCCGTGCGAAGCCGTAAGGCGATGTATACGGACTGACGCCTGCCCGGTGCTGGAACGTTAAGGGGACCGGTTAGTCACAATTCGTTGTGGCGAAGCTGAGAACTTAAGCGCCAGTAAACGGCGGTGGTAACTATAACCATCCTAAGGTAGCGAAATTCCTTGTCGGGTAAGTTCCGACCTGCACGAATGGCGTAACGACTTCTCGACTGTCTCAACCATAGGCCCGGTGAAATTGCACTACGAGTAAAGATGCTCGTTTCGCGCAGCAGGACGGAAAGACCCCGGGACCTTTACTACAGTTTGATATTGGTGTTCGGTTCGGCTTGTGTAGGATAGGTGGGAGACTGTGAACTCTGGACGCCAGTTCAGGGGGAGTCGTCGTTGAAATACCACTCTGGTCGTGCTGGATGTCTAACCTGGGTCCGTGATCCGGATCAGGGACAGTGTCTGATGGGTAGTTTAACTGGGGCGGTTGCCTCCTAAAGAGTAACGGAGGCGCCCAAAGGTTCCCTCAGCCTGGTTGGCAATCAGGTGTTGAGTGTAAGTGCACAAGGGAGCTTGACTGTGAGACCGACGGGTCGAGCAGGGACGAAAGTCGGGACTAGTGATCCGGCGGTGGCTTGTGGAAGCGCCGTCGCTCAACGGATAAAAGGTACCCCGGGGATAACAGGCTGATCTTCCCCAAGAGTCCATATCGACGGGATGGTTTGGCACCTCGATGTCGGCTCGTCGCATCCTGGGGCTGGAGTCGGTCCCAAGGGTTGGGCTGTTCGCCCATTAAAGCGGTACGCGAGCTGGGTTTAGAACGTCGTGAGACAGTTCGGTCCCTATCCGCTGCGCGCGTAGGAATATTGAGAAGGGCTGTCCCTAGTACGAGAGGACCGGGACGGACGAACCTCTGGTGTGCCAGTTGTTCTGCCAAGGGCATGGCTGGTTGGCTACGTTCGGGAGGGATAACCGCTGAAAGCATCTAAGCGGGAAGCCTGCTTCGAGATGAGTATTCCCACCCACTTGATGGGGTAAGGCTCCCAGTAGACGACTGGGTTGATAGGCCGGATCTGGAAGCACGGTAACGTGTGGAGGTGACCGGTACTAATAGGCCGAGGGCTTGTCCATAGATGCTCGCGTCCACTGTGTTGGTTCTGAAACCACGAACAGCCCCGTATGGCCACATGCGGTGCGGCTGACAGTTTCATAGTGTTTCGGTGGTTATAGCGTGAGGGAAACGCCCGGTTACATTCCGAACCCGGAAGCTAAGCCTTACAGCGCCGATGGTACTGCAGGGGGGACCCTGTGGGAGAGTAGGACGCCGCCGAACAAATTGTGAGAAAGGCCCACACCTTATGGTGTGGGCCTTTCTGCGTTTCTGGCTCAGGACGGCTGCACCAGTCCCGTGTCGTACGCGAGAATCACCGCCTGAATTCGATCTCGTGAGCCGGTCTTCGCGAGGACGCGGCCCACGTGGGTCTTTACCGTCGACTCGGCCAGGTGGAGGCGGGCGGCTATCTCCGTGTTGGTCCAGCCCTTTCCGATCACCGAGAGGATCTCGCGTTCGCGGTCGGTGAGGGAAGAGAGACGAGGGTGCTCCAGGGGCGACGCTTCCTGGCCGTCGGCGCGGCCTTGCCTCGGTAGGTGGTGGGCGTACGCGTCGAGCAGGCGGCGGGTCAGGCTCGGGGCGACGACCGCGTCGCCGGTGGCGACCGCGCGGATGCCGGAGAGGAGTTCCTCCGGCTGGGCGTCCTTGACGAGGAAGCCGGAGGCGCCTGCGCGGAGGCCGGCGTAGGCGTACTCGTCGAGGTCGAAGGTGGTGAGGATCAGCACCCTGGTGCGGTCGCCGGTGGTGGTGATGCGGCGGGTGGCCTCGATGCCGTCCAGGCCGGGCATGCGGACGTCCATGAGGATCACGTCGGGGTGTAGTTCCGCTGTCATGCGGATCGCCTCGCTGCCGTTGGCGGCTTCGCCCACCACCGTCATGTCGTCCTGGCTTTCGAGGAGCATCCGGAAGCCGAAGCGCTGGAGGGGCTGGTCGTCGGCTATGAGGACGGTGGTCACTGCGGGGATTCCTCCGGGAGATGCAGGTGGACTCGCCAGCCCTGCTCGGGGTGCGGGCGGGGGCCGGCCTCAAGTGTGCCGCCGTACAGGGCTGTTCGCTCGCGCATTCCGGGCAGACCGCGGCCGCCCGTGGGTTCAGCGGGGCCCCCGCTGCCGGTGTCGGTCACGGTTGCGGTGACGGCGCCCTTCTCCTCGTACGAGAGCTCTATGCGTGCCGTGGTTTCGGGGCCGCCGTGTTTGAGGGTGTTGGTGAGGGCTTCCTGGATGACGCGGTAGACGGTGAGTTGGCGGCCCGGGGGGAGGTTGGGGGTGCCGTGGGTCGTGGTGTGGACGGGGAGGCCTGCGGCGCGTACGCCGTCGAGGAGTTGGGTCAGGTCGGTGAGGGTGGGTTGGGGGGTCAGCTCCGGGTGGGGTGTGCGGGGGTGTTCGTCGTCGCGCAGGACGTCGAGGAGGCGGCGTAGTTCGGCCAGGGCCTGGCGGCTGGTGGTGGCTATGGCGTGGAGGGCCTGGGTGGCGCGTTCCGGGGACTTGGCGGCCGCGTATTTGCCGCCGTCGGCCAGGCCGGTGATGACGGAGAGGTTGTGGCCGATGATGTCGTGCATCTCGCGGGCGATACGGGCTCGTTCGGCCGCGGCGGCGAGCTGGGCCTGCTGGTCGCGTTCGATCTCCAGGCGGCGGGCGCGGTCCTCCAGGGCCTCGGTGTGGTCGCGGCGGGTGCGGACCGTGATGCCGATGGCTACCGCTACGGCGATGGACATCAGAACCGGGACTATGTCCTTGTCCGGGGTTCCCTGCGGGTGACGGGCCGCCATTACGGCGACGGGCGTGGTGATGAGGGCCGTCGCCCACCAGAGGTTGCGGGGAGGGCGGCACAGGGCGATGTGGAAGACGACGAGGAGTTGGAGCAGCACCGCTTGGAGGGCGGTGCCGGTCCAGGCGTTGACCAGGGCGAACGGGGCTATGGCCAGGAGTACGGCGCGGGGGTGGGTGCGTCGCATGAGGAGGGGGACGGAGAGGCCGAGGCTCAGGGTGAGGACGAGCCAGCCGGGGTTGTCGCGGTCGCGGGCCACGTTGAGCCAGCCGTCGCCGTAGTAGTCGATCAGGGCCGCCGTCACCCAGAAGCCGGTCAGGTGCAGGTCCCAGACGAGCGGGTGACGTCCGTCGAAGGCACGTACGCGTCGGCTGATGCGCTGGATGTGCTGGGTGAGGGGTTCCGTCGTCGCTCGCTCGTGCGTCACGGGTTCATCCTCCGGGGTCCGGTGGTGGCCGGCACAGGGCCCTGGGCAGGAATCCGGGTGAGCGATGTCGTACCCGGGTACTACGGTGGCGACCATGAGCACCACGAACCCCGGGGCCTACGTCATCCGGTCCATACATGCCGACGAGTGGCCCGCCGCCAAGGAGTTGCGGCTCGCCGCGCTGCAGGATCCCGTCGCGCCGCTCGCGTTCCTGGAGACGTACGAGCAGGCCGTCGCCCGGCCCGACTCCTTCTGGCAGGAGCGGGCCGCAGGGGCCTGCGAGGGGGCCGACGGGGCGCAGCAGATCATCGCCGAAGGGCCGGACGGGGTCTGGGTCGGGACGTTGACCGTGCTGGTCGAGGAGCCTGGGACGACCGACTGGGCCGGGTTCCCGGTGGAGCGGAAGCAGGGGCATGTCGTCGCCGTGTTCGTACGGCCGGAGGAGCGGGGGAGCGGGCTGACCGACGTGCTCTTCGACGCCGGCCTGGAGTGGGCGTGGTCGCGGGGCGCGGAGCGGGTGCGGCTCATCGTGCACGAGGAGAACGGGCGGGCGCAGAGGTTCTACCGGAGGGTGGGGTTCGAGCCGAGTGGCGTGACCGTGCCGCTGGGCGAGGGGGACGCGGAGGCGGAGGTCGAGTTGGAGTTCGTCATCGAGCGGCCGTAGGGGGCCGGGTTCGGTGATCGGCCCGCCTGCACCGGGGGTTCGGGCCGGGCATTCGGCCCGGGGGTTCGGGCGGCTACACCGGGAGGTCGTCGTGGGGCCAGCGGGAGCGCGCCTGTTCCCGGGACCGGAGCAGGGCCAGGGTCGGCATACCCCGGACCGCTCCGGTGGCCAGCAGCTCCGGAAGCTGGGGAAGTGGAGCCACCGCGGCGACGTCGTCCAGGACGAGCGTCATTGGTGGGTCGAGGCGACCGGAGGATGACCGTTCGGCCATGCGCCGGCCGCGCTCGACCACGCTTGCGGCGAGGGCCGTCAGGAGTGGCATGGCGCCGGGGTTGGCTCGGGGATCCTCGATGGATTCACCCACCACATAGAGCGTGCCCCCTTCGTGGACGAAGGAATCCAAGGTGAGGGCATCAGTTCGGTTTGGAGTGCAGGACTCGCGGATGTTGACCGTGGAGAGGGCGGAGAGCGCCCTCGTCGTCAACTCCTGGGCCATGTCCCGCCGTTCGGGGTGGCCGGTGAGCGCGGCTTCGAGCTCGCCTGCCGCGCCGGGGGCCGCCTTCGGGTTCGTGCGCAGGATGCGTACGGCGTCCTGGATCTGGGTGCCCTGGGACCAGCGGTGGACGTGGCGGACGGTGCGGCCGTCGATGGCCGCGGCGTGCAGGTAGCTGCGCAGCAGCGTTTCGGCGGTGTCGCTGACCGCTTGGTCGAGGCGAGAGGAGGGGCGGACCGGCGTCAGGAGCGCGGTCGCCCTTGAGACCGCTGTCTGCTTGTCCTCGCAGCCCGTTGTGGGGGACCAGTGGAGGCGGGCCGGGGTGTCGCAGAGGTGGGTGGGGTCGTAGAGGAGGACCGGGCCGAGCTTCGCGCGGGCGTCCTTCGAGTCCTGCCAGACCGCGGGGTTCGACGTGACCACGAGGGCGGGGCCTTCCGCGTCGCGTACTGCTTGGGTCGCGGTGGCTTGCCGGCTTTCCCTCGGGGCCAGGTGGATCCTTTCCCACGTGTCTGCTCGCTCGGCGAGCAGTGCGGTGTGGGGTGCGGCATCGGGGGCCGCTCCTTCGCTGCGTACAGCTGTCTCCGAGGATGCTGCCGCTGCTACTGCCGCCGCTGCTCTTGTCGCTGCCGTCATCGGCACCGCCGCCATCGGCTCCGCTTCCGTCCGCGGCGCCGGCACGTCGCCGTGTACCGGTGCTGGAGTGGGCTCAGGGGCCGGTGAGAAGCCGGGCTGTACCGCGCTGTCCGTCTTCTCCGCCCAGGCTGTCTGCTCGGCAGCGTCCGCCTTGCCCGTGCGCCGAGCCGCCCTGACTGCCCGCCAGCGTGCCACCGTCCCCAGCACGAACACGGTCAGTACGACCAGGACCATCAACTGGCCGATGAACAGCCCCCAGAACAGCCCGTACCCCGACAGCTGTCCGTCCGGTGTCTGCGGCCACGCGCCCGGGATGTCGTGGGGCTGGGCGACCAGGGAGCGCATGGCCAGGGGCGTGCGGGTGAAGGTGACGCCGGAGGGCCAGGAGCCGTGCGCGAACAGGCCCGCCAGGCCCGTCGCCGTCCAGACCAGCAGTGTCATGCCCAGGAGGAAGGCGAGCAGGCCGATCAGCAGGCCGTCGGGGATGCCTCCCTGACTGCCTCCGCTGTCCCGGGTGTACCGGTATGCCCGACGGTCGTCCGGTCTCACGCTGCCCCCTACGCCACCGTCGATTCGGAGTCGCCAAGGTGTTGCTCCACGAAGGCCGCTGCCCGTTCCTCCGCCTCCAGCTCGGCGGCGCGCAGGGCGTCGTCGGTCAGATCGCGGTCGGCGGACGACTCGGTCATCGCGCGGTCGGTGAAGACCAGTGGGCGTTCGGTCTCGGTGATCAGGTGTTTGACCACTTGGACGTTGCCGTTCACGTCCCACACCGCGATGCCGGGGGTCAGACTGGGGATGATCTCCACGGCCCAGCGCGGCAGGCCGAGCACCCGGCCCGTCGCCCGCGCCTCGTCGGCCTTCTGGGCGTAGATCGTCCTGGTCGAGGCCATCTTCAGGATCGCGGCGGCCTCCTTCGCCGCAGCGCCGTCGACGACGTCGGACAGGTGGTGGACGACCGCGACGAAGGAGAGACCCAGCCGCCGGCCGAACTTCAGCAGGCGCTGGAAGAGCTGGGCCACGAACGGGCTGTTGATGATGTGCCAGGCCTCCTCGACCAGGAAGATGCGCTTCTTCCGGTCGGGGCGGATCCAGGTGTGCTCCAGCCAAACGCCGACGATCGCCATCAGGATCGGCATGGCGATCGAGTTGCGGTCGATGTGGGACAAATCGAACACAATGAGCGGCGCGTCGAGGTCGATGCCCACCGTCGTGGGGCCGTCGAACATGCCCCTGAGGTCACCGTCGACCAGACGGTCCAGGACCAGAGCGACGTCCAGGCCCCATGCCCGTACGTCGTCTATGGCGACGTTCATCGCCTCGGCCGACTCAGGCTTGGGGTGCCGTAGCTGCTCGACGATGTCGGTGAGGACCGGCTGGCGTTCGACGATGGTCTCGTTGACGTATGCGTGCGCGACCTTCAGGGCGAAGCCCGAGCGCTCGTCGAGGCCGTGTCCCATCGCGACCTCGATGATCGTGCGGAGCAGGGCCAGCTGGCCCGTCGTCGTGATCGCGGGGTCGAGCGGGTTGAGCCGGATGCCCATGTCCAGGGCGGCCGTCGGGTCCAGGCGGATGGGGGTTATCCCCAACTCCTGCGCGATGAGGTTCCACTCGCCGACGCCGTCCTCGCCCTGGGCGTCGAGGACGACGACCTGGCGGTCCCGGAAACGCAGCTGGCGCAGGACGTACGTCTTCTCCAGCGCCGACTTGCCGTTGCCGGACTCGCCGAGGACCAGCCAGTGCGGGGCCGGGAGCTGCTGGCCGTAGAGCTGGAAGGGGTCGTAGATGTAGCCCTTCCCGGAGTAGACCTCGCGGCCGATGATGACGCCCGAGTCGCCGAGGCCGGGGGCGGCGGTCGGGAGGTAGACCGCCTGGGCCTGGCCCGTCGACGTGCGCACCGGCAGCCGCGTCGTCTCGACCTTCCCGAAGAGGAAGGACGTGAAGGCGTCGGTGAGGACGGACAGCGGGTCCCGCATCAGGTCCTACCTCCGAATGCCGGTGGCGAAGGGGAGTGTGTTGACGAATGCCCGGTGGTGCTCGCGGTCGCACCACTCCAGCTTCAGATACGACTTTCCGGCCGACGCCCGGATGGTCCTCTTGTCCCGGGCCAGGGACTCGGGGGAACGCGAGGAGACGGTGATGTAGCCGACCAGGTTGACGCCGGCGGCGCCGCTCGCGAGGTCTTCTCCTCGCTGGTCGAGGCGGTTGTGGGCGGCGATGTCGCGCGGGTCGACGGTCCGGTTCATCTTGGCGGCGCGGCTGGCCTCCGCCTCGTCGTTGGTCTTCTCGGTGAGCATGCGTTCGATGGCGACCTCGGTGGGTTCGAGGTCCATCGTCACGGCGACCGTCCGGATGACGTCCGGGGTGTGGACGAGCAGCGGGGCCAGGAAGTTGACGCCCACCGGGGTCATCGGCCACTCCTTCACCCAGGCGGTGGCGTGGCACCAGGGCGCGCGGGTGGAGGACTCCCGGGTCTTCGCCTGGAGGAACGTCGGTTCCATGGCGTCCAGTTCGGCCGGCCAGGCGTTGCGTTTCGTCATCGCCTGGATGTGGTCGATCGGGTGGTCCGGGTCGTACATGGAGTGGATGAGCGAGGCCAGACGTCCCTGCCCGAGGGGCTGGCGGACGCGGATGTCGGCCTCCTGGAGGCGCGAGCAGATGTCCGTCAGCTCGCGGGCCATGACGACCGCGAGACCGGAGTCCCGGTCGACCTTGCCGCCGTGCGGGCGGGCCGCGCGGGCCATCGCCTGGGCCTCGGCGGCCAGTTCGCGTGTGAAGTGCATGCAGGCGACGAGGTACGCGCGGTGCTGCTCGCTGCTCGTCGACACCATCGACTGGAGTTGGTCGTACGACTGCTGCAGCCACCCCGGGGCGCGCTCGTCGCCGCGTACGGCGACGTCCTTGGCGTGGGCGTCCGGGTCGGCGGGCAGGGTGCGGGCGAGCATCTGCAGCCGGGTGACGAAACCGTCGCCGTTGGCCACGTGCTTGAGGAGGGTGCCGAAGCGGTCGACGAGGGCTTCCTGGTCCTCGGAGTCGCGCAGGCCGACGCCGGGCCCCTCGATCTCGATCGCGGCGGTGACCGTACGGCGGTCGGCGTGCAGGAGCACGGCGATCTCGTCCGGCCCGAACGGCGCGGCCAGCCAGGTGATGCGGCCGATGCCGGGCGGCGGGCCGACCTCGACCTCACGTCCGTCGAGACCGGTGCCGGCCTCGACGGCGGCGGAGCGGTAGGTGGTGCCCGCGCGCAGGGTGCGCTTGTAGCTGCGGTTGATCTCGAACCACTTGTAGATGGTCCGGTGCTTGTACGGCACGTAGACCGCGCCGAGCGCGAGCAGAGGGAAGCCCATCAGCAGCACGATGCGCAGGGACAGGACGGGGACGAGGAGTCCGCACATCATGCCGAGGAACGCGCCCCCGATGATCAACGCGATCTCGCCGGTCTCGCGGTTGCGGCCGACGATCGCGTTCGGCCGGGCGCGGCCGATCAGATAGGTACGGCGGGGCGTGACCGGATGGGACACATGGGACTCGGTCGTCAACGCCCGTCACCTCCTGAACGATTGCTGCTGCGGGTATTGCTGGCGTGGGGGGTGTTCACCGGGCTGCTCGAGCGGGGTGCGGGTGCGGCGGAGGGGACAGATCCGCCGCCGTTCGAGGAGCGCGAACTGTGTGCGGCGACGCCGCCGGATGCGGGGTTGGAGGGGCGGGCGGAGGAGCTGGACTGGCCCCCGCCGCCCTTGTTGTCCGCGCGGGAGCTGTGGGTCTTGATGCCCTGGGCGACGAGGGTCGCCGGGGAGCTGATGACCGCGGCGGCCTTGCCTTCGGCGCCCCGCATGATGCGGTTGTTGCGGGAGCCGGCGAGTTCGTCGCCGAAGCCGGGGACGAAGCGGTAGATCATCGCGCTCGCGAAGATGGCGAGCAGGATGATGGCCAGGCCGGAGACCACGGCCGAGAAGGCGTTCGGGCCGTCGGCGGACGACAGGGCGCCGGCCAGGCCGAGCACTATGACGATGACCGGCTTCACGAGGATGACGGCGATCATGATGCCCGCCCAGCGGCGGACGTGGCCCCACAGGTTCTTGTCGACCAGGCCGGCGTAGACGACGGTGCCGAGGAGGGCGCCGACGTAGAGCAGGGCGGCGCGGATGACGAGCTCCAGCCACAGGACGCCGGCGGCGAGGATGGAGACCAGGGACACCACGATCAGCATGATCGGGCCGCCGCCGATGTCCTCGCCCTTCTCCAGGGCGCCGGAGAAGGTGCCGAAGAAGGTGTCCGTCTGATCGCCGGTCGTTTTCGCGAGGACGTCCGTGATGCCGTCCGTGGCCGATACGACCGTGTAGAGGATCAGCGGTGTGAACGCGGACGCCAGGACCGTCAGCCAGAGGAAGCCGATCGCCTCGGAGACGGCGGTGCTGAGAGGTACGCCGCGGACGGCTCGCTTGGCCACGGCCAGCAGCCACAGGAGCAGGGTGAGGACCGTGGACGCGGCGAAGACGACGGCGTACTGCTGGAGGAACTTCGTATTCGTGAAGTCGACGTTCGCGGTCTCCTTCACGGCCTCGCTGAGCTTGTCGACGGTCCAGGCGGCGGCTTCGGCGCAGCCCTTGGCGAGGGAGGAGAGGGGGTCGAGGGTGGAGGTGGGGTCGGTGAGGGGGCTGGATCCGCCGGTGCGGTTGGCTCCGCCGTTGTCTTTTTCGCAGTACTGCTTGGCGGGACCGATCAGCAGGTCGCAGGGGTCGTCGCTCGGGGTCGGCGTGGGAGCCGCGTAGGCGCGAGTTGCCAGCAGTACGGCACCGGCCTGTACGGCGGCCGTCAAGGCCGTGAGCTTGAGTACGCGACGCGGGTTACCGGGCATACGTGAACCCTCCGTACTCCTCGATGGCCTTGCTGATCTCGTCGGAGCTGGCGGCTCTGTCATCACCGGGCACCGGTGCTGGGCCGTCCTTCTGGGTGTCTGCGGTGATCTTCCAATCGCCGCTGACCCACTGCAGGTCGAAGGTCCAGGTCTTCCAGGTCGAGCTCACGGGATCGGTCGAGCCTTGGCCCGACATGCCGATGAGGCCCGTGTACCAGACGGAGACCTTTGCGCTGCCTTGGCTGTACTGATTGACCGTGGTGCCCACGGGCACGGTGCGCGACACGAAGGTGTTGCCCTCCGGGGCGTTGCCGTTCGCATCCAGGCCGAGCTTGCTGAGGAAGTCCGCCGAGTACGCCTGGTCCATCGCGCCCTGGAGCTTGGCGGCTGCCGTCGACGTGTAGATCGTCTCGACGATGCTGTGCCGACTCTCCTGGTTGAACATACCGGTCGAACCCAGCGTCACCGCGTAGTTGGCCGCCGCGCTCTGTGCCCCCTGCTCATCGTGCGCGAACCCCCCAGGAATCCCCGCCGCCTTGCCCCCCACCGGTCGTGTCCCCGTGGCTGCCGTCGTTGAGGATTTCGGCTTGTTTTCGTCCCCGCTCGCGGAACCGGAGTCATCGCCTCCACGGTTCGCGAAGGCGATTGCGGCGATAAGGAGGACGACCACACCGACCACGGTGACCAGGCTCCGGGACGACGAACGGCCACCCCGTCGCGTGCCCCCGTACGCGTCACCACCGCTTTCGGGCAGGCGCGTACGGGTCTGACCCGTGCCTCCGTAACCGCCGGAGCCCTCCCGCTCGTCTCCGAGACTCATGCCGCGTACGCCCCCTCGACGTCGGACAACAACACGTTGGAGTACGACGGTAGCCGTGCTGGTTCCCGCATGGGCGCGGTGTGGTGACTCGACATCAGGGAAACGCAACCTCAGCCGGTGGGCACGACGGATGGGTGGGGGACGACGGGGGCCGGGCGTGCCCGGAGCGGACGGAGGAGATGGAGGAGATGGAGGAGATGGAGGGGAAACAGGGGTTCGAGCAAGTGGGCGCGACTGAGGCGGCTAGACGGCCATGCCGTACACGATCGTGAACAGCGTGCCCAGTGAGCCGATGATGAAGACGCCCGTCAGCCCGGCGATGATGAGACCTTTGCCCTGCTCGGCGCTGAACGTGTCGCGCAGTGCGGTCGCGCCGATGCGCTGTTTGGCCGCCCCCCAGATGGCGAGGCCGAGGCAGAGCAGGATGGCCACCGCCATCACGACCTCGATCATCACCTTCGCCTCGTTGCCCAGGCTGCCGAAGGGGCCCCAGTCCGGAGCGATCCCGCCGATGATGGTGTTGATATCGCCCTTATCGGCCGCAAAGAGCATGTAAGTCACCGCCCCTGTTGGGTAGTTCCGCAGTCCCCTGCGGTGCGCAGAGGTCAGATCTCATTCTCGCCGACAATGGCGCTGTCGTATGTCGACTTGGCGTCATTGATGGGCGGGATTCGTACGAAAACCTCGTACGGTCACTCTGTGTATCACGGCAGGTCACGCCGGGCAACGAGGCCTGAGCGGAACCCGTGGTGTGGTTCCGTCGTTAGCCCTCTTCACGCCGGGTGCCGCTTCTGACGGGTGGTCGGGTGAGGGGTCGTGCCGGTGTGCTGCGGGTGAAGGTTATCGCCGATACCTGAACATCCCTAGGCAGGGTGCCGCGACCGCCCGTGCCTGCCGGGCATGGTGACGGGCGGTCAGTTTTCGGTGACGTTCGCGGTGATCAGCCGGAGGGGCTTGGCCCTCAGCGGGGCCTGAGGCCGTGCAGCAAGTGGTGGACCAAGCCGTCGACGCCGGCCATGGCCACTTCGGGGGTCAGCATGCCGCCGGCGATGAAGGCAGCCATGCCGTGGAGGGCGGCGCCCGTGACGAGGTTGAGTTCCTCCGGGGCGCCCTCGATGATCTCGCCCCGTTGCTGGGCGTCCGCGAGGACCCGGTCGAGGGTGCCGATCGTCTGCTCGACCGCGGCGGCCATCTGCTCCGAGGCGCCCGGCTCGTGCTTGCGGGCGTACATCAGCTCCAGCAGCTCGGCGTTGTCGATGGCGAAGCCGAGGTAGGTCCGGGCCAGGGCGGTGAGGCGCGGCTCAAGGGGGAGCGTCGGGTCGTCGGCCGCGCTCAGGGCCCGGCCGAGCCGCTCGTAGCCGGCCAGCGCCAGGGCGTTGAGCAGGGCCTGCTTGTCCTTGAAGTGCCGGCCGGGGGCGGCGTGGCTGACGCCGACCTCGCGGGCCAGTTCGCGGAGCGAGAGGGCTCCGACCCCCTTTTCGCGCAGGGTGCTCTCCGCTGCGGCGAGCAGGGCGGCGCGCAGGTCGCCGTGGTGGTAGGGGCGGCTCTCGGGCATGCGCACCATCGTAGCTTGATGTTGCCGGTGCCATCTTTGTTGGCGTCGCCACCATTGTTGTCATTGACAGCATTGTTGGCGCCGCCTACATTGGTGGGTATGGCTGACAAAACGAAGAAGACGTGGGACGCGACCAGCCTCCCTGACCTGGGCGGCCGCACGGCCGTCGTCACCGGCGCCAACAGCGGCATCGGCCTCACCGCGGCCGGCGCGCTGGCCCGTGCTGGCGCGCACGTCGTGTTCGCCGTACGGGACCTCGACCGGGGCCGGGCCGCGGCCGCGACCGAGACCGGCAGTACCGAGGTGCGGCGTCTGGACCTGGCGGATCTCGCCTCCGTGCGGGAGTTCGCCGAGGCGTGGCAGGGCCGGCCGCTGGATCTGCTGATCAACAACGCCGGCGTGATGATGCTGCCGCAGCAGCGGACGGCGGACGGCTTCGAGATGCAGTTCGGCACGAACCATCTGGGCCACTTCGCGCTGACGAACCTGCTGCTGCCGTACGTCACCGACCGGATCGTGACGCTGTCGTCCGGTGCGCACCGGTGGTCCGGCGCGAGGATCCGCTTCGAGGACCTGAACTGGACGTCCGGCTACCACCCGAATGGCGCGTACGCCCAGTCGAAGCTGGCGAACCTCCTGTTCACGCTGGAACTCCAGCGCCGCCTGACGGAGTCCGGCTCCCGGGTCCGCGCCCTGGCCGCCCACCCCGGCTATGCCGCCACCAACCTGCAGAGCCACGCGGGAAGTCCGGTGATGCGGGCGTTCATGAGCATCGGCAACAGGGTCTTCGCGCAGGACGACAAGGCGGGTGCGCTGCCGACGCTGTACGCCGCGACTCAGGACCTCCCCGGTGCGAGCTACGTCGGACCCGACGGGCTGGGCGAGCTGCGGGGCGCGCCGACGCTGGTCGGGCGGACGACGGCGGCCAGTGACGCGGAGGTGGCGCGGCGGTTGTGGACGGTGTCGGAGGAACTGACCGGCGTGAGCTCGCCGTTGGGACGGGTTGCCGAGGCGGCTGCCGGGCGGTAGGCAGTGGTGTCGCTGCCGAAGCCGGCGTCCGGCCGGCTGGGCTGCGACACGGGCGCAGGCCGTATCCGGAGGTGGTCGATCGATGTCGGTGCCGAGCCTGCTCGGGGTCTTCGCCCATCCGGACGACGAGTCCCTCTTCTCGGGCGGAGTCCTCGCCCGGCACGCGGCCGCCGGTGCCCGCACCGCCGTCGTGACGGCGACCTGGACCCCGGACACGCAGCGCGGCGCCGAACTCGCCGAGGCACTACGGATCCTCGGTGCCGGTGAGCCGCGGATGCTCGGCTATGCCGACGCCGGGGCGCCGCACGCCGCCCCCGGTCGCCCGCGGCTGTGCGATGCGCCGCACGACGAGTCGGTGGGGCGGCTGGTCGCTCACATACGGCAGTTCCGGCCGCTGATCGTTCTCACCCATGACGCGTACGGCGGCCTGACCGGGCACCCCGACCATGTGCACACCCACCGCGTGACCACGCTCGCGGTCCAGGAGGCCGGCCTCGAACGGCTCCACCCGGACGCCGGCGCCCCCTGGCAGCCGAGCGCCCTCTACCTGGCCACCCATCCGCACTCGGCGCTTCCCGCCCTGGTGGAACTGACCGCCTGACCGGCCGCTCGAACGGCGGCCCCCCACCCCTTCGACGCGCCCACCGGCAAGCCAATGGCGCTGAACGCTACTTGGCGGACGCGGCGTCCCGGATCGCCCCGGCGGTGGTCGTCGGGTCGTAGCCCTCGGCGACGCCCTCGACCAGGATGATGTCGCCCTCGATGTGCCGGGAGCGCAGGGGCGCGATCTCGCGGTAGGCCGGCGAGTCCCACCAGGACCGCGCCTCGGTGATCCCGGGGAAGCCGATCATCACGACGTGTCCGGGCCAGCTGCCCTCCTTCACCTCGTGCTGCGTGCCATGGACGAGGAAGCGGCCGCCATACGGTTCGAAGGTGGCCGGGAGGCGCTCGATATACTCCGCGATCTCCGGGTGCGGGGCGGCTTCCTGCAGGTGAGCAATCGCGTAGGCGGGCATGATGTCCTTCCGTTCGGTCGGGCTCCGTCCGGGGTCGATGGTGGCACGCGGGTCTGCGGGGGATCGATTACCGCTGAGGTAATGCCGGGCATGGCCGTGACGGGCGGTCCGGCGGACCGTACGACCGTAGGACCGCATCGGTTGCCGTGGATTCCCGGTGGGAAGCTCATAGACTGGCGCGGGCGGAATCCCGGTGGGCGAGGGGCGGTTGACGGTGCGTAAGGCATGGATCGTGGCGGGCGCCGCACTCGCGGCGGGGCTCAGCTTCGTGATGCTGCTCGTCGTCGGGGTCTACATCGTCGCCGGGAACCTCGCGGGCGGAGTGGGCGGAGCGTCCAAGGCTCTGGCCAAGGGGGCCGTGCCGGCCGCCTACTCGGCGCTCGTGCAGAAGTGGGGCAACCTCTGCCCCGCCATCAACCCCGCGCTGCTCGCCGCCCAGCTGTACCAGGAGAGCGGGTTCAACCCGAAGGCGCAGAGCGCGGCCGCCGCGCAGGGCATCGCGCAGTTCATCCCGGGGACCTGGGCCACGCACGGGATGGACGGCGACGGGGACGGCGACCGCGACGTCTGGGATCCCAATGACGCGATTCCGTCGGCCGCGTCGTACGACTGCAAGCTCGCCTCCTACGTGAAGGACGTACCCGGCGATCCCACGAAGAACATGCTCGCGTCCTACAACGCGGGGGCGTACGCGGTCATCAAGTACAAGGGCGTGCCGCCGTACAAGGAGACCCAGAACTACGTCAAGACGATCACGACGCTGCAGCAGAGCTTCGCCGCGCCCGTCAGCCGTGTCGATCCCAGCAAGCAGGCCGCCGGTGCCATCTACTACGCCCAGAAGAAGCTCGGCACGCTCTACCTCTGGGGTGGTGACGGTACTGCTGAGGACAACGGGCGGTTCGACTGCTCGGGGTTGACGAAGGCCGCCTACGAGAGCGTCGGGATAACGCTGCCGCGCGTCGCCAACGACCAGTGGAACGCGGGGCCGCATCCGGCCAGGGAGGAACTCCTGCCGGGAGACCTGGTGTTCTTCTCGGACGACCTCACCAACTCCCGGGCCATCCGACATGTGGGTATTTATGTCGGTGGCGGGTACATGATCGATGCGCCGAGAACGGGTGCTGTGATCCGGTTCGACCCGATCGACACCCCGGACTACTTCGGGGCGACCCGGGTGACGGAAGATGGCGCGAAAGCGCTGCCCACGACGGTGTAGACGGAGCGTGAACCCACCCCCTGAGCTGCGGTGATGGGTCTCTCTTCGATAACGTCTGCGTGATCATTCAGTGGAGTGTGGAACGTATCAACAGGGGCCGTGCGTTCCTGGTGTCGTAGCCGGATCTACAACCACGGGGGTGGGCGGAGCGGCGTACGCACGATGCGCCGGAGAGACGACGAAGGGGCCGCGGCATCATGGCTGGACTCGCAGAATCCGGGTCGAACCCCGACGTCGACCTGCTCTTCGACATCAATGGCCTGGCCAAGGATGCCCCGCGCTGGTTCGACCGGGTCATGGAGTACGTCGGTGAGTACGGGCTGGTGCTCGCCATGGTGCTGCTCGTGGTGTGGTGCTGGTGGTCGGTGCGGCGCCGCGGTGACGAGGACGCCGCCTCGTCGGTCGCCGCGCTCGTGTGGGCGCCGCTGGCCGCCGGGATCGCGGTGCTGGTGAACGTGCCCATACGGGGGTTCGTCGAGCGGCCCCGGCCGTTCCGTGATCACCAGGGGCTCGAGGTCCTGGTGACCGGCAAGACCGACTACTCCTTCGTGAGCGACCACGCGACGATCGCCATGGCCCTGGGGGTCGGACTCTTCGTCGCCAACCGGAAGTTCGGCCTCGCCGGGATCGGCCTCGCTCTTCTCGAAGGGTTCTGCCGGGTCTACATGGGCGTGCACTACCCGACCGACGTCGTCGGCGGCTTCGCCCTCGGCACCGCCGTCGCCCTCCTGCTGTCACCCCTGGCCATGGCCCTGCTGACGCCCGTGATGTCCGCGGTCGAACGGTCGCCGAGGGGCGGCCTGCTGATCAAGGCGCGGGGGCGGTCCCGGGCGGGCGGTCAGGAAGCGGTGATTCCGGGAGCTCGAAAGGAGCCGGCGGGGGCCGAGGAGCGGGATCTTGCGGCTTAGGCGTGGTCGGTAGGGGGCGGGGCCGGCTCCGCTGACCCCGCCCTGTGCCGGGCTACGACCTACAGCGCCTGTGGATAGGTGAAGAAGCCCTGCGGGTCGTACTGCTTCTTCAGCTTTGTCAGGCGGGTTGCCGCGTCTCCGTAGTACGCCTTGCGCCAGTTCCGCAGGGCCGGGTCGGAGTAGTTCTGGTAGGCGGCGCCCGAGGCGTGGGGGCGCATGGCGTCGTGGACCGACGTCAGCCAGGCCTGGGCCGTGCTGCCCGTCGTGCCGGCGCGCCAGGAGGCGAGGTACTGCGCCAGCATGCGGGAGCGGCGGTGCACGAAGGCCGTCGCGGTGGGGGAGACGCGGTTGACGGCCCCACCGAGGGCCGTGAAGGCGATGCTGCCGGCGCCGCCGCGCACCGATTGCATCTGCTTCAGCAGGGTCTGGATGCCCGCCGCGGAGAGCGAACGGTCGAAGAAGTCCGACTTCGCCGCGTACGTCTCCCGGCCCAGCGCGCCCTGCGGCGAGCGGCCCGGCGTGGAGCCGGGGAGATGGCACTGCGCGTCCGAGGCGAAGGACGAGCAGCCCGCGTACAGCTCCATCGACTCCTCGTACGAGCGGCGCTTGAGGGAGACGCTCCTCGCGGGGCCGGGGCCGCCGGGGCGGTCGGCGAGGCGGTCCACCGCGTTCTGGAGTTCGCGGTAGGTGCCCAGGGAGAACGCGGCGACGGAGATCGTGGGGGTGCCGCCGGCGGAGTTCGCGATGTGCAGCGACGACCAGATCTCGTCGGGCTGGGTCGGGCCCCACTCCTGCCAGGCCTTGATCAGCGCGGTCGCCTTCGACCAGGGCCAGGTCATGTATGCCGTTACGGCCTGAGGGGCGGGGTGGGTCTTGAAGTGCAGTTCCGTCACTACGCCGAAGTTGCCGTTGCCGGCGCCGCGCAGGGCCCAGAAGAGGTCCTTGTTGGTGGTGGCGTTGGCGGTGAGCTGCTTGCCGTCGGCGGTTATCAGGGTGGCCTGGGTGAGGCTGTCGCACGTCAGGCCGTAGGCGCGGGACGTGACGCCGTGGCCGCCGCCCAGGGTGAGGCCGGAGACGCCGACGGTGGGGCAGGAGCCGGCCGGGATCGTGACGCCCTTGGCGGCGAGGGCGCGGTAGACGTCGATGAGCTTTGAACCGGCGCCGACCACTGCGGAGTTGCCGGTGGCGCGGATGCGGTTGAGCTTGGAGACGTCGATGATCAGGCGGTTGTTGCCGGACGACCAACCGCCGTAGGAGTGGCCGCCGTTGCGTATGGCGACGTGGAGGTTGTGGGCTCGGGCGTAGGCGAGGGTGGTGCGGATGTCGTCCGGGTGGGAGACGTAGGCGACTGCGGCGGGCTTCAGGGTGTCGAAGCGGGTGTTGTAGAGCTGGTGGGCCGTTTTCCAGGAGGTGTCGCCGGGGCGTATGAGGGGGCCGTCCAGGTCTTGGGCGAGGGCGGTCCAGTTGGCGGCGGCGGCTTTGCTGGTGGCGGTGGTTTGGGTGCGGGTGGCTGCGCCGCTTGTGCCTGTGTTGGTGGCTGTTGCTGCGCCGGTGCCGTTGGCCGAGCTGGTGTTGCAGGCGGTTGCCGTCAGGGCGGTTACGGCTGCTGCTGTGCCGCCGATGAAGGTGCGCCGTTCCATGTCGCCTCCTGGAGGGTTCGTGGAACGAGACGGGGTGGTGGCGGGCGGGGTTCCATGGGGTGGGGGGTGACCGGGTGTTTTCTCGCCCCCGCCGCCCCTACCCGTCCCGTCCCCCAGGGGCTCCGCCCCTTCGACCCCGGCCCCTGGGGGCTGCCGCCCCCAGACCCCCGCTGTCGGCCCTGAACGGGCCTCGTCCTCAAACGCCGGACGGGCTGAAATGCTCGGACCGGCGCCGAGAAGGACCGTCCGCGCGCGTAGCCCCCTGCGGGTGGGTGGGGGTTGGGGAGGGTGCAGCCCTGTCCTCAAATGCCGGACGGGCTGGAATGCCGGGATCCGCCGAGTGTGTGCGTAGCCCTCTGAGGGGGTGCAGCCTCGTCCTTGAATGCCGGGTGGGCTGGAATGTCTGGGGCCGTGCTGTGAGGGGCCGTCCGGGCGAGGGCGTGGCCCGCTGTGGGTGGGCCCACGTTGAGAGGCGGGCGTTGCGCTCCCTCAAGCGCTCACATGGCCCTCCGCGTCCGCCCGGGCCAGGCTGCGGGCCCGTCTTGCGGGGCCGCGCCAGCCGCAGGTGCAGTGGGCTGTGCAGAAGTGGCCCTTCTCCACGGTCGTCGTGCGGTGGTTCGAGGGGTCGTCGGGAATCTCCGGAGACGTCGGTCCGTCCTGCTGCGCCACGGCGACAACGTTACCCAAGCCAAGTAGGCGCAACCCTGCCGCGTGCGTGACGGGGGCACGTACCGGTCGTTATCCGGAAGGACAGGGGGCCCGTGACGGACGTACCGGCTGGGGGTAGGCAGGCGATGACGGAGCGGCAGCAGCTCAGGCAGAGGCGTGGGGCGGGCGTTGCGGCAGGGGTCCTGTGTATCTGCCTCGCGGGCAGCGGGTGCGTGGCGGAGAGCGGGGCCGCCGTCGATGATTCGCGGGGCGGGGACGCCGTGAAGGTCGTACGGCGCGCAGCCGATGCGTTGGCCGGGGCGCGGTCCTCCAAGGCCCGTACGTCGATGGAGATGGCCACCGGTGGGACGCGGGTCACCATCCGGGGTGAGGGTGTGTACGACTTCCGTCGGCAGGTGGGGCGGCTGAAGGTGCTGCTGCCGCAGGACCCCGCCGGTGCGCCCGCGCAGCGGCCGATCGTGGAGCTCCTCGCTCCCGGGGCGCTGTTCATGAAGAACCGCGGTGCCGGGGTGCCCGCCGACAAGTGGGTGCGCGTCGAGACGCGGTCGCTGTCCGACGGGAACCTGGTCACCGGTGGGGCGACCGATCCGTACGCCGCGGCGGAGGTGCTGCGCGGGGCGCGGACGGCGACGTATGTGGGTGAGGAAGAGGTCGCGGGGGCGGCGGTGCGGCACTACCGGGGGACGGCTGACCTGCGGGTTGCCGCGCGGAAGGCCTCCGACGGGAACGCGGATGCCCTTGCGGCGGCGGCGAAAGGGTTCGCCACGGACGAGGTACCGTTCGACGTCTACCTCGATGACGAGGGGCGGATCCGCAAGGTGCGGCACCGGTTCAGCTTCGTGAACGGGCAGCAGCAGAGCGCCGTCGCCGTGGCTTCGACGACCCTGCTGTACGACTTCGGGGCCCCCGTCGACGTACGGCTTCCGGACGATGACGACATCTACGCGGGCAAGATCGCCGAGGAGTGAGGGCCGCCGCGGGTGTACGTGACGGGCGTCAAGAACTAGCCCGTCCGTGCCATGCGCGGTGTGTAGGCCGCTCCCTACTCTAGGAAGTCGGTAACGGCAGAGAAGAGGTGATGCACGTGGCTCCGGTCGGCGGTACGGCAGTTCAGGACCACGTGGCCCTCGCCGAGATCGAGCTGTGCGGAGAGCTGATCATCGCGGCCTCGGCCGCTCGTGAGGACCGGCTCAGCCTGGAGGACATCGACGAGGTGCTGCGCGTCGCCGAGGAGCGCGACGCGGGCCGTGTGTGAACCGTCGGTGCGTGAGCGTCGATGAGTGAGGCGTCCCTCACGTCCGCAGCAGCCGGCCGATCGCCTTCGTGGCCTCCTCCACCTTGGCGTCGATCTCCGTGCCGCCCTTGAGGGCGGCGTCGGCGACGCAGTGGCGGAGGTGTTCCTCCAGGAGCTGGAGGGCGAAGGACTGCAGGGCCTTGGTCGAGGCGGACACCTGCGTGAGTATGTCGATGCAGTAGACGTCCTCGTCGACCATGCGCTGCAGACCACGGATCTGGCCCTCGATACGGCGCAGGCGCTTGAGGTGCTCGTCCTTCTGCTTGTGGTAGCCGTGGATGCCCCGGTCGTGGTCCGTCACGATCTCGGTGGTGGCCTGATCGGCGGCGGAGGGTGCACCCGCGCCGGCCTCGGTGGTCGTCATCGCGTCCTCCAGACGTAAACCGCGTCACATACCCCTACTGGGTATATCGTACCGAACTTTGCTGGGTATAGGGCCCTGTGGCCGACGCCGTGATTCGGCCGCTGGACTGGACCACCGGGCAGCCCCCGTGCCGACCACTGTGCCTGATGGGCGACACTGGAGGACGGCCCATTAGCCGTGGCCGGATGATGCGCCTAGCATCAGCCTGACCGAAACCGATGCTTCTTGAGGACCCCACGTGCGATTTCGTCTGACCCCCCGGGAGACGAGCTTCTACGACATGTTTGCCGCATCCGCGGACAACATCGTCACGGGCTCGAAACTCCTGATGGAACTGCTCGGGGCGGACACCGCCGGCCGGGCCGAGATCGCAGAGCGTATGAGGGCCGCGGAACACGCAGGTGACGACGCCACGCACGCGATCTTCCACCAGTTGAACTCCTCGTTCATCACGCCGTTCGACCGCGAGGACATCTACAACCTCGCGTCGTGCCTCGACGACATCATGGACTTCATGGAGGAGGCCGTCGACCTGGTCGTCCTCTATAACGTCGAGGAACTGCCGAAGGGCGTCGAGCAGCAGATCGAGGTGCTGGCGCGGGCCGCGGAGCTGACGGCAGAGGCGATGCCGAACCTGCGCACCATGGACAACCTCACGGAGTACTGGATCGAGGTCAACCGCCTCGAGAACCAGGCCGACCAGATACACCGCAAGCTCCTCGCTCATCTCTTCAACGGCAAGTACGACGCGATCGAGGTCCTCAAGCTCAAGCAGATCGTGGATGTCCTGGAGGAAGCGGCGGACGCCTTCGAGCACGTGGCGAACACGGTGGAGACCATCGCCGTCAAGGAGTCCTGAGAACCTCCCATGGACACCTTTGCTCTGGTCGTGACCATCGCGGTCGCGCTCTTCTTCACGTACACCAACGGCTTCCACGACTCGGCGAACGCCATCGCCACGTCCGTGTCGACGCGGGCCCTGACGCCTCGGGCCGCGCTGGCGATGGCCGCGGTGATGAATCTCGGCGGTGCCTTCCTGGGGTCCGGCGTCGCCAAGACCGTCAGTGAGGGGCTGATCCAGACGCCGGAAGGCTCGAAGGGGATGGGAATCCTCTTCGCGGCGCTGGTGGGCGCGATCACCTGGAACCTGATCACCTGGTACTACGGTCTGCCGTCGTCCTCCTCGCACGCGCTGTTCGGCGGCATGGTGGGGGCGGCGCTGGCCGGCGGTACGACGGTGTACTGGAGCGGGGTGCTGGAGAAGGTCGTCATCCCGATGTTCGTGTCGCCCATCGTCGGGCTGTGCGCGGGCTATCTCGTGATGACGGCGATCATGTGGATCTTCCGGCGGGCGAATCCGAGCAAGGCGAAGCGCGGGTTCCGGATAGCGCAGACCGTTTCTGCCGCCGGAATGGCGCTCGGGCATGGTCTGCAGGATGCGCAGAAGACGATGGGCATCGTGGTGATGGCGCTGGTCATCGCCGATGTCGAGGACTACGGCGATCCGATTCCGGTGTGGGTGAAGATCGTTTGCGCGGTGATGCTGTCGCTCGGGACGTATGCGGGTGGCTGGCGGATCATGCGGACGCTTGGGCGCAAGATCATTGAGCTTGATCCGCCGCAGGGGTTCGCTGCGGAGACGACGGGGGCGTCGATCATGTTCACGACGGCGTTCCTGTTCAAGGCGCCGATTTCCACGACGCATGTCATCACCTCGGCGATCATGGGTGTCGGGGCGACGAAGCGGGTGAATGCCGTGCGGTGGGGTGTGGCCAAGAACATCGTCCTTGGCTGGTTCATCACGATGCCTGCGGCCGCGTTGGTTGCGGCGGGTGCGTTCGGCGTCGTGAACCTGGCGTTCCTGTAAGCGCCGGGTTCCTTTCGCCCCCGCCGCCCCTACCCGTCCCGTACCTGGGGGCTGCCGCCCCCGGACCCCCGCTTCGGCCCTGAACGGGCCTCGTCCTCAAACTCCCCCAGAGGGGGCACCCCCAGACGGGCTGAATGGTCCTGGCCGGCGCTGAAGAGTGATCGGCGGAGTGGCCGTGGCAGGCGCTACGCGCACCCCCACTCACCCCGCACAGGCCGCCGCAGGCACCGCGCACGCAGACGGGCCCGCCCCCCGGGAGCCAGGGGGCGGGCCCTTTATCTGCCTCGCGGTGGCACCGCCATGCAGCACCGCGAGGGGTCTGTCAGCCGAAGCGGCCGGAGATGTAGTCCTCCGTGGCCTGGACCGACGGGTTGGAGAAGATGCGCTCCGTGTCGTCGATCTCGATCAGCTTGCCGGGCTGGCCCACGGCGGAGAGGTTGAAGAAGGCCGTGCGGTCCGAGACACGCGCCGCCTGCTGCATGTTGTGCGTCACGATGACGATCGTGAAGCGCTCCTTCAGCTCACCGATCAGGTCCTCGATGGCGAGGGTGGAGATCGGGTCCAGGGCCGAGCAGGGCTCGTCCATGAGGAGGACCTTGGGCTCGACCGCGATCGCGCGAGCGATGCACAGACGCTGCTGCTGACCACCGGAGAGGCCGGAACCCGGCTTGTTCAGGCGGTCCTTCACCTCGTTCCAGAGGTTCGCGCCCTTGAGGGACCTCTCCACGACGTCCTGCAGCTCGCTCTTCTTGTAGCTGCCGTTCAGCCGCAGCCCCGCCGCCACGTTGTCGAAGATCGACATCGTGGGGAACGGGTTCGGACGCTGGAACACCATGCCGATCTCACGGCGCACCGACACCGGGTCGATGCCGGCGCCGTACAGGTCTTCGTCGTCCAGGAGGACCTTGCCCTCCACGCGCCCGCCCGGCGTCACCTCGTGCATGCGGTTCAGCGTGCGCAGGAACGTCGACTTGCCACAGCCGGAGGGGCCGATGAAGGCCGTCACCGAGCGGGGCTCGACGGTCATCGAGATGTCTTCGATTGCCTTGTGGGAGCCGTAGTAGGCGGTGAGCCCGCTTACGTCGATTCGCTTGGCCATGTCTACTTCACTTCCAGATTCGATCAGTCGCTGTGGCCGCGTCAGCGACCGGTCTTCGGGGCCTTCCAGCGGGCGATCCCGCGGGCCAGCAGGTTGAGGATCATCACGAACGCGATCAGCGTGAGCGATGCCGCCCAGGCACGGTCGTACGCCGCCGTCGACCCGGCACTGTTCGCGTACTGCTGGTAGATGTACAGCGGCAGCGACGCCTGGGCGCCCTCGAACGGGTTGCTGTTGATGAAGCTGTTGCCGAACACCAGCAGCAGCACCGGCGCGGTCTCACCGGTGATACGGGCGACCGCGAGCATGATGCCGGTCGTGATACCGCCGATGGAGGTCGGTACGACCACCTTCAGGATGGTGCGCCACTTGGGCACGCCCAGTGCCAGGGAGGCTTCGCGCAGCTCGTTCGGGACGAGCTTGAGCATCTCCTCCGTGGAGCGGACGACCACCGGCATCATCAGGATCGCGAGCGCCAGCGAACCGGCGAACCCGAAGGGCTGCATGTCCAGCATCAGCATGAGGCTGAGGATGAACAGACCCGCGACGATCGACGGGATACCCGTCATGACGTCGACGAAGAAGGTGATGGCCCGGGCGAGGTTGCCCCGTCCGTACTCCACCAGGTAGATCGCGGTGAGCACACCGACCGGCGCGGCGATCAGGGTGGCGAGGCCGACCTGCTCCAGGGTGCCGAGGATGGCGTGGTAGATGCCACCGCCCGGCTCGGAGTCGGCGACGACGCCCATGGAGTGGGTCAGGAAGTAGACGTCGAGGACCTTCACGCCGCGCTGCACGGTCGCCCAGACCAGGGAGGCCAGCGGGATGACGGCGAGGGTGAAGGCCACCCAGACCAGCGTCGTGGCGATGCGGTCCTTGGCCTGGCGGCGGCCCTCGACGGCGGCGGCGATGACGAACGTACCGAGGATGAAGAGGAGGCTGGCGATCAGCCCCCACTGGATCCGGCTGTCGAGGCCGGCGCCCAGGCCGATGCCGACCGCGACGGCGACGGAGCCGCCGGCGATGGCGTACGGGGACCACTTGGGCAGACGGGCCCCGTGCAGGCTGCTGGGCTTGTCGGCGATGGCGTGGCTCATGCGTTGGCCCCCGAGTACTCCTTGCGGCGAGCGATGATCGCGCGGGCCGCGCCGTTGACCAGCAGCGTGATGACGAACAGGACCAGACCGGAGGCGATCAGCGCGTCACGGCCGAACTCGGACGCCTCACCGAACTTGCTGGCGATGTTCTGGGCGAAGGTTCCGCCGCCCGGGTTGAGCAGGCTGGCGTGGATGTCGAAGTCGGGGGAGAGCACGGTGGCCACGGCCATCGTCTCGCCGAGGGCGCGGCCGAGGCCGAGCATCGAGGCGGAGATGACGCCGGAGCGGCCGAAGGGGAGGACCGACATGCGGATGACCTCCCAGCGGGTGGCGCCGAGCGCCAGGGCCGCCTCCTCGTGCATCTGCGGGACCTGGCGGAAGACCTCGCGGCTCACGTTGGTGATGATCGGCAGGATCATGATCGCGAGCAGGATGCCGACCGTCAGCATCGAGCGGGGGGCGCCGCCCTCCCAGGAGAAGATCCCGGTCCAGCCGAGGTACCGGTCCAGCCAGCCGAAGAGGCCGTCCATGTTCGGTACGAGGATGAGGGCGCCCCACAGGCCGTACACGATGGACGGCACGGCGGCGAGCAGGTCGATCACGTACGCGATGGGGCCGCTGAGCTTGCGCGGCGCGTAGTGGGTGAGGAACAGGGCGATGGCGACGGCGATCGGGACCGCGATGACCATGGCGATGATCGAGGAGACGATCGTGCCGTAGACGAGGACCGCGATGCCGAACTTCGGCGGGACCACGCCGGTGTTCCACTCGAAGGCGGTGAGGAAGTTGGCGTCGTCCTTGCTGATCGCGAGGGTCGCGCGGTAGGTGAGGAAGACCGCGATGGCGGCCATGATCACCAGCAGAAAGATGCCGGAACCGCGCGAGAGCGCGAGAAAGACCCGGTCACCGGGCCGGGTGGTGCCACGGGCCGCGCGCTTCTGCTCGGCGGTCGGAGGCTGTGGAGTGGGGGGAGGTGCTTGAGTGTTCTGTGTCGATATGTCCATCGGGTTCTCCGGTCTGCGGAGCCACGCGGGTCTGCGGTGGCTCGGTGGAGCCGTAGGCGGTGTACGGCTCCGGGCGGCGGTGCACCGGACGGTGCGGTCCGGGCCGGGGCTTTTCAGGCCCGGCCCGGACCGCACTCAGGTCAGCTCAGGCCATCGATGGTGGTACGGACCTCGGAGATGATCTCCTCGGGCATCGGGGCGTAGTCGTTCTGCTCGAGGATCTTCTGGCCGTCCTCGGAGGCGATGTAGCGCAGGAACGCCTTGGTGCCGGGCAGGGTCTCCGACTTGTTGCCCTTGTCGCAGACGATCTCGTACGTCACCAGGGTGATCGGGTAGGCGCCGGCGGCCTTGGTGGCGTAGTCCAGCTCCAGGGCCATGTCCTTGCCCGTGCCGACGCGCTTGGCGGCGGCGATCATCTTGGAGGCGTTGGCCGTGGTGGCCTCGACCGGGGCGTCGGCGCCGGTGTCGATCTTCACCGCGCTGATGCCGTCCTTGGCGTACGACAGCTCCATGTAGCTGATGGCGCCGGAGGTCTGCTTGACCTGCTGGGCGACACCGGAGGAGCCGGCGGCGGACTGGCCGCCCTTGGCCTCCCAGGCCTTGCCGCCCTCGTAGGGCCACTCGGACTTGGCGGTGGCGATCAGGTACTTGGTGAAGTTGTCCGTGGTGCCGGACTCGTCCGAGCGGTGGAACGCCTGGATCTTCAGGTCGGGCAGCTTCGCGTCGGGGTTCAGCTTCGCGATCGCCGGGTCGTTCCAGTTCTTGATCTTGTCGTTGAAGATCTTGGCCAGGGTCGGCGCGTCCAGGACGAGGTTGTCGACACCCGGGACGTTGTAACCGACCGCGATCGGGCCGCCGACCATCGGCAGGTCGATGCCCTGGCCGCCGGAGCAGATCTTCTTGGAAGCGGTGATCTCTTCCTCGTCCAGCGCGGAGTCGGAGCCGGCGAAGGCGACCTGGCCCTGCGTGAACGCGGTGACGCCGGCGCCGGAGCCGCCACCCTTGTAGTTGATCTGGACGCCCTTGCAGGCGGCGGTGAACTGCTTGACCCAGGCGTCGATCGCGTTCTTCTGCGCGGAAGAGCCGTCGGCGAGCAGCTGGCCCTGAGCGTCGTCACACTTGATGTTGCTGGCACCGGCGCTGGCGCTCGAGTCGCCGCCGCTCGTGCCGGTGTCGTCGGAGCCGCACGCCGTGAGGGCCAGGGCGCCGGAGACGGCGAGAGCGCCGAGAGCGAGAGCTCGCCGGTTCTTGCGCTGAAGCTTCACTTGAAAGAGTTCCTTCCAGGAGCCGCCGTCCTGAATTCGGCGGCGTGCGAAGAATGGGTGATGCGGACTCGTCCCCCCGACGCGGTCCGTCATCGTGCAAGGCCGAAATTAGGCAGAACAGGTGAAGGCGCCGATGGGCGTAAATGAACGGGGGGTGAACCCCTGGGGACGGTGCGGTGAGGTCACGGAACGCTTACGTTGAGGACACGGGTGCATTCCGAGGCTTTGTGGGGGGTTGTTGCGGACTATGCCAGGCGCAGCGACTCCAGCAGGGCGTCCACGAGGGAGCGGTCTCTCGGCTGGGTCAGACGGCTGCGGGCAGCCGTGGGCGAGAGCCACAGCATGCGGTCCACCTCTTCGTTCGGGCTGAACGTGCCGGGGCCCGCCTCGGCAGCCCAGTAGCGGACCTCCTTGGGGCGGTCGTTCGCCAGGTACCGCATCGTCGGCAATTCGGTGCCCGGCCGGGCGGAGTGGCCCGTCTCCTCCGCGACCTCGCGCAGCGCACCGGCCAGGGGCGCCTCGCCACGTTTCAGCTTTCCCTTGGGATGGGACCAGTCGTCGTACTTCGGCCGGTGGATGAGGCATATCTCCAGCTCACCGTCTACCGGCGAACGGCGCCACAGGACGCAGCCGGCCGCCTGGACGGTGAGGTCCTTAGCGTGCGTCACCGGATGAAGCCTCCTTCGGGAGTTCCTGATTCAGGAACGAGTTCCCGTCTCGGGGATGCCTACGGCGTGCCCACCGTCTGTCGCTCCCAGGACTGCTGGAACGCGAACCGCGCCGCCTCCACCTCGTGCCGCTGGTCGGCGTGCAGGACGCCGAGGGCGTACGCCGTCGCCGGGGCGATCCGCGGGGTGCGGGCCGCCTGCGCCGCGGCGGCCGCGGCCTCGGAGGCGTCGCGGTGCCGGTTGAGGGACTGACCGGTCGCCAGCAGCCGTACGTCCACCGGGCCGCTGTCGCCGTGCAGCACCTCGCGGGCGTACCGGTGCAGGCGCAGCAGCAGGCGGACCTGGTGCCAGGGCGCGTCCTGCGGATGCGGCGCCGGGTCCGGGGACAGTCCGTGGATCAGGGCCTCGGCGTTGTAGGGGTGGCCCGCGGTCACCAGGGGCAGTGCCGTCACCGCGTCGGTGAGCCGCTCCTCGGCGGCGCCCGCGAGGGGGCGCAGGTCGGCGGTCGCCGCGGCCGGGGTGAGGGGGACCTCGCTGGCCAGTACGGCGATGTTGTCGGCCACGGCGTGAAAACGGCTGCTGCCCAGGGCCTGGAGTGCGGTGCTGTGCGCTCGCGTCCGGGCCAGGGTGAGCTGGCGTTCGAGCAGTGCGCCCGCCTTCGCCGCGCCGACGGTCAGGTTGCTGCGTTCCGGGGTGGCCGCCGGGTGGGCCGGGGGACCGGCGTCGGCAGGCTCCCCTTTCTGCGGGACGACTCCCGCGGCCCGCCCGACCGCGGCCGCGTCAGTGGAACCGCTCCCCGCCGCGCCCGCGGTCCTGCTCGCAGCGGGCAGGCCGGCGATCCCCGTCTGCGCGGGCAGCACCGCCGCCCCCGACAACCGGTGCAGCGCCAGCAGCAGCCGCTCCAGGCGGGCCGCATACGCGTGTTCCAACGCCAGCGTGCCCGACAGCCAGGCCAGTTCGGGGCGGATGGCCTCCGACCAGTCGGTCTCCAGCAACGGGCGGAACGTGTGCAGGCTGGCGCTGATACGGCGGGCCGAGCGGCGCAGGGCCCGGGCCGCGTCGACGGACTCCTCCGAGCCACCGCCCGCCGTACCGCCGCCGGTCTCCCGGTGCATGCGCAGGGCTCGGAGGAACTCCGTGGCCTGGGCGCGCAGGTAGCCCGCGAGGGCGTCCCCGGTCACAGCCCCGGCCATGGGGTCCGTCGGATCAAGGTGTTGCTGTGCCACGCCGGCGCCTCCGGGCGTCTATGAGCATCTCCTGGACGTTGCGCAGGGGCTGGCCTTCCGCGTCCGTCGCGTGCCGGGTCCACTCGCCGTCCGGGCCGAGGTGCCAGGACGCGGTGGTGTCGGACATACCGGTCTCCAGGAGCCGGTTGAGCGCGGCGCGGTGGGCCGGGTCGGTGACCCTGACCAGGGCCTCGATACGGCGGTCGAGGTTGCGGTGCATCATGTCGGCGCTGCCGATCCACACCTCGGGTTCGCCGCCGTTGCCGAAGCCGAAGACCCGGGAGTGTTCGAGGAAGCGGCCGAGGACCGAGCGGACGCGGATGTTCTCCGACAGTCCTGCGACGCCCGGGCGGATCGCGCAGATGCCGCGCACCCAGATGTCGACCGGCACGCCCGCCTGGGACGCGCCGTAGCAGGCGTCGATGATCGCCTCGTCGACTATCGAGTTGACCTTGATGCGGACATGGGCGGGACGCCCGGCACGGTGGTGCTGGGCCTCCTTGTTGATCCGCGAGATCAGGCCGTCACGCAGGGACTTGGGGGCCACGAGCAGCCGGCGGTACGTCTCCCGGCGCGAGTAGCCGGACAGGCGGTTGAACAGGTCGGACAGGTCCGCGCCCACCTGCGGGTCGGCGGTCAGCAGGCCCAGGTCCTCGTACAGCCGTGCTGTCTTCGGGTGGTAGTTGCCGGTGCCGACGTGGCTGTAGCGCCGTAGCGTCTCGCCCTCCTGGCGGACCACCAGCGACAGCTTGCAGTGCGTCTTGAGGCCGACGAGGCCGTAGACGACATGGCAGCCGGCCTCCTCCAGCTTGCGCGCCCACTTGATGTTGGCGTGCTCGTCGAAGCGGGCCTTGATCTCGACCAGCACGAGGACCTGCTTGCCGGCCTCGGCGGCGTCGATGAGCGCGTTGACTATGGGGGAGTCGCCGGACGTCCGGTACAGGGTCTGCTTGATCGCGAGGACGTCCGGGTCGTCGGCCGCCTGCTCCAGGAAGGCCTGCACGGAGGTCGAGAAGGAGTCGTACGGGTGGTGCAGCAGCACGTCCCGGTTGCGCAGCGCGGCGAAGATGTCCGGCGCGGACGCCGACTCGACCTCGGCGAGATCGCGATGGGTGCCCGCGACGAACTTCGGGTACTTCAGCTCGGGCCGGTCGATGTGGGCGATGCGGAAGAGACCGGTGAGGTCCAGGGGGCCGGTCAGCGGGTAGACCTCGGCCTCGCTGATCTTCAGCTCGCGCACCAGCAGGTCCAGGACCTCCTGGTTGATGTTCTCCTCGACCTCCAGGCGCACCGGCGGCCCGAAGCGGCGCCGCATGAGCTCCTTCTCCAGGGCCTGGAGGAGGTTCTCGGCGTCGTCCTCCTCGACCTCCAGGTCCTCGTTGCGGGTGACCCGGAAGGCGTGGTGCTCCAGGACCTCCATGCCCGGGAACAGCTCCTCCAGGTGCGCGCCGATGACGTCCTCGATCGGGACGAACCGGCCGGGGGAGGCCTCCAGGAAGCGGGAGAGCAGCGGCGGCACCTTCACGCGGGCGAAGTGCGGTGTGCCGGTGACGGGGTTGCGGACCCGTACGGCCAGGTTCAGGGAGAGGCCCGAGATGTACGGGAAGGGGTGTGCCGGGTCGACCGCCAGCGGGGTCAGGACCGGGAAGATCTGGTGCCGGAACAGGGTGAAGAGGCGGGCCTGCTCCTTCTCCGTCAGCTCGCTCCAGCGGACCAGGTGGATGCTCTCCTCCGCGAGCGCGGGGGCGACGTCCTCGTGGTAGCAGGCGGCGTGCCGGGCCATCAGCTCGCGGGAGCGGGCCCAGATCATCTCCAGGACCTCGCGGGGCTGGAGGCCGGAGGCGGACCGGGTGGCGACACCGGTGGCGATACGGCGCTTCAGACCGGCCACCCGGACCATGAAGAACTCGTCCAGGTTGCTGGCGAAGATCGCCAGGAAGTTCGCCCGTTCGAGGAGGGGGGTGTTCGGGTCCTCGGCGAGTTCGAGGACGCGCTCGTTGAACGCGAGCCAGCTGCGCTCACGGTCCAGGAAACGGCCCTGGGGCAACTGGACGCCGTCGATCTCGGTGACCTCGTACGCGTCGAGGTCGGCATCGATGTCGGGTTCCAGGTCGGAGACCACTGCCGAGGTGACCCCGTGCGGACGGTGCGCCGCGATGGAGCCCACGGAGGGCTGCGCGTGCTGGACCTTTGCCTGGGCGTTCGAGGACTGGCTCATATGCCCATTGTTCCGCGTGCCGAGGTTTATGGGCGCGTCGGAAAGCGCGGGCGGGAGCTTGGCGGGGAGGCGCCGGGCGTCCCCGTTCCTCGCGCTCCCTCCCGGGTGCGGCGAAGGCTCTGGCACGGCGGGGGTCATTGGCTGAGCGTCGCAAGCCCGTCTGAACCAATGGTTACGGAGACATGGCGTGTGGGATAGCGGGGGGCGGCTCGCGGACGTCTACATCGCCGGGCGGCTGTCCGGACCGCACGTCCCTTCCCCCGTGAGGGACGTGCGGCGAGGTCTACGGCGTGCGGCGGCGCAGCAGCCAGAAGGCGGCGAGGGTCGCGGCGGCGGCCACGGCGAGCAGGATGCCGGTTTCGACGTACTGGATCGGCCAGTAGTGGGACCGGGGGTGGAAAGTGGCGCTGGTGGCCAGTGGTTCGCCCTCTCCGGGATACCGGCCCCAGGTCGTGTCCCAGCCCAGCTGCCAGGCCGATCGGGGCAGCTCGAACTCACCGGCTCGGCTGCGGGTGACCGCCGGCCACAGGTCCTCGCGGAAGCGTTCCAGCACACCGCACAGGACGAGCGCGGCCAGGAAGCCCACTCCGGCGCCGGCCAGGGCCCGCCGCAGCAGCAGCCCGGCGAGTGCGCCGAGGGCGAGGCCGGCCAGGGTGTAGCCGACGGTGGTCGGGCCGGTCCCGATGAAGGCGTCCGCGTTGTACCAGTCCCCGACCAGGTCGGGGTCGCCGTCACCGCGCGCCCGGTTGTTCAGCAGGACGAGTCCGCCCGTACCGATGGTCAGCAGGACGGCCGGGACGGCGAGCTTGGCCGCCAGCCAGCGGGTCGGGGTGACCGACTGGGTCCAGGCGAGCCCCGCGGTGCCGCTCTCCAGCTCGCGGCCGATGAGCGCGCCGCCGGCCCAGGCGGCCACGGGCAGGATCGCGTAGGTCAGGGAGGTGGCGACCAGCCCGATCCAGCCGGCATAGACATCGTCCACGGTGATCGACTCGATGGACGCACAGCCGGGGAAGCCGTCGCGGGCCGGTGTCATGCACGGGACGTTGCCCTTGCGGGCCTCGTCGCCGATGACGTACATCCAGATCAGTACGGCCGTGGCGCCGAGCAGGGCCAGCGCCCAGAACACGAGCGCCGTGCGGTGCACCCGCAGGACGGTCCAGACCAGGCCCCGCGGCCCGCGCGGGGCGCGGCCGGCGGGGGCGGTCGTGGCGGTGAGCGCGGTCGTCATACGGCGGCTCCGGTGCGCCTCTTCAGCAGCCGGAAGGCGATCAGGACCGCCAGCACCGCGACGGCGAGGGCGATGCCCGTCTCCATCAGCTGGAGCGGCCAGAAGTGCGACGACGGGTGGAAGTCGCGGTAGAAGCCCACGATGTCGTGGTCGGCGAGGCACTTGGCGTCGTCGACGCAGATGGGGTCCGAGACGCGGGCGCCGGTGGAGGTGAGGGCGCCCTCGCCGACGACCATGCCGATGTAGGGCGGGTACTCGTCCTTGTTGACGAGCGTCTCGACCGGCCACAGGTGCGGTCGCAGCTCGCCGAGCGCGGACAGCAGGACCATCAGGCCGACGACCGCCGTGCCGAGCGCGGGCAGCGCGCGGCGCTGGAGCACGCCCGCGAGGATGCCGATGGCGAGGCCGAGGAGGGCGTAGGCGGTGGCGAGGGTGCCGTTGGCCACGAAGCTGATGCCGTCGTCCCACTGGCGCGAGGTCGCCAGCCGCAGCGGAGCGTCCGCGGACCACAGCAGGCGGTGCAGCAGGGTGAGCAGGACCGTGCCGGAGACGAGCAGGGCGGCCGGGACGGCGACCTTGGCGGCCAGCCAGCGGGCCGGGGAGACCGACTGCGTCCACGCCAACTGGGCGGTGCCGCTCTCCAGTTCGCGCCCGATGAGGGCGGCGCCCGCCCAGGCGGCGGTCAGGAACGGCGTGAGCGCGAGCAGTCCGGCGCCGACGCCGACGACCGTGTCGTACCGGGCAACGGTGGGGTTCGTGACGTCGCAGCCCATGCCCTCTTGCGCCGAGGCGCAGCCCATCTTCCGGAACGCGGCCCAGACGGCGTCCGCCCCCGGGCCGTACGCCCACAGCAGCGCCCCGCCGGCCACGGCCACCAGCATCACCCAGAACCACAGCGCCGAGCGGTGCAGTCGCAGCGTCGTCCAGACCAGGCCGCGCGGCCCGCGGGAGGGCGTGGCGGTCGTGGAGGTCTCGATGGTCACGGTGGTCATACGGCGGCCTCCCGCACGTCGTCGAGGCGCAGCACCGTGGCCTCGGGGGCGCGCAGGTGCGCCAGGACCAATTCCTCCAGGGTCGGGGCGGAGGTCTGCCATGCGTCGCCGAGGGGGCCCTCGGGACGTATGAGTGCGGTGAGTTGGCGCCCGGTGGTGCGGGACTCGACCACGGTGTGCGGGTCCAGGGACGTGTCGGCGCGGCCGGTGACGAGCCGGTGCGCGGCGAGCAGGTCGTCCAGCGGGCCGGCGAGGCGGACCCGGCCGGCGCCGAGCAGCAGGAGGTGGTCGCAGGCGCCCTCCAGCTCGGCCACGACGTGCGAGGACATGACAACCGTGGTGCCGTGCTCGGCCGCGTCGGCCATGAGCGTGGCCATCAGCTGATGCCGGGCGAGCGGGTCGAGGTCGGCCATCGGCTCGTCCAGGAGCAGCAGTTCGGGGCGCTTGCCGAGGGCGAGGGCGAGACCGACGCGGGTGCGCTGGCCGCCGGAGAGCGTGCGGATCTTCGAGTCCGGGTCGAGGTCGCCCTCGGCGACGATCCGCTCGGCTACCCGGTCGTCCCAGCGGCCGGGGTTCAGCTCGCGGCCGAAGCGCAGGGTGTCGGCGATGGTGAGCTGGGGGTGCAGGGGCTTGTCCTGGGCGACGTACGCGATCCGCTCGCGGACCGCCGCCGGGGCCTGGCCGAGGACGCTGATCGTGCCGTCGGTGGGGGGCAGCAGACCGGCGGCGAGCGAGAGAAGGGTCGACTTGCCCGCTCCGTTCGGTCCGACGACCGCGCACACGGTCCCCGCGGGGAGCCGGAAGTCGCAGCCGTCCAGCGCCCGCTTGCGGCGCCGCCCGAACCTCTTGCCCAGCGCGGCCGCCTCGATGGCGGTCTCGGTCATGACTCGTCCCCCTTGTGGTGCGTGTCCGGCTTGAAGTGCGTGTCCAGTACGGAAGTGAAGAGAGCGTCCACGTCGTCGCGGTCCAGCCCGGCCTCGCGGGCCCGTACGGCCCACGTGTCCAGTTCGGTGCGCAGAGGCGAGTCGGCCGGTGCGGTGTTCAGTCCGCGCCGTACGAACGTGCCGAGCCCCCGGCGTGCCTCGACCAGGCCTTCGCGTTCCAGTTCGCGATAGGCCTTGAGGACGGTGTTGGGGTTGATGGCGGTTGCCTCGACGACCTCACGGGCCGTGGGCAGCTTGTCGCCCGGCTCCAACAGGCCCAGGCGCAGGGCCTGTTTGGTCTGCTGGACGATCTGCACATAGGTGGCGACGCCGGAGCGCCGGTCGATGCGGTACTCGACCATCCGTTCCACCACCCTTTCACTAATTGAGTAGTGAAAGGGTGGTGCAAAGAAAGGGGCGGCGTCAAGATCGCCGCCCCTTATATGCCAGATGTCTTCAGATGTCAGATGTCAGGTGTCAGACCTCAGGCCTCACGTCTCGGTCCGGTACATGAGGTCCGTCTCGTACGTGGTAAATCCGAGCCGTTCGTACACCGACACCGCCGCCTTGTTGTCGGCGTCGACGTAGAGCATCGCCGTGGGCAGCCCCTGCGCGGCCAGGTGCCGCAGCCCGATCGTCGTGAGGGCCTTGCCGAGGCCGCCGCCCTGCGCGCCCGGTCGCACGCCGAGGACGTACACCTCGCCGAGCCCGTCCTCCGCGTGGACCTTCGTCCAGTGGAAGCCGATGAGCTCGCCGGCCCGTTCCGCCAGGAAGAACCCCGCCGGGTCGAACCACGGCTGCGCCTTGCGGTCGTCGAGGTCGCGCTGGGTGAGGGAGCCCTGCTCGGGGTGGTGGGCGAAGGCGGCGGCGTTCACCGCGAGCCAGGCCGCGTCGTCCCGGCCGGGCTCGAAGGTGCGGACCGTCACGCCCTCGGGGAGCACCGGGTCGGGCAGCGACAGGTCCGTCAACGAGCGGCGCATCTGTCGCAGTTCGCGGAACAGGGTGAGGCCGAGGACCTGGGACAGGTGGCGGGCGGCGGCGTGGCCGCCGTGGGCCCACACCCGCAGCCGCTTGCCGGACGCGGCGAGGAGGGCCGAGCCCAGTGCGCGGCCGTGGCCGTGGCCGCGGTGCGAGGGGTGGACGACCAGTTCGGCGGCGGGGGCCTCCACCGGGTCGGTGTCCTCCAACTGGGCGTAACCGACGAGTTCGCCGCCGACCGTCAGCAGCAGATGCGACACGCCCTCGCGCTCCCCGCCCCGCAGTTGCAGCCGCCCCTGCTCGGACACCGCCTGCTGCCCGTCGTTCCGGGCGGCCTCCGCGAGCAGTTCGAGCACGGCCTCGGTCTGCTCCGGGGCAAGCGCGAGGTGGGTCTCGATGGAACGGGTCGGAAGCGGGTGTGCGGTGTCGTCGCTGGTCATGCGTACGAGGGTAAGGGGCGCCCCTGCCAAAGTCCCGGCACAGAAGCAACCAGCCTGTAACCCGGAACCCCCTGTCGCGCTACGCGCGTTGACTCTAGGCTGCCGCCCGACGGGGCCATGTCACTCACGACTCACAGGGGGGCGGATGTCAGCCACATCCCACCAGCAGCACCGCAGACGCCGTACGTACGCACTGATCGCGACCGCCGCAGGTCTGGCCACCGTGGGTGCGCTGGCCGCGGCGCTGCCCGCCACGGCGTCGGCGGGCGAGAGCACCGGCAAGGGCGGCCACGGGCACCAGCACAGCCGCTACCAGGACGTCCAGCTGCTGTCCTTCAACGACCTGCACGGCAACCTGGAGCCGCCGGCCGGCTCCTCCGGCCGGGTCACCGAACTGCAGGCGGACGGCACGACGAAGACCATCGACGCGGGCGGCGTGGAGTACCTCGCCACGCATCTGCGCCAGGCGCGCGAGGGTGAGAAGTACTCCATCACCGCGGCCGGCGGCGACATGGTCGGCGCCTCCCCGCTGATCTCGGGCCTCTTCCACGACGAGCCCACCATCGAGGCGCTGAACAAGCTCGACCTGGACGTCACCTCGGTCGGCAACCACGAGTTCGACGAGGGCGCCAAGGAACTGGCCCGCCTGCAGAACGGCGGCTGCCACCCGAAGGACGGCTGCTACGCGGACAAGAAGTTCAAGGGCGCCGACTTCCCCTACCTCGCCGCGAACGTCCTCGACGAGAAGACCGGCAAGCCGATCCTCAAGCCCTACTGGGTATGGAAGAAGCGGGACGTCAAGGTCGGCTTCATCGGCGTGACCCTGGAGGACACGCCGGGCGTCGTCTCCGCCGAGGGCGTCAAGGGCCTGAAGTTCAAGGACGAGGTCGAGACGATCAACAAGTACGCCAAGGTGCTTCAGCGCCAGGGCGTGAAGTCGATCGTGGCGCTCATCCACGAGGGCGGGGCCCCGGCCTCCGCGTCGTACAACTACGACTGCGAGGCCCCGGGCGCGGGTGACGGCGTCTCCGGCCCGATCGTCGACATCGCGAAGAACATCACCCCGCAGGTCGACGCGCTGGTCACCGGCCACACGCACGCCGCGTACGTCTGCTCGATCGACGACCCGTCGGGCAAGCCCCGCATGGTCACGTCGGCGGCGTCCTTCGGCCGCCTCTACACGGACACCACGCTGACGTACGACCGCTACACCGGCGACATCGCCCGTACGGCCGTGAAGTCCGCGAACCGCGTGGTCACCCGGGACGTCCCCAAGGCGCCCGACATGACCCAGCTGATCAGCAAGTGGAACACCCTCGCGGCGCCCATCGGCAACCGCGCGATCGGCTACATCTCCGCCGACATCCCCAGCGCCGGCACGGAGTCCCCGCTCGGCGACCTGATCGCCGACGCGCAGCTGGCGTACGGCAAGGAGCTGGACCCGGAGACGGACCTGGCGCTGATGAACCCCGGCGGCATCCGGGCGCCGCTGACCTTTGCGGCCAAGGGCGCCGAGGGCGACGGCGTGGTGACGTACGCCGAGGGCTTCACCGTGCAGCCGTTCTCCAACACGGTGAACCTCCAGGACCTGACCGGCACGCAGCTGATCCAGGTGCTCAAGGAGCAGGTGAGCGGCACGAACGCGGCTTCGCCGAAGGTTCTCCAGATCTCCTCGGGCCTGACGTACACCCTGGACCTGACGAAGTCGGGCGCGGACCGTGTGGTGACCGACTCGATCAAGCTCAACGGCGAGGCGATCAACCCGACGGCCACCTACCGCGTCGCCACGAACAACTTCCTCGCGGGCGGCGGCGACGGCTTCCCGACGCTGGGCCAGGGCACGAACGACCTGGTCGGGACCGACGACCTGACGGTGCTGGAGAAGTACCTGACGGCCAACTCCTCGGCCACGAACCCGATCGCCCCGCCGGCGGCGAATCGGATCACAGTAGTGCAGTAGTGAAGTGAAATAGCGTGAACTAGATCGCAAACCTCCGGTAGAGGTTGCGGGTGGGGGGCGTGCGCATGGTCGGATGGGCCGATGCGTTCCCCCCACCACATAACGGCGCATCCCCATCCAAATGCTCCCTATACGAACCCGTACGAGGAGCTCGGCAGACTGGACGGCGGTCCTCTGGAGGAATTCCTCCACGACGACGTACCGGACGAGCCGGACCAAGCGGATGAAGCGGACGCAGCGGCGGCCCAGGACGACCCCTGGGCCCCGCCCAATCACCGCCGCAACGGCCGTCGCCGCCGCAAAGGCCGCTTCGCGGCTCTTCCGTTCGCGATGAAGGCGGTCGTCGGCCTCGTCGTCCTCGCCGCCTTCCTCAGCCTCGCCGACCGCTGGGCCCTCCTCTACGCCGAGCGCAGAGCGGCGGACACCCTCAAGACCCACCTGGACCTCGCCGCCGCTCCCGAGGTGGAGATCGGCGGCTTCCCCTTCCTCACCCAACTCGCCGACGAGCGGCTGGACTCGGTGAAGGTGACCGTCCCCGACGTGGCCGCCGACCGGATCTCCCTCGCCCAGGTGACGGCGACGGCCAGAGACGTACGGCTCGACACCGACGGCCCGCTCTCGATACGCGGCGCCGACGTCCCCGAACTGGAGGGCGACGTCCTGCTCTCCTTCGCGGACCTCAACCGTGAACTCGGCGCGTCCCAGGTCACGTTCACCGGAGAGGGCCACGACCGCATCCGGGCCCGCGGCACGCTGCCGGTCGCCGGACACGACCTCAACCTGCGCGCCGAGGCCCGCATCCTGCGCAACGGCGACCGGGGCATCGCCACCCACATCGGCGGCATGCGCCTGGACATCGGCGACCTGGCCACGTACCGCCCGGGTGCCCGCACCTCGGAGGGCCTGCACCTGAGCCGCGCGTCGGCGGCCCGCCTGGCTCACGAGACCCGCAAGGCGAAGGCGCTGCTGTCCGTCCCGTCCGTCGTACGGCGCCTGGGTGTGCCCGACTCGGTCGTCCGCGAGGCCCTGCGCCACGAGTCCAAGCTCACCGAGCTGACCGGCACGCCGCGCTTCATCCGCCAGGCCATGCGCCTGAACCTCATCGACCTGGCCCTCGACCACCCCCAGATCCTCAAGCTCCTCGGCTTCGACCCCGCTCTCCTCGACGCCCTCCCCCGGCTCACCCGCCCGGTCCTCGCCGACCAGCTCTCCCTGGGCTTCCGCCTCCCGGAACCGCCGAACGGCGAGGTACGGCTGCGGGATGTGCGGGTGGAGGAGGACGGGATCAGGGTGCGGCTGGAGGGGGCCGGGCTGGCGGTGGGGCGCCGGTAATCAATTCTGTGTGAGTTCGCGATTAGTTCCGGGAATTCCCTGAAAAACTCTCTCAGCCTCAATTAATAGAGGTCTCAGTAGAATTGGCGACTTTCCGGTTCGGGCTCCCGTAATGTTTTCCATGTCGAAAGCAATCGATGTGATCGACATAATCGGCGCAATCAGCGCAGGAACAAAGGAGAACATGATGAGCTTCGACAAGATCGCCCCCGTCAAGAAGACCCGCAAGCCCGCCGCCCCGGCCCCGGCGCCCAAGAAGAAGCCGGTGGCGAAGAAGGCCGCTCCGAAGCGGCGTCCGGTCGCGCACAAGGGCTGAGGACACGACACGGGAGGCGGGGTCACCGAAGCGATCGGGCTTCGGGGGCCCCGCCTCCGTCATGTCCGGTGCCCGTCATGTCGGGTGCCCGTCGTGTCCGTTGCTGGGAAAGGGACTTGAGCATGAGGGAATCGTGTACGGCCTTCCGGCGCTTCTGGCCGCTGACGCGCGGCGACCGCAAGTGGCCGGCGGTCATCGTCGCCTGCGTGGTGGTCGCCGCGCTCGCCGAGACCGCGTCGATCCTGCTGTTCGCGGAACTCACCGACAACGCGCTGAAAGCCGGATCGCTCGCCGCCTTCTGGGGTCCGGCGGCGGCCTGGCTGGGCGTTGCGGTGCTGGGGGCGGTCGTCGGCTATCTCGGGAACTCGCTCGCCACCTGGACCGCCGAGAGATTCGTGCTGCTGCTGCGCGCAAAGGTCTTCCGGCATGTGCAGGACCTGCCGCCGCACTTCTTTCAGAAGCACCGGCGCGGGGATCTGGTCGAGCGGCTCACCGGGGACGTCGAGGCCATCGAGCAGATGGTCGTGTCGGGCGTCGTCGGCACCGTGGCGGCCGTGTTCTCGGCTCTCTTCTACTCGGCAGCCGCCCTGTACCTGCGCTGGGACCTGGCCCTGGCCACCTTCGTCCTGGCGCCCTTGTTCCTGCTGGCCGCACGCCGCTTCGCCGGCCGTGTCCGCACCGCCTCCCAGGACGAGCGGGTCGCCGACGGTGCGATCACCTCGGTGGTTGAGGAGTCGCTGGGCCACGTCGTCCTCACCCAGGCCTACAACCGCCACGGCGAGGAGGAGAAGCGGCTCGACCGCGAGGCGCGCGCCTGGATGAAGGCGTCCGTGCGGGGTGCGCGGCTGAGTGAGATGTACGAGCAGTTCGTCGAGGTCGTGGAGACGATCTGCGTGCTCGCGGTGATCGGCCTCGGGGTGTGGGAGATCTCCGCCGGCCGGATGACCCTGGGGCAGCTCCTCGCCTTCGCCGCCTTCATCGGCTACCTCTACCCGCCGGTCCGCAACCTCGGGCAACTCGGCCTCACCCTCACCGCCGCCACCGCCGGCGCCCAGCGCCTAGGCGAGATCCTGGACGCCGAGCCGGCCGTCACCGACCCCGCCGAGCCCGTCGGGCCGCGGCCGGTCCATGGCCGGGTCGGCTTCCACGGGGTGTCCTTCCGCTACCCGGGCGCCACACGGGAGTCGCTGACCGAGGTGACCTTCACGGCCGGCCCCGGCGAACTGGTGGTCATCACGGGCCCGAGCGGCGCCGGCAAGTCGACGGCGGCGAAGCTCCTCACCCGGTTCTACGACCCCGAGTCGGGCGCGATCACCCTGGACGGTGTGCCGCTCCCGCACCTGGATCTGCGCTTCCTGCGCGAGAACGTCACCCTGCTGCCCCAGGAGACCCTGATCCTCAACGGCACCGTCCGCGAGAACATCGCGTGCGGCCGGCCGGGCGCGAGCCACGAGGACATCGAGGACGCGGCACGTTCGGCGGCGGCCCACGACTTCATCACCGCGCTCCCCGAGGGATACGGCACGCACATCGCCCCCGGCACGGCCGCCCTCTCCGGCGGTCAGCTCAAGCGGCTCACCATCGCCCGCGCCATGCTGCGCAGCGCCCCCGTCCTGGTCCTGGACGAACCGACGGCCGGCCTCGACTCGGTGGCGGCCCGCCAGGTCGTACAGCCGCTCCGGCGCCTGATGTCAGGCCGTACGACGATCATGGTCACCCACGATCTGAGCCTGGCGCCGGATGCGGACCGGGTGCTGGTCGTGGACGGCGGGCGGCTGGTGGAGGCGGGCACGCATGCGGAGTTGGCGGCGCGGGGCGGGGTGTACGGGCGGCTGGCGGGGCCGGTGCCGGGGATGCCCGCGGAGGAGACCCTCGTCCTCAGGCGCTGACCCGGCCCTCGCCGCCGCCCCCGTTCCCTGCCGTCAGCCGACCCGATGCACGCGCTGAGTCGTCAGCTCGTAGCGGGCGCCCACGATGGCCAGCTGGCCGGAGGTCACCTTCGCGGCGAGGTCGGGCTCCGCCGCGAGATGGGCGCGGATCGCCCGTACGTTGGCGTCGATGGTGGAGCCGATGCGGGCGTCGCCCTCCTCGGTGCGGTCTATGTTCGGCGCTATCCGGTCGGCGATGTACTGGACGTGGGCCGGCAGTCGCTCGCCGGACAGGTCCGACTCGACGGCTGCCTTCACGGCGCCGCACGACTGGTGGCCGAGGACCATGACCAGGGGGATGTCCAGTTCGAGCACCCCGTAGGCGACGCTGCCGAGTACGGCTTCGTCGAGGACCTCGCCGGCGGAGCGCACGGTCATCAGGTCGCCGAGGCCCTGGTCGAAGACCAGCTCCGGCGGGACCCGGGAGTCGATGCAGCCGAGGACCAGGGCGAAGGGGTGCTGACCGGACGTCAGGCTCTGGCGCACGGCGGGCGACTCGTCGGGGTGGCGCTGACGGAAGGTGCGCCAGCGCTGGTTGCCCGCGGCGAGCTCCCGCAGGGCCTCCTCGGGCGTGCCGGGCCGCCGGCGCGAGGCGCTGGTCGTGGGGGATGTGGGGGTGGTGGCGGAGGCGGGAGCCGTGCCGAGGGCTGCGGTCGCCCCCAGGGCCGCGGCCCCGGTCAGCCCGAACCGCAGGAGTGCGCGGCGGGCGGGAGAGGCAAGGGCGAACCGCTGGTGGGCGGCCACGGTCGGCTGGGCGCCGACGGATCTGTCGGAGTTCACGGCGTGGAACGTACGCCCGAGCATCGGAACACATGTTCACGTTGCTGAATCATGGTCGAGCGCGGGGAACTCATGATCGAATGTTGGACCGCCCTTGACGTTCTCCCGCGCTCGCCTTGACGTTGAGCGGTCGCCGCAGGGCCCTCGGGAGAGACCTACGGTGTCTCCGGCGGAGCCGTCGGCGCACCCGGCAGGCGTACGGTCGCCACCGTGCCGCCGCCCTCCGCGTGGGCCAGGGTGACCTGGCCGCCCGCCTGCTGCACCGTACGCGCCACGATCGACAGTCCCAGGCCCGAGCCCGGCAACGCGCGTGCACTCGGTGAGCGCCAGAAGCGGTCGAAGACGTGGGGGAGTTCGTCGGTGGGGATGCCGGGGCCGTGGTCGCGCACGGTGAGGACGCCTCCGGTGAGCTGCACCTCGACGGTGCCGCCCTCGGGGCTGAACTTCACTGCGTTGTCGAGGATGTTGACGACCGCGCGCTCCAGGGCCGCCGGTTCCGCCCGTACGTACCAGGGCTGGAGGTCGGCGATGATCGTCAGTTCGGGGCCGCGGAGCCTTGCCCGGCGCAGGGCCGACTCGACCGCGTCCTCCAGCGAGACCACCTGTACGCGCTCGCCGCGCTGGCCCTCCGAGCGGGACAGCTCCTGCAGGTCGCCGATCAGGGAGGCCAGTTCCGTCATCTGGGCCTTCACCGAGGAGAGGAGGGCCTTGCGGTCGGCCTCGGGGATCGGGCGCCCCGTCTCCTCGCTGCGGGTGAGGAGTTCGATGTTGGTGCGCAGGGAGGTGAGGGGGGTGCGCAGTTCGTGACCGGCGTCGGCGATGAGCTGCTGCTGGAGCTCGTGGGAGCTGGCCAGGGCGGACGTCATGGAGTTGAAGGAACGGGACAGCCGGGCCACCTCGTCCTCTGCGTCGTCCTCGACCGGGATACGGACGTTCAGGTCCTCGGTGCGGGCCACGTGTTCGACGGCCTCCGTGAGCTTGTCGACGGGACGCAGGCCGGCACGGGCGACTGCGAGGCCGGCGGCGCCGGCGCCCACCACCCCTACGCCGGAGACGAGCAGGAGGATGAGGGCGAGTTCGTTGAGGGTGGACTGGGTGCTCTTGAGGGACACGGCGACGACAAGCCCGACATTCGGGCCAGTCTCTCCGGAGGCGGTGGTCGTGGCGCCCAGGGGCCGGGTGAGCACACGCACATCGGTGCCGTCCCCAGCGGTGCCGTTGCGGAAGTAGCCCTGGGTGGTGTTCGCCTTGATCTCTTCCTTGTCGGCCTGAGTGACCTTCACCGTGGCCGCGGAGTCCTGGAGGATGCAGACCGTTCCGTCCTCCTGCACCAGTTGGGAGTAGGTGTTCCGGAAGACACCGGTGCCGTAGGGGGACTCGGTGCAGTTGTTCAGGGCGTCCTGGAGTTGTCCAGGCATCCTCATCGACGCTTTCCTGAGATCGTCGTCGACCTGCTCGTACAGCTTCCCCTGCACGATGAACCAACACGTCACCGAAACCGCCGCCACCGCAAAAGCCACCGCAGCCGCCACCAGCATCGCCAGCCGCGAGCGGATCGGCAGGGACCGGAACCGGCGAAACACCTTGCTCACTCCGCGCCGCCCTGGCGCAGCACATACCCGACACCCCGCACCGTGTGCACGAGCCGCGGCTCGCCGCCCGCCTCGGTCTTGCGGCGCAGGTACATGACGTACACGTCGAGGGAGTTGGACGAAGGCTCGAAGTCGAAGCCCCAGACCGCCTTGAGGATCTGCTCACGCGTCAGCACCTGACGCGGATGCGCCATGAACATCTCCAGCAGCGTGAACTCCGTACGGGTCAGCTCCACCGGCCGCCCACCCCGCGTGACCTCCCGCGTCGCGAGGTCCATGCGCAGGTCGGCGAAGGTCAGCGCCTCGTCCTCCTCCACCGCGCCCGCACCGGCCGCCGCCGCGTACGAGCTGCGCCGCAGCAGCGCGCGGACCCGGGCGAACAGCTCGTCCAGTTCGAAGGGCTTGACCAGGTAGTCGTCGGCCCCGGCGTCCAGCCCGGTCACGCGGTCGCCGACGGTGTCGCGGGCGGTCAGCATGAGGATCGGCACCGTGTCGCCGGCGCCACGGATGCGGCGGGCGGCGGTCAGGCCGTCCATGCGGGGCATCTGGATGTCGAGGACCACCAGGTCGGGCCGGTAGGCGGTCGCCTTCTCCAGGGCGTCCGCGCCGTCGACCGCGACCTCCGTGTCGTATCCCTCGAACGCGAGGCTGCGCTGGAGTGCTTCACGCACCGCAGGCTCGTCGTCGACGATCAGGATGCGCTGGGGGTCACGGTCGCCGTCGGCGGGGCTCATGGGCTCGGGATCCTCGGGTGCGATGGGACAGGGGCTGCGTGGCTGGATGCTTTCAGCGTCGCATGTTTCTCGGCCTGCTCAGGCTCGTACGGCACGGCGCCGGCTACGGGCCGAGGCACCCCTGCGACCGGTGCTCGACGCGGTGGTCGCGAGCTCCGCTGCCCGGGACGGGGCCGTAGGCGCGTGCAGGGCGCCGACGACCTCCAGGGCGAGGGCGAAGTCGGCCACACCCACGCCGGTCGTGCTGTGCTCCACCTGCTGGATCATGACGTACTCCTTCGGCTCGGCGCGTCAGCTAGCTCTGCGATCCCGACCGCAGCTTCGCCAGGTCGGACTTGACGGTGTTGATCGGGATGGCGAAGCCGAGGCCCACGCTGCCCGCGTTGGACGCACTCGAGCCGGCGGCCGAGTACATCGCGGAGTTGATGCCGATGATGTTGCCGTTCATGTCGATCAGCGCGCCGCCGGAGTTGCCGGGGTTCAGGGACGCGTCCGTCTGGATGGCCTTGTACGTCGTCGTCGACGAACCCGTGTCGCCGTTGAACTCCTGGCCGCCGAACTCGAACGGCCATCCGCCGCCGCCCTGCTGCTGTTGCTGCTGCCGGCCCTCGTCCGTCGAGACGGTCACGTCACGGGCGAGCGCGGACACGATGCCGCTGGTGACCGTACCGGTGAGGCCCTCGGGGGAGCCGATCGCCACCACCTGGTCGCCGACCTGGACACCGGAGGAGTCGCCGAGGGTGGCCGCCTGCAGGCCGGACGCGTTCTGCAGCTTGATCAGCGCGAGGTCCTTGCTGCTGTCGGTCCCGACGACCTCGGCGGTGTACTCCTTGCCGTCGCTGGTCTTCACCTTGACCGACGAAGCGCCGGCGACGACGTGGTTGTTGGTGACGATCTCGCCGTCACTGGTGATGATCACGCCGGAGCCGGTGGACGACCCGGCGTTCGAGGCCGCGTTGATCTCGACGATGCTCGGGCTGACCGCCTTGGCGACCCCGGAGACCGTGCCCTTCTGGCTGGACGGGACGACGTTCGTGCTGGTGGAGCTGGACGCGGCGACGGTGTCGCTGCCCGTCAGCTCCTGTATCCCGTACGCCGTGCCGCCGCCGATCGCCGCGGCGACGATCGCGACGGCGGCGAGGAGGGCGACGGGGCCGCGCGGCCGGCGCCGCGACCTCGGCTGCTGGGCGACGGGTTCGGTCAGGAGAGCGGTGGGGGCTCCGCCGCCCGCCTGCTCCGCCGACGGCCGGTATGCCGGCGGGGGCGGCCACTCCGGGTCCACCGGGGAGGAGGCGTGCTGCTGCTGGGCGCCCTGGTACGGGTTCTCATGATCGCCGCTGCGGCGGAAGCTCTCGGTCATGGAAATGAGCTTGTCGCCCGACCATGAGAGCTTCCTGAGCGCCGCCTGAGAAGCCCGACAGAAGGCCGTATGCCCGATGTAAAGACGCTTCTGGCAGCTGGCCGAGCTCTCTCAGAGATGCTTCATGGAAGCGCCCATTCAGGGGCGCGGGGCTGTATCAATGTGCGGCTCCGCCGCGTGGGCGCGAGCAACCACGGACAACTGCAAGCCGCCCGACAGCAGAACCCCCCGAGCTCTCAGGCGCACCCACAAGACCGTCGCACCACAAGCCGAGACGGAAACACCTTCAACCGCTCCCGCCGCGACCCGGCAACCCGCAGCCCGTCATCGAGCACCAGATCCACCGCGGCCCGAGCCATGGCCGACCGGTCCGAGGCGATGGTGGTGAGCGGCGGATCCGTCAACGCCGCCTCCTTGATGTCGTCGAACCCGGCGACAGCCAGCTCCCCCGGCACATCGATCCGCAACTCCCGCGCCGCGCGCAGCACGCCGATCGCCTGGTCGTCGGTGGAGCAGAAGATCGCCGGCGGCCGCTGCGGCCCGGCGAGGAGGTCGAGCGCTATGCGATACGCGTCGTAGCGGTTGTACGGCGCCTCGAACAGCCGCCCCTCCGTGGGAATCCCGGCCTCGGTCATCGCGCGCCGCCAGCCCTCGACGTGGTCGGAGACCGGGTCACCGACCGCGGGGGTCTCCGCGGTGCCGCCCATACAGGCGACGTACTCGTTGCCGTGCTCGATGAGGTGGCGTACGGCGAGCTGGGCGCCGCCCAGGTCGTCGGTGACGACGGCGACGTCGTCGATGGCCTCGGGCCGCTCGTGGAGGAGGACGACCCGGGCGTCCCACGCCTCGATCTCGGCGGCGGCCAGGTCGTTCAGGGCGTGCGAGACGAGGATGAGCCCCGAGACCCGCATGCCGAGGAAGGCGCGCAGATAGTGGACCTCGCGCTCGCCGACGTAGTCGGAGTTGCCGACGAGCACCATCTTTCCGCGCTCGGCGGCGGCCCACTCGACCGCGTGCGCCATCTCCCCGAAGAAGGGCTGGCGGGCGTCCGGCACGATCAGGCCTATGAGGTCCGTGCGCCGCGAGGCCATGGCCTGGGCGACCCGGTCGGGCCGGTACCCCAGTTCCTTGATCGCGGCGAGGACACGCTCGCGCGTGGCCGGGGCGACCGGCCGGGGTCCGTTGTTGATGACGTAGCTGACGACGGCAGTGGAAGTACCTGCCAGCCGTGCGACGTCATCGCGAGTCACCTTGGCCACGCGCGGAGTCTACGCGGATGGACCTGCTCTGGGCAGGGCGTGAAGGAGCTTGCCTGCCGCTCCGGCGTCACTCTCCTGCGCGAGAGCGACGCCCGCGACACCCCGCCCGGGCGCCCGTCACACGTCAGCACGGACCTCGGCGCCGTCCAGGGTGGCCATCTCGTCCGCATCCGCCGATTTTGCCCGGTCAGCCTTGGCCTTGGCTTCCTCGGCGGCGCGGTCCACCTTCTCGGGCGTAACGAATCGATAACCGACGTTCCGGACGGTTCCGATGAGCGACTCGTGCTCGGGTCCGAGCTTGGCGCGCAGCCGTCGTACGTGGACGTCGACCGTCCGGGTGCCGCCGAAGTAGTCGTAGCCCCAGACCTCCTGGAGGAGCTGCGCGCGCGTGAAGACGCGGCCCGGGTGCTGAGCGAGGTATTTCAGCAGCTCGAACTCCTTGAAGGTGAGGTCGAGAACCCGGCCCTTGAGTTTGGCGCTGTAGGTGGCCTCGTCGACCGACAGGTCGCCGTTGCGGATCTCCATGGGGGAGTCGTCGTTGACGATCTGCTGGCGGCCCATCGCGAGCCGCAGCCGCGCCTCGACCTCGGCCGGTCCTGCGGTGTCGAGAAGGACGTCGTCGATGCCCCAGTCGGCGGTGACGGCGGCGAGGCCGCCCTCGGTGACGACGAGGACGAGCGGGCAGCCGGGCCCGGTCGAGCGCAGAAGCTGGCACAGACTGCGGACCTGTGGGAGGTCGCGGCGTCCGTCGATCAGGATGACGTCGGCACCAGGGGTGTCGACGAGGGCCGGGCCTTCCGCCGGAGCCACGCGTACGTTGTGCAGCAGCAGGCCGAGTGCCGGGAGCACCTCTGTCGACGGCTGGAGGGCGTTGGTCAGGAGCAGCAGAGAACTCATACGTCTGGTTCCTCCTCGGTCCCTGCGAGGACGTGTGCGGTACGGAACTGCTCTGCGATCCCGGGGCCCCGTACACCTGCGGTCACCTGAGGTTTCCCGCGTCGTATACAACGCTTCCGAAAGCACAAAAGGACCCGGGGGCTACGCTGCCCGAGTCCTCTGCCCAGCAGAATAGCCCACATGAGCATTCGTCCGGCAGGTCATGTGGCACGATCCACGGTTCGTCCGAACTCTGAGACAACCAGACCTACACCTATGCGGACGTTTCTGCACACGGATGACGGCGTGACGACCGATTCCGTATACGACCCGGGTGCGGTCGTATACGACTCCTCACGTCCACCTGCCCGTGACCTGGTGTTCGTCGTCGCCCATGGCTTCACCGGCGATGTGGACCGGCCACATGTACGACGGGTGGTGCAGGCCCTCACCCGGCACGCGGCCGTCGTCACCTTCTCCTTCCGCGGGCACGGTGCGTCGGGCGGGCGGTCCACGGTCGGGGACAAGGAGGTGCTCGACCTGGCGGCCGCCGTGCGCTGGGCCCGCGGACTCGGGCACACACGCGTGGCGACCATCGGCTTCTCCATGGGCGGCTCGGTGGTGCTGCGGCACGCGGCGCTGTACGGGGAGGGAGATACGGGCGGGGGCGGCGAGGAGCCGGGGGAGCGCGGAGCGCATACGGACGCGGTGGTGTCCGTGAGCGCGCCTGCGCGCTGGTACTACCGGGGCACGCCGCACATGCGCCGCCTGCACTGGATGGTGACCCGGCCCGAGGGGCGCCTGGTGGGCCGCTACGGATTCCGTACCCGGATCCACCACCGGGACTGGAACCCCGTGCCGATGTCCCCGGTGGAAGCGGTCCCGAGGATCGCGCCGACGCCGTTGCTCATCGTGCACGGCGAACTCGACGGCTACTTCCCCCTCGATCACCCCCGCATGCTGGCTCAGGCGGCCGGTGACCACGGCGAACTCTGGCTGGAGCCCGGCATGGGCCATGCCGAGCACGCGGCCGGTGACGATCTGCTGGCCCGGATCGGGGACTGGGCCGTCGCACGGGGCGGCTAGCCTGACGGGATACACAGCCGATCGACAGAGGAACCGGATGCCAAAGGTCACGGTGCGCTACTGGGCCGCCGCGAAGGCCGCGGCCGGGATCGCCGAGGAGCCGTTCGACGCGGCCACCCTCGCCGAGGCGCTCGACGCCGCACGCGAGCGACACCCCGGTGAACTCGTGCGCGTCCTGCAGCGATGTTCCTTCCTCATCGACGGTGACCCCGTGGGCACCCGCGAACATGAGACGGTACGGCTGGCCGACGGCGGCACGGTCGAGGTGCTCCCGCCGTTCGCAGGAGGGTGACGATGACCGACCAGCCGTATCAGGGGTACGACGGTTACGACGGGTACGACCCGTATCAGCAGCAGCGCCAGCAGCCGCAGCAACCGCAGCAGCCGGCCGCACCGCAGGCGTGGCCGGGGCAGCAGGCGTACGACGATCCGCAGGCCGCCCAGCAGTACACGCAGCAGTGGCAGGGGCAGACCTGGGAGACGCAGGTGCAGCCGCCGGTGTCTCCTTCCGCTCCGGCAGCGGAGACGGCTTATCTGCCCTCGCAGGGGGCGGGGGCGTACGCGGCGGGGTACGGGAATGCTTCCGAGAGACACGGCTGGGGCGGGGTGCCGCAGGCACAGGGGCGGCACGCTGCCGCTCAGCCGCAGGGTCGCGCCCAGCAGGGCCATGGTCAGCAGTTCCATGCTCAGCGGGCTCAGCCTCAGCCGTCCCACGCTCAGCCGTCCCACGCCCAGGCGTCTCCCGCTACGGCGTCCCGGCCCGACGCGGAGGCCGGCCCCGGCGACGGTCCCGACTACGGTCCCGCGACCGTCGCCGGCAACACCCGGGTCACGGACGCCCAGCGGGCCCGGCTGGAGGGCCGTTCCCCGATCATCGAGCCCGGGATTCAGCCGGCCGCGCTCACCGCGCTGCTGGGGCTGTTGCTCTCGGCCACGGCCGCGGTCGGGTCGTACGCCCTGCTGGTGCCCCTTGTCGCCCTGCAGGCCGTGACGGCTGCCGGTTGGTTCCGGCTGAACGGCATGTGGCCGGCCCGGCAGGGTATTGCGCTGGCCTTCGCGGGTGCGCTGGCCGCGGATGTCGCGCTGCTGGTGGCCGACGGGGCGCCTGCGGCGATCCTCGGCACGCTGGGTGTCTGGGTGCTGCTCACTCTGGTTCTGCAGCTCCGTTCGCACGCCGATCCGGACGAGCGGATGTACGGGCTGATGGCGACGGTGGTCTCCGCGGCGCTGGCGATTGTCGCGGCGGGGTATCTCGCGGCCGACGCCGATGCGGTGAGTGTCGGGGCGGTGGCGGTTGCTGTCGCGGTGCTGGTGCGGGCGTTGCCGTTGCCGACGGTGGCTTCTGTGGTCGCCGCTTTGCTGGCGGCGGCCGGGGCGGGGGTCGTTGTCGGTGCGATGACGGGCGTGGGGTCCGGCGGGGCCGTGCTCGGGCTCGGGGCCGGGGCGTGTGCCCTGATCGGCCATCGGGTGGCCGGCTATGACTATCCGTCTCGGTTCGTGCACTTCACGGCGGGCGTTGCGCTGCCGTTGGCTGCTGCGGCGCCGGTTGTTTATCTGTTGGGGCGAGCGGTGGTCTGAGGCGGGGCTTTTCCTCTGCTGCGGGACGCCACCACGACGCGGCGTCCCGCGGCTCGGACCTGTCACGCGACGGCGGTCCCCTCCAGCTCGACCATCAGGGTGGGGATCGCCAGCCGAGTTGTCCCGAGCATCGTGGTGGTCGGCGCCACCCCGGCGGCGCCCAGTCGCGCCGCCAGCACGCCGTAGTGCTGGAAAAGCAGATCGACGTCAGTCGTGTAGACGTTGAGCCGGACGAGGTTCGCGAGAGACATCCCGGCCTCGCCGAGCACGGCCTGCAGGTTGTCGATGCTCAGCGTCAACTGCGCCGCCATGTCACCGGCATGCTGGGGCTTGCCATCGCCGCTCATCGCGGTCTGCCCGGAGATGTACAGAGTCCGTGTGTGCCCCGAGACGACCTCACCCTGGTTGAATCCCATCTCCACCGACCACGTCACCGGGTTGACCGCCGTTCGTTCCACTGTCACGTCAGCTCCATTCGATGCATCGGGAGTACGCACGCCCATCGGCTCGGTAGCCGTCGGCTGTGACGTCGTGTCAGTGAGCGTCCCAACGAATCACGACATCCTCAGTCATGTATTTCGTTAGAGTTTTCGAATGCGCGCCGACCGGCTGGTCTCACTGGTGCTGCTGCTCCGCCAGCGCGGTCGGCTGACCGCGGACACGCTGGCCCGCGAGCTGGACGTATCCACCCGCACCGTGCTGCGCGACATCGAAGCGTTGTCCGCGGCCGGCGTCCCGGTCTACTCCGAGCGCGGCCGGCATGGCGGGTTCGCGTTGTTGCCCGGTTTCCGTACCGAGCTCACCGGCTTGAACCACGACGAGGCCCTCGCCTTGCTGGCTGCCGGATCGGGGCGCGGCGAGCAGGTGTTCGGCCTCGGATCGCAACTCGCTTCGGCCCTGCGGAAGGTCCTCGACGCGCTGCCCGAAAGCCACCGGGCCACCGCGAGCGACGCGGCCCGGCGGTTCCTCGTCGACCCGGACACCGACCTGCTCTCACGGCGGCCGGCCGCTGATGAGATACCCGACGCCACAATGATCGAGATCAGGCGCGCAGTGCTCGCCGGACACAAGCTGCGCATCCACTACGAGGCCACGGGCCAGACACCACGATGGCGCACGGTGGACCCGATCGGCCTGGTCACCGTACGCGACCGGGGCTACTTGCTGGCCGCGAGATCCGGCGCGGACCGCACCTACCGGTTGTCGCGGGTGCTGGATGCCGAGGAACTCCCCGAAGCGGCACAGCGGCCCAACCAGGTCGATCTGGACCGGATCTGGCAGGAACGCTCCACGCAGTTCCTCTCCGGAAGCGACCACATCACCGTGCTGGTACGGGTGCGGCCCGCACGGCGAGAGGACCTGCTGGACACCGCGCTGGCCGTCCGCGCAGAGGAACCCGACGCAGACGGCTGGCTGCGCCTGAAGGTGACCTTCCAGGATTCACGACATGCCGAATGGGCGCTGTGGCAGCTCGCCACGGACGCGGAAGCCCTGACCCCACAGTCGCTGCGCACCTCCCTGCGCAACCGCGCGGAGGCGATCGCCGCCCGCTACGGAGCGCCATCCTGAGAGGGGGGCGCCTGCAGACCCCCTGTCACAGATGATCGACAATCCGTCGGTCGATCCCCGCCGCGGGGTTACTCTCGCGTCGTTGACGAACACCTAGGTGGGGGGAACACCACAACATGCGCGCCCTGCGGATACTGCTGATAGTCGTCGTGATCCTGGGCGGCCTCTTCGTGCTGGCCGACCGGCTGGCCGTCGGGTTCGCCGAGGACGAGGCGGCCGGGAAGCTCCAGGCGAGCGAGAACCTCGCCGCCGCCCCGGACGTGTCCATCAAGGGCTTCCCGTTCCTCACCCAGGTCGCGAGCGGCTCGCTCGACGATGTCGAGGTCGGCATCAAGGACTACGAGGCCGCCGCCGGCACCGAGGGCAAGACGATCCGGATCGACGACCTCACGGCGAACATGAAGGGCGTCGAGTTCTCCGGGAACTACAGCTCCGCCGTCGCGGCCAGCGCCACCGGCACCGCGTCCATCACCTACGCCGAGCTGCTGAGGACCGCCAAGTCCGAGCCCACCGAGGTCGCCCCCGGCGTCACCGCGAACGTCGTCGGCCTCTCCGACGGCGGCAACGGCAAGATCAAGGTCGCCGTCGAAGCCACCGTCCTCGGCACCAAGCTCCCCAACCCGGTCTACGTCCTCAGCTCGGTCACCGCGCAGGGCGACGCCGTGCGGGTGAAGGCCGACACTCTGCCCAACTTCGGCGGCGCCGACATCGCCGAGAACCGGGCCCGTGCGATCACCGACTTCGAGCAGAAGATCGACGGCCTGCCCGGCGGCATCCAGCTCGACAGCGTCCAGGCGGCGAAGGACGGCGTCGAGATCACCGTGCAGGGTTCGAACGTCCGGCTCGCCGGGTAGTACCGCGGCGGGCGGAGCGAATGGGCCCGTAAGCGAATGGGCCCGTAAACGCCTCGCGTCCAATGGGCGAGACGGCGTCGTCCGTCCCGTAGATGTGATGCGAGACGCATCCCTCCGGAAGTCGTGTGCCAGGGGCCTCGACGGCCCCTCCTTCCCACATCGCGGACGATCGCGTCTCAGAATGCGACACGCCGGTGACACGCCCGCCTGTCCGTCCCTACGATCGAGCCCATGAAGCGACAGGCGGATCTCACGAAGCGGCGGGCAGTAGACCTCTGCCGCGTTGCCGCCATGCTCTGTCGCCCCTTCTGAGCGGAAGCTCCGACTTCTGCGTTTCCCCGCTGCCCCGACCAGGGCACAGGTGCGTCGTCTCGGTCCGAGCACGCACCCCTCACACTCGCACGCCCCGCCGCAACTGCCCCGGAGGAGAAAGAGCATGAGCCGCAGCGACGTCCTCGTCGACGCCGACTGGGTCCAGGACAACCTGGACGACGCCAACATCGCGATCGTGGAGGTGGACGAAGACACGTCCGCCTACGAGAAGAACCACATCAAGAACGCGATCCGCATCGACTGGACCAAGGACCTGCAGGACCCGGTCCGCCGCGACTTCATCGACCAGGAGGGCTTCGAGAAGCTCCTGTCGGCCAAGGGCATCGCCAACGACACCCTGGTGATCCTGTACGGCGGCAACAACAACTGGTTCGCGTCGTACGCCTACTGGTACTTCAAGCTCTACGGCCACGAGAACGTCAAGCTCCTCGACGGCGGCCGCAAGAAGTGGGAGCTGGACGCCCGCGAGCTGGTCGAAGAGGTTCCCGAGCGCCCCGCCACCGACTACAAGGCCAAGGCGCAGAACACCGCCATCCGTGCCTTCCGTGACGACGTGGTGGCGGCCATCGGTTCGCAGAACCTGGTCGACGTCCGTTCGCCCGACGAGTTCAGCGGCAAGCTGCTCGCGCCGGCCCACCTGCCGCAGGAGCAGTCGCAGCGTCCGGGCCACGTCCCGTCCGCCCGCAACATCCCGTGGTCGAAGAACGCCAACGACGACGGCACTTTCAAGTCGGACGACGAGCTCAAGGAGCTCTACGCCGAGGAGCAGGTCGACCTGGCGAAGGACACCATCGCCTACTGCCGCATCGGTGAGCGCTCCGCGCTGACCTGGTTCGTCCTGCACGAGCTGCTCGGTGTGGAGAACGTCAAGAACTACGACGGCTCCTGGACCGAGTACGGCTCCCTCGTCGGCGTGCCGATCGAGCTCGGCGCCAACAAGTAAGCCCCGTAGCAAGCGTAGTAAGAGCGCAGACCCGCAGATCCCGACCGGCCTTCCTTCCGGTCAGACCCCTCTTTGGAGAAAGACATGTGTGGAGCGAAGGCCGGCGGCCCCGACGCCTCGACGATCAAGCCCGGTGAGACCACGATCCAGGGTCAGGTGACCCGCGACGGCGAGCCGGTGACGGGCTACGTCCGTCTGCTGGACTCGACCGGCGAGTTCACCGCGGAGGTCCCCACCTCCGCCACGGGCCAGTTCCGCTTCTACGCGGCCGAGGGCACCTGGACCGTGCGCGCACTCGTCCCCGGCGCCACCGCCGACCGTACGGTCGTCGCCCAGCAGGGCGGGCTTGCGGAGATCGCGATCGCGGTCTGAGGCACCTCTGATCGGCCGAAGGGCCGCACCCCACGGGTTGGACGCCTGGGGTGCGGCCCTTCGTCCTGTGCGGATCTACTCTGGAGTCATGTACGCACGGCGGCGTCACTGGTACTTCGCCATGATGGGGATCTGCATCACGCTCTTCGTCCTGGCTTGGGGCGTCGTACGCCTGTGGTCGATCCCGGTGGCCGTGGGCATGTGCGTGGTCGCCATGGTCATCCCGCCGCTCGCCGCCATGGTCGCCAACCGCCGCGGCCCGGAGGACCGCTGGTGGGACGACCCGTCCGGCGACCCCCAGTCCGACGAGTGGTGGGACGAACTGGACGGCAAGAAGCGGCCGCGCCAGTGAGCGGCCTGAGCGGCCCCCGGCGGTCCTGCCCACCGCGAGGTACGTGGCTGTCTCAGTAGACGAGCGCCTGCGTCTCGTCCCCCAGGGCCTCCTGCACGAAGACCTGGGCGCCTGCGATCCGTACGCCCTCGATGACGTCCTTCTCCGTGATGTCCCGGCGGGCCGCGCACTGGGTGCACAGGGTGAGGCGGCCGGTGGCCAGGATGGAGTCGATCAGGTCGGGGAGCGGGGCCGCGTGCGGGAGTTCGAACTCGGCGGCGCGGCCCGGGAGGGCGAACCAGGCGGACTCGCCGGTCAGCCACACGGAGACGTCGACGCCACTCGCCACCGCCACCGCCGCCACCGTGAACGCCTGTGAGCAGCGTTCGGGGGCATCGGCCCCCGCCGTCACCTTGATCACCAGCTTCTTCGCCATGGCCGAATCGTAATCAACTCCCTTACAACCTGGTGTGTTGACCATGGGTCTTCTGTGCGCGCGCATACGGAATGCGCACTTCACGTTCCGTGGGGGGACGTTTTGGAAGTATCTGAAGAAGTGGACGAGGCCGTGCCCCGGCCTCGCCGGCGGGGGCGTACGGCACTGCTGATCGCCGGAGCGGTCGTGCTCGGGGTCGTCGCGGGGACCTGCACCGGCTATCTGGTGCAGGCCGACCGCGAGCCCACGAAGCTGCCACCCCTGTCCCAGCCCGTGGTCAAGCAGGCCACGGGCGAGGTCGAGCCGCTGTCCGCCGCGGAGGACCGTCGGGTGAAGACCGACGGCGACCTGCGCAAGCTGCTGCTCAAGCGGCCCAAGGGCACGCGGGACACCGTGTTCGAGCTGGGCACGGACGGCTGGATGGACCTCGCCGAGTACGCGGAGACCTTCAAGCAGCCGGACGACGCCGTCGGCGAGCTCATCGACGAGCAGTTCCGCCGTGCCGCCGCGACGAGCTGGCGGGTGGGCAGCACGCAGAACGTCGTGATCCACCTGGTGCAGTACCGCCAGGAGCAGGCCTTGTCGGCCGCCGAGAACGCCGAGGGCTCCTATTACTGGGCCGAGGAGGAGTCCGACACCCGCAGCTGGCCCATCCCCGGCACGGGCGACGGCATGGCGTACGTGCACGACAGCCCGGATCGCAAGCCCGGCTACCTCCCGCTGTACTCGGCCGAGGCGCACGCCTGGCGCGGTGACATCGCGGTGGACATCTGGGTCTACGACACCAAGCCGATCCGCAAGGAGAAGATCATGGACCTGGCCAAGCGGCAGGTGGGCCGGCTGTGAGCGAGACACCTGAGGAAGTGCAGAGCCCCGGGGGAGTCCAGAATCCCGAGGTACTTCAGAAACCCGAAGGACTCCAGAGCCCCGAAGGACTCCAGAGCCCCGAGGCACTGCCGACCTCCGAGAGTGCCGAGGGCCCCGAGATCCTCTCCAGCCCCGAGAGCCTCCCCGCGGGCCCCGAGCGCAAGCGGCCGCGTGCCTCGCGCATCGCCGCCATCGCCGGGACCGTCCTGCTGCTCGGTGCCGTCGTCGGCGGTGCCGGCTACACCGTGGTGACCGTCCAGGACGCCGACCGCGATGCGGGCGCGCCGACCTGGAAGTTCCCCAAGCCCGCCGCGGCCGGCGACAAGGCGGAGAAGACGGAGGCGGCGGCCACGGGGCTGGCCGGTCTGCTGCTGCCGTACGACGAGAAGGGCTACACCCGCGGCCCCGACCTCGGAGAGTTCGGGGCCGACGCCGAGCTCAGCGGCCGTCAGGCCACGGCCCTGCGCAAGGAGTCGTTCAAGGACCTGCCCCGCAGTGAGCGGCGGAAGCTGGAGAAGGAGCTCGACAAGCGGGGCCTCAAGGACATGGCGATGCGCAGCTACTACAACGCCGACCCCTACGACGTCCACCACAAGGCGGCGTTCTCCGTCAGCGTCGTACTGGCGCGGATGGAGAGCCGCGACGACGCACGGGACGTCGCGACCGCCCAGAACGAGTTCCTCTCCGCCATCGGCATCTTCCGCAAGGGCCCGAAGATCGAGGGCCACAAGAACGCCAAGTGCTTCCTGACACCCAAGGGCGACGACGAGAAGCTCGACCGGGTGTTCTGCGCGGCCTACTCGGGAGACGTGCTGATCAGCGCCACCGTGTCGGGCATCCGGCCGCTCGACCTGAACGGCATCGGGATGTTCGTCACCCGACAGCTCGACCGCATCGACGACCCGGGGAAGGCCGTATGACCGAGCAGCAGCCCACCGCGACGGCGCCCGTAGCCGACGCACCGCCGATGCCGGAGGCACCGCCGGCCCCCGCCGCACCCCCGGTGAATCCGGAGAGCCCGGAGAGCCCGGAGAGCCCGGAGAGCCCGGACAGCCCGGTGACTCCGGTGAAGAAGGATCGCCGCGTCCTGCGCGCCGTCCTGCGCTGGACCGCCACCGTCGTCGTCTTCGCCGCCGTCGGCGCCTCGACCGCGTACGGCATCACGCGGATGGAGCGTACGGACGTACCCGGTCTCGCGACCGAGGCGGACGGGCGCTGGGCCTACCCGGCGATCACCAAGCCGCCGCTGCCCTCCGGCAGCCCCGGGCCGTTCGCCGAGGAGAACGTCGCCGCCCTGCACCACGCGGACCTGCGCAAGCTGCTGCTGCCGGCGCCCGCGGGGGCCAGGACGGACAAGGCCGACAAGGCGCTGAGCGGGCGCAACGGCTGGCTGGCGACGAAGGACTTCCTGGCGGCGTTCGAGTCGGCGGAGGACCGGGACGCCCTCGACCAGGTGCTCAAGGATCACGCCCTGCGGCACGTCGCCGCCCGCGGCTGGACCACCCCGGACGGCACGCACACCCGGATCTACCTGCTGCAGTTCGAGTCCGCCCAGGTGGCCGACGTGGTCCAGCAGGACCACCTCACCAACTACGACTCGCCCGAGTACGCCCTGCGCGGCGCCGCCGAGGTGCACACGGACGAGGAGTTCCCCGCCGAGGCCGGGGTCACCGACGTACGGAACTACGCCTACGCCGAGGCCAAGCCGTACGGCGCCGAGCAGGTCCGGCAGGCGTACCTGGTGTCGGGTGACGTTCTGGGGCTGGTCGTGCAGTCCCGCAAGGGCGGTGCCGCGGCCATCCCCTTCCAGCAGACGGTGGTCCTCCAGAGCCAGCTGCTCGGCTGATCCCCGCGAGGGCCCACCTCACACGGAGGGCCGGTCCCCGGCCGCGTAAGCTGGGGCCCGGCCCTGTGTACGTACCGCACACTCTCCGCTCAATCGAGGAGCAACCCCGTGGAGATCTTCTTCGAAGCCCTGCTGGTCCTGGTCTGCGTCGGCGTCCTCGCCTTCGCCGGGCTGGCCGTGAAGAAGCTGTACCAGGGCCAGCGCTGATCCCCATCACCCGACGTACGAGACTTCTGAGCTGCTCATGATCGAGATCCCGTCCGACCTTCACAAGGACCTCGTCCCCCTCGCCTTCCTGCTCGGCAGCTGGGCGGGCGCGGGCGTGCACGACTTCCCCGGCTCCGAGAAGTGCAACTTCGGGCAGGAGGTCGCCTTCGCCCACGACGGCCGGGACTTCCTGGAGTACCGGTCCCACACCTGGGTGCTGGACAACGACGGCAACAAGGTGAAGCCGCTGGAGTCCGAGTACGGCTTCTGGCGCATCGACGCCGACCGCAAGGTCGAGGTCACCATGGTCCGCGACGACGGTGTCGTCGAGATCTGGTACGGCGAGCTGGCCGACAAGAAGCCGCAGATCGACCTGGTCACGGACGCGGTGGCCCGTACGGCCGCCTCCGGCCCGTACACCGGCGGCAAGCGGCTGTACGGCTATGTCAAGAGCGACCTCATGTGGGTCGGCGAGAAGCAGACCCCCGAGGTCGAGCTGCGCCCCTACATGTCGGCCCACCTGAAGAAGGTCGTCACCCCGGAGGACGTCGAGCGCTGGGCCAAGGCCCTTCCCGATGACATGCCGGACGACGGCATCGCTTTCTTCAAGTAGTCCTAGACTCTTGGGTGTGGTGAGCACCGACTGGAAGAGCGACCTCAGGCAGCGCGGCTACCGGCTGACGCCTCAGCGTCAGCTTGTCCTGGAAGCCGTGGACACCCTTGAGCATGCGACCCCCGACGACATCCTCGTGGAAGTGAGGAAGACGGCGTCGGGGGTCAACATTTCCACCGTGTACCGGACCCTGGAGCTCCTGGAGGAGCTCGGGCTGGTCAGCCACGCCCACCTCGGGCACGGCGCGCCGACGTACCACCTGGCGGACCGGCACCATCACCTCCACCTGGTCTGCCGCGACTGCACGAACGTGATCGAGGCCGATGTGTCGGTGGCCGCGGATTTCACTGCGAAGCTGCGTGAGACCTTCGGGTTCGACACGGACATGAAGCACTTCGCGATCTTCGGCCGCTGTGAGGACTGCGCCCGCAAGCTCAAGAATTCAACTACCGAGTCGTAGGCTTGTGCATATGAAGAGCCCTTTGCTGACCCTGCCCGGTGCCGTGCCCGCCGAGGGCGTGGACGAAGGCGTCGCCGCCCACTACGGCGACCTGTTCCGCGAGCAGCGTGCCCTCGCCGACGGCACCGGTTTCGTCGACCTCTCGCACCGCGGAGTGATCGCGGTCACCGGCCAGGACCGGCTGAGCTGGCTGCATCTGCTGCTCACGCAGCACGTCAGCGACCTCCCGGTGGGCGAGGCCACCGAGGCGCTGATCCTCTCCGCGCACGGCCACATCGAGCACGCGCTGTACCTGGTCGACGACGGCACGACGGTCTGGGCCCATGTCGAGCCCGGCACCCAGGACGCGCTGATCGCGTACCTGGAGTCGATGAAGTTCTTCTACCAGGTCGAAGTCGCCGACCGGACCGCCGAGTTCGCGGTTGTGTACCTGCCCGCCGGGTCGATCGCCGAGGTACCCGAGGGCGGCGTCGTACGCGAGACGGCGCACGGCCGCGACCTGTTCCTCCCGCGCGCCGACCTGGAGTCGTACGCGCAGAAGGCCGGCCCGCCGGCCGGAATCCTCGCCTACGAGGCGCTGCGCGTCGAGCACCACCGCCCGCGCCTCGGCTTCGAGACCGACCACCGCACCATCCCGCACGAGCTGGGCTGGATCGCCGGCGCGGTGCACCTCCAGAAGGGCTGCTACCGCGGCCAGGAGACCGTCGCCCGCGTCCAGAACCTCGGCAAGCCGCCGCGCCGGCTGGTCTTCCTGCACCTCGACGGCAGCGAGGTCCACCTGCCGACGCCCGGCACCGAGATCCGGCTCGCCGACGAGGGCCCCGACGGCCGCAAGATCGGCTTCATCACGACGTCCGTACGGCACCACGAGCTCGGCCCGGTCGCGCTCGCGCTGATCAAGCGCAACGTGCCGGTGGACGCACCGCTGATGGCGGACACGACGGCCGCGGCGCAGGAGACGGTGGTCGAGCCCTAGGGTCTGTTGCGAAATGGCCTCGTCGCCCGAAGGGCGGCCGCGCGGCGTCCGGTGCGTGCTCTCGGCGTGCCGCCCGAAAGCCCTCGTACTGGGCGTACTCGGGTTTTCGGGCGGTGCGGTGAGAGCGCGTGCCGGGCGTCGCGCGGCAGAGGCCACTTTCGCAACAGGCCCTAGGTGTATTGACCTGAAGCGTTGTTCACACGGCTGATGGGTGGCTGTCCGCCGAGTGCGGTGTGGCAGCGGTGGTGGTTATAGGTGTGAAGAAAGTCTGTGAGGGCTTCGGTCCGCTCTTGGTTGGTGGTGTAGGGCCGCAGGTAGGCCCATTCGTCGAGCAGGGTGCGATTGAAGCGTTCGACTTTGCCGTTGGTCTGCGGCCGGTAGATGCGGGTGAGCTTGCCGGTCGCGCCGAGGTCGGCCAGGGCCTGGCGCCAGGCGAAGCTCTTGCGGTAGGGCCAGGCGTTGTCGGTCAGGACCCGCTCGATGCGGTCGATGCCGCAAGTGGCGAAGAAGGCAGCGGCCCGGCGGAGGAAGGCGGCGCAGGTGGCGGCCTTCTCGTCCGGGTGGATCTCGCTGTAGGCGAGGCGACTGTGGTCGTCGACGGCGGAGTGGACGTAGTCGAAGCCCACGCTGCTGCGCCGGGCTCGGCCGGCCTGTCGGCCCAGGACTTTGTGGCCGCCGCCGTCGGGGATGCGGCCGAGCTTCTTGACGTCGACGTGGACCAGTTCGCCGGGCCGGTCGCGTTCATAGCGGCGGATGGGCCGGCCGGTGGGTCGGTCCAGGAAGGCCAGGCGGTTCAGGCCGTGCCGGGTGAGGATGCGGTGCACGGTGGAGGCGGGCAGGCCCAGGATCGGTCCGATACGTGCCGGGCCCAGCTTGCGGTCCTGTCGCAGCCTGCAGACATGCGCCTCGATGGCGACTGCGGTCCGGTGCGGTGTCCTGCGGGGACGGCTGGAACGGTCGGTGAGTCCGCTCTCGCCCTCGGACCGCCAGCGCCGGATCCACTTGTGGGCTGTGGGACGGGAGATGCCCATCTCCGCGGCGACGTGCGCGACGGGACGGCCGGAACGGACGCGTTCGACGAGCAGTCGCCTGCCATGAACGGTCAGCCGGGCATTACGGTGGGACACGAAGGCCTCCGTGCGGTGAAGATTTCGACACCTCCACCACACACGGGGGCCTTCGCCACGATCAAGACCGGCCGCGTCAACAACGCTCGTGATCAATACACCTAGGGCTCAGGGCCTGGGGCCTAGATCTCCAGGAGCACGGTGAACGGGCCGTCGTTCGTCAAGCCCACCCGCATCTTGGCCCCGAACCGGCCCGTAGCCACCGTCGCGCCCAGGGCGCGGAGTTGGGCGACGACCTCGTCGACGAGCGGCTCGGCGACATCGCCCGGGGCGGCGGCGTTCCAGGTGGGTCGGCGTCCCTTGCGCGCGTCGCCGTACAGGGTGAACTGGCTGATGACGAGGAGCGGGGCGTCGATGTCGCTGCACGACTTCTCGTCGTGCAGCATGCGGATCGACCAGAGTTTGCGGGCGAGTTGGGCCGCCTTCTCCTTGGTGTCCTCGTGTGTGACGCCGACGAGCACGCACAGCCCCTCGCCGTCGATCTCCCCGACCGTCTCGTCGTCCACGACGACACTCGCGCCGTCCACCCTCTGCACCACAGCTCGCATGCGGACATCATGCCGGGTGCGGAGCAGTGGCCTCTTTGGGGGTTTCTTTTTTGATCCTTAACCCCCCATCTGGGCCCGTTCGGGGGCACTCGGTCACATTGCGGCCAGTTGGGATGGCACCATGCTTCCACACGCCGGTCGAGGGGACGGTAGAGGCATATGAGCACACCGAGTTCAGGGCAGCCTCCTGGGGCTGTCGTGTTGAGCCACGCGGCCCAGCTGGACGGCCTGCGGCCGCCCACGCAGCGCACCGCCGAGGATCCGGGCCCGCGGCTGCCCGTGGAACCGCCCGAGCACGACCTGACCGCACTCAGCCTGCCCGAGCTGCGCACCCTGCGCCGGGACGCGCAGCGCGACGAGGCGGATCTGAGCTATCTACGACGGCTGCTGCAGGGGCGGATCGACATCCTGCGGGCGGAGGTGGCACGGCGCTCGCCGGCGGGCGCGGCGTCCGTCGTCGACCGTCTCCCGGAGATCCTGACCGACGCCCCGGCCCGCCACCGCTCCTCGGCCCGCCACGTGACACTGGGCACCCCGCACAGCGAGGAGTACCGGCTGCTGGCGACCGAGATGCTGGCCGAGGTGGAACTGTCGGACCTGGAGGCCCGCACGGACGCCGAACTGAACACCGCGATGGGACGCCTCGTCCGCTACGAGCAGCAGGTGTCCCGGCGCCGTCAACGCCTGCAGCGGACGGCCGACGACTGCAGCGCGGAGATCGCGCGGCGGTACCGGGACGGTGAGGCGCAGGTGGACGACCTGTTGACGTAGCACGCCGGTTCGAAGCGGTCCGCGGAACGGCGCTTGAGGCAGCCCCCACCCACAGGGAGGGGGCTGTTGCCTTTTCGGACGGTCCGGGGGTGCCCTCTCTGGGGGAGTTTGAGGGCGAGTAAAAACCCGGCGACACGCCACGCCCGCCCACCTACCGTGACCCCATGAGCCGTCCCGAACCTCCCACCGACATCGACGTCCGCCCGATCACCGAGGCCGACATCCCCGACTGGACCCGGGCCCTGAACACCGGCTTCCTGCGCAGCCCCGACGTCTCCGAGGCAGAGGTCGCCGACCGCGCGTCGTACATCGTCCCGTCCCGCACCCTCGGCGCCTTCGACACGGGCCGCTGCGTGGCGACCTTCCGCTCCTTCGCCCAGGAGATCACCGCAGTCGGCGGCGCCCCCGTCCCCGCGGACGCCATCTCGAACGTCACCGTCAGCCCCACCCACCGCCGCCGCGGCCTGCTCACCCGCATGATGGCCCGCGACCTGGCCGCCGCGAAGGACCGCGGTGACGTCGTCGCCACCCTGATCGCCGCCGAGTACCCGATCTACGGCCGCTACGGCTTCGGCCCCGCCACGTCCACGGCCCAGTGGACCATCGACGTCCCCCGCACCGGCCTCGACCCGAGGTGGGCCGGCCCGGACGACGGCGGCCGTATCGACATCGTGGACGGCGCGGACGTACGCAAGATCGGCCCGGAGCTGTACGAGCGGGTGCGACGCGCCCAGCCGGGCGCCGTCGACCGGGACGAGCGCTGGTGGCAGGTCAGCACCGGGGTGCTGCGCCTGGACAGGTCCCCGTGGACCGAACCCTTCTTCGCCGTGTACCGCTCGGCGGGCGGCGAGGTCCAGGGACTGGCGTCGTACAAGGCGGACGACCACTGGGGCGACGGCAAGCAGCCGCTCAACACGGCGACCGTGAACTGGCTCGTCGCGGCCACCCCGGACGCGGAGCGCGCCCTGTGGCGCTACCTGTGCTCGATCGACTGGATCACGACGGTCAAGAGTGGCTGGCGGGCCCCCGACGACCTGCTGCCCCACTACTTCCCCGATCCGCGGGCCGCCCGGGTCACGACGCTGGCGGACTGGTTGTGGGTGCGGATCCTGGACGTCGTACGGGCGCTGGAGGCGCGGACCTACCAGGGGCAGGGGTCGCTGGTGCTGGAGGTCGTGGACGGGGCCGGCCTGACCGGCGGACGTTACCTGCTGGAGGCGTCGGCCGGCGGATCCTCCTGTACGCCGACCACGACCGCGCCCGAACTCACCCTCGACGTGGCCGACTTGGGCAGCCTCTGGCTCGGTGACGAGTCCGCCGTACGGCTCACCGCGCTGGGGCGGGTCCGGGAAGAACGAGCGGGCGCCGCCCTGGTGGCCGACGCCCTGCTGCGTACGTCCAGGCGACCTTGGTGTCCGGACGTCTTCTGAGGCCTCCTCTCGGCCGGTGACAGGTCTGCTGATCCGTAGCGAGCTGTTCAGTTGTGGCTGTGCTGTCGGTATTCGGTTGTCGATGTGAAGTTGTGGCTGTGCTGACCGACCGGGCTCCCGGCTCCCCTCCGGAAGGGAGCCCGGACGGCCGAACCTGGTCGCCGGGCCTTCGTGGGAAGGCCTAGTGGGCGAGCAACATGACGAGGATCACCGCGCCGATGCCGCCGATCATGGTGTTCCTGGCCTTGATACCGATGGTCAGGGCGAGAAAGGCAACGATGCCCATCGGCCCGTACTTCCACTGGATGAGTTGCTCGAATCCAATGACGAGCGCGGCTACGGCGAGGTAGATGAGCGGCATGCCGGTCTCCTCTCGGGGACGATGGTCGACAGAACCGACTCTGGTGGCCAACCCTCCTGAAGTGTGACCATGTTGCATAAGTTGGCGACCAACTTCACTGTACTTATGACCGCTTGGGAGCGTCTCATAACCACCTTCCCCGGAACTGCCCAAAGATGGCGGGAAGTTGTAGTGTTTGGTCGTGGAGCCGAAACACGCCTCCGCCAATGGGCGGAAGAGTTCACAGCGGCCACAGAAGTCACATCGGGACGTGGCCGATGAGCTGCGCGCCCGCATCACCTCGGGCGCACTGCAGCCCGGCCAGCGCATGCCCACCCAGGCCAAGCTGGCGGACGAGTTCGGCGTCGAGCGCGGAGCCGTACGGCAGGCGCTGCGCGTCCTGCAGTCGGAGCATCTGCTGACCAACGTGTCCAAAGGGGCCCCGGCGACCGTCGCCCCCGCCCTCGGCAGGGCGCTGACCGGCCCCGGAGCCGCACCGCAGCCGACCATGGTGGCCCTCGCCCCGCGGATAGCGGCCGCCTTCGCCGCCCCGCACGTCGAGATCGACGCGCTGTGCCTCACCTCGGTCTCCCTCACGCTCGCCATGGGCGAACCGCTCCGCCAGATCCACGCGGGACAGCTGAAACCGGCCAAGGTCGACGTCCGCGTCATGCTGCCGAGCCGCGACATCTCGCTCGCGTTCCCGACCCCGGTCCACGGCTCGGCCGACGACGACGTACAGCTGCGCCGGCGCTGGCTCGCCCAGCGCAACGCCCAGGGTCAGGTGCTCCGGCACAATCTGCTGGCGCTGCGCGCCACGCACGGCATCGATGTGCGGGTCACCTTCCGCGCGCTGCCGTTCACGCCGCCGGTGAAGCTCTACCTCCTCAACGGCACGGAGGCGCTCTTCGCCTACTACACGCTGGCGCGCAGCGAGGTGGAGATCGGCCAGCACCACCTGGAGATGTACGACGCTCCGGGCATCCAGTCGACGCTGTTCGCCTTCGAGCAGGGGGCCGCGCTGCGGGACACGACGTTCGTGGAGCAGTCGCATGTGTGGTTCAACGCGCTGTGGGAGACGATCAGTTCGGAGCTGCAGCTCACGAGCTGATCATCCCCCACAGTGTTTGAACTGGGTGTTTGTCGTGGTCATAGGGCGGGACCCGAGAGCAGGATCGCGAGGACGACGGCCCCTATCGAACTGACGGTCGGGCTCTTGGCCTTGATGCCTATGGTGAGCAGCAGCAGGCCGATGATGCCGGTGGCACCGTACTTCCACTGGAGGGTCTGCTCGACGCCGACGACGAACACGGCGGAGAGGAGTGCGAGGACGGGCATCGGTGTTTCCCCCTTCGGGCTTCTGGGGATGGAAGGATTACTTCCGCCAACTCAACCAACTTGGCGCCAACTCCAACTAAGTTGTCCCCACTTGGCCCCTACTTTGAAACAAGCTACAAACAACTGCCCATAGATGGGTGAGAGTTGTAGCGTTTGGTCGTGACTCAGGAGAACGTGGCAGTGAACGGCAGCAGGAGACTCTCGCCGCAGGAGATCGCCGACATCCTGCGGGAACGGATCCGCGTCGGAGAGCTCAAGGCGGGCGACCGTCTGCCCACCCAGGCCGAGCTGGCCGAGGAGTTCGGCGTGGAGCGAGGCACCGTACGCCAGGCCCTGCGCGCACTGCAGGAGGACGGCCTCCTCACCAACGTCAGCAAGGGCAGCCCGCCGCGCATCGCCCTGCCGGCCCCCACCCGGGGCGCCCCCCAGCCGACGATGGTCAGCCTGGCCCCCCGTCTGACGGAGGCCTTCGCCGCACCGCACGTCCGCGTGGACGTCGTATGCCACACCTCGGAAACCCTGATGCTGGCCCTCGGCGAACCCCTCCGGCTGATCCACGAGGGTTCGATCCGCCCCGAGTCGATCGACGTCCGGGTCCTGCTGCCGTCCCGGGACATCCATCTCGCCTTTCCGGTCCTGGTGGAGGGGCGGGGGGACGACGACCCGGTCCACAAGCGCTGGCTGGCGATGCGCAACGCCCAGGCCCAGGTGCTCCGCCACAACCTCCAGGCCATCCGCTCCACCCACGGCATCGACGTCCATGTCACCTTCCGCGCCCTGCCGTTCACGCCCCCGGTGAAGCTCTACCTCCTCAACAGCGACGAGGCCCTGATCGGCTACTACGTCCTCACCGAACGCCAGGAGGAGTACGAGAGCCGCACCCTCGACATGTACGACGCCCTCGGCTCCCAGTCCCTCCTCTTCTCCTTCCTCAAGCAGGCCGGTCAGCGCGACGCCGCGTTCGTGGAGGAATCCCAGAAGTGGTTCGACGCCCTCTGGGAAACCATCACTACTGACCTGACACTCTCCTAGTGACTTCAGATACGAAGCAGACTGAACAGGTGACAGCAGAGACCGAGAACGACACGGAACGACTCCGCGAACTGATCCGGCGCGCCCGCGTCGTGCTGTGGGACTTCGACGGCCCGATCTGCCGGCTGTTCGCGGGGCATTCGGCGGAGCGGGTGGCGGCCGAGCTGGTGGAGTGGCTTGAGGGGCGGGGGTTGCACGGGCTACTGACGGCCGCCGAGCGGGAGTTGCTGGACCCCCACGTCGTCCTGCGCGCCGTCGACCGCCGGCACCCCGGCAGCGACCTGGTTGCGGAGCTGGAGGAACGTCTCACCCAGGAGGAACTGCGGGCGACCTCCTCCGCGATGCCCACGGCGTACGCGGACCCGCTGATACGCACCTGGACGGCCGTCGGATCCCGGTTGGCCATCACCACCAACAACTCCCCCCGCGTGGTCCGCACCTATCTCAACGGCCGTGGCCTGCTCTCCTGCTTCAGCCCGCACATCTACGGCCGCACCCAGGACCTGCATCACCTCAAGCCGGACCCGCACTGCCTCAACCGGGCCCTGAGCGCCATGGGGGCGGCACGCTCGTCCGCTCTGATGATCGGCGACACGCCCTCGGACCTCGCCGCCGCGAACAGTGCCGGCGTGGCGTTCCTCGGCTACGCGCGTAATCCGCACAAGGAGAAGCTGCTGCGGGAGGCCGGGGCCAAGACGGTTGTGGCCGAGCTGAAGTCGGTCCTGCCACTGGTCCGGGCTCAGGCCTGAATCATCAGCAGCGTGAACACCATGGCGGCCCCGACGGCCAGGCCTGCGCGCCGTGCCCGTATGCCCACCCCCACCGCCAGCAGGAGCAGTACACCGACGCCGCCGAGCTTCGTCTGCGCCTGCATGCCCAGGGCCAGCTCGAAGAGTCCCCTGGAGACTTGAAGCAGAAGCATTCCCCCACCTCCCTTCCACTTTCCCGCAACACTCCAACTATCCGTCCAATTGGACTGGTTTGCTTGCGGACGGTCTGCCCGGTCTGACTGATCCCTTAACCAATCGGCCTGTGCGGCAGGCGGGTTGACTGGGTTCGGGTTTGGGGGTGGACTGCAAGCGGTACGGTCGAGGTGTGGATGCGCAGCAGACCAGTGACGGCGGCGGCCGGGAGTTCCAGCGGGTCGCCGACGAGTTGCGTGCCCGTATGACCGACGGGCCCTACCAGCCGGGCTCCTATCTGCCGTCCCAGCGTGACCTGGCGGAGGAGTTCGGCGTCTCCCGGGACACCGTCCAACGGGCCCTGCGGGAACTGGTCGACGAGGGCTGGATCGAATCACGGCAGGGCAGCGGGTCCCGGGTGATCAAGACCCAGCGGATACACTCGCCGACCCCCAAGGCCACCCGCTCGCGCCGCGGCATCACCCTCGAATCCCTCATCAGCGAGGCCTTCGAGCAGCCCGAAGTGACCCTGGACGTCTATACGTTGACGTCGGAGTCCCTGTACTGGCGCATCCAGCAACAGGCCGACCGCATCCGCGGCCGCTCCATCAGCCCTGGACGCGTCACCCTGCGCATGCTCCTGCCCGCCGAGACGCAGTCCCTGCCCTATCCCCGCGTCAAGGACGACAAGGGGGACCCGCGGTTGCGGGAGCGGCTTCACGACATCACGGAGCGGCACACGGAGTCGCTGCGGGAGTCGCTGGGAGCCCTCAAGACCGAGGGCTGGGTACCGTCGGTCGACGTGGAGATCCGGCGGGCACCACTGACTCCGGCCTTCAAGCTCTACCTCTTCAACGGCGCCGAGGCCCTGCACGGGCCGTACGAGGTGATCGAGCGGAAGATCGAACTGGAACCCGGCGAGGAGATCACCGCGCTCGACGTGCTGGGCCTCGGTGCCACGCTCACACACCACGTGAAGGACGACGAACCGAACTCCTCGGGGAGCGTCTTCGTGGAGAGCATGCAGAAGTGGTTCGACTCGGTCTGGAACCTGCTGTCCGAGTAGTTCCGAGTGGTGCGGTTGGGTCACTCGGGTTGCCCGTGGGCCCCCGAAAATCGCTCCAGCGGGGTGCTGTAGCATGCCCGCACCGATTGAGCAACGGTGCCCGTTCGTGCGTATGTGATGGCGAACAGCCAACCTCGAGCGGCCTCGCAAAGACTTCGTGCAAGAGAGTGGCGAACCCCTCCTGGTGGCCTCCGGGGCCCGAGTATGTCGTGCGAGGCAGAACACCACGTGCTTTCGTTTGGCATATCGTCCTCGTCACCAACCGGAGCGGCCAGTGCGCGCACCAGTCCCTCCCCGTCCTGCTGTGCACGGGGCGCGCGCCACGCCCGACGACGTCATCAGAGACTTCGTGGGGCAAGCCGAGAAGCTGGGCCAGGCGAGCAGCGGACATCACAATCGGAATTTCGTGCTCCCACTCACGGGTTCCGTGGCATGGCTGGTGGGTCTCGATGCCGGTACGTCGGTGACCGTACGGGTCCGGCGCGCCGATGCGCTGCCCGTCGTGATCCGAACCTGGAACGATGAGGCGCAGATCCTCGACGCCATCAGGGGAGTCCTGCCTCACGCGCCGCAGTGCCTCATCAAACGTGACGGCTTCTCGATCCACAGCTATGTGGACGGTGTACCGCTCTCCAGTGTCTGTGGGGACGGCAAACCCGTCGACACCCTGCTCGTCAAGGCGCTGGCCGGCCTGCTTGCCCAGATGGCCCAGGTGCGCCGGGGTGCACTGCCCCCGCTGCCGACGGCCTGGCCGCGCAACGACACCGACAGCCAGGGGTTCCTTCAGACGCTGGCGCGCCTTGCCGACCGGCAGATCCGGCAGCCCAACTGGCTGGCCTTCGGTGGGCTGTTCGCTGCCCTCGGCATCCCTGAGGACGCGCTGATCCGGTTCGCCGAGCGAGTGCCCGCGATGGCCCGGCGGCCGTACAGTCTGCTGCACGCGGACCTGCACCGGGACAACCTGATCGTGTCCTACGACGGTGCTCCACCCCTCATCTGCGTGGACTGGGAGCTGGCGACCTACGGCGACCCCTTGCACGACCTGGCAACACACCTGGTGCGCATGAGGTATCCGTCCCACCAATGGGCCGAGGTGATCGACGCCTGGGCCGCGGCAATGCTGGAGATCCGTCCCGCGGCCGTCAACGGGCTGGGCAAGGATCTGCCTCGCTACCTGGCCTTCGAGCGGGCACAGTCCGTCTATCCCGACGTCATGCGCGCCGCGCGGTCGCTGGAGGAACCCTTCACTCAGAAGCGACTTGATGAGGCCACGGCGGAAGTGCTCCGAGCGGTGGAGGCGGCGGCGGAACCGCTCCGGCTGGGGAACGTGCCGAGCGGGCCTGAGATCGAACGCGCCCTCTTCCGATGGCTGGCATCGCGCAGCCACGGCGGAATCAACGGCCGGGCCTGGGTGAGGAAGGCCTTCACCTGGAAGCCCGACCGGCGGCTGGTGGAGCGGCCCGATTTTCCGGCCTCAGCCGTGCGCAAGGCCCTGCTGGTGGAGGGGGCCGCCCCGGCGGGCCGGGTGTTCAAGGGGACGGCACACCTCAACTCGGTCGTCTCGGTGCCCGGAATCGACTTCCCGGTGGTCGTGCGGCGCAGGCTGCCCGGCGTCTGCCGTCGGGAGCCCAGCTACCTCAGCGAGCACGCAGTGCTTCGCGCGATCGAAGAGGCGGCCGTGGACGTGGCGGCGCCGAAGGCCCTCGCGCTGGGCGAGAGCTATCCGAGCGATCCCTTCGCCATCCACACCTACGTGGGGTCGCGCGACCTTCCTCCCAGCCACCCCGTCCACGGGCTGCTCCCGCACGAGGCGGACGGGCTGGTCGACCAGCTCTGCGCCCTGACACTGGTGGACTACAAGCAGGTCGACCCGGCTGCCGGCGGAGGGGGCTTCTTTCAGTGGCTGAGGGACCAACTGGTGCTGTGGGTAAGGGAGTTGCCGAAGGAGTCGCAGCAGCTGGCTCGGCTCCTCGGACTTCCCGATGCTGACCGGCTGCGAGTGAACCTGGCCCGCTACGAGGTGGGCCACCGGGAGCCGGCCCTGCTGCACGGTGATCTGAACCCGTGGAATCTCGTGCGCCGCGACGACCGCCTCGCGGTGACCATCATCGACTGGGAGATGGCGGTGGTCGGTGACCCCCTCTACGACTTGGTCCGGCACATGCACCTGACCCCGACCAGGGCGGAGATCCGGGAGCGTATGTTCCGGCGCTGGGAGCGTGGGCTGCCGGGGGAATGCACCACGAACTGGCGGCGTGACTGGCCGGTCTACCGGGGCATCGAGACCGTTCGTTCCGCCTATGTGGACCTCGACCGCCTCGTCACCGGCGCGAGCCTGGACGCCCCCAACGTACGCCGTGCAGTGGACTCGTACCCGATGACCCTGGCTGCGGCCACCGCCTTTCTCGGCCTGCCCGTCCGCCCGACGGCGAACCCGTATCTTGCCCGTGCCCTGGCGTAGGGGCACCATTGCTTCACCCAAAGGCGGTTCGTCCACGGGCATATGACGTCCCGTCGGGCATCGCGGCTGCGGAGGTGACTCAGTGATGCCCGAGCGGGGGAACGGATCGGCCGACGACGGAGTGGGGCAGCGGCTGAAGCGGTTTCAGGAGCGCTTCGAGCCGGCGGTGACCCGCATTCTGCTGATCGGGATCTTCGTCACCGGACTGACCGCACAGTTCGTCAAGCCGGTCGGTGACGCTCTTCAGGGCAAGGCGTACCTCGGTGGTGCCCTGCTCAGCCTGGTCGGCTACGTGCTGTACGACGCGGTCCGGGAGCTGTCCTCATCGATACGGGTGCCGTCGCGGGCGCTGGTGAACTCGAGCCAGCTGGGAGGCTTCGTCAGCGAGGCCTTCCAGGCTCGACGGGTCGAGATCAGCTTCCTGGGCTACACCGGCGAAACCCTCTACAACGAGCTGTACCACCGCTTGGAGGGCCTCTTCGACAATCCGGGGCCCACCCGGATCGTGTCGGTGCGCATGCTGGTACCGGACTTCGGACAGCCGATGACCGTGCCCTCGAAGGTCGGTGAGGACGCCCGTCCGGTGGACGACCCGGCCTTCCGGCTGCGCATGATCCGACGCTGTCAGGAGTACGACGACATCCTGGCGGACCTCGCCGGACGGCTCACCGCCACGGGCAGGCTGACCGTTCGATGCGAGTACCGCTGCTATCCCGGCATACCGCGCGACAAGATCTGCATCTTCAACCGGAGCCAGGTGCTGCACGGCCTGTACGACGTGTCGGCGCGGATGCGTCTGCACGAGATGGGACCGGAGTTCTACGATCCCAAGGGGTACAGGACCGACCTCAACGTGTGGTCACGGGAGGGCACGGCTGCCGCCGGGGCTGCCGTTGCCACGTGGATCAAGCACTTCGATGACCTCTGGTCCCTGGCGAAGAGGCCGGACTGGCCGCAGCGGGCGGCTGCCTGAGGGCACGGCCGCACCGTCGCTTCGGCCGCGCGTAGGCTCACCGCATGAGCGAGACCGGCCTGCGTGAGCGCAAGAAGCAGCGGATGTATCAAACCGTCTCCGACACCGCCATCCGCCTCTTCCTCGAGAAGGGCTTCGACGCCGTCTCCGTGGCCGAGGTGGCCGCTGCCGCGGAGATCTCCAAGCCGACGTTGTTCCGGTACTTCCCGGCGAAGGAGGACCTCGTCCTGTACCGGTTCGCCGATCATGAGGGCGAGGCCGCGGGGATTGTGCGGCAGGGGAGCGCCTCGCCCGTCGAGGCGTTGCGGCGGCACTTTCTCGACGGGCTGGAGCGGTGTGATCCCATCACCGGGCTCAACGACCATCCCGACGTGCTCGCGTATCAGTCGCTGCTGTACGGGACACCCGCGCTGGCCGCCGGCCTGTACGGGTATCTGGAGCGTTCGGAGGCCGCGCTCGCCGAGGCGCTCGGTGGGGGGCTGGACGGACGGCTGGCCGCCGGGCAGATCGTGGCCGTGCAGCGGATCCTCGCGCAGGAGAACTGGCGGCGGATCGCGGCAGGGGAGCGGGCGGCCGATGTGCGGGGGGATGCGGTGGCGGCGGCCGAGCGGGCGTTCGGGCTGTTGGAGGCGGGGTTGCCTGCCGCGGTTCGCCGTGGCCACAACTGAGTCTCGGTAAAAAATTTAACTCGGTTACGTTATTTCGGTACGCTTCTCGGAATGACGTCACTGCATCACGAGCTCGCCCGCGAACGCGCCCACCACGACCGCTGCCGAACCGCCCTCGCCGCCATGGTCGACGGCGCCCAGGAGCACGTCGTCACCGCCGAGGACGTCTCCGCCTCCGGTGCCGACGCCGAGGTGCTCGGGTACCGGCTGCGCAGCCGGGCGAATGCGATGCGGGAGCTGCCCGAAGGGCCCTTGTTCTTCGGGCGGTTGGACGCCGACCGGCAGGCGCTGCACATCGGGCGGATGCGGATCAGCGAGGGCGTCGCCGCCCCGCCCCTCGTCGTCGACTGGCGGGCTCCCGTGTCCCGCGCCTTCTACCAGGCCGGCGCGCGCGACCCGCAGGGCGTCAGCGTACGGCGACGGTTCGGCTGGGCACCCGGGAGCCGCGGCGACTCCGCCGACCTCACCGGCCTGGAGGACGAGCACCTCGACCGGGGTGAGTCGCGCGTCAGCGACATCGTCGCCCAGGAGATCGAACGGCCCCGCGTCGGGCCCATGCGGGACATCGCGGCCACCATCCAGCCCGAGCAGGACGATCTCGTACGAGGCGACCTCGCCGTCTCCCTGTGTGTGCAGGGCGCCCCCGGCACCGGCAAGACCGCTGTCGGCCTGCACCGCGCCGCGTACCTGCTCTACACCCACCCGCAGCGCATCCGGCGCGGCGGCCTGCTGATCCTCGGGCCCAACCCGACCTTCCTGTCGTACATCGCCGAGGTGCTGCCCGCCCTCGGCGAGAGCGGCGTACGGCAGTCCACGCTGCGGGACGAGATCGCCCGGCATCCCGTCACCGGTGTGGACGACGACAGGGCCGCCGGGCTCAAGCACGACGTCCGGATGGCGGAGGTGCTGCGGCGGGCCCTGTACGCGCGCGTGGGCGGACCGACCCGCGTCGCACCTCTCGTGCTGACCGACGGTTCGTACCGGTGGCGGGTTCCGGAGGACGAGTTGCTGCGGATCGTCGCGGGGGTGCGGGCCGAGGAGCCGCCGTACGGCGTCGGGCGGGAGCGGGTGCGTACCCGGGTGGTGCGGCGCATCCAGGAGCAGGCCGAGCGGCGGGCCGGGCCGCGGAGCAACGCCTGGGTGCAGCGGATCTCGCGGGCGCGGGCGGTCGGCGCGTACGTCGACGCCGTATGGCCGCGGGTGCGGCCCGAGGAGGTCGTGGCTCAACTGCTCGGCGAACCAGGAGGGTTGAGGGAAGCCGCCGACGGGCTGCTGGACGCCGACGAGCAGAAGGCGCTGCTGTGGGCGAAGCCGCCGCGGTCGTGGAAGTCGGCCCGCTGGTCGGCCGCCGATCTGGTGCTCCTGGACGAGGTGGCGGGGCTCGTCGAGCATCCGAAGGGGTACGGCCATGTCGTCGTCGACGAGGCTCAGGATCTGTCGCCGATGGAGTGCCGGGCGATCGCGCGGCGGGCGGTCTTCGGGTCGGTGACCGTGCTCGGGGATCTGGCACAGGGGACGACGCCGTGGGCGGCGCGGTCGTGGGAGAGCGTGCTGGAGCAGCTGGGGAAACCGGACGCGGTGGTCGTCCCGCTCACGACGGGGTTCCGGGTGCCCGGGGCGGTGCTGGCGCTGGCCAACCGGCTGCTGGAGCGGCTGGACGTGGAGGTGCCGGCGGCCCGCTCGCTGCGGGGAGACGGGGAACTGCGGTTCCGAGGGGCCGGCGGCGACCTGCTCGGGGCGGTCGTGGGGGCCGTGCGTGATGCGCTGGGCCGGGAGGGGTCCGTCGGGGTCGTCGCGGCCGACGCGGACGCCGGCCGGGTGCGGGAGGCGCTGGGGGCGGCCGGAATCGAGGCGGGGGGTGCGGACGAGCTGGGCGCGCGGGTGACCGTCGTACCGGCGAGTGTGGTGAAGGGGCTGGAGTACGACCATGTCGTCGCGGTGGAGCCGGCGGCGATCGTGGCGGCGGAGGAGCGGGGGCTGCAGCGGCTGTATGTGGTGGTGACGCGGGCGGTGGCGGGGCTGGAGGTGGTGCACGGGAGGCCGTTGCCGTTCTGAGAGCCCTGAGCGCCCTGAGGTCTCTGAGGGCGCTTACGCGCGGACGGCCTCCCGCGCAGCCTTACGCGGCGTCCAGGATCGGGAGCAACTGCTCCTCCTCGTACGTCAGATGCGCCTCCAGCTCGGCCGTCAGGCGCTCCACCTCGCCGCGGGCGGTGGCCGGGTCCGGGTGGTCGGCGGTCACGGCGTGGCGCAGGTCCTCGACGAGGGCGGCGATGCGGTCGTGCTCCTCCCCGAGGCGGGCCAGGGTGGGGGCGAACTCGGGGTGCCGGTCGGCCAGGAACGGGAACAGGGCCACGTCCTCGCCGGTGTGGTGGTTGTGCAGGCCGGCGCAGAAGGTCAGGCAGTTCACGCGGAGCTGGGCGCCCAGGGTGGCGCCGCCCTTGGCCATCTCTTCGCGGATCAGGGCGAGTTCGCGTCGGAAGGCGTCATGGACGACCTTGATGGCCTCGCCCATGGAGGAGGCGTTGATGTTCGGGGGGCCGTCCTGGGCGATCTCGTACAGGGCGACCACGGGGATCACCCGCCGCGTCTTCTCCTGGTACTCCGCCCACCCCGGATCCGCCTCCACGGCCCGCGCGAAGGCCTCGTGACGCTCCTCGCCGTCGAGTACGACCGCCTGCGCCTCGTAGGTGAACGCGCCGCTCTCGACGGTGACTTGAGGGTTCGCGAGGAGATTGTGGAACCACGCGGGGTGGCTGGGGGCACCGCCGGCGGAGGCGATGACCAGGACGCGGTCGGCGCCGTCGGGGAGGTAGCCGACGGGGGTGGTGTGCGGGCGGCCGGTGCGGGCGCCGGTGGTGGTGAGGAGGATCAGTCGGGCGCCCTCGAAGTAGCCGCCGACGCGGCCCTTGTTGGCGCGGAACTCGTCGATGACCTGCTGATTGAAGTCGTTGGGCATTCTCTCTCTTTCTCTGTCGCTGGATTTCCGTCGCTGGATTTCGTACGGATGGAAGGCGAAGAGAAAGAGGCGGGCTCCTGGCCCGCTGCCGCAGCCTCACTCAGAGGCCGGGCAACACCCAACTCGATCACGGCACAAGGCCGACCCGGCAGTCATACAGCAGACAGTAGCGCTCCACCCCGGCCTGGGTAGATCCTTTTTCTGATGCTTCTCTTCCTGGACGTCGACGGAACGCTGATCCCCTTCGGGGCGGACCGGCCGTACCAGCAGTACGAGCCGGTCCGCGTCCTGCCGCAGAGCGCCGAGCACCCCCTCCGCGCCCGGATCGACCCGGCACTCGGCGCACGTCTGACGCGGCTCGCCGTCCTCGGCTGCGAGCTGGTGTGGGCCACGACCTGGCTGGACGACGCGAACACCGCCATCGCCCCGTGGCTGGGCCTGCCCCCGCTGCCGGTGATGGACTGGCCGGACGAGGACGACGAGCCCGGCTCCGACGCCGGCCCCGGTTGCGAGCTCGGCCGGCCCCGTGGCCTGCACTGGAAGACGCGGCCCCTGGTGTCCTGGGCCGCCGGCCGCCCGTTCCTCTGGGTCGACGACGAGATCACCGACACCGACCGGGCCTGGGTGGCCGCCCACCATCGCGCGCCCGCCCTCCTCCACCGCGTCGACCACCGCTACGGGCTCACCGAACGGGACTTCGACGTACTGGAGAGGTGGGTCATCCCGCCTGGGAGCGGCGCCCCAGCAGCTCGGCGACCCGGATGAAGCCGTCCGTGCCGTGCCCGAGCCCGACGACCCGGCGGGCCTGGCCCTCGGCCGCGCGCATGACGCCCGCGTCGATGCCGTGGGACTCGGAGGCCTCGACGATGTGGGCCATGGAGGAGACGGCGGACGTGATCGGATTGAGTTCGCCGGAGTAGATGCCGTCGTCTACGTCGCCCGCGAGCTCCTCGAACGACGGCGGGAGGATGTCGCCGATGCCCCGTGCGAAGGGGGCCAGCTCCCGCGCGGTGATGCCCTCGGCCCGGGCCACGGCCAGGGCGTGCGCGTAGCCGGACATGGCCGTCCAGAAGATGTCGAGCAGGGCGACGTCGTAGGCGGCGGCCCGGCCGATGTCCTCGCCCAGGTGGGTGTGGGTGCCGCCGAGCACGTCCAGGAGGGGCTGGTGCTCGCGGTAGAGGTCCTCGGGGCCGCTGTGCAGGAACACCGCGTCGGGCGTCCCGATGGTCGTGGTCGGCGTCATGATCGCGCCATCCAGGTAGCGGATACCGTGCGCGGCCGCCCATGCGGCCGTGTCCCGGGCGCGGGCCGGGGTGTCGGCGGTCAGGTTGACGACCGTGCGGCCCTTGAGGGCGCCGGTCACGGCGTCCTGCCGCAGGACGGCGTCGGCGGCGTCGTAGTTCACCACGCAGACGACGACCAGCTCACTCGCGCCGACCGCCTCCGCCGCCGACAGCCCTCCGGTCGCCCCACGCCCGAGCAGCTCCGCGTCCCTGCCCGGCGTGCGGTTCCACACGGTGGTCCGCAGACCGCCGGCCAGGAAGGCGCCGGCCAGGGCCCGTCCCATCGGCCCCAGACCGAGCACGGTGACGGCGGACGATGCGGGCATGGACGTATCCACGATGGAGCTCCCTTGAGGAAGAGGAACGGGGAAGTCGATCACCTGCCTCCAGGGTCGGACGGCTGTGGAGCGCTGCCAAGTACGTACAAAAAAGTGCGTATCGGCGCCTGCGGCTACGACCGCGCCAGCTCCTCCCGGAACCCCTGGCGCCACGAGGGATGGCGCGGCTCCCAGCCGAGCTCCCGCCTGGCCTTGGCGTTGGAGAACCCGCGCCCCTCCGTCATCATCAGCACCGCCACCTCGCCGGCCAGCAGCCGCGCCAGCCACTTCGGCACCCGCAGCGGAGGCTTCGCACCCGCGCAGGCGGCCAGATACGGCAGCCATTCACTGGCCGGGGCCGGTTCGTCGTCGACGATGTTGAACACGCCCCGCGCCCGCTGCTCCACGGCCAGTACGGTGGCGCTCGCCGCGTCGTCGAGATGCACCCAGGAGCAGTAGCCGGTGCCGCCCCCGACCAGCGGGAACTGCCGCTTGCGTACGAGTTCGACCTGGTCGTCGGTGGCGCCCGGACCGTAGAACCCGCCGTAGCGCAGGACCGTCCCGTCGGCCTTGAGGACGACGTCCTGGATGTGGCGGATGCCCTCCGCGAGCGCGTGCAGCCTGCCCGTCTCCACGGGCAGCGGGTCCTCCTCGGTCTTCACCCAGCCGCCCTCGCGGATGCCGTTCCAGATGGCGGCGCTCTGCGCGACGAAGTGGGGGACGCCGGTCGCCTCGGCGGCGGCCAGCAGGTGGTCGGTTCCCTCGGTGCGCAGCCGGTTGGTGGCGGCGAACCATCGGTCGAAGTGCTTGATGTCCGGCTTGCCGGAGTGCGGCATGGAGATCGCCGTCATCTGGTGCACGATCACGTCCGGCCGCGCCGCAGCCACCGCCTCGCCGACCGACACGGCATCGAGCCCGTCCATCACGACGCCGTCCGCGCCCATCTCCTTCAGCAGACCCAGCTTGGCCGCGCTCGTCGTCGTGGCCGTCACCTGATGCCCCCGCTCCACGAGCAGCGGCACCAGCCGCCGCCCGATGACCCCGGTCCCACCTGCCACGAACACCCGCATGACACTCACCGTCCCGATTCCGGAATACGTCTACGAAACCTTGGACGAGCCGGCCGCCCGTTCTGTGACACGAAGGTCGACCGGAGCCGGTGTTCACCTCCGTGGCCGGTTCAGGACGGGCGTCGGCGTCGGCCGCCGTAGGGGTGCCGGGCCGTGACGGTGACTTCTACCCGGGGGCCGCTGTGGCGCGACCCGCAGTTTGTCCGGCTCGCCCGCGCACGGGTCGTTTCCGTGCTGGGCAACGGGTTCGCGCGGGTGGCGCTGGCGTTCGCGGTGCTTGCGCTGCCGCTGTCACCGTAGGTAGGCACGCTCGGCACCCCGTCATGAGAAGTCGTACGCGCTCCAATCGGTGAGCGTGCGGTAGCCGAGGCGCTGGTAGAGGGCGTTGCTCGTGGGGTTGGACAGGTCCGCGAACAGTACGACGTCCGTCGCGCCCGCGGTCAGCGCGGCCCGGCTCACCGCCGCCGTCACGGCACCCGCGTAGCCGTGACCGCGCAGGTCGGCAGGGGTGTAGACGATGTCTACCTGGATCTGGCCGCCGATCAAGGGGTTCAGGCCCGCGATGGAGACGGGAGTGCCGTCCGGGGTCTCCCAGAGCGTGTAGCGCTTGTCGGCGAAGCGCGTGCCGGCCCAGGAGCCGGCGTCGATGGAGACGACTTCCCCGACGGCCTTGGCGAACTCGCCGCACCAGAACATGACTTGTTCCAGGTCCTGCTCGCCCAGGACACGGGCCCGGCCCGTCGGCATCGGCTCCGGTGGCGTGAGCGTGCCGAGGCGGTACAGACGCAGCCGCGTGTCGCGGAGCTTCACCGTCACGCCGGAGTGCCGCTGCCAGGCCTCGGCGAAAGCGTTGGCGGTGCCGTGGTCGGCGTTGACGGAGGGCAGGGGATGCCCGCCGGCGGCCAGGCGGGCGGCGAGGGAATCGGCCTGCTCGGGCGAGAGCGGGGAGAGGCCCATTCCGCGGGGCGGGAGGTGGTGGAAGGTCGCGCGAACCTCGCCCGCCTGCTCCAGCATCCCGAAGACGGGGGCCTCGGTGCCGAAGGCGTCCGCCCCGCGCGTCCGCACCCTCTCGGCCCACGTCAACTGCATGACGTGCGGGCCGGGCCGCGAGCGCAGGAAGCCTCCTGCTCGGGCGAGGAAGTCGTCGACGTCTTCGGTGAGGTGCCAGCCATCCGGTCGCATGCTTCATGATTCCGCATGCCCGCGGGTGCGCCCCGTGGGTTTCGGCCAGGAGGCGCTCGCGGCCCGGTGTGCGGCAGATGCCATTCTGGGATCTTCATTGCGGAAGTCCACTGGTCGCCCCGGAGGTGTCATGCCCCTGCAGATGAAGTTGAGCGCGATAACACTCGACTGCCCTGATCCGCTGGCTCTGGCGGCGTTCTATCAGCAGGCCACCGGCCTCGAACCCCACCCGAAGTCGGACGCCGACTTCGCCGGTCTCAACCGTGAGGACGGACTCCTCATCGGCTTCCAACGGGTGGACGGCTACCGGGCTCCCCGCTGGCCCGACCAGACCGTCCCCCAGCAGCTTCACATCTGCTTCAAGGTCGAGGAGGACTTGGAGGAGGCCGAGGCTCGGCTGCTGGAACTGGGCGCGGGCAAGCCGGATCACCAGCCTCACGATGCCGCCAGGGCGCGGGTTCTCACCGATCCGGCCGGGCATCCCTTCTGCATCGTCAGAAGCTGACCGGGGACCAGGAGAGCCTCGATCTCTCCGCCTGTGGCCTCAGGGGCCTCGCGCACATCAGCATCGCGCTCCGTGCACCGTCTCCGGTGCCATCCCTGCCTGCCCACGCACACCCATGGAGGCCGCTGTGCAGATTCAGTGCGTCTTCTCCGTCAGAACGGGACGAAAGTACTCTCGCGGTGGCAGCCCTCGAACCTCAGCCGAGTTCCAATGGCCCGTAGACGGCGTGACTGGCGCCGGTAGCAAGCGCCCAGTAGCGATCGCCGTAGGACCAGTGCCACCACTCGGTCGGGTAGTTCACCAGGCCGACCGCCGTAAGGGCCTCAGCGAGGATCTTCCGGTTGGCTCGCGCCTCCGGGCCGATGTTGTGGGCTGCGGTGTAGCAGGCGCCCTCACTCACTTCCGGGCTGGCATCCACCGGCGTTCCCATGTCGAGTTCCTGGCCCTCGGCATTGACGAGAGTCAGGTCAACAGCAGCACCAGCGCTGTGCGGCGCGATCTCCGGAGGAGACACGAATCGGCTTGCAGCAGCACGGACCTGTTCTGGGGACCAGTTGGGGTTATCGTTCCGGAGCCCTGCGGCGTACCTCTCGAAGTAGAAACGTTGCAGCCCAGGTGGCCGATACCCCTCGACGAACAGCAAGCTGATGCCCTCTGGCAGAAGATGCCCCGCCTCAATGAGGCGGTTCAGGACCCCTTCACGAAGGTGCGCAAAGGCACCGGAATCGTCCTGCTCGCGAGTGTCGACGGGGAATGGGTGGTGACGCCGGACATCAAGGAGCGGTTCGCCGCAGTCCTTCACCGGTATGGCTGCGATCTTCGGATCTGACATCAAGACGATCTCGGTCATGGGCCGATCATTGCGCACCGACCTCGACGGCATTCGCTCATCCGCTGATCAGAACCACTGGGACTGCGCATACCGCCCCGGCCGTTTGGCGGGACTCCGCAGATTTCGTGGAAACGGACTCGACTGTCCGTTCCCAGGAGATCTGAATCGATGAGGTGTCTCTGAGCTGGGTCTTGTCAGTTCTGCTGGGACGGTTCCGAAGCAGGGCGGCCCACTGGATCTGAACGGTAGTGGGCCTGATTGCGGGGACAGAAGGGGTGGTCCCATTTGTTCTGCCGGATGGTGGGGCTGTGACCTGGAGTCTTTCAGTTCACGTGGGACTCATCCCGTAGGGCGTCGTAGTCGTCCGGAGTCGTCACCAGCATCAGTGAGCGTCCCAGGGAGTCGGTCCAGCGAAAGAGGGCGTCGTTGGAGAAGGCGTGGGAACGGATCTTTCCGCGGAGGGTGGGGACGTTCAGCCGCTGCTCGGCCTCTGTGTAGACGGCGTTGATGGTGCGCCGGTGCTGGCTGAGGTTCGCCCATCGGCGAGGCGCCCGAAGGGCCCGCCAAGCAGGATCGGCCACCATGCCCAGCAGCGTGACGAACTCTGGATAGGTGGCGATGTACTCCCGCTCGTCGACGCGTCGCCTGATGATGTTCCCGTAGATGGCTTCCTTGGGAGGGAGCTGGGCGAGGCGGTCACTCCAGCGTGAGAGCAGATGAGGCTGGTTCTTGTTCAGGAGCCAGGAGCGGACCAAGTGCTGTGCTTCCTTCGTCGCTGCCTCCTGGGTGTTGGGGAAACGGCGGGCGATCCGTCGGTGTCGGTGCTCAGCGGTAACGAGCTCTGGCAGGTGGCCGACGCGGTAGTGACGGTTGCCGTCCACCCAGATGCCGTGTCTGCGGCAGAGCTGGAGATCGGCAGGGCGATGGGCGAGAACGGGCCTGGTGATCCCGCGGCGATGCATGCAGTGTGAGCAGGCGACGTAGAGACGCCGGCGGTAGCGGACTACGTCACCTGCGGTGCGCGCCTCAACCCGGGCGATCGCCGGTAGCAGCATCCGGAGCGTCTCAGGCGTAAGACCCGTCATGATGGCCAGTCGTGGCAGAACCATCGGAGTCCAGCGCCATAGCGTGTCCGTCCGCTGGCCGACCTGCGCGTTTTTGAACGGTGTCAGAGTTTTCGCCAGTTGGCCCGCCGTCACTTGGTTGGCGGCTGCGAGGCGGTGCAGATACCAGCCGAAGACCTCTCCGTGGACTGGTGGCAGAGGAAGCGGCAGGAGCCGGACCGGGGCTTCCCAGGGCTCCATCGCTCAGGCCGCCCTCGGTTTGCGGGCGCGCTTGGCGCGGCGGTGATCAGGGTGAGGCTGCTGGACGGCGTGGTCGAGCTCAATCGCGTCGAGCATGCGCTTGGTGATCTTTTCTGCGCCCGTGTCGATGGCGTCGACCGCGGCTTCTCGGACGAGCTGGGAAAGGCTGCCGATCAGTCCGCCGGTGCGTTCGTGCAGGTAATCGGTCATGGCGACCAAGGTGCCGGGACGATGGGCGTGTAGTCGCAGGGAGTCTTCCATGGTCGCCACCAGGGCCTGCCAGTGCTCCTTGTCCGCGCGGTTCTTGTGGCCGAAGGGCCGGGAGGGGATGACCGTGTAGCGGCCGGCGATCTGCTGCCCGCGGGTGCCCTGGAACAGGCTGCTGGTCTCGATGTCGAGACCAGCAAGCACGAAGGTGGCCGCGATCCGTTCCGAGAGGTACTTCAGCTGGTCGGACGCCTCGGCTCCGTTGCGGGTCGTCAGGTCGAGGTTGTGGATCTCGTCGACCAGGACGAGCGTGGTGCCGAGCTTGCTGAGCAGGTCACAGACGGCGTTGGTGATCTGGACCTGGCTCATGCGGTGCTCCAGCGGGATGCCGAGGAACCGGGCGAACTCGCCTGCGAGCATCTTCGGGGTAGCCGCCGGGGGAACGGTGACGAAGACGACCGGTAGTCCGCCGATAGCAGCAGGGTTGCGGCGCCGGGTGATCTGTTCGACGTTCTTACCCAGCTGGGTGATCGCTGTTGTCTTACCGGTTCCGGCCGAACCGGACACGATCAGGCCGCGCCGGGCGGAGACCTGGTGCCGGTTGAGCACGATGCGCTTGCGGCCGGTGGTGACGACGCCACGGATCGTGGGAGTGTTCACGATGACGGACCGTGTGTGGTAGTCGATTCGCGCTTCCCTGTAGGACTCCAGCTCGTCCTTGTCCAGGGCGGTGCCGGACGGGAGGGACGGCGGGGGCTCCGGGTTCTCGTCGACGAACGCCCGCCAGCCTTCCTTCGTGGTCAGCGACGCCTGTGGATTGGCGATGTCCTGTGGCGGGGCCTGGCTCACAGGCGGCTCCCGTCAGTGAAGGCGTCGAAGACGCCGAAGGGGATGACGTTCGACGGCTGCTCCGGGACGGTGGTCTCGTCCTCGGCGTCGTCCGGTGCAGGTGCCTGCGACAGCGCGGCAATGGGACGAGCGGGCTCCAGGGCGGCGCGGGTGCGGGCCGCGATCCGGCGGTCCGGCCCGTTTTCCGCCCGGGTCAGCAACTGGTCGACTGCGCCGGCCACAGCGGCTTGGTCGGTGTCGCCCTGGCCCCGCATCGCCAGGAGGTCCCGGGCCCGGCGCCATGTGAAGTCCGCGAACGGCGCGGAGACCAGGTGCCGGTGTGTCCACGGAACAGTGATCCACTCTCCGGTGCGCGCGTCGCGTACCCAGACCTGGGACAGGTCGTAGGGGTCGTAGTGGACTTCCCAGAGCCCCCCTTTGGCGGTCACTCCCGAGGAGCGGCGCCGTAGCGGGTTCAGTCCGGGGCAGTTGTAGGTGCGGTGGTCGATGCGGATGCCGTAGTCGTTGACCGAACGCCAGAGTGCCGGCAGCAACTCCAGGTAGTCAGTGCCGTTCAGCGGCATCGGCAGGTAGCCGGTGCGGGAGACCAGCAGGGCATATGCGTCGTTGGGAGACATGGGCCGGCCCGGTAGGAACGGGCTGCGCAGCCCTTCGTGTGGCCGCTGTTGCCAGCAGGCCACGATCCACTCTTGCAGCAGGTCGCCCAGTTCCGCGAGCGTCCAGACGGCCTCGACCCCGGCGCCCCGACGGGTCGTGTTCGAACCGGTGTAACCAGGGATGTGCTGGCAGAACAGCGTGTTGATCGAGGAAAAGGTTCGCTCGACGATTCCCTTGTCGGTCGGGGTCGCCGGGCGGGACGGCTGGACGGAGATGCCCAGCGAGCGGCAGGCGGTCAGGAAGGTGTCGGAGACGAACACCTTGCCGTGATCGATGCCGATCGTCTCCGGCACGATCACCGGCTTGGCGGCCGCTTGCTCCAGGCGTGCGTCGATGTCCAGCAGCCTTCGGTGGGGGATCAGCGTCGCCGACATCGCCAGCGCGTCCGACCAGCCCGGCCGCAGCGGCTCCGGGACCAGCATCTTGGCCAGCAGCAGCGCGGCGTCCACGGCCTTGGTTCCTGCCGGTCGCAGCACCGCAGCGCAGATCGACCTCGTCGCCACGTCGACGGCGATCGTGAGTTCCGGGCGTCCGTTCACCCCGTCCTCCAGGACCACCAGCACGTCCAGCGGTGTCGTATCGATCTGCACCATCTCGCCGGGTCGGCAGGCCGAGGAAGGGGTGAACGCTCCTGGCGGGCGGCGAGCCGCTGACCTGCGAGATGTGGCCTCGCCAAAGGCGTGCGTACCCTCGCTCATCGCCTCGACGAGCCGGTAGAACGCAGACTTCGACGGCATCGCCACTGTGCCCGGCCCATACCGTTCCGCCAGCAGCGCCTCCACCCGCCGACGCAGCCGGCCACGGGTGCCAGTGGACTCGTCCGTCGTCGCGGCCAGGATCTCCGTGATGGCGGCCACCACCCGGTCATCGGCCCGTCCCGTCGGTGAGGACAGACGAGTCGCACGGTGATCGACCAGGCCCCACAGACCCTGTTCGCGGTAGCGCCTGCGCATCCGCTGAACGGTCCCCACACTCGCCTGCCAGCCGATAGCCCGCAGTTCCGCCGCCTTGGCCGCCACCCGCTCCTCCACCGTATGGCGGGCCGGGTCGTAATCCGGACGAGGCGGGGCTGTGGGGTCAGCATCCAGCGGCTTGCCGAACTCCACCTCGGTCACATGCCGTTCCCAGGCCGCCGCCTTCTCGGCTTCCCGCTCCGGCACGATGTCCAACAGTGCGAACGGCGGCAAGCGGCCCTGATCGGCACCCTGGTCGATCAGCTCAAAGCCTCCCGAGGCCAGCAGATGCGACAGCAACACCAGGCTCGCCGACCCGGCTTCGTCCAGGAGCCGCACCGTCGTCCCGGACAGGCCCACGACCGTGTGCAGCCGGTCATCCATGCGCACCCGATCCCCGACCCTCAACGCTGCCCGTGCCCCTGGACGCCCGCTCACCGAGCCTCCGCCCGCGACACCAGCGTGGCATCCGACAAGGGGCGCGACAGATCCGCTGTCAGCCGCCCCAGCCAGAGCAGGTGGAACACCGCCGGCAACACCGCGATCGGATCACCGAGCAGCGCAGCCTGTGCGACCAGCGGCGACGGTATCGAGAACAGGGCCAGCGACCTGGCCGCGAGCCCCTCATCGGCCCCATGCCGTGGATGCCGGTATCCCGCCAGCCAGCGGACGTTCGCCATCCGTACCAGATCTACTTCACCGACGATCCGGTAACCCCAACCAACCGCCTCACACGCTGTCCGGGTCGCCGCGAACTTGGCAGCAGAGCGGGCGTCGATTCGATCGAGAGGCCGACAGTCCACCACTAGCCCCCGCCCGTCCTCGAACCGTGCGAAGTAGTCCGGCGCGTGTGAGATCCGCTTGCCCCGCTCGTCCTCCCAGAACAGCCACAACGGCTGCGACAGCAGCCCTGTCACCTGCGGCGTGAAGTCGAGCAGCATCGCGTGATCCCGCTCCAGCCAGGACTCGAACCCTACGTGCCCGCCGGTCGTCGACGACCAGTACAACCCAGGGAAGTGCCGCTGCCCGCGATACGACGGGAAGCCGCGAACCGGCCGCCCCGCTTCGAACGGCACCCAGACCGCATCCGTCAATGGCAGCCGGTGTTCACCCTCGTCGTCCCGCCAGCCGACCTCGAAGCCGTGTAATTCTGACGGCCTCGTCCCCTCCAGCACACCCAGCCCCATGTATGCCACTCTGCAGACCCGCAGGGACTGAGCAGATGAAATGGGACTAATTCGCTCGATTGGGTGATTGCGGGCGCCAGGTCATGAGTCCCGCACGAGCCCCTGTGCTGCATCCGGCGCCTGATCCTCAGGCGGGGCGCTCGGCCATGACGACCAAGCCCGGCCCGCTGAACTCATCTGCCGGGAGCCGAAGTTCGGCGACGGGGCGCAGTCCAGCCTGCTCGATCAAGCCGACGAACTGTTCCGGCCGCCATTTGTGCGTCGTCCAGCGGACGGACACACCTCCGTAGGCCTCCGTGCGCACCGCGTCCTCGTCGCCGACGTGCGTTCCGGTGATGAAGTGTCCGCCCGGCTTCAGGGCCCGCGCGAACAGGGTGAGGACCTGAGGAAGGACGTCGCGCGGGAGGTTGAACAGTGACCACCATCCGAGTACGCCGCCGAGGGACGCCTCTTCGAGGCTGAGGTCGGTGGCGGAGGCGACGCTAAAGCGGCAGTGGGGATACAGGCGGCGGGCGTTCTCGATCATGCCGGGCGAGAGATCGACTCCGGACACGTCGAGTCCGCGTTCGGCGAGGTAGGCGGTCACCGTTCCGGGCCCACAGCCGACGTCGAGGACAGGCCCGAGTTCGCCCACGGTGTCGGCGAAAGCGTCGATCGATGCCTTGAGCCAGGGATGGCGACGGATGTCGCCCATTCCCGTCGTCGCCACCATCTCCGCGTAGTTGTCGGCCACCCGGTCATAGGACTCACGGACCACGTCGAGATCGGCCGGTCGGTCAATTTGGTGTGCACGCATCAGCCAACAGTAGGGCGACGAGTTCGCTGGTGTAGGAGGTTAAAACAACTCGGTTGGGGAGGCAGGGCGCCGCTGTGTCGCGGCCGAACGTCGCGGGCAGTGGCCCGGCTGGAGCAGCTTGCTGCGCAGGTCTCCCGGGACTCGTTCACTTCACATCGCAGACCCGGCGGGAAATCGCAGATACACCGGGAACGGACATCGACGACATGGCCCATCTGAGTGGCCGTCACGTGGCGTGGCGCACTTTTGCAAGCAGGTGCTTGCAATAGTTAGCGAGGGTGGGGCAAGGTGGAGGCATGGCATCGCTCAACGTCGGCAATCTCGGTGAGTACCTGCGCGACCAGCGGCGCAATGCGCAGCTGTCGTTGCGGCAACTCGCCGATGCCGCCGGGGTGTCCAATCCGTATCTGAGCCAGATCGAGCGCGGGCTGCGCAAGCCGAGCGCGGAGGTGCTGCAGCAGGTCGCCAAGGCCCTGCGGATCTCCGCCGAAACGCTGTATGTGCGGGCCGGCATCCTCGACGCCGAGCGGGACCGGGACGAGGTGGAGACGCGCGCCGTCATCATCGCCGATCCCACGCTGAACGAGCGGCAGAAGCAGGTGCTGCTCCAGATCTACGAATCCTTCCGCAAGGAGAACGGGTTCGGGATACCCCCCGAGGCGGGCGAGACCGACGAGGCACATGAGGCCGCCGAGGTGATCGAGGCGGTCGAAGCGGTCGAGCCGGCCCCGGCCGGTTCGGCGGACCACGGTCCGGTGGGCTCCCGGCAGAGCGACGGCCAGGGCGACGGCGGCAACGACAGCGACGACGCGGCGGACGCTCGGGGCAGTGACGCCGCCGTACGCCGCCGCCGTAGGACCCGCACGGACGGCAGCAATGCCAAGGCCGGCGGCCGTGAGCCCGCCACGCGCCGTACCCGCACGACCTCTACGTCCGACGGCAGCGACGCCGACCCGGAGAACCCGAACGACCCCCGGCAGTCGGCCGGCTGACCACGCACACCGGCAGGCCGACCGCGGGACCCAAACCCTCACCTGAAAAGCAACCCGGGAGGACCACCCACCATGGCCATCACCGACGACCTGCGTAAGACCCTCAGCGACCCGACCCCGCTCTACTTCGCCGCCGGCACCGCCGACCTCGCCCTCCAGCAGGCCCGGAAGGTACCCAGCCTGGTGGAGCAGCTGCGCTCCCAGGCGCCGGCCAGGTTCGAGGCCGTTCGCAACACCGACCCGAAGGCCGTCCAGGACAAGGCCACCGCCCGCGCCAAGGAGGCAGGTGCCAAGGCCAAGGAGGCGCAGGAGAGCCTCCAGACCAAGGTCAGCGAGTTCGTCACCAGCCTGGACGCCGACTTCAGGAAGTTCGGCAGCAACCTGGACGCGGACGTCAAGAAGCTCGGCACCAGCCTCGACGCCGACCTGAAGAAGTTCGGCGAGAGCGCCCAGGACTTCGCGCTGCGCACCATCGGTGTCGCCGCCGAGTACGCCGTGAAGGCCCGCGAGGCCTACGAGAAGGTCGCCGAGCACGGCGAGCAGACCGTGAAGACCTGGCGTGGCGAGGCCGCCGAGGAGATCGAGGAGCTCGCCATCGCCGTCGAGCCGAAGGCCGAGCCGGTCGAGGTCAAGGAGGACAAGGCCGAGGCCAAGCCCGCCCAGACCCAGCCCGCCGCCGAGGCCGCGTCGGCGAAGAAGCCCGCCGCCAAGAAGGCTCCGGCGCGCAAGCCCGTCGCCAAGAAGACGACGCCGCCCGCCAAGTAACACGGACAGGTGAAAAGGGGCCGCAGAACACGGGTCGGGCACTTACGGAGTGCTCGGCCCGTTGTTCGGGTAGCCGGCTTGCGGTTGCGGGTACGGTGAGCGCGTAGGTAAGAGCCGAGTCGGGTGGTGGACGTTGTGCTGATGCAGGGCTTCGCGGGGTTCATGTGGCTGCTGAGTATGGCCCTGATCCTTTTCAGCGGCTTCGCACTGATCGATGCGGCCACTCGCCGCGAGGACGCCTACCGCGCGGCGGACAAGAAGACCAAGCCGTTCTGGCTGCTCATCCTCGGGCTCGCCTTCGTGGTGAACCTGATCTTCAACATCCTGTCGTTCCTGCCGATCATCGGCCTCATCGCGACGATCGTGTACATGGTGGACGTACGCCCCGCGATCAAGAGCCTGCCCGGCGGCGGCCGCAGCAGAAGGGGCGGCTCCAGCAGCGACGGCCCCTACGGCCCGTGGAACGGCGGCCGCTGATCAACACCCCGAGCGGCAGCGCCCCGTAAGGGGCGGGGCCGTATCGATGTGCGGCTCCGCCGCGAGGGCGCGACCAGCCACCACACACCAGCAGTCGGCGGACGACAGAGCCGGGGTCGCGCCCCGCCCTCGCCGCGCCCTGCCCCGCCCTCGCCGCGCCTTCGCTCACCCGCGACGCGCGCCCGCTCACACCGTCCGGTCGAGCAACAGCACAGCCACGTCGTCCGCCAGCTCGCCCCCATTGAGGTTCCGGACCTCATTGACGGCGGCCCGCAGCAACGCCTCCCCGCGCAGCCCCTCCGAGAGCTGCCGCCGCACCATCTCCACCATCCCGTCCTGGCCCAGCCGCTCCCGGCCCTCGCCGATCCGGCCCTCGATGAGGCCGTCGGTGTAGAGCATCAGGCTCCACTCGGCCCCCAGCTCCACCTGCATCCGAGGCCACCGGGCCCCGGGCAGCAGCCCGAGCGCGGGCCCGTTGTTGTCGTACGGCAGCAGCCGCGCAGCCCGCCCCGGCCGGGCGAGCAGGGGAGACGGGTGACCCGCCAGGCACAGCCCGGCACGCCGGCCGTCCGGCGCGATATCCACCGTGCACAGCGTCGCGAAGATCTCGTCGTCGGCCCGCTCATGCTCAAGGACCTGCTGCAGCGTGCCCAGCAGCTCGTCCCCGCACAGCCCCGCCAGCGTCAGCGCCCGCCAGGCGATCCGCAGCTCCACACCGAGCGCGGCCTCGTCGGGCCCATGGCCGCAGACGTCGCCGATCATGGCGTGCACCGTGCCGTCCGCGGTGCGCACGACGTCGTAGAAGTCACCGCCGAGCAGGGCACGTGACCGCCCCGGGCGGTAGCGCGCGGCGAACCGCAGCGACGAGCCCTCCAGCAGCGGCGTCGGCAGCAGGCCGCGCTCCAGACGGCGGTTCTCCTGGGCCCGCAGGCGGCCTTCGGCCAGCCGTCGCTCGGCCGTGTCGGAACGTTTCCTCTCCACCGCGTACCGGATCGCCCGGCTCAGCAGCCGGCCGTCCAGCTCGTCCCGGAAGAGGTAGTCCTGCGCACCGACGCGCACGGCCTCAGCGCCGCGCTCGGCGTCACCGGACGCGGTGAGCGCGAGGACGGCGTGCCGGGGCGCGAGCTCCAGTACGTGCTTGAGCACACCCAGCTCGTCCTCCTCGCCGGTCCGGCCGGGCGCGGGCAGCGCGAGGTCCAGCAGGATGCAGTGGACGTCGTCGGTGAGCAGCCGTCCGGCCTCGGTGAGGTTGCGGGCGGTGCGCACACGGATCGGCTTGCCGGCCGCGTCGAGCATCTCGGGCACGACCGTGGAGCCGCCGGGATCGTCCTCGATCAGCAGCAGCGTGAGATTGGTGTGGGTGTTGTTCTCGACCTTTGATTCCTTACGCGGAGCCTCTTCCATGGAGGAGCCGCCTGGGGATGCGGCCGGCGCCTGACCACTCTCCACGGCCGGGATCGCTCTCTGCCGCGGTATGGGTACGGGCATCGTCTTGACTTCCTTCCCTCCCCCCGAGGGCATGGTGCGAACGAGGGACCTCGATCCACCGACGGGGACCATAGCGGTTGTCGGCGCCGCAGCGGAATGGTGTGGGGCACGCCGTATGGAAGCTGGCCACTGTCATATGCCGCGTTCCGTACCGCAGTTGGACAGGGTGGCCGAGGAGCGGGGATGACGAAGGTCACGTCGATGCACGGTTTGGCGCCGGCCCCGCGTGGAGTGGGTCACGTGGTGCGGGTCACGAGTCCCCGGTCACAAGTCCCCTGGGTTGCCTGCCATAAGCGCCCATATCCACCCGCAGGGCCGACCGGTACGCCCCAGACATCACACGTTGCCCCAATGCCTACGCATCAGGCCGAACCACCCCGAGGATCGGCATCGTGCCTGCCCCCGCGACCGTCACCGTCCGACCGGGGCGCGGGGCGTGGACGATCGCGCCGTCGCCGACGTACATGGCCACATGGCTGGCGTCGGCGTTGTAGATGATGAGGTCGCCGGGGCGCATGTCCTTGATGTCGATGCGCTCGAGCTGCTTCCACTGCTCCTGCGAGGTCCGCGGAATGCCGCGCCCGGCGCTCGCCCAGGCCTGTGACGTCAGGCCCGAACAGTCGTACGTCTTGGGCCCCTCGGCACCCCATTCGTACGGTTTGCCCAACTGGGCCGTGGCGTACTCAAGTGCCTCCCGGCCCTTTTTGGAGGCCTTGCCCTTGATGTCCTTCAGGATGCCGGAGTCCAGCCAGGCGGTCTGGGCCTTGTAGGCGGCCTGCTCCTCCAGCTCGGCGAGGCGTTCCTTTTCCTCCTCCTCCAGCTGGGATTCGAGCTCTTCGGCGGCCGCGATCTGCTTCTTGATCTTCTTCTTGGCGGCGGCCTTGGCCTTGCGCCCCGCCTCCAGCTTCTGCCACTGGGCGGAGGCGTCCTTGGCGTACTGCTCCAAGTCCTGCTGGGTGCGGGTCATTTCCGCGAGCAGTCCCTTGGTCGCGCGCTGGCCCTGCAGCACCCGGCCGGTGCCGTCGAGGAACGCCTGCGGGTCGTCGCTCAGCATCAGGTGCGCCTCGTCGGGCAGCCCGCCGGAGCGGTACTGGGCGGCGGCCGCGGCGCCGGCGCGCTTCTTCAGCTCGGCGAGCTTCTCCTGACCTTTGACGATCTTCTTCGCCAGGGAGACGATCTCGGCGGACTGCTTCTCGGCCGCCTCCTCGGCGGCGTTGTACTCGTCGGTGGCGACGGCCGCGTCGTGGTAGAGCTTCTCCAGTTTCTTGCGAACGGCCTCAAGGTCCTTGTTCGACACGGTGGCCGGTGTCGATGAGGAGGGAGACGTGCTTGGAGTGGGGGAGGGTGCCGCGAAGGCCGCGCCTGGTGCCGCGAGTACGGTGACCGCACAGACGACGGTCACAGCCGCTGCGATCAGGCCGCGCTTGCCCGAACCCATACCACTTCCCCCAAACTGATGTCCCGTCAGTAACATAGAACGTCCGGGGGATCGTGCCACGACGACGCGCAAAGTGACAGAGGTCTGCTTCCCCCCGTTGCCTCCTCGTCACTCCGATCTCCCCGCCTTTGTGACGAACAACTCCCGGAGATCGTTCCCCCCGGTGTGGTGAGTCAGGGGGGAGTTGGGGGGCGGGAGCGCGCAGAGGCGTAGGCCCGCAGTCCGCCGGCGCGCAGACGCGTAAACGTCAGCCCGCAGACGCATAGTCAGTCAGCGACCCGCAGAGGCGTACTCAGCCACCGGCCCGAATCAGCCCCCGGCGTAAACGCCCGCCCCCGGGGCCAACGCCTCCCACCGCACCGTCACTTCACCCTGCCGCCACCGCGCCGGCCCATCCGTCACCGGCCAATCGGCCGTGAGGTCCCGCACCGCGCGGATCCACCGCTGGCGTGCCCCGTACGAGGCGTAGGGCGCTGCGGCCGCCCAAGCCCGGTCGAAGTCGCGCAGGAAGGCGTGGACCGGTTCGCCGGGGACGTTGCGATGGATCAGTGCCTTCGGCAGCCGCTCGGCGAGGTCCGACGGCCGCTCCAGCGAGCCCAGCCGGGTAGCGAAGGTCACCGTCCGCGGCCCCTCCGGCCCGAGCGCGACCCACACATGCCGACGCCCGATCTCGTCGCAGGTCCCCTCCACAAGCAGTCCGCCACGCGTCCCCGTCACAGGATCGGCCGGCGCAAGCCGTGCACACAGCCGCTCCCAGACCCCGGCGACCTGGTCCTCCTCGTACTGCCGCAGCACATTGGCGGCGCGCACGAGCAGAGGCCGCTGGACAACCGGGATCTCGAACCCGCCGTGCCGAAAGACCAGCCCCTCCCGCTCATACGGCTTCGCGGCCGCGACCCGCGCCGGCTCGATCTCCACGCCGACCACACGCGCGCGTGGCGCGACGGAACGCAGCCGGCCGAGCAGCTCCACGGCCGTCCAGGGAGCAGCGCCGTACCCGAGGTCGACCGCGACGGCATCCCCGGCCCGCCGCAGCTCCGCGCCATGCGTGACGGCGATCCAGCGATCCATACGGCGCAGCCGATTCGGATTCGTGGTCCCGCGCGTAACGGTGCCCACGGGGCGGGCGAAGGCGCGGGATGTCATGCCTACGAGGGTAAGTGGCCGCCATCAGGCGGAACGCCACCCGCACTGGCGGCACGGCCCCGACCCACAACGCACTCGCAGGCGCGACGCGAACCCCCACCCAGCGGCACAGGCCGCCGCAGGCATCCGCACCAGCCACCCCCACGCACGCACCCCCACGCATCCAGGCCCCGAACAGTTGAGCGACGCCCGGTAATGCCTCGGCAAAAACCACCCCACCAGGAATGGGAACCCCTCCCTCCGGCGTTGCACCGCCTTGGAGGGCGCTCGCACCCTCCAGCAGGCATGCCCGTAGCCAAGGAGGAACGCCACGTGAGCCAGTACGTCAGCAGGCTCAGGCACCGCTCCCCGGCGGCCCCCTCACGACTCAGGCTCCACCGCCGCCCCCGCCGCGTCGCCATGCTCTCCGTGCACACCTCCCCGCTCCACCAGCCCGGCACCGGCGACGCCGGCGGCATGAACGTCTACATCGTCGAGCTCGCGCAGCGCCTCGCCGCGATCAACATCGAGGTGGAGATCTTCACGCGCACGACGGCCACGGACCTCCCGCCCACCGTCGAGCTCGCCCCCGGCGTCCTGGTCCGCCACATCGACGCGGGCCCCTACGAGGGACTCAACAAGGAGGACCTCCCCGCCCAGCTGTGCGCCTTCACGCACGGCGTGATGCAGGCCTGGGCCGGCCACCGCCCCGGCTACTACGACCTGGTCCACTCCCACTACTGGCTCTCCGGCCACGTCGGCTGGCTCGCCGCCCAGCGCTGGGGCGCCCCCCTGGTGCACGCCATGCACACCATGGCCAAGGTCAAGAATGCCAACCTGGCCGACGGCGACACCCCCGAGCCCGCCGCCCGCGTCATCGGCGAGACCCAGATCGTCACGGCCGCCGACCGCCTGATCGCCAACACGGCCGAGGAGGCCGACGAACTCGTACGGCACTACGCCGCCGACCCCGCCAAGGTCGCCGTCGTGCACCCCGGCGTGAACCTCACCCGCTTCTCGCCCGCCGACGGCCGAGCCGCAGCCCGCGCCCGCCTGGGCCTCCCGCAGGACGCCCTGATCCCGCTGTTCGCGGGCCGCATCCAGCCCCTCAAGGCCCCGGACATCCTCCTGCGAGCCGTGGCGGTGCTCCTGGACGAGCACCCCGAGCTGCGCTCCCGCATCCTCGTCCCGATCGTCGGCGGCCCCAGTGGCAGCGGCATGGCCAAGCCCGAGGGCCTCCAGAAGCTGGCCGCACGCCTGGGCATCGCGGACGTCGTACGGTTCCGTCCCCCTGTCGGCCAGGAACAGCTCGCGGACTGGTTCAGGGCGGCATCGCTGCTGGTCATGCCGTCGTACAGCGAATCGTTCGGCCTGGTGGCCATAGAGGCACAGGCGGCCGGCACACCCGTGCTGGCGGCCGCGGTGGGCGGTCTGCCGGTGGCGGTCAGGGACGGCCGTACCGGCTTCCTGGTCCAGGGCCACGACCCGGCGGAGTACGCGCGCGTGCTGCGCGCCTTCGCCGACGACCCGCACCTGTCCCCGCGGATGGGCGAGGCCGCCGCCCGGCACGCCCAGTCCTTCGGCTGGGACACCTCGGCGGCCGCCACGGCGGACGTCTACACGGCAGCGACCCAGGCCTACCGGCGTCGCGTACGCTCCCACCATGGCTGACGTACAGAAGGCATCGCAGGTCGTCGAGGCAGCCCTGAAGGACGCCGACCTGGAGTGGGAGACCCCCACCCCCGGCACCTACGTCGTCAAGCTCCCCGGCACCCGCAAGCTCTCGACGACCGTCTCCCTGATCGTCGGCCGCCACTCCCTGTCGCTCAACGCCTTCGTCATCCGCCACCCCGACGAGAACGAGCCCGGCGTCCACCGCTGGCTCCTGGAGCGCAACCTCAAGCTCTACGGCGTGAGTTACGCCGTCGACCCGCTCGGCGACATCTACGTCACCGCCAAACTGCCGCTCGCCGCCATCACCCCCGACGAGATCGACCGCCTCCTCGGCCAGGTCCTGGAGGCTGCGGACGGCGCCTTCAACACCCTCCTGGAGCTGGGCTTCGCGTCCGCGATCCGCAAGGAGTACGAGTGGCGGGTCGCACGCGGCGAATCGACGCGGAACCTGGACGCGTTCACACATCTGACCCAGCGCCCGACGGACTGACCCAGCGCCCGACGGGCTGACGCCGCGGACCGACTGCGACCGGCTGAGCCCAGCGCAAAGGTCCGCACCTATTCACCCCGCACGACCCCTTCCCACCCCGAAGGGGCCCGTGGCATGCTCACGGCCACCGCACTTCTGAACGTCGTTCACATCCATGAAGAGCCGCATGGAAGGGCGTACGGACGCATGGGCAATGCGCATCCCACCAGACGGACCCTGCTCATCGGGACCACGGCCGTGGCGCTCGGCGCGACGACCGGTACGGCAACCGGCGCGACGACCGGTACCGCGACCGGCGGGACGACCAGCACCGCGACCGGTACCGCACAGCCGGCCGCAGTCACCGCAGAAGTCCCGCCCCTCTGGCGCGAGTTCACCCGCACCCCCCTCACCCACCCCCAGATCCCCTACATCGGCAGGGCCGGCCATCGCGGCGGGGCGCGCCGCCTCCCCCGCCCCCGAGTCGTCGCCGACGTACGCGACTTCGGTGCCGTGGCGGACGGCGCGACCGACTCCGCCCCCGCGATCAACCGTGCCATCGCCGCCGCCGGAAAGGCCGGCGGTGGCACGGTCACCATCCCGCCCGGCACGTTCCGCATCGACGACGTGATCCGCATCGGCCACTCGAACGTGGTCCTCCGCGGCGCCGGCAGCGGCCGTACGACGCTGCTCGCGACGAAGAACCTCACCGAACTGATCGGCGTCTACGGCTCCCGCTACGGCGGCGACAAGTCGTCCTGGTCCTGGGCGGGCGGCCTCATCTGGCTGGCCCCGACGGCTCGTTGGGACTCCCTGGTCTCGGCCATCAGGGCGAAGGCCTGGCCCTTCGAGGGCTGGACGGGCAACCGGCGCGACGAGTGGCGCCCGCTGACGAGGGTCGAGCCGGCGCGGCAGGGCGACCTGACCGTCACGGTCAAGGACCCGTCGGCACTCCGCCCCGGCGCCCTGGTCCTCCTCCGCCTGGCCGACGACGCCGCCCACACCCTGCTGGAGCACATGTGCGGCGGCGGCCCGGGCCCCGAGGCGTACACCTGGGACGACAAGACGAAGCTGACCTCGTACGTCCCCTATGAATGGCCGGTCCGCATCACCCGGGTCCACGGCCGCAGGGTCACGCTCGAACGCCCGCTCCCGCTCGACGTACGCCCGGAGTGGGATCCGCAACTGACCACCCATGTAAAGGAGTTGATGGGGTCGGGCGTCGAGGGACTCACCCTGGAGGCGACCGAGACCCCCCAGCAACCCCACCTCCTCGACAAGGGCCACAACGGGGTCGTCTTCCAGTGCGCCTACGACTGCTGGGCGGACGACGTGACCGTTCGCCACGTCGACAACGGCTTCGGCCTGGTGGCCGCCTCCGCCTGCACGCTCCGGCGCACGCGCGTGGCGGGCCGTGGCAGCCACCACCCCTACTTCTGCCGTGAGGGCTCGCACGACAACCTGATCGAGGACTTCACGATCGAGGCCCGCACGACCCCGGCCCCCTCCGGCACCCAGGTGCACGGCATCAACGTGGAGGGCCTGTCCTCCCACAACGTCTGGTCACGCGGCGACATGCGGATGGGCACGTTCGACAGCCACCGCGGCCTGCCCTTCGCCAACGTCCGCACCGACATCACCGTCCACAACGACGGCCGCCACGGCGGCGACGCGAGCGCGGGCCCGCTGTTCGGAGCGCGGTTCACGCACTGGAACGTCCGGGTGACCAACGGCCGCGCGGGCATGATCCGCCTCGACGGGCTGGCGCCGTACTCCGCCACCGTCGGCCTGAACGAGGTCAGGGAGTTCGACCAGATCGACGTACCCGACTTCGCGGGCGACCTGCACTCCCGACTGGAGCTGTACGGCACCACGGACGTCGTACGCCCGCGCAACCTGTACGACGCTCAGCGCGAGCTGCTGCGATAGCGCCCCGGCGGGACGCCCACCAGCTTCCGGAAGTGCCGGGTGAGATGGGACTGGTCGTAGAACCCGGTCGCGGCGGCGACATCGGCCGGCGACCACCCCTCCAGCAGCAGCCGGCGGGCACGGTCGACGCGGCGGGACATCAGGTACTGGTGCGGGGCGATGCCGTACGCGCTGCTGAACGACCGTACGAGATGGGCGGGATGAGCCTGGACGAGTCCGGCGGCCTCGTCGAGGGCGATGCCCTGGACGACACGCTCGTCGAGGAGTTCACGCAGCCGGCGGGCGAGGGCGTGGTCGCGCCGCGGGATGTCCGCCGGGGTCCTCGGCCGCAGGTGGGCGCGCAGCCGGTCGCCGATGAGGGTGAGCCTGCTGTCCGCCTCCAGCTCGTCACCGGCCTGCGCGAGGGCGGCGTGCAACTGGCCGACGCGCAGCCGCAGGACGGGGTCGCGCAGGTCGGGGGAGTCCACGGCCGGCCCGATCAGATCGTCCCCCAGCCGGGTGCCGTCCAGGTACAGGACCCGCTTGCGGAAACCGTGCGGGGTGGCGGGGGAGCCGTTGTGGGGGACGTGCGGCGGGAGGAGGGACACCGTGTCGTGCGGGGTGCCGTGCTCATGCCGGTCGAGGTCGTAGCGCACGGCTCCGTCGTCGACGATGAGCAGCGTCCACGCCTCGTGCACGTGCATCGGGTACGCGTACTCGGTGAAGTGCGCGTGGAAGACCTCGGTGACGCCCGGAACGGAGGGGCGCCACGCGGAGACTTCCTGGCGATCCCGTGCGGCGGCCATGCAAAGAAGGTACAAGACTCCGGTGGACGGCGGCCGCCAGTCTCGCCCTATGAACGACACGAGCACGAGCACCCCGGAACCCGTCCGCTTCGACACCAAGATCGCCGTCCTGCTGCGCGAGGACCTGGAGACCTGGCAGCGGCTGAACGTCACGGCGTTCCTGGTCAGCGGCCTGGGGACGCAGCTTCCCGAGGTGGTCGGCGAGCCGTACGAGGACGCGGACGGCGTGCCCTACCTGCCGATGTTCCGCCAGCCCGTCCTGGTCTTCGAGGGCACCAAGGAGACCCTGACGGCGGCCCACACCCGCGCCCTGTCCCGCTCCCTCCCGCGCGCGCTCTTCACCTCCGACCTCTTCACGACGGGCAACGACCGCGACAACCGGGCGGCGGTACGGGCGGTGTCGACGGGCGAGCTGGATCTGGTGGGCCTGGCGGTGTACGGGCCGAGGAACGCGGTGGACAAGGTGATCAAGGGGGCGCGGATGCATCCGTGAGGCTGCGGGGCATTCCCGGCCGCATTCATCGCCGGGCCGCCGCCCCCATCGCCGACATTCCGCGTGGCCGGCTTCTCAGGCGGCCGGGCTGACCTCGGGCTTCGCGTCGGCCGGGTTGCCGGCGGTGGCCGGTTCGTCCGCGGCCAAGCGGCGCATCAGGGTGCCGTATCCGATCGCCGCCGCCGTCCCGACGACCGCGCACAGCCCCCACAGCCACTCGGCGCCGAAGCGGTCGATGACGAGGCCGGACATCAGGGGGGCGACCAGGGCCGCGACCGACCAGGACAGTGTGTACATGCCCTGGTAGCGCCCGCGTCCCTGGGCGGGGGAGAGGCGGACGACGAGGCCGGTCTGGGTGGGCGCGTTCAGTATCTCGCCCAGCGTCCACACGCACACCGTCAGCGCGAAGACGCCGACCGACCCGGCGAAGGCGGTGAGGCCGAAGCCGTACCCGGCGAGAAGGGACGAGACGATGAGGATCCGCCCGGTGTCCCGGCGTTCGATGAACCGGGTGACCGGGATCTGCAGCGCGACGATCAGGACACCGTTGACGGCGATCGCGAAGCCGTAGTCGGCGGGGGAGAACCCGGCTTCGCCCATGGCCACCGGCAGTCCCACCGAGCCCTGCTGGAAGATCAGGGCGACGAGGAAGGACAGCCCGACGACGCCCATGAAGCGCCGGTCGCGCAGCACGGTCCCGAGCCGCACCTCGTCCTCGCCCGCCTTCTCCGACCTCGTGCGCTCGGGCCGCGACTCCGGGAGCTTGACGAACACCACGACCGCGCAGACGGCCGTCATCCCCGCCTCGATCAGGAACCCGGCGAGGTAGCTGACCTCGGCGATGAACCCGGCGGCCATGGACGAGATCGCGAACCCGAGGTTGATGGCCCAGTAGTTGAGGGAGAAGGCGCGCACCCGGTCCTCGGGCCGGACGATGTCGGCCATCATCGCCTGCACCGCGGGGCGGGAGGCGTTGGAGGCGGCACCGACGACGAACGCCACGGCGGCGATGGCCACGGGGTGGTGCACGAACCCGAGCACGGCCACGGAGACGGCGGTGGACGCCTGGGCGACGAGGAGGGTGGGCCGCCGCCCGAGCCGGTCGGTCATGACCCCGGCCCCGATCGACGAGACGACCCCGCCGAGACCGTGCAACGCGGCCACGAGACCGGCGTACGTGGCGGAGTAGCCGCGGTCGAGGGTGAGGTACAGGGCCATGAAGGTGGCGACGAACGCCCCGAGCCGGTTGACCAGCGTGCTCGTCCACAGCCACCAGAACTCGCGGGGGAGCCCTGAGACGGTCTCCCGAGTGGCACGTCTCAGGGCGGCGAGTGGCATAGGGGTCCCCCGGATGTACCCGGATGCGCGCGACACGCAACCGGATGTAAGTGGCTCAGTAGGTATCCGCAACTTACAAGCACGCCTGCCGAGGGGACCATTGAATTAACAGATCCCGTCAACCGTCCGCTCCTCGGGCGCGGGGAGCACCCGGCCAAAGCCGTGGATTACGCTCGGACGCATGGCCGACGCACCGTACAAGCTGATCCTCCTCCGCCACGGCGAGAGCGAATGGAACGCGAAAAACCTGTTCACCGGCTGGGTGGACGTCAACCTCAACGAGAAGGGCGAGAAGGAGGCAGTCCGCGGTGGCGAGCTCCTGAAGGACGCCGATCTCCTCCCCGACGTGGTCCACACGTCCCTCCAGAAGCGGGCGATCCGCACGGCCCAGCTGGCGCTGGAGTCGGCCGACCGCCACTGGATCCCGGTCCACCGCAGCTGGCGCCTGAACGAGCGCCACTACGGCGCCCTCCAGGGCAAGGACAAGGCCCAGACCCTCGCCGAGTTCGGCGAGGAGCAGTTCATGCTGTGGCGCCGCTCCTACGACACCCCGCCCCCGCCGCTCGACGACAACTCGGAGTTCTCGCAGGCGTCGGACCCCCGCTACGCGACGATCCCCCCGGAGCTGCGCCCCCGCACGGAGTGCCTGAAGGACGTCGTCGTCCGCATGCTCCCGTACTGGTACGACGGCATCGTCCCCGACCTCCTGACCGGCCGCACGGTCCTGGTCGCCGCCCACGGCAACTCGCTGCGGGCGCTGGTCAAGCACCTCGACGGCATCTCCGACGCCGACATCGCGGGCCTGAACATCCCGACGGGCATCCCGCTGTACTACGAACTCGACGCCGACTTCAACCCGGTGACGCCGGGGGGCAAGTACCTGGACCCGGAGGCCGCTGCGGCGGCCATTGAGGCGGTCAAGAACCAGGGGAAGAAGAAGTAGGTTCCACGATCATGCCCCTGAGCTGCGCAAAAGCGCCGCTCGGGGGCATTTTCGGGCCGGGGCCACTGAGGGGCCGGGCCCTGGGCCCCTGATCCTCACTCGCAACCCTTGATCCCCACCCGCAACCCCTAATCCCCACCCGAAATAGGGGTCGCGCCATACCTGTCGTGGTAGTTCCACCAGAGATACGGCGGCGTCTGCGGATAGCCCTGCGGTGAGTCCTCCCATTCCTCCTGTCGTCCGAGCGCCGTGATGTCGAGGTAGTTCCAGGTGTTGCCCATCTGCTCGTCGCCCCGGTCGGACACGAAGTAGGTGCGGAAGATCCGGTCGCCGTCGCGGATGAACGCATTGGTCCCGTGCATCTGGTCGACGCCGAAGTCGGTGTCGAAGTCGTCGGTCACGGTGTACCAAGGGATGAGCTGCCATCCCATACGCTCCTGCAGCCCTCGAATGTCGGCCTGCGGCGCACGCGACACGAAGGCCAACGTCGTGTCCCGCGCGTTGAGATGTGCCGGGTGCGCCACCTGGTCGGCGAGGAACGAGCAGCCGTCGCACGCCCGCTCCGGATACGAGCCGCCCGTCGCCGGATACGTCGTCACGTCCGGCGCGTAGAACGCCCGGTACACGATCAGCTGTCGACGACCCTCGAACAGGTCGAGCAGGCTCAGTCCGCCGGCCGCGCCCTCGAACCGGTACTCCTTGTCCACCGCCATCCACGGCATCCGCCGACGCTTCGCGGCTAGGGCGTCGCGCTCCTTCATGAGCGCCTTCTCTTCGACCAGGAGTTCCTGTCGAGCTGCCTCCCACTCTTCGGGCGGGACGATCGGCTGGAGAGTCATGGGTCTCCTCGAGTACGTGTACGCGTCCGCGGCCGACGGCGTCGGACAAGCGCCGTGCAGCCGCCGATGTCCGTCAGCGGGGAGCGGTCCCAAGGGCATCCCGCAGCAGCGAGATCGCCTGGTCCACGGCCGCTCGGGTCGCCCTGGTCTCGCTGAGCGAGTTGATCATCATGAAGTCGTGCACCGCACCGTCGTAGCGCACCGTTGTGACAGGGACGTTCGCCGCGCGCAGCTTGGCGGCGTAGGCCTCGCCCTCGTCGCGCAGCACGTCGGCCTCGTCCACGATCAGCAGGGCCGGCGGCAGACCGCCGAGTTGCTCGGTGGTGGCGCGGTTGGGGGAGGCGGTGATCTCCGCTCGCTGGTTCGGGTCGGTGGTGTAGGCGTCCCAGAACCACTCCATGGCCTTGCGGCTGAGGTAGTAGCCGGTGTCGAACTGCTCGTAGGACCCGGTGTCCATGGCCGCGTCCGTCACCGGGTAGTACATCGACTGCTGCACGAAGCTGACGTCGCCGCGTTCCTTGGCCATCAGGGCGAGCGCGGCCGTCATGTTCCCGCCGACCGAGTCGCCGGCCACTGCCATGCGCCCGGCGTCCAGGCCTTTGGACGCTCCCTCACGCTTGATCCACTGCGCGGTGGCATAGCCCTGCTCGATGGCCACGGGGTAGTGGGCCTCCGGTGAGGCCGTGTACTCCACGAAGACCACCGCCGCGTCGGCGCCGACCGCCAACTCCCGTACCAGGCGGTCATGGGTGGCGGCGTTGCCCAGCACCCAGCCGCCGCCGTGCATGTACAGCACGACGGGCAGTGTTCCGGTGGCGCCCTGCGGTTTGACGATGCGCACCCGTACGTCGCCGACGGCGGCCGGTACGGTGATCCACTCCTCGTCGACCGGCAGCTTGTCGACCGGCGCGGCCTGCAGGTCGTCGAGGACCTTGCGTGCTTCGACCGGCTTGAGTTCGTACAGGAACGGATGGTGCGAGGTCGCGTCGGCCAGCTCCTGCGCCGGGCGCTCCAGGATGATCGAGGAAGATCGAGCTTGAGCAGTCATGGCAAAGCTCCTGGCAGTGCTGAGAAGCCCAAAGTAAAGAGCGGCGGACGCGTGGTGACTGCCCTGGGGGCGTCGGCGCCGCCGCGGGCCCGGGCTCTGGGCGGAGCCCCGGTCAAGCCCTCGATGGGGCGACATGCCCCATCGTAGACGCGCGCTGTCCAACCCTCGACTGGAGACCGCGCACGGAAGAAGCCCTCATCACGGGCCCCCGCACACGGCAAAGGGCCCCGCCGCGACATCCGCACCGGGGCCCCAACCGTCGTACAGGATCCACGGCGCCGTACGCCGCGTCACCTCTGCGTGCTACCCCTTCAGCCTCACCCGCACTGGCAGGGATTTCCCGACTGGCACCCGCACCCACAGCCGGAGCCGCAGCCACAGGCGGCGAAGAGCGGGAGGCTCCTGATGTCGGCGGGGTGTTCGGTCGGGCGTTCCTGGGTGGGGTCGGGGGTCGTACCGGGAATGCTGGGGGATTCGGCCATGGTCCCTCCTCGGGGCTGATGCCTGTGCCCATTCCATGCCCGCCCCGCTGGGCGCATCAACGGCGCACGGAGGCTCCGCTCACGCCCTGAACAGGCCCCCGCACTCCCCGCACACCCCCGACGTACGGCTCAGGCGCCCTCAGCGTCCGAAACCGGCTGAATGTCCGGCTGGATGTCCTGCTGCAGCTCGTCCGCGTGCTCGCCCGTCACCAGGAACACCACGCGCTTGGCGACCGCCACCGCGTGGTCGGCGTACCGCTCGTAGTAGCGGCCGAGCAGGGTGACGTCGACCGCAGTCTCGATGCCGTGCTGCCAGCGGTCGTCCAGCAGGTGCTGGAAGAGGGTGCGGTGCAGCAGGTCCATCTCGTCGTCGTCCTGCTCCAGCTGCATCGCCAGGTCGACGTCCTTGGTGGTGATCACCTCGGCCGCCTTCGCCATCAGACGCTGCGCGAGCTGGCCCATCTCCAGGATGGTCGCGTGCAGGTCGTGCGGGATCGCACGCTCCGGGAAGCGGAGCCGGGCGAGCTTCGCGACATGCTGGGCCAGGTCGCCCGACCGCTCCAGATCCGCAGACATCCGCAGCGAGGTGACGACGATACGGAGATCCGTGGCCACCGGCTGCTGGCGCGCCAGCAGGGCTATGGCCCGGGCCTCCAGGTCGTGCTGGAGGTCGTCGACCCTCTGGTCGGCCTCGATCACGCTCTCGGCGAGCTTCAGGTCGGAGTCGAGGATCGCCGTCGTGGCACGCCCGATCGCCGAGCCGACCAGCCGGGCCATATCCACCAGACCGTCGCCGATCGAGTCCAGTTCCTCGTGGTACGCGTCCCGCATCAGGGTCCCTCTCTTACGTATGCCTAGGGGTTCCGGGGCCAGGAGACGGTCGTCGGACCGGCAGTCCTGTCGTCTGATCTTGTCGTATCCCGTTGAACCGGAAGTCTTACCGTCATGCCCTCCGACAGTAAGACTGTCGCGAAAACGTCAGTCGGACTGTCGTGAAACCGCCAGTGTGATCCCACGCTAAACCGCCTGTGCGAACCGCACGCATCCACGATCCGGCCCGTACGCGTCCGTTTCCGCCACCCCAAATGAACCAGCACTGGCTCCAAGGTGAACTCTGGGCGACGAGTGTTCGAGGTCGCACTCCGACGGCTGTGGCCACTGCCTGCGTCATGCCTAACCTGGGTGCATGGACGTGAACGCGGCGGTCGCCGCAGCGGCAGCGATCGCCGGGGTGCTTACCGGTGTCATCGCCATGCTGGCGTTCCGCTGGAGCGAACGCGACCTGAAGCGACCCACCCGAACCTCTCTGCACACCGACCCGGTCCTGCCCCCCGGCGTGGACACGGTCCTGTCGGTGCTGCGCTCCTCCGCCGTCGTACTCGACGAAGGGGACGCCGTCGTCAAGGCCAGCTCGGCGGCGTACGCCCTCGGTCTGGTGCGCGGCGGCAAGCTCTCCGTCGAGCCCATGCTCCAGATGGCCCGGGACACCAGACGAGACGGCGAGATACGGCAGGTCGAGCTGGACCTGCCGAGGCGTGGCACCGGACGCGGCGAGGCCCTCGCCGTGTCCGCTCGCGTCGCGCCCCTCGGCTCCCGCCTCGTCCTCCTCCTCGTCGAGGACCTCACCGAGGCCCGGCGGATAGAGGCCGTGCGGCGGGACTTCGTCGCGAACGTCAGCCATGAGCTGAAGACGCCGGTCGGCGCGCTCTCCCTGCTGTCCGAGGCCGTCATGGACGCCTCCGACGACCCGGAGGCCGTGCAACGCTTCGCCGGGCGCATGCAGATCGAAGCGACCCGGCTGACCAACCTGGTGCAGGAACTGATCGACCTCTCCCGGGTGCAGAACGACGACCCGCTGGAGGACGCCGAGCCCGTCCGCGTCGACGAGCTCGTCGCCGAGGCCATGGACCGCTGCCGGCACGCCGCCGGGACGAAGCAGATCACCATGGCCGCAGGGGGCTCCACCGACCTCAGTATCTGGGGCAACCGCGGCCAGCTCGCCGCCGCGCTCGGCAACCTCGTCGAGAATGCCGTCAACTACTCGCCCGCCCGCACCCGTGTCGGCATCGCCGCGCGCCGGGTCAACTCCCCGGGCGGGGACAATATCGAGATCGCCGTGACCGACCAGGGCATCGGCATCTCGGACAAGGACAAGGAGCGCATCTTCGAGCGCTTCTACCGCGTGGATCCGGCCCGTTCCCGTGCCACGGGCGGCACCGGCCTCGGTCTCGCGATCGTCAAACACGTGGCCGCCTCACACAGCGGGGAGGTCACGGTGTGGAGCTCCGAGGGACAGGGCTCCACCTTCACCCTGCGGCTGCCGGAGGCGGGCGCGGCCCGCGACCGCGCACAACAGCACCCCGACCTCGACGAAGAGGCCGGGCCGTCCGCCGCTCCGTCCCATCGCCGCACAACGCCCGACTCACTCGCTGACTCAACCGCGTACGAAACGCTTTCCGCCCCGGAGGTCCTTCCGTGACCCGTGTGCTCGTCGTCGAGGACGAGGAGTCCTTCTCCGACGCCCTGTCGTACATGCTCCGCAAAGAGGGCTTCGAGGTCGCTGTCGCGACCACCGGGCCCGACGGACTCGACGAGTTCGAGCGCAACGGCGCCGACCTCGTCCTTCTCGACCTGATGCTGCCCGGCCTGCCGGGCACCGAGGTCTGCCGCCAGCTGCGCGGCCGATCCAACGTCCCGGTGATCATGGTCACCGCCAAGGACAGCGAGATCGACAAGGTGGTCGGCCTGGAAATAGGAGCCGATGACTACGTCACCAAGCCGTTCTCCTCGCGCGAGCTGGTCGCCCGCATCCGGGCCGTCCTGCGCCGCCGCGGCGAGCCGGAGGAGGTGACCCCGGCCGCCCTGGAGGCCGGCCCGGTCCGGATGGACGTCGACCGCCACGTGGTCACGGTCTCCGGCTCCAAGGTCGACCTCCCGCTCAAGGAGTTCGACCTCCTCGAGATGCTCCTGCGCAACGCGGGCCGCGTCCTGACCCGTATGCAGCTCATCGACCGCGTCTGGGGTGCCGACTACGTCGGCGACACCAAGACCCTGGACGTCCACGTCAAGCGCCTGCGCGCCAAGATCGAGCCGGATCCGGGCGCGCCGCGGTACCTGGTGACGGTCCGCGGCCTCGGCTACAAGTTCGAGCCGTAAACCGCAAACGCTGGCGTGGCACGGACACTGCCGTAGGGAACGAGAACACGGTCGCCACGTACGTCGAAGGGCGGGACCCCCGATTCCGGGGGTCCCGCCCTTTTTCTACGACTGTGCAGGTGTCGTACGACGATCCGGTGCCGTACGGCCGCTCAGTGCCCGGAGACCGTCTGCGAGGCGCTGTCGCTCGGGGTCCCCGCGGTGCCGGCCCCCGCCTCGTCACCGGCCGCTCCGCCGGTCTCCGTCGCGTTCCCGGACGCACCGCCGGTCGGGGTGGCCTCCGCGCCCGCACCCGGGGTTCCGGTCGGCGAGCCGGTCGGGGAGGACGTGGTGCCCGGCGTTGCCGGGACCTCGGTCGGGCCCCAGCTCTCGAAGTAGTGCTCGGCGGGCACGACGAACGCGCGCAGGCTCACGTCACCGGTCTTGCTGAAGGTGAAGGTGATCCGCTGCGCGTTGCCGTCCTGGACGGCCTCGCGGCTGCTGGGCAGCACGGCGGCGGCGTTGTCCTTGCCGCCGATGATCAGCGAACCGCCGGCCGGGATGGTCAGGCTGCCGCCCTTGGCGGGCTTGAGCACGGCACCCTTGGAGGTGCCGTCCACCTTGATCGAGTCCAGCGTCTGCGCGGAGCTGCCGGAGTTGAACAGGGTCGCGGAGATCGCGGCCGGGCCGGTCGACTCCAGGTCGGGCTGAGTGATGACGATGGCGTTCTGGATCTTGATGTCGCCGACGCTGGTGGCTGCGTTGTCCGGCTTGATCTCCAGGGTCTGCGCGTTGTTGCCGGCCGCGCACGCGGAGAGCGCGGCGATCGAGAACGTGATGGCGGCGGCAGCGAGGGCGCCGCGTCGAAGGCTGCTGCTCACGGCGGCGGCAACTCCTTGACTCGAACGGGGGGCGCTTGAAGCCGCCCTAAGTGTCTGTCAGCGGCCTTAGGTTACCGAGCCGTTCCCGTGCGACCGCACCCGACCCTCCCCCGAGCGGCGACGAGACGACGAAGTACGTCCGAAGCGCCTCTTCCGCCACCCGTTCCTTCACCCGCAAGTGGCCCGCCGGTCACTTTGCCCGGACCTCTGTCCGCCATTCACATAAGACGTCTCGCTAGGCCCCCGCAAAATTTCGGTGAAGGAATGCGCGACGCTCCCGGAATTGATCACCGGATGGGCCGCCGACCTGGCTGTGATCAATTCCGGATTCACCGGGGAGGTGACTCGGGACGCCGAACGGAGTAGCGGAAGTCGCACACTTGGAACCGGACATATGTGGACGTTCGGCCGCTCGGAGGCGCCCCCGGATGTGTGTAACGTACGCGTTTCACCTCGCCCGCAGAGCCACTCCCACCTGCGAATACTTTCTTCCGCTCGGCCCGCGCAGCACGTTCCTGTTGGAGTTGTCAAGCCCCGAGATATGCCCTGACCTGCGAAAACGCCATTCAGAACCCGCAGTTTCCGTGTTACCCTGGATAGCCACGGAAGGGGTACCTGTCACATGACGTTCAAGGTTGGCGACACCGTGGTCTATCCCCATCACGGGGCCGCGCTGATCGAGGCCATCGAAACTCGCCAGATCAAAGGCGTGGACAAGACCTACTTGGTGCTGAAGGTCGCCCAGGGTGACCTGACGGTACGTGTGCCAGCGGACAATGCGGAGTTCGTCGGCGTGCGTGATGTGGTCGGTCAGGACGGGCTGGACCGGGTCTTCGAGGTGCTGCGCGCGCCGTACGCCGAGGAGCCCACGAACTGGTCGCGTCGATACAAGGCAAATCTGGAGAAGCTCGCCTCCGGCGATGTCATCAAGGTCGCGGAAGTCGTGCGTGACCTGTGGCGTCGTGAGCGCGAGCGTGGACTCTCCGCCGGTGAGAAGCGCATGCTCGCCAAGGCCCGCCAGATCCTGGTGAGCGAGCTGGCTCTTGCGGAGAACACCAACGAGGACAAGGCCGAGGCGCTGCTCGACGAGGTCCTCGCGTCCTGACGCGGTACATCCGCCTCAGTTTCAGCACAGTGGTTTCGGCAGTGTGCTGATTTTTTTCAAAGAAGTGCCGCGGTGCCCGATGACGTAATTGCTGTCGCCGGGCGCTGCGGCATGTTCGCTCACAGGCGCGGTACGTCCTACCTCGGGGGCGCCCCCGATACTTGATGTGCCGGGTCCGGGCAGCCGGCTCGACCGATGTCACGGAAGGGTTCGGTCAAGCAAGGGCCCACCCGGCACGCTTGAGGCCATACCCACGTAGGCAGAGCACACAAACCTGACAGGAACCGATGTCTGACGTTTCGCGTCCTTCGCCCACGGGTGTCCCCGCGGACACGCGTGCCGGGGCCCGTACCGCCGTCGTGATCCCGGCCGCCGGAAAGGGCGTACGCCTCGGCCCGGGCGCCCCCAAAGCGCTTCGCGCGCTGAACGGCACGCCCATGCTCATCCACGCCGTGCGTGCGATGGCCGCCTCCCGGGCCGTCTCCCTCGTGGTCGTCGTGGCCCCGCCCGACGGCGCCGCCGAGGTCAAGAGCCTGCTCGACGCACACGCGCTGCCCGAGCGCACCGACTTCCTTGTGGTCCCCGGCGGCGAGTCCCGCCAGGAGTCCGTGAAGCTCGGCCTGGACGCGCTGCCGCCGGAGCACGACATCGTCCTGGTGCACGACGCGGCCCGCCCGCTGGTGCCGGTGGACACGGTGGACGCGGTGATCGAGGCGGTACGGGACGGGGCGCACGCCGTGGTTCCCGCGCTGCCGCTCGCGGACACGGTCAAGGAGGTCGAGCCGGCCGCCGTCACGGGCGAGCCCGAACCGGTGGTGGCCACCCCGCTGCGTGCCCGCCTGCGTGCCGTACAGACTCCGCAGGGCTTCGACCGCGCGACGCTGATCCGTGCGCACGAGACGGTGACCGACGACGTCACCGACGACGCGAGCATGGTCGAGCAGCTCGGCCTCACCGTCGTGGTCGTGCCCGGCCACGAGGAGGCCTTCAAGGTGACGCGCCCGCTGGACCTGGTCCTGGCGGAGGCGGTTCTGGCGCGCCGGAGGCTGAACGATGGCTTCTGAGCAGCCCGTGATCCTTCCCCAGGTCGGCATCGGCACCGACATCCACGCATTCGAGGAGGGCCGCGAGCTGTGGTGCGCCGGCCTGAAGTGGGAGGGCGAGGGACCGGGCCTCGCCGGCCACTCCGACGCGGACGTCGTCGCACACGCCGCGTGCAACGCGCTGTTCTCGGCGGCCGGCCTCGGCGACCTGGGACAGCACTTCGGCACCGGGCGCCCCGAGTGGTCCGGTGCCCCGGGTGTCGTACTGCTCACCGAGGCGGCCCGGATCGTCCGTGAGGCGGGCTTCCGGATCGGCAACGTCGCGGTCCAGGTCGTCGGCCCCCGCCCCAAGATCGGCAAGCGCCGCGACGAGGCGCAGAAGATCCTGTCGGAGGCGGCCGGAGCCCCGGTGTCGGTGTCGGGCGCGACCACGGACGGCCTGGGCTTCCCGGGCCGCGACGAGGGGCTCATGGCGGTGGCGACGGCGCTGGTGGTCCGGGTCGGCTGAGGCCGCCCGGCGGGCCGTTCCAGCGCGGGCCCGACCGGTCCCCGCCGGCCTGGGAGTGACCACGAACGGCCAAACCGCACTTACGCACCAGGCACTCCCATCCGCCCACTACCCTGGTGTCGTGACTATTCGCCTGTACGACACCAGTGCCCGGCAGATCCGTGACTTCGCCCCCCTTCAGCCGGGCTGTGTCTCGATCTACCTCTGTGGCGCCACCGTGCAGGCCGCACCGCACATCGGGCACATCCGCTCCGGGCTCAACTTCGACATCATGCGCCGCTGGTTCGAATACCGCGGCTACGACGTCACGTTCATCCGGAACGTCACGGACATCGACGACAAGATCATCTGGAAGGCGGAGCAGCAGAACCGCCCCTGGTGGTCCATCGGCTACGAGAACGAGCGCGCCTTCACCGACGGCTACACCGCCCTCGGCTGCCTCCCGCCGACGTACGAGCCCCGCGCCACCGGCCATGTCACCGAGATGGTCGAGATGATGCGCGGGCTCATCGAGCGCGGACACGCCTACGAGGCGGACGGCAGCGTCTACTTCGACGTCCGGTCCTGGCCCTCCTACCTGGAGCTGTCCCGGCAGGACCTCGACGAGATGCGGCAGCCCACCGAGGAGGGCATCACCGGCAAGCGGGACCCGCGCGACTTCGCGATGTGGAAGGCCGCCAAGCCCGGTGAGCCCGACTGGGAGACGCCGTGGGGCCGCGGTCGCCCCGGCTGGCACCTGGAGTGCTCGGCGATGGCGCACAAGTACCTCGGCTCCGCCTTCGACATCCACGGCGGCGGACTCGACCTGATCTTCCCGCACCACGAGAACGAGATCGCCCAGGCCAAGGCCTACGGCGACGACTTCGCCCAGTACTGGGTGCACAACGCCTGGGTCACCATGAGCGGCGAGAAGATGTCGAAGTCGCTCGGCAACTCCGTCCTCGTCTCCGAGATGGTCAAGCAGTGGCGCCCGATCGTCCTGCGCTACTACCTCGGCACCCCGCACTACCGCTCGACCATCGAGTACAGCGAGGAGGCCCTGCGCGAGGCCGAGTCGGCGTTCGCGCGCATCGAGGGCTTCGTGCAGCGCGTCGTCGAGATGACCGGGCACGTCGTCGAGCCGTCCCCCGAGGTGCCGCTCGCGTTCGCCGAGGCCATGGACGACGACCTCGGCGTCCCGCAGGCGCTGGCCGTCGTCCACACCACCGTCCGCCAGGGCAACAGCGCACTGGCCGCCGACGACAAGGAAGCCGCCGTGGCCCGCCTCGCCGAGGTCCGCGCCATGCTCGGCGTCCTCGGCCTGGACCCGCTCGACGAGCACTGGGCCGGCGAGTCCGACCGCGGCGAAGACCTCCACGGCGTGGTCGACACCCTGGTCCGCATGGTTCTCGACCAGCGCGAGGCGGCCCGCTCCCGCAAGGACTGGGCCACCGCCGACGCCATCCGTGACCAGCTGAAGCAGTCGGGCCTCGTGATCGAGGACGGCCCGCAGGGCCCCCGCTGGACCCTCGGCTCGCGCTGACGGATTCCGGTTCCCGGAAGATCGATTGTTCCGCCCGGCCCTCCGGGCGGCACACTGCATAGACGTACATACGAACGCCTCACGACAGACAGGTAGGTCATGGCCGCGAACAACCGCCGCATGTCCGGCAAGAAGGGCGCGCAGGTCGGCAGTGGCGGCCAGCGACGCAAGGGCCTCGAGGGCAAGGGCCCGACCCCGCCCGCCGAGATGCGCAAGAAGCACAAGAAGAACCGCATCGCGACCGCCAAGGCGAAGCAGGCCGCGCGCCGCCCCGTGCCGCGCGGCCGCGGCGGCAAGGGCACGTCCGAGATGGTCGTAGGACGCAACCCGGTGGTCGAGGCCCTGCGCGAGGGCGTCCCGGCCTCGACGCTCTACGTCCAGCAGTTCATCGACAACGACGAGCGCGTCCGCGAGGCCCTCCAGCTCGCCGCCGAGCGCGGCGGCATCAACCTCATGGAGGCCCCGCGTCCCGAGCTGGACCGCATGACGAACGGCCTCAACCACCAGGGCCTGGTCCTCCAGGTCCCGCCGTACGAGTACGCGCACCCCGAGGACCTGGCCAACGCGGCCGCGGATGGGGGCGAGGACCCGCTGATCGTCGCCCTCGACGGCGTGACGGACCCGCGCAACCTGGGTGCCGTGGTCCGCTCGGTCTCCGCCTTCGGCGGCCACGGCGTCGTCGTACCGGAAAGGCGCGCGGCCGGCATGACGGCCGGCGCCTGGAAGACATCGGCCGGCACCGCGGCCCGCACCCCCGTCGCCCGCGCCACGAACCTGACCCGCGCCCTGGAGGCGTACAAGAAGGCAGGCATCGCGGTCGTCGGTCTCGCCGCCGACGGCGAGGCCGAACTGGGCGACCTGGCGGCCCTCGAAGGCCCGGTCGTCATCGTGGTCGGCAGCGAGGGCAAGGGCCTGTCCCGACTCGTGGGCGAGACGTGCGACTTCCGCGTCCGCATCCCGATGCCGGGCGGCGCGGAGTCCCTCAACGCCGGTGTGGCGGCAGGGATCGTCCTCTACGAGGCGGCTCGCCGACGCGGCTGAACACGCGTCCGTGGCGTCACCCGTGCGGGGTAATTCCGGTGACAGTGGTGCGACCTGCGCATCCTTGACGGGGTCCGGACAGATCCGGCCGGTCAAGGCAGTGTCCTAACCACACATCACTCGGTTAGTTGAGTGTGGACACCAGAACACCCCGCACACCCACGGGGGACCGCTCGTCGGGTTACGACGACGCTCCCGCGCTGAGCATGGTGAAGGTGCCGAGCGATCCGGCGCAGATCATCGTCAATCACGCGAGTTTCCGCGTGCTGCTGGGCGCGTCGACCGGGCGCACCAAATCCCCCAGGATCGCACGGCACTTGAGCGCCACCGAGGACACTGCCCGCATCCCCGTCATGGGCGCGGCCGGCAGAGCGGGCGCGGCCCCCGGCGCCCGCCGCAGAGTCGCCGTCTGGAACGGCACGTCCGCGCCCGACGACACCGGCGCCCACCGCCTGCTCCAGGCCGTGCGGGACGGCAGCGTCCGCCACGGCGAAGAGCCGGCCCCCGGCCTCGGCGGAGCCACCCAGGTCATCCCACGGGTCGATGTCGACGGCTACGACGGCTACGACGGGGGCGGCTACGACGGCGGCTACGACGACGAGTTCTCACGGACCGTCGAAACGCCGATCGTGGGCGCCCAACGCACGCACGAATCCCTCGAAACCCGGCTCCTCCCCAACATGCGCACGGTCGAGGGCGCATACGACGAGGAACTCGTCTACGACAACCAGGAGTTCGAGGAAGACCCGCACGGCACGCAGGCGACCGACACGCCCCTCAAGCGGCCCGGCGGCGGTGACGACCCGGCCCGGCACGCCTATTACCCCGGCCGCCGCATGAACCTCGGCGTCGTCCTTCTCCCCCTGCGCGTCTTCCTCGGCTTCATCTCCATCTACGCCGGCATGGGCAAGCTCTGCGACCCCGTCTACTTCGACGGCGGCAAGCGCGGCTCGATGGTGAAGTGGCTCAACACCCTGCATCCGTGGGAAGTGGCCGAGCCCCTCCGCCAGTTCGCGCTGGAACACCCCGTCGGCTCCGGCCTGGTCATCGCCTTCTTCCAGGTCATCGTGGGCGTCCTCACGGTCCTGGGATGCTGGCAGCGGGTCGCCGCGGTGATGGGCGCGCTGTTGTCTGCCGCGCTCCTGGTCACCGTCAGCTGGAAGAGCGTCCCGGCCTACGACGCCCCCGACATCATCTACCTCGCCGCCTGGTCCCCGCTGATCATCGCCGGCGCCCCGGTCTACTCGATCGACGGCCGCCTCGCGGGCATGGCCTGGCGCCGCCTCGGCCCTCGCGCCGACATCTGGGAGCTGCGCAATTACGTCCTGCGCCGCGGCGCCCTGGTCACAGTGATCGTCACTGGCCTGACGCTCCTCATCGGCTCGCTGCTCGGCGGCGCGGTCCGAGACGCCGACCGTGTCGTCGTCCCCGGCCCCGGCGAGGCCCCGCGCAATGAACTGCCGGGCTCCCCGTTGCCGCAGGAGCCCGGCCAACGGCAGAAGACGCCGTCGGCCTCCAACTCGCCCACGCAGGGCGCCACGTCGGGGTCGGCCACGCCGTCCGGCGCCGCGACATCGCCGGGCGCGACCAGTGACACCGGCAGCGCCGGGGCGGGTACGCCCAGCCAGACGCAGGGCACCGGGGGGCAGGCTCCGCCGCAGCAGTCGACTCCGGCCGACGAGGCGCCGAGCACCAGCACCGGGCCGACCTCCGGGGGGCCCTCCTCCGGCGGCGGCTCCACGGGTGGCTCCGACGCCGACGAACCGGGGCTGGTGGGCGGCCTGTTGGGGTAACCCTGCCGGTGGGCCCGCTACTCGCACCCTTGCCCACCGGCTGACCCGGACCAGCACAACCTCGATGGGCCCCGCACACTTCCCGTGCGGGGCCCATCGCCACACCAAGCTCTCCTCGCCCCCGCCGCCCCTACCCGTCCCGCCCCTGGGGGCCTGCGGCCCCCCGGACCCCCGCTATCGGCCCTGAACGGGCCTCGTCCTCAAACGCCGGACGGGCTGGAATTGCATGGACGGCACTTGAAAGAGACCGGCGGAGTGGCCTTGGGCGGTGGCGTACCCCCGCGAGGCCGCTGTCGCCCATGGCCCCGCCCCGCAACGCGCCCGCAGGCGCTCGGCGCACCCCCACCGAAACAGCCACAGGCCGCCGCAGGCATCAACGCCCCAGCGCCGCCAGCTCCTTCGCCGCCTCCGTCAGGTCCTTCGCCGTGTCGATGGCGCGCCAGTACGCGCCCTGCGGGATCGGGAAACCGGCCAGGCGGCGTTCGCGGGCCAGGTGGGGGAAGGTGGTGCGCTCGTGGTCGCCGCGCTCGGGGAGGAGGCCGGAGAAGGCGGGGGAGAAGACGTACACGCCCGCGTTGATCTCGAACGTCGACGGCGGCGCCTCGATGAAGTCCGTGATGTGCCCGAAGCCGTCCGTCTTCACAGCCCCCCAGGGAATCCGGGGCCGTGCAAGCGCCAACGTCGCGACCGCGTCCCGCTCCGCGTGGAAGTCCGCCATGTCGCGCAGCGAGAACCGGGTCCAGATGTCACCGTTGGTCGCGTACCAGGGCCGCTCCGGATGCGGCAGATGCGCCGCCGCGTACTTCAGACCACCACCCCGCCCGAGCGGCTCCGTCTCCACGACGGTCGTGACCCGCACCGGCAGCTCGGCCGACTTCAGCCAGTCCTGCAGCACCTCGGCGAGATGTCCACAGCTGACCACCACGTCGGTCACGCCCTCCTCCGCGAGCCAGGCGAGCTGGTGGCCGATGATCGGCGTCCCCGTACCGGGGATCTCCACCATCGGCTTGGGCCGGTCGTCGGTGTACGGACGCAGCCGGGAACCCTGGCCGCCGGCCAGGATGACGGCTTGAACGGGGCGGGACGCGGCGTTCGGATCAGTCATGACCGAACTGTACGCGGCGCCCCGCTCACGGCATTCACCTGCAACCGTTCCTTAATCAGCCGTTACGGTCCGGAAGCGGAGTGTTCTCCGAAAGGGGATGGCTAGCCGTGCACCGCCGCGACCCCGGACGCGAACGCGGTGTCGCACACGGGCCGGGCGAACGACTGCGCACGCGTCGGCCCGTACACACGGACCGCCGCGCGCCCCAGCGCACGGGCGATCGAGGCGCAGTGCCGCCCCAGTGACGGACGGTCGTGCACGGCCTGCTGGAGGTGGGTGAGGGCGACGCCCGGGTCCTCCTCCTGGAGCTCGGTCAGCAGCTGGTCGCGCAGCACGTCCTGAGGGGCGCGCGGAGCGGCGTTCTTGGTGTCACGCGCGCTCGAGACGTCGGTCGCGGTCAGCACCGAGTCCGAGGGGTTCCCCGACCAGTTGACCCGGGTGACCGCGAGCGTCCCGGAGAGCACCAGGACGACGGGCAGGACGAGGGCGAGAGTGCGGCCGAGCTGGCGGGCGGGGCCCCGCTGGCCGCGTCGTGTCTGTTGGATGGTGGAGTGCTTCACGCGAGTGAGGGTAGCGTTCAGTACTGATATGGCGACATTTGGTCACCGTTTCGGGGGACGAAGAGGTGCCTCTTCCCCTGCAGCGTGTTGACGTACAGCACTCGAAATGGCCGGGTATGCCGGGGTATTTGTCGACAACGAAGAGGGCCCCGCAGCGCTCTGCGGGGCCCTCTTCGTCAACCTGGGTGAATTACCCGGGGTTGTGCTGCCTTTACGTCGGGCAGTCGGCGCTCTTTCAGTCGGAGAGCCGCGCGCCCGTGGAGGTCGCGAACACGTGGCTCTCGCCGGCGCGCGGGACGACGTGCAGCGTGCTGCCCTTCTCCGGGACGTCACGGCCGCTGACGCGGACGACGAGGTCCTTGGTGTCGTCGCCGCCGACCTTGGCGGTGCCGTAGACGTACGCGTCGGCGCCGAGCTCCTCGACGACGTTCACGGTGACCGCGAGGCCCTGGTCCGAGTCGGCGCCGGCGACGTCGAAGTGCTCGGGACGGACGCCGACGGTGACGGTCTTGTCGGTGGCGGCGGCGAGCGCGTCGCGGTCGACCGGGACGACCGAGTTGCCGAACTTCACGCCGCCGTCGGTGATCGGGACCTCGACCAGGTTCATGGCCGGGGAGCCGATGAAGCCGGCGACGAAGAGGTTGGCCGGGCGGTCGTACATGTTGCGCGGGGTGTCGACCTGCTGGAGCAGACCGTCCTTGAGGACCGCCACGCGGTCACCCATCGTCATGGCCTCGACCTGGTCGTGGGTGACGTAGACGGTGGTGATGCCGAGACGGCGCTGCAGCGACGCGATCTGCGTACGCGTCGACACACGGAGCTTGGCGTCCAGGTTGGACAGCGGCTCGTCCATGAGGAAGACCTGGGGCTCACGCACGATCGCGCGGCCCATCGCGACACGCTGGCGCTGACCGCCGGAGAGCGCCTTCGGCTTGCGGCCGAGGTACTCGGTGAGGTCGAGGATCTTCGCCGCGTCCTCGACCTTCTGGCGGATCTCGGCCTTCGGCACACCCGCGATCTTGAGCGCGAAGCCCATGTTGTCGGCGACGGTCATGTGCGGGTACAGCGCGTAGTTCTGGAACACCATGGCGATGTCCCGGTCCTTCGGCGGCAGGTGCGTGACGTCGCGGTCACCGATGCGGATGGCGCCGGCGTTCACGTCCTCGAGCCCCGCGAGCATCCGGAGCGAGGTGGACTTGCCGCAGCCGGACGGGCCGACCAGAACGAGGAACTCTCCGTCCTCGATCTCGATGTCGAGCGCGTCAACAGCGGGCTTCTCGGAACCCGGGTAGATCCGGGTCGCCTTGTCGAACGAGACAGTGGCCATGGTGATGGGCCCCCTTCTACCGGCAGGAACGTGCCGGACGATCCGTTGTAGGAAGGTGGTTGGTTTAGTCCACATGTGCGGACTGGCTCTGGACGGTACCTGGCGTTCGCCTGATCTGTCAGTACCCGAGGGCATGTGAACTTCGCGGAAATTTTCGACAGGGCCCACTCGGAACCTGGGTACACTGCACGGGCGCGTGCGTAACAGCGCGCGCATGCCTCCTTAGCTCAGCTGGTCCAGAGCGGCTGTCTTGTAAACAGCAGGTCGTCGGTTCGAATCCGACAGGGGGCTCAATCAGCGGGGCGGTTGTCGATGACACCGCCCCGCGGTTTGTTTTTCATCCCCTCATTTCATTCGCCCGCCGAGCGACTTCACCGGTCCGCGAATGCACCTTCGAACACCCTCATGTCCCCTGTGGGACACGGGACATGCCCAAACGTGGATTAGCATCGCTACTGCTAGTGTTCGTTCAGTCACAGTAGGCAATCAGCCTCAATGTACATGTAATGAAAACCGAGGGTTCCATGCGCAAGCTTCACCAGGTCATGATCGTCGCAGCGGCGGCCGGCGGCCTGTCCGCCATCGGTGCCGGTACCGGTGTCGCCTACGAGAGCGGGCCGAGCGTGTCCGACCTCTACCGCCCCTACCAGGAGTGCAGCCCGCAGACGGTTGGCGAGGCCTCTATCCCGGTCGCGGTGCTCGGTCTGTCCGAGACCTTCGACACCACTTGTGGCCAGTTCAACAACGCCTTCACTGGCTGAGGTCGGCGGCATAGTCGTGCGCGACGCCTTCCGCGGGCCCCTTCGGGGTCACCCCCGAGGGGGCCCGTTCATGTGCGGCTGCCCGGAGCGCGAGGCCGCTCCCTGGGCCCGTATGCGTTCGCTGCTGTCCTGAACTCCGGCGCACCGATGAGCGGTTGGTCCCCCGAGGACCAGTCACCCTCTGGTCGGTCCTTCACTTCGTAAGCGAAACGGCCCCGAACGTCCGCGACATGGACCGGACGCGGTGGCCCGTATCTCCGATTTCCCGAGGGCACGGCGCGGCCGGTTCCGCGGTGTATTGCGCTCGGGCACCCCCCGCAAAAGGAGACGCAACACATGTTCAACGGAAAGAAGATCGCGGCTGTCACCGGGCTCCTCGGTGGCCTTGCCATGACCTGTCTCGGCGCCGGCCAGGCTCACGCGGCGGGCCCGGGCGTCTGCTCGCTCGACCCCCAGGGCAACATCATCTGCACCCAGCAGGTCCAGGGGCAGACCCCCGAGGGTGACGGGTTCATCGTCCGCCGCTCGGTGAACTGCCAGCCCACCCAGCCCTTGACCCTGCCCACTCCCGGCCTTCTGTCCAACGGGCAGACGCGGATCGGCCCCCACATCACCTGCGCCGAAATGGCGCCCGTGCCGGCCTCCGACACCAATGACGCGAGCGACGCCAGCCCGCTGCTTTCCCGCATCCTGGGCTGAGCTTCAACCGGCGGATGGCCGGACCGGGTCAACCCGGTCCGGCCATCCGCCGTTTCGTATGCCGACACGACACAAGGAAGGGCTAAAGGTCCCAAATTGCTACGGTTCGTTTGTATATGCTCACATTAAGTAGTCAAACCAGGGCTTCGTGCCCGGGAAGAAAGGGTCAAACTATGCGCAGGTTTCAGCGCGTTGCGGTCGTAGCCGCAGCGGTCGCAGGACTGTCCGCCTTCGGTGCCGCCGGCAGTGCCTTCGCTCACGAGGGCGACGGCTTTGACGGTCAGATCGTCTCCGCTGTGTCCACGTCGACGGCCAACGCCGTTGCCACGTGGGGTGCTCCGGCCGACAAGGCGCAGGCTGCCCCGCACGCCGCTCCGGAGGCTGCTCCGCAGGTCGCTCCGGAGGCCGCTCCCAAGGCCGCCGCGCCGGAGTACGGCTACGGCGAGTACTCCGCTCCGTACGCCGCTCAGTAAGGAAGTCCCGAGGGTCCGGTGCGCGAGTTTCAGGGCACTGCGAATGTCGTCGTGACCACCGCGGGGCGGGCGGCTCCCAACTGCGAGCCGCAGACGGCCCCTTAGGGCATCGCCTCGGAGCGTCGCGACGGGCGCATCGAAATCCGTCGGAACACCGTTATGCATATCGCGCGATCCGAACCCCTTGCTCCTGGACCGGATCGAGCTGTTTTCGACGGTGTGCTGGACAACACCCTTAGCAAATGCAGCCCGGACGCGCGGCAGACCCATCAGGGTGCGCGTCCGGGCTGCAGCAGTTTCCGTATCCGACCTTCTCCTTGCAAAGGAACGCCGTACATGATCGGTCGACAGAAGATCGCAACCGTCTCGGGGATCCTCGGGGCTCTCGCCGTGATCTACAGCGGTGCCGCGCCGGCGTATGCCGACGACGACTCCAAGGGTGCCTGCACGCTCACCGCGCAGGGCGACATCGTCTGCGTCAAGAAGAGCGAGGTCGTCCGCGACGACAAGCGCAACGGCTATGTCGTCAAGCAGAAGCACGACTGCTCGACGACGGAGCGCCCGCGCTTCACGCTCCCCGAGGACCGCATGCTGGAGGGCGGGTCCAGCACGAGCGGGCCGGTCGTGGAATGCAACAACCGGGCGGAGCTGCCCAAGGGCGTCAAGATCCCCAAATTCGACTTCTGAGGCGCGCTGTACGAGGCGCGAGCACGCGATGCCGGACCGGGCATGAGCCCGGTCCGGCATTTCGTTCTTTCCGGGGCCGTGCCCGGCCGGGAAAAGACCGGTGCCCCGGCCTGGGGCCGGGGCACCGGGGGAGGTGTGCGGCGCTACGTCACTTGCCGCCGACGGTGTTGCTGCAGCCCATGGACGAGCCCAGGCCGGTCTCCTGCGTGCCGGGGTTGCCCTCGCCGTTCAGCAGGTTGCCGCCCAGGCCGTTCGCGATGCCGACCTGGCCGAGGATGTCCACGTTGGCGTCGTGCGACTTGCAGTTGCTGCTCTGCAGGACGCTGAAGCTCGAGCCCGTGCCCTTGTCCTTCTGGCCCCAGCCGCCTCCGTCGGCGTGGGCGACACCGGCGCCCAGGAGTCCGACGCTCCCGAGGGCGGCGACCAGAACGGCGGCCTTGTGGAGCTTGTGCATATTCATCTCCGGTGGAGTGGAGTGGGTGCGATCTCTGGGAGATCGACTTCGAACAGTTACGGAGGCTAATAGGAAATATTTCACAGAAATGAGCGGCACGCCGAACCAGGGAAAGTCTCACCATCTTGGCCGATGGATAATAAATTCATATTGCTGTAAGGGGTCGGGGGGAATTCGGGGAGAATTGGGGCGCCTATGCGTGACACGAAGAAGAGTCCCGGTACCGGGCCTGAGGCTCGGTACCGGGACCTGTTTCCCGCTTCGGTCGACTAGGCGACCGTCAGTGCCTGGATCAGAAGGCGCTGTTGTTGCAGCCCATCGACGAGCCCAGGTGCGTGTCCTGCGCGCCCGGGTCGCCCTCGCCGTTGAGCGCGCTGCCCAGCAGGCCGTTGAGCACGCCGACCTGGCCGAGGACGTCGACGTTCAGGTCGTGCGACTTGCAGTTGGAGCTCTGCAGGACGCTGAACTTGCCGCCGTCCTTGCCGCCGTGGCCGTCGGCGGTGGCCGTCCCGGCGCCCAGGAGTCCGACGGTGCCGATGGCAACGGCCACGACGGCAGCCTTGCGAAGCTTGTGCATGTCATCTCCGGTGGAGTGAGGTGGGTGCGATCTGTGCGAGATCGACTTCGTACAGTTACGGAAGATTAATACGAAGTATCCCGATATGTCCCGGAGGCACGCCGGGGCTCGTGATCTCGTGGCAGAAGCACCCGGAAGCCGCATCGCCAACCGTGGCGTGAAGTGAAAGTGCTGGTCACAGCGGCTCGTTGAGTTCCCCGAGCCGCGCGGCCTAGCGCGACTGGGCGTGCGCGAAGGAGTTCGCCTGGCTGTTGGCCTGGTCGCAGTCGACGCCGCGGGACTCGGCGGCGGCGAGGACGGCGACCGGGACGGCCGCGTTCAGCACGGACTGCGGGCTGCACTCCTGGTACGGGCGGAACAGGTTGGCCTGCTCCACCGGGCCGGCCGGCGCCGCGGCGGGCTGCTGGTTGACCTGCGGGCTGATCTTCGGGCTCAGTTGGGGGTTGACCTGCGGGCTGACTTCGGCGCCGCGCTGCGGAGCAGGGGCCGCCTGCCGGTGCGCGGTCGGCGAGTTGGAGGACTGCACGGTCGCCTGCGAGCGGGTCCACGAGGCGGCCTGGGTGTCCGGCTGTCCAACGGGTGCCGGAGCACCGCCGTACCCGAGGGGTACGTCGCCGGCGACGCTGGGCGCGACTCCGATGGCCGACAGACCACTGGCTGCTGCTACGACGAGCGCGACCTGATGAAGCTTGCGCATGGAACCCCGGCCCTTCATTGACCTGTGCTTGGAACGTATGGAAATGCGGCTGCGATGGACCACCGCTCTGACCCTGTGGGGGGAACGAGTCAAATGCCGGGCCGGTCACGTGAGTCGGGACGTGGTCACCCGTTTGCCAGAGGGTGTTATTCGTCGACAAGCCGCAGAGCCTTTTATCGGATCGATGGCAATGGAGTGACGGAAATTCCGATCCCGTGACCTGGCCGGAGAAAAGTCGTTGCCAGCTGAGAGAGGGCAGCGTCCTGGAATCAGAGAGAGGCAACGGGATCCGCTGCCTGCTCCGGCGTGAAGTCCACATGACAGCTCAGGCATTACCCCTGTAAGGGCGCAGTACGAATATCAGACTGAGCGCACGCATGACTGCACTGAATACAACGGATTTCCCTGTACAGGTAATGAAGGGCCGAGGGTTCCATGCGCAAGCTTCACAAGGCCGCGCTCGTCGTAGCAGCGGCCGGCGGTCTGACCGCCATCGGCGCCGGCGTCAGCGAGGCCGCCGACTATCCCGTCGGGTACAGCGGTGCTCCGGCGCCCGCTCCTGAGTATCAGGCGCCTCAGTACGCTCCGGCGCCTCCTCCCCAGTACGCGGCTCCCCAGTACGCTCCGGCGCCCGCTCCTCAGCACCAGGCACCTCAGTACGCCCCGGCGCCCGCCCCGCAGTACGCGGCGCCCCAGTACGCCCCCGCGCCGGCTCCGCAGTACGCGCCGCCCCAGCAGAGCGCTCCGCAGGCGACGGCGGTGACCAGGTCGACGGGCACCGCCCAGGTCACGCGTCCGCAGCCGGCACCCCACTACGCGCCCCCGGCGCCTGCCCCGGCCCCGCAGCAGCAGAGCGGTTACGCCTCCGCCTCGGCCACCTCGGGCGGATACGCGCAGGCCTCCGGCTCGCCGCAGTCCTCGGCGCCGGCCGCCGCGCAGCCGTCCGTTCCGCAGGTCGTGCCGCAGGTCACCCCGCAGACGGCGCCGCAGGTGATGCCGCAGGTCGCTCCGCAGGTCTCCGCACCGCAGGTCTTCAACCCGGAGCCCGCGCCGAAGGTCGCGCCGCAGGTGAACCCGCAGGTGAACCCTGAGGTGAACCCGCTCATCAACCCGCTGATCTCGCCGGCCAGCGCGCCGCAGGTGCCCGGGCTCGGCCTCGGCCAGGTCGCGGCGCCTCCGGTGGGCCAGCTGGGTCTGCCCCGGCTCGGCTGACAGCCGTTCCGTAAATCTCCACCGTTCCACAGCGTTTTGCTGCACCCCACTTCCGCTCGACCAACGGAGAAGAAATGCGCAAGCTTCAGAAGGTCGCCCTCATGGGCGCCGTCCTCGGCAGTGTCGGCTCCTTCGGTGTCGGCACTGCCGTCGCCCACGGTGAGGGGCGGGCTCACGACGTCGACATCACGCAGGGCATCGAGTGCCGCTCGCACGACATGAACATCGACGTCCTCGGCAGCCTCGGCCTCATCAACGGCGCGCTGGGCAACGCCCTCAACGGCGAAGGCTCCCCGGGCGCGCAGCCCAGCCACCTCGGCTCGGACATGGGCTGCAACAGCGGAGCGCTCAAGTAGACCGTACGAAGAGTTCGGTTCGACGCCCGCTCCATCACGGGGCGGGCGTTTGGACTACGAGCCGGAGAGACCGCATGAGACTGTCCTATGCCGACGAGATGCTGCTGTTCAACGGGTGTCCGGGCGTCATCGGCCTGGCGGTGGTCCTCTCCGGCGAGCAGCCCGACGTGGATCAGGTACGGGCCCGTGTCGCCGAGCGGTGGGCGGGCCTGGAGCGGATGAACTGCGTGCTCGACGGTCCGGAGGGCGTCGGCGCTGCGGCACGGCAGGGGCTGTTCGGCCGGCGCGGACGGATGCGGTGGGTCGTACCGGGGCCGTTCGATCCCGTCGCGCATGTCGCCGTGGCGCGGCACAAGTTGGACGACCTGTGGGCGGAGAGTGTGGACCGGCCGCTCGCCGGCGGGGTGCCGCCCTGGCGGCTCTTCGTCGTTCCGGACGCGACGCACGGCGGTGACTTCGCCCTGGCGCTCGTGGCCCAGCACGCGCTGCTGGACGGGCGTTCCCTGGCGACGCTGTTGCGCTCGTTGATGGACGGCCCCGTGACGGCGCGGGAGTCGGCCCGGTCGGTGCCCCTCGCGCGGACCGGGCTGCTGATGGCGGGCCGCGAGCTCAGGACGATGACGGCCGCGGGGCAGGCCCTGCCGATGCGGCCGCCGGGGCAGACGTGCTCCTCGGTCGCGGTGACGGAACTGCCCGCGCACACGGTCCGATCCGCACGCAGGCAGCCGGCCGACGGCCGAGGCGCGACGCTGAACGAGCTGCTGGTGGGCGCCGTGGCCGGGGCGCTGCGGGCGCAGTACGGTCCGGTGCGGCGGTGGCGGCAGCGGGACGAGCCCGTCTACACGGCCGTACCGTGTGACCTGCGCAGTCGGGCGAACACGGGGGAACTCGGGAACACCCTCACGGTGGTCCGGGTGCCGCTGCCCGTCGACGTGGACGGTCCCGTGGCGCGGCTGCGGGCGTGTCAGGCCGCGATGGCCACCGTCCCCGACCGGGCCGCCGTCCACGCGAACGTGCTGTTCCCCGCCGCAGAAGCGGTTCGGCGGACGGGCTCCTGGGTCACCAGGTTTCTGGCCGGCCGCGGCCGGCACTCCTGCTTCGCGGCGACCGCGACCACGGCCATGAAGTGGCCGGGCGGACCGAGCACCTTCCAGGGCCGCCGGCTGGTGCGCACGGTCGGGCTGCCGCCCCTGCAGTACCCGGGCACCGCCAGCCTGACCCTGGCCCAGGCGGGGGACGCGTTCACGCTCACCGTGGTGTGCAACCTGCGCCCGAACGACGCGGGACGGCTCGCGGAGTCGGTCGTCACGGAGTTCGAGACATGGGCCCGGACGGCGACGCCGTCAGTGCCCTGACGGCACCAGGAGATGGAGGCAGTTGCATGGAAGCGGAACACGGCGGCGTAGCGGAACACGGCGACGTATGGGAAGCGCTGCGCCCGCTGTGCGCGCGGGTGATGTCGGTGCCGCCGGAGGCGGTGGTCCCGCAGGCCCGGCTGGTCGCCGACCTGGGAGCCGACAGCCTGGACATCACCGAACTGGAGGCGGCGTCGGAGGAGTTGTTCGGGGTGTCCCTGCGGGGGACCGACAAGGCCGCGGTGTCCACCGTGGGGGATGTCGCCGACCTCATCGTGCGGATGCGTACCCCTGCCGCCCGCAACACCCTCGCCCGATGACCGGCCGACCCGCGGTCGCCGTCACCGGCCTGGGAGTCCGCTGCGGGGCCGGAGCGAGCCCGGCGGCGCTCTGGGAGAGCCTCGTACAGCACCGTTCGGCTACGCGGCTGCACGCGTTCGACGACGAGGGCGCAGTCCGCTACCCCGCCTGCCCGATGACCGACTTCGACCCCACCGGCTACCTCGCGCCCAAGGAGGTGCGGCGGGCGGACCGGTCGGTGCAGCTGGCCGTGTGCGCGGCCGTGGACGCCGTCGAGGACGCCGGGGGGCTGCATGTCGGTCCCGGGCGGCGGGCGGTGGTCACCGGTACCGGGTACGGCGGGGTGATCAGCCAGGAGAACGGCATCGGGCATCCCGACGTGCTCTACGCGCCCCGGCTGATGAACAACGCGGGCGCGTACTGGGTCAGTGCCCGCCTCCGTATCACCGGGCCCAGCCTGACGATCTCCACGGCCTGTGCCTCGGGCACGCATGCGGTGGGTGAGGCGATGCAGATGATCCGGGCGGGGTGCGCGGACGTGGTGGTGGCAGGGGGCCATGACAGCCCGCTGACGCCCACGACCGCGCTGGCCTTCGGGCGGGCCGGTGCCATGGTCACCGAGTGCGACGATCCCGCTTCCGCGTCACGGCCGTTCGACATCGGGCGACGCGGTTTCGTCCTCGCGGAGGGGGCGGCGTTCCTGGTGCTGGAGCGGCTGGACCTCGCCCGCGCGCGGGGCGCCCGGATCTACGCCACGCTGACCGGATACGGACGTACCTCCGACGCCCACCACCTCACGGCACCGCATCCCGACGGTGCGGGGGCGCGGGCGTGCATGGAGCAGGCGCTCGCCGACGCCGGTACGACGGCCGACGCCGTCACCCACGTCAACGCGCACGGCACCGGTACCGAGCTGAACGACCTCGCGGAGGCGCAGGCCATCGCCGCCATGTTCGGTCCCCGTGCGGTGCCCGTCACCGCGCCCAAGGCCGTGACCGGGCACGGGCTCGGGCTGGCGGGAGCGCTGGAGGCCGTGATCACGGCAGTGTCCGTGCGGGAAGGGCTCGCGCCTCCGACCGCCCATCTGACGCGGCTGGATCCCCGGTGCGAACTGGACGTGGTCACCGGTGAGCCGCGCAAGATCCTGGACGGGCCGGTGCTCAGCAACAGCTTCGCCTTCGGCGGTCACAACGCCTGCGTCGTGTTCGACTCACCCCGCGGTTGATCACGAGAGCACGAGAGGTTGTGGAGCATGCGGCTGACCGCCGTCGAGGAAGGGCACCTGCGCAACGGGATGCCGGGGACGATCGGTATCGCCGCGGTGTTTCCCGGTGAGCCGTTCGACCTGGCGCAGGTGCGGTCCCGGGTCCGCGACCGGTGGGGCGGGCTGGACCGGATGAGCCTGGTGCTCGGGCGTCCCGGCGGGCCGGCCGCGCTGTCGGGCCACCGGTGGCGGACGGCCCGGCCGTTCGATCCCGGGGTGCACGTCAGCGCCACCGAGCAGGACCTGAGGTCCCTGCTCACCGACGGTGTCAGCGATCTGCTGCCGCCCGAACGGCCCCTGTGGCGGCTGCTGGTCACGCGGCAGGGCATCGTGCTGCTCGCCCATCACGCGCTGCTGGACGGCAGATCCCTGGAGACGCTGTTCCGGCTGCTGATGGACGACGCCGTCACCCCACGGGCCGGCGTCGCGGCCGGGGCGGACCCCGCCGCGGTCGTACGACAGCGGTCGCGCGTCGGAGCCGCCACGGTGTACCGGGAGCTGCGGCGCATCGGGTTCCCCGGCCAGCCCCTGCCCGCGGTGCCCGACCTGCGGCCCTCGGTGGCCGTGGTCGAGCTCGACCCGCAGGTGATGCGGGCCGCCCGACGCCAGCCGGCCGGCGGGCGCGGGGCGACCCTCAACGAGCTGCTGCTGAGCGCGTACGCCGGTGCCCTCCACGCCTGCTACGGGCCCCTGCGGACCTGGCCGAAGGCACCGACCCCGCTCTACGCCACCGTGCCGGTCGACCTGCGGACCCGCCAGAACGCGGGCCAACTCGGCAACGGAGTCACCGCACTACGTATGCCGCTGCCCGTCGACGTCGAGTCCCCGGTGGCGCGGCTGCAGGCGTGCCAGGACGAGGTCGCGGGGTTCGACCGCCGCTGCGACGCCCACCGCGCGTTCCTTCCCGCGCTGAAGGGCGCCGCACGGACCGTGCCCTGGCTGGCCGGGGTGATGGCCGAGCGGCTGGCCCGCCCCGAGCTCACCACGAGCCTGTGCACCGCGTTCAAGTGGCGGGACAACCCGAGCCGCTTGCACGGCCGCCCGCTGGCCCGCATCGTTCCCCTGCCGCAGCTGTCCCCGCCCGGCACGGCGAACCTCTGCCTCGTGCACACCGCCGACGCCTACACCCTCACCGTCGTCAGCCACCTGCGCGCCGGTGACGCCGAGATGATCGGTGACGCGGTCGCCCAGGAACTGAAGGCGGTGGCGGCGTCTGCCGCGTGGGTGAGCTGAGGGCCGCGGTCGGTCAGCCGCGCGGCGGGCGCAGCCTTCTGGCGATTTCCAGTTGCTCCTCGTCCAGCGGGCGGCCGTCCTCGATGTCCCAGAGGGAGTTCTGCAGGAGCCGGCCGTACGTCCATGCACGCGCGCGTGCCCGGTCCAGGCCGAGGACGTCGGTCATGGCGTCGAAGCGCCAGCGGATGTCGTCGGCTTCGAAGCGGTTGGCGAGGGCGGGCCACAGTTCGAAGCCCGGGTCGCCGGCGAGGGGCTTGGGGTCGATGGCGAGCCAGGGGGCGCGTGCGGAGGCGAGGGCGTTCTCGTCGTGGAGGTCCCAGTGCAGGAGGCGGTCGCCGGGCTCGTCGACGACTTCGCGTACGGCGGCTGCGCAGTCGGCGACGATACGGCGGGCCTCCGGGTCCGGGATGCACTCCAGCGCCCCGGGCGTCTGCTCCAGCATGTCCTGCGCGATGTCGCCGAGGCGGCGCAGGCCGGTGGGGGCGGTGAAGGACGTGAGGTGGGCCAGCAGACGGGCGATGACCAGGACCGACTCGTGGATGTCCGGCTGGTGGGCGAGCATGCGGGACGAGTCGAGGCGTTCGAGGAGCATGGTGCCGGTGGCCTCGTCGTGGTCGAGGAGGCGTACCGCCCCGTCGCCGTCCCACAGGCGCAGGGCGACCGGCTCGCCCTCACTCTCCTCGTCGAGGAGTTGCAGTTTCAGCACGGCCCGGGTGCCGTCCCGGCGGGTCACGGGGAGGACCAGGGCGCTGACCCCGTGCATCGGCCGTCCGTCGACCGTCAGGTCCCAGCGGTCGAGGAACGCGGCCGTCAGGTCCGGCAGCCCGGCGATGAAGGCACGGCCCGCCTCCCCGTTGTACTCCTGCTGTGATGCGGCGAGCTCCTGAGGAATGTCGATCACTTTGCGGACCCTACTGGGCTCCCGGAATCGGCTCACGCGAATTAACGTCCTCCCATGAGCAGCTCGGTCAACGGTGCCGTGAACGGCGCCATCTCCTTCTGGTACGCGCACGACGGCCTCCCCTCGGTGCGTGAGCCGCTCGCGGGGGACACCTCCGCGGACGTGGTGATCGTCGGCGGCGGGTACACGGGACTGTGGACGGCGTACTACCTCAAGAAGGCCGTCCCCTTCCTGCGGATCACCGTCCTGGAACAGAAGTTCTGCGGCTACGGCGCCTCCGGGCGCAACGGCGGCTGGCTGTACAACGGCATCGCGGGCCGCGACCGGTACGCGAAGCTGCACGGCCACGAGGCCGCCGTACGGCTGCAGCGCGCCATGAACGACACCGTCGACGAGGTCGTACGGGCCGCCGCGGAAGAGGGCATCGACGCCGGCATCCACAAGGGCGGGGTGCTCGAAGTCGCGCGTACGCCGGCCCAGTTGGCGCGGCTGAAGGAGTTTTACGCGCACGAGCTGTCGTACGGCGAGAAGGACCGCGAGCTGTACGGCGCCCGCGAGACCGCCGAGCGGATCCGGGTGGCCGACGCCGTCGGGTCGACGTGGACGCCGCACGGCGCGCGTCTGCACCCCGTCAAGCTGGTCAAGGGTCTCGCGGCGGCCGTCGAGGCGCTGGGCGTGACGATCCACGAGCTGACGCCGGTCACGGAGATCCGGCCCAAGCACGCGGTCACCCCGTACGGCACCGTCCGTGCGCCCTACGTCCTGCGCTGCACCGAGGGCTTCACGGCGGGTCTCAAGGGCCAGCGGCGGACCTGGCTGCCGATGAACTCGTCGATGATCGCCACCGAGCCGCTGTCGCCGGAGCAGTGGGAGTCGGTGGGCTGGGCGGGTCTGGAGACGCTCGGCGACATGGCGCACGCCTACATGTACGCGCAGCGCACCGCCGACGGGCGGATCGCGCTGGGCGGGCGCGGGGTGCCGTACCGCTTCGGCTCGCGCACCGACAACGACGGCCGTACGCAGCCCGAGACCATCGAGGCCCTGCGGGAGATCCTCGTCGGGTTCTTCCCGGCACTGGCCGGGGTGCGCGTCGACCACGCCTGGTCGGGCGTCCTGGGCGTACCGCGCGACTGGTGCGCCACCGTCACGCTGGACCGGTCGACGGGGATCGGCTGGGCGGGCGGCTACGTCGGCTCGGGCGTGGCCACCGCCAACCTCGCCGCGCGCACGCTCCGCGATCTCGTCCAACTGGACTCCGGACAGGGCCTGCAGACCGAACTGATCGACCTGCCCTGGGTCGGGCACAAGGTCCGCAAGTGGGAGCCGGAGCCGTTCCGGTGGCTCGGTGTGCAGGGCCTGTACGCCACCTACCGGGCCGCCGACCGGCGGGAGCGGGTGAGCGGGGCGGGGGAGTCGTCGCGGCTGGCCCGGGCGGCGGACCGGGTGGCCGGGCGGCACTGACACGGGCGCCGCCGCGGCGGTGGGTGGGGGAGGGGCTCCGCGGTCCGGTGGGGCCCCTCCCCCCGTTTGTGGAGGCCGGTCGGGGGCGGCTGTCAGGCCACCGACTCCGGGATCTGCGCCTCCTGCGCGGCACCGTGCTTCGGGGGTTTCGCCGTCACCATCAGGGCCGCGATCACACCGGCCAGCAGCATGATGGCGGCGGCCCACCAGATGGCGACCGTGTAGCCGTGCACGATGCCCTCCTTGGTGACCAGGGCCCGCCGGGCCCGGTCGGTCAGGTGGGCGGTGATGTAGGCGGCGCTGCTGGTGGTGGCGATGGTGTTGAGCAGGGCCGTACCGATCGAACCGCCCACCTGTTGCGAGGTGTTGATGGTCGCGGAGGTCACGCCGGAGTCCTGCGGTGCCACGCCGGCCGTCGCCGTGGCGAAGACCGGCATGAAGGCGGGAGCGCGATGTTCACGATGGTCGCGTCCAGGACGACGATGAGCTGCGCGAGCGCGATGATCACCAGACCCGACCAGCGGCGGGGGTCGACGTCCCGGGTGTTTCCCCCGTTCGGGTGACGGTCACCCGGCCAGAAGACCATGATTCGGGGCGTATCGATCTGGGGAGTGCTTGTGGCCGGTCACGGCTCCAGCACCACCTTTCCGGTGGTCGCACGGGTTTCGAGGGCGCGGTGCGCGGCCGCGGCCTCGGCGAGCGGGAAGCGCTGCACGGCCGGGGTGAGTCGGCCCGCGGCGGCCTCGGCGAGAGCGCGCAGTTCGAGGGTCTGCACGGGGTTGGGGCCGCCGGCCCGGCGCAGCATCGCGGGGCCGAGGACGTTCTCGGAGACGCCGTCGACCAGGTGGGGCTCACCGTCGTGCAGGCCTTGGCCGGACCAGCCGAAGACGAGGTGCCTGCCGCCCGGCGCGAGCAGGGCGACGCACTCGCGGGCCACGTCGCCGCCGACGCCGTCGAAGACGACCGTGGCACCCCGGCCGCCCAGGAAGGCGCGGACCTTCCCGGGCCACGCCGGGTCCGTGTAGTCGACGGCGAGATCGGCGCCGTTGTCCCGTACCCGGGCCGCCTTCTCCGGTCCCCCGGCCAGCCCCACGACGACGGCGCCGGCGTTCTTCGCGTACTGCACGAGCAGCGTGCCGATGCCGCCGGCCGCCGCCGGGACCAGGGCCACGGCCTCCGGGCCGAGCTCGGCGAACTGCAGGATCCCCATCGCCGTACGCCCCGTGCCGATCATGGCGACGGCCTCCGCGAAGTCGAGGTTCTCCGGGATCTCGTGGACGCGGTCGACGTCCGTGACGGCGAGTTCGGCATAGCCGCCCGGGGCGAATCCGAGGTGGGCGACCACGCGCTTGCCGAGCCAGAGCCGCGCGACGCCCTCACCGAGGGACTCGATGACTCCGGCGACCTCACGGCCGGGGATCGTGGGCAGCGCCGGCGGCTCGGGCGCCGGGCCCTGGATGCCCTGGCGCAGGGCCGTGTCGAGCAGGTGGACGCCGGCCGCCGCCACGGCGATCCGGACCTGGCCGGGGCCTGGCACGGGATCGGCGACCTGCTCGTGGGCGAGGTTCTCGGCCGGGCCGAAGGTGTGCAGTCGGATGGCGTGCATCAAGATCCCCCAGGAGACGGGCCACGTGGACGGGCCATGTGCTCGGAAGCTGTCGAGAAGCCAGCCTTCAACCTCAAGCTTGCTTGAGGTCAAGGGCGTTCCGGCCGAGGGCCAGGGAGACGGCCGCGAGCGCGCTGTTGAAGGAGACCTCGGACAGGACGCCGGGAGCGGCGACCTGGTCACCCGCCAGGTAGAGCCCGTCGCCCCGGTCGACGGCCGGACGGTCGCGCCAGCTGGTGCCGGGCAGGTCGACGGCGCCGGTACGGCCGCTCGCCACGGACTCGCGCCGCCAGGTGACCCGCTCGCGCCAGCCGGGGAAACCGAGGTCGAGGAGCTGCTCGGCGCGCTCGATGCCGGCGGCCCTGCTCTCGTGCGGGGCGATCGGGATCTGCCCCTGGATCAGCTGCTCACCGGTCGGCGCCAGCGACCGGTCCTGCGCGGTGAACCGCTCCAGCCACCCCGTCCCGTCGAGATCGGAGACGGCGAAGGCGTCCCCGCGCCGGGTGCGCACGGCGAGGTCGATGAGTGCCGTACGCCCGCTGGTCCACGTCAGCGAGTCGTCGCCGAGGAGGCGGCGGGCGGCGTCGAGGGAGGTCGCGACGACGACGGGCGCGTCGGTCGTCAGGTCGTCGAGGCTGTCGATGCGGGAGAGGGTCTCCATCCGCACCCCGAGGTTCCACGCCCGGGCCGCCATCCGGTCGATCATGGTCGCCCAGCCGCCGCGCGGGTAGTGCGCCTCCGGCGGCAACTTGGTGGCCCGGCGCAGCCGTTCCTGCACGAACGCGGCCGACAGGGCGCCGGGGTCGTGGTGGAACAGCGCGACGGCGGAGTAGTGCGCGGCGGCACGGGCGCCCTCGTCGCCGGCGATGCCGGTGGCCCAGGTCATGAAGTCGACGTCCACGGGCGCCTGCGGCAGGCCCCGCCGCAGCAGCTTCAGCATGGCGAACGGCGGAGTCCGGCGCAGGACGCCCCGGTGCCGCAGCCGCAGCCGGGCCGCCTCCAGGGGCGGGATCGGCGCGAGCGGCCCGATGAGGTCCCGCTGCTTGAGCCAGGCCCAGTGCGGGCCTCCGCTGTAGAGGGCGTGCGGTCCTTCGTTCGTCCGGTACGGCCCCTCGGCGGTCCGCGCCCGCCCGCCGAGGGTGTGGTGGGCTTCGTACACGGTGACCTTGGCGCCCGCCTCGGCGGCGGTGATGGCCGCGGTGAGTCCGGCGAAGCCGCCGCCGATGACGGTGATGCGGTGCATGGCTGGGGGTCTCCCTCGTGCTCGGGGTGGCCTTGCTTCCCTGTTCTGTGAGTACGACGGTCCTGGGCGCGCGGAATGTGACATGGGGGTGGTGGGGGTGCGGGGCCCGGGCGGGGTCGGCGGGGTGTCGGCGCAGGTCGGAGGGATTGTCAGTGGTGGGGTGCAGCATGGGGGCATGGCGAGGCGAGCGATGGGTGCGGGCGGCGGTTCCGGCGGGGCGGGCGGTCCGGGCAGGGGCGGCGGCGTGAAGCGCGCGCGGCGGCCCGAGGTGCGGCTGCCGCGGCTGGAGCCGTTCCGGGACGGGGAGTTGGAGCCGGACGGGGACTACGACGGCCTGGAGTTCCGGGAGGAGGACCTCACCGGACAGGACGGCGGGGGCGCCCGCTTCATGGACTGCGCGCTGCGGGGCTGCGCCCTGGACGAGACGAGACTGCACCACGCCCGCATCCTCGACTCGGTCCTCACGGGCCCGCGCGGTGTCGGGACCGACCTCGCCGAGTCGACCCTGCGCGATGTGGAACTGGTGGACGCCCGGCTGGGCGGGGTGCAGCTGCACGGGGCGGTGCTGGAGCGGGTCGTGATCCGCGGCGGCAAGATCGACTACCTGAACCTGCGCAAGGCCAAGCTCAGAGACGTCGTCTTCGAGGGGTGCGTCCTGGTCGAGCCGGACTTCGGGGGTGCCCGGCTGGAGCGGGTGGAGTTCGTGGACTGCGCGCTGAAGGGGGCGGACCTCACCGGGGTGACCCTGACGGACGTGGACCTGCGCAGGGCGGGCGAGCTGGACATCACGCGGGGGGTGGAGCGGTTGGCCGGGGCGGTGATCAGCCCTTCGCAGCTGCTGGATCTGGCGCCGGTGCTGGCGGCGGCGGTGGGGGTGCGGGTGGAGGCTGACGAGTAGGGCGAGGGGCCCGGGGTCCAGGGGGGCGCGGGGCGATCAGGGGGCTGGTGGCCGGACGCCGGTGTGCGGTGCACGGGCGCCTGCGGTATGATCAATCTCGAGCTGGTCGCCGGAACTCGCGGTGGTCGGTGTTGCGTTGGTGGTCCAAGGAAAGACGTCCCGCTTCCTGCGGGGAGATGCAGGTGCAAGGCCTGCCCGGCGCTCGGATCAGGAGCCCCATCCCACGTTGTTCGGGATGGGGCTCCTTCGTTGTCCGTGTCCGTCGGCCGGCTGGGCTACGCCTGCCTGGGAAAGCGGGCCTGGAGGGTCCAGATCGCCGGGTTCTCGGCCAGGTCCTCGTGCAGGTCGATCAGGTCGGCGATCAGGTCATGCAGGAAGTCGCGGGCCTCGCGGCGCAGTTCGGCGTGCGAGAAGGTCAGCGGGGGTTCCTCCGCCCGCATCCAGTCGGCCTCGATGTCGACCCAGCCGAAGCGGCGCTCGAACAGCATGCGGTCGGTGGACTCGGTGAAGTCCAGTTCCGCGTGCTGGGGGCGGGCGGCGCGGGAGCCGGCCGGGTCCTGGTCCAGCAGCTCCGCGATGTCGCACAGGGCCCAGGCGAAGTCGAGCACCGGCACCCATCCCCAGGCTGTGGACAACTCCCGGTCCGCCTTGGTGTCGGCGAGGTAGACGTCGCCGCAGAACAGATCGTGGCGGAGGGCACGGACGTCCGCGCGACGGTAGTCCGTCTGCGGGGGGTCCGGGAAGCGGTTGGAGAGGGCGTAGCCGATGTCGAGCACGGGGGTGATGGTGTCACGGGTCGGCGCGGGGCGTGGTTGCGAGGTGGGGCGGCTGCGCGGTTCGGGCGCGGGCGGGGGCGGGGGTGTTCTGGCCCGGCTGGTGCAGGCATGCGGGCTGGCGGTGTTCTGGCTCGGGTGGTGCTGGCAGGCGGGCCGGGCGGTGTCGTGGGGCGGGGCTGTGCGCCGAGGTGACGGTGGTGTGGTCCGCGCTCATAGGATCACTGGTGTGTCCCGTTCCGTGCCTGTTGTTCCGGCCATCGCCTGTGGTGTGCTCGCCCTCGTGCTCACCGCGTGCGGCGGCGTCCACGGCACCCCCGGTGCTTCCGGTGTGCGCGACCCGTACTTCCCCAAGGCCGGCAACGGCGGCTACGACGTCACGCACTACGACCTCGACCTCGCCTACGACCCCGACGACCGCCGCCTCACCGGCACCGCCGAGATCACCGCACGTGCCGGCAAGGACCTCTCCGCCTTCGACCTCGATCTGAAGGGCATGGACGTCGAGCGGGTCACGGTGGAGGGCGAGCGTGCCCGCTGGAGCCGTAGCGGCCAGGAGGTCGTCGTCCGGCCGCGCGACGAGCTCGGCGAGGGCGAGACCTTCCGGCTCACCGTCCGCTACTCCGGCACCCCGCAGACCATCACCGACCCGGACGGCTCGGAGGAGGGGTGGCTCCCCACCGCCGACGGTGCGCTCGCGCTCGGCGAGCCGACGGGGTCCATGGCGTGGTTCCCCGGCAACCACCACCCGTCCGACAAGGCGTCGTACGACATCGCGGTGACCGTCCCCAAGGGGCTCCAGGTGGTCTCCAACGGTGAGTTGGCCGAGCGGACCACCGGCGGCGGCCGTACGACGTTCCACTGGCGCGCCGCCGAGCCGATGGCGAGTTACGTGGCCACGCTCGCCATCGGGGACTACGACATCCGCCGCTCCAGCGTGCCGGGCGCGGCCGGCAGCGCGCTGCCCGTCTACACCGCCGTCGCCCCCTCCCAGGCCCGCTCCAGCCGTGAAGTCCTGGCCCGGCTCCCCGAGATCGTGGAGTGGGCCGAGTACAACTTCGGTCCCTACCCCTTCTCCTCCACCGGCGCGATCGTCGCCCGCGAGAACGCCTCCGCCTACGCCCTGGAGACCCAGAACCGGCCCGTCTTTCCCGGCGCCCCCGGCACCGAACTGCTCGTCCACGAGCTGGCCCACCAGTGGTTCGGGAACTCCGTGACGCCGGAGAGCTGGCGGGACATGTGGCTGAACGAGGGCTTCGCCACGTACGCGGAGTGGCTGTGGCAGGAAGACAACGGCGGCGACAGTGCGCAGGAGACCTTCGACGCCCTGTACGACCACGGCGAGGACGAGTACGAGGACCTCTGGTCCTTCCCGCCCGCCAAGCCCAGGAGCGCCGCGCACATCTCCGGTGAACCGGTCTACCAGCGTGGCGCGATGGTGCTCCACAAGATCCGCCAGGCCGTCGGCGACGACACCTTCTACGACATCGTCCAGGGCTGGACGGCCGAACACCGGCACGGGAACGCGGACACCGGGGACTTCACCGCGTACGTGGAGAAGACGGCCCCGGACGAGGACTTCACGTCCGTCTGGGAGGACTGGCTGTACGGGGACGGAAAGCCCGAGCAACCGTGACGCCGGCCCGTCGGCCCGCCGTCCCGTTGCGACGGCTGCTCAGGATCCCCGCTCCAGATCCCGCCGCATCGCCGCACGGGCCGCCCATATCGCCTCCGCGTGCTTGAGCCGCCGCTCCTGCAACTGCGGTGAGTCGAGCGGTGGATCACCGGCTGCGAACGCGTCCTGGAGGTCCCGCAGGGTCGCGTAGACGGTCTCGAGCAGGTCGGACATCTCCTGCGGCGCGCAGATCAGGGCGGTCTCACGGGCCTCGTCGCAGCCGGAGGACCTGAACGCCTCCCGTACGGCCGTCTCCCGCGCCGCGTCCGCCTGGTCGCGGCCGGTGACCGCCGCCGCGTGCATGGCCTCGTAGGCCAGGCGGTACTTCGTCAGGACCGTCACATAGATCTGGCGGCGTTCCTGCCGGGTCCGGTCGGTCAGGTCCCGGCGCCAGCGGGCGCGGTCCGCGAGCAGCGTCGAGCCGATGCCGACGAACGCGCCGAGGGCGGTGCCTGCCAGGGGCGTCCAGTCCACGCCGGTTCAGGCCTCCCCGCCCGCTTCCCACTCGTCCAGCAGACGGGCCAGGTCCGGGGGCCACAGGGGTTCCGGGGCCTTGGCGAGGTCTGCTCGGGTCCACCACTGCCAGGTGAGGATGCCGTCGGCGGCGTGGGCTGCGGGGAGGCCGGGGCCGGTCGGGTCCCGGTGCGGGCCACGGGTGACGTAGATGTGCTCGTGTTGGCGGACCGGGGTGCCGGAGTGGGTGAAATCGTGCTCCCAGGTGCAGAGCAGGGGGCCCAATTCGAGGTCGGTCCAGCCGGTCTCCTCGCGCAGCTCGCGCAGGGCGCCCTCCTCGGGTGTCTCGTCCTCCTCCAGGCCGCCGCCGGGCAGGGCCCAGTGGACACCGACCTCGACGTTGTCGTACCGGAACATGAAGACCGAGCCCTCCGGGTCGAGTACGGCGACTCGGGCGGCCTGGCGCGGGGTGCGCGGGGCGCTGTCGGGATCGATGAGCGGCTTGCGCAGGACCGTGCAGGCGCGGCCGAGCTGGAGGTCCTCGCCGTAGCCGATGACCTCGTAGTCGAGGGCGGTCCAGAAGGCGATGGCGCCGGGGTTGTTGTCGAGGACGGCGAGGCGTACGGCCGTACGGCCCGCGGCGCGCAGGCGGTCCTCGACGAGGGCGGCCAAGCGGCGTCCGTGCCCCTGGCGTTGGGCGCTCGCGTCCACCATCAGCAGGCCGATCCACGGATCGGGGTCGGACGGGTCCGGGTGCCGGCCGAGCGTGATCACGATCCCGACCAGCTGCCCTGCACTGCGGGCCAGCAGGACCTCCACGTCAGGGTTGGCCAACTCGTCGGCCAGCGCGGCCGCCACCTGCTCGGGCCGTACGTCGTCCGGGTCCGGGAACTCGCCGCTGAGCGCGTGGAACTCACGGTTGGAGGCGTACAGCGCGGTGAGTTCGGTGAGGAGCGGGGCCGGGATGTCGTGGTCGGGGCTGAGGGGGAGCGGGTCGAGGATCACGTGGGGCAACCTATCGAAGACATGAACGATCGAAGACGGGGATGATCGAGGCGGCCTTGGACGATCGAGGCGCTGGACGACCGAAGTCCCTGAACGCCGGAACCCCCGGCCGAAGCCAGGGGTTCCTGCACAGCGAGGCGTCCGTCAGACGTTCACGCCGAAGTCCTGCGCGATGCCCACCAGGCCCGAGGCGTAGCCCTGGCCGACGGCGCGGAACTTCCACTCGGCGCCGTTGCGGTAGAGCTCGCCGAAGACCATGGCGGTCTCGGTGGCCGCGTCCTCGGACAGGTCGTAGCGGGCGATCTCGGCCCCGCCGGCCTGGTTGACGATGCGGATGTAGGCGTTGCGGACCTGGCCGAAGTTCTGCGAGCGGTTCTCCGCGTCGTAGATCGAGACCGGGAAGACGATCTTGTCGACGTCGGCCGGGAGGCCGGCCAGGTTGACGTTGATCGCCTCGTCGTCGCCCGCGCCCTCGCCGGTGCGGTTGTCACCGGTGTGGACGATGGTCTGGTCCGGGGTCTGCTTGTTGTTGAAGAAGACGAAGTGTCCGTCCGAGTAGACCTTGCCCGTGGGGTTGACCGCGATCGCCGAGGCGTCGAGGTCGAAGTCCGTGCCGGTGGTGGTGCGGACGTCCCAGCCGAGGCCCACGGTGACGGCGGTCAGGCCCGGTGCCTCCTTGGTGAGCGAGACGTTGCCACCCTTGGACAGGCTTACAGCCATTGTTGGGAGTCCCTTCCCTCGTTGCGGTACGGCTAGAAGCTACAGCTACCCCTATGAACGCGGAGAGGGGTACCTCAAGTTCCAGGTGTCTTTACTTTCTTTGCCAAAGAGCACCCGTAGGGGATATTCGCGTGACGTGGACCGGACAGAAGCGGGAACATGTACGGCATGTCTGGTCCGTACGTCATCCGTGGCTCCGTCTCCCTGCCCGAGGCCGAGCTCATGTGGCGTTTCTCGCGATCGAGCGGCCCCGGGGGCCAGCACGTCAACACCAGTGACTCCCAGGTCGAGCTGCGGTTCGACCTGGCGAGCACGGCCGCGCTGCCCGAGGTGTGGAAGCAGCGGGCGCTGGAGCGGCTGGCCTCGCGCCTCGTCGACGGTGTCCTCACCGTCCGCTCCTCCGAGCACCGCTCCCAGTGGCGCAACCGCGAGACCGCCGCCGTCCGCCTCGCCGCCCTCCTCGCCGAGGCGACGGCCCCGCCACCGAAGCCGCGCACACCGACCCGCATCCCCCGCGGCATCAACGAACGCCGGCTGAGGGAGAAGAAGCAGCGCTCGGAGACCAAGCGGGGGCGAACGGGGCGGGGCTGGACGTAGTCCGGTCGGCGCCGCCTGTCACCTCCGCCATGCGGGGGAGACGGTCGCGACCTTCGGACGATCCGCGGACACCGGATCGGTGGCGACGATCGAGGCGCATACCGTCACCGTCCGGATTGGATCCTCATCGTGCTGAAGTGGACCCTGCGCGCTGTCGCCGTCCTCGCCATCGTCGCCGCAATCGCCACCCCGGTCGCCGTGCTCGCGCCCGCACCCGAAGCAGCCGTCGCCTCACCCGCTGTCGCCGTCACGTCGCCGTCCCTCCATCCGTCAGCGCGGTGACGACGGACTGCGACGACGGACTGCGGCGGCCGTGGCTCACCGGATGCTCGGGTCGGTCGTCGAGGCCGGGGACGCGGTGCAGGAGGCGTGGTCTCGGGTGAGCCGGTCCGATACCGCCCGTATCGACAATCTCGGGGGTGGCTGACGAGCAGGACGCGCTCCTCGCCGACTCGGTGGGCGTCGCCCTGGTGGTCGTGCTGGACACCCTGACGCCCGCCGAGCGGCTGGCGTTCGTGCTGCATGACCTGTTCGAGGTGCCGTTCGAGGAGGTCGCGGACGTCGTGGACCGTACGCCCGCCGCGGCGCGGCAGCTTGCCGGCCGGGCCCGGCGCCGGGTGCAGGGCGCCGACGTGACCGGGGCCGACCTGGGTGCGGCGGGGGCCGTCGTGTCGGCCGACGGGCGGGTGGAACGGGCCCTGCGGTTTGCGTGCGTACGGGACCGGATCGCCGTGATCGACATCGTGACGGACCCCGAGCGGGTGTCCCGGCTCGACCTCAGGCCGATCCAGCCGGCGCGGTGCCGGTGCGGTCCAGCTCCAGCACGCCCACCGTCTCGCCCTCGCTCGTCTCGCCGTTGGGGCGGAAGCCGAGGCTCAGATAGAAGCCCTCAGGGCCGTTCTCGCCGGGGTGCCAGGTGACGTACAGCTGCCTGTCGCCCCGGCGGCGGAGCTCCGCGGCCACCGACTCGACCGCGAACCGGCCGTACCCCCGGCCCTGTTCGTCCGCGGCGATGTTCAGCCGCCACAGCCCGGAGCGCAGGAGGCTGCCGTCGCCGCGCCAGTCGATGTCGAAGAAGGCCATCAGGAACCCCACCGGGCGGCCGCCGTCGACGATCAGGCGGGGCCAGGCGACGCCCGCGGGGTGGGCGTACGCCTCGGCCAGGGACTGCATCACCGGCGAGACCGCGAATTCCTGTTCAGGGCGAACGCGTATGCCGGTGGCGGCCTCGAAGTTCGCGGGTGTGATTTCTTCGAGGCGCGGCGCGGAAGTGGTCGACGTCATCCCGGCACCGTAAGGCGGATGATCAGTTCCCCGCCATGGAATTGCGAACGGTCCCGTCCGCTGATCATCCCAACTGCCGGTAACGGCCCCGGAAATACGTAAGCGGCCCCCCGTTCGCACTCGGCAGAGAGGCCGACAGGACGCGGCCGATCACCAGAGTGTGGTCGCCTGCCGTCACGCGCTGCTCGGTGCGGCACTCCAGGGTGGCCAGGGCGCCGCCCACGAGCGGGGCGCCGGTCTCCTCGCCGCGGACGTACGGGATGTCGGCGAACAGCAGGCGGTCGCTGACGCGGCCCTTCATGGCGAAGCGGCCGGCGATGTGGCGCTGGCTCTCGGCGAGGACCGATACCGCCCACAGCGGCTGCTCGTCGAGCAGGTCGTCCATGCGGGACCCCTCGCGCACGCTGACCAGGACCAACGGCGGGTCCAGGGACACTGACATGAACGCCGTGGCCGTCATGCCGACGTCCTCGCCGACGGGTGCGTGCGGGTCGTCCGGGTCCAGCGGCGGCTCCAGGGCGGTCACCAGGACCACACCGGCGGCCAGCCGCGACATGGCGGCACGGAACTCGTCGTTGCTCACTCCCTCAGCATGCCCGGCGGCGCTGCGCGAGGCGGGGAGGACGGCGGTCACGGGCGGCGCGGGCGGTGAAGTGTTCGGCACGCCGAAAACGCTAATGTCGGCACTGCGCACCCGGCATCGGGCCTTCGCCCGAGAACGGACCGGGACGTGGTCCTAGGACCATGGACGGACGACTGACGTACCTGATCAAGACCGTTTCGTGGCATCTCCACACACGCACAAAGTTTGCGTTCAGTAAACGCACAGGAAAAACGCAGAAACACCGCTCAATTGTTCACGTTTGCCTGTGACTTGAGTCACAAGGGCCATTAATTGTTGACCCTGTGTACCGAGTGAGCAGCGCGCTGTGATTCAGTGGCGGGGAACTAGCAAGGGAAGTTACGCCGAAGTAGAACCCTTGATTCGCTGCGAGGTCTCGGGGGGAGGGCGAGCATGGAGACCGAGTCGGAGCCGTATGTCCGTCTTGCGACCCTGCGGCAACTGCACCAGGTCATGGCTGACATGAACACGGCCCGCAGCCTGGCGGACACGCTGCAGACCGTCGCCGACGGTGTCGTCAACGGCCTCGGCTACGAGCTCGCGTGCGTCAACCTCGTACGCCCCGACGGCGATCTCGTCGTCGCCGCCTTCTCCGGCAACCCCGCCGCCGAGGCCCTCATCACCGGCCGTGTCGGCTCCCGGGACTCCTGGGAGCGCCGGCTGAGCATGGGTGAGCGCTGGGGCGACCTGGTCTTCATCCCGCACACCGAGGGCTGGATACTCGACGACGACGACGTCCCGCAGTGGTACACCGACGGTCCCGCGCCCCGCTTCGAGGACGAGTGGCACCCCTCGGACCGTCTTTTCGCCCCGATGTACACGCCCGGCGTGCAGGGCAGCGCGTGCGGTGAGCTGATCGGGGTCCTGTCCGTGGACCGGCCCCGCAACGGGCGGCTGCCGGGCGCGTGGGGGCGCGAGGCGCTCCAGATGTACGCGTTCCAGGCGGCGATCGCCATCAGCAACGCACGTCTACGCGCGAATATGCAGCGGGCGCTGGTCCGGCTGGAGCGCGAGCAGCAGGCCCTGCGTGCCAGTGAGGAAAGCTTCAGGCAGGCCTTCGAGTACGCCCCGTCCGGCATGGCCATCGCCGAGATGGGCGGCGACCAGCACGGCCGGATCCTGCGCACCAACGACGCGCTGTGCCGCCTCCTTGGCCGCCCCGCCTCCGCGATGCGCCGCTACGCCTTCTCCGACCTCGTCCACCCCGAGGACATCGGCACGCTGCTGCGTACGTCCGCCGAGGGGGGCCGGGCGGAGCTCCGGCTCATCCGCCGCGACGGCACGTATGTATGGGTCTCGCTGCGCAACAGCGTGGTCGCCGACGCCGCCGACGGCCCCCGCTTCCTGCTCACCCACGTCGAGGACATCGAGGAGCGCAAGCGCCGCGAGCTGCAGCTCGCCCACCGCGCCTCGCACGACTCGCTCACCGGGCTGCCGAACTCCGCCGAGCTGCGTTCCCGGCTCGCCTCGCGGCTGTGCCAGCGCTCCACGCACCCGGGCGCCGCCCTGGAGTCGGTCGACGCGGCCTACGGCCACCCGGCCTACGACGCCAACGGTCACGGCTTCGACTTCCGGCCGGCGGTGGCGGCGTTCGACGCCTACGACCACCATGTCCACACCGTCGCGCCGGTCGAGGGGGAGCGGGACGACGGTGCCAAGGGGCTCGCGGTGCTCTTCTGCGACCTCGACGGCTTCAAGTCGATCAACGACCGGTTCGGGCACAACGCGGGTGACGCAGTTCTCATCGAGGTGGCGAGGCGGCTGTCCCGCCAGGTCCGCGACGGCGACACCGTGGCCCGGCTCGGCGGCGACGAGTTCGTGATCCTCGCCGACGGGCTCGGCAAGGCGGACGCCCAGGACCTCGCGGTACGTCTGCGCAACGAGATCATCCAGCCGATCCGCGCCGAAGGGCGGGCGGTCCGCGTGGGCGCCAGCTTCGGCATCGGGTGGGCACACTGCGGAATGACCGCGGACGAAGTGTTGAAGTCTGCCGACGAGCGGATGTACGTAGAGAAACGATCTCGTCCCAAACAACACAGACGCGCCGGGTAACTGCCAGGTCAGCGAGCTGATGCGATCCGAGTCACCCGTTTGGGCCATCAGGAGCGGGTAGGCTCGCCATTCTGACCATACGCATCGCATCCGCCCGCACCTGGTGAGGAGTACCAAGGGATGACGTCCGGCAACAACGGCGCCAGCACGCCCGAGGACGACGACCCGTTCGGCTACCTCTACGCCGACGGGCAGGCCAACGGCGCCCAGCCGCCGTCCGGTGGCGGGGGCTACGGCTACCCGGGTTCGGTGAACCGTGTGCGCCCGGTCGGACAGCGGCAGTACGGCCAGCAGGCCCCCACGGCCGCGTACGGCCAGATACCGCAACAGCAGGGCACGTACGGCCAGCCGAACGCGCACTACGCGGCACCGGAGACACACCCCGGCGGCGTGACCACGGCCAGCCAGCAGTCGTCCTACAGCGGCGGCCACGGCTCGGGCGGCCGCGGCGGCCCCAACACCAAGGGCCTGCTGATCGGCGCCATCGCGGTCGTCGCGGCGGTCGTCATCGGCATCAGCGTGGCCATGCTGGGCGGCGACGGCGAGAAGGACGACGCGGGGGGCGACACGGGGTCGACCCCGACGCAGTCCCAGGAGAGCAGCGCGCCGAGCCCGTCGAACAGCAACAGCCAGGCGGCCGAGGACGACCTGCCGACGATCGACGCCAAGGCGCTGGCCCTCGCCGGCGGTGCCACCACCGCGTCCGACATCAAGGGCGCCAGGGCGGACGGCGGCGTCTACGTCTCCGGGTTCAACGCGGTCGGCTCCTCGGTCAGCTGGAACGTGGACGGGATCCCGAAGTCCGGCAAGTACACCGTCTTCGTCGGCTACAGCGTCCCGGGCAAGGACCAGAACGCCACCCTCACGGTCAACGGCACGGCCGCCAACACCCCGGTCGACCTCAAGAACTGGGCGGGCGGCCCCGAGGGCGACTACGAAAAGGGCTGGACGAAGACCTACAACTACGTCCAGCTCAACAAGGGCACGAACACGATCAAGGTGTCCTGCGAGCAGGGCAACCAGTGCGACGCCCTGCTCGACCAGATGTGGCTGGTGAAGGGCTGGGTCAAGTCCAGCTCCTGATCACGCGGCGGTGACCTCCCCGGTCACCGCCACCCGCCCCAGCAACTCCTCATAAGCCCTCCGGTCGAACTCCCCCGCCACCGGTGCCACCACGCTCGCCGCGCTGAGCGCCGTCGCGCGGGTCAGGCGGTCCGGCCAGGGGAGGCGTTCCACCAATCCCGACAGCAGGCCCGCAACCGCCGCGTCGCCCGCGCCGGTCGGGTTGCCGTGGAGGCGGGTTGGTGGGGTGGCTTGCCAGCGGCCTTCCGGGGTGACGGCCAGGAGGCCTGACCTGCCGAGGGAGGCGACCACCGTGCGGGCGCCTCGGCGGCGGGCGTCCTGGGTGGCGCGCAGCGGGTCGTGGGAGCCGGTGAGTTCGGCCAGTTCGTCGGCGTTGGGCTTGATGATGTCCGGGCGGGCGGCGACGCCCCGGCGCAGGGCCTCGCCGCTGGTGTCCAGCAGGACGGGGACGCCCGCGGTCCTCGCGGCCCGGACCAGGCCGGCGTACGCCCCGACCGGTACGCCCGGTGGCAGGCTGCCGCACAGGGCCACCGTGGAGGCCGAGGCGAGGAGGTCCTCGTAGGCCTCCTGGAAGGCGGACCACTCGGCGGGCGTGATCGTCGGGCCGGGTTCGTTGAGCTGGGTCGTGTCGCCGGTGAGCTCGTCCACCACGGCGATCGTCCGGCGGGTCGCCCCCGTCGCCGGGACCAGCGCGTCCACCACGGCCGGCGTGGCCGTGAGCAGGTCTTGGACCACCCGGCCCGTCGCCCCGCCCGTGAATCCCGTGACCGTCACCTCGTGGCCGAGGGCCGCCAGCACCCGGGCCACGTTCAGGCCCTTGCCGCCGGGGCGTTCGGTCACCTCGGAGACACGGTGGGAGGCGTGGGGCCGCAGGGACCGTACGCGATAGGTGATGTCGAGAGCGGTGTTCAGAGTGACAGTGAGGATCACCTGTACTCGACCTCCCCCGAAGAGTTCAGCATGCGTGCGCCGTCCGTCTGCCGGTTGTTCCTGCCGGCAGCTGCCGATCATGCCAAAAGGGCGGCGGCCGTCCCAGTCTGGCAGGACAACCACCGCCCTCAACAGCAGGACAGATCACCCCAGTTGTGGATCCACCACCCATTCGCCCCGGCGCATCACGCCCTTGAGGTCGAAGTCGGCGTCCAGGACCACCAGGTCGGCGTCCTTGCCGGGCTCCAGGGAGCCGATGCGGTCGTAGCGGCCGAGCAGCTTGGCCGGGTTGGCGGACAGGGCCGCCACCGCGTCCTCGACCGGCAGCCGGTCGATCGTCACCGCCCGCTTGAAGGCCCGGTCCAGCGTGAGGGTCGAGCCCGCGATCGAGCCGCCCTCGACGAGGCGTGCCACACCGTCGGCGACCTCCACCTCCAGCGGGCCGAGCATGTAGCGGCCGTCGCCGAAGCCGGCCGCGTCCATCGCGTCCGTGATGAACGCGACCCGGTCCGCACCCGCGTGACGGAACGCCAGCTCCAGCGCCGCCGGGTGCAGATGCGTGCCGTCGTTGATCAGCTCGACGGTCACCCGCTCGTCCTCCAGCAGGGCCGCGATCGGGCCCGGCTCGCGGTGGCCCAGCGGCGGCATCGCGTTGAAGAGGTGCGTGGCGACCGTCGCGCCCGCCTCGATCGCCTCCACCGTCTGCTCGTACGTCGCGTCCGTGTGCCCGATCGCGGCGATCACGCCGTGCTCGGCGAGCAGCCGTACGGAGTCGAGGCCGCCCGGCAGTTCGGTGGCGAGCGTGACCATCGTCGCGTGGCCGCGCGCCGCGTCGATCAGCTTGCGCACGTCCGCCGGGTCAGGGTCGCGCAGCAGTTCCTCGGAGTGCGCGCCCTTGCGGCACGGGGAGATGAAGGGGCCCTCGAAGTGGATGCCGGCGATGTCGCCCTGCTCGGCCAGCTCGGACAGCAGGCCCGCGCGGCGGGTGAGGAAGTCCATGTCGCCGGTGACGGTGGAGGCGACGAGGGTGGTGGTGCCGTGCAGGCGGTGGGTGTGGATGCCGGTGACCACGTCGTCTGCGGTGCCCGAGGTGAACGAGGCTCCGCCTCCGCCGTGGTTGTGGATGTCCACGAACCCTGGCAGGAGCCAGTGGCCGGTGAGGTCGATGCGGTGGGCGTTCTCCGGGGCCGTGCCGGCGATGCGGGTGCCGTCGACGATCACTTGGCCCTGTTTGCGGGTTCCCGTCGGCATGACCACGTCGGCGCCGGAGAGGACGAGGGGCACCTTGCGGGCTGCGGGCTGCGGGCTCGTTGTGGCTTGTCGCGCCCGCGCGGCGGTAGCCGCAGATTCAGCGCTGTCCCGCGCCCCTAGGTCGGCTGCCATCAGGGAGTTACCTCCGTACGGTCGGTTCGGTCGAGGAGATCCCAGGCCAGGAGGCCGGCACCCAGGCATCCGGCGGTGTCGCCCAGGGCCGCGGGGACGATGGACGGCAGCTTCTGGAAGGTCACCCGGCGCCGGACGGCCTCCCTCAGCGGTGTGAACAAGGTTTCCCCCGCCTCCGCCAGGCCGCCACCGATGATCAGGGTGCGCGGGTCCAGCAGGGTGAGGGCGGTGACCAGGCCGTCGGCCAGGGCGTCCACGGCCTCGTGCCAGACCCGTACGGCGTTCGGATCGCCGGACGCGACGGCCTTCGCGCAGTCCGCCGCATCCGCCTCCGGGTCTCCGCACGCGGCGGCCCACGCCTCGCTCACCGCCGCCGCGGAAGCGAACCGCTCCAGGCAGCCGCGCTGCCCGCACGGACACGGCGCTCCGCCGGGCCGTACGACGATGTGGCCGATCTCGCCCGCGAAGCCGTGCGCGCCCGCCTCCACCCGGCCGTCGATGCCGATGGCGCCGGCTATCCCGGTGCCGAGCGGCACGAACAGGAAACGGTCGGCACCCTTGCCGGCGCCGATCCGGCCCTCCGCGAGACCGCCGGTGCGCACGTCGTGGCCGAGGGCGACCGGGACGCCGCCGAGCCGTTCGGCGAGCAGCCGCCGCAGGGGTACGTCACGCCAGCCCAGGTTGGCCGAGTAGGCGGCGACGCCCTGCTCCTCGTCGACGATGCCGGGGACGGCGATGCCGGCGGCTGCCGCGGGCTCGCCGAAGCGCTCTTCGCCGTACGCGCGCAGCTCGCCGGCGAAGTCGAGGATGCCCTCGACGACCGCGTCCGGCCCGCGCTCGCGCCCGGTCGGGCGGCGGGCCTGATGGAGCAGCTCGCCGCTCGCTGCCGCCAGGGCGGCCTTCATCCCGGTGCCGCCCACATCGAGGGCGATGACATGTCTCACGGGAACAGTGTGTCTTGCATACCCGCGAGAGGTCTAGTCCACTTACGTGGTGTAGACCTTATGGGGGCAATATGTATGACGTTTCGAAAGTTTCGAATATGGGTGTGGGGCGGTTTTGCGTGCAGCGGCGTAGGCGTACGGGAACGATTGCGGCGGTGTCCGCGCTGGGCCTGTCGGCGGTTCTGGGCGGCTGTGGGCTGACTGGTGGTTCGGACGAGGTGACGCTGAAGCTGGTCGCCGCGGACTACGGGGACAGTGCGGCGAACAGTTCCCAGAAGTACTGGGACAGGCTCGCCAAGGAGTACGAGGAGCAGCACGACGGCGTGCAGATCGACGTCACCGTGTACTCCTGGAACGACGTCGACGCCAAGGTCAAGAAGATGGTCGACGCCGGGGAGGCGCCGGACATCGCGCAGATCGGCGCGTATGCCGACTACGCCGCGAAGGGCCTTCTCTACGAGGCCGACGAACTGCTCTCCATCCCCGTCCAGGCCGACTTCGTCTCGCAGCTCGCGGACGCGGGGCAGGTGAACGGCGTCCAGTACGGCATCCCGTTCGCCTCCTCCACGCGCCTGCTCTTCTACAACAAGTCCCTCTTCGAGGACGCCGGCCTCACCCCGCCGACCTCCTGGAAGGAACTGGCCGCCGACGCCGAGGCGCTCAAGGCGAACGGTGTGAAGTACCCGTACGCGCTGCCGCTCGGTGCCGAGGAGGCGCAGGCCGAGACCATGCAGTGGCTGCTCAGCGGCGGGGGCGGGTACACCGACGCGGAGACCGGTACGTACAGCATCGACTCCGCGGAGAACGTCTCCACCTTCAACTGGCTCAAGAACAACCTCGTCGGCAAGGGGCTCACGGGGCCGGTCCCGCCCGGGGAGCTCAACCGGGCCGACGCGTTCTCCGCCTTCGCCGCGGGGGACGTCGGCATGCTCAACGGGCACCCCTCGCTGATGCAGATGGCCGAGAAGAAGGGCGTGAAGTTCGGCATGGTGCCCATGCCCGGGCTCGAGGGGCCGACCAAGGTCTCCATGGGTGTGGCCGACTGGATGATGGCCTTCAAGGAGAACGGTCATGCCGAGCAGGTGGGGGAGTTCCTCGACTTCGCCTACGACAAGCAGAACGTTCTGGACTTCTCCCGGGAGTACAACCTGCTCCCTGTCACGAACTCCGCGTCCACGGTGATGGCCGGGGCCGACCAGGACGCCGCCCTCAAGCCCTTCCTCGATCAGCTCCCGCTCTCCGAGCTCTATCCGGTGGGGCGGACGTCGTGGGCCGCGGTGAGTGCGGACGTGAAGAAGAGCATCGGCAGGACGGTGGCGTCCGGGGGGAGCCCGTCGGCGATCCTGGGGCAGCTGCAGACGGGGGCTGCTCGGGCGGAGAGTGCGGAGTAGGTGGAGTAGGTGGCGGGGGCTTCCTGTCAGTGGGGTGGGCTACGGTGCGGCTCATGGACCAGGACGAGGACCAGGACCAGCCCGAGGCCGCCGTTCTCGCCGAGCGTGAGCGGGCGATTCTTGCGCTGGAGCGGCGGGGGTTCTCGGGGGCCGGGGCCAAGGAGCGGGCGATACGTGAGGAGCTGGGGCTGGCGCCGGTGCGCTACTACCAGCTGCTGAACGCGCTGTTGGACGATCCGCGGGCGCTGGCTCATGATCCGGTGACGGTGAACCGGTTGCGGCGGGTTCGGGAGGGGCGGCGGGGGGAGCGGTGACGCGCGGCGGTGCAGTGGGGGGTTGAATTTCGCCCCCGCCGCCCCTACCCGTCCCGTCCCTGGGGGCTGCCGCCCCCAGACCCCCGCTGTCGGCCTGAACGTCCTCGTCCTCAAACGCCGGACGGGCTGAATGTGCCTGGACCGGCGTCCAGAAACCCCGTCGGGATGGGTCAGCACCCGTCCCCCGATAAGGTCGCCCCATGGGCAGTCACAAGGATCCCCTCCCGACCCCCACCACTCAGCCCGGCCGCGACGGCCTGGCCGCCATCCTCACCCACCCCGCGCGCTCACTCATCGCGCTGGACTTCGACGGCACCCTCGCCCCCATCGTTCCGGACCCCGAAAAGGCCCGAGCCCACCCCGACGCCATCCCCGCCCTGGCCGCACTCGCGCCGAAGGTGGCCGCAGTCGCGGTGATCACCGGCCGTCCGGCCGAGGTCGCAGTGAAGTACGGCGGGTTCGCCGACACCCCCGGCCTTGAGCACCTCGTCGTGCTGGGCCACTACGGCGCCGAACGCTGGGACGCCGTGAGCGGCGAGGTCACCGCCCCCGACCCCCACCCCGGCGTCGCAGCAGTCCGCGCCGCCCTGCCGGGTCTCCTCGAATCCACCGCGCAGGGCACCTGGATCGAGGACAAGGGACACGCCCTGGCCGTGCACACGCGCCGCGCGCCCGACCCGCAGGGCACGTTCGACGCCCTCCGAGCCCCCCTCACCGACCTCGCGACCCGCAACGGCCTCATCGTCGAACCGGGTCGCATGGTCCTCGAACTCCGCCCGCCCGGCATGGACAAGGGCGTCGCGCTGAGCAAGTACATCCGCGAACTCGGCGCCGAGTCCGTCCTCTACGCCGGCGACGACCTGGGCGACCTCCCCGCCTACGCCGCCGTCGACAAACTCCGCTCCGACGGCACCCCCGGCCTCCTGGTCTGCAGCGGCAGCGAGGAGGTCACCGAACTCTCGGAGAAGGCGGACGTCGTGGTCGACGGCCCGGCGGGCGTCGTGCGACTCCTCCAGACGATCGCCACGCAGGCAACCTGATCCACGGGGCACCTGCCGCAGCCCGTCATGGTGAGGCGGGCTGCAGCCGGCGATCGCCGCTCACTCGCCCCGCTCGCCGGTCCCGTCCTCCAACGCCCCCAGCTGCTCCAAGAACCACTGCGCCGGCGGCAACGCCGTACCCCCCGCCGCCAGCCGTTTCGAGCGTTCCGCGCGCTCCTCCGGGCCCATGGACAGCGCCTCGTGCAGGGCCCGTGCCGTGCCGATCACGTCGTACGGGTTGACGGGGATCGCGTCCTCGCCCAGTTCCGAGAAGGCGCCCGCCTCGCGGGACAGCACGAGGACACAGCCCTCGTCGGAGACGACCGGCACCTCCTTGGCGACGAGGTTCATGCCGTCGCGGATGGGGTTGACCAGGGCGACGTCCGCCAGGCGGTACGCGGCGAGGGAGCGGGCGAAGTCGTCCTTGACGTGGAGGACGATCGGGGTCCAAGTCGGGGTGCCGTAAGCGGAGTTGATTTCGTCCGCCAGTCGCTGGACCTCGGCGGTGTAGTCCCGGTACACCGCGAGGTCCTGGCGGGAGGGGTACGCGAACGCCACGTGGACCACCCGCTCGCGCCACTCGGGGTGGTCGTCGAGCAGCTGCCGGTATGCGAGCAGGCCGCGCACGATGTTCTTGGACAGCTCGGTCCGGTCGACGCGGACGACGGTCCGGCGGGCGGTGCCGTCCGGTGCCGTGCCGATCTCCGAACGCAGCGCGGCCATCCGCTCCTCGACATCGGCCTCGTGGGAGCGGGCGCGCAGGAACTCCGCGTCGGCGCCCAGGCCGTGCACGCCGATCCACGTGGTCCGCAGCGGGGGGCGCCCGGACGACGTGTGCTGGACGGACGCCGGGGCGCCGCTCGGCCAGGACGGGACGATCCGTTCGCGGTCCACGGCCTCGGCGCATGCCATGAAGGCCCGCGCCCACCGCCAGGTGAGGAAGCCCAGCCGGTCGGCGCCCAGCATCCCCCACACGAGCTGCGCGCGGATGTCGTCCGGAAGCATGGAGAAGTACTCCGGTGGCGCCCACGGCGTGTGCGAGAAGTGCCCGATCTTGATGTCAGGTCGCAGCTCCCGGAGCATCCCCGGGACCAGGCACAGGTGGTAGTCCTGCACCAGCACCGCCGCCCCGGGCGCGGCCCGGTCCGCCAGTGCCTGCGCGAAGGCACGGTTGTACGTCTCGTACGACTCCCACTGGCGGCGGAACTCCGCGTCGAAGACCGGCTCCAGCGGAGTCTGGTAGAGCATGTGGTGGACGAACCAGAGGACCGAGTTGGCGACGCCGTTGTACGCGTCGGCGTGCACGTCGGCCGGGATGTCCAGCATCAGCACGCCGTCCTCGCCGACGCCGCGCCGCACCGCCTCTCGGTCCCCGTCGGACAGCGCCGAGCACACCCATAGCGCGTCGGTGTCCGGACCGATCGCCGACAGCCCGGAGACGAGCCCGCCACCGCCCCTCTTGGAGTGCAGCGAGCCGTCCTCGCGCACCGCGTACGAGACCGGGCCGCGATTCGACGCGACCAGCACCTTGGCAGCACCCTGCGTGGAAGCCATAAGCCTCAACCTAGCCCGGCCCGGAAACGCTCAAACGTACGGTTCCACTCAGTGGCCGGTCCGTATACGATCAGTGGCCCTGCCCGGCGTATGACCCGGTACGGGACCTTATGCGACCTTCCGTTTGGCGTACTCGGCGATCTCCACCATCGGCGGCCGCTCCTCGGTGTCCACGGAGTACGTGCGTGGCTCGAATCCGTCCTCGCCCCGCTCGAACTGAGTCAGCGCCGGCCGGACGAGGTGGCCGCGCGCCAGCCGCAGCTGGGCCGTGCGGTAGATCGCGGCGGACATCCGGCCCAGGGCCTGTCCGTCCTGGTGGCGGTGCTTGCGGACGCCCACGTCCACCTGGGCCAGCGCGTCGAGGCCCACCAGATGCAGGGCGTCGACCAGCATGCCCAGCTCCACGCCGTACCCGACGGGGAACGGGAGCTGTTCCAGCAGGGAGCGGCGGGCCGCGTACTCGCCGCCGAGCGGCTGCACGAAACCGGCCAGCTGCGGCCAGTGCATGTTCAGCAGCGGTCGCGCCATCAGCTCGGTCACCCGGCCGCCCTGTCCGGCCGCCCCGCCGAGGGGACGGTCGTACATGCCCTTGACCAGGTCGACCCCGGGGTCGGTGAGCAGCGGGCCGACGATCCCGGAGACGAAGTCGGAGGAGAACTCCTTCAGGTCCGCGTCGATGAAGCAGACGATGTCCCCGGTCGTGACGAGCAGGGAGCGCCACAGGACCTCGCCCTTGCCGGGCGCTGCCGGGACGCGCGGGAGGATCGCGTCCCGGTGCACCACGGTGGCGCCCGCCGCGGCGGCCACCTGGGAGGTGCGGTCCGTGGACCCGGAGTCGACGACGACGATCTCGTCGACCAGCGGGACCTGTTGCATGAGGTCGTGACGGATGATCGCGACGATCTCGCCGACCGTCTCCTCCTCGTTCAGCGCGGGCAGCACGACGGAGACCGACTGGCCCGAACGCTGTTTGGCGGCGAGTATGTGGTGGAGCGGGCGATCGGTCGCGGACCAGGAGCGGGTGCTCAGCCAGCGCTCGACTTCTTCCAGCACAGTCGGCGACTCCTCACTGTCGTGATCACAGCAGGTAATCGTGTGATCCATCTCGCGGTTCGGACGACTATCTCAACTGTCCTGGCCTTCGGTTACAGTCTTGAACAACGCGGGTGACCATCGCATGTCCGAGGTCGCCCATAGTTGACAACCGAATACAGCTCATCCAGAGGGGCAGAGGGAAACGGCCCGATGAAGCCCCGGCAACCCTCCAGCCGGTCTCGTGGCGATCACTGTCGATCGTCTCCGCGAGGCTCCCGGCTAGGGAAGGTGCCAAATCCGTCTCACGGCGAGATGCGTCGTGAGGAAGATGAGGAGAAAGGGCCTCGCCTCACATGGCTGTGCAGACTGTTGCAAGCACCACCGACTCCACCGTAGACCTTGGTCCCGCCGCGGCGCTGTCCTGCCGCGAGTGCGGTCACCGGGTACCCCTCGGACCGGTCTTCGCGTGCGAGGAGTGTTTCGGCCCGCTGGAGATCGCGTACGACTTCTCGGCCTACGACACCGAGGAGCTCCGCAAGCGCATCGAAGCGGGCCCCGCGAACATCTGGCGTTACGCCCCCCTGCTGCCCGTCCCCGCGGACGTGGCCACCAAGCCGAACATCAACCCCGGCTGGACCAAGCTCGTCCAGGCCGACAACCTCGCGAACGAGCTCGGCGTCGACGCCGGCAAGCTGTTCGTCAAGGACGACTCCGGCAACCCGACGCACTCCTTCAAGGACCGCGTCGTCGCCCAGGCCATCGAGGCCGCGCGCGCCTTCAACTTCACCACCCTCTCCTGCTCCTCCACCGGCAACCTCGCCGGTGCGGTGGGTGCCGCCGCCGCCCGCGCGGGCTTCAGGTCCTGCGTGTTCATCCCGCACGACCTGGAGCAGGGCAAGGTCGTCATGGCCGCGGTCTACGGCGGCGAGCTCGTGGGCATCGAGGGCAACTACGACGACGTGAACCGTTTCTGCTCCGAGCTGATCGGTGACCCCGCCGGCGAGGGCTGGGGCTTCGTCAACGTCAACCTGCGGCCGTACTACGCCGAGGGCTCCAAGACCCTGGCGTACGAGATCTGCGAGCAGCTCGGCTGGCAGCTGCCGGACCAGCTGGTCGTGCCGATCGCCTCCGGCTCGCAGCTCACGAAGATCGACAAGGGTCTGCAGGAGCTGATCAAGCTCGGCCTCGTCGAGGACAAGCCGTACAAGATCTTCGGCGCGCAGGCCGAGGGCTGCTCGCCGGTGTCGACGGCGTTCAAGGCGGGCCACGACGTGGTCCGGCCGCAGAAGCCGAACACCATCGCCAAGTCGCTGGCGATCGGCAACCCGGCCGACGGTCCGTACGTCCTGGACATCGCCCGCCGCACGGGTGGTTTCGTGGAGGACGTGACCGACGAGCAGGTCGTCGACGCGATCAAGGTCCTCGCCCGGACCGAGGGCATCTTCGCGGAGACCGCCGGCGGAGTGACCGTGGGTGTCACGAAGAAGCTGATCGAGAGCGGTGTGCTGGACCCGAGCCTCACGACTGTGGTGCTCAACACCGGCGACGGGCTGAAGACGTTGGATGCGGTGGCCGGTACCGGGCTGACTGCGACGATTCGTCCCAACCTGGATTCGTTCCACGAGGCCGGCCTCGCATAGCTCAGCCCCGCCCCGCCCCCTTAGGCCCGTTTACCTGACCGGAGGTCATTACGTGAGCGTCAACGTCCGCATCCCCACCATCCTGCGCACCTACACGGGTGGCCAGGCCGAGGTCGCCGCCGAAGGTGCCAACCTCGGTGAGGTCATCGCCGACCTGGAGAAGAACCACACCGGGATCGCCGCCCGGGTTCTCGACGACCAGGGCAAGCTGCGTCGGTTCGTCAACGTGTACGTCAATGACGACGACGTCCGTTTCGAGCAGGGGCTGGAGACCGCGACTCCCGACGGTGCCGGCGTCTCCATCATTCCCGCCGTCGCGGGTGGCTGACAGGCTGACCGAATGACCGATCATTACCATCGGTAACCCCGGTAACCAAGAGTTCATCGAATTGCCCCCTCCGTGAGAGAAGCGGAGGGGGCAATTCTGTGTGGTTGAGCGAGGTACAGTTGGGGAACGTGCCGCCGTTCCACTGGTCGGCCGCCCTTGATTTCTGCCGCAAGCCCGACAAGAAGTAGCCAAAGTGTGCGGGTTTTTTGCGGCTTTTGTTCTCTATGCCGGGTCCGACTTGACCTGAAGTCAGCGGAATTGTCCCCACATTCCCGACCGGTCGTGCCCGGAATTCTCGTCCGATTGACCTGTTGCAGACGGCAGTTGGGCAGATACATTCAGCCGCGGTCGACGCGTTCCGGCGCACGCCCCCGGCCAATGGGGGGTGAGGTCTGACCCGGATCCGCGAAGTGTGGATCTGTGCAAGGGCCAGTAATAGGGGAGTTAGGCATGGCTCAGGGCACCGTCAAGTGGTTCAACGCGGAGAAGGGGTACGGCTTCATCGCGGTCGACGGTGGTGCGGATGTTTTCGTCCACTACAGCGCGATCCAGATGGACGGTTACCGCACCCTGGAGGAAGGCCAGCGGGTCGATTTCGAGATCTCGCAGGGCCAGAAGGGGCCGCAGGCGGACATGGTCCGTCTGGCCACCGGCTGAAGCACGCGTCGACTAACAGCAGCGACGTTCTTCTTCGAAGGGCTCGCACCTCCCGGGGTGCGAGCCCTTCGCCATGCCCGGGGTCCGTCCGGGTCCTGTCCCGAGCCTGCCGGGTCCGGCCCTCGGCCCCGCCCGACCCTGTTCGCGCACCGCAGAGCGTGCCGCCCGATACCCGAGAGGCGCTTGCACTCGCCTACCCCGAGTGCTAATCATTGGCGTTAGCACTCTGAAGGTGAGAGTGACAAAGAAGGACCGGGTCGGTGAGGCCCGCAGGCCGGGTGGGGCAAGGAACCACAAGGCATGTGAGCCGTCCGTCGCGGGCGCGGGCGCGGTCCGAAGGAATCACCCCCAGTCCTGGAGGGACCACTTCACATGGCCAAGATCATCGCGTTCGACGAGGAGGCGCGGCGCGGCCTCGAGCGCGGCATGAACCAGCTCGCGGACGCCGTCAAGGTGACGCTCGGCCCCAAGGGTCGCAACGTCGTCCTCGAGAAGAAGTGGGGCGCCCCCACGATCACCAACGATGGTGTCTCCATCGCCAAGGAGATCGAGCTCGAGGACCCGTACGAGAAGATCGGCGCCGAGCTGGTCAAGGAAGTCGCCAAGAAGACGGACGACGTCGCCGGTGACGGTACGACCACGGCGACCGTTCTCGCCCAGGCCCTCGTCAAGGAAGGCCTTCGCAACGTAGCCGCCGGCGCCAACCCGATGGCCCTCAAGCGCGGCATCGAGCGTGCCGTCGAGGCCGTCTCCGCCGCCCTGCTCGAGCAGGCGAAGGATGTCGAGACCAAGGAGCAGATCGCCTCCACGGCCTCCATCTCCGCCGCCGACACCCAGATCGGCGAGCTCATCGCCGAGGCCATGGACAAGGTCGGCAAGGAAGGCGTCATCACCGTCGAGGAGTCCCAGACCTTCGGTCTGGAGCTGGAGCTCACCGAGGGTATGCGCTTCGACAAGGGCTACATCTCGGCGTACTTCGCCACCGACATGGAGCGGATGGAGGCGTCGCTCGACGACCCGTACATCCTGATCGCCAACTCCAAGATCGGCTCCGTCAAGGACCTGCTCCCGCTCCTGGAGAAGGTCATGCAGTCGGGCAAGCCGCTGCTGATCATCGCTGAGGACGTCGAGGGCGAGGCCCTGTCGACCCTGGTCGTCAACAAGATCCGCGGCACCTTCAAGTCCGTCGCCGTCAAGGCCCCGGGCTTCGGTGACCGCCGCAAGGCGATGCTGAACGACATCGCCATCCTCACCGGTGGCGAGGTCATCTCCGAGGAGGTCGGTCTCAAGCTCGAGAACACCTCCCTGGACCTCCTGGGCAAGGCCCGCAAGGTCGTCATCACCAAGGACGAGACCACCATCGTCGACGGTGCCGGCTCCTCCGAGCAGGTCGCGGGCCGCGTCAACCAGATCCGCGCCGAGATCGAGAACAGCGACTCGGACTACGACCGCGAGAAGCTGCAGGAGCGCCTGGCGAAGCTCGCCGGCGGTGTCGCGGTCATCAAGGCCGGTGCCGCCACCGAGGTGGAGCTCAAGGAGCGCAAGCACCGCATCGAGGACGCCGTGCGCAACGCCAAGGCGGCCGTCGAGGAGGGCATCGTCGCAGGTGGTGGCGTGGCCCTGCTGCAGGCCTCCCAGGTGTTCGAGAAGCTGGAGCTCGAGGGTGACGAGGCGACCGGCGCCAACGCCGTGAAGCTCGCGCTCGAGGCCCCGCTGAAGCAGATCGCCGTCAACGGTGGTCTCGAGGGTGGCGTCGTCGTCGAGAAGGTGCGCAACCTTCAGGTCGGCCACGGTCTGAACGCCGCGACCGGCGAGTACGTCGACATGATCGCCGAGGGCATCATCGACCCGGCGAAGGTGACGCGTTCCGCGCTGCAGAACGCCGCGTCGATCGCCGCGCTGTTCCTCACCACCGAGGCCGTCATCGCCGACAAGCCGGAGAAGGCCGCTGCGCCTGCCGGTGGCGGCATGCCGGGCGGTGACATGGACTTCTGAGCCTCTTCGCAAGAAGGCTCGGACCCGGTCCGTCCACAGCGAGGGCGGCACTCCCTGTTACGACAGGGGGTGCCGCCCTCGGGCGTTTGCTCACCCGGCGATGGTCATCCTGGCCGGTCGGCCCGGAGGTGTCGGCGTTCGGCGAGTTCCGCCGCGCCGACCACGGTCAGAACCGGGGAGCCAGGCGGCGCGAACATGGTCACCACCAGCTGCGACTGCGCGTCCGGAAGGTTGTTGGCGCCCTGGTAGTGGATCACGTCACCCCCGGGCTCGAACAGGGCGTCACCGGCCCTGAGCACCCGGGGCGGCTGCCCCTCCAGCTCGAAGAGGATCTCGCCCTGGGTCACATAGCCGAAGAGCGGCCCCGGGTGCCGGTGCGGCGGCGCGCCCGGGTCACCCGGCGCCAGGGTGACCCGGATGGTCCTGGCCTCGGCGCCCGCCGGAATCCGGGCCGCCGCCTCCGGCAGGGTGTTGATCACCTCGACGCCCGGGGGCAGGTGTGCGTGCTCAGCGCTCATTAATTCCTCCAAACAGGGAGTGTCCGCAGGAAGGACCGGACCGCGTCCCCGTTTGTGACAGCCCCCTCCCTGCACGCAGCCGAGCGCGGCCGTGCCGCACTGTGTGTGGCCGGGGTCACTGCCGGAGGGGGCGGGGTGCGGAATAGGCAGCCTCCGATGAGCAGTTGCTTAAGGAAGTGCAACAATGCGCGTGCACATACCCGCTGGTCAATGCCTATCGAGGAGCTCCCCACGTGACCGTCACCCAGCCCACCGCCTCCCGTGCGGCCCAGATCCTGTCCCGGCCGACCGTGATCAACGGTCTGACCGTCCCCAACCGCATCGCGATGGCGCCGATGACGCGGATGTTCTCCCCGGGCGGCGTGCCCGGTGAGGACGTCGTGTCGTACTACGCGCGCCGCGCCGCCGCCGGCGTCGGTCTGATCGTCACCGAGGGCACGTACGTCGGGCACGACTCGGCCGGGCAGAGCCACAAGGTGCCGCGGTTCCACGGTGAGGAGCAGCTGGCGGGGTGGGCGAAGGTCGCCGATGCCGTGCACACGGCGGGCGGCACGATCGTGCCGCAGCTGTGGCACATCGGCATGGTGCGTGAGCAGGGCCAGCCGCCCTACGCCGAGGCCCCCGCCGTCGGCCCCTCGGGCCTGCGCATCGGCGCCGATGAGCCCACCGGAAAGGCGATGACCCAGGGCGACCTCGACGACGTCATCGGCGCGTTCGCCCAGGCCGCCGCGGACGCCGAGCGCATCGGCTTCGACGGCGTGGAGATCCACGGCGCCCACGGCTACCTCGTGGACCAGTTCCTGTGGGGCGGCACCAACCGCCGCACCGACGCGTACGGCGGTGACCCGGTCGCCCGTACGAAGTTCGCCGCGGAGATCGTGGCCGCCGTACGCGAGAAGGTCTCCGCGGACTTCCCGGTCATCTTCCGCTACTCGCAGTGGAAGCAGGAGGCATACGACGCCCGGCTCGCCGAGACCCCCGAGGAGCTGGAGGCCATCCTCGCCCCGCTCGCCGCGGCCGGCGTCGACGCCTTCCACGCCTCTACCCGCCGCTACTGGGTCCCGGAGTTCGACGGCTCCGACCTCAACCTCGCCGGCTGGACGAAGAAGCTGACCGGCAGGCCCACCATCAGCGTCGGCTCGGTCGGCCTGGACGGCGAGTTCCTGGGCGCGTTCGCCGGCCAGGGCTCCGGGGTCAAGGGCATCGACGACCTGCTGGACCGTCTGGAGGCGGAGGAGTTCGACTTCGTCGCCGTCGGCCGGGCGCTGCTCCAGGACCCCGAGTGGGCGGCGAAGGTGCTGGGCGGCCGGTTCGAGGAGCTGGCGCCGTACGACGCGGCCTCGCTGAAGACCCTGAGCTGAGGCCCAACCAGCCGCTACTGCCGGAGAGATGAGGATCCTTCATCTCTCCGACACCCACATCGAGCGGGCCGACGCCCCCAACGCATACGGCGTGAATGCCACCGACTCGCTCCGCCTGATGCTCGCCGAGCTGAGGCATGTGCGGGACGTCGACGCGATCGTCGTCACGGGGGACATCGCAGACGACGGTGCGGTGGAGGCGTATACGGCCGTGAAGGAGCTCGTGGGCGAGTTCGCCCGCGGCCTGGGCGCGCCCGTGTTCTACACCACCGGCAACCATGATGAGCGCGGCGCCTTCGGGAAGGTGTTGGGCAGCGGCCACCCGGAACCGGAAGCGGTTCTGGAGTCCGAGGCGGGGGAGCGGGCGGCCGTGAGCACCGTCGCCGGCCGGCGGTTCGTCACGCTGGACTCGCTGGTGCCGGGGAAGGTGTACGGCCGACTGAGCGCGGCTCAACTCGACTGGCTGAAGGCGGTGTTGAGCACCCCATGCGCGCGATCCCCGGGCGCACGAGACGGTGTACGAGTTGGACGAGGGGCGGACGCGGGCGTTCGTGGAGCGGGGGGCCTGAGCCAGGTGCCCGCCTGACCTTGGTGATCAGAGGCGATCTCGGGCGGTCCGGGGCGTGACCTGCATCCCTTGAGTAAGTCAATCAACTGACTTAAGGTTGCCTTGGTCAATTACGTACCTTCACGTTCGTACGCCGACGGAGGCCCCGCCATGTCCCACGCCCCTGCCCCTGCCGCCGAGGCCGGGGGCGGCGCCCCGCCGAGGTCGAACGCCGTGGTGGCGGTGCTGGCCTTCGCCGGGATCGTCGTCTCGCTGATGCAGACCCTGGTCATCCCGATCGTCCCCGAGCTGCCCCGGCTGCTCGACGCCCCGGCGTCGGACACCGCCTGGGCGGTCACGGCGACCCTGCTCGCCGCCGCCGTCGCCACGCCGGTGATGGGGCGGCTCGGCGACATGTACGGCAAGAGGCGGATGCTGCTGGTCAGCGTCGTACTGCTGGTGACCGGTTCCGTGGTCTGTGCCCTGAGCGACGCGCTGGTCCCGATGATCGTCGGACGGGTGCTCCAGGGCCTGGCCTCCGGGGTGATCCCGCTCGGCATCAGCATCATGCGCGACGAACTCCCCGCCGAGCGCCTCGGCTCCGCGACCGCCCTGATGAGCGCCTCCCTCGGCATCGGCGGCGCGCTCGGGCTGCCCGCCGCCGCGCTCATCGCGGACAACTTCGACTGGCACATGTTGTTCTGGACGTCGGCCGGCATGGGTGTCGTGGCTCTGGTGTGCGTGGTGCTGTTCGTGCCCGAGTCGAAGGTGCGCACCGGCGGGCGCTTCGACCTGGTGGGCGGCATAGGGATGGCGGCGGGACTGGTCTGCCTGCTCCTGGCCGTCTCCAAGGGTGCCGACTGGGGCTGGGGCAGTGGCACGACGCTCGGTCTGTTCGCCGCCGCCGCCGTGATCCTGTCGGCCTGGGGCTGGTGGGAGCTGCGTACCGAGCAGCCGCTGGTGGATCTGCGGACGACCGCCCGGCGTCAGGTGCTGGTCACCAACCTGGCCTCGATCGCCGTGGGCTTCGCGATGTTCGCGATGAGCCTCGTCATCCCGCAGCTCCTCCAGCTCCCCGCGCAGACCGGCTACGGCCTCGGCAAGTCGATGCTGGTCGCGGGCCTGTGCATGGCTCCGTCGGGCCTGGTCATGATGGCGACGGCCCCGGTGTCGGCGGCCATCTCGCGGGCCAAGGGCCCCAAGGTCACGCTGATGACCGGCGTCCTGATCGTGGCCGTGGGCTACGGCCTCAACATCGTCCTGATGTCCGAGGTCTGGCACTTCGTCCTGGTGGCCTGCATCATCGGCGCAGGCGTCGGTTTCGGCTACGGCTCGATGCCCGCCCTCATCATGAGCGCCGTGCCCGCGTCGGAGACGGCCGCCGCGAACAGCCTCAACACGCTGATGCGTTCCCTCGGTACGTCCACGGCGAGTGCCGTCGCGGGCGTGATCCTCGCCCAGATGACGACGGACCTCGGCGGTTACGCCCTCCCGTCCGAGAACGCCTTCAAGGTGGTCCTGGCTGTGGGCGCCGGGGCGGCGTTGCTGGCGTTCGTGGTGGCGTCGTTCATTCCGAAGGCGGGGCCGGCTGCCGTCCAGGAGCCTGTGGCGAAGGCGGCAGCGCCGATGGGAGTGACGGCCAAGTAGTGGCTGTCGGCTACAGGTTGCCCAGCGGCTCGATGTCGACCTTCACCGGCGTGCCCCACACGCGCAGCACCTCGTAGTCGGTGAACTCGTGCACGAGCCGGTAGGCCATGGCGGGGCGCGGCCCGCGACGCTGGGCGGTGATGTACAGCTCGGCCTCCCGGCGGTCGCGGCGCGGCGTGCCGCACAGCTGCCACTCCTGCCCGTTCCACAGCTCCGGCAGCCAGCGCTGCTGGGGCTGTGGGCGTTCGCCGCGGACGCCGTAGCGGGACGGGGCGGTGTCGGGGGAGCGGGGGGCCGCCGGGCCGGTGCCGTTGTACTCGGAGCGGCGGGCCGCCCGGCGGCGGGTCTCGCAGAGCAGACAGAGGTCGGGCGCCGCCTTGTCGACCGGGCCGCCCGGGTGCTCCGGGCAGCGGGTGGTCGGGGCGGCACTGGACACGCTCTCGTCCAGGAGGTCGAGAGCGCGCCGCAGGTCCGCCTTGACCTCGTGCAGCTTGGCATCCGGGGTGGTGGCAGTGAGGGCCTCGCCGTGCTCGCCGAGGAGGCGGAGGGCGCGGCCCAGGGCGGTCAGCTGGGCGTGGTTCATGGGTGCCAGTGTGGGCGAAGGCCTCGGCTCTGCGCCAACGACCCCGACGTCAGCCCATGCTCTTCGCCCCGTCCAGGGACTCACGCAGGATGTCGGCGTGCCCGGCGTGCTGGGCGGTCTCCGCGATGATGTGCAGCAGCGTCCTGCGGGCCGACCAGCGAGCGCTGGACTCGAACCACGGGGCCTTGGGGAGCGGGTGGGAGACGTTCAGGTCGGGCAGGGCGGCGACCAGGTCGTCGGTGCGCTGGGCCACCTTCTCGTACTCGGCCAGCACACCGGCCAGCGTCTCGCCGGGCAGCATCCGGAAGTCGTCGGCCCGCTTGGCGAAGTCGGCCTCGGTCATGGCGCTGAAGTCGGGCATCGCCGACGTGCCGTGCTCGATGAAGTTCGCCCAGCTCCGTTCCACCGAGGTGACGTGCTTGATCAGGCCGCCGACGCACAGCTCGCTCGCGGTGGTCCGCTGTCCCGCCTGCTCGTCGGAGAGGTCGCGGGCGGTGAAGCGGAGGAATTGCCGGTGCTTGGCCAGGGTCTCCAGCAGGTCGCTGCGCTCGGCGGTGGCGGTGTTGTGCGTGGTCTCAGTCATGACAGCCACGTTATGAGCCGACTAGGTCAGATTCTGACCGCATTCACAAAGGCGGCCCAGGCGGATGTGCCGAATATGAGCTTCGGGCCGTGGGGGTGCTTGGAGTCTCGGACGGGGACGAGGGTGGGGAGGTCGTGGGTGACTTCGAGGCAGTTGCCGCCGTCGCCGCCGCTGTAGCTGGACTTGTGCCAAGTCACGCCGTCCAGGTTGTTCTCAGGGATGCTCCTCATGGGCGTAATCCTGCGCCATCCTCTCGATGAGGACCAGGGACTTCTGCGGCGAGAGAGCGCAGGCGCTGAGCAGGTCGTAGGTGTGGCGCTGGTACCTGACGGTGGCCGGTTCGTCTTCCAGTCGACCGGTGCCAACCCCTTCGAAGTAGACGAGCGGAGGCGCGTCTTCGAAGGCCATCAGCTTGATGGCGCCCTGCATGGACGCGTGTGCTCCCGCCTCGAACGGGATCACCTGCACAATGACCCGGCTCCGGCGCACCAGGCCGACGATGTGGCTGAGGGCCTCCGCCATTACCTCGCGCCCGCCTGTGGCTCGCCGTAGCGCGGCCTCGTCAAGCACCACCCACAACAACGGCTCTGTTGGATCGCTGAGGAGGTGGGCCCGCTCCACCCGGGCAGCTACCAGTTCCTCGATTTTCTCGTCCGGCGCTGTGGGTTGGTGCGCGCGGCACACGGCCCGGGCGTAGGCCGGAGTCTGGAGCAGGCCAGGGATGAGCAGCGGTGCGTACTCCCTGATCTCCGTGGCCGTGGCTTCGGCTTCCGCCGCCTCCGCGAAATGCTCCGGGTACTTGGACTTGCTGGCCGCCGCGCAGTTCCGCGTGAAGAAACCCTTCGTGCCCAGCACCTCATCCACCATCACGGCCATGTCGGGCCGCAAGCGCCTTGTGCCCGCCTCCAGTTGCCCGATGAACGCGCCACTCACGAACAGCTTCAGACCCAGGGCGTCCTGGCTCAGACCCTTCTTCTCACGCGCATGGCGCAACTCCGCGCCCAGCAGCGCGCGTGGCGACGACGACGGATCGAGATCCTTCGGTGCTGGCATGTGCAACTCCCGGTCCACCGGACGAGACTGTTGGGGCGCCCCGTCTGGCCAGGCTAGAGGCGCCACCGACACGCTGTGTTGTGAATCGCAAACTCTGCGTGGAGAGGTGAGGCAAACGTGCGGTCGACCGAGGAAGTCGTGCTGTCCCTGCGGGAGGCTCTCAGGGGCGTGGGTGTCGTACTGCCGTCCCTGTCCGTGGACCCGGTGACCGGCGCCGGCGACGAGCCGTTCGCGTTGGTCCAGTTGGGGCGTTGCAATGTGCGGACCGCGGAGCGGCTGGCGGCGGTGTTGCGGGGCGAGCCGGTGGAGCCCGCGCCGACGAAGGAGGAGCTGTTGGCGCGGGTGAGGCAGGTCAACCGGGAGGGGAGGCTGCCGCGTTAGGCGGACTCGGCGGCGCGGCTGAGGCGGTCGTACTGGGCCTGGGTGAGGTGGAGGGCGTCCGCGCCGAGGTTCTCCTCCAGGTGGGCGAGGCTCGTCGTCCCCGGGATGGGGACGATCACCGGGGAGTGGGCGAGGAGCCAGGCGAGGACGAGCTGCGTCGGGGTGGCGTCCAGTTCCTTTGCCACCGCGGCGATTTCGGCCTGCGCCCCCGACTTCCCCGCGGCCACCGGCCGCCACGGCAGGAAGGCGATGCCTGCCTCCTCGCAGGCCTTGAGTACGGGCTCGTGCTCGCGGTCGAGGAGGTTGTAGCGGTTCTGGACGCTCGCGATCTCGACGACGGTCCGCGCCTCGGCCAGCTCGGCGGCCGTGACCTCGGACAGGCCGATCCTGCCCACCTTGCCCTCGGCGCGCAGGTCGCGCAGCGCGCCGAGCTGGTCGGGGAGCGGTACGCCGGGGTCGAGCCGGTGGAGCTGGAGCAGCTCGATGCGGTCGAGGCGGAGACGGCGCAGGGCCTCGTCGACCTGGTCGCGCAGGTCGGCGGGCGCGCCCGCGTGCCGCCAGCCCTCGCCCGAGGTGGTGTGACGGATGCCGACCTTCGTGGCGATCACGAGGTCCGCCGGGTACGGGTGCAGGGCCTCGGCGAGGAGATCCTCGTTCGCTCCCCAGCCGTACAGGTGCGCCGTGTCGATCAGCGTGACGCCCAGTTCGACGGCCCGCCGGGCGACCGCGAGGTGGGCGGCGCGGGCCTCGTCGGTCTCCGGCCGCAGATGCATGGCCCCGAACCCGAGCCGCCGTACTTCCAGATCGCCGCCGATGCGAAAGGTCTTCGGTGCCGTCATGTGGCCACGCTAACAGGGGAGTTGAAGCGACGGACGGACCCGGTCACCGCCCGTCCGCGCGCCCGCCCGCACTCATCGCCGCCCGCAGATGCCCCTCCGCCGCATCGAGAAGCCCGTTAGCCGTAGGGGCGTCCACGTCCGCCAGGAGGATCAGGATCGCCGTCTTCACCTCGCCGCCCGCCTCGGTCAGGGCACGCTCGATGTCGGTGTCGTCGGCGCCCGTGGCGAGGGCGACGATGCGGCGGGAGCGGGCCCGTAGCTTGTCGTTGGAGGCGCGGACGTCGACCATCAGGTTTCCGTAGGTCTTGCCCAGGCGGATCATCGTGATCGTCGAGAGCATGTTGAGGACCAGCTTCTGGGCCGTGCCGGCCTTCAGGCGCGTCGATCCGGTGAGGAGTTCCGGGCCCACGACGATCTCGATGCCGTGCTCGGCGGCCGCCGCCAGGGCGCTGTCCGGGTTGCAGGACAGGCCGATCGTCAACGCGCCCTGCTTGCGGGCGTGTTCGACCGCGCCGATCGCGTACGGCGTGCGCCCGGAGGCGGAGATGCCGACCACCGTGTCGGTGGGCGTGAGCGCGAGGGCGTCGAGGTCGGTGCGGGCGAGGTCCTTGGAGTCCTCGGCGCCCTCGACGGAGACGACCATCGCCTCAGGGCCGCCCGCGATGAGGCCGACGACCTGGGAGGGGTCGGTGTTGAAGGTGGGCGGGCACTCGGAGGCGTCGAGCACGCCGAGGCGGCCGGCGGTGCCCGCGCCCGCGTAGATGAGGCGACCGCCCCGGGCCATCCGTTCCGCGAGGGCGTCGATGGCGGCGGCGATCTGGGGGAGGCGCTGTGCGACGGCGGTGGGTACGGCCGCGTCCTCGCCGTTCATGAGCCGGGCGATGTCGAGGGTGGGGAGACGGTCGATCTCGGCGAGCTCGGGGCGGAACGCCTCGGTGGTCAGGGTCTCCAACTCGGCGCGGAGATCACGGGGGTTGGATGCGGAGGTCATGAGAGACGGCTCTTTCTGAGGTACGGAGTGCTGTAACCCCTGGGGGCGCGGGGCTGTGTTCAATGTGCGGCTACCGCCGCGCGGGCCCGACCAGCCACGACGGCCCCGCATCCGACCACAACGCCTGCGGTCTAACGGCGGTGCCGATGCGCCAGTGCCTCGTACGACGCGGCCAGCGCGGGCGCAGCCGTGTCGTACGTCCGCTGCGCCACCCCCACGAACAGACAGTCCACGACAAGCAGCTGACTGGTCCGGGACGACATCGCGGCCGGCCGCAGCTCGCTCTCCCGCGCCGTGGACGTCGTAAGGATGTGATCGGCGTACTGGGTGACGGCCCCGTCCGGACGCCCGGTGATCGCGACGGTCGTCGCCCCGTGCTCGAACGCCACCCGCAGCGGCTCGATGACGTCCCCGGTCGACCCGGAGTGGGTGATGGCTATCGCCACGTCACCCGCGCGCAGCTGGACCGCGTTCGTCACGGCGAGGTGCGGGTCGCTGTGCGCGTGGGCTATGAGCCCTATCCGCAGCAGCTTCTGGGCGAGGTCCTGGGCGACCAGCCCGGACGCCCCGACGCCGTACACGTCGATCCGGCGGGCGGCGGCGGCGGCCGATACGGCCGCTCCCAGCTGGGCGGTGTCGAGGCCGGCGGCCGTGTCGGCGAGGGTCTGCTGCTCGTCGTAGGCGAGCTTCGCCACCACGTCGGCGATCGGGTCGTCCACCGCGATGTCGGTCGTTATGGCGGGGGCGCGGCCCGACTGCTGCTGGGCGGCTAGGCCGGCGAGGGCGAGGCGCAGATCGCGGTAGCCGGGGTAGCCGAGGAGACGGGCGGTGCGCACGACGGTGGCCTCGCTGGTGCCGGTGAGTTCGGCGAGGCCGGTGACCGTGAGGGCCGCGCAGCCCGCCGGGTCGCTCGCGACCGCTTCGGCGACGCGCTGCATGGAGCGGGTCATCGACGGGGCGAGCGTGCGCACCTTGGCCGCGAGGGCGGCGGGCGCCGGGGCCGGACCGGTCGGTCCCGCACGGCCGAAAGTTTCCTTCACGTCATTGGTCACCTTTGAAAAATATTTCCACCCCGTGCCGTGGTCAAGAGTGCGCACAATAGGACCATGGAACCCATCAGTCCGCTCAGTCCGCTGGAACAGGCGCTGCACACGGCCCGCGCCCTCGTGCTCGCCGACCTGGTCGCGGGCGAGGTCGCCGAGGCGGATGTCGTGTCGCTGGTCGAGGAGGCGGTCGTACAGCGGCGCTGGTGGGTCGAGCAGTGGCCGGACGGCATGGAGTTCGTGGCCGGACTGGTCGCCCAGGACGTGCAGGACGCGCTGCTGGACCGGTTCGGGCGCTGGCCGCTGTGCCCGGTGTGCGGCGCCGGTGACCCGCACGCGCTGGAGGTCGAGCCGGAGCTGGGGCCCGATCCGTACTGGGTGTGCCACAAGGCGGGCGTGAGGGTCGCGGCGGTCGGATCACTGGGGGCGGCCGGCGCGGGCGGGGCGCAGCCCTCGGGAGGGAGCGCGTGACGCCGTGACGATCTACATCGACCCGCCGACCTGGCCGGGACACGGGCGGATGTGGTCGCACCTCGTGAGCGACGTGTCGTACGACGAACTGCACACGTTCGCCGACGGGTTGGGCGTGCCGCGGCGGGCCTTCGAGCGGGACCACTACGACGTCCCGTCCCACCGCTATGCCGATGCGGTGCGGGCGGGTGCCGTCGAGGTCAGCAGCCGTGAGGTGGTGCGACTGTTGCAGGGGGCGGGGTTGCGCAGGCCGAAGGGGCGGGAGGCGGGCTGACGCCGCTTCCTGACGCCCCCTCGGCTCCGGACGCGCTCCCGGCTAGGCGAACTGGCCGGGCTGGTAGTCGCCGGCCGGCTGCTGGATGAGGACGTTCATCCGGTTGAAGGCGTTGATGAGGCCGATCAGGAACACCAGGGAGGCGAGCTGCTCCTCGTCGTAGTGCTTGGCGGCGTTCTCCCAGACCTCGTCCGACACCCCGCCGGCCGCGTCGGCGATGCGCGTGCCTTCCTCCGCCAGCTCAAGGGCGGCGCGCTCGGCCTCGGTGAAGCAGGTGGCCTCGCGCCAGGCCGCGACCATATTGAGGCGCAGCCAGTCCTCTCCCGCGGCGACGGCGTCCTTGCTGTGCATGTCGGTGCAGAAGCCGCAGCCGTTGATCTGGCTGGCGCGGAGCGTCACCAGGTGCTGGGTGGTGACGGGCAGAGTCGAGTCGTGCACCACCTTGCTGGCCGAGGTGATGTGCTTGATGACCTTGCCGGCGCTGGGGATTGCGAAGATGTTCAGTCGGGCGCTCATGGCCAACTCCCTTGCCGTTCGTCGGTGGTTACACAGCTATGACGGACCGGCTCGGCGCGATGTGACATGAGTGGATGTGACCTGAGTCACGGCCTACGGGTGCGGGGTGGAGTGCTCGGCTCGACGCATGGGGTACCAGGACTCCCCGGCGGGCCGGGGCGGGTCCGACAGGTTCCAGCTCCATGAGAGCGTCGGCGTGATGCGCAGGTAGTGGCCCGGTCCCACCATGCCGACCCGCTCCACGGGGCCGTCCGCGACGCCGTACACCCGGATGCCGCGGGCGATGAACGGCTCGACGGAGACCATGTCGTCCACGACGAACGCCACCTTCTCGCGGCCACGGGCGACATTGCGGAACTTGCGCGTGCCGAGAACCTCCTCGCGGGGTCCGCCCACCCAGAAGTGGGTGCCGTCGAACTCCAGGGCCACCGGGACCACGTCGGGCTGCTCGTCCGCGCAGAGGCTGGCCAGCCGGGCGAGCGGGTTCGTGGTGAGGTAGGCGATCTCCTCGGCGGTGAACGACATGGCGGCTCCCTGCGACGGTGCGGGTCGGCTCCGCCCCAGGCTAGGGCCTGTCGTTTGGATCAGGTCGGCTGGAAGGTACTGCGCGTGCCAGACCCCGCGGCGCCGGCATGATCCAAACGACAGGCCCTAGGGCGCCCCGGGATGCCCGCGGCGGACGTAGAGCCGCAGGGAGTCGTCCATGTCGTGCTGCTCCCGTGCCGCCCGCTCCTCCTCGACGCTTGTGCGCACGTATCCGGCGCGGGCGACGACGCGCTGTGACGGGGCGTTCTCGGCGTCGATCGCCGCGCAGAGGAGGCGTACGTCGTCCCGGGCCAGGGCCCACTCCGACAGCGCGCTCAGCGCCTCGCTCGCGTAGCCGCGTCCGCGGACGCCCTCCACGAGGTCGTAGCCGACCTCCGCCGTGCCCTCCTCGTCGGGGACGCCGTGAAAGCCGATGCCGCCGACCGCGAGGTCGTCCTCCCGCCGTACGAGGACGAACAGGCCGAACTCGGGGCGGTGCACCCCTTCCTCGTACGCCTTCGAGATCATCCCGGCAGCTTCCCGCGTCCCCTCGAAGGGGCCGCCCACGACCCACGTGAACCCGCCGTCGCCGCCCGCGCTCAGGTCGGCGGCGGACGCGGGGGTGACGCCCTGGAGGGTGAGGCGGTCGGTGGCCAGGACGAGGTTGTTGCGCCAGCGCCACTCGGTGACCGGGGCGCGGCCGGGCAGGTCGCCGCGGCCGGTGGCCCAGAGCAGGGTGCGCCAGGGGTCGGGGCCGGGCCGGACGTGCGGAAAGATCGTCGTGATGACGAACCCGGCCAGCTCGGCGGGCGGTTCGTACGCCACCCCGAGCCCCTCGGCGATGTCATGCGTGTGCAGCAGCACTTCGGCGACGCCCATCGCGGCGAAGCCCTCGCGGTTCGCGCTGCGGAAGGGGTACGGGTGGAAGGCGCGGACCTCCCGCGGGGCGGTGCGGACGGCTGCGGTGAGGAGGGCGCCGGTCGTCTCGATGACGTGGATCAGCCCTTCGTTGCCGGTGCCCTCGTCGAGGGTGATCTCGAAGGGGACGTAGTCGTCCTGGGCGCGGCCGGCCAGGTTGGCGGCGTACGCGATGAGGTCCTCGGCGATGTGGAACGCCGTGTTGTGGCAACTCCACTCCAGCCGGCCGGCCTTCACCCCGGTCCAGTCCCGGTCCACCGCCGTCCGCAGCAGCGCCACGCTGCTCGCCACGGCTTCCTGTACGCGTTCCCCGCCCATGTCTCGCATGCCGTGCAGGCTACGGCGGCGGCGTCGTCAGAGCGACAGCATTTCCAGCTCGGCGGCGAGGTTGTAGCGGGCGGTTGCCTCCCACTTCTCCTTTCCGTACGGCGTGCTGAACAGGCTTGGCAGGTCCAGGAGTTGGCGCAGGATCGCGGCGCGGCCCTCGCGGAAGGCGTCGTTCGGGACGAAGTGGTACTCCTCGCGGACGGCTGCCGTGTACGCGGCGTACGCGGACGGCGGCGCCGCGAGGATCGCGAGGTCGGCGTCGCACAGGACCTGGCCGTCGGGGTCGTCCGGTGCGGGGTCGTGCGTGACGGTGAGCCGGACCAGACGGGCCACCTCGGCGGTGCGCTCCGCGGGGACGCCGGCTTCCGTGAGGGCGCGTTCGGCGAGGCGGGCCGAGCGCTCCTCGTTCTCCGAGCGGTCGGGGAAGTACACCGCGTCGTGGAACCAGGCGGCGAGCCGCACGACGTCCGGGTCGCCGGCGTGCTCAGCCAACTCGTCTATGCGGTCCAGGACCGCGGTGAGGTGGGTGAGCGTGTGGTAGTGCCGCTGCGGTTCCTGCCAGCGGGTGAGGAGGTTGTCGGCGTAGGGGGTGGGGTCGGGGGTGGTGGCGGGGGAGCGGGTTGCGTCGAGGGCTTGGGCGAAGCGGGTGCGGAGGGTGTTGAGGGCGGCGGGGGTGTGGAGGTCGGCCATGGGGTCATTGTCGCGGGGGTGGCGGGGATTGCCTGGGGGGTGGGGGGTTCGGGGGTGTGGGGGAGGGGGGAGCCGCTGGGTGCCGGGGCGCGGCGCGGGAGGCTCGGGGTGGTGGCGGTCTGTGTCGGGGTGCGGGTGGGTGGGGGCTGGTCGCGCAGTTCCCCGCGCCCCTGAGGGGTTGCGGCTGGCGTGTGTGGGGGGAGGGGCAGGTGGGGCGGCCGGCGCCGGGGGCGGCGTACGAGCTGGCGGGGGCCGAGGCGGGGGAGCTGAACATCTTCGGGTGACCCTGCGCATCCTCGGGCGAGCCTCCACCCCGTACCCTTGGATTGGACTAGACCTGTAGCCGTCGTCGAATGCCGAGGAATGGGGTCCCATGAGCAAGCGTGCAGTCCTGGAGGTGATCGCCCTCGGCGTCGAGGACGCGGTCGCCGCCCAGGCCGGGGGTGCGGACCGGCTCGAACTGGTCACCGACATGGCCGCCGACGGGCTCACCCCGCCGGTCGGGACCTTCGCCGGGATCCGAGCCGCCGTCGATATCGACCTGCGCGTGATGCTGAGGCTGGCGGACGGGTTCGCCGCCGGGGACGTGGCGCGGCTCGTGCGGGTGGCGCAGGAGCTGCGGGACGCCGGGGCGGACGAGTTCGTGCTCGGGTTCCTCGACGCCGACGGCGGGGTGGACCTCGAAGCCGTCGAGCGGGTGGTGAGTGAGCTGGACGGGTGCCGGTGGACCTTCCACCGGGCCATCGACCGGGCCGCCGACCGGGACGCGCTGCGCAAGCAGCTGGACGGCATGCCGGGCCTGGACACCTACCTCACGGCCGGCTCGCCCACCGGCGTCGACGACGGCCTCGCCGTCCTGCTCGCCGAGGCGGCCAGGGTCCGGGAGCCCGGGTACGAGCAGCGGATTCTGGTGGGGGGTGGGCTGCGGCTCGACCATGTGCCGACCCTGCTGACCGCCGGCATCGACGCCTTCCACATCGGCGGCGCGGCCCGTCCGGACGGCTGGGAGGGGCCGGTGTCGGTGGGCGCGGTGGCCGAGTGGCGGGCTGTGCTGGACGGGGTTTCGTAGACGGGGAGCTCTGCCGGGGGTGGGCCGCTGCCCGGGCGCTGACGGGGGTTCGTCGTCGGCGATGGCCCCTGCCACCCCCTCAGGGGCGCGGGGAACGGCGCGACCAGCCCCCACGCACCCGCGGCCCGACGCAAACCGTCACCACCCGCGACCCCCGTCCCCGGCCACCCCCCCCGGAGGGACCCGTCACCCCAACTGCCCCGGCAGCGACCCCCCGTGCACCACCACCAACCCCGACACCGCCCGCGTCAGCGCGACATACAACCGCCGCAACCCCGTCCGCTCATCCGGCTCCCCGTCCACCACAGCCTGGGGCTCGTCCAGGACGACGTAGTCGTACTCCAGACCCTTCGCGAGCGACGCGGGCACCAGCGTCAACCGGGTCTGCTCGGTCGTCTCCTCGCCGGGTGCCAGATACGTGATCCCCGCCGCCGCGAGCCCCTCCGCCAGCACCGGAACCCGCGCATCCGCGGCGATCAGCCCGATCGACCCCTCCCGGCGCAGCAACTCCCCGCACGCGGCGATGACTTCCGACGCCTCCGACACCTCACGGACCTCGAAGAACCCCGGGTTCTCACGGATCGACGCCACCGGCGTCAGCCCGGGCGCGATGTGGGGGAGGAGGCGGGAGGCGTAGGCGATGACGTCCGTCGGGACGCGGAAACCGGCCGTCAGCTCCTCGATGACCCCCTCCGACTTGCCGAGGTGGGCCAACGCCTCGTCCCAGCTCCGGGTCGCCCAGGGGGTCGTACCCTGCGCCAGATCCCCCAGCACCGTCGCCGAACCGGTCGTGCAACGCCGGCCCACCGCCCGGTACTGCATCGGCGAGAGATCCTGCGCCTCGTCGAGCACGACATGTCCGAGGGACGACGTACGCGCCACGATGTCGTTCGCCTCGTCGATCAGCACCGCGTCCGCCGCGGACCACTTGGCGGCCTTCACCGACCGCGCCGGCTTCGCCCACAGGATCGTCTTCTGCTCGTCCGCGTCGAGGACCCCGGCCGCGTGCTCGGCCAGGAAGTCCGCGTCGGCGAGCAGCCGCAGCACCAGCTTCGCCGGATCGACCGGCGGCCAGATCGCCTTGACGGCGGCCTTCACCGCGCTGTTGCGGGCCACCGCGTCCTGCACCCGGTCGTCCGGCGCCTCCCCCGACCGCTCCATCTGCACCAGCACGGCGTGCGCGATGCGCTGCGGGAGGGCCTCGCGGGCGGCGCCGTAGCGGATGTCACGGGCGAGCAACTCACGGACAATCTCTTCGAGTTCGTACGCCGGCACGCGCCAGCGACGGGATCCTCGTACGACGACCACCGGCTCCGCCGGCATGGTGACGTGCGCGTACACCGCGCGCCGCAGCACCTCCGCCATCCTCGCGTCGCCCTTGATGACGGCCGCCGCCGCGTCGTCCGCCCCGCGCACCTCGACGTGCGCCACGAGGTCGTCCACCGTCGCCTGCCGGACGCTCAACTCGCCCAGCGCCGGGAGGACTTGCTCGATGTAGTGCAGAAAGGACCTGTTCGGCCCGATGACGAGCGTGCCGGTGCGGGCGAGCCGCTCACGGTGGGCGTAGAGCAGATAGGCCACCCGGTGCAGGCCCACCGCCGTCTTCCCCGTGCCCGGACCGCCCTGCACGCACACCGTGCCGCCGAGCCCGGACCGTACGATCTCGTCCTGCTCCGGCTGGATCGTCGCCACGATGTCCCGCATCGGGCCCACGCGCGGGCGCTCGATCTCCTGCTGGAGCAGCTTGCTGGTGCGGGCGGCCTCCGCCGGGTCGGAGAGGTGCTCGTCCTCGTACGCCGTGAGGTCCCCGCCCGTGTAGCCGAAGCGGCGGCGCAGCGCGATGTCCATCGGGTCCTTCTTGGACGCCCGGTAGAACGGCTGGGACACCGGTGCCCGCCAGTCGATGACCATCGGGTCGCCCTGGGCGTCGTGCACATGCCGGCGCCCGATGTGCAGTGTCTGATAAGCGTCCTCCGGCCGCGGGCGCTCGCCCTCCGCGCCCTCGGCCTCCTCGGCGCCGGGGGCGTGCAGGTAGTCGAGCCGGCCGAAGAACAGCGGGGTGTCGCTGAGGTCGGCCAGGGCCTTGATGCGGTCGTCGATCTGGCGGGCGAGGACCTCGGCGTTGACCCAGTTCGCGGTGACGTCGCTGATGTCGAGGGACTCGACGTCCTCGCGCATGGCACGCAGGGCGGAACGGGACACGGCCAGGTGGGAGCGCTCTCGCGAGAGCGGGTCGAGTGGGTCGTCGGCGCGCGTGGACAAGGGGGTGCCTCCGGAGGGACCTACAGGTAGGTGATCGAGAGAGCCGACCGGTTTCCGTCCGGGCGGCGGCACTCCGCGGGGGAGGCGGGCAAGAGCGGAGATTTTAGGCGAAGGGGAAAGGCGATCGCCAACGAATATTCCGCCCCCTAGGGGACGCCGCCTCCTCCCTGGGGGGAGGGCCTCCGCCCGGAGGTGTACGGCGGCAGTACGCCGCTTCGGTCCGCAGGCCGATGCCGTCTTTATGTCTGCGAATCCATCATGGAGACATGAGCGCAGCAACCATCCATCCAGCACCCGTGGGCCCCCGCGGAGCCACAGCGCTTCAGGGGCACCACCGTCATCGCCTCGGTGAAGCCCTGCGTGCCGTCAAGGTGTTCGCAGGTGCGGCCTTCGATGTGATCGTCCTCGGTGAGTACGGCGAGGAGGCGGGCGTCCGCCGCAAGTGACGCCTAGGGTCACTGAGTGACCCGCCGATCACGTTCCGCAACTCCCTACTGCCTTCTGGCGGTTTCCCTCCTCGCTCTCACGGCACTCTGCACCCACCAGCCCCTCCCGATGGCCGACGCGCTGGTCTACCGGGCGGAAGGCGAAGCCGTCCTCCGCGGCGAGGATCTCTACGGCTTCACCGTCACGCAGTGGCAGCTCCCCGCCACCTATCCGCCCTTCGCGGCGCTCCTCTTCGTCCCGGCGGCGCTGATTCCCCTCGCCGCCCTCAAGGCGACCTTCCTGGCGGGCAACGCGCTCATGCTCGCCGTACTGGTCCACCTCTCCGCCCGGCTGGCGGGCGGACCCGCGAAGCTCCGCCTGCCCGCCCTCTGCGCCGGCACCGCAGCGGCCCTCTGGCTGGAGCCGGTCCTCCAGACGATCCTCTTCGGCCAGATCAACCTCGCCCTGGTCTGCCTGGTGCTGTGGGACCTCACCCGTCCGTCGGGCGCCCGCTGGAAGGGCGCCGCGGTCGGCATCGCCGCCGGCATCAAGCTGACTCCGGCGGTCTTCATCGCGTACCTGCTGCTGCGCGGGCGGCGCCGGGAGGCCGGCACGGCCGCGGCGGCCCTCGCGGGGACGGTCGCGCTCGGCGCCCTCGCCCTGCCCTCCGCGAGCCTCGACTACTGGACCCGCCGCCTCTACGAGACGGACCGCGTGGGCAAGGTCTGGATCGTCGACAACCAGTCCCTGCAGGGGATGGTCGCCCGGGCCCTGGGTGATCCGGCGCCGGGCCCCGTCTGGGCGCTCCCGGCCGCCGCGGTCGCGGTCACCGGCCTGTGGCTGGCGGCGCGGGCCGCCGAGGAGAGCCACGCGATCCTCCTGACGGCCTTCACCGCCCTGCTCGTCTCGCCGATCAGCTGGTCCCACCACTGGGTGTGGTGCGTCCCGCTAACCGCCGTACTGCTGACGGAGGGCCGCCCCCGCCTCGCGGCGGCAACGGCCCTCCTCTTCACGGCCCGCACGATGTGGCTGCTCCCCCACGAGGGCGCCCGGGACCTCCGACTGCCCTGGTGGCAGCAGCCATGGGCGTCGCCGTACGCGCTCTGCGCCCTGCTCGGCCTAGCCCTCCTGCTCGGCTACCCCTCCGCCAGGATCTCGTCCGCGTCCACGATCCGGTACGCGTACCCCTGCTCCGCCAGGAAGCGCTGGCGGTGGGCGGCGAAGTCCTGGTCGATGGTGTCGCGGGCGACGACCGAGTAGAAGTGGGCCTGGTGGCCGTCGGCCTTCGGGCGCAGGACACGGCCGAGGCGCTGGGCCTCCTCCTGGCGGGACCCGAAGGTGCCCGAGACCTGGATGGCGACCGTGGCCTCCGGCAGGTCGATGGAGAAGTTCGCGACCTTGGAGACGACGAGGACGCTGATCTCGCCCTCCCGGAAGGCGTCGAAGAGCTTCTCGCGCTGGGCGTTGGAGGTCTCGCCCTTGATGACCGGGGCGTTCAGATGCTCGCCCAGTTCGTCGAGCTGGTCGATGTACTGGCCGATGACCAGGATCTGCTGCCCCGCGAACCGGCGGACGATGGCCTCCGTGACCTTCCGCTTGGTGTCGGTCGTCGCGCAGAAGCGGTACTTCTCCTCCTGCTCGGCGGTGGCGTACGCGAGCCGCTCGGCGTCGGTGAGGTTGACGCGGACCTCGACGCAGTCGGCGGGCGCGATGTAGCCCTGCGCCTCGATCTCCTTCCAGGGCGCGTCGAACCGCTTCGGGCCGATCAGGGAGAAGACGTCCGACTCGCGGCCGTCCTCACGCACCAGGGTCGCGGTCAGGCCCAGGCGGCGGCGGGCCTGGAGGTCCGCGGTGAACTTGAAGACCGGCGCCGGCAGCAGGTGGACCTCGTCGTAGAGGATCAGGCCCCAGTCCCGGGAGTCGAAGAGCTCCAGGTGCGGATAGACACCCTTCCGCTTCGTCGTCAGCACCTGGTACGTGGCGATGGTGACCGGGCGGATCTCCTTCTTCGTACCGCTGTACTCGCCGATCTCCTCCTCGGTGAGCGACGTCCGCTTCACCAGCTCGTGCTTCCACTGGCGGGCCGAGACGGTGTTCGTGACGAGGATGAGGGTCGTCGACTTCGCCTGGGCCATCGAACCGGCGCCGACGAGGGTCTTGCCGGCGCCGCACGGCAGCACCACGACCCCGCTGCCGCCGTGCCAGAAGTTCTCCACGGCCTGCTTCTGGTAGGGCCTGAGCGCCCACCCGTCCTCGTTCAGCTCGATCGGGTGGGCCTCGCCGTCGACGTACCCGGCGAGGTCCTCGGCCGGCCAGCCCAGCTTCAGCAGCGTCTGCTTGATCTGGCCGCGCTCGGAAGGGTGCACGGCGACGGTGTCCGGGTCGATGCGGGCACCGACGAGCGGCGCGACCCGCTTCGAGCGCAGCACCTCCTCCAGGACCGGGCGGTCGGTGGTGGTGAGGACGAGGCCGTGCGTCGGGTGCTTGGAGAGCGTCAGACGGCCGTAGCGGTCCATCGTGTCGGCGATGTCGACGAGCAGCGCGTGCGGCACGGGGTAGCGGCTGTACGTGACCAGTGCGTCCACGACCTGCTCGGCGTCGTGTCCGGCCGCGCGGGCGTTCCACAGGCCGAGCGGTGTCACCCGGTAGGTGTGGATGTGCTCGGGAGCCCGCTCCAGCTCCGCGAACGGGGCGATCGCCCGACGGCACTCATCGGCCCGCTCATGATCGACTTCCAGGAGCAGGGTCTTGTCCGACTGGACGATCAGTGGTCCGTTCACGTGCGTACGTCCTTCCGCTCGGCCACTCGACCAAACGTCCAGTGTGCCTCATACGCGGACGATCACATCCGGCTCAGCGGAGCTCACTCCTCTCCCCCCGATCCCATGATCCCCGTTTCCGGCCCGCTGAAAGCTTGGCCCGGCAGTGATCATCTTTGCTGACATGGGGGATCATGAGGCGAAGGCCTGGCAGGCCCTGGGGCGGTCTCGCGCAGGCCGCCCTCGCTCGTACTCCCTGAGCCGCTCCCCGAGTCCTACAGGATGTCTTTTCATCCCTGCGGGTGGTGCCGGTTTCACCTGTACGGCGGTGTCTGCGAAGAATGCCGACCGTGCAGCCCTACTCGCGTGATCCGTCCCCGCCGACCACCACTCTCGGGTACGCCCTGTTCGCCACCCGCTGGCTGCAGGCCCCCCTCTACTTCGGCCTCGTGGCCGCCCAGGGGGTGTACGTCTACAAGTTCTTCAACGAGCTGTGGGCCTTAATCCTCCGCTGCGTGACCGGGCAGGCGACCGAGAACTACGTCATGCTCGCCGTGCTCAAGCTCGTCGACGTCGTGATGATCGCCAATCTGCTGATCATGGTGATCGTCGGCGGCTACGAGACGTTCGTCTCCCGCATCGGCCTCCAGGGCCACCGCGACCAGCCTGAGTGGCTCTCGCACGTCAACTCCAACGTGCTGAAGGTGAAGCTCGCCACCGCCATCGTGGGTATCTCCTCCGTCCATCTGCTCCAGATGTTCGTGGACGTCCACCACACCTCCCGCCACGCACTGCTGTGGGGCACGGTGATCCACATGGCGTTCATCGCCTCGGCGGGGATCCTGGCGTACATGTCGGGGCCGATGGCCGCGCAGAGTGAGCGGGCCGCTCAGCACGCCCATCAGGCGCACGTCCCCGAGGAACCCGCCCCGCAGGTCTTCGTCCCGGCGCAGGCCACGGCACGTGACGACGAGCCCAGCGCCGAGGAGCGGGTGCGCGCCGCCGGTTTCCCCGCGCGCAAGCTGCTGGAGGAGTTCGACTCCGAGCACCCGCACTCCTTCGACCGGGAGGCCGTGGCCCGGCTCGGCAAGCTGGACTTCGTCGCCGCCCGCCGCAACGTGGTCTTCGTCGGACCGCCCGGCACCGGCAAGACGCATCTGGCCGTCGGCCTCGGCGTGCGGGCCTGCCAGGCCGGCCACTCGGTGCGGTTCGCGACCGCTGCTCAGTGGGCGGCCCGGCTGGCAGGTGCACGGGACGCGGGCCGGCTCGCCGAGGAGCTGACCGCGCTCGACGAGCACGCCGTGCTGATCGTCGACGAGGTCGGCTACACCCCCTTCGAGGCGGGGACCGCGCCGCTCTTCTTCCAGCTGGTCGCGCACCGCTACGAACGTGCCTCGCTGATCGTGACCAGCGACCGGCCGCTCGGCCGCTGGGACGAGATCTTCGGCGGCCCCTCCGCGCTCGCGATGGTGGACCGGCTGGCCCACCACGCCGAGCTGGTACGGATCGACGGCGACAGCTATCGGCTGCGCCGCCCTACCGCAGCGTGGGCAGACTGACGTTGTTGATCAGCGGCCCCTCGACGGTGAGGCCCTCGGTGATCAGGGACTCGCCGGCGGGGGCAGGCAGGGGCAGGGGAAGTGCGGAGGCGGCGGCCGCGGCATCGGGGGCGAGAACGGTGACCATGGCGCTCGCGGAGATGAGAGCGGCGACGGCTGCGGAACGGGCGCGCGCGGGGCGCTTGGCAGGCATGGGGGCGTCAGGGCCTTTCACAGACGAGGGCGGGGCGACCTGCGGGCGGGCCGGCCCTGGCGCCGGACCGGCCCGATGGCTGCGCTGCGGTCGCGTCAGACCTGCGGCGTCTCGATGACCAGCCCGGCCACGTCGACGCCGATCGCCGCGGCCTGAGTGGTGAAACCACCGATCATCAGGGCTGCGGCGGCCAGGACGGTGGCAAGGCGACGAGCTGTGCGCATGGGACAACTACCTCTCTGTTGCGCTCACTTGAGCGTGATCAGGACACGAGGTGGCTGCCCTGCGCCACGCGGCGCGATGCGGACACGCCCGGAAGGTCCCTCAAGAGTTGGAAAAACCCGGCGTGGCGTACATGAAAAGCCGCGTACACCCGAACGAGTGAGCCGTCGGGCCGGGATTCAGGTCTGGTCGTCCGCGAGCTCGGCGACGCCGGTGATCCGGTGCAGCGGATACGTCCGCACCTCGTCCGCGGTGTGGTCGTACGCCGTCACGAACCCGCCCTCGACCCGCACCGGCGCGATCACCCGCTGAGTCGCGGAGCCCTCGGCGTTGACGTACCCGATCCACAGCGCCTCGCCGGTCAGGACGGCGGCCTGCATGGTGGCGAGGGTCTCGGCGGAGGTGGTGCGGGGCAGCTCACCGCCGTTCACCGCGGCGGAGTTGCCGGGGGCGGCGGGCTTGCGGGGTGTCGTGGAGGCGAGGTCGCCCGCCCGGATGGCGCGGATCGCGGCCGTCAGCAGGGTGGCGTCCGGCGTCGGCGGGCCGTCCGGGACCGGCTCGGGCGCCGTGCGCGGCGGGGTGCGGTGGGCGTCCGCGCGGGTGATCAGGACGTCACCTTCGGCCGACTCGGCGGCCGGCGCGAAGCCCATCGCGCGCAGGCCCTCCAGCAGCGCGGCCGGGTCCGCCTGGGCGGCCAGCACCGTCGGCGCCAGGCGGCGCAGGCGCAGGCCCGCGGACCGCTTGTCGGCGAGGATCTCGTTCAGCACGGCGTCGTCGTCGCAGCGGACGTACGCCGACGCGGCGCCCACCCGCAGATGCCCGTGCCTGCGGGCCACGTCGTCGATCAGGTACGCGAGCGGCTGCGGCACCGGCGTGCGCGCATGTTCGGCGAGGAAGGCGTGCAGGTCGGAGGCGCTGCGCCCGGCGTCCAGCGCGCGCCGCACCGACCCGGGCGTGAACCGGTACACCGTCGCGCCGCCCTTGGACTCCACGTCCGCGAGCACGTCCAGCATGGCCGCGAGCGGGCGTTTCAGCGGTCCGGGCGCCACGGCCGTCAGGTCGGCCTGGAGGAGGACGTGGTCGAGCGGCTCGGGGAGGAGCGGGGCGAGGAGCCGGGCGGCGGTGGCGGCGGCGGTGGCCTGCTCGGCGGGGGAGAGGGGCTCGGGGGGCGGGGCCGGGCGGTGATGCACGGGGAGCTTGTCGCCGGGACCGGTCGGTTCCTCGGCCACGGGCTCCGGCAGCGGCATCCCCAGCAGCGCACGCCCGTGCGCCGACAGCGCCCCGCGCCCCGTGACCCCCAGCATCTCCGCCTCGCCGAGCGTCCACTGGGCGAGGCGCCCGCGCAGGTCGTCGTCCCGCTGGGGTCCGCGCAGCGGCCGTTCCCAGCGCAGCCGGGCCAGTACCGACTCGGCGGACGGCGACGCGCCCTCCGGCAGTCCCGCGAGGAGGGTCAGCACCCGGTGGCGCACCTCGGGCGCGGCCGAGCGGTCCAGGCCCGGGCCCAGCGCCGACAACGTACGGTCCTTCGCGTCCCGCCCGCCGATCACCCCCGACGTGCGCGTCGCCGTCAGCCATGTCTGCGCCAGCAGTGCCCAGCGCTGCGCGGCGGGCTGCTCCAGCCACTCGTCGTAGGCCGGGGTCGCCGCGTACCGCTCGTCGGCCTCGCCGTCGGAGGCCAGCAGTCCGGCGGCGTAGGCGAGCTCGATCCAGAAGGCGGCCAGGGGCTCGGAGACGTCGAGGGCGACGGCGGTGCGCTTGAGGTCGCGCACGCTCAGGCCGCCCGCCCGCAGCACCGTCGGACCGCCCTCGTCCCAGTCCTTCAGCAGCTCCTCGACGGTCGCCAGCGCCGTGTACGCCTGTCCGGCCGCGGTCGCGTCCACAACCTGTGGACGGTGCGTCGCGCTCGCCTCGACCGGCGGGGGCAGCGGCTCGGTGGTGCGGTGCGCACGGCCGGCGCGCAGATGCAGGGCCACCTCGCGGGGGAGTACGACCGTGCCCGGTGCCGTCGGGAGCAGGAGGCCGCGGTCCAGGAGCCACCGTAGGCGGGGCGCGGGGTCGGCCGTGACCTGGCCGTACGGCGGCCCCCACACGAGCCGGGACAGGACCTCCCGGGACTCCCCGGGTGCGCCCGCGAGCAGGGCCGCCATGCGCCGCCGGTCGCCGAACAGGGCGGTGAGCGACGACACCGCGGACACGGCGTCGTGGGTCGAGGGCAGCCCGGCCGTCGTGACGATCTCCTGGATGCGCCCCGGCGACATGCCCGCGGTGGCTTCCTGCACGGTCGGGCCGAGTCCGGTGGGGGACGGGTGCTGCGGCGAGGGCGCCAGCAGCTCACGTGCCGTGCGGACGAGCCGCAGCCGGTCGTCGGCGCCCCACACGAGGGCCTGGTCGCGCAGGGTCGCGAGGGCGTGCGGCAGCGCCCCGGCGACCGCCGGATCGCCCTCGTCACCGGCCATCAGCGCGAGCAGCTCGTCGTACGTCGCCGGGTCGCCCGCCACCGCCAGCGCCTCCGCCGTCTGCAGCGTGCACCGGTCCAGCCGCTCCAGCGCGCGCACCACGGAGGCCCGGGTGCCGGCGCGGGTCGCCAGCTGCGTGAGGTCGGTGGGGACGGGGGTGATGAGATCGGGCCGGCTGCGCAGCAGCACGGCCAGGGAGGCGTCGTCCCGCACGCGGAGGGCTTCCGCGAGGGAACGGGGCGGTGCAGCCGGGTCGCTCATCCGACCAAATCTAGCGGGTGGCGGCCGGAGCAGGGGGTGTGCGGGCCGCCCGGATCGCCGCCCGGAGGGCGAACGGAACGTTTCGCAAATGGCCTCCGGATGAACATCATCCGGAGGAATCCGGCACCCCTGGCAACACGTCATCCCCACTCGTCACCCTGGGCTCCCGGTCAACTACTTCACGGCTCAATGGAATTGGGGGTTCCAGCGGTGAGCGAGCAGGTCGAGCAGTGGATCGCCATTCTGAGTCTCGGGTTTCCCATCGCGGCCTTCCTGTGGGAGTTCGCCATCGTCGGCCGCAAGCGGCTCGGCTACCGGGTGCAGATGGACACCCTCGCCGCGGACGACACGCAGTCCGAGCACGCCGAGATCCTGGAGCAGTTGCAGCGCGACGGCCACCGGCTGAAGGACCCCTCGTTCGTGCTGCTGCGCATCGAGAACGCCGGGTCCGCCCCCATCGAGGCCAGTGACTACCTGACCGACGAGAACGACCCCAGCGGCATATGGGTCACCTTCCGCCGCCGGCAGGTCGCGGGGCTGGTGGTCACCGAGCTGAGCCAGCGCGAGCTGCGCCGCTTCTTCCGGCGCGGGGCCCCGGGCTTCGGCTTCCGCAACAACCCGGCCAGGCGCGAGGGCGTCATCGAACTGCCGAAGGTCAAGCTGCCCCGGGGCGCCGAGTACAAGGTGCTGGTGATCCTGGAGAGCTGGCAGGGCGACGACAGCGCCGACCCCTTCCCCAAGCCGGACATCGTCGGCGCCGTCGGCGCCGACCGGCGCTGGTTCGACCCGCTGGTGAAGGTGTTCCGGTTCAAGCTGGCCAGGACCGAGAGCCATCTGTTCGCCTCCCGGCCGGCCTGGTTCGCCATCGCGTTCCTGACGGCGGCGGTGGCCCTCCAGGCGTTCTTCACGCTGTTCCTGCGCGAGGAGCGCAGGCCTCCGCTGGACTGCGTCGGCGGCACCCTCCGCCTGCACGGCTCCACCGCCTTCGCGCCCGCCGTGCGGGCCGCCGCCGAGGACTATCTCAAGCGGTGCGACGGGGCGGGCGTGTCGATTCCGCTCGCCGACGACACCTTCAAGGGCAGCACCGACGGTGTGACCGACCTGGACCAGGCCGGCAAGAACGCCAGGATCCAGGTCGGCGACGGCCTCGCCGACCACATCGCGTTCACCGACGGGCTCGCCTCCGACGGCCACCCCCGGCTGGTCCCCAAGCCGGTCGCCTTCTCCGTGTTCACCCTCGTCGTCAACAAGGACGCGGGCGTGGAGAACCTGCGGCTGGCCCAGATCCGCGACCTCTTCGCCGGCCGGGTGACGAACTGGTCCCAGGTCGGCGGCAACGACGTCCCCGTCCACCTGATCAACCGCGACCCCGGCTCCGGCACCCGCAGCACCCTCGTCGCCAAGGTCCTGGACGGCCGGGAACCGCCCCAGTTCACCGTGACGGACTGCGCGGCCCTGAAGTCCGGCCGGTACGGCCGCTGCGAGGTCACCAGCACCGACACCATGCTGAACACCAGTGCCTCGACGCCCGGCGCCATCGGCTACAGCGAGGCCACGGGAGTCGCCGGCTACAAGGCCGCCGACCGGCTCGTCAAGCTGAAGATCGACGGCCGGGAACCCACGGCGGAAGGCGTCGAGGACACCAACTACCCCTACTGGCAGACCGAGTTCGCCTACACCTACGGCGAGGCGCCGGCCGGCTCCGTCGCGGCGGCCTTCCTGAACTTCCTCACCCAGCAGAGCGGCCGCGACATCCTGCACGAACACGGCCACGGCCTGTGCTCCGAGGCGCAGGACGCGGGGGAGTGCCGGCCGGTCTGACCCGCACCGCACACCCTGCGCTGCGCTAACGTCGTCCCCACGGGGCTTCAGCACACCCACCCCGGAGGGGACTTCGTGGGGATCGAGAGCGACCAGGTCGTCTACGAGTATCTGAGCCGCGTCGGTGACGTGGCTCAGCAGCGTCAGCTGCCGTCGGCCACCCGCATGCGCCTGGTGAACGAGTTGCGCGGCGAGATCGACCGGCGCCGCGCCAAGGCTGCCGTCGACAGCCCCGCCGCGGTCCGCCGCATCATCGCCCGCCTGGGCACCCCCGACGAGATCGTCGCGGCCGCCGGGGGCAGCGGCCCCGCACCGCAGGCACCGGCACCGGTCACCTCCGTGCCCGTACAGCCGGCGGGGCGGGACGAGCACGCCGAGGAGGAGCGCCCCAAGGGCCTGCGCCGGCTCGTGCCGCGCCCACGGCCCGCCGAGGCCCCGACGGCCCGCGACGACGCGCCCCCGCCGCCCCACCTCGCGAGCACGGCCGACCTCGGGGGCAGCGCGCTCCAGCCGGACTGGTGGCGGGTGGACAGCAGCCCCTTCGGGCCCGGCGACGACGTCCCAGGCTTCGTAGGCGGCGTCGAGATCCCGGAGATGCTCAGGCGCCCGCCGTCCAAGGAGCAGAAGGAGCAGGAGGAGGCGCGGCTCCGCAAGAAGGCACCCGTCGAGGAGCCCGAGGAGGCCGCCGAGGAGGCCGACGACGCGGACGCCTCCGCCCCCCGTCGCCGCCGCCTCTTCCCGCGGCGCCCGACACTCCCCACCAGCCGCTGGAGCAACCCCCTCCTGCTGCTCTCCGCCGCCCTCCTCGTCGCCGGCGCCGTCCTCGGCAACCTCATCGTCCTGCTGCTCGGGTGGCTCATCGCCTGGGGCTCGCGGCGCCTGAGCGACGCCGAGACCAAGTGGGCGGTCGTGATCCTGCCCGGCCTCGCCCTCACGGCCGGCGTCGCCTGGCTGTGGGGGCGCACCAACGGCCGCTGGGGCGACCCCATCGCCGAGGGCCACATGAACGCCGCCCTCGCGGACACCTGGCCCTGGGTGCTGCGGGGGGCGGCGGTGGCGTCGGCGCTGTTCATCGTCTGGCGGTCACAGCGGGAGAAGTAGGCGACCGCGAGGTAGGCGTCCGCGAGGTGCGGACGCGAGATGGATGCAGGTCACACCCACCTGGTGTCTGCCCCGCCGCCGGCCTGGGCACAATGGCGCATATGGCCTCCTCGACCCCGCCCCCGCTCACCGTCGGCTTCGACCTCGACATGACCCTGATCGACTCCCGCCCCGGCATCCACGCCTGCTACACGGCGCTGGCCGAGCGCACGGGGACGTACATAGACGCCGACCTGGCGATCACACGGCTCGGGCCGCCGCTGGCGGAGGAGTTGGTCAACTGGTTCCCGGCGGAGCAGGTTCCGGCCATCGCCGACCAGTACCGCGCGATGTACCCGACGATCGCGATCGCCGCGACCCCCGCCCTGCCGGGCGCCCGTGAGGCGATCGCCGCCGTACGGGCCGCGGGCGGGCGCGCGATCGTCGTCACCGCCAAGTACGAGCCGAACGCCAAGCTGCACCTGGAGCACCTCGGCATCGAGCCGGACGCGGTGATCGGCAACCTCTGGGCCGAGCAGAAGGCGGTGGCCCTGCGCGAGCACGACGCGGGCGTCTATGTCGGCGACCACGAGGGCGACGTCCGCGCCGCCCGCGCGGCCGACGCCCTGTCCGTCACGGTGGCGACGGGGCCGTTCAGCACGGAACAGCTGGGCGCGCTCGGCGCGGACGTGGTCCTCACGGACCTGACGGAGTTCCCCGGCTGGCTCGCCCGCTACCTCGAAGCGCCCCGCGCCTGACGCCGTCCGGCCGCGACGGACTGCAGTACGCCGACACCGGCGACGAGGAATCCGACGCCCATCAGCATGCTCAGTCCGAACATGTAGGTCGGAAATGGCGTCGTACCGAGCAAAAACGGGGCCACCGTGACCAGAGTGGCCACGGCACCGATGAAGAACACGACCGCACCGGCACGGATCAGTCGGTCGCCGGGAGCCGCGGAATTCGTTTGGGTTTTGTCACGCACCGGACCAGGGTAGTTCCCTGCGCGAAGGAACAACCGGGCGACGTCTTGTCACCGGCTCCGGGAGCATTAGCCTTGGTAGCGGCGGGTCATGGTCGACCCGCTGTAGTGCTATCAAGAGCCGTTTTCAGAAGCAGTTTTCCGACGAGTACGAGGACGAGGACAGACGTGCCTACCGGCAAGGTCAAGTGGTTCAACAGCGAGAAGGGCTTCGGCTTTCTCTCCCGCGACGACGGCGGTGACGTCTTCGTCCATTCCTCGGTCCTCCCCGCCGGAGTCGACGTACTCAAGCCGGGACAGCGAGTCGAGTTCGGGGTGGTCGCCGGTCAGCGCGGTGACCAGGCCCTCTCGGTCACCATCCTCGACCCGACCCCCTCCGTGGCGGCGGCCCAGCGCAAGAAGCCGGACGAACTGGCGTCCATCGTCCAGGATTTGACGACCCTCCTGGAGAACATCACGCCGATGCTGGAGCGGGGCCGCTATCCCGAGAAGACCGCCGGCAAGAAGATCGCCGGCCTCCTCCGCGCGGTGGCGGACCAGCTCGACGTATAGCTCTCGCGGACCCCTGGAATTCCGGGGGGAAATCCAGCACCTCCCGGCCGAGGGGCGACACCAGCCCCTCGGCCGCCGCACGTCCGGGCAGCCCGAGCACGGCCGCGGCGGGTGAGGTTCAGGGGAACGACAGCGCCTCGGGCCCGAGTGCGGGCGTCAGCCCTTCCGCCGCCGCGCGCGTCAGCAGGCCCCGCACGGCCGCGTAGCCGTCGTCACCGAGGTCGGCCGTGAACTCGTTGACGTACAGGCCGATGTGCTGGTCCGCGACGGCCGGGTTCATCTCCTGGGCGTGCTCCATGACGTAGGCCCGGGAGGCTTCCGGATCGTCCCAGGCGGCTCGGACGGAGGTGCGGATCGAGTCGGCCAGGAGGGTCAGCCGCCGCTCGCCCAGGGAGCGCTTGGCGATGATCGCGCCCAGCGGGATGGGCAGCCCCGTGGTGGCCTCCCAGTGCTCGCCCATGTCGGCGAGCTTGTGCAGCCCGTAGTTCTGGTACGTGAAGCGCGCCTCGTGGATGACGAGCCCCGCGTCGACCTTCCCGTCCCGCACGGCGGGCATGATCTCGTGGAACGGCATGACCACGATCTCGCCGACCCCGGAGGGCAGCGTGTCGGCGGCCCACAGGCGGAACAGCAGATACGCCGTCGACTTCTCGCTCGGCACGGCGACCGTACGGCCGCTGAGGTCCACGCCCGGCTCGCGCGTCAGCACCAGCGGTCCGCAGCCCCGGCCCAGCGCGCCGCCGCAGGGCAGCAGGGCGTACTCGTCGAGGACGTACGGCAGCACGGCGTACGACACCTTCAGCACGTCGAACTCGCCGCGCTCGGCCATGCCGTTGGTGATGTCGATGTCCGCGAAGGTGACGTCGAGCGCGGGGGCGCCGGGCACCCGGTCGTGGGCGAGGGCGTCGAAGACGAAGGTGTCGTTCGGGCAGGGCGAGTACGCGATCCGCAGGGGCTGTCGCTGCTGTTCACCGGTCATGTGGTTGCCAACTCTCCAGGACGGGCGTGAGCTTCCCGAAGGCCTCGGTGAGGGCCGTCAGCGCGTCGCCGATGCGCCAGGCGGCGCGGTCGCGCGGGCCGACGGGGTTGGACACCGCGCGCAACTCCAGCACGGGTGTGCCGTGCGCGGCGGCGGCCTCGGCGACGCCGAAGCCCTCCATGGCCTCGGCCAGGGCGGTGGGGTGGCGCTCGCGCAGTCGCGCGGCGCGGACGGCGGTGCCGGTCACCGTGGAGACGGTGAGGACGGCACCGGTGCGGGCGCCGGTGGCGGCCGCCGCTTCCCGTACGAGTGCTTCGGGCGGACGGTGGGTGACGGTGCCGAAGCCCAGCTCGGTGACGGGCAGGAAGCCGTCGGGGGTCTCGGCGCCCAGGTCGGCGGCGGTGATCTCGTCGGCGACGACGAGGGAGCCGACGGGGGCGTGGGGCGCGAAGCCGCCGGCGATGCCGGTGGAGACGACCAGGCCGTACGGTGCGCCGTCGCGGGCGGCCGTGGTGAGGGCCGACGCGGTGGTGGCGGCGGCCCGGGCAGGGCCTACGCCGACGGCGACGAGGTCGATGACCGGCCGGCCGTGACCGGCCGCGTAGGGTGCCGGGCCGGCGGACCCGAGCAGCACCCGCCCCTCGTCCGCGGCTGCCGCGAACGCCCGGGCCACCGCGTCCCTCTCCACGGGGACGGCGGTGGCCACGAGCACGTGCAGCCCAGCGGCAGGGATCAGCTGTCCTTCTTGAGCTTGAAGGACCACAGGCCCGTCACGTCCCGCTCGCCCTCCTTGATGGAGACCAGCGTGGAGTCGCCGCTCGCGCCGTACTGGGCGTTGAAGAACACGCTGCCCGGGACGGTGCGGTACGTCTTCGTGCTGGAATCGGTGAGCGGCTGGCCGTTCATGAGGATCGTCCAGCCCTCGTCCGCGATCTCCGGGTCGACACCGAAGCGCACGGTCTCGTCCGGGTCCACCTTGATGGACTCGATGCCCTTGTCCTTCAGGCAGCCGGCCAGGTGCGCGGTCTTCACGACCTCGCCCTCACCGCCGCAGGTGGCCTGCGAGTGGACGGAGGAGGTGCCTACGGTGACCGTGGCCAGCGGCGTCGGCTTGTCGCAGGCCGACAGGACGAGCAGTCCGGCGGAAACGGCGCCGGCAGCGGCGAGCGCGCGGCGGCGTCGCACTTCGGATTGCAGCGTGGTCATGGGCGAAGGCTATCGGGAGCGTGTGACGCTCTCTCTACGTGGGGGGCGGCGTGCCGTGGGCCGGGCCGGCGGACACAGCGCGTCACGTCACGCGCGGCTGGCTGTGGCCGCCGTGCCGGGCCGAGCCGATCAGGCCCTTGATGGTGGTCAGCCAGCCGATGGCGACGATCGTCGCGCCGACCAGCAGGCCCAGGGAGCCCTTCAGCGGCAGCACGATGCCGATAGCCCCGCCGAGCACCCAGGACACCTGCAGCAGCGTCTCAGAGCGCGCGAAGGCCGACGTACGGACCAGTTCGGGCACGTCCCGCTGGATCAGCGCGTCCAGGGACAGCTTGGCCAGCGCCTGGGCGAACCCGGCGGTCGCCGCGAGGAACGCCACCACGACCGCGCCGAAGAAGGCCGCGGCCGTGAGCGCCGCCAGCAGCACGAAGCCCACGACCGTCACGATGATGATCTCGGGCGCCCGGGAGCGCAGCCACGCGCCGACCGCCGTACCGCACGCGTTCCCGACCCCGGCCGAGACCGCCACTATGCCCAGCGACACGGCCGCGCTCTGCCCGGACATCGGGTGCTCGCGCAGCAGGAACGCCAGGAAGAAGATCAGGAAGCCGGAGAGGCAGCGCAGGGCGGCGTTGGCGCCGAGGGCGTGGGTGACGGCGATGCCGACCGTGCGCAGCCCGGGGCGCTTGACCGGGCGCCGGTGCGGCCCGTGCAGGTGCTGCTCGTCGGCCGCCAGCAGCGCGGTGTCCTCGCCCTTGGCGGAGTCGACCTTCGGCGGCAGGGTGAACGACAGGATCGTGCCGGCGACGAAGATCACGAAGGCGCCGTACAGCGGGTAGCGCGGCCCGAGCGCCTGGAGTCCCGCGCCGATGGGGGCGGCGATGCCGGTGGCCAGCAGGCCGCCGAGCGTGACTCTGGAGTTGGCCTTCACCAGGGAGAAGCGCGGTGGCAGCAGCCGGGGCACCACGGCGCTTCTGACGACGCCGTAGGCCTTGGAGGCGACCAGGACGCCGAGCGCGGCCGGATACAGCTCGATGCTGCCGGTGGCGACGGCCCCGGCCAGCACCAGCGCGAGCATCGCCCGGGCGAACATCGCGCCGGCCATCGCGGCGCGGCGGCCGTGCGGGATGCGGTCGAGGAGGGGGCCGATCACGGGCGCGAGGACCGTGAACGGCGCCATGGTGATGCCGAGGTAGAGCGCGACCCGGCCGCGGGCCTCGTCGGTGGGGACGGAGAAGAAGACCGTGGAGGCGAGGGCGACGGTGATCATCATGTCCCCGGCGCCGTTCACCGCGTGCAGCTCGATCAGCTTGCCGAGGCCGGACTCACCGGCGCCGTGCGCGTGGGTGGCCTTGCGGATGCCGCGGGCCGGGCCGGTGAACGGGAAGCGCAGGGCACGGCCGAGCGCGCGGAGGGAGCCGCGCTTCCGGCCCGTCCCGCCACCTCGATTACGGCCGCCCTTGCCGCCACCGATGCCGGTGGCTCCTTCGGGCTGCCTCGCGGTTGCCACGACGCAATAGTGCCCCGAGATGGGGGTGGGTAGTGCGGTTACGGCGCGTATGGAGGGCAGGGACTCGGATGGGCACGGGGGCAACTGACGGCCCGGTGGCAAGGGTTCCACCACCCGCCGCGAGCGGTGAAAGGGCCGTCGGTGTAGGCCCAGCGCCCGCGAGCAGGTAGCGTGCGTATCTCAGCCATCCCGCACAATGGATGACGTAGGTGCGCCCGAGCGTGATTCGGATGCGGACGTCGACGCGGCCCACAGGTCCGCTCCGTCTGCTCCATCGCCTCAAGGCACCGCACCCGAGAGACGGCGTAGGAGAGAAGCGATACCTGTGAGCGCAGCGACAACGCGAAGCCGCACCCCCGACCGTCTGTGCGCCGAGGCGGTCGACCTCGCCCGCAGTGCCGCCGAGGAGGCCGCCGCGCCCGGCGTCGTGGGCGAGCACGCGAGTCTGGTCTCCGAGGGCGACCGCGTTGTCACGCACTTCTTCGAGTGCAAGGAGCTCGGGTACCGCGGCTGGCGCTGGGCGGTGACGGTGGCCCGCGCCTCCCGCGCGAAGGTCGTCACGCTCGACGAGGTGGTCCTCCTGCCGGGCCCGGACGCCCTCCTCGCGCCCGAGTGGGTGCCGTGGAGCGAGCGCCTGCGCCCCGGCGACATGGGACCGGGCGACCTGCTCCCCACGGACGCCGAGGACCTTCGCCTGGAGCCCGGCTACACCGGCGAGGACGAACCGGGACCGAATTCGCCGTTCTCGGAGGAGATGGCGGAGCTGGCCGAGGCGGAGGACGCGGACGTCACCGCGACCGCCCCCGCGAACCTGCCGGCGGCGCCCTCCCGCGGCTCGATCGCCGCCGTGGCCGAGGAGCTCGGCATGCGGCGCGCCCGGGTCCTGTCCCGCTACGGCCTGCACGTCGCCGCGGACCGCTGGGAGGATTCGTACGGCGCCAAGACCCCCATGGCCCAGGCGGCCCCGGCCTCCTGCGTCACCTGCGGCTTCCTGGCCCCGATCGGCGGCTCCCTCGGCCAGGCCTTCGGCGTCTGCGCCAACGAGTTCTCCCCGGCCGACGGCCGCGTGGTGTCGCTGACGTACGGCTGCGGCGGCCACTCCGAGGCCGCGGTCATGCCGAAGCCCCCGCGCCCGGCTCCGCCGGTGATCGACGAGACCCGCGTGGACCCCTTCCCGCTGCGCCCGGCGCCGGACTCGGGGTCGGTGTCGGTGGGGGCGGACGGGGACTCGGGGGAGCTGGGCCACTCGTAGTACGCGGTGAGGAGCCGGCGACGGCTTCTCTTCCCGCCCGAGGTCAGGGCACGAGGATCTTGAGCTCGATGTCGGTCGGGAAGGGAACGGCGGCCTTCAGACGCTCACGGTGGATTCCGGTGGCCACGTACGTGCCGGTCATGGTGTCGAGTTCGCGGGACGGGGGTCAGCTCGGGTTCGTGATCGGGCTGGTGGCTTCTCAGGATGTCGTCTTCCCGTCTGCCCTGTCCTCGCCCTCGGTCTGGTATCGCGGCAGGTTCTCGGTCGAGATCGTCCAGTCCGCGATGGTGATGTCTTCGCCGTACAGGAAGTCCTTGCGGGTCGCGTAGCGGGGGCCTGCTGGGGTGGAGTGGATGTCCGTGAAGACGGCGCCGGTTCCGGTGCGGGGGTCGAAGATGGCGTAGACGGGGATGCCGATCACGGCGTAGTCCCGCATCTTGCTCACCCAGTCGTTGTCCGGGTTGGAGCGGGAGACGACCTCGATAGCCGCGATGACCGTTCGAGGGTCAATGGAGCCCTGGACGTTCAGGTCGGTCCACGCGATCACCATGACATCGGGGTGGCGCATGATGCCCTCAGACACATCCTCCACATCGGGTGTGCCGTTGTGCGCCAGCAAGTCATCCGGCATGAGCTTCTCCAGGCGGCGGCTGATGTGCGCGGCCGTGACCTCATGGGGTCCTCCCGGCGCCATCATGTCGTGAACGATCCCTTCCTTGGTGATTTCGAACTTGCCGGGGAGGGTGCTGTCCGTGGACTCCACGAAGTCGCGCATGGCTCGGTACAGGTGGGAAGCACCCTGTCGCGCGTTGTCCCGGGCGATGGTCATGGCGCTCGCTCCTCGTGGTCTGTGCCCGGGGGCAAGGATCGTCGCTTTCATGCTAGGCGGCCTCCAGGAGGTCGGATCGGCAGTCGCGGCAGCAGCCGCCTGGTTCGGGGGCGCGGAACGCCCGGTCACAGCCGTCGCAGGTCTGCAACGGATGTCGTACGTCCGGCGGTGGGGCCAAGGCCCGGAACGGGGGCGGCGCCGGCAGCTGGGCGGTCAGGCGGTGAGCCAGTAGGGCTGCCGGACGGCACAGGGGCTCGGGTGGCAGGTCGGTGGTCAGGGTGTGGCGTACGGCGGTGGGACCGACGTCGCGCTCCAGCCAGGCGGCGACGCCGGGTACCAGGTGGGCCGTGTCCTGCTCGCTGAGCAGTAGGCGGGGGTCGTGGCGGCGGAGGTCCGTGAGGAGGTCCGTGGCTGTCTGGAGGAGTGTGGGCGCCGGGTAGGCGGGTTGCGGTACGGCGGGGAGGGGCTTGCGGGGGGCCGGGGTTCGCGTCCTGCGGGGCGGCGCCGGGTGGTCCTGGGCGTTGCCTTGGCGGCCGGGCTGGTTGCAGGAGATCGTGCGGGTGACGATGCGGCCGGCGGGGGTGCGTTGGCGTTCGCGGCGCAGGTAGCCGTGGGTCTCCAGCTCGCGCAGGGCGGCGGCGATACGGGTCGCGCCCTCGGGGAAGCGGGCGGCGAGGGTCTTGATGTCGACGCGGGCGCCTGCGGGGAGCGACTGGATGTGGACGCCGAGTCCGATCGCGAGACCCGACAGCTCCGGGTGCTGGGCGAGGTGGTTGCCGATCACCGTGAAGCGGGTGGTGTGGCGGGCGTTGTCGTGGCTGAGGCCGCCCGCGTGGGAGTGGTTTTTGCCCGCGATACGGGACTGGGCGCGCGAGGGCGCGCTAGGGTTTTGGGTGTCCATCGGGAAGGTCGTTTCTTCCTTGGTGGTCAGGCCCTCGCACTGGGATTGCCGTCCCGGCGAGGGCCGTCGTATGTCTGCGGTTGTGTTGCGGCGAGCGTAAGGCAGGCAACCTGCCCCGAATCCAGCCGAGTTGATGATGTTCACCCGGTTGGGTGAGTTTGCGCCCCGGGCGGGAGGGGTGGGGCTTGGTGGGGTTCTTTCACTGGTTTGTTCCTTGAGGGAGATCGCCCGCGTCACCGGAGAACGGGTTTCCGGGTTCCGGTGGCAACGCGACTTCGGCCCAGACCGTCTTGCGTGGCGGCAGCCCCGGTGACGTGCCCCAGCGGTCGGCCAACGCCTCGACGATGGCGAGTCCGCGGCCTGACTCCGCCTCGGGGGTGGGGTGTTGGGGGTGCGGGAGTCGGTCGCCACATGTGTCGGTGACTTCGATACGGAGGGTGCCGCCGACGACATACAGGAGCAGCAGGAAGTCCCGGCCGGGGACGCGACCGTGCGTGACCGCGTTGGTGGCCAGTTCGGCCACGAGGTGCGCCGCCGGGTCCATCGGCAGGCCCCAGCTGCGGAGTTGTTCGGTGGCGAGGAGCCGGGCGAGGCGGGCGCCGCGAGGCGTGGGGGACAGCTGCACGCTGAAGTTGCGGATGTGGGTGGTGAGTTCGGGGGATTTCTGCGTCACGTCACTCAGCGTGGTAGTGCGTGCTTACTGTGAACAGTGACTCGGCGGGTGCGTACGGTGACTGTCCGGAGCTTGTCCGGTGGTGTCCGGGCTGTCGGGACGTTGAGTGCGGGTAGGGCGCTGCTGCACTGCGGCGGTACGACGGAGGGGTACGGCATGACGGTCGAGGCGGACACCGGGCGGCTCAAGACGGAGGCGGACGAGCCGGGGTGGGAGGTGGATCCGGACGACGAGTGGGGGATCGCGGTCATCGCGACCGTCGGGCGGCAACTGAAGCTGCGGCGTGAGGCCGTGGGGATGCGGGCCGCCGAGTTCGGGGTGGCGGTGGGGTACGGGGAGGACCTGGTCTACAAGATCGAGGGCGGGAAGCGGATTCCTCGGCAGGAGTATCTGGTCAAGGCGGATGAGGTGTTGGGGGCGGGTGGGCTTGTCGCGGCGACGTGGGAGGACGTTAAGAAGGTCCGGTATCCGAAGAAGGTTCGGGCGCTGGGGGAGATGGAGGCCAAGGCGGTCGAGCTCCAGCTCTACGATCCGCTCAACGTTCATGGCCTGTTGCAGACGCCGGAGTACGCGCGGGGGCTTCTCTTGATGCGACGCCCCGCGTACACAGAGGATGAGGTGGAGCGGTTCATCGCAGCGCGTGTGGCCCGCAAGGCGGTGTTCGAGCGGGACCCGGTGCCGGAACTCAGCTTCGTCCTGGAGGAGTGGGCGCTGCGACGTCCGCTCGGAGGCAGGGTGGCGTTGCGTCGCCAGCTTGAGCATCTGCTGGAGGTAGGGCAGTTGAGGAACGTCGAGCTTCAGGTGATGCCGATGGATCGCGAGGAGCACGCCGGCATTGACGGTGGCATCGAGGTGCTGAAGTTCGCCGACGGTTCAGCTGTGGGGCGTTCGCCGGTCGTGGTCAGCGGCCGACCGGTGTCCGAGCCCAGGCAACTCCGTATCCTTGAACTGCGGTATGGCATCATCCGGGCGCAGGCTCTCACACCGCGTGAGTCGACTGCCTTCATCGAGCAACTGCTGGGGGAAACATGATCCGCAACACTTCGGATGGGCAGGCCTCCGAGCTGGCGTGGTTCAAGAGCAGCTACAGCAGCGGCAGCGAGGGCGACTCCTGCGTCGAGATCGCGATAGCCCCCCGCACGATCCACGTCCGCGACTCCAAGCACCGCAACACCAGCCCCCGGCTCGCCCTCGCACCACAGGCCTGGGCCGACTTCGTGTCGTACGCGGCCAACCGCCCTACCTAGCTGCGGCGGGCGCGGCGGATCAGCCAGGAGGCCGTGAGATACAGCGTGGTGACTGCCGCCCAGAGTGCCAGGAGCTGGATTGCGAGGAGCCTGTCACCTTCGCTCCAGATGAAGGCGGTCATCCCCAGACCGCCGATCCACCAGAGGAACACGATGATCGCGAGGACCCCCCAGGCCAGTTCGCCGAGGGTCTCCTTGATCAAGTCCAGCATGGTGCGGCACTCCCGTGCGGATGAGATGTCTGCATGATCAACCGCACAGCAGGCTCTCACGCCGTGCGAGTCACCTGAAAAGCGAGTGCACGCGTTCGAGCCGGTGGGATACGTTCCTGCCTGGTCGAAGGGGGAACTCGTGGCGAAGCTGAATCAGATCATCGCTGTCGAAAAGGGTGTCAAGAGCAAGTCGCTCCAGGACATCACCGCGGCGCACCACAAGGTGCAGAAGCCCGCGCTGCTGGCCGGTATCTCGCGTACGTACCAGCCGAAGGACGAGGAGGGCGAGCAGCTGCCGCCCGAGTCCACGCGTGTGCAGGTGCAGGCGGAGGACGTGCTGCGGGAGATGTCCGCGTCGCTGACCCGGCTGTTCGACGTGACCGCCACGAAGGACTGGGCCAACTGCTCGGCACGCGCCGACGTCACGGTCGACGGGCGGACGGTCGTCGCCGCCGTTCCGGTCAGCTACCTCCTCTTCCTGGAGAAGCAGCTCACCGACCTGCACACCTTCGTGAAGAAGCTTCCCACGCTCGACGCCGCCGAGTCCTGGTCCCCCGACCCGTCCACGGACTGGTGGAAGACGGACCCGGTCCGCACGATCCGTACGAAGAAGGTTCCGCGCAACCACGTGAAGGCGGAGGCGACGGAGAAGCACCCGGCGCAGGTCGAGGTGTACTACGAGGACGTGCCCATCGGGTACTGGACGACCGTGAAGTTCTCCGGGGCCCTTCCGGCGCGGCGGGTCAACGAACTGGTGGAGCGGGTCGAGAAGCTCCAGCAGGCTGTGAAGTTCGCCCGCGAGGAGGCCAACGGTGCCGAGGTCACCGATCAGCGGGTCGGCGACGCGGTGTTCGGCTACCTGTTCGGCTGACGCCGATCACGGGTAGCCTCCATGATCGCCCCCGCGTGCGAGCGCGGGGGTGCGCAACAGGCGCGGGCCGGGATTGAGGCCCGGTTCGCGTGATGAGCGCAAGCTGACACTGAAGTTCAGCCTGAAAGACGCGGTGACAGTGAAGGTTCGAGTCCTTCCCCCGGCACTACGACACCCATCCGGGCCGGGGTAGCCCAACATGGAAGAGGCAGCCGCGATCAATCTCAGACTCTCGCTCCAGTCTCAGCATTGCCGCCGATCGCCGGATCGACCGAGGCCGGACGAACGCCGTCGGATGCGAGTTCGACTCTCGCCTGCACCTCTTGCGTGGTGCGGTAGTTCAAAGGAAGAACACGACGGCATGATGACTGATCCGACCTCTTAAACGCCGCCGGCGTGCGCAATTGGGTGGCATCCCCAGGGGCCCGGGAGCTGGATACGACTCCCGGGCTCCGCCACGTCCAGATATCGCTACGCGGCAGTGATTCGCCGGCGGATCAGTTCCAGCCATTGCCGGAGTGACATCCCCTCCGGCGGCAGAAGGTCGAGCCCCAACGCCGTGGTTGCTGTGTGGAGTTCCTGATCCGAAGCCACCATCGTCAAAAGCTCGGTGATCTCCTGCGCCGCCTGTGCGCGGTCTTCCGGTGCGGCTTCGGTGACGTACTCATCGATGGCATGGTCGGGCGAGGCGTAGAACTCAGTGTAATTCCGGTGCAAGTAGGCGCCGAGGAACTGGCTCAGCTCGGGGAAGCGCTCGTTCCATTCCCAGGCGTTCTGCGGGTTTATCTGGGGAACTCGTGACGGGTCTTGCAGGAATCGCTGGAGGTGTTCCCGCGTGATGCGCAGGCAGTCCTCCACGCTGCTGCCCATCGGAGGGCGGATGTGGGGAATGTTCTCCACGTCGTCCGCGATCTCTTCGGAGAACAGTCCGATGGAGAGTAGCTCATCGATTTGCTGTACGGCTGTTGCGGCGCGGGCCGGGTCATGAGCGGCAATCCTGAGATACGAGGCCAGGCCGGGGCCCGGGGTCTCTGCGGTGTCAGTGAACGTGAAGCCGGTGTATGCGTAGGCTGTCAAAAGGTCGCTGAGTTCGTAGAACCGCGGCTCTGACGGAAGTGCCTGACTCATGAGTTGCTCCAAGCGTGCGCGCTAGGGCTGGGGGAACGATGTGAGGACGCGGTATCCGGACGGCGCCGTCGGGTCTGCCTTGAGAATGACGCGGACTCCTCGTACCCATTGCGTAGGCTGCCCATGGGTGAAGTCGTAGCGAGTGAGGTGGAGTCCTGTGTTTTCGGTGAACGCTGCTTCCAGTCGCAGTGGTGCTTTTGCGCCCCTGGCCAGCCAGTCGGATATCTTCCGTTGATTCTCCCTGGTGGTGAGAGCCTTGTCAGTGAAACGTTGTGCCGAATCCACGTCAACGTAGCGTGAGTCCGCTTCGAGCTTTGCGTTCTCGCGCAGACGCTTACGCATGTCCGCAATGGTCTTGTCGACGTGCCTGTCGATCGTATGAGCCTTGCTCTTGCCCCCAAGGCTCTTCCCCTCGTCACCACGGACATCCGCACGGTGCTCCGGCTTCTGGCGCCCCTTGCGCTTGCTCCTCGGCCAAGCGTTGAAGTCCCCGCCGGACCCGTTCGACGCGCCCAACCCCATGAGCACGACGCCGGCCGTACCAAGCACCCCGGCACTGAGCGCCGCCTCGGCCGTGAGCGCGCCGACCGTCCCGCCTCCGGCCAGCGCGAAGCCTCCCGGGGGAAACAGGGCCAGCAGCGAGAGCAGGAGGAGGGCGAAGCCGAGGTAGACCAGGAAGGTGTTCAGGGCGTCGAGGAGGTGGAGGGTGCGGATGGCCCTGCCGTCGGGGCCCGCGGCGCCGAGCCCGCGCCACAGGAGGAGGACGCCGGTGGTCGCCGCCCCCAGTGCCGTTCCGATACGGAAGCGGTGGGCCGCCAGTACCTCCCCCAGTGGCTGTGCCGATGCGCGACGCCAGGTGCGTAAAAGGGTGACCAGCTGGTACGCGATCCAGGCCATGGCGGCAATGCCGAAGCCCATGAGGATCTTCGGCCCCGCGCCGGTACTGAAGTACTCCTGGAGGCCGGCCGTGGAGGTGAACGAGCCGACGCCCAGGAACAGCAGTGCCGGGAGCATGAGCACGCACGGGATCAGCAGGAGCCATCGCTCGCGGGTACGGCGCGCCGCTCGGCTCGCCTTCAGCCAGGCGCGGATGTTCAGCGACTGCCAGGCACGCCCGTTGTCGGACGCGTCCATCCGGGCGGTGATCCCGGCGACCACTCGACGTAGGTCACTGGTTTCGCCGGGCGGCGTCGACTCGGCGGCTGCGTACAGCAAGGAGCGCCGCAGCCTGACGTAACGAAGGACGATCAGCAGGCTCCACGGCAGACGCCAGGCCGCATACCGCAGCAGAGCCCCCAGGCTGTCGCCGTCGGCACGTTCGGACGCGAGGAGTACGTCGGGCATGGTGCCCTTGGCGCGGTGGAGCCGGCGCAGGTCCGCCGCCATGGCGATGGTCAGGCACACGAGTGGTGCGGCCCATGCCAGTTCGTTGAGGGACTCCAGCCATTCCTTGGTCCCGGCGGAGTGCTCCTGCACCGCGTAGTTGTTCACGGTGTGGTGGGCGGCGGCAGCCGCGATCGGGAGGATCGACAGCAGGCGTATCCAGCCGTGCGCGCGCCACAGCAGCCCGACCCCGAAGCCGGCCATGGCCGTGAACACCAGGTGAGTGAACGTTTCCGTGACCGGAGGGCCGCCCAGGTCCAGCTGGCTGAACGGGGCCGGGAGCCACGACGTGAGCACCTGTCCCAGGCCCGGTACATACGGCGGGGACAGGCTGTCGGGGACGATCCAGCCCTCGCCGCGGGTGATCGCCCGGTCCGCGTCCAAGCCGAACCGGAGAACCGCCTCCAGCAGCCCGAAACCCGCCCCGAGAGCCGCGCCCACCACGACGAAGTCGGTCAGCCCCCACTGGCGGCGGACCCGCAGGCTCAGCCCCGCCAGCAGCAACGGGGAAACCTTGAGTAACTCCTCCACCCAGGGAGCGACCGTGTAGCTGGTGGTGTTCACCACCGTCACCAGCGACCGGCCCGACTGCTCCGCGTAGACACGGGTGTAGGCGAACTCCACCAACGCCGTCGCCACGCCGCACCCGTACACGCCCACCGCGAGCGCCAGCAGCACGGTCGACAGGCGCACCGAACTCGCCGGTGAGGAAATCGCGAAAAGTTGCAGTACGCCCCAGACGGCCGCCACCGCCATCACCAACGTCACGCCAGGCCCCCGATGCACCGGAACAACATTCGATTCGCGATAGTGAACGCGATGCTAGGCAGGCAACTGCCGGTGCGGCAAGGGAGTTGTGAGACGGCCGTCCGGTGAGCCGGCCCGGAAGGTCGCAAGGCGCGTCCGTAGCGCCGCGGGCGGGAAGCGCATACGCCTCCCATCGGCGGTACCTTCATCATCACGCCGATGAGGAGAGTCAACGTGAGCAAGTTCGTGCGGCCCGCACCCGAAGGCGCCGACCCGTTCGGCACGGCCCGCCTGCGTCGCGGTGTGCTGGACGCCTGGGCCACCAGTCCCGCCCGTTTCCGGGAGGACGCCAACGCCGAGGAGGACCTCGTCCTCGGCGGGTACCGGGACCGGCTCGTCGTCGAGCTCGCTCAGAACGCCGCCGACGCCGCCGCCAGGGCGGGAGTGCCCGGAAGGCTCCGGCTCACCCTCCGCGAGGGTGTTCTCGTCGCCGCCAACACCGGTGCTCCGCTCGATGCGGCCGGCGTCGAGTCGCTGGCCACCCTGCGTGCCTCCGCCAAGCGGGACTCGGCCTCCGTCGGCCGGTTCGGTGTCGGCTTCGCTTCCGTGATCGCGGTCACCGACGAACCCGCCGTCGTCGGGCGGCACGGCGGTGTCCGGTGGTCCCTCGCCGAGGCCCGCGAACTGGCCCGGGAGACCGCGGCACACAGCCCGGGGCTCGGGGACGAGATCCGGCGGCGGGACGGTCATGTGCCGCTGCTGCGGCTGCCGTTCGCCGCCGAGGGCACCGCCCCGGACCCCTACGACACGGTCGTCATCCTCCCCCTGCGCGACACCGCCGCCGCCGACCTCGCCGAACGGCTGCTGCACTCCGTCGACGACGCCCTGCTCCTCGCCCTGCCCGGGCTTGAGGAGGTCGTGATCGAGGCCGGCGACGCCGAGCCGCGCACCCTGCGCCGCGGGGCCGACGGACCCTTCACGGTCGTGGAGGACTCCGCCAACGGCGTCACCCACTGGCGTACGGCCGACGCCCACGGCCCGCTCACGCCCGAACTGCTCGCCGACCGCCCGGTCGAGGAGCGGCTGCGCCCCCACTGGGCGCTCACCTGGGCCGTCCCGGTCGACGCCACGGACAGCACGCCCGCCCGGCCCCGCACCGCCCCCGTCGTGCACGCGCCCACACCCAGCGACGAGGCGCTCGGCGTCCCGGCCCTGCTCATCGCCTCCTTCCCCCTCGACACCACCCGCCGGCACGCCGCCCCCGGCCCGCTCACCGACTTCCTCGTGCAGCGGGCGGCGGACGCGTACGCCGAACTGCTCGCCGACTGGCGCCCGGTGAGCGACGGCATCATCAGCCTCGTACCCGGCCCGCTCGGCAAGGGCGAACTCGACGGTGCCCTGCGCCAGGCCATCCTGGAGCGCCTGCCCCGCACTTCCTTCCTGCCGCCCGCCGTCGAGCCGCAGGAGCAGGACTCCGAGCTGCCCGAGTCCCTGCGGCCCCGGGACGCCGAGGTGGTCGAAGGCGCGGGCGCCGACACCGTGCAGGTCCTCGCCGAGGTCCTGCCCACCCTCCTCCCCGCCGGGCTCGAACGGCGCGTGGAACTGCGGACGTTGGGCGTCGCCCGGGTCCCGCTGACCGACGCGGTCGACCGGCTCGCCGGGCTGGAGAAGGCGCCGGACTGGTGGCGGCGGCTCTACGACAGCCTTGCCGGGGTCGACCCGGACCGGCTGTCCGGCCTCCCCGTGCCGCTGGCCGACGGGCGCACCACCATCGGCCCCCGGCAGATCCTGCTCCCCACCTCCGACGGCGCCCCCGTCGACCCGGAGATCCTGGCCCGCCTGGGCCTCAAGGTCGCCCACCCCGACGCCGCGCACCCGCTCCTGGAGAAGCTCGGCGCCCTCCCGGCCACGCCCCGCGCGGTCCTCACCACACCCCAGGTGCGTGCCGCGGTCGCCGCCTCCCTGGACGAGGAGGGCGCGCTGAGCTGGGAGGAGGACACTCCCGACGCCGAGGAACTGGCCGACACCGTCCTCGCCCTCGTGCGCGAAGCGGGCCTGGAGCCGGGTGACGAGCCGTGGCTCGGTGCCCTCGCGCTGCCCGACGAGGAGGGGGAGCCCGCGCCCGCCGGCGAACTCGTCCTCCCCGGCAGCCCCTTCCACCAGGTCATGCGGGACGGTGAACTCGCGACCGTGGACGCCGAACTGGCCGAGAAGTGGGGCGAGCAGCCCCTCGCCGCCTGTGGTGTCCTCGCGAACTTCGCCCTCGTGCGCGCCACGGACGTCGTCCTCGACCCGGACGAACTGGAGCCGCGCGAGGGCGACTTCGCCCAGCCCGACGACGCGGGTCTGCTGGACGCCGTGGACGTGTGGAGCGAGGACATCCTCGACCGCTTCCCGGACACGCCGGTACCGCCGGTCGCCACCGAGCTGATCGCCGTACGCGACCTGGACCTGGTGGACGACGACAAGTGGCCGCAGGCCCTCGCCCTGCTCGCCCAGCCGCCCCTGCGGGACGCGCTGACCCAGCAGGTGCGGATCCTGCTGCCCGACGGCACGCACGAGGTCGTACGGCCGTACACCGCATGGTGGCTGCGCGGTCACCCGGTGCTGGACGGACGCCGCCCGGCCGGGCTCCTCGCCTCCGGCGGCGACCCGCTGCTGCGCGGCCTGTACGACGAGGCCGACGCGACCGGCTTCGAGGACGAGCAGGTGCTGCGGGCGCTCGGGGTGCGCACCTCCGTCGCCGCGCTGCTCGACGAGCCGGGCGGCGGGGCCGAGCTGCTCGACCGCCTCGCCGACCCGGACCGCCCCGTCACCTCGGCCCAACTGCACGCCCTGTACGGCGCCCTGGCCGACCTCGACCCGGAGCAGGTGACCCTGCCCGACGAGCTGCGGGCCGTGATCGACGGGCGGGTCGAGGTGGTGGACGCGGCGGACGCGGTGGTCGTGGACTCGCCCGACCTGCTGCCGTTCACGGAGGGGGTGCCGCTGCTTCCCGTACGGCCTTCGCGGGCCGCCGAGCTGGCCGAGCTGTTCCAGGTCCGGCGGCTGAGCGAGTCCGTCACCGGCGACGTGGACTCCGAGGGCACCGAGCACGACGTACCCGAGTCGGTGCGGGTGCTGCTCGGCGCGCGGACGCCCCAGTCGTACGTCGAGCACGAGGAACTCGTCGTCGACGGCGTGGAGATCGACTGGCGCCACACGAACGACGGCACCCTGCACGCCTCGACCCTGGAGGGCGTCGCGGCGGGGCTCGCCTGGGCGGCGGGGCAGTGGCCGCGGCGGTTCGAGGTGGCGGCGCTGCTGGAGGATCCGTCGCGCACGGGGGAGCTGGCGCGGGACCGGTGGTTCGACTGAGCGGCGGGGCCTGACCGCCTCCCCTGCCGATCAGTCCGCCACCGCTTCCAGGAAGTAGTCGAAGCGGTCCAGGTCGAGGGTGATGCCGGTCAGGCCGCGGAACCCGTCCGCGTGTTCCCGGTCCAGCGGATACACGTCGGCGAGCTGCGCCGCAGGCATCGCGAGCAGCGCCGTGAACGCCTCCGCGGCCACGGAGGAGACGTCGGTCTCCGACTCCGGCGCCTCCTCGTCCTTGGCGTAGCGGGTGAGGAGAAAGCCCATGGCGTCCCCGTTCGGCCGATCTTGAAATTTCCCGCACAAATCTCTCACGAGTCGTACAACCTTTCGTACGCGTCGCGAATCTGATCATCGGAGTCACCCGACTCCCTGATCACTTGGGCCCCGTACGCACCCACGAGCCGCTGGGTGTGACCGGGCGGGGCCCCTTTGCAACGTGGGGAAACAACACATGCGCATGCGTGCCACCCTCGGCGTCGTGACCGGCGCCCTGGCCCTTTCCGCTCTTGCCGTGCCGGCCGCCCAGGCCGACGAGGTCGAGGGCGACACGGCGATCTCGAACGTCGTGGTGAACGGTGGCAAGGCGGCGGTCGTCGGGTCGACCGCGAAGAAGACCATCACCGTGACCTTCACCGTCAAGGACAACAAGGGCGTCGACTGGGCGCAGGCGATCCTGTACCACGGTGCGAACATCGACAGCTCCGACTCCGGTGCCGTGGCCAACGGCAGCGACGGTCGTGCCACCTGCACGGTGGTCAACGCCACGACGTCGAACTGCAAGTCGACCTTCGACCTCGAGCCGGACTACAACCTGATCAACAAGGTGGCCGGCACCTGGAAGGTCTGGGCGATCGCGGTGGGCAACGACGCCGACTACGTCCAGAAGGACAACGCCAAGAGCTTCCAGGTCCAGCGGGCCTCCCGGCTGACGGTGAACGCCTCGCCGGAGCCGGTGAAGAAGGGCAAGACCATCACGGTCACCGGCAAGCTCTCCCGGGCGAACTGGGAGGACAACAAGTACCACGGCTACACGAACCAGTCGGTGAAGCTGCAGTTCCGCAAGAAGGGCAGCGACACCTACAGCACCGTCAAGACGATCAAGTCGAACTCGACGGGCGAGCTGAAGACCACGGTCACCGCGTCGACGGACGGCTACTTCCGCTACAGCTTCGCGGGCACGAGCACGACTCCGGCCATCAACGCCACCGGCGACTTCGTCGACGTGCAGTGAAACCGGGCAACTGCCCCTCGTTCACTCAGCGCCAGTAACGCTTACGCAACATCCACACCAGCGGCACAACCCTCCACTCGTGCCGCATATCTGATCTTGTGAGCCAACAGGCTCCAACGATCACTCGGCCCCGGTGTGATCGCGAGACACCGTGCTCGGCGATCCACCGGGGCCCTTCTCCACGTGGAGAACGCATGCGCATACGAGCCACTGTGGCCGCCGTCTCCGGCGCCCTGGCCCTCTCCGCCCTCGCCGTGCCGGCCGCGCAGGCCGACGAGACCGTGAGCCGTGCGGACGTCGCGAAGATCCGTGAGGCCGCGCACGCCGCGTCCGGCAAGAGCGCGTTCGGCACCCGCGCCCCCGAAGAGGGCCAGCCGTACGCCCTGAACGTCTCCTTCTCCGACTTCAAGATCGCCAAGGCGGTCAAGGTCGGCATTACCAACCACGTCGCCACCAAGGTGACGTACAAGCTGACCCACGGTGCGGACCTCGACATCACCGCCGCGGACTTCTACACCGACCCGTACATCTACAAGGGTGCCTTCGACGCGCCGGACAACATGCTGTTCGGCAACAACTACGGCAAGTGCACGCCGACTTCGTCGACCACGGCCAACTGCACCGGCACGATCGACGTCTACCCGGCCGACGGCGAGCTGTGGAACGCGGACGCGGGCAGCTGGAAGGCCGGCGCGATGGCCATCGCGTTCAACGGTCAGGACCCCTCGGCCGAGTCCTTCGACATCACCAAGGTCGGATACGCCGACAAGGGCGGCCTCGCCACCACCCTGATCCAGCGCAACTCCCAGCTGACGGTAAACGCCTCGCCGGAGCCGGTGAAGAAGGGCAAGACCATCACGGTCACCGGCAAGCTCTCCCGGGCGAACTGGGAGGACAACAAGTACCACGGCTACACGAACCAGTCGGTGAAGCTGCAGTTCCGCAAGAAGGGCAGCGACACCTACAGCACCGTCAAGACGATCAAGTCGAACTCGACGGGCGAGCTGAAGACCACGGTGACCGCGTCGACGGACGGCTACTTCCGCTACAGCTTCGCGGGCACGAGCACGACTCCGGCCATCAACGCCACCGGTGACTTCGTCGACGTCCAGTAGGACGGTGCCCCACAACGCCCCTCCGGCCAAAGCCGAGCGCAGCGGCTAGGCGGGGACGCGGCGGTCGACCCACCTCCACGCGAACTCCAGGGCGACCGCCGCCACCGCCGAGATACCCACCGCGATCCACGGCATCGTCATGCCGACCAGCCGCAGCGCGAAGAACTCCTGCAGCCACGGCACCACCAGCACCAGCAGGAATCCGAGCCCCATCGCCGCCACCAGCCCGACCCGCCACCATGTGTACGGCCTGGCGATGATGACCAGCACCCACATCGCGATCAGGAACAGCGTCAGGGTGGCGACGCTGGTCTCCGCGTCCAGCGCGCCCTCACCGGTGTAGTAGTGACGGGCGATCAGGTACGTCACGAATGTCGCCACCCCGGCCACCACCCCGCCCGGGATCGAGTACCGCATGACCCGCCGTACGAAGTGGGGTTTCGCGCGCTCCTTGTTGGGGGCGAGAGCGAGGAAGAACGCCGGGACGCCGATGGTGAGGGTGGACAGCAGCGTCAGGTGCCGCGGCAGGAACGGGTACTCCACCTGCCAGCACACCACCATCAGCGCCAGCAGCACCGAGTAGACGGTCTTGACCAGGAACAGCGTCGCCACGCGCGTGATGTTGCCGATGACGCGACGTCCCTCCGCGACCACCGACGGCAGCGTCGCGAAGCTGTTGTTGAGCAGCACGATCTGCGCGACCGCGCGGGTGGCCTCCGACCCGGAGCCCATGGCCACGCCGATGTCGGCGTCCTTCAGGGCGAGGACGTCGTTCACGCCGTCGCCGGTCATGGCGACGGTGTGCCCGTGGGCCTGCAGCGCGCCCACCATGTCCCGCTTCTGCTGCGGGGTGACCCGCCCGAACACCGTGCCCTCGTCGAGGGCCGTCGCCATCCCGTCCGTGTCCTGCGGGAGCCGGCGGGCATCGACCGTCGTACCGGTCAGCCCGAGCTTGGTCGCCACCGCGCCCACCGACACCGCGTTGTCGCCGGAGATCACCTTGGCGCGGACGTTCTGCTCGGCGAAGTAGTGCAGGGTGTCGGCGGCGTCGGGCCGCAGCCGCTGTTCCAGTACGACCAGGGCGGCGGGCTTGGCCCCCTCGGCGACCTCGGGATCGTCGAGGTCGCGGCCGACGCGGGCGAGCAGCAGGACCCGTAGGCCCTGTTCGTTCAGCCGATCGGTTTCGGCCAGGTCGGGATCGTCGCTGCCGAGCAGGACATCCGGGGCGCCCAGCAGCCACGAACTGGTCTCGCCGTTGCCCTCGCTGAAGGTGGCGCCGCTGTACTTGCGGGCGGAGGAGAAGGGAAGGGACTCGGTGCAGCGCCAGTCGTCGGCGTCGGGGTAGGCGTCGATGATCGCCTGGAGGGAGGCGTTCGGGCGGGGGTCGGACTCGCCGAGGGCGCCCAGCACCTTGCGTACGTACTCCTCGTCGTTTCCGCCCAGGGGCCGCAGCTCGGTGACGTCCATGCCGCCCTCGGTGAGCGTGCCGGTCTTGTCGAGGCAGACGGTGTCGACGCGGGCGAGGCCCTCGATGGCGGGCAGTTCCTGCACGAGGCACTGTTTGCGGCCGAGCCGGATGACGCCGATGGCGAAGGCGACCGAGGTGAGGAGCACCAGCCCCTCGGGGACCATCGGCACGATGCCGCCGACGGTCCGGGCGATCGAGTCGTCGAGCGCGTTGTCCTTGGCGACGAGCTGGGTGATGATCAGGCCGGTCGCGGCCGGGATCATCATCCACGTCACGTACTTGAGGATGGTGGAGATGCCGGAGCGCAGCTCGGACTGGACCAGCGTGAAGCGGGACGCCTCCTCGGCGAGCTGGGCGGCGTAGGCCTCGCGTCCGACCTTGGTGGCCTGGAAGGCGCCGCCGCCGGCGACGACGAAGCTGCCGGACAGCACCTGGTCCCCCGGCTGCTTGACGACCGGGTCGGCCTCGCCGGTGAGCAGCGACTCGTCGATCTCCAGCCCGTCGGCCTCGACGCACACGCCGTCCACGACGGCCTTGTCGCCCGGCCCGATCTCTATCAGGTCGTCGAGCACGATCTCCGAGGTGCTGACCTCGCCGGCGACCCCGTCGCGCCGCACGGTGGGCCGGGCCTCGCCGATCACGGCGAGCGAGTCGAGGGTCTTCTTCGCCCGCCACTCCTGGACGATCCCGATGCCGGTGTTGGCGAGGATCACGAAGCCGAACAGGCTGTCCTGGATGGGCGCGACGAACAGCATGATCACCCACAGCACGCCGATGATCGCGTTGAACCGGGTGAAGACGTTGGCGCGGACGATGTCGGTCATCGACCGGCTGCTGCGCACCGGAACGTCGTTGACCTCGCCCCGGGCGACCCGCTCGGCCACCTCGGCGGCGGTCAGCCCGCCCGTCGCCACCGGGGCGCGAACGGGGTGCACAGCCTTGTCCACTTCGGCGCCCGCGTCGGTATGCGTCATGCCTTCGACGGTACGTGCGGATCTACGCCTTCACCCGCCGAGTGCGGGCAAGTTCCGACCTGGGGAGGACCGGCGTCGTGCCGTGGTCGTACGGCGCGGTACCTCAGGACGACTGGGGTTCGCCCGTGGTCTCCCGCGGCTCCTCGGGAGCCGCCGCCCGCTTGAGGGCGGCTTCGCGCCTGCGGACGTACCAGATGCCGATGAGCCCGAGCCCGCCGCCGGCCAGACAGGTCCACACCCACCAGGCCTGTCCGCGGTCGTCGAACCAGCCGTAGAAGGGGAGCTGGACGACGAAGAGGACGAACCAGAGGATCGTGCCGCCGGTGATGGTGGCGACCACGGGGCCCTCAAGGGGCTCCGGCGCCTCGTGCTTCGGGGCTCCCGAGAAAAGACCGGCCATGGGGACAGCTTACGAGGCGATCGGATCCCGGTACGAAGCGATCGCTCCACGCGGAGCCACGCGCGCATCTACGCGCGGAGATAGCAGATCCAGCCCTTATATGTTCATACTGAAACGGTTTATGACTGACCACTTCTCTTCGTAGGAACAACCAAAAGCATGCCCACCTCGGCTCCTGCCAAGGCCCCCACCCCTGAACAGCCGGGAGCCGGGCCCACATACGGCGCACTCGACCGCTACTTCAAGATCTCCGAACGCGGCAGCACGCTGCCCCGTGAAATCCGCGGCGGTCTCGCCACCTTCTTCGCGATGGCCTACATCATCGTGCTGAACCCGATCATCCTCGGCAGCGCGAAGGACATGTACGGGCATCAGCTCGACAACGGGCAGCTGGTCAGCGCGACGGCCCTGACGGCGGCGTTCACCACCCTCCTCATGGGCGTCATCGGCAACGTGCCGATCGCGCTCGCCGCCGGTCTCGGCGTGAACTCGGTCGTCGCGCTCCAGCTGGCGCCCCGGATGTCCTGGCCGGACGCCATGGGCATGGTGGTCCTGGCCGGCTTCGTGGTCATGCTGCTCGTCGCCACCGGTCTGCGCGAGCGCGTCATGAACGCCGTGCCCTACGGCCTGCGCAAGGCCATCTCCATCGGCATCGGCCTGTTCATCATGCTGATCGGCCTCGTCGACTCCGGCTTCGTCTCCCGCATCCCGGACGCCGCCCAGACCACGGTCCCGCTCCAGCTCGGCGGAGACGGCCACCTCAACGGCTGGCCGGTGCTGGTCTTCGTCCTCGGCGCGCTGCTCACCCTCGCGCTGATCGTGCGCAAGGTCCCCGGCGCGATCCTCATCTCGATCGTCGCGATGACGGTGCTCGCGGTCGTCATCGAGGCCGTCGCGAACGTGCCGTCCTGGGGCCTGACGACCCCGAAGTGGCCCGGCAACCCCGTCGCCAGCCCCGACTTCGGCCTGATCGGCGAGGTCAGCCTGTTCGGCGGCTTCGGCAAGGTCGGCGCGCTGACCGGCATCCTCTTCGTCTTCACCGTCCTGCTGTCCTGCTTCTTCGACGCCATGGGCACGATCATGGGCGTCAGCGACGAGGCGAAACTGACCGACGCCCAGGGGCAGATGCCGGGCATCAACAAGGTCCTGTTCGTCGACGGCCTCGCGGTCGCCGCGGGCGGCGCCAGCTCCTCGTCGGCCACCACGGCCTTCGTGGAGTCCACGGCCGGCGTCGGCGAAGGCGCCCGTACCGGATTCGCGAACGTCGTCACCGGCGGCCTGTTCGGTGTGGCGCTGTTCCTGACGCCCGTCGCCACCATGGTCCCGTCCCAGGCGGCCACCCCGGCCCTGCTCGCGGTCGGCTTCCTGATCCTCGCGAACTCCGTCAATGAGATCGACTGGGCCGACTACACGATCGCGATCCCTGCCTTCGTGACGATGGTGATGATGCCGTTCACCTACTCGATCACCAACGGCATCGGCATGGGCTTCATCACCTTCGCGGTGCTGCGCCTGGCCGCCGGGCGGGGCCGGGAGGTGCCGATCGCGATGTACGTCGTGGCGGCGGTGTTCGGCTTCTACTACCTGATGCCGGCGCTGGGCCTCACGTAAGCGCGTCTCTCACGTGGGCCCGTTGCTCACGTGCGCCCGTAGAACTTCTCTGTCTCTTCCACGGCGGCCTGGAACCGTTCGTCGAAGTCATCGCGGATGAGCGTCCGGACGACATAGTCCTGGACGCTCATTCCTCTTTTCGCGGCATGCTGGCGGAGCCGTTCGAGCAGCTCATGGTCTATTCGCAGGCTGAGCACGCTGGTCCCCATGAACACGAGGGTCGCGGCACTCTTCGGTGCGGTGTGTCACGTTCCGCTGCCGGATCACCCATATGAGTGATGTCGCGCTTGAGTGGCCCGGCTCACGGGCATCCATGCGTGTCCTTGGTGGTCTTTAGCGAGAGTAATGAGTTACTCTAAGGACCATGTCGGACCTTACCCATGGCGACAACGCTGCCGCCGTGAACTCCCTGCGCTCCGCCGTGATGCGACTGTCACGCCGGCTCAAGCACCAGCGGGTCGACGAGTCGCTGAGCCCCACCGAGATGTCGGTGCTGGGCACCCTCTCCCTCTGCGGAAAGGCCACCCCCGGTGAGCTCGCCCGCAAGGAGCACGTTCAGCCGCCGTCGATGACCCGCATCGTCGCCCTGCTGGAGGCCAAGGGACTGGTCCGGCTGGAGCCGCACCCGGAGGACCGGCGCCAGAAGGTCGTCACGAAGACCGAGCAGGCCGAGGCGATGCTCGAGGAGAGCCGCCGAAAGCGCAACGCCTTCCTGGCGACTCTGGTCGAGGGTCTCGACGAGGACGAGTGGGCGAAACTGCGCGCCGCCGCCCCCGTGCTGGAGAAGCTCGCACACCTGTAAGCAGCCAAGAGGAGGCGAACCCTTTGAGTACGGGATCCGGAGCAGACTCCGCCCCCGCACCGACCACCCACGAATCCCCGCCCGCCCGGGGGCCCCGCAAGTCCTCGATGTTCAGCTCGCTGAAGGTCAGGAACTACCGCCTCTTCTTCCTCGGCCAGGTCGTCTCCAACACCGGCACCTGGATGCAGCGCATCGCGCAGGACTGGCTGGTGCTCAGCCTCACCGGCTCCGCCACCGCCGTCGGCATCACGACGGCCCTGCAGTTCCTGCCGATGCTGCTCTTCGGCCTCTACGGCGGCGTCCTCGTCGACCGTCTGCCCAAGCGCCGCACGCTGCTCGTCACCCAGACGTCGATGGCCGTCACGGGCATCGCGCTGGCCGTCCTCACCCTCTCCGGGCACGTCCAGGTCTGGCACGTCTACCTGGCCGCCTTCGTCGTCGGTCTGGCGACCGTCATCGACAACCCGGCCCGGCAGTCGTTCGTCTCCGAGATGGTCGGCCCGGACCAGCTCCAGAACGCGGTCAGCCTGAACTCCGCGAACTTCCAGTCGGCCCGCCTGGTCGGCCCCGCCGTGGCCGGCCTGATGATCACCGGCGTCGGCACCGGCTGGGCGTTTCTCGCCAACGGCCTGTCCTTCGTCGCGCCGCTCGCGGGCCTGCTGCTGATGCGGGACCGCGAGCTGTACGCCGTCGAGCGGGCGCCGCGCGGCAAGGGGCAGATGCGGGAGGGGCTGCGGTATGTCGCCGGGCGGCCGGAGCTGATGTGGACGATCGTCCTCGCCGGGTTCGCCAGCACCTTCGGCTTCAACTTCCCCGTGTATCTGTCGGCCTTCGCCGACGACGTCTTCCACGCGGGCGCCGGCTCCTACAGCCTCTTCAACACCCTGATGGCGGTCGGCTCCCTGGCCGGCGCGCTGCTCGCGGCCCGGCGCGGCACGGCCCGGATGCGGGTGCTCGTCGCGGGGGCGTTGGCCTTCGGCACGATGGAGATAGTGGCCGCGTTCGCCCCGTCGCTGTGGCTGTTCGCCCTGCTCATGGCCCCGATAGGAATGTTCGGCATGACGGTCAACGTCACCGCCAACAGCAGCATCCAGATGGCCACCGACCCGAGCATGCGGGGCCGCGTGATGGCCCTCTACATGATGGTGTTCATGGGCGGCGCACCGCTGGGCGCGCCGATCGCCGGCTGGATCACCGACGCGTACGGCGTCCGGGCGGGCCTGGCGGTGGGCGGCGCGATCACAGCCGTCGCCGCCGTGACGATCGCCCTGGTCCTGGCGCGGGTCGGCGGCCTGCGGCTGTCGGTCGGCTGGAACCACGGGCATCCGCAGGTGCGGTTCGTGCCGCGGGAGCGGGAGCAGTTGGCCACGGCTGCCTGAGAGCGGCTGACGGCGACTTGAGGGGCGGGTGCCTGCGGGCCCCGCCCCCGTGGGGGTCAGACCCGGCGGGCCAGTACCTGCCCCGGCCAGTCGTTCGTCCCCCGGTAGGTCTCGGTACGGACGAAGCCGTGGCTCTCGTAGTAGCGGACGAGCTTGCCGTCGTCGCCCGCGTAGCAGTCCACCCGCAGCAGCGAGATGCCCGCCCGCCGGGTCACTTCGGCGGCGTGGGCGAGCAGGGCGCCGCCCGCGCCGTGTCCCTTGAAGCGGCGGTCGGAGGCGAGCCAGTGGATGTACCGCTCGGGCTCGCCGGGCGACGGGAGATGGGCCAGGGAGGGCCCGGGCGAGTCGGCCAGGGTCAGGGTCGCGGCCGGTGCGCCGTCGACCTCGGCGACGAAGACCTCGCCGCCTGACGTGCTCCGCGTGACCGACTCCACGGTCCTCGCGCTCTCCGACAGCGGCTTCGTCCCCCACTGCCCCGTGCGCCCCTGTGAGACCAGCCACTCCACACAGCTGTCGAGCATGCCGAGTATCACGGGGATGTCGTCGGGTCCGCCTTCTCTGATGGTGATCGTCATCCGGTCATGGTGCCAGGCTGGACCCATGAGACTCTTCGCCGCCGTGCTGCCACCCGAGGACGTGGCCCGCGAACTGGCCACCGAGGTCGCCGAGTTGAAGAAGCTGCCCGGCGCGGACGCCCTGCGCTGGACCGGCCGCCCCGGCTGGCACCTCACCCTCGCCTTCTACGGCGAGGTCGACGACGACCTGGTACCGGACCTGTCGGCCCGCCTGGAGCGCGCCGCGCACCGTACGGCGCCCTTCCGGCTGGCGCTGCGCGGCGGCGGCCAGTTCGGGCACGGGCGGGCGCTGTGGGCGGGCGCGGAGGGGGACCTGGCGACCCTGCGGCTGCTGGCCGACCGGAGCGAGGCGGCGGCGCGGAAGGCCGGGGTGCCGATGGGGGAGCACCGGCGCTACAAGCCTCACCTGACGGTCGCCAGGAGCCGGTCGGCGGCGGACGTACAGCCGTACGTCGCGGCCCTCGACGCGTTCACCAGCCGCACCTGGACGGTGGACGAGCTGGTGCTGGTGCGCAGCAACCTGCCCACGTCCGGGGTGGCGGGCGAGCAGCCCCGCTACGAGGCGGTCGCCCGCCGGCCGCTCACAGGTGCCAGTTAGGCTCGGACACGTGAACCCCAAAACCCGGAACCGGATCATGGCTGGTGTGCTTGTGCTGATGTTCGTCGTGGTGGCCCTGGCGGCGGCGCTCGGCAGGTAGGCGGCATGCGTCTACGGCCGAGCGCCGCCGCGTCCCTGTGACGGCTACCAGGCGAAGGCCTCCGGAGACGGCCCCGGACCCGGGAAGATCTCGTCCAGCCCCGCCAGCAGCTCCTCGCTCAGGTCGAGCTCGGACGCCCGCAGCGCCGACTCCAGCTGCCCGGCGGTACGCGGGCCGACGATCGGCCCGGTCACGCCCGGCCGGGTGAGCAGCCAGGCCAGGGCGGCCTCGCCGGGCTCCAGGCCGTGCTTGTCGAGCAGGTCCTCGTACGCCTGGATCTTCGCGCGTACGGCCGGGTCGGCGAGGACTTCGGCGGCCCGCCCGGAGCGGCGCCGCCCGCCCTCGACCTCCTTCTTGAGGACGCCGCCGAGCAGCCCGCCGTGCAGCGGCGACCACGGGATGACGCCGAGGCCGTAGTCCTGCGCGGCCGGGATGACCTCCATCTCGGCGCGGCGCTCGAAGAGGTTGTAGATGCACTGCTCGCTGACGAGGCCGATGGTGCCGTTGCGCCTCGCCGCGACCTCGTTGGCCTGGGCGATCTTGTAGCCCGGGAAGTTGCTGGAGCCGACGTACAGGATCTTGCCCTGCTGGACGAGGACGTCGATCGCCTGCCAGATCTCCTCGAAGGGAGTGGCGCGGTCGATGTGGTGGAACTGGTAGACGTCGATGTAGTCGGTCTGCAGCCGCTTGAGCGAGGCGTCCACGGCGCGCCGGATGTTGAGGGCGGACAGCTTGTCGTGGTTGGGCCACGGCTGCCCTTCCGTGCCCATGTTGCCGTACATCTTGGTCGCGAGGACGACCTTGTCGCGCCGCTCGCCCTTCGCGAACCAGGTGCCGATGATGCTTTCGGTACGGCCCTTGTTCTCGCCCCAGCCGTACACGTTCGCCGTGTCGAAGAAGTTGATGCCGGCGTCCAGCGCCGCGTCCATGATCGCGTGGCTGTCCGCCTCGTCCGTCTGCGGACCGAAGTTCATGGTGCCGAGGACGAGCCGGCTGACCTTGAGTCCTGTGCGTCCGAGCTGCGTGTACTTCATGAAGTGCACGCTAGCCGCGTGGAGTGCGCTCTAGGCAAGGTCCCGAGGGGTGCTGTGCAGTGCGGCGAACACGGCGCGGGCCCGGGTGCCGTCCGGCAGCTGCCAGGCGCCGGTGATGTGGCCGTCCGCGTCCTGAGGTGCCTCCGCGGCGGGGCGCAGGACCCGGATGAGGCGGAGCACGACCGTGCCGTGGGACGTGCGCAGCCCGGTGCCGTCCTGGTCGTCGGTTGCGGTGGCGGTGCGGGCGGCTGCGGACAAGGAGCCCTCACCCGTGTAGGCGCTGGTGACCTCGCGGTCGGGCGCGCCGCTGGTGCTCTGGTCCTGCGCCTCGGCCCGGCCCTCGATCAGGGCCAGCAACTGGTCGACCAGCACAGGGTCGTGGCAGCCGTCGTAGGCCCAGCGCTGCCCCAGCACGCCGTGCTCCATGGTGCCGACGAGGGCGTGGTCGGCGCCGTCGAGGGGGGCGCCGCGGTAGCTGAGCGGCACGAGGTAGTGGACCGGACGGACGCCGGAGTCATCCGTGACGATCATGATCTCGATGCCGACCTCGCCCTCGGGATCGTCCAGCCGGAATCCGCCGGCCTTGGTCAACTCCGGTTCGCCGGCACCGGCATACCAGGGGCGGGTGGGCAGCCAGGAGGCGAGCAGTTCGAGCTTGGTGGGCTTGAGGGTGGTGTGGTGGATGACGGCCATAGCCCAAAGCTTTTCATCGGTCGCGGGGGAAGTCCTCGGTCTTGAGGACGAGGTCGACCACCGTGCCGGTCAGGTCGATGTCGGTGCCGAAGTCGACCCGGGTCTCGGTGGCGTAGGTGCCGTCCTTGGGGACGGTGTAGACGTGGCAGCGTCCCTGGTACGGGTCGGCGATCACGTAGACAGGGACCTCGGCCTCCGCGTACGCGAGTTTCTTTCGGCCGTAGTCGTTTGCGGCCGTCGCCTCGGAAATCACCTCGGCGACGAATTCGACGTCCTCGTATCGCCAGCGGCCGTCGTCGTCCTTCTTTGCCGAGTCGCTGAGCTTCGCGACGTCCGGGCAGAAGCCGTTTTCGTGCCCGGGAAAGTCGATGCGGACGTCCGAGAGCACTCTGTCCATCCCGAATTTGGCCGCGACGGCCCCCGCGATCCGGAAAATAATCGCCCAGTGTGTGTCCCGCTGCGGCGTCATGTGAACGTTGCCCCCGACGATCTCGACCCTGAATCCTTCGGGGACGGGCATCCGCTCAAGGCGCTCGAACCACTGGTCCAGGCGCTCGGTGTTCGCGTCGGCCATCTTGATCCTGTCTTCAAGGACGGTCATCGTGGCGCTCCTCCCCGGCTGCCCCACGGACAGATGCAGCCGCGCAGTACAACGATACGCACAGTGACCGTGACACGGAGATGAAGCTCACATGCAGGCCCCAGAGGCCCCCCTCCTTCCCTTGCTCCACCACACCCTCGGCAGCAGCCTCATCGGCATCTACCTCCACGGCTCCGCCACCCTCGGCGGCCTGCGCCCGCACAGTGACATCGACGTCCTGGTCGTCGTGAGCGAACCGACCACCCACGCACAACGCCGTGTCCTCGTCGAGGAGTTGCTGAACGTGTCCGGCGGAGCCGCCCGCCCCGTCGAGCTCATCGTCGTCGTACAGGACGACGTACGGCCGTGGCGCTACCCACCCACCTGCGACTTCCTCTACGGCGAATGGCTGCGCGTCGCATACGAGCGGGGGTTCGTCCCCGGCCCCGAGCCCATGCCGGACCTCGCGCCCCTGCTCACCATGGTCATGCTGGCGGACGCCCCACTCCACGGCCCCCCGCCCGCCGACCTCCTCGCCCCCGTCCCACCCGCGGACCTCAGACACGCGATCATCGCCGGAGTACCCGGCCTGCTCGCGGAGTTGGACACCGACACCCGCAACGTCCTGCTGACCCTCGCCCGGATCTGGACCACCCTCGCCACCGGGGCGATCCGCTCGAAGGACACCGCCGCCGATTGGGCGCTCGCCCGGCTCCCCGCCGAACACCGCCCTGCCCTCGCACACGCCCGAGCCGTCTACCTGGGCGACGAGGAGGAGCGCTGGGGTGACGGCGTCCTCCCTGGCGTGCGCCCCTGCGCCGACCGCCTCGTCCGGGCGATCGAGCGTCAGACCTCGTAGGGCTCGCCCAGGTCCCACGCCTGGTACATCGCCTCCGCGAACGCCTCCGCGATCTTGTGCTCGCCGCTCGCGTTCGGGTGGGTGCCGTCGTACGTGTCGAGATTGATGTCGTACGACGGGGGAGGGGACGCCAGGAGCAGCGGTGAGCGCGGCTCGTCCAGGTCGGCGACCGTCTTCGCCAGCAGCTCGTTGAAGCGGCTGACCTCGGCGGCGAAGGCCTCCTCCGACTCGGCGCGGACGTTCGGGATCACCGGCAGCACGACGATCCGCACCCGGGGGTTCGCGGACCGCGCCTCGGCCACGAAGTTCCGGGCGTTCTCCGCCGTCTGCTCGGCGTTCGTGTAGAAGCCGAGGTCGATCAGGCCCAGCGACACCAGCAGCACATCCGCCCGGCACGACCGCACCGCCTCGCCGATCAGCGGCGCCATGTGCAGCCAGCCCTCGCCCCACCCGGCGAGGTGCGCACGGGGGAAGTCGGGGTCGGCGTACTCGTACGAGGTGGGGGAGTCCGTCGCCTTGTCGTGCAGCGTCTCGCGCGGGCCGACGAGGGCGAAGGGGCCGCCGTACGTCTCACGCAGGTGCTGCCACATGCGGTAGCGCCACGTGTGTTCGCCGGCGCTGCCGATGGTCTGGGAGTCGCCGACGGGCATGAACCTGAGCATCCGCTCATGATGGACGATCGCTACCCATCGGTATGGCCGGGCGGGGTGTGAAGCCCGACACGCCCCGCATCCCAGGGCCGCCCCCGCCGACCCGGCCGCCGACCCGGCCTCCGAACCGTCCGGCCGAATGGCAGGCTTGGGGCATGCGTCGACCGCTCGCCATCCTCGCCGGGGTCCTCCTCACCGGTGCGCTCACCCTGCCCGCCTCAGCCGCCGACGGCGACGAGGACTTCACGATCAAGGACCCGCGCATCACGGAGTCCAGCGGCCTCGCCGCGTCGCGTCAGCACCCCGGGATCTACTGGACGCACAACGACCAGGACACGGGCGCCTTCCTCTACGCGGTGGACAGCAGGACCGGCGAGACGGTCGCGACGATCACCATGACCGGGGTGGGCACCCCGCGGGACGTGGAGGCGATCTCCATGGGCCCGGACAACCAGCTCTACGTCGGCGACATCGGCGACAACGACGGTGTGCAGTGGCCCTATGTGTGGGTCTACCGCCTCCCCGAGCCCAAGACGCTGAAGGACCGGACGATCCGTGCCACGCAGTACGTGGTGAAGTACTCCGACGGCACCCGTGACGCCGAGTCGCTCGTCGTGCACCCGAAGACCGGCCGCGTCTACATCATCGACAAGCAGGAGGACGGCGGGCACCTGTACGAGGGCCCGGCCGAGCTCTCCGCCTCCGGCACGAACGTCTTCAAGCCCACCGTCCCCGTCGACATGTGGGCCACCGACGCCGCCTTCTCCCCGGACGGCAAGACCCTCGCCGTACGCGGCTACTTCGGCGGCGTCGCCTACGACTGGAACGGCGGCAAGCTCAAGCGGCTGGAGCGCATCAGCGTGCCCCTCGGGCAGGGCGAGTCCGCCAGCTACTCGACGGACGGCACCAAGCTCATGCTCGGCAGCGAGGGCGCCGGCAGCTCCGTCGTCGCAAACGACGCCCCCGGGGACACCGGCTCCGACTCGTCCTCCGGCGGCGGCAGTTCGGCCTCGTCCGACGACAGCGGGGACAGCGGGCGGACCGGCGATCTGAAGGTCGGTGCCATCGCCGTGGTCGTCGCGTGTGTGGTCGTGTTCGGGTTGCGGCGGCTCTTGCGGAGGAGTTGAGGAGACCCGGGGCTCTGCCATACACCGGTGCCGACCTGCGGAACGCCTTCGGATAGCGTCAGGGGAACCCCGGCGACTGCAGGAGAGGCGTGCTGAGCAACACTCAAGGTGCCCTGGCATCCGGAACATTGGACACTGCGGCGCTGCGCGGAAAACTGACCACCCGGATTTGGTGGACCGGTATCCGCAACACCGTGGTCTACTCGTTCATGGCGTTCGCGGTGCCGGGACTGGGTGCAGAGGCGAAGCGCGCCGGCATGGCCTGGGTTCCCGTCATCGGGGCCCCCATGATCTTCGTCGGCATCCTCGGTGTCCTCGCCACGCTCTACACCATCCCCCTCGCGGTCCTCCACACCCGCACCTGCCGCAAGACACTGGCCCAGTACTCCTTCGACACGTTCTGCCCGCAGATCACCAAGGTGGACGGCGCCAAGGCGACCAGGGGCCGTCCGAAGAGCATGACGCTCAGGCTGCGCACCGCCGAGGGCCAGGAGTCGCCGCTGATGCGGATCAACCCGGCCCCGCGGCGCGGACCGTGGCGCAACCCCTGGCCCGAAGGCATCGAGAACGGCGTGTACGTCGCGGGCGACCTGCCCTTCGGCGCGGTCGGCTACGTGCCGAGCAGTGGGGCGTTCTTCTTCATGCAGCCGGACGACTGGGACGCGACCGCGCAGGATCGCAAGTCGGCGGCGCCCGAGCGCATCACCCGTGCAAAAGACGCGAGCCTCGCACGAAGGATCATCTGACTCCGCATGGACAACCCGCCCGTGGCACCCGACATCGCCCAGGTGCTCAAACACAACCGCACGCTGCTCCGCCGGCACATGGCCGCGCGCCTCGCGCTCGCTGCCGGGCTGTTCGCGGTGCCGTTCGTGGCGCACTGGGGTGGGTACGACGCCGCGCTGCCCGCGTTCGGTGTCCCGGCCGGGATGTTCGTGCTGATCTTCCTGTCGCTCCGGCTGGGGCGTGGGTCGCGGCTCAAGGTGTGCGAGAAGGTGCTGCGCACCTACCCCCTGGAGTACCGCACGCGGGTGGCCAAGAAGGGCTCCGAGTGGGAGTACATGGGCGATGTGCACACCGTCCGGCTCACGGTGCGCGGGCAGCACGGTCCGCAGCGCAGGGAGCTTGCCGAACAGGCCGGAATCTCCCGGCTGTTGGAGATCAAGGAGCCGCGGGGAATGGTGCTCGGATGAAACGCGTCCTCGGCTGGGTGTGCGGTGTCCTCCTCGCCCTCGTCACCGGCTTCTGGTTCGTCACCGCGACCGCCGACATGGCCCTGTCCGCCGGTCTCTACGGCACCTCGGGCACGTACAAGGTGGAGCGCTGCTACGACACCGACTACAGCCGTAAGCACTCCGAATACGACTGCCTCGGGGACTTCACGCCCGATGGCGGCACCGCCGACGACGCCAACTACGTGCGGCTCGAGGACACCGGGAACGACTACCCGGACGGCACCGAGTTCGACGCCCGCCAGGGCATCGAGCCGGACACGGTCCAGCGGGTCGGGTTCTGGGGTGTCGTGGGTGAGCTCTGGCAGGTCTCGATCTGCGTGGCCGTCCTCGCGGTCCTCGCGTACCAGGCGATCAAGCCGCGCGGGGCGGACCGGCGCGGCGAGCAGCACCGCCGGGAGCCCTCACGGCGGCAGCGGGTGGCCGACCGAGTGGGGTACGCCGTCCTGGTCGCCGTCCCCGTGGGCCTGCTGAGCTTCATCGCCATGATCGCGGAGCCGTCGCCGTAGTACGCCGGGTGCTCATGCCTCCGTCGAGGGACCCCCGGCTCCACCCGCCATTTCCGCACGCCGGGCGACAAAGACCTCCAGTCCGTCCAGGATCCGTTGCAGGCCGAACTCGAAGTGGTCGAACTCGTTGCCCCAGGTGTTCTCGTCCAGGGAGGCGAGCAGGGGGTAGCGGCCGGAGGCCATGATCTTCTCCAGCATCGGGGTCTGGGCCTGCCAGAACTCCGTGTCGGTCAGGCCCGTGCGGCGCTCCGCCTCCTGTGCGTACAGCTGGGTGCGCGCGGCGCCGACGACGTAGCCGTCGATCATGATGATCGCCGAGATCAGTTCGGGGTCGGTCAGGCCCATCGGCTTGATGCGGTCGAGGACCTTCTCCATGCCGTCGAGGGCGCTCGGGCCGAGGATCGGGCGTGACTGGTTGACCTGGAGCAGCCAGGGGTGGCGGCGGTAGAGGTCGAGGGTCGCGCGGCCCAGGGCCTCCAGGGCCGAGCGCCAGCCGCCGTCGCCCAGGTCGGCCGGGTTCTCCGAGGGGCGCTGGACGCGGTCCAGCATCAGGTCGAGCAGCTCGGCCTTGCCGGGGACGTAGCGGTACAGCGACATCGTGCCCGTGCCCAGTTCGGTGGCGACCCGGCGCATGGACATCGACTCCAGGCCCTCGGCGTCCGCGACCCGGACGCCCGCTTCCACGATCTGGTCCAGGGTGAGGGTCGGCTTGGGCCCCCGGCTCGGGCGCCGGCCGGCGTCCCACAGCAGCTCCATCGTGCGGGCGATGTCGCCGCTGCCGCTGGTCTCCGTACCGCTGGTGCCGCCCTTGCCGCTCGTCATGCACTTCAGCTTAAGTCCTCCGAAAAAAATTGGGTACGGTGTACGCGCAATCGGGTACGGTGTACTCAGTTAGCGATGCTCGGCTATCGAGAGGGGGACCCATGGGTGACGACGGACGCGGCGGATACGGCGGAAACGGATACGCGGTGCGGGCCGAGGGGCTGGAGAAGCGCTACGGCGAGAAACGCGCCCTCGACGGCTTCGACCTGGCCGTCCGCGAGGGGACGGTGCACGGCCTGCTCGGCCCGAACGGCGCGGGCAAGACCACCGCCGTACGCATCCTGTCCACGCTGATCAGGCTGGACGGTGGCCGGGCCACGGTGGCCGGACTGGACGTGGCCCGGCAGCCGCGCGAGGTGCGGGCCCGTATCGGGCTCACCGGGCAGTACGCGGCCGTGGACGAAGTCCTCACCGGCCGGCAGAACCTGGAGATGTTCGGCCGGCTCTTCCACCTCGGCGGCAAGCGGGCCAAGCTGCGGGCCGTCGAGCTGCTGGAGCAGTTCGACCTGACCGACGCCGCGGACAAGGGAGTCGGCAAGTACAGCGGCGGCATGCGGCGCCGTCTCGACCTCGCCGCCTCGATGATCCTCGCCCCGGCCGTCCTCTTCCTCGACGAGCCGACGACGGGTCTGGACCCGCGCAGCCGAGGTGAAGTCTGGGAGTCCGTCAGGGCGTTGGTGGCGAGCGGCACGACCGTACTGCTGACCACCCAGTACCTGGAGGAGGCCGACAAGCTGGCCTCGCACATCACCGTCATCGATCAGGGGCGGGCCATCGCCGACGACACCCCGGACGGGCTGAAGAGCCTGGTGGGCGGCGACCGTATCGAGGTCGTCGTCGCCGAGCGGTCCGACATCCCGCGCGTGGTGAAGGTCGTGGCCCGCGTCTCGGACGGCGAACCCGAGTCGGACGAGGCGGAGTCGCGGATCCACGCGCCGGTCACCGACCGGGTGTCCGCCCTGACGGAGGTGGCGCGGACGCTGCAGGACGAGGGCGTCGCGGTCGAGGACATCGGGCTGCGCAGGCCGAGCCTCGACGACGTCTTCCTGCGCCTGACCGGACACCGCGCCGAGAAGGCCGAAGAGGCCGGGAGCGCCGGAAAGACCGACAGGGCCGAGAGGGCCGAGGAGAAGGCCGAGAAGGAGGCCGTCGTATGACCGCCGTAGACCTCACCGTCCCGGCCACGCGCGGCCGCCTGTACTGGACCCTCGCCGACGTCTGGAACATCGTCCGCCGCGGCCTCACCCACTACCGGCGTCAACCGGTCAACATCGCCTGGCAGCTGGGCTTCCCGATCCTGTCGGTCCTCCTCTACGGCTATGTCTTCGGCAGCGCCATGAAGGTGCCCGGCGGCGGGGACTACAAGGACTTCCTGATGCCGGGCATGTTCGTGATGACGATGGCGTTCGGGTTCATCAACACCGCGACGCTCGTCGTCTACGACTCGACGAAGGGCGTCATCGACCGCTTCCGCTCGATGCCCATGGCCTCGTCCGCTGTCGTCGCGGGCCGCGGGATCACCGATCTGCTCGCCGCCTGCGCGGAGTTGGCGATCATGATGCTGACCGCCTTCGCGATGGGCTGGCGCCCGGACGGCGGGTTCGGCTTCCTCGGTGCGTTCGGGCTGCTGCTGTGGCTGCGGTTCGCGCTGATCTGGATCGGGGTGTGGCTCGGGCTGCTCGTACCCAACCCGGAGGCCGCGGGCGGCCTGTTCGCCGTCGCCTTCCCGCTCACGATGATCTCCAGCATCTTCGTCGCGCCCCAGCTGATGCCCGACTGGCTGGGCTGGGTGGCGGCCTGGAACCCGATCTCCTCCACCGCCGCGGCCAGCCGTGACCTGTTCGGCACGCCGGCCGGGAGCGGGGGCTCCTGGGTCGAGCAGCACGCGCTGCTGATGGCGGGGGTGTGGCCGGTCATCCTGACGGCGATCTTCCTGCCGCTGGCGGTGCGGAGGTTCCAGAAGTTGAGCCGCTGAGTCAGTGAGCGCCGAGCGTGAGCTGTAAGGCCGATTAGGGGAGGCGGCCTTAACGGAGGAAGGCGGCCTGTAGGTGAGACGGGCGCCCGGTGTCTGCCGGGCGCCCTTCCGCGTCCGGATCATCGCGCTTGATTTGGGATTACGTAATAACGTAATCTCGTGAAAACGGCTGGTGAGTCTCGACGGGGGAGCAATCCATGGACCGAAGGAAGTTTCTTGGCGTGGCGACGACGGCGGCAGGCGTGTCACTGCTGCCCGGCAACGCCGCAGCCGCCGACGACAGGCTGCCCGCGCTCGTCAGGCGGTACCTGGACCAGGCGCTGGCCGCCGGCAGTCCGAGTGTGGTCTGCGGGGTCATTCAGGGTCGGCGCACCCATGTCGAGGGCGCGGGTGCAGCGGTGGGGCGGTCGGCGCCGGACGGCAGGACGGTGTTCCAACTCGGCTCCATCACCAAGACGCTCACCGCCACGGCACTCGCACGCGCTGTGGGCGCGGGTGCAACCCGCCTCGACGCGCCGCTCGTGCTGCCCGCGCGGTTCCCCATCCCGCGCAAGGGCACTCGGCGGATCACCCTGGCCCACTTGGCGACCCACACCTCCGGTCTGCCCTCCCTGCCGCCGAACCTGCTCGCGGGGGCGGATCCGTACGACCCCTACGCGCACTACACGCTCGACGACCTGGCCACCGGACTTCGCTGCACGCAGCTGAGTACCGAGCCGGGCGAGGTGAACGCCTACTCGAACCTGGGGTTCGGACTGCTCGGCCAGGCGCTGGCGTTCGACGACGTCGACTCGATGTTGCGGCACCGGGTGGCGGCGCCGCTCGGCATGGTGGACACGACGACGTCCCTGCGACCGGACATGGCGTCCCGCAAGGCTGTTGGGCATTTCGAGGGAGAGGTCGTTCCTGACTGGCACGACCACGTCCTCAGCGCGGCCGGGACGTCGATGTACAGCACCGCTGATGACATGGTGCGCTTCCTGCGCTCCCAACTCCGGCCTGAGCGCTCGCCGTTGCGGGACGCGATCGAACTGACCCAGCGGCCCCGGTTCACGGTGGACCAGAACCTGCGGCTCGGCCTCGGCTGGCACCTGAGCTCGCTGCCCGGCGGCCAAACCATGACCTGGCACAACGGCGGCACCGGTGGATTCAGCACCTGCGCCGCGTTCATCCGGGAGAGCGGCACGGCGGTGGTGATGATGGTGAACACCTTCAGCCAGGAGACCGAGACCGCCGCCCGCCCGGTCGACGCCCTCACCTTCCGCCTGCTCGGCGAGCTCGGCGAGCTCGGCGCGGCCTGAGTAGGCGGCCGGACGACGGCGGTCCGACGGTGGCGGTCCGAGTACGACGAAGGGCGCCCGGTGTTCGCCGGGCGCCCTTCGTCGTCGTACGAGAACGTCGTACGAGAACGACTACAGCTTCTCGATGACGTAGTCGACGCACTTCGTCAGGGCCTCGACGTCGGCCGGGTCGATCGCCGGGAACATCGCGACGCGGAGCTGGTTGCGGCCGAGCTTGCGGTAGGGCTCGGTGTCGACGATGCCGTTGGCGCGCAGGACCTTGGCGACGGCGGCGGCGTCGATCTCGTCCGTGAAGTCGATCGTGCCGATGACCGCCGAGCGCTTGGCCGGGTCGGTGACGAACGGGTTGGCGTACTTGATGTCCTCGGCCCAGCCGTACAGGGTGCGGGCGGAGGTGGCGGTGCGGCGGACGGCCCAGTCCAGGCCGCCCTGGCCGTTGATCCACTCCAGCTGCTGGTTGAGCATGAAGAGGGTGGCCAGGGCCGGGGTGTTGTACGTCTGGTTCTTGCGGGAGTTGTCGATCGCCGTGGGCAGCGAGAAGAACTCCGGGATGTGGCGGCCGGAGGCGTGGACGCGCTCTGCGCGCTCGATCGCGGCCGGGGAGAAGACGCCGATCCACAGGCCGCCGTCGGAGGCGAAGGACTTCTGCGGGGCGAAGTAGTAGACGTCCGTCTCGGACACGTCCACCGGGAGGCCACCGGCGCCCGAGGTGGCGTCGACCAGGACCAGCGAGCCCTCGTCGGCACCCGCCACGCGCTTGATCGGCATGGCGACGCCGGTCGAGGTCTCGTTGTGGGTGAAGGCGTAGACGTCGACGCCCGCCGCGGCGACCGGCTCCGGGTGCGTGCCGGGGTCGGCGGAGATGACGTCCGGCTCGGCGAGCCAGGGAGCGAGCTTGGCGGCCTTGGCGAACTTGGAGCTGAACTCACCGAAGGTGAGGTGCTGCGACTTGTTCTCGATCAGGCCGTGCGTCGCGATGTCCCAGAAGGCGGTCGAGCCGCCGTTGCCGAGGACGACCTCGTAGCCGTCGGGGAGCTGGAAGAGCTCGCTGATGCCCTCGCGTACCTGGCCGACCAGGTTCTTGACCGGGGCCTGGCGGTGGGAGGTGCCGAGCAGGGAGGTTCCGGTGGCGGCCAGCGCGTCCAGCGCTTCCGTCCGCACCTTGGAGGGGCCCGCGCCGAAACGTCCGTCGGCGGGCTTGATGTCAGCGGGAATCTGGATCTCAGCCACGGTGGGAGCGTAGCTGTTTCGGGAAACCTTGGTGAAACCTCGTCCGTCGGGTGAGACGGGGTTGTCATGGCCGTGAGCTGGGGGCTGCCGCCTCCAGACCTCCGCTGCCGGCCTGAACGGCCTCGTCCTCGAACGCCGGACGGGCTGGAATGCCGGACGTCGGCTGGTTTGCTGGAGGGATGACGGATCTCGAAGCTGCGCTGCGTACCGTCGTCCGGGGTGAGGTGGGATTCGACATCACCTCTCGGGCGTTGACCACCATGGACGCGTCCAACTACCGGCGTGTCCCACTGGGTGTGGTGGCGCCACATGACGCCGACGACGTCGCCGCCGTGCTGGAGGTGTGCCGGGACCATATGGTGCCGGTCGTGGCACGCGGTGGAGGTACCTCGATCGCGGGACAGGCCACCGGCGCCGGTGTCGTGCTGGACTTCACCCGCCACATGAACCGCCTCGTGTCCCTGGACCCGGACACCCGTACCGCCGTCGTCCAGCCCGGCCTCGTCCTCGACCGGCTCCAGGACGCCGCCGCCCCGCACGGACTCCGCTTCGGCCCCGACCCCTCCACCCACAGCCGCTGCACGCTCGGCGGAATGATCGGCAACAACTCCTGCGGCTCGCACTCGGTGGCGTGGGGGACGACCGCGGACAGCGTGCGGGAGCTGGACGTGATCAGCGGCCGTGGGCAGCGGCTGCGGCTCGGGCAGGGGTGGGCCGGTGCGCCGGAGGGGCTGCGGGAGCTCGTGGAGCGGGACCTGACCCGGCTGCGGACCGGCTTCCCCGAACTGCCGCGCCGTATCTCGGGATACGCGCTCGACGCCCTGCTGCCCGAGAAGGGCGCCGACGTCGCCCGTAGCTTTTGCGGGAGCGAGGGCACCCTCGGAATCCTCACCGAGGCGGTCGTACGGCTGGTGGAGGCGCCACGCGCGCGTGCGCTCGCCGTGCTGGCGTACCCCGACGAGAGCGCCGCCGCGGAAGCGGCCGCCGGGCTGTTGCCGTACGGGCCGCTGACCGTGGAGGGCATGGCGCAGGACCTGGTGCCGGAGTCGGCCTCCGCCGTGCTGCCGCGGGGCGGGGCCTGGCTGTTCGTGGAGACGGGCGGGGAGTCGGAGAGCGAGGCACGCGCGCGTGCGGAGGGGATCGTGCGGGTGGCTGACGTCGTCGACGCGATCGTCGTCACCGATCCGGCCGGGCAGCGTGCCCTGTGGCGCATCCGGGAGGACGCGAGCGGTACGGCGACCCGGATGCCGGACGGCAGCGAGGCCTGGCCGGGCTGGGAGGACTGCGCGGTGCCGCCCGCGCGTCTCGGGGCGTATCTGCGGGACTTCCGCGCGCTGCTGACGGCGCACGGGCTGCGCGGGACGCCGTACGGGCACTTCGGTGACGGCTGCATCCACGTCCGGATCGACTTCGACCTGCTGACGGAGGCGGGTGTCGCTCGCTTCCGGCGGTTCTCGGAGGAGCTCGCCGAGGTCGTCGTGGCGCACGGGGGCTCGCTGTCGGGGGAGCACGGGGACGGGCAGGCGCGTGCCGAACTGCTGCCGAAGATGTACGGGGCGGACATGGTCGCCCTCTTCGAGCGGGCCAAGGGGGTCTGGGACCCGGACGACCTGCTCAACCCGGGGATGCTGGTGCGCCCCGCCCCCCTCGACTCCAACCTCCGCTTCTCCGTGCTCCCGAGCAAGCCCGTGGACGTCGCCTTCGGTTACCCGGCCGACGGCGGGGACTTCTCGGCGGCCGTACGGCGCTGCGTCGGGGTCGCCAAGTGCCGTACGACGTCGGCGACCGGCCCCGCCGTCATGTGCCCGTCCTTCCGGGCCACCGGCGCCGAGGAGCACTCCACGCGCGGGCGTGCCCGGCTGCTGCACGAGATGCTCGCCGGGGAACTGGTGACCGACGGGTGGCGGTCGACGGAGGTGCGGGACGCGCTCGATCTGTGCCTGGCCTGCAAGGGATGCCGGTCCGACTGTCCGGTCGAGGTCGACATGGCCACGTACAAGGCGGAGTTCCTGCACCACCACTACGAGGGACGGCGCCGCCCGGCCGCGCACCACAGCATGGGGCGGCTGCCCCAGTGGCTGCGCGTCGTGGCACGCACGCGTACCGCGTCGCTGGTCAACGCCCTTGCCGCCGTACGGCCGTTGGCATGGGTGGCGAAACGGCTCGGCGGGATCGCGCCGGAGCGCGGGATTCCACGGCTGGCGGCGCGGACGTTCAGCCGGTGGTGGGAGCGGCGGGAGAAGCCGAAGCCTCCCGTTGGCTCGGCCGGTGACCTGGTCATCCTGTGGCCGGACACCTTCACCGAGCACCTCACGCCGTCCGTGGGCCAGTCGGCCGTACGCGTCCTGGAGGCGGCCGGGCTGCAGGTCGCGCTGCCGCCGACGGTGCGGCTGACGGCGCCCGCGGGAAGCGGCGGTGCGGAGGTGACCGTGGCGCTGGATCCGGTGTCCCTGCTACGGGGGCGGGAACGGGTCTGCTGCGGGTTGACGTACATCTCGACAGGGCAGCTCGACCGGGCCCGCGCGGTGCTGCGGCGCACGCTCGACCTCATGGAGCCCGTGCTGGCGACGGACGCCCCGGTCGTGGTCCTGGAGCCGAGCTGTGCCGCCGCCCTGCGCGCGGACCTCCCGGAGCTCCTCCACGACGACCCACGGGCCCGTCGCCTGGCCGACCGCGTCCTGACCTTCGCGGAGACGCTGGAGCGCCACGCCCCCGACTGGACGCCGCCCCGCGTGGACCGGCCGGCGGTCGGGCAGACCCACTGCCATCAGCACGCCGTCCTCGGGGACGCGGCGGACCGCCGGCTGCGCGAGGCTGCGGGGCTCGCCGGGGACCTGAGCGGCGGCTGCTGCGGACTCGCGGGCAACTTCGGGTTCGAGAAGGGACACTTCGAGGTGTCGGTGGCGTGCGCGGAGGAGCGGTTGCTGCCGGCGGTGCGGGGAGCGGGGGAGGACGCCCTGGTGCTGGCGGACGGGTTCTCCTGCCGGACACAGTTGGAGCAGTTGGCGGGGGTGCCGGGGCGGCATCTGGCGGAGGTGCTGGCGGAGCGGTTGGAGGGGGACGGGTGACCCGGGGGGAGTGAGTGCGCTCGGGCCCAGGGGCGGCGGGTGGTCTCCGGCCGGGGGCAACGGGTGCTCCCGGTGGGCCGGCGTCCTGGGCTGAACGCGGGAGAGCGGCGGCTCGCACGCGCCGGCGTCCGCGCTCCGCGCGCGGTCCCGGGGACGGCTGCATACGCTGGCCGGACACCGATACTGACACCGATACTGCCGCCCACAGGGAGCCCCGCACATGGCCCTCCGCGTCCAGTCCATCTCCCGCGACGAACATCTCGCGTTCGTCGCGTCCCGCCCGTCCGCCAGCCATATGCAGGTCCCGTCCTGGGGCGACGTGAAGCCGGACTGGCGGGCGGAGAGCCTGGGATGGTTCGACGAGGAGGGGCGGCCGGTGGGGGCCGGGCTCGTGCTCTACCGCCCGCTGCCGAAGCTGAAGAAGTACCTCGCCTACCTCCCCGAGGGCCCGCTCGTCGACTGGCACGCCCCCGACCTGTGCGAGCGCTGGCTCGAACCGCTGCTCGCCCACCTCAAACGGCAGGGCGCCTTCTCGGTCAAGATGGGCCCGCCCGTCGTCGTCCGCCGCTGGAGCACCGAGGCGGTGAAGGCGGCCATCGCCGACCCGGCCGCCCGGCGGCTGCGGGACGCGGAGCCGACCTCGACCGAACAGGGCGCTCTCGACATCGCCGACCGGCTGCGGCGGGCCGGCTGGCGGCAGACCGAGCCCGGCGGCGAGGAGGGCTTCGCGGCCGGGCAGCCGCGGTACGTCTGCCAGGTGCCGTTCGCCGGGCGGTCGTTGGACGACATCCAGCGCGGCCTGAACCAGCAGTGGCGGCGCAACATCAAGAAGGCCGAGAAGGCCGGCGTGAAGGTCGTGCGCGGCGGTTACGAGGACCTGCCCGCCTTCTACGACCTCTACGCCGAGACCGCCGAGCGCGACCGTTTCATCCCGCGCCCCCTGCCCTACTTCCAGCGCATGTGGACCGCGCTCACCGCCGAGCACCCCGACCGGATGCGGCTCTACCTCGCCCACCACGACGGCGACACCCTCGCCGCCGCCACCATGCTCACCGTCGGCGACCACATCTGGTACTCCTACGGCGCCTCCACCAGCCACAAGCGCGAGGTCCAGCCCAACAACGCCATGCAGTGGCGCATGATGTCCGACGCCCACGAGCTCGGCGCCGCCGTGTACGACTTCCGCGGCATCACGGACACCCTGGAGGAGTCCAACCATCTGCTGGGCCTGCTGCGGTTCAAGGTGGGGGCGGGCGGTGAGGCCGTCGAGTACCTGGGGGAGTGGGACTTCCCGCTCAACCGGCTGCTGCACAAGGCGCTGGATCTGTACATGGCACGGCGGTAGCTGGCCCGGGGCCTGCGGAACCCGTCCGTCCACACTCTGGGACAGTGGCATAACAGGTTCACACACCTGACGATGTCCATTACCTTGGACTGGGTAGTACATCCCGCTGAACAGACCGTAGCCCCCCGAGTGAAGCCCTGGAACGCCCGTGAGTACCCCTGATGCCGCAGCCGTCACCGCCGCGGCCGCCCCGTCCTCGCCGACCCGCGGCCGGGCCGTTCCCGAGCCGGCGGCCGGCGGCCCGCGTCGCTGGGGCTCCTTCGGTCCCGTCGGGCTGGTGCTCGCCGGAGGGATCTCCGTGCAGTTCGGCGGCGCCCTGGCGGTGAGCCTGATGCCGCGGGCCGGTGCGCTCGGTGTGGTGGCGCTGCGGCTGCTGGTCGCGGCGGTCGTCCTGCTGCTGATCTGCCGCCCCCGGCTGCGCGGCCACTCCCGCACGGACTGGGGCACGGTGGTCGTCTTCGGCATCACGATGGCCGCGATGAACGGCCTGTTCTACCAGTCGGTCGCCCGCATCCCGCTGGGCCCCGCGGTCACCCTCGAAGTGCTCGGCCCGCTCGCCCTGTCCGTGCTGTCCTCGCGCCGGGCGGTCAACGTCGTCTGGGCCGGACTCGCCCTCGCCGGTGTGTTCCTCCTCGGCGGCGGAGGCTTCGGCAGCCTCGATCCCATCGGTGTCGCTTTCGCCCTGGCTGCGGGTGCCATGTGGGCGGCCTACATAATCTTCAGCGCCCGTACGGGCCGACGCTTCCCCCAGGCCGACGGCCTGGCGCTGGCGATGGGGGTGGGAGCCGTCCTGTTCCTCCCTCTGGGCATCGCCGAATCCGGCATCAAGCTCCTCGACCCGGTCACCGTCGCCCTGGGCGCAGCCGTGGCCATCCTCTCCTCGGTCCTCCCCTACACCCTCGAACTCCTCGCCCTGCGCCGCCTCCCCGCAGCGACCTTCGCCATCCTGATGAGCTTGGAACCGGCCGTCGCCGCCACCGCCGGCTTCCTCATCCTCCACCAGTCCCTCTCCGCCCTACAGGCCCTGGCGATCGCCCTGGTCATCGCGGCGAGCATGGGCGCGGTGCGGACGCAGGTGCGGCGGGGGAAGGCGTCGGCGGAGAAGGTCTAGCCAGCGGCCCGGCGGCTCTTCGTCGTCGGAGCGAGCTTGCGGCACCGCTGTCACGCCTGCCCCGGGCCCTGGCTTTGGCGCATCAGCAGTCGCTGCCGACCCGTGGCGTGCTGGGCCCGCAGCCAGAGAGGAGCTGGGCGGGATCGCGGCCCTGCGGCCCTTCCCCGCCCGGGCCGACTCCCCGACTGAGCCGGCCCCGGGCCGAATCCCCGCCCCACGGTCACGCCTGCCCCGGCCCCTGCCGCATCAGCAGCCCCTGCAGGCCGATGCCGTGATGGGCGCGCAGGCGGCGCAGTTCCCACAGGCCAACTGCCGTCACCGAGAGGGGGGCGCCGAGCATGAACAGGATCCGGACCGGTGCCGGCACGCCCGTGTAGGCGCCCGTGAACAGGTCGATCAGGGCCATCTCCCAGACCAGCGTCATGGCCAGCAGCGGCGGCATCGTCTCGTGGATGTCGGCGGTGCGGAACACATGGAGGAGGGCCAGGCCGATACCCGCGATGACGAAGGGCAGCACCCACACGAAGGTGAGCAGGATGCCGGTGTAGGTGAGGACGGTCATCACCGGGTTGGTCGCGAAACGGCCCTCGACGAAGCCCGTGAGTACGGAGGCCGGGAACACGAACACCGCGGCCACCAGGGCGACCATCGCGCCGAAGCACTTCGCCGCCCGGCGCAGCAGTTCCCGCCGGGCCGAGGCGGAGGCCAGGGCGAGCAGGACGCCCACGACGGCCGGGAAGGTCACGCAGAGCACCAGGACACTGATCCAGGACTGGTTCAGACGGTCGCTCGCGACGTTGCCCACCGAGTCGCCGACCCTGGCCGAGTCGGCGATCTTGTAGGTGACCGACATCCACACGACCGCCGCCAGCCCCACCAAGGTGCGGATCCGCTGCATGCGGGCCACGACCGGGTCCTGGACGATGCCGGGCCTGGACGGCTTGAACACCCTGCGTGCGACGGGGACGGGACCGATCTGCCGCCACAGCCGCGTGAGGGGCCCGGGCGGGGCGGCCGGCAGGTACGGATACGGCGGATACGGGTACGGCACGTTGGGCTGCGGCGGGTACGGGTACGGCGCGTTGGGCTGCGGCGGATACGGGTACGGCGCGTTGGGCGGATACCCTCCGGCCGGCGGCGGGGGCGGCTGGCCCTGCGGGTTGAAGGGCGGCTGCCCGCCCGGATTCCAGTTGCTCATGCTTGTGATTCCCCCGAGGTGTGACCGACGCGTTGCTGCCGCAACAGGCGCGACGCCCGAGTGTATTGATGGCACGCCGCACAGGCACCCTTCCCCCGGTGAACACTTCTCAATTAATGCAAGCATGCTTGCTTGTTTTCACGCGCGCTGCCATGCTCCTCACCACGCCGCACCACCGAGCACCACGCCGCACCACCGAGCACCACGCCGCACCACGCCGCACCACGCCGCACCACCCACGCACACCGCCGTGCCCCGAGGGGAGCGCCCCGTGTCCGATCCGACGCCCGTGTTCGACGATCTGCGCGAGGAGAGCGAGGAACTCGACCGGCTGGTAGCCGAGTTGAGCCCCGAGCAGTGGGCACTCGCGACTCCGGCGCCCGGCTGGAGCGTCGCCCACCAGATCGCACACCTCGCCTGGACGGACCACTCGGCGCTGCTGGCGGTGACCGACGCGGAGGCGTTCCACACGCTGGTGGAGAAGGCGCTGGTGACGCCGGGGTCGTTCGTCGACGAAGGCGCGGAGGAGGGGGCCGCGCTGCCGCCCGCCGAACTGCTGGCGCGCTGGCGGGCAGGACGCACCGCCCTCGACACGGCATTGCGCGAGGCGCCGCACGGCACCAAGTTCCCCTGGTACGGCCCCCCTATGTCCGGCGCCTCCATGGCCACGGCCAGGCTCATGGAGACCTGGGCCCACGGGCTGGATGTCGCCGAAGCACTGGGTGTGGTGCGCACACCCACGGACCGGCTCAGGCATGTGGTGTGGATCGGAGTGCGAACGCGCGACTTCGCTTTCGGTGTGCACGGACTCCCGGCACCTCCCGACCCCTTCCGCGTCGAACTCGTCTCGCCCTCCGGTGAGGTGTGGGCATACGGCCCGGAAGACGCCCCGCAGCGCGTCACCGGCCCCGCCCTCGACTTCTGCCTCCTGGTCGCCCAGCGCGCCCACCGCTCCGACCTCGCCCTGCGCGCCGAAGGCCCGGACGCCGACCGCTGGTTCGACATCGCCCAGGTCTTCGCGGGCCCGCCCGGCGCGGGCCGCGCGCCCAAGGGGGCGGCCCGGTGACCTCGCCCACCCACCCGGCAGGGCCGGTGCTGCGGATCGGCAACGCCTCCGGCTTCTACGGCGACCGCTTCGACGCCATGCGCGAGATGCTCACCGGCGGCGAACTGGACGTCCTCACCGGCGACTACCTCGCCGAACTGACCATGCTGATCCTCGGCCGGGACCGGCTGAAGGACCCCGGCGCCGGATACGCCCGCACCTTCCTGCGCCAGCTGGAGGAGTGCCTGGTGCTCGCGCACGAGCGGGGCGTCAGGGTCGTCGCCAACGCCGGCGGGCTCAATCCGGCCGGACTCGCCGACGCCGTAAGGAAGTTGGCGGACCGGCTCGGCGTCCCCGTACGCGTCGCCCATGTCGAGGGAGACGACCTCAAGGACCGTTATCCGGGCAGCCTCGCCGCCCACGCCTACCTCGGCGGCTTCGGCATCGCGGCCTGTCTTCGGGAGGGCGCGGACATCGTCGTCACCGGGCGGGTAACGGACGCGGCCCTGGTCACCGGCCCCGCAGCCGCCCACTTCGGATGGGGCCCCGGGGACCACGACCGGCTCGCGGGCGCGGTGGCCGCCGGGCATGTGCTGGAGTGCGGGGCACAGGCGACCGGCGGCAACTACGCGTTCTTCGACGAGTTCCAGAAGAGGGGCGGCGACCTCCGCCGTCCCGGCTTCCCGCTCGCCGAGCTCCACGAGGACGGCACCTGCGTCATCACCAAGCACCCCGGCACCGGCGGCCTCGTCGACGTCGGCACGGTGACCGCCCAGCTGCTGTACGAGACGGGCGGCGCCCGGTACGCGGGACCGGACGTCACCACCCGGCTGGACACCGTACGGCTCACGCAGGACGGCCCCGACCGCGTCCGCGTCGACGGCGTACGGGGCGAGGCCCCGCCCCCGACTCTCAAGGTCGGCCTCAATCGCCTCGGCGGCTTCCGCAACGAGGTCGTCTTCGTGCTGACCGGACTGGACATCGAGGCGAAGGCCGCTCTGGTGCGTCGGCAGATGGACGAGGCGTTCGCCAAGTCACGTCCCGAAGAAGTCCGTTGGGACCTCGTCCGCACCGACCGGCCCGACGCCTCGACCGAGGAGACCGCGAGCGCGCTGCTCCGGCTGGTCGTCCGGGACCGGGACCAGGAGAAGGTCGGCCGGGTGCTGAGCGGAGCCGCCGTGGAGCTGGCGCTCGCCAGCTACCCCGGCTTCCATGTGCTGTCGCCACCGGGCAAGGGCACCCCGTATGGGGTCTTCGAGGATGTGTACGTCCCCCATGGTGCCGTCGACCATGTGGCCGTCCTCCACGACGGCCGCCGTATAGCTGTGCCGCCGGCCCACGACACCCTCGTACTGGAGGAAGCGCCCCAACCCCCGCTGCCCGAGCCGCCGCTCGCCGCGGAGCCGACCCGTCGTGCCCCGCTCGGCCTTGTCGCCGGCGCCCGCAGCGGTGACAAGGGCGGGAACGCCAACGTCGGTGTGTGGGCGCGGACGGACGAGGCGTGGCGCTGGCTCGCGCACGAGCTCACGGTCGAGCGGTTCCAGGAGCTGCTTCCCGAGAGCGGTCAGCTGAAGGTCACCCGGCACCCGCTCCCCGGCCTGCGCGCCCTCAACTTCGTCGTCGAGGGCATCCTCGGCGAGGGCGTCGCCGCCCAGCACCGCTTCGACCCGCAGGCCAAGGCCCTCGGCGAATGGCTGCGCTCCCGTCACCTGGACATCCCGGAGAGTCTGCTGTGACCGTCCTGCCCTCCACCCTGGACCCCAACGGCCCCGACCACCGGGCCAACCGCGAGACCATGCTTGCCAAGCTCGCCGACCTCGACACCGAGCACGCCAAGGCGCTCGCCGGCGGCGGCCCCAAGTACGTCGAACGGCATCGCAAGCGCGGCAAGCTGCTCGCCCGCGAGCGCATCGAGCTGCTCCTCGACCCGGACACGCCCTTCCTGGAGCTGTCGCCGCTGGCCGCCTGGGGCAGCGACTACGCCGTCGGCGCGTCCCTCGTCACCGGCATCGGTGTCGTCGAGGGCGTGGAGTGCCTGATCACCGCCAACGACCCGACCGTGCGCGGCGGAGCGAGCAATCCCTGGTCGCTGAAGAAGGCCCTGCGGGCGAACGACATCGCGCTCGCCAACCGGCTCCCCGTCGTCAACCTCGTCGAGTCGGGCGGCGCCGACCTGCCGTCCCAGAAGGAGATCTTCATCCCCGGAGGCGCCATCTTCCGGGACCTGACGAGGCTGTCGGCGGCCGGGATCCCCACCGTCGCGGTCGTCTTCGGCAACTCGACGGCCGGCGGCGCGTACGTCCCCGGCATGTCCGACCACGTGATCATGGTCAAGGAGCGCGCCAAGGTGTTCCTCGGCGGCCCGCCCCTGGTGAAGATGGCGACCGGCGAGGAGAGCGACGACGAGTCGCTGGGCGGCGCGGAGATGCACGCGCGCGTGTCGGGTCTCGCGGACTACTTCGCCGTGGACGAACCGGACGCGCTGCGGCAGGCGCGAAGGGTCGTCGCCCGGCTCAATCACCGCAAGGCGTACGGCGATCCGGGCCCCGCCGAACCCCCCAAGTACTCCGCCGACGAACTCCTCGGCATCGTCCCCGGCGACCTCAAGACCCCTTTCGACCCGTGCGAGGTCATCGCCCGGATCGTCGACGCCTCCGACTTCGACGAGTTCAAGCCGATGTACGGCACGAGCCTGACCACCGGGTGGGCGGCCCTGCACGGCTACCCGGTCGGCGTGCTGGCGAACGCCCAGGGGGTCCTGTTCAGCGAGGAGTCGCAGAAGGCGGCCCAGTTCATCCAACTGGCCAACCAGCGCGACATCCCTCTGCTCTTCCTGCACAACACCACCGGCTACATGGTGGGCAGCCAGTACGAGCAGGGCGGCATCATCAAGCACGGCGCGATGATGATCAACGCGGTCAGCAACAGCCGCGTGCCCCATCTCTCCGTCCTCATGGGCGCGTCCTACGGCGCCGGCCACTACGGCATGTGCGGCCGTGCCTACGACCCCCGCTTCCTCTTCGCCTGGCCCAGCGCCAAGTCGGCCGTCATGGGCCCCCAGCAGCTCGCCGGCGTGCTCTCGATCGTGGCCCGGCAGTCCGCGGCCGCCAAGGGACAGCCGTACGACGAGGAGGGGGACGCGGCGCTGCGCGCCATGGTGGAGCAGCAGATCGAGTCCGAGTCGCTGCCGATGTTCCTGTCGGGTCGGCTGTACGACGACGGCGTCATCGATCCGCGCGACACCCGCACCGTCCTCGGTATGTGCCTGTCCGCCATCCACACGGCCCCCTTCGAGGGCGCACGCGGTGGCTTCGGCGTCTTCCGGATGTGAGGCCCCCTTTTGCGGCTGAACCGCCGCCGCTCTCGCGGACCTGGTTGCTCGCCGCGGTGGTTCCTCAATTGATGGTGCGGTGATCTAGTGGAAAGAGAGCACTCCTCATGATCAGAAACCTTCTGGTCGCCAACCGGGGCGAGATCGCCTGCCGCGTCTTCCGCACCTGCCGTGAGTCGGGCATCCGGACGGTGGCCGTGTACTCGGACGCCGACGCGAACGCCCTCCACGCACGCGTGGCCGACACGGCCGTACGGCTGCCGGGAGCGGCGCCGGCCGACACGTATCTGGACGCCGGGCTGATCGTGAAGGCGGCCGTGGCGTCCGGAGCGGACGCCGTGCACCCCGGCTACGGCTTCCTCTCCGAGAACGCCGACTTCGCACGCGCCGTCCTCGACGCGGGACTCGTCTGGATCGGCCCGCCGCCGGAGGCCATCGAGGCGATGGCGTCCAAGACCCGGGCGAAGGAGCTGATGGGGCTGGCCCCTCTGGGGGAGGTCACCGAGGCCGACCTCCCCGTCCTGGTGAAGGCGGCCGCGGGCGGCGGAGGGCGCGGCATGCGGATCGTGCGCCGCCTGGAGGACCTGAGCGCCGCCCTGGAGAGCGCCCGCTCCGAGGCCGCGAGCGCCTTCGGCGACGGCGAGGTCTTCGTGGAGCCGTACGTCGAGAACGGCCGCCATGTCGAGGTCCAGATCCTCGCCGACACCCACGGCACGGTCTGGGCGCTGGGCACCCGGGACTGCTCCCTGCAGCGCCGCCACCAGAAGGTGATCGAGGAGTCCCCGGCACCCGGACTCTCCGAGCAGCTCACGCACGAGCTGCACACGCTGGCCGTACGCGCCGCCCGCGCGGTCGACTACGTCGGCGCCGGCACGGTCGAGTTCCTGGTCGCCGGAGACGAGGCCCACTTCCTGGAGATGAACACCCGCCTTCAGGTCGAACACCCCGTGACGGAGGCCGTCTTCGGCATCGACCTGGTCGCGGAGCAGATCCGCGTCGCCGAAGGCCACGCCCTCGCCGACGCCCCGCCGCGCGCGCGCGGCCACGCCGTCGAGGCCCGCCTCTACGCCGAGGACCCGGCCCGCGACTGGGCCCCGCAGACCGGCACGCTGCACCGGTTCGCCGTACCCGACGGCGTCCGGCTGGACACCGGCTTCACCGACGGCGACGACATCGGCGTCCACTACGACCCCATGCTCGCCAAGCTCGTCGCCCACGCACCCACCCGCGCGGAGGCGGTCCGCAAGCTCGCCGGCGCCCTGGAACGGGCGACGCTGCACGGCCCGGTCACCAACCGGGACCTCCTCGTACGCTCGCTGCGCCACGAGGAGTTCACGTCCGCCCGCATGGACACCGGCTTCTACGACCGCCACCTCACCGAGCTGGCCTTCTGTGGGACGGGCGACCCGTACGACCCTTTGGCAGCGGCCCTCGCCGACGCCCACGGCCGCTCCCGCTTCGGCGGCTGGCGGAACGTGCCCTCACGGCCGCAGACCAAGCGCTACGAGGCGGCCGGCGAGGAGATCGAGGTCCACTACCGCCACACCCGCGCGGGCCTTGAGGCCGACGGGGTGCGCGTCGTACACGCCGATGCCGCCCTGGTCGTACTCGAAGTGGACGGCGTACGAAGGAACTTCGAGGTGGCGAGGTACGACGACGAGATCCACGTCAACACCACCCGCCTCACCGCCCTGCCCCGCTTCCCGGACCCGACGGCCCAGCATGCGCCGGGATCCCTCCTGGCCCCCATGCCCGGGACGGTCGTCCGCGTCGCCGACGGCCTGACCGAGGGGACGGCCGTGGAGGCCGGACAGCCCCTGCTGTGGCTGGAGGCGATGAAGATGGAACACAAGATCACGGCACCGGCCACAGGAACGCTGAGCGCCTTGCACGTCGTACCCGGCCAGCAGGTAACGGTCGGCTCGTTGCTGGCAGTAGTGCAGGAGACCTAAGGGGCGCGGGGCCGTATCGATATATGCGGCTACCGCCGCGTGAGCGCGACCAGCCACAGACAACCCGCACCCGGGAGGAGTCCCATGCCCACCACTCTCGAAACCGAGGAACACAAGGCCCTACGAGCCGCCGTAGCCGCCCTCGGCAAACGCCACGGCCGCACCTACGACCGAGAAGCACTCTGGTCCGAAGCAGCCAAGCTCGGCTACCTCGGCGTCAACCTGCCGGAGGCACATGGTGGCGGAGGCGGCGGCATCGCCGAACTCTCCATCGTCCTCGAAGAACTGGGCGCCGCAGGCTGCCCCTTGCTGATGATGGTGGTGTCGCCCGCCATCTGCGGCACAGTGATCGCCCGCTTCGGCACGGAAGCCCAAAAACAGGAGTGGCTCCCCGCCCTCGCCGACGGCACCCGCACCATGGCCTTCGGCATCACAGAACCCGACGCCGGCTCCAACAGCCACCGCATCACCACCACGGCCCGCCGCGACCCGGACACCGGAGACTGGCTGCTCACCGGCCGCAAGGTCTTCATCTCCGGCGTCGACATCGCGGACGCGACCCTCATCGTCGGCCGCACCGAGGACGCCCGCACCGGCAGCCTCAAGCCCTGCCTGTTCATCGTCCCGCGCGACGCCGAAGGCTTCACGCGCCGTCAGATCGACATGGAACTGAGCGCCGCCGAGAAGCAGTTCGAGCTGACCCTCGACGACGTACGGCTCCCCGCCGACGCCCTGGTCGGCGACGAGGACGCCGGCCTGCTCCAGCTCTTCGCCGGCCTCAACCCCGAGCGCATCATGACGGCCGCCTTCGCGATCGGCATGGGCCGCTACGCTCTCGCGCGTGCCGTCGAGTACGCCCGCGAGCGCACCGTCTGGAAGGCCCCCATCGGCGCCCACCAGGCCATCGCGCACCCCCTCGCCCAGGCGCACATCGACCTCGAACTGGCCCGCCTGATGATGCAGAAGGCGGCCTACCTGTACGACGCCGGTGACGACGTGGGCGCGGGCGCGGCAGCCAACATGGCCAAGTACGCGGCCGGGGAGGCCTGCGTGAAGGCCGTCGACCAGGCCGTGCACACCCTCGGCGGAAACGGCCTCACCCGCGAATTCGGCCTCGCCTCGTTGATAACCGCAGCGCGCGTGTCTCGTATTGCTCCGGTGAGCCGGGAGATGATTCTCAACTACGTCTCCCACCAGACCCTGGGCCTGCCCAAGTCGTACTGACGGGCACCCTGTCGGCACCGTGTCGCGAGGAGGAACCGTGTTCCGCAGCGAGTACGCAGACGTTCCGGCCGTAGCAAGCCCCATCCACGATTTCGTACTGGGCCGGGCGGCCGAGTTCGGTGACGCACCCGCGCTCATCGACGGCACGGACGGCACCACCCTCACGTACGAACAGCTCGACCGCTTCCACCGGCGGGTGGCCGCCGGCCTGGCCGAGGCGGGCGTCCGCAAGGGCGACGTCCTCGCCCTGCACAGCCCCAACACGGTCGCCTTCCCGACCGCGTTCTACGCCGCCACGCGCGCGGGTGCCTCCGTCACGACCGTGCACCCGCTCGCCACGCCCGAGGAGTTCGCCAAGCAACTGAAGGACTCGGCGGCCCGCTGGATCGTCACCGTCTCACCACTGCTGGAGGCGGCACGCCGGGCCGCCGAACTCGCGGGCGGCGTGCAGGAGATCTTCGTGTGCGACAGCGCGCCCGGACACCGGTCGCTCATCGACATGCTGGCGTCCGCCGCCCCTGAACCGCAGGTCGGCGTCGACCCGGCGGCGGACGTCGCGGCCCTGCCGTACTCGTCCGGCACCACCGGCGTCCCCAAGGGCGTGATGCTCACGCACCGCCAGATCGCCACCAACCTCGCCCAGCTCGAACCCGCGATATCCGCCGGCCCCGGCGACCGCATCCTCGCCGTCCTGCCCTTCTTCCACATCTACGGCCTGACCGCCCTGATGAACGCGCCCCTGAGGCTGGGCGCGACGGTCGTCGTGCTGCCCCGCTTCGACCTGGAGACCTTCCTCGCGGCCATCCAGAACCACCGCATCACCGGCCTGTACGTGGCCCCGCCCATCGTGCTGGCCCTCGCCAAGCACCCCCTGGTCGCGCATTACGACCTGTCGTCCCTGAAGTACATCGTCAGCGCCGCCGCACCGCTGGACGCGAAGCTCGCGGCCGCCTGTTCGCAGCGCCTCGGCCTGCCGCCGGTCGGCCAGGCCTACGGCATGACGGAACTGTCCCCCGGCACCCACGTCGTCCCCCTGGCCGCCATGCACGACGCGCCCGCCGGAACCGTCGGCAAGCTCATCGCCGGCACCGAGATGCGCATCGTCTCCCTCGACGACCCCGGCAAGGACCTCGGCGCCGGAGAGTCCGGCGAGATCCTCATCCGCGGTCCCCAGGTCATGAAGGGCTACCTCGGCCGCCCCGACGCCACCGCCGCGATGATCGACACCGACGGCTGGCTGCACACCGGTGACGTGGGCCATGTGGACGAGAACGGCTGGCTGTTCGTCGTGGACCGCGTGAAGGAACTCATCAAGTACAAGGGCTTCCAGGTGGCCCCCGCCGAACTGGAGGCCCTCCTGCTCACCCACCCCGGCATCGCCGACGCGGCGGTCATCGGCGTCTACAACGACGACGGCAACGAGGTCCCGCACGCGTACGTGGTCCGCCAGCCCACCGCCACCGACCTCTCCGAAGGAGAGGTCATGATGTACGTCGCCGAACAGGTCGCCCCCTACAAGCGCGTCCGCCAGGTCACCTTCATAGACGGTGTCCCGCGGGCCGCCTCCGGCAAGATCCTGCGCCGCGAACTACGGGCACTCAAGGAGAACACGTGACGCTGATCGGCCGTACACGCGCGCGGGGCGTCGAGACCCTCACCCTCGACTCCCCGCACAACCGCAACGCGCTCTCGGCCGCCCTCGTGGGCGAGCTGACCGACGCGCTGGCGGACTGCGCCAAGGACGCCGACGTACGTGCGATCGTCCTCACCCACACCGGCAACACCTTCAGCGCGGGAGCGGACCTGCGCGACCCGCCGCCGCCGGACGCGCTGGTGGCGCTGCTGAGGCAGATCGTCGCCCTGCCCAAACCGGTCGTCGCCCGCGTCACCGGCCACGTCCGCGCGGGCGGCCTGGGCCTGCTGGCGGCCTGCGACATCTCGGCCGCCTCCCCGCAGGCCACCTTCGCCTTCACGGAGGTCCACATCGGCGTCGCCCCCGCGGTGATCTCGCTGCCCCTCCTGCCCCGCACGGACCCCCGCGCCCTGGCCCGCTACTACCTCACCGGCGAACGCTTCACCGCGCCGGAGGCGGCCCGCATCGGCCTCCTGACCACGGCGGGCGAGGACGTCGACGAGGCGCTGACCCCCATCCTGGACGGGCTGCGCCGGGCCTCCCCCCAGGCCCTGGCCGAGACGAAAGCGCTGCTCACGGCTAAGGTGCTGGAAGCCTTCGACCGGGACGCGGCGGACCTGACCGCGCTCTCGGCCCGGCTGTTCTCCTCCGCCCAGGCCCGCGAGGGGATGACGGCCTTCCTCGAAAGACGGGATCCCACATGGGTGGTGTGACCACAGTCGGCGACCGCGCGGACCGCGCCGACCGCGTTCCGAAGCAGGACCGCAGCCGTGCCACCCGGCAACGCCTCCTGGAAGCCGCCGTGGCCTGCCTCGCCGAACACGGCTGGGCGGGCTCCACGGTCTCCGTCGTCGCCGAACGCGCCGGCGTCTCCCGGGGCGCCGCCCAGCACCACTTCCCGACCCGCGAGGACCTCTTCACGGCGGCCGTCGAGTACGTCGCCGAGGAACGCTCGACGGCTCTGCGCGCCCTCTTCCCGCAGGGCGCGGCGGGCGACCGGCGTGCGGTCGTCTCCGCCCTCGTGGACCTCTACACGGGCCCCCTGTTCCGCGCGGCCCTGCATCTGTGGGTGGCCGCCTCCAACGAGGAGCAGCTAAGGCCGCGGGTCACGGAGCTGGAGGCCCGGGTCGGCCGCGAGACCCACCGGATAGCCGTGGACCTGCTGGGCGCGGACGAATCCCGCCCCGGCGTACGGGAGACGGTCCAGGGCCTCCTCGACATGGCCCGCGGCCTGGGCCTTGCCAACCTCCTCACCGACGACGCGGCCCGCCGCGACCGCGTGGTGACGCAGTGGGCGCTGCTCCTGGAGGAGACGCTGGGCTGAGGCCCCGGCCCCCCAGCCCCCCGGCCCTCGGGCCCCGGCCCCCCGGCCCCCCGGCCGCCCGTCAGTCGTCGCCGCCCCCGTCGTCGTCGCCATCGTCGTCGTCCTGCGGCACTGAGCGCTGCCGCTCCTGGTCCCGCTTCTCCTGCTCGCGCTCGGCCTGCTCCAGCCGCTCCTGCTCCTGCTCGGCCTGCTCCCGCTGCCGCTCCTCCTGCTGCGTCGCCTCGTCCGGCTCGTCCTGCTCTGCGTCAAGGGCTCCGCGCGTCTCCGCGCCTGCCGGGATCGGGGAGGCGGCAGGGGACGGGATCGAGGCCGCAGGGGACGTGGAAGCGGAGGCGGGCGGGCTCGGTGGGGCCTCGGACTTCGTGCCCTCCGTCGCGGTGTTGTCGGGAGCGAACCACAGCATGCCGAGGAGCATCGCGGCCGCGAAGAGCACTGCCGCGGCGGCCGTGGCCGCCACCCGCGGCCGGCGCACGAGGAGCGCGAGGGACCCGGGACGCGCCGGGCCCGCTGCCCGGGAGCCGGACCGGGAACGGGATTGCGAGCGGGACCCGGAGCCGGACCCGGATCTGGAACGGGATCCGGATCTTCCGCTGGGTGCCGCGCCCTGGGCGGAGGGCAGCATGTACGTGGTCGGACTGCTGGTCCCGCCCACCTGCGACGGCCCGGCCGTGGACGCCGACGCGACCGCAGGCCCCCGGGACGGCGACGTGGCCTCGGGCAGCGGCTCGGGGCGGCCCTGCCAGGCGCCGTCGGCGAACCAGTCGGCGGCCTGCTGGGCGGGGGGCCGGTGCTCGGGGTCCTTGGCGAGCAGGCCGAGGAGGTAGCTCTCGAAGGCGGGCGGCAGCCCGGGGACGCCCAGCTCGCGGGGCGGTACGGGCACGGCGTCCAGGTGCTGGTGCAGGATCGCGACAGCGGTGTCGGCGTGGAACGGCGGGCGCCCGGTGAGCAGTTGGTAGAGCACACAGCCCAGCGCGTACACGTCGGAGGCCGGGCCCGCCGGCTTCCCCAGCGCCCGCTCGGGTGCCAGGTAGAGGCTCGTGCCGACGATCTGCCCGGTGGCGGTCAGCGCGGCGCCGGGGTCGTCGAGGAAGCGGGCGATCCCGAAGTCACCGATCTTGAGGGTGCCGTCGGCGTCCAGGAGCAGGTTGCCGGGCTTGATGTCCCGGTGGACGATGCCCTGCCGGTGCGCGGCGGCCAGCCCCGCGGCGGCCTCGGCGGCGATCCGGGCGACGCGTTCGGCGGGCAGCGCGCCGAACTGGGCGGCCACGCGCGCGAGGCTGTCGCCCTGGACGAGTTCCATCACCAGGAAGAGCCGGTTCTCGTGCTCGCCGAAGTCCCGTACGCCGACCACGTTCGGGTGGGCGATCCGCGCCGCCGTCTGCGCCTCGAGACGGAACCGGGACGTGGCGGTGGGGTCGGTGTCCTGGGGCAGCAGGAGCTTGACGGCCACGGGCCGGCCGAGCGTCTCGTCGTAGGCCCGCCAGACCTCCCCCATCCCACCGCGCCCGATCGACTCGCTCAGCCGGTAACGGCCCGCTATCAGCACCTGTTCTCATCCTCATGCCGTGGGACGTCTCGATCGCCGCAGGCATGAACTCACCACGTGGGGACGGGTGATGGTGGAAGGTGCGCCGCAGCCGCCCCAGCATACTGGCGGAGTGGATCAGTCACGGTCCGTATGCCGAAGCCGGCCTCACCGGCGGCCGAGCGGTGTCACGCGGAGCTGATCGGCTCCGCGTGACACCGCTCGGGATCCGTGGATCGGCGGCTCGGTGAGGGGTCAGTGCGCGATGTCGGCGTAGCCCTCGACCGCGCGCGGGTCGCGCGGGCCCGGGCCGATGTAGCGCGCGGACGGGCGCACGAGGCGGCCGGTGCGCTTCTGCTCCAGGATGTGCGCCGACCAGCCCGCCGTACGGGCGCAGGTGAACATGGAGGTGAACATGTGCGCCGGGACCTCCGCGAAGTCCAGCATGATGGCGGCCCAGAACTCCACGTTCGTGGCCAGGACCCGGTCCGGGCGCCGATTGTGGAGCTCCTCCAGCGCCGCCTTCTCCAGCGCCTCGGCGACCTCGAAGCGGGGCGCGCCCAGGTCCCGTGCGGTGCGGCGCAGCACCCGCGCGCGGGGGTCCTCGGCGCGGTAGACGCGGTGGCCGAAGCCCATGAGGCGCTCGCCCTTGTCGAGGGTCTGCTTCACATACGCCTCGGCGTCGCCGGTGCGCTCGATCTCCTCGATCATGTGCAGGACCCGGGACGGGGCACCGCCGTGCAGTGGGCCGGACATGGCACCTACGGCACCGGAGAGCGCCGCGGCCACGTCGGCGCCGGTCGACGCGATGACCCGGGCCGTGAAGGTGGACGCGTTCATGCCGTGCTCGGCGGCGGACGTCCAGTACGCGTCGACGGCGGCCACGTGCTTGGGGTCGGGCTCGCCGCGCCAGCGGATCATGAAGCGCTCGACGACGGACTGCGCCTTGTCGATCTCGCTCTGCGGCACCATGGGCAGGCCCTGCCCGCGCGCGGACTGGGCGACGTAGGACAGGGCCATGACGGCGGCTCGGGCCAGGTCCTCCCGGGCCTGCTCCTCACCGATGTCCAGGAGGGGCTTCAGCCCCCACACCGGGGCCAGCATGGCCAGCGCGGACTGGACGTCGACGCGGATGTCGCCGGAGTGCACGGGAATCGGGAAGGGCTCGGCGGGCGGCAGACCGGGCCGGAAGGCACCGTCGACGAGCAGCCCCCAGACGTTGCCGAACGAGACATGCCCGACCAGGTCCTCGATGTCGACGCCCCGGTACCGCAGAGCGCCGCCCTCCTTATCCGGTTCGGCGATCTCCGTCTCGAACGCGACGACTCCCTCGAGTCCGGGTACGAAGTCGGACATCAGGCGGCTCCTCGTGATGTGTGCGACGGATGGGGTTGTGGGTGGAACGATCACGTGTCACTCGACAGAGGTGGGGCGCACGCCTGCTGGATCCACGGTCAGGCGCTCTGACTCGCGGTCCGGGGCGTACCCCTGTGATGCCCCGTGCGGTCGGCGGTCATCCAACCACGACGACAACAGCACGATAGTCCCTGAGTGTCATCTTCGGGAGGGCTATGCGGCACTCAGTGCCATGCAGTGCCGAAGGGCGGCACCGCGCCGTACGGCGTCCGTCACATACGGCAGGATGACCGCGTGACCGACCGAGACGCCGCCCCCCTCGACCCCGCCGCGATGCGCAAGCAGTACCGGGCCGAGGGCCTCGCCGAGAACGACCTGGCCGCCACCCCGGTGGAACAGTTCGCGCGCTGGTTCAAGCAGGCCGCGTCCGAGGCCCACCTCTTCGAGCCGAACGCGATGATCGTCTCCACCGCGGACGCCCAGGGGCGGCCCAGCTCCCGCACCGTGCTGCTGAAGCACTTCGACGAGCGGGGCTTCGTCTTCTACACGAACTACGACTCCCGCAAGGCCCGCGACCTCGCCGAGAACCCGTACCTGTCCCTGCTCTTCCCCTGGCATCCGATGGCCCGCCAGGTCATCGTCACGGGCGTGGCGCGGCGCACCGGGCGCGATGAGACGGCCGCGTACTTCCGGAGCCGCCCGCACGGCTCCCAGCTCGGGGCCTGGGCCAGCGCCCAGTCCTCCGTCATCGCCACCCGCGCCGACCTCGACGCCTCGTACGCCGAGTTGTCCGCGCGCTATCCCGAGGGCGATCAGGTGCCGGTGCCGCCGAACTGGGGCGGCTTCCGGGTGGCACCGCAGGCGGTGGAGTTCTGGCAGGGGCGGGAAAACAGGCTGCACGACCGGCTTCGGTACGTGGCGGAACAGGACGGAAGCTGGCGCATCGAGCGCCTGAGCCCGTGAGGGCGCCCCGCGTCCCCTGAAACGCAGACGACCCGCGAGCTCGGGTTCCTCCGCCGTGGCGGAGGAGCCGGCCGGACGTACCGGCGAGCTCGCGGGTCGGGTGACTGCCTGGGATTGGGCCGGCTGCACGCATCTGTCACGTGCTGGTCCGGCACCGCACTGGGTGGGGTGACGGGCCGCTAGCCCGCAGCCACCTCACGCGTCCGGTATTCATACATCTGCCGAACCACCTCCCTTCTCGTGTGCTCCACACCCTAGGAACCACGTCGGCCCCCGATCAACCTCTTTTTTTCCCTGTACCTGTTTGCGCTGGTCACCTAGCGTTCCGTGCATGACAACCGTGCGAGGAGGGGAAGCGGGGCGTAGGGGCCGAGCGTCGCGGGGGCCTTCGGATGCCTTCGGGCGCGGAGGATTTCCGCCACACAACGATTCCTTCAATCTTGTGGGAACCCGGTGTGTGCTGCGTCACGTTCCAGTTAGATGATTGCGAGTGAGCGAACCGACGCGTCGTACGTGCGGACGCAGCTTGGCAGGGGGTCCAGGTGAGTGCTTCCCGGCGTAGTGGGACCACCGACGAGCTGGGACCGGACGAACCCGAGCGGGACGGTCCGGAGGGTTCGTCGGCTGGTTCCGAGGGTTCGGCAGGCGGTTCCGATCTGCTGGCCGCGCTGCTGGACGGGATGGACGCGGCCTTGTGCGCCCTCGACGCGGACGGGGTCGTCACCCATTGGAACCGTGAGGCGGAGCGGATCCTCGGGTGGAGTGCGGCCGAGGCCGTGGGGCGGCACGGGTTCGCCGGGTGGGCGGTGCGCGAGGCCGACGCCGAGGAGGTGGAGGGGCGGCTGATGTCCGCCATGCACGCTCCGGGGCGGCAGGTGCACGAGTTCGCCTTGTTGACCAAGGACGGCGGGCGGGTCCTCGTACGGACGCAGTCGGCGGCCGTCCGCGGGCCCGACGGGAAGCCCGCCGGGGTGTACTGCGCCTTCAGCGAGGTGCACACCCAGATCGATCTGGAGCGCTCGATCGCTCTGAGTGAGGCGTTGTTCGAGGACGCGTCATGGGGCGTCGTCCTCGTCGACGCCGATCTGCGGCCCGCGGTGGTGAACGCGCACGCGGCCCGGGCCCTGGGTATCGGCCGTACGTCCGTGTTGGGGCGGCCGCTCGGGGATCTGCTCGCCCAGGGTGTGGAGGAGCTGGAGAGCGCGCTCACGCATGTGCTGGCGGAGGGCGCGCCACCCGCGCCGGCCGAGATCTGGGTGAGCGTTCGGACGCCGGAGGGCGAGCGGCGGCGGTGCTGGCGGTGCGGCTTCGTACGGCTGGCCTCCCCGCTCGCGGAGGAGCCGGTGCCGTTGGGGGTGGGCTGGCTCTTCCAGGACATGACCGAGGCCAAGCAGGCGGAGCAGGAGGCGGCACTGCTGCGGTTCCGGACCAACCAGCTGCACCGGGCCGCGCGGGCTGCCGCGGAGTGCGAGGACCCTGCGGACGCGGCGACCGTGCACCTGGACTTCGCGCTGGCCGGCTTCGCCGATCACGCGCTGATCGACCGGGTCTCGGGCGGGGCGGTGCCGGATGCGGAGGCCGCGGAGCCGGTACGACTCGTTCGGGTCGCCGTGACCCCCTCGGGGGCACCAGGACCGAGCCTGCTCGGCGGGGAGGCCGGGCTGCCGGTGCGGTACGCCGAGGGGCACCCGGCGTTGCAGTGCGTGACGCGGAACGGGTCGGTGCGGGCCGATGCGGGCCGGATGCCGGCGGAGCAGGCGCGCGAGTGGGCGGTGGGGCGGCAGTGGCCCGCGGACTCGGTGCACGCGCTGTGTGCGGTGCTGCGGAGCCGGGGGCGGACGGTGGGGGTCGTGACGTTTCTGCGGGGCGCCGGGCGTAGTGCGTTCGAGCGGAGCGATGCGGTGTACGCGGAGGACGTGGCGGTGCGGATCGCTTCCGCTCTGGACCTGGCGGGGGTCGTGGGGCGGGGTTAGGCCGTGCGGGGCCCCTGCTGCCGGTGGAAGCCGGTAGAAGATCGGGACCGCTACTGCCGGTAGAAGATCCGGTCCCCGTACTTTTCGAACACCTTGCCGTTCCAGTCGTGGCCGCCGTCGACGTTGCCCGAGCGCAGGAGCGGGGGCTCGATGCCGCGGCCTGCCAGGGAGGCGGCTGCCGTGGCCATGACGGCCTGGAGGAGGGCCGCGGTGACGACCGTGGAGGCGGGGGCGAAGGGGGCCGGGATGGTGTCGAGGGTGAGTTCCGCGTCGCCGATCGCGATCTTCGAGTCGAGGACGATGTCGCAGTGGTCCTTGAGGTAGGTGCCGGAGGTGTGGCGGGAACTCGTCTCCGACGCGTACGCCACCGAGGTCACGCCGATGACCCTGGCGCCCAGGGCGCGGGCTTTCATGGCCATCTCCACGGGCAGGGCGTTGCGGCCGGAGAGGGAGATGACGACGAGGGCGTCGCCGTCCCGCAGAGGTGAGCTGTCCAGGACCGCTCCGGCCAGGCCGTCGACGCGTTCGAGGGCTGAGCCGAGGGTGGCGGGCATGACGTCTACGCCTACTACGCCGGGGACCGCGAGCAGGTTCATCAGGGCGAGGCCGCCTGCGCGGTAGACGACGTCCTGGGCGGCGAGCGAGGAGTGACCGGCGCCGAAGGCGAAGAGACGGCCGCCGCCTGCGACGGTGTCGGCGAGCAGGGTGCCGGCTGCCTCGATGTTCTCCGCCTCCTCGTCGCGGGCCCGCTGGAGGAGGGCGATGGCGGCGTCGAAGAACTGGTCGGCCGGCTTGCTGTCGCTCATGCGGGGCCCTCCGGGGGTGGGGCGGTCGGCGGGGGTGGGGGTGTGTCGCGGATCACCGTGCGGTCTGGACCAGTGCGGTGTCAATACGGTGTGCCTCCGGCGGTGGGGCGAGGGTGCCTGCGACGGCCCGTTGCTGTTCGGCGGGCGTTCGCGCAGCGCCTGACGGGTCGCTCGAGGTCTAGGCGGTGCCGCCGTACGCGGGTGCCGCGCCGCTGAGGTGCGCCCGCGGGCAGGGTGCATACCCTCGTGTAACCCGCTGGTTTCAACGGCGCGGCACGGTTGTCAGTGGTATCCGGCAGAATTGAGGACAGGGCCAGCGCACGCGCCGTGGAGCTGTCTCGCTTCCGGCTGAGCTAATCGCAGAGCTAATCGAGGGGCACGTATGTCCGGACTGATCGACACCACGGAGATGTATCTCCGCACCATCCTCGAGCTGGAGGAGGAAGGTGTGGTCCCCATGCGCGCCCGTATCGCCGAGCGGCTGGACCAGAGTGGGCCGACCGTCAGTCAGACGGTGGCGCGGATGGAGCGTGACGGGCTGGTGTCCGTGGCGACCGACCGGCATCTGGAGCTGACGGACGAGGGGCGGCGGCTTGCCACCCGCGTCATGCGCAAGCACCGTCTCGCCGAGTGTCTGCTCGTCGACGTGATCGGGCTGGAGTGGGAGCAGGTGCACGCCGAGGCGTGTCGCTGGGAGCACGTGATGAGTGAGGCCGTGGAGCGGCGCGTGCTGGAGCTCCTGCGGCACCCGACCGAGTCGCCGTACGGCAATCCGATCCCCGGTCTGGAGGAGCTCGGTGAGAAGGACGGTGCCGATCCGTTCCTCGACGAGGGCATGGTCTCGCTGGCCGACCTCGACCCGGGCGTCGAGGGCAAGACGGTCGTCGTCCGGCGGATCGGTGAGCCGATCCAGACCGACGCGCAGCTGATGTACACGCTGCGTCGGGCCGGCGTGCAGCCCGGCTCCGTGGTGAGTGTGACCGAGTCGGCGGGTGGCGTGCTGGTCGGCAGCGGCGGCGAGGCGGCCGAGCTGGAGGCGGACGTCGCCTCCCATGTCTTCGTCGCCAAGCGCTGACGGCCGGTCGTTTTCGCTTCTCGTGTATGTAACTCCCGGTAAATAAGCGGGAGTTGTGGCGATCCTGGATCTCGCCCATTCCAAGATCCAGTAGGTCGAATCGCAGCGCTCCGGCGATTCGCGTGCGAGGCTGTCGCGTGAGGCATATGACCTGAGAGCTCTGGGCCGTGATCGACAGTGATGCGTCCGGCCGGGGAGGGGGCGCGAGGATGTGCCGTAAGTGTGGAGAGGGCCCCGGCGCCACATGGCGCCGGGGCCTGTCCTCCCCTGTGCTGACCCGGAGCCCCGAGCTCTCAGGGTCATTCCCCTCGGACCGGTTTCCCCGAGCGGTCCGCCTCCCGCTGAAGATCTCCCCTCGGCGCCGGCGATCAATCCTTGAGGGGGGTCACTCGAATGAGGGGTGTTGGCCGCGAGAGCCGTATTTTCGAATAGGAGTTCGATAGTCTGCGGTGACAGGTCAGGCGGAACGTGCGCTTCAGGAGTGTGCGCATAAGATCACGGCAGACACACAGGACATGCACATCGCGTCCGGGGGCATTCACGACGCGTGCGACGCAGGTGGCACGTGGTGCTCGCGTGAGCGGCGGCAGATACGGCAGGCACGACACGTACGGCAAGCAGGACACGGTTCACAGGACCGGTCGGCTCGAGCGGTCCGAGCGGAGCTAGGGGGGTGCCAGGACCAATGGTGCGGCGCATCGACGTGACCGGCACGGGCGGCGTACGTCTCGCGGCCTGGGAGTTCGGCGACCCTCCGAAGACCGACCCCGCCAGGGAGCATGAGCGCACGCCCGGTGTGCTGTTACTGCACGGCCTGATGGGCCGCGCCTCGCACTGGACGTCCACCGCCCGCTGGCTCTCCGAGCGGCACCGCGCCGTGGCGCTGGACCAGCGCGGCCACGGCCGTAGCGAAAAGCCCTCGCAGGCCTCCTTCACGCGCGAGGCGTACGTCGACGACGCCGAGGCCGCCCTGGAGCAGCTCGGCCTCGCCCCTGTCGTCCTCATCGGCCATGCCATGGGCGCGCTCACCGCCTGGCAGCTCGCCGCCAGGCGGCCCGACCTGGTGGGGGGCGTGATCATCTGCGACATGCGGGCGTCCGCGCTCGGCTCGGCCTCGCAGCGGGAGTGGTCGGACTGGTTCAAGGCCTGGCCCGTGCCCTTCGCCACGCTCGCCGATGTGCGCAAGTGGTTCGGTGAGGACGACCCCTGGGTCGAGCGGCCGAATCCCGCGCGGGGCGAGTTCTACGCCGAGGTGATGCACGAGTGCGAGGACGGGTGGCGGCCCGTTTTCGATCCGGACCAGATGCTCCGGTCGCGGGAGACGTGGGTCTTCGACGCGCACTGGGAGGAGCTCGCCCAGGTGCAGTGCCCGGCGCTGGTTGTGCGGGGGCTGGACGGTGAGCTGGGGCGGGCCGAGGCCCAGGAGATGGTGCGGGTGCTGCCGCGTGGGGAGTACGCGGAGGTGGCCGACGCGGGTCACCTGGTGCATTACGACCAGCCCGAGGGATGGCGGGGGGCCATCGAGCCCTTCTTGGACGCGGTGCGCACGGGGTGACGCCGGGCGCCTGTGAGCTCGGTGCGTGCCGAGCGACGGCGGCTGCGGGTTGTTCGTGACTTGTCGCGCCCACGCGGCGGAGCCGCATATCGATACAGCCCCGCGCCCCCAAGGGGCGTTGCAGGCCCCCTCGGTCAGCAGGGCCCGCTATCCCTTGCTCACTGCCGTCAGGATCTCCGGGAGGCGGGCCGCCGTGCGGGGTGCCGCCAGGCGTAGTCCCAGCAGCGTGATGGCCGCCCCGTAGACCGTCCCGCCCGGCAACAGCAGCCAGGTCCAGTCGTCCCCGCCGTCGCTCACGTTGAGCCAGATCGTCACCGCGATCACGGGGGCGCACAGGAGGGCCGCCGCGATCATGCCGCCGAAGATCGAGATCCACGCGAGGCCCGTCTGGCCGGGGGCGACGTTCTTGTAGCCCTCCTGCGGGATGGAGTACGGGAAGCGGGCCGACGTCCAGGTGCCGGTCGCCAGCATGGCGCCGAGGAGCGCGAAGGACAGGCCGAGGACCTCGGGGAGCTTGACCCAGTCGCCGAGCAGCGCTGTCGTCAGGACGGTGACGAGGGCGGCGTACGGGAGGGTGATCAGCAGCAGCGCCAGGGCTCGGCCGCGCAGCTCGACGTAGGCGTCCCGCGGGGACGAGATCGTCATCGCGACCATCCAGAACGCGGACGTGTCCTGCCCGAACTGGTTGTACATCTGGATGCCGAGCATCCCGGCCGCGAAGCAGGCGAAGTAGATCGAGCCGGTGCCCTGCAGGGCGTTGAACAGCGGCACGATCAGGCCGATGGCGAGCGAGGTCACCCAGGCCGCCTTGGTCTTCGGGTCGCGCCAGACGTAGCGCAGGCTGCGTTCCATGACAGTGCCGGTGCGGCCGGGCGGGAGGAGGCGGGCGAGGCCCGTCGAGTTCCGTTCGCGTACGGCGGACTCCGTGGCCGCCTGGAGCGTGGAGCCGTCGGGGGACGTCATCAGCCGGGTCAGGTGACGTGACCATACGGCGATCAGGGCCACCAACGCGCCCGCACTCAGGGCAAGTTGGAGGAGGCCGGCCCCGTACTTCCCCTCGCTCACCGACTCCACCGCCCCGATCGCGGACGCCGGCGGCACCCACCGCAGCACATCCGCCGCCGGATCGAGCTGGGCGAGTCCCGACGAACCCAGGCGCTGTGCACCGAAGTTCACGACCTGCGCCCCGATCGCGATGACCAGCCCGCTCAGCACCGCCAGGTCGCGTCCCTTACGGCTGGTCAGCAGCCGGAGGTTGGCCGCGGCAACGGCACGCGCGAGCGCCACGCACACCAACAGGGCCAGCACGACGGCGATCACTGCGACGACGTACGCCGGTCCGCCCCGCGCGAGGGCGATCACCGAACCGGTGAACAGGCACAGGGTGAACAGGGGGCCGATGCCGACCAGGGAGGCCGCGAGCAGTGCCCGCACCAGGGGCCGGGGGCGCAGCGGCAGCATCACCAGCCGGGTCGGGTCGAGGGTCTCGTCGCCGCCGGGGAAGAACAGCGGCATCACGGCCCAGCCGAGCGCCAGGACGGCCACCAGGAGGACGACCACGGAGTCGGCGTGCGCGGTGCCCCGCAGCATGATCAGGCCGAGGAGTTGCAGCGCCGCGAAGAGGAGGACCACGACGGCCGAGGCGATGTAGGCGGCCCGCCGGCCACCGGACTGGCGCAGGCCGTTCCGCAGCAGCGACAGCTTCAGCCGTACGACGACTCCGGTCACGGCGGTGCTCATCGGGCCCCGCCCAGCCAGTCGAGGTCGGACCCGGTGTCGCGGGCGTTCGCGCCGACGAGTTCGAGGAACGCCTGCTGCAGCGAGGCCGCGTCGCCGCGGACCTCGGCGAGGGGGCCGTGGGCCCGGATGCGCCCGGCGGCCATCACGGCGACCCAGTCGCACAGCGACTCGACGAGCTCCATGACGTGGGAGGAGAAGACGACGGTCGCGCCGGAGGCGGTGTAGCGCTCCAGGACGCCCCGGATGGTCTGGGCGGAGACGGGGTCGACGCCCTCGAACGGCTCGTCCAGGAACAGCACTTCGGGATTGTGGAGCAGCGCCGCCGCGAGGCCGATCTTCTTGCGCATACCGGTCGAGTAGTCGACGACCAGTTTGTGCTGGGCCCCCGCCAGATCGAGTACGTCCAGCAGCTGGGTGGCCCGCTTGTCGACCTCGGCGCCGGGGAGCCCGCGCAGCCGCCCCGAGTACGCGAGCAACTCCCGCCCGGAGAGCCGCTCGAAGAGCCGAAGCCCTTCGGGCAGCACCCCGATCCGTGCCTTCACCTCGACGGGGTCCCGCCACACGTCGTGCCCGACGACCTCGACGGACCCCTGATCGGGCCTGAGCAGCCCGGTCACCATGGAGAGGGTCGTGGTCTTCCCGGCGCCATTGGGCCCCACGAGCCCGATGAACTTCCCAGCGGGCAAATCCAGATCGATACCGGCGACAGCGACCTGCTGCCCGAACCGCTTCCAGAGCCCACGCACACTTACGGCCGACGTCATGGAGGCCAACCCTAAGGGGCGCGGGGAACTGCGCGACCAGCCGCGACGAACCCGCAGCCACCGACGAACCTCAATCAGGCAGACATGCAGGCGTTACCGATCCCTGCCGCAGGCATACGCGAGTGGCGAGATCAACTCCTCCGCATCCGGCAGCCACCGATTGGCCGGCGTGGGCCGGCAGGCCCACTGCACAGCCCCCCGAGACCCGAACCGAGTCGGCGGCCCGGCGACCCACGCGCCCTCTCCGAGCGCGACCAGATCCAGCGACCCGATGGACCAGCCCAGCTTGCGCACCAGCTCGGGCACCTTCACCGACGCCCCCGGCAGCACGAAGAAGTGCATCCGGCGGTCCGGCGTCAACGTCACCGGCCCCAGCGTCAGTTCCATCCGCTCCATACGGGCCAGGGCGAGGAACCCGGCCGTCTCCGGGACGGAGATCGCGTCGAAGGTGCGCCCCGTCGGCAGCAGGATCGACGCGTTCGGCTGCTTCTGCCACATCCGACGGGCGACCGTGGCGCTCCCGGTCGCCTGCGTCGCCCAGTCCGGGCGTGCGGGGTGCGCGCCGGGCGCGGGGCATGCGGTGTCGCCGCAGGAGCACAGCTGCACCCCGTCCGCGGCTTCCAGCCAGGTCCCGGGGAACACGTCCCAGTGACGCTCCTCGGCATAGCGAACGGCGGTCTCCAGCAGCGTTTCGCCGCGCTGCTTCGGGATCTGTGCGGCTTCGGTGGCCGGGATCGTCTCTTCCACGCTGAACACAACTCCCGCACCCACCTGTAGTTACGGGCGTCGCGCGCGCGGGGGAGGAGCATTGATTCCTCATCTGGGGCGCATGGGTGCACGTGTGGGGGCGCGCGGGAGGATCCGTGGCCGGAGCTGGGTAGCCCACTGTGGGGTCGGCTTCCGCCTTTACCCCGGCAATCCTCACAAGCCTCGCATTTTAGGTATGTCGACGGGGCATTGATCTTCACGGCCGGAATTTCGCGGTGCACAGCCAGTGCCCCGGCTCGGATTCGGTGGTGAAAGACACATCAACTCGGTGCGTGGGCAGGCACCGCAGCCACAGGGGGTACGCCATGGCCGCAAGGCCTCTCGTCGCGCGACAGCCGAACGAACGGCTGCAGGCACTCATCCAGGAAGCGGGCTGCTCGAACGCCGGGCTGGCCCGCCGGGTCAACATGTGCGGTGCCGAGCACGGACTCGATCTGCGCTACGACAAGACGTCCGTGGCCCGTTGGCTCCGGGGACAGCAGCCGCGGGGACGGGCACCGGCGATCATCGCCGAGGCGCTCGGCCGCAAGCTGGGCCGTACGGTCACGATCGACGAGATCGGGATGGCCAACGGCAAGAACCTCGCGTCCGGCGTCGGTCTCCAGTTCTCGCCGACGGTACTGGGGGCCATCGAGCAGGTCTGCGAGCTGTGGCGCAGCGACGTCGGGCGCCGGGACTTCCTGTCCGGCTCGTCCGTCGCCGCGTCCGCACTGGTCGAGCCCAGCCGCGACTGGCTGATCTCGTCGCCCGACTCACAGGTGGCGCGCTCGGCGGGGCCGCGGGTGGGGCAGTCCGATGTGCAGGCCGTGCGCGCGATGACACAGGCGCTCGTCGACCTGGACCACCAGTACGGCAGCGGGCATGTGCGCCCGGTCGTCGTGCACTACCTGAACAGTGTCGTTTCCGGGCTGCTGGCCGGGTCGTACCGGGAGGCGATCGGGCGGGAACTCTTCGCCGCCGTCGCGCGGTTGACCGAGCTCGCCGGGTACATGGCGATCGACACCGGGCAGCCGGGACTCGCCCAGCGGTACTACATCCAGGCGCTGCGGCTGGCGCAGGCGGCGGGGGACCGGGGGTACGGCGGGTATGTGCTGGCCGCCTCCATGAGCCACCTCGCCGCTCAGCTCGGGAACCCGCGGGAGATCTCGCAGCTCGCGAGGGCGGCGCAGGAGGGGGCGCGGGGGCGCGTGACGCCGCGCGCCGAGGCGATGTTCTACGCGGCCGAGGCGCGAGGGCATGCGCTGATGGGCGACGCACGGGCCGCCCAGGTGGCGTCCGGACGTGCCGTGACGGCGCTGGAGACGGCGGATCCGGAGTCCGGGGACGACCCGGCGTGGATCGCGCACTTCGACGAGGCCTATCTCGCCGACGAGTTGGCGCACTGCCACCGCGACCTCGGCCAGGCCGAGGCGGCGGCGCGGCGCGCGGCGGAGTCGCTGGCCGGCCTCCCGGAGACCAAGGCGCGGCGCCGCGCGATCGGCTATGTGCTGCTCGCCACAGCACAGGTGCAGCAGCGCGAGGTCGAGCAGGCCTGCCACACCGGCCTGAAGGCCGTGGAGCTGCTGGAGACCCTGCGGTCCAACCGGGGCGCCGAGTATCTGGAGGACTTCCAGCAGCGCCTGGAGCCGTACCGGGACGAGCCCGTGGTCAGGGAGTTCGGGGCGCGGCTGGACCTTCCGGCGGCGGCGTGAAACCGCGGGGTACCAGGGCGTGAACGGCAGGGAAATGAAGGTGCCGGTGACGAAAGGGGGACGTATATAGCGGATGGGGGCCCGGAATTGTTACGGCGGTCACAGGGACCCAGGTCACGTCCTGGGCGGCGTGGCACCCGGCTCGGCGGAGCCGGTAGCGTGACCCGACGATTCACAAGGTCCCCCATTAGTAGGAGTCCCGGTGACGCAGAGTGGACGGGGCGAGGAGCCCTCGGCGCGACCCGCGCGCGAAGGCATCGTGCTGCCCTCGGACGGTGGTGAGCCGCTGCTGCCGGGTATGACGGGCGTGCAGGCAGGCCGGCCGGCCTCGGTACCGGCCGCGCCGCCGACCGCACCCCCGCCCTCGGCACCGCCCGGCGGACAGGCCTGGGGCACCCCGTGGGGACCCGACCAGAACCAGCACCCGGCCCCGCCGCCGGCCGCGCCCGGCCAGGCCTGGGGCGCCCCGCCCGACCAGTCCTGGGGCGGGCAGGAACAGCAGTACCAGTCGCCGCCCCCGCAGCAGTGGGGCGCTGCGCCGGATGTCTCGGGGAGCGTGCAGGGCGCGCCGTCGTACGGCCATGGCGACCCGGCCGGATCGCAGCCGCCCGCGCCGCAGCAGCCGTACGGGCACGGCGATCCGTCGTCGATGCCGCTGCCGCCCGCGGGCGGTCAGGGGTACGCGAGCGCGCCGCTGCCGCCCGCCGGCGGGCAGGCGTACGGCGCTCCCGGCCAGGGCGGTGCTCTGCCGTCCGCCGGGCACGGTGACCCGGGCGCGCAGTACGGAGCCCAGGGCTCCGGCGCGCCCTACCCGCAGGCCGGTTCGGGCGGCTACGGGGCGCCGATGCCTCCGGCCGACGAGGGCGCCACTCAGTACATACCGCCGGTCGCCGCCGCCCCTGGGGGCGCGGACGACCAGGCCACCCGTTACATACCGCCCGTCGCCGCACCCGCCGCCGACGAAGGGGCGACGCAGTACATCCCGCCGGTGGCGCCCGGGGCGTTGCCGCCCGAGGCGCCCAGCGAGCACACGCAGGTCCTGGGGCGGGTCCGGCAGGGCGGCGGTCCTCAGGGCGGCGCCGGGCCGATGCCGGCCGCTGCCGGGAGCGATGCCGACGCCACGCAGTTCATCCCGCCGGTGACGGGTCAGCCGGGCGGGGCGCCGCAGGCGGGGCAGGGCCGGCAGCCGCTGTCCGACTTCGACAACCTCTTCCGCAGCGAGCCGGGCGGTGCGGCCCCGGCCGGTGCCACCCAGCAGATGCCGCGCATCCAGCAGCACCAGCCGCAGCCACAGGGCCGGCACGAGTCGGGGTACTTCCCGCCCGGTCCGTCCGGCCCGGGCACCGACGACGTCGGCCGGGGAGGCCGCGGCGGCGGCCGTACGGGATCCAAGGTGCCGCTCATCGCGGCCATCGGTGTCGGGATCGTCGTCCTCGGCATCGGTGCGGGCGCGATGCTCGCCGCCGGGGGCGGGGACGATCCGAAGGCCGACGACAACAAGCCCGTCTCCGCCACGGCCCCGGCGACCGAGGGTTCGGCGTCGCCGACCGACGATCCGGCCGAGCAGCAGGCGGTCGCCCTGGACAAGCTGCTGGCCGACAGCGGTGACAGCCGTACCGCCGTGATCAACGCGGTGGCCGCTGTGAAGACCTGCAGCAACCTCCCTCAGGCCGCCACGGACCTGCGGGGCGCGGCCAAGCAGCGCAACCAGCTGGTCACGGACCTGTCCAAGCTCTCCGTCGACCAGCTCCCGAGTCACACCGAGCTGACCAGCGCGCTGAACAAAGCGTGGCAGGCGTCGGCGTCCGCCGACAACCACTACGCGGCGTGGGCGGACCAGGTGGCGGCCAAGAAGGGGCAGCTCTGCAAGAAGGGGCAGGCCCGCTCCACCGGTCAGACCCAGGCCGGCAACCGCGCGAGCGGCACCGCCAGCACGGAGAAGAAGACGGCCGCGCAGCTGTGGAACACGATCGCCAAGAAGTACGGCCTGACCGAGCGCCAGCCCACCCAGCTGTAGTACGGGGGCGGGGCCGACGATCGCCCGGAAGGGCCGGGCGGTCAGTTCACGTCGGCGTTCTGCAGCGTGTTCGTCACGTCGATGAAGCCCTTGCGGGCCGCCACCAGCTGACCGTCCCGGACGACCTGGAGGGTCACCTTGCGGTTGACCAGCCGGGGATAGCCGACGGTCGCGAGGACGTCCTGGAACTTCCACTGAAGCGCCGGTGTGAGTCCGCCCGTGGACACCTTCAGGCCCTTGTTCAGCGCCCCGCGCACCGAGTTGGCGGTGACCTCGCCGTCGCCCAGCGACTCGACGACCTTCTTGAACACCGTGTAGGCGATCCAAGTGGTCTGCACGCCGGCGTCCGCGGGGTCGATGCGGTTGTCGCCGAAGGCCTGCTCGCTGATCACCTTCTTCATCGCGTCCCAGCGCGGGTCGCTCGTGACCGGGTACCAGCCGGAGATGTACGACCCGTCGTACACCGACGCCCCGCCGGTCGTGTTGATCACTGTCTGGTCGACGCTGCCGAGGACGGTGGCGGTGCGCACGTCGCGGTAGTCCTCGCGGGAGCGCCGGAAGGAGTCCATGAAGGTGCTGGTGCGGTCGCCGAGGGCGGGCACCACACAGCCCCTCTCCGCCAGGTCGGTGGTGGCGTACTCCAGCGCCCGCACCGACTGGGTCCCGTACTCGGTGGCGTCCTCCGCGGCCAGCTGGTCGGCGGAGGACGAGTGCCTGCCCGCCCTGAGGCCGGAGTCGAGCAGCGGCGGCAGCTCGTCGCCCGCGATGCTGTCGGGGCGGACCAGGGCCACGGGGCCGCACGAGCCGGCCAGTTCCCTGCCGAGGCCCGCCAGGAGGGCGGGCTGGCCGCCGTTGACGGGGTAGGACAGCGGGCTGGTGAACTCGGCGTTGGTGACGCCGTAGCCGCCTATGTACGGGATTCCGGCGCCCTCCAGCGAGGGCAGGAAGGTCTCGCCGAACTGGCTGTAGGAGCCGATGACCGCGACGACGTTCTCCTCGACCGCGCGGTCGGCGCACCGGGCCGCGGCCACGCTGTCGTTGCGGTCGTTGCAGGTGAGGACCTCGAGCTTGCGGCCGCCGATGCCGCCGTGGGCGTTGATCCAGCGGGCGTACGCCTGCGCGAAGGCGGGCATACCGGGCTTGTTGGTCGCCTTGGTGCCCTCCGGGGCCCAGGTCATGACGGTGATCGTGTCATCCCCGGAGCCCCCCGTGGCACCGGGGACGACCCCGCATCCGACGGCGAGCGACGCACACGCCACCACGGCAGCCGCAGAGCGGGCGGCTGCTCTGACGGGCCGGTCGGTGATCGGGGGGAGGAGCGTGCTTCGGGTGCGTCGCCTGCCGGTCATGGACACGCACGATTCCGCCACACAACAAACCCAGGCATCACCCACGGTTATCACCGGGTGACCGGAAGGTGAATTACGGGGGCTGGTGAGGCCGCTGTGAAGGAGAACGTACGATCGATGACCGTGCAAGGTTCGGATAGCTCTTCCCGTCGCGCCCGTCGCTCCTCCACCATGGGCGGCATGCCACTCAACGACATGCCGTGGTGGCGCTGGCGCAGCAATGTGCGCTCCGCGCTGCACATGCTCTCCGACCAGACGTTCCAGAGGGACGTCTGGCTGGCCGGTGTCGACGGGTACGGCGACGTCACCGACGCCGTGTACCGCCTCGTCGAGGACACCTGGCTGGACAACTGGTCCGCCGAGAAGTACGTCGGCACGATCTTCCGGGACTCGCAGGAGGCGGCGCTCGTCGACACCGCCGTGCTGCGCGTGCTGCGGATCATGCACCAGGTCGGCCCGGACGCGGCGGTCTCCGCGTACGTCGAGAACCAGGGGTGGCCGGAGGCGGTGCGGGCGGCGCGGGACGCGCATGTCCGGATGGCCACGGCCGACGGCGAGGACCCGGACGCCCCGCCGCGCACCCTAGAGGTGCTGCGGATCATGACGCGGTCCGCGTAACGGGACGACCGCCCGCCGAGGGAGCCGGATATGGGACCCTGTGCTGCATGAACCAGCAGTCCACCCGAGCCGCGGTCCCCGCCGACCAGTACGTCCTCATCCTGTCGTGCCCCGACAAGCAGGGCATCGTGCACGCCGTGTCGAGCTACCTCTTCATGACCGGCTGCAACATCGAGGACAGCCAGCAGTTCGGTGACCACGACACGGGACTGTTCTTCATGCGCGTCCACTTCTCGGCGGATGCGCCGGTGACGGTGGACAAGCTGCGGGCGAGCTTCGCGGCGATCGGGGACTCCTTCCAGATGGACTGGCAGATCCATCGGGCCGAGGAGAAGATGCGGGTCGTGCTGATGGTCAGCAAGTTCGGGCACTGCCTGAACGACCTGCTGTTCCGGGCGCGGATCGGCGCGCTGCCGGTGGAGATCGCCGCCGTGGTGTCCAACCACACCGACTTCACGGAGCTGGTGGGGTCGTACGACATCCCCTTCCACCACATCCCGGTGACGAAGGACAACAAGTCCGAAGCCGAGGCGCAGCTGCTGGAGATCGTGCGCGAGGAGGGCGTGGAGCTGGTCGTGCTGGCCCGCTACATGCAGGTCCTCTCGGACGACCTGTGCAAGCAGCTGAGCGGGCGGATCATCAACATCCACCACTCCTTCCTGCCGAGCTTCAAGGGCGCGAAGCCGTATCACCAGGCGCACGCCAGGGGCGTCAAGCTGATCGGCGCCACGGCTCACTACGTCACCGCGGATCTCGACGAGGGGCCGATCATCGAGCAGGAGGTCGAGCGGGTGGGGCATGACGTCACGCCGGACCAGCTGGTCGCGATCGGGCGCGATGTGGAGTGCCAGGCGTTGGCTCGGGCCGTGAAGTGGCATGCCGAGCGGAGGATTTTGCTGAACGGGCGGCGGACGGTCGTGTTCGCCTGATAGCTCGGGTTCATCTGTCCGGGGGCGGCTGCGGGTAGTTCGTGGTTCCTCGCGCAGTTCCCCGCGCCCCCAAGACGTGCGTCCACTGCACGTGCCTTTTAGGGGCGCGGGGAACTGCGCGACCAGCCCCCACTCACCCGCAGCCGCCACCGAATCCGCAACCCACCCCTACATCCGGCTCAAGCTCGCCGCAGCGAACAGCACATCCCTGATCGCCTCCCGGTCACCGACCTGCCCTGCCGCCGCTTCCGCCGGAGGCACATGCCCCGCCGCCAGTCGGCAGAACTCCGCGCCGTCCAGCGCGACATGGGCCACCTCGTGCTCGGCGGAGCCCACCGCCGCCGGGGAGTCCAGCGGGATCAGCCACTGGCCGCCGCCCGAACCCTCGATCTCCAGCCGCAGGCTGCGGCCGGGCTCGCCGGCGGGCACGAGGCGGCGGTGCGGGCCGGGAGGCGGCGGCGCCGCGAATCCCGCCCGCCGCCGCGCGGCCAGCACCGTCGGCAGCATGCGGGCCGCCAGATCGACCATGTGGTGCAGATCGCGGCCGACCGGCGCCTCGTACGGATAGTCCACCGCGTCTGCGATGTCCTCCGCGTGCACCCAGCACTCGAAGGCGCGGTCCAGCATCGCGTCGCGCAGCGGCAGCTCGAAGTCGCCGTAGGCCACGGACAGTTTGCCGGTGCCGCCGCCCGCGAAGGACACCGTGCGGACCAGGGCGTGGGTCTGTTCGCGCCAGGGTGCGCGCACGGCGCGGGTCGGCGGGAAGTGCGAGGCCCGCCAGTACGCCTCCGTGCGCCCGGACGGGGTCGGCCGGTCCGCGGCGACGTCGCCCATCGGGTCCTGGAGGCCGAGCGCGAGCGCCACCAGACCGTCGACCGTCAGCAGATGCGCGATGACCCCGGCGACGGTCGTACGGCGGCTCGTCGGCTCGTCCTTCTCGAACCACCGCAGCCGCACGGGCGCGTGCCACTCGGCATCCCCGAAGTCCTGCAGCAGGGCGTCGAGGCGGGCCGTCTCGGCGTCGTACGGCGCCGCCCACTCGGGCACCGGGATGCGCGGCGGGCGGCGCTCCAGGCAGCCCTGCAGAACGCGGGTGCGCAGGGACGGGTCCAGGTCGAGGCTCTCGGCGGGGTGCAGCAGGCCCACGGCCTCGCGCAGCCGCCGCGCCTCGTCCGCGCAGGAACCGCAGTCGCCGAGGTGCTCCTCCACGGCCGCCGTCTCCTCCGGCGAGCAGGCGGCCAGCGCCCAGGCGCCGAGGAGTGCCTTCAGGACGCGGTGTTCGAGGACGAGCGGGGCCACGCCGGGCACAGGGTCGCCGAGGTCCTCCAGGGCGGGCAGAGGGCGTCCGGTGTCCTCGACGGAGGCGCGGGGGAGCGGTATGCGGGGCGGCTGGTCGGGAGCCGGCCGTGGGGTGGGGTGCTGGGCGTCGCCATTGCCGCTGTTCATGCCGGAGGCTCCGCGAGTGACCTCTCCGAAGCCGTTCTCCTCCTGGTGCTTTTCATGATCCTTGTCCGGGGTGGGGTCATGGGAGGAGTTGTCGTGCGCCTCGTTCACACCGCACCCCCGTATCCCGGTGGCGCCCCGGGGGCGGCTCCCGCCTCGTGGGCGGTGGACAGCAGTTGCAGGCCCAGGCGCAGGCGGCGGCGGGCCTCGTCCTCGGTGACGCCGAGGTCGGTGGCGGTCTGGCGGTAGTCGCGGCGCTGGAAGTAGGCCAGCTCCAGGGCGGCGCGCAGCGGGACGGGCATGGACTGGACGATGTAGTCGGCGCGGGCGGCGACCGAGGCGTGCCGCACCTTGCGCTCCAGCTCCTCGGTGGAGCCCCGGCCGGCCTGGACGAGGGCGGCGGTCTCGGTGGCGCGCAGCCGCTGCACGGCCAGGCGGTGGGTCAGCGTGGCGACCCAGGAGCGCAGCGGGCCCTGCTTGGGGTCGTAGCTGTCCGGGTGCTCCCAGACGTGGGCGAAGACGTCGCGGGTGATGTGGTCGGCGGCACGCTCGTCCCCCAGCACGGTGTGGGCGAGGCCGTGCACGAGCGAGGCGAACCGGTCGTAGAGCTCGCCGAGGGCGGCCGCCTCGCCGCGCGCCAGGCGCTGCTGCATCTTGCGGTCCCAGCGGGGCAGTGCGTCCTTCTTCGCCATCAGGCCCCCCTCACCGGTCCGCCCTGTCCAGCGTGCGTCCTTCGTCCCCCCGAATGTAGTCGGCACGTCGGACAGCGCACGCCCCTTTGTCGCAATGTGCGCCCCTTGAACAGTCATGGCTGGTGACGTACCTCGCACTCGTGATAGAGGAGCTCGCGCCCGCCCTCGCACTCGCTCGGCTACCCGACCATCGTGCGATCAGACTCGATCGAACAGGATCGAATACGATTGAAACAAGCCTTTTCTGATCGGTGACCGTTTTCTGGACGGTGTTTCAGGGAACAGCCGCTGGGCAGCCGCGCTGCAAGGAAGCGTAGGTATCGCTTCCGGTTCGGCGAGCGAGGGGCGTGGTGGTGACGTTGAAAGTGACCGGCGGCGAGCGAGGCGACTGGGCTGTGCTCCAGGTGTCGGGCGAGCTGGATCTGGTGACCTCGCCGGTGATGCGTCAGCACATCCATGACGTGGTGGCCGAGGGGCGCCACAGTCTCGTCCTGGACCTCTCGGAGGTCCTGTTCTGCGACTCCAGCGGCGTCGGCGTCCTCATCGCCGCCCGCCGGCTGATCCGCTCCTGCCAGGGCAGCCTGCGGCTGATACTCCCGGCGCAGGGCGCGGTGGACGGCTCGCACGTGAACCGCGTGCTCGGGGCGCTGGGTGTACGCAGGCTCTTCGAGGTGTACCCGGACGTTGCGGCGGCGGTTGCGGACGACGCCCGGCCGCTGTCGGCCTGAACAGCCCGGTTCCCTCCGGCCGGTCCCCCGGAAGTGCCACACCGTTGTCCCAAAATTCCCCCGGTCTTGGCACAACCGCCGCTTTCCGGCGCCCGGACGGCCCCCGGCGTCGTACGCTCCGTGGCAGATGCACCCCACATGACGTAAGGCGGCCCGATAAGACATGGTCAGCAGCGAGTACGAGCGCAGGATCGCGGCCCGGTTCGCCGGCTTCGACCAGGACGGCAACGGCTACATCGACCGCGAGGACTTCAACGCGGCGGCCAAGGCCGTGCTCGCCGAGTTCGACACCGCCGCCCGCTCCGACAAGGGCCAGTCGCTCTACATCGGCGCCGAGGCGTTCTGGCAGGGCATGGCCGGTATCGCGGACCGGGACGGCGACCAGCGCATCACGCGCGAGGAGTTCGTGAACGGCGCGGTCAAGCGGCTGCGCGACAACCCGGACCGGTTCGCCGAGATCGCCCGCCCCTTCCTGCACGCCGCCCTCGCCGTGGCCGACCCCGACGGCGACGGATCCGCCACCGTCACCGACACCGCGCGGGTGCTGGGCTGCCTCGGTGTGGCGCAGGACGTTGCCCGGGCGGCAGCCGCCACGCTCGACACGGACGGCGACGGCAAGGTGGCGGAGGGCGAGGTCGTGACGGCGTTCGCCCGCTACTTCACGGTTCCCGAGTGACCCCTACGCCGTTCCCGAGAAGCGCTCCCTGAGCTTGTACTTGAGCACCTTGCGCAGGGTCTCGTTGCGTGGAAGGGCGTCCACCACCTCAAGTTGCTCCGGCAGCTTGTGCGTCGACAGCCCTTCCTCGCGCAGATACGACGTCAGCGCCTCCAGGGTCAGCCCGTCCGCGCCGGGCGGCTGTTCCACGACCGCGCACACCCGTTCCCCGCGCGCCGCGTCGGGCAGCCCGATCACCGCCACGTCCCCGACCGCGGGATGCCGGTGCAGCAGGTCCTCGATCTCCTTCGCCGAGATGTTCTCGCCCTTGCGGATGATCACGTCCTTGAGGCGGCCGGTCAGCACCAGGTGCCCGCTGTCCGTCAGCCACCCGAGATCACCGGTCCGCAGGAACCCCTCCTCGTCGAAGGCAGCCGCCGACTGCGCCGGGTCCAGATAGCCCCGGCAGACCGCCTCCCCGCGCAGCCGCACCTCGCCGTCGACGATCCGTATCTCCATCTCCCGAGGCGGCCTTCCCTCGGTCGTCGCCAGGTTCTCCGCCGTGTCGTCCGGCGCCCCCATCGTGATCATCGGCACCTCGGTCATGCCGTACCCGTGGGTGAGCTGCACCCCCATCTCGCGCACCACGGCGTGATACAGCTCCGGCGGCTTCGGTGCCCCGCCGCCCGCCAGCAGCCGCAGCGAGGGGACCGCCTTCTCGCCGGCCGGCATCCTGCGCTGCTCCGCCAGGAACATCGAGTAGAACGCCGTGGACCCGCCCGCGATCGTCACCCCGTGCCGGCGGTACCCCTCCAGCGCGTCCGGGAGCGCGAACTGCTCGAACATCACCGCGGGGAAGCCGTACAGCAGCAGCATCACCATGTAGTCCGGGCCGCCGATATGGGCGTAGGGGAAGGCGATCGAGCCGACGTCGCCCGGCGTGGGGCGCAGGGCGTGCGCCAGGCAGGAACCGCCCGCGAGCAGGGAGCGGTCGGTGTGCAGGACGCCCTTGGGGTCGGACGTCGTCCCCGAGGTCCAGTAGATCCAGCGTACCGACGTCCCCTCGGCGGGCGGCGGGGGCAGGACCGCGGGATCGCCGTCGGGCAGGGTGCCGTACGCCTCGAAGACGCCCTTCGCGCCCAGGCGCCGTGCCATCTCCGTGTGGTCGAAGCCCCGCCACTCGCCCGGCACGGCGAAGAACTCCGCCTTCGACTCCCGCAGCGCGAAGCCCACTTCGCGGTCCCGGTAGAACGGGATGACCGGCGACTGCACGGCACCCAGGCGCGCCAGCGCGAGGGACAGCAGGGCTGTCTCGATACGGGTGGGCAGCTGCCAGGCGACGACTGTGCCGGGGCGGACGCCCATGTCGTACAGGCCCGCCGCCACGCGCTCGGCACGCGTGCGCAGGGCGCCGAAGGACAGCGAGCGGTCCTCCTGGAGGAGGGCGGGGCGGTCGGGGGTGCGGTCGGCGCGGCCGGTGACCAGGTCCCAGAGAGTGCGCGAGGAACTCAGGGCGTGAGCGGTGTCGTTCATGACAGCCCCCTGCGTCAGCTGACGGTTAGTCAGATCGTGGGCAGAGCGTAGGGCTCACCGCCTTGTCGGTCCAGGGGTGCGGGTCTAGCCTTCCTGTGGTGATGAGATCTGACGGGACGTCAGATACGTGCTCTTCCGGCGGAGGGGGACCGGCCCGTGGATCTGGCGTACACACCCGAGGAAGAGGAGTTCCGCGCCCGGTTGCGGGAGTGGCTGCGCGAGGCGCTGCCCACGCTGCCGCCGAAGCCGTCCCCCGACGACTGGCCGGGGCGCCGCGCCTACGACCTCGGCTGGCAGCGCATGCTCCACGACGCCGGGTACGGCGACGTCCACTGGGGCGCCTCCCCGACCGTACGGCTGATCTTCTTGGAGGAGACCGAGAAGGCGGGCGCGCCCTATGTGGGAGCGGGGTTCGTCGGGCTGCTGCACGCGGGGCCGACCGTCGCCGCCGAGGGAACGGCCGAACAGCGGGCCCGCTGGCTGCCGCCGATCCTGCGCGGGGACGAGGTCTGGTGCCAGGGCTTCAGCGAACCGGACGCCGGAAGCGACCTCGCGGCACTGCGCACGCGCGCGCGTAGGGACGGCGACGACTATGTGGTGACCGGGTCCAAGATCTGGACCTCCCATGCCGAAGTGGCCGACTGGTGCGAGCTGTTGGTGCGCACCGACCCCGAGGCGCCCAAGCACCGCGGCATCAGCTGGCTGGCCATGCCCATGGACGCGCCGGGCATCACCGTACGGCCGCTGAAGACCCTCGCCGGGTCGGCCGAGTTCGCCGAGATGTTCCTCGACGAGGTGCGGGTGCCGGTCGCCAACCGGGTCGGCGCCGAGAACGACGGCTGGCGCGTGACGATGGTGACCCTCTCCTTCGAGCGCGGTACGGCCTTCGTCGGCGAGGTCGTCGCCTGCCGGCGCGTACTGCGCGAACTCGCCGTCGAGGCACGCAAGAACGGGCGCTGGGACGATCCGGCACTGCGGCGGCGGCTGGGGCGGCTGAACGCCGAGTTCCGGGCGCTGTGGCGGCTGACGCAGTGGAACGTGAGCGAGGCCGAACTGACCGGTGGGGTTCCCGGCGTCGGGGGTTCGGTTTTCAAACTGAGGTACTCGCACGCCCGTCAGGAGCTCTACGACGCCGCGGCCGACGTGCTGGGGCCCGAGTCCCTCGACCTGGACCGGCCGTGGGTCCTCGACCGGCTGTCCTCGCTGTCGTACACCATCGCCGCCGGCACCTCGCAGATCCAGCGGAACATCGTGGCCGAGCGGATCCTCGGACTGCCGAAGGGGCGTTGAGGGATGCGTTTCCAACTGACCGAGGACCAGCTGGCGTTGCGGGCCGGGGTGCGCGAGCTGCTGGCGCGCCGCTTCGGCCCGCAGGAGCTCAGGGCCGCCGTCGACGAGCCGGGCCGCCTGGACCGGGCGCTGTGGCGGGAGCTGGGTGCGGCCGGGTTCTTCGCGCTGCGGCTGCCGGAGGCGCACGGCGGCGTCGGACTCGGGTTGCCCGAAGCGGTGTTGGCCTTCGAGGAGGCGGGGCGGACGCTGCTGCCCGGGCCCCTCGTGGCGACGCACCTCGCGGCCGGGACGGTGCCTGGAGCGGCCACCGGGGAGGCGGTCGTGGCGGCCGCCGGCAACGGGCTCGTGGAGTGGCTGGAACAGGCGGACGTCGTGCGGGGGGATGCGGCGGGGGCCGTACCCCTGCGGTCGGTGGACCCGCTGACGCCCCTGCACCGGGTCCCCGCGGCCGGCACCGTGGACCCCGTCGCCGTCCTCCTCACCGCGGCCGAGCAACTGGGCGGGGCCACACGCGCGTGCGAGCTGGCCGTGCAACACGCCCGGACGCGTGAGCAGTTCGGGCAGCCGATCGGGGCCTTCCAGGCGATCAAGCACCTGTGTGCGGAGATGCTCGTGCGCACCGAGACGGCCCGTGCCGCGGTCTACGCGGCGGCCGTCACGGCCGACCCGGCCGACATCCACACCGCGCGGCTGCTCGCCGACGAGGCCGCCGTGCGCGGCGCCCGCGACTGCCTCCAGGTGCACGGCGGCATGGGGTTCACCTGGGAGTTCGAGCTCCATCTGCATCTCAAGCGCGCCTGGGTCCGGACGCACCGTGCGGGCGATGCTACGGAGAGTGAGGAGACTCTGGCCGCCGAACTTCTCGCACAGCCGATCTAAGAGCCCCTGGTCTGCGGCATCGCCCAAGGTGCCCGCACGGATGTCGCGGATTGTGGCATACCGGAATTACGGAGCGTTGATATCGGGTTGTGTCCTACGTGTGACTCGTCACGGCCTGGAGTCGGCCGTCCGCTCCGGTACCTTGTGTGAGATGCGAGTGGTTCCGAGCACGAGCCATCCCGGAGTTGCCCTTGAGGCGGCCCCGGATCCGGCGGTGCTCGCCGCTGCTTGCGGGGCGGGAGGGCGCGCTGTCCCTGCCTGTTCGACTCCCCACGACAAGCGTCGCACAGTATGCCGCAGGGGTACTCCTTCGCGCTGGAATATGCCCGAAGCGCTTGTTGGGGTGACTGTACGTCAACCATGCTGTCAGCTAAGGGATTCACGTTCCGTGACCCTGGCTTTGGCCATTGTTCTGGCCATGAAAAGAATGGCTAGGATCGTGGCCCTCGTGAGGCGCGGGGCTTTGTGTCCGCCGGTTCGGATGGTGTGAGCGGTGCAGGTGCTTCAAGTGCAGCTGGAGATCCGGCCCGATCCCGCTGAGGTGGGACGAGCCCGGCGGTGGGCCCGCTCGCGGCTCGCAGGCTCCGGGATAGAGGCCGACGAGCCGCTCGCCGAGACGCTGATCCTGCTCGTCTCCGAACTGGTCACCAACGCCGTGGTGCACACCGGTTGTCCGGCCGTGCTGCGGCTGTCGCTGCAGGGAGCGGCTCAGGGCTGCGCCACTGTGCGACTCGAGGTGGCCGACCGCAGTGACCGTGCGCCCGTGCCCCGCTGCGTCGACGGCGACGCGACGGGCGGGCGTGGACTCGCACTCGTCGACGGTCTCGCCGACCGGTGGGGCTGGAGCTCCGAGGGTGCCGGCAAGCGGATCTGGTGCGAACTGGACCGGAGTGCTCAGTCACGCGGCGCGTCCGCCTACGGGAGCGGGGCGTCGGCCTACGAAGGGCTCGCGTACGAAGCGGTGTGACGGCGCACAAGGCTGCAATTTCGCCGGATCCGGTGCACGGTTGCAGAACGCGCTGTACCTCCAGCTCGGGGGAGCATCGATGCGCCCGGGCATGCTTCTATGCGCGTCTCCTGCAAATAGGGCGTAAGTAACAAATCCCCGACTGGGTGTTGACGCCGCGTGTTCGGCTGATCACGCTGGTGGTCAGCGATTCGCCGCGAGGGGACGACGAGGGCTTCGGTGACGGAGGTCCTTGCCGAGTGTGGGTCGTGATTCGGCGTCGGTTCTCCCGGGGGCCAGGAGGGCAGGGGCGGGTACGCCGGAGTCGGATGGCGGCGCGCGGTGCCGTGCTCGGGGCGGATGGGGGCACCTCCCGCTCGGGTGGAGCCGATTGGGGAAGCCGCGCCGCCAACCGGCCTCGTCAGAGCAGGGCCACGGGTGCGACCGGAGTCCCGGTACCGCCGACGAACGGTTCGGGCATCGCCGACAGCAGGAATGCGTAGCGGCCCTCTTGTCCACAGGCTGTGGACAACTCTTCGAGATTCCAGTTCTGACCCTGGATCATCCCCATTTCCACCAGGTCCAGCGCGTGCACGGGCAGCCACAAATCATCTTTCTCGGGCGGAAATATCTCAAACGTGAGGGTGTCGTTCGCGACGGCCGCCACATCACGCGCGTGGAACCACTCCGGTGTGCGGATCGACAGACCGGGCGACGGATAGCCGTACGCATGCTTGTCGCCGGCGAGATAGACCTGGATCTGCCCTGTCCGTACGAGCACGATGTCGCCGCCGCGCACGCGCGTGCCCGCGAGTTCCTCGGCCGCCTCCAGGTCCTCCGGCGTGACCGCGTGCCCGCCGTCGAGCCGTGTGACGCCACGCGCGCGTGCCACGTCCAGCAGCACCCCGCGCGAGACGATGTGCCGCGCCTTGTCGATGCCGCTGAACTCGGCGCCGGCGTGCGGGGTGATGGTGTCGGCGGGGCGGCCGTTGTAGATCCGGCCCGAGTGCGAGACGTGGGTGAGCGCGTCCCAGTGGGTGGCGGCCTGCAGGCCCATGGTCACGGCGTCGTCGCTGCAGGCCACGGTTCCCGGGCCGAAGATCTCCTGGTTGATCTGCACCATGGCGTGCAGCGGGTTGACGCGTCCGGGGATCATCCCGGTCTGCACGCCGTCCTGCTGGAGGGGCAGCGCGAGGGGGATGCGACGGCCGGTGCGGACGCAGGCGGCGGCCTTGCGGACCACCTCGTCGGTGATCAGGTTCAGGGTGCCGATCTCGTCGTCGGCGCCCCAACGGCCCCAGTTGTTCACGCGCTTGGCGATCTCGTGGAACGCGTCCGGCAGTGACATGAGTGCTCCCCGGGGGCTTGTCTCCGCGTATCTGACGGGTCGTAGAATCGAATCGAATCTAACGGACCGTCAGAAACTGCGGGAAGGGGCCGGGGCGTGGGGAACTTCTTGGCAGGCAAGGTCGTCGCCGTCACGGGCGCCGGGCGTGGCATCGGCCGGGCGGTCGCGGTCGCCGCTGCCGCCGAGGGCGCGCGGGTCGTCGTCAACGACTACGGGGTGTCGGTGGAGGGCGGCTCACCCACGAGCGAGGTCGCCGAGGCCGTGGTCAAGGAGATCGAGGCGGCGGGCGGACAGGCGGTCGCCGTCGCCGACGACATCTCCACGATGGCGGGCGGGCAGCGGCTGGTGGACGTCGCGTTGTCGTCGTACGGACGCCTCGACGGAGTCGTCTGTGTCGCCGGGATCCTGCGCGAACGGATGTTGTTCAACATGACCGAGGAGGAGTGGGATCCGGTGATCGCCACTCATCTGAAGGGGACGTTCACGGTGTTCCGGGCCGCCTCGGCGGTCATGCGCAAGCAGCGGGCCGGGACCCTGATCGGGTTCACCAGTGGGAACCATCAGGGGTCGGTGTCGCAGGCCAACTACAGCGCGGCGAAGGGCGGGATCATCTCGCTGGTGCGGAGCGCTGCGCTGGGCCTGCACCGGTACGGGGTGACCGCCAACGCGGTGGCGCCGGTGGCTCGTACGCGGATGTCGGCGGGCGTTCCCATGGAGCTGGCGGAGATCGGGGAGCCGGAGGATGTGGCGGCCCTGGTGGTCTACCTGCTGTCGGATGCGGCTCGGGAGCACGGGGTGACCGGGCAGGTCTACACCGTCGCCGGGCCGAAGATCGCGGTGTGGGCGCAGCCGCGGGAGCTGCGTGCCGCGTATGCCGACGGGTCCTGGACGCCGCAACGGATTGCCGAGTGCCTGCCGGGATCGGTGGGCGTGGACCCGATGCCGATGCTGGAGCGGGTGGAGGCGATGGCTCGGGCGGCGGCGGAGGGGGCGCGGCCCAACGCCTGAGAGCTCGCGCCCCCAAAGGAAGGGCGTTGTTCCTGGCCGGAAACTACAAGGAGACCCCTATGGACTTCGGGTTCGCGGCGGAGGACGAAGCGTTTCGTGCGGAAGCGCGGGCGTGGCTCGATGAGTACGCCAAGGACGCTCAGGACCGCCGCAGTTGGGAGCGCGTGCTTGGCAAAGCCGGGTGGATAGGGCTCGGTTGGGCCGAGCACGGATACGGCAACCGGAGCGCCACCCTCACCCAGCAGGTCGTCTGGGCCGAGGAGTACGCGCGGTCGGGGGCGCCGGCGCGGTCCGGGCACATCGGGGAGAAGCTTCTCGCGCCCACTCTCGTCGCGCACGGGACCGAGGCGCAGAAGGGTCGTTTCCTGCCGGCCGTCGCGGCCGGGGACGAGTTGTGGTGTCAGGGGTACAGCGAACCCGGCGCCGGGTCGGATCTCGCGGGGATTCGGACCAAGGCCGAGCTCGGGTCGGACGGGGTGTACCGGGTCACCGGGCAGAAGATCTGGACGTCTCTCGCCCACGAGGCCGACTGGTGCTTCGTGCTCGCCCGCACGGACCCCGAGTCGATCCGGCATCGCGGGCTGACGTTCCTGCTCGTGCCCATGGACCAGCCGGGGCGCATAGAGGTGCGGCCCATTCGGCAGCTGACGGGGACCAGCGACTTCAATGAGGTGTTCTTCGACGGGGCCCACGCGCGCGTGGAGCACGTCGTCGGGGGCGAGGGCGGTGGCTGGCAGGTCGCGATGAGTCTGCTCGGATTCGAGCGGGGCGTGTCGACGCTGGCCCAGCAGGTCGGGTTCGCCGAGGAGCTGGGGCGGGTGGTGCGGGCCGCCGTGGAGTCGGGGGCGGTCGAGGACCCCGTGGTGCGCGAGCGGCTCGTGCGGCAGTGGGCCGAGCTGCGGGTGATGCGGTGGAACGCCTTGCGCACACTGGGGCGGTCCGGGGACGCCGGGGCGCCCAGCGTGGCCAAGCTGTTGTGGGGTGGCTGGCATCAGCGGCTCGGGGAGCTGGCGGTGCTGGTGGGGGGCGCGGCTGCCGGGGTCGGGCCCGGCAAGTGGTCGCCCTCGGCGCCGTATGAACTCGACGAGGCGCAGCAGCTGTTCCTCTTCTCCCGGGCCGACACCATTTACGGCGGGTCCGATCAGGTTCAGCGCACGATCATCGCCGAGCGGGTGCTCGGTCTGCCCAGGGAGCCCAAGGGGGTCGCTTGATGCGCGGTGTGCTGTTCGACGGCAAGCAGGTGCAGGTCGTGGACGATCTGGAGGTGCGCGAACCCGGGCCCGGCGAGGTGCTGGTCGCGATCTCGGCGGCCGGGCTGTGCCACAGCGATCTGTCTGTGGTGGACGGGACCATACCCTTCCCGGTTCCTGTGGTTCTGGGCCATGAGGGCGCGGGAGTCGTGGAAGCGGTGGGTGTGGGCGTCACCCATGTCGAGCCCGGGGATCATGTGGCTCTGTCCACGCTCGCCAACTGCGGTACGTGCGCGGAGTGCGACCGGGGGCGGCCGACGATGTGCCGGCAGGCGATCGGGCGGCCGGGGCGGCCGTTCCGGCGGGGTGAGCAGGCGGTGTTCCAGTTCGCGTCCAACTCCGCCTTCGCGGAACGGACCGTGGTGAAGGCCGTACAGGTGGTCCGTGTCCCGAAGGACATCCCCATGCCCTCGGCCGCGCTGATCGGGTGCGGGGTGCTGACGGGCGTGGGCGCCGTGCTCAACCGGGCGAAGGTGGACCGCGGGGACAGCGTGGTCGTGATCGGCACCGGCGGTATCGGCCTCAACGTTCTTCAGGGCGCGCGGCTCGCGGGTGCGCTGCGGATCGTCGCCGTGGACGCGAATCCGGCGAAGGAGGCGGTGGCGCGGCAGTTCGGGGCGACCGACTTTCTGACCTCGACCGAGGGCGTGCGGGAACTGCTGCCGACGGGGGCGGACCATGCCTTCGAGTGCGTCGGACGGGTGGAGCTCGTCCGGCAGGCCGTCGACCTGCTCGACCGGCACGGGCAGGCGATTCTCCTGGGAGTTCCGCCGGCCGGTGCCGAGGCCTCCTTCGTCGTGTCCTCCATGTACCTCGACAAGTCCATCCTGGGCTGCCGGTACGGCTCGTCCAGGCCGCAGCGGGACATCGCGCTGTACGCCGAGCTGTACCGGGACGGGCGACTGCTGCTGGACGAGCTGGTGACGCAGACGTACCCGGTCGAGGAGTTCGAGAGGGCGGCGGCGGATGCGGAGGCGGGGAAGGTGGCGCGGGGCGTGCTCACGTTCTGAGATTCGGTCCGTGCGGGGCCGGCCGCCCGGCGGAGCGGCTCAAGTGCCGCTGGTGGCCCGGGCGTCGGTCCGGCTTCCGGTGCGGAAGGTGCGGCGGTAGTTGGTGGGTGTGACGCCGAGCGCCGTCTGCAGGTGCTGGCGCATCGACTGGGCCGTGCCGAAGCCGGCGTCGGCGGCCACCTGGTCGACCGAGAGGTCGGTGGACTCCAGGAGAATGGCCCGATCCTGACGAATGCTGTCCTTCGGGCCAATGGATCCGCGGCGGCGCAGGCCCGGCGCCGCCGCCTTCCGCTCCGTGCCGGGGCTCCCGGACAACTTCTTCCGCGCGACGCAGGACATCCTGTCGGCGGCGTAGCCGGCGTGAGCACCACTGCAGGGGGCCTCGGACGAGAGCCCCCTGCAGCGGCTGCCGGTCTCTACTCGTTGAACCACTGCGAGTAGACGGTGGCGCCTCCGCCGTTCCACCAGAGCTGCATCTGGTATTCCCCGTTGCTGGGGACGTCGTAGCCCTTCTTGTCGCAGCCTGCGTCGCCGCCGTCGGTCACGGTCAGAAGGGTTTCGGCGTGATTGCGGTAGAGCTGGCCCGTCATGCCTGCGCCGTCGGCCTTGGTGTCGCAGACCTGGAACATGTCACCGTCGTCGATGTAGGTCATCTTGCCGCGACCATCGGGGTGGGTGATGACAATGTTCTGATCCGCCAGCGCGGGGGTGGCAGCGAGCGTGACGGCTGCCACGGCGCCGGCGCCGGCCAGGGCGATGCGCTTGAGCGTCTTACTCATCAGGAGTGATCCTCGACCCTTCTTATTCGTCGAACTTCTCGGAATAGACGGTGGGGCCACCGCCCTGCCAGGAGAACTGCATCTGGTACCAGCTGAGCAGGCCGGGCGAGCTGCCGATGTTGTAGCCCTTCTTGTCGCAGCCGGCGTCGCCGCCGTCGTCGAGGCTGAGGACGCGGGTGGCGCGGTCGTTCACGACGACGCCCTCGACGCCGTGGCCGTCGGCCTTGGTGTCGCAGACCTGGAACACGTCACCGTCGTCGATGTACTTCATGTGCCCGTGCGTGTTGCTGATGGTGATGTCTCCCGCCTGGGCCGCGGTGGCGGTTCCAGCGAGAAGGGCGACAGCGGCGGCACCGCCGACGGCCATGCGCTTCATTGCGATTCGCATCTTGCTCCTTATTCTCCGAAAGAGGGGCGGGGATTAATCCAGACCTTCCTTGAAGTGGTAGGAATAGGTCCAGTCCCCGCCGCCATTCCAGACAAGGGCCATCTTGTAGACCTCGCCGGCCCCATTGCCGACGTTGTAGCCCTTCTTGTCGCAACCCGCGTCACCACCGTCGTCGACGGTGAGGACGGCTCTGTCCTCAGCGCCTATGGAGATCAGCTGGCCCTTCATTCCGTAGCCGTCGGCCTTGGTGTCGCACACCTGGAACATGTCACCGTCGTCGATGTACTTCATGCTTCCATGGCTGTTGCTGATGGTGATGTCACCGGCGACGGCGGCCGCCGTGGACAACGTGACGGCTGCGGCGACAGCGGAGCCGACCACCGCGGCACGCATGAGCTTCCTGCGCATTACAGATCTCGCATCCCTATAGGCGTTCATCGAAATTCGGAGAGTGAAACCGTGCCGTGCGGGCTACTCGTGGAAATAGCCGGTGTAGATGGTGCCGCCGCCACCCTCCCAGGAGAGGCCCATGCGAATGGAGTCCAAGCTGCCGACGTTGTAGCCCTTCTTGTCGCAGCCCGCGTCACCACCGTCGTCGACGGTGAGCAGGGTCCGGTTCATGCTTTCGACGACGCCGGTCATTCCGTGCCCGTCGGCCTTGGTGTCGCAGACCTGGAACATGTCACCGTCGTCGAAGTAGGTCATCGTCCCCTTGCCGTCGGGGTAGGTGAGATGCCTGTCGGTGTCGGCGAGGGCGGGAGTTGCGGACAGAGCCAGCACGGCGGTCATGGTGGCGCCGGCCACCGCGATGCGCCGGAAATTCTTTGCCATTGATTCCTCGCATTCACTCGGGTCGACCCGACCATAGGGCAGGCCCTGATGCCGGTAAATTGACTTGAGGTTGTTCTGAGGCTCTCGGAAAGTCACGCAGCGTGACCATATTGCCGTTCTTCGGGCCCTTGTTGCGCCCCAGGGGTGCGCAAAATCGCCCGTAAGGGATGGAGTCGAGCGGTCCGTATCGCTGTTTGTGGCGGAGTTTGGCAGCATGCTGACAGTCCTCGGTGCGAATTGGCAGCCTCATGCCAACTCGGCTCCATTTACTGAATCCCGACCCCGTTCTAGAGTCGACAGATCCCGAAATTGAATCGCGTATTGCGTGATAGGCAGCGAAGGCATTTCATGGAACACACGGATCGTTTCCCCGATGAGGTCTCCATGGCCGGTGGCCGTCGTCGCAGGCGTGTGCTCACGACTCTTGCCGTGGCCACGGTCCTCGTCGCGGCCGGCGTCGGCGTCGCCATCAGCAAGGACGGCGGGCCTAAGGCCCAGGAAGTCTCGGCCCACCCCGACCAGTCGCCTCCCCAGGACCTGATCGCCGCCAAGAGGGTCGCCATGTCCGCCTACTTCACCGTGCAGAAGCTGCAGGGAGCCGACGGGAACGGTGTGGTCAGGTACGACTGGAACCTGCTGGACACCGAGAGCGGCGAGTACCGGAAGACGGACTGGTCGTGGCTTGACGTCGCTCCCGGCATGAAGACCGCCGCGGTGCTGCCGCGGGAGCTGCCGACGAAGCGGATCGGCATCGTGGACCTGTCCTCGGGTGACGTACAGCGCTGGATCGGGGTCCCGACGGGAGTCGGCGGCGTGCAGTTCTCGCCCGACGGGAAGAAGCTCCTCGCGACGTCCTACTCCCTCAACCCGGACGGCTTGTTCAAGGAGTCGTCGTACTACCTCAACGACAAGAAGGTGCCGGGGCCGAAGAGGAGCCGCTCGGGCTTCTACGTCATCGATGTCTCCTCCGGGAAGGCCGAGTTCACCGCGAAGCCGCAGAAGGACGATCCCCAGGCGTCCGTACTGGCCGGCGGGCGCGCCGACTTCCGCTGGGGCGGCGACGGCCGCACCGTGTGGGAGCCCGCGAGGACGAAGACCGGGAAGGCCCGCTACCGTCTCGACGGCACACCCGCCCCCGTTCCGCAGCAGGAGCAGAAGGGCCTCCCCGCCTCCGGGCTGTCCCCGGACGGAAAGCTGGCGATGGGCACCTTCGTCGGCGACGACAAGAAGGTCGTCTCCGAGGTGCTCGACGCGAAGACGGGGAAGCGTGCGGCGGTCGTTCCCGGTCAGCAGCTGCTGGGGTGGGCGGACAACACGACTCTCGTCGCCTGGATGTGTGAGGTCGAGAACTGCAGCCCGGGCAAGGGGGAGTTCCGCAACCGGCTGGTGATCGTGAACGTCAAGGATCAGAAGGTCACCCCCCTGACGGGGTTCCGAGAGGCGTCTCTCACCTACCGGGGCCGGTGGAACCCGCTCTTCACCGAGCGCTGAGCACGCGGGCGGACGCCCATGGCACCAAGGCCCGGCCTCATCGGAGCGATGAGGCCGGGCCTTGGTGGCGGCACGGTGGGGGAGACGTCAGGACGTCTCGCGGACGGCCCTGCTGAGAATGCGCAGGCCCTCGTCGAGCTCGTCGGGGGTGATGGTGAGCGCCGGCAGCAGCTTCACGACCTCGCTCTCCGGGCCGGAGGTCTCGATCAGCAGACCGAGTTCGAAGGCACGGCGGGCGACGCGGTCCGCGCGGCCCTTGTCGTGGAACTCCAGACCCCAGACCAGGCCCCGGCCGCGCAGATCGGCGACTTCCTGCGCGTGCTCGACGGCGATCGCCCGCAGCGCCCACTCCACCTTCTCGCCCCGGGCCAGGGTCTGCTTCTTCAGCTCACCGTCGGTCCAGTAGGCGTCGAGCGCGGCCGCCGCGGTGACGAACGCCGGATTGTTGCCGCGGAAGGTGCCGTTGTGCTCACCCGGCTCCCAGACGTCCAGCTCCGGCTTGAACAGGCACAGAGCCATGGGCAGTCCGTATCCGCTGATGGACTTCGACACCGTGACGATGTCCGGCACGATGCCCGCCTCCTCGAAGGAGAAGAACGCGCCGGTGCGGCCGCAGCCCATCTGGATGTCGTCGACGATCAGCAGCATGTCCTGGCGCTTGCAGACGTCGGAGAGCCGGCACAGCCACTCGGCGCGCGCCACGTTGATGCCGCCCTCGCCCTGGACCGTCTCGACGATCACCGCGGCGGGCTGGTTCAGGCCGGAGCCCTTGTCGGCCAGCATGCGCTCGAACCACGAGAAGTCCGGTTCGCCGCCGCCCAGATAGCCGTCGAACGGTATCGGTGTGGTGTGCACCAGCGGAACGCCCGCACCCGCCCGCTTGAAGGCGTTGCCGGTCACGGCGAGCGAGCCGAGCGACATGCCGTGGAAGGCGTTGGTGAACGACACGATCGACTCGCGCCCCTTGACCTTGCGGGCCAGCTTCAGCGCGGCTTCGACCGCGTTGGTGCCGGTCGGTCCGGTGAACATGACCTTGTAGGGAAGGCCGCGCGGGCGCAGCAGCACATCGCGGAACGTTTCCAGGAAGGTCCGTTTGGCGGTGGTCGACATGTCCAGGCCGTGGGTGACCCCGTCCTGCTGCAGATAGTCGAGCAGGGCCCGTTTGAGGACGGGATTGTTGTGGCCGTAGTTGAGTGAGCCGGCGCCGGCGAAGAAGTCCAGGTACTCGCGACCTCCCTCGTCGTACATGCGGCTGCCCAGGGCCCGGGTGAAGACGGTGGGCCAGCTGCGGCAGTATCCGCGGACCTCCGACTCCAGGGTCTCGAAGACGCTGAGGTCGCGGTGGGTGCCGAGGTCGGGCTGGGTGATGGTCATGGCTTGCTCCAGGTGTCACTGATGCGTTCGTGCCCCCGTGATCGCGGGTGCCGCTCTGAGGTGTGTGGTCCTGATGCCGTGAGGCCGGCGGCCGCTACATCCAGCCGCGGGCCGCGGCACGGCAGCCGGCCTGGAATCGGCTCTTGGCGTCGAGACGCGTCATGAGCTGGGCCGTGATCCGGCGTACGGTGCGCACGGAGACGCCCATGCGGCGAGAGGCGGTTTCGTCGGTGGCCCCGTCGGAGAGTTGCCGCAGGAGCTCGCGCTCCACCGCGGTCAGGCCGTGCTCGTCGACACCGGGGACGCATCCGAGGTCTTCGCTTCCGAGCCAGTAGCGGTCGAAGAGCGTGTCGAGGCTCGCCACCGTTCCCTGGTGGCTGATCACCACGGCGCCCGCGTCGGGATCCTTGGGGACGTGCGGCAGCACGGCGGTGGTGCCGTCGAAGATCATCAGCTGGACCGGGAGGGTGGGCGCGGTCCGCGTCCGAGCCCCGGCGTCGACCAGCCGGGACGCCTCCGCGTACTGCGCCGGCCGGTTGCCGATGCTGCCGAGGTGGATCTGGCGCACGCGCACTCCGCGCCGGAGTGCCGCTTTCGCCTGGTCCTCGAGAAGTCCGTCGAACATCCCGCCCGGTTCCGGAGTGATGACGGAGATGCCGACCCGGGAGCTCTGGACGAGATCCCGGATGCGTACCGTCGCGGCCGCCGGTTCCTCCAGGAATTCCATGGCCAGGTTGGGGCTGCGTCCGGTGAGGGATTCGTGAACCGAGATGAGCGCCGCGACATTGACCTCCAGCTGCTCGAACTCCGCCTGAGCCGCCAGGACGCGTTCGCGTCGGCGGGCGAGTGCCGCGGTGAGTCCGACGCGGGGATTGACCGGACAGATCTGGCGGTCTTCGGGGCGCCCCGATATGGAGGCGACGAAACGTACGAGTGAGGCTTCGGCCAACGCGAGGACCGCCGTGTCGATGCGGTCGCCGGGGAGTTCGAGGCGCAGGACGAGTTCGGCGCGAGTCGAGCCGTTCAGATCGAGAAGTGCGTGGTAGACGCTGGTCGCCTCCTGGTCGATGCCCAGGGCGGCCAGTTGCAGAGCCGTCATCACTGCCAGCCCGGGTCTTCGGAGATCCCCGTCGTGCTCTGCCAGCCCGGATCGGGCTGCGGCGGCAGAACACCGCCAGCGGCGACGAAACGGGAGGCGGACTCCGGAGTGCCGGTGTCACCGGGAGAGGCAACCGCAAAAGCCAATATCGCGGCGGCGAAAACCGAGAAAGCAGCAACAAAAGAGCGCACCTGTACTCCTCCGGGAATGGATGACCACAGAAACCGTGGCAAAGGGAATTGCGTATCGCGGGGTTTCGCCGAGGCGATCCGTCCGGCGACACATTCCATGATTCATGTCCGGAGCGTCGGTGTCCTGCTTCCGAGCTGGCACAAACCGCAGCTGACACATCTGTGCCGCGTTCGTCCGTCCCGGGTCAGAGCTCGGGCTGCCACCCGTCGGGCTCGGCCGCGCTCTGCGTGGCCGCCGTGAGGAGGGCCAGCAGACCGTCGCGGGCCTGCGCCTCCTGCCGCGCACGGCACAGGACCACGCCGAGGAGGCCGGCCCGGGAGACATGTACGCGGCAATGCTCGGCCCACGGCGCTTCGTCGAGGCTCCGCTCCAGCACACCGGTGATCAGTCGGGCCTCGACGGGATCCACGGGCGTATCGGTTCCGTAGAGGCGGAAGGGGATGAAGCGCATGCGTCCACTCTCGGGGTCCTGTCGCCTCGTTCGGTACCCGGATTCTGGACAGGATGTTGCCTGGCACCTACCTGTCGTGTTGATCTTTCCCCAGTGAAGGGGGAACGACAGATGTTTACAGCCCTTGGGCTTACGACAGATGCGAATGATTTGTATCAAATGATGCTCGACCATCCCGACCACGGGGTGGCGGAGCTCGCCGAGGTACTCGACTGGAATGAGCACAGAGTCAGGGCCGCCATTGACCAGTTGGCCGACTCCTCGCTTCTTCAGGACACGGAGCCGGGCGGCGGGCGGCTGCGGGTCATCAGCCCGCAGCTCGCGCTGGACTCGCTCTACACACGTCAGCAGGCCGAGGTCGCGCGCCGGCAGGAGGAGCTGACCGCGAGCCGGGTGGCCGCGTCGCAGATGATCGCCGAGTACACCGCGAGCAGCAACGAGTCGGAGAAGTACGCGGTGGAACGACTGGTGGGCCTGGAAGCGGTCCGGCGGCGCATCGGTGAGCTGGTGGCCTCGGCCCGCCGTGAGACCTGCGGCTTCTCCCCGGGCGGCCCGCAGACGCCGGAGAACCGCGCGGCCAGCCGCCCGTTGGCCGAGGCGATGGCCGAGCGGGGCATCACCGACAGGACGATCTTCCTGGAGAGTCTGCGCAACGACCCGGAGAGCGTCGAGCACGTCCGGTGGCTGATCTCCCTGCGCAACGAGGTCCGTGTCGTGCCGGTGCTGCCGATGCGGATGTACATCGTCGACGGGGAGGTCGCGATGGTCCCTCTCGATCCGCACGACAGCTCCCGGGGAGCGGCGGTCATCCGTGAACCGGGCGCCGTCGCCGCCTTCTTGGCCCTCTTCGAGACGGTATGGGCCACGGCCGCTCCTTTCGGTGAGACGCAGCGCCGCGACCTCGATGACCCAGGCTCGCTTCCCCGCGCGCTCCTGCGTCTCCTCGCGCAGGGCTACACCGACGAGGCGGCCGCGCGGAAACTGGGGGTCTCCCTGCGTACCGAGCGCCGCCTCATCTCCGACCTCATGGAGCAGCTCGACGCACGTAGCCGGTTCCAGCTCGGCCAGAAGGCCATGGAACGCGACCTGCTCTAGAAGTCCACGCCGGGCGGGCCGTCGGGAGCGACGGCCCGCCCGCGTCCCGTCACCCACCGCCCGGTACCGCACTCGAAACGGCCCTACCAGCGGCGTTGCCCGCGTGAGGCATGCTCTTGCCAAGACACTTGTGTGCCGCCCCTCACGGGTGACACGGCTGTCCCGCTCCGGCAAGACTGATGCCCGTCGCCGTGAACACGGAGAGTCCGTCAGGGAGATCGCGGCAGACCGGAAGCCGGCATGTGAACGTCCCGGCCTTCCCTCCCGGCACCCTCGGATGCCGGCCTCCGCCTGCTCTCTTCCGCGTGCCCCTGCCCTCTGCCTGCTGGAGTCCCGTCATGAAATACGTCGCCTTCACCACTTTCGCCGTGCTCAAGCAGCCCTACGCGCATGTGGACAACGACACGTTCAACGAGCTGGAGCCCATCGTCTTCGGCGCCTCCGAGACCAGCCCCGGATTCGTCGCGCGGGCCACCGCCGTGGACACGGTGACCACGAAGTGGACCAACTTCGGCCGGGACTACGGGGAGTGGGGCATGTTCGCCGCTCCGTCCTTCTACACCGGCGGCCGCGAGGACGACACCGACACCCGCGCCTCCACCCTCTCGGTCTGGGAGGACCTGGAGTCGGTGCACGCCTACGCCTACTCGGACGTGCACCTGCACGCGCTGCGCAATCGCCGCGAGTGGTTCGTGCACCTTCCCCACCGGCTGTACGCGGCCTGGTGGGTTCCGGAGGGAACCGTACCGACCTGGCAGGAGGCCTGCGACCGGCTGGAACTCCTCAACGACCGCGGTCCGTCGCCGGAGGCCTTCGACTTCATCAAGCCCTTCACCGCGGACGGCAGCCCCTACCGGCTGCGCAACGACCGCAACGCCGCGCAGTCCACCGGCGCGGTGCACGCCTGATCCGGCCGGCCCACGTATACGGGACCCCACCACATCGACCCCAGGAACTGACATGACCACCACGGCAACCAGGCCGTCGCCGACCTCGAACCAGGCACGCACCCGGATCCTGCTGATCGTTCTCGCCACGGCGGCCTTCCTCCTCTCCCTCGCCGGCTCGGCACTGAAGAACACCGTGCAGGTGTACTTCCTGCCGATCGCCGACTCCTACGACAGCTCGCGTGGTGCTCTGGCCACGGCGACGACCCTTTTCGCCATCGCCACGGCGGTGGCCTCACCGCTGGTCGGCGGCCTGGCCGACCGCATCGGGGGTGCGGCGACGCTCGCCCTCGGCACCGCGCTGGCGGGCGCCGCGTTCATCGGCTGTGCGCTGTCCGAGGAGCTGTGGCTGTTCGTCACCGTCTACGGCATCGTGGCGGCGTTCGCCTTCGCCATGCTGTCGTTCGTGCCGCTCGGCGTCCTGGTCGACGAGCTGTTCGGTGACGGACGCAAGGGCCTGCTGTACGCCCTGCTCACCAACGGCGCGGCCGTCGGGTTCATCGTGCTGGTGCCGCTGTGGTCCTGGCTGGACACCAAGGCGTCCTGGGAATCGGTGCTGCTCGTCACGGGACTGGTGTTCCTCCTGGTCCTGGCTCCGCTCGCGATGCTGACCGCCCGCCAGGCGTCCAAGGTCACCAGCGCGTCGCAGGACGCGCCCGCCGTGGCCGACACCGCACCGGAGCCCGCACGGCCGGTCTCCTTCGTCGAGCGGCTGCGCGAGGCCGTCGCCGCTCGTGAACTGCGCGCCCTGACGCTGGCGTTCTTCTCGTGCGGTGTCACGATGGCCTTCATCGACGTGCACTTCGTGCCGATGGTGCACGACCACGGCGGCAGCCACTCGACCAGTTCGACGGCTCTGGTTCTGCTGGGCATCTTCGAGGTCGCCGGCGGCCTCCTCGCCGGCTGGCTCTGCGACCGCGGTCTGATCAAGTCGGTACTCATCGCGGCCTACGCCCTGCGCGGTGGCGCGATGCTCCTGGTGAGCGTCTCGGCCGAACCCGTCCCCGCCATGGCCTTCGGCGTCGTCTTCGGCATCAGCTACCTGGCCACCGTGGTGGCCACCACCATGTGGGCCGCGAAGTCCCTGCCCGTCTCCATCCGCGGTACCGCCATGGGCCTCGTCTGGGCCATCCACGCGGCCGGCACCGCGATCGGCAGCCAGGCCGGTGCCGGCCTCGCCGACCTGACGGGCAACTACACCGCCGCCACCCTGGCCAGCGCCGCCCTTGCGGGCTGTGCCTGCCTGCTGGTGTGCGCGACGCCCGCACCGCCCGCCGCCGAGGCGAAGCGCTGACCGAGCGCCCTGTCGCATTCCCGTACTCGGCCCGGCATCACACCTGCTCGCCCCTCGGAGGCTCGCGTGACCACCAGCACTCCCGTCCATGACGTCCTCGGCATCGGCTTCGGCCCCGCCAACATCGCCCTCGCCATCGCGCTCGAAGAGCGGTACCCGCATCTGACGGCCCGCTTCCTGGAGGCCCGCCCCACCCCCGAGTGGCAGCCCGGCATGCTGCTCGACGGTTCCGACATCCAGAACCACCCCAGCCGCGACCTCGTGACCCTGCGCAACCCGCGCAGCCGTTACAGCTGGCTGAACTACCTGCACGAGCAGGGCAGGCTGCTGCGTCACCTGAACCAGCCCGTGCCGTTCCCGCTGCGCAAGGAGTACGCCGGCTACATACGCTGGGCCGCCTCGTTCTTCTCGCACCAGGTCGACTGCGACCAGCGCGCCGCCTCCATCCGGGCGGTCGAGCAGTACGGCGAGCGGCTGTACGAGGTGGTCACCGAGCGCGGCGATCGTTATCTGGGACGCACGCTCGTGGTCGCTCCCGGCCGTACCCCGTACATCCCGGAGCCGTACGACACCGCCCTCGGTTCGCGGGTGTTCCACCTCACTCAGTACATGCCGCGTCTGGAGCAGCTCACTGCCGACGGCGCCCCGGAGGCCGTCGCGGTCATCGGCGGCAGCCAGAGCGCCGTGGAACTCGCCCTCGACCTGCACCGCCGCTTCCCGCGGACGCGGGTGGTCACCTACAGCCGCTCGCACTCGCTGCGGCAGAAGGACACCAGCCCCTTCAGCGAAGAGGGCTACTTCCCCGAGTTCACGCGCTACTACTTCAACGCCTCGGTCGAGAACCGCCGCGCCCTGGACCGGTACATGCAGCCGACCAACTACTCCTCGGCCGACGGCGACGTGCTGGAGGAGCTGTACACGACGATCTACGAGCAGGAGCTCGACGGCGATCAGCGGGTCTTCGTCCGCGGCAATCACCAGGCCACGAAGGTGGCCGTCACCGGAGACAAGGTCCGCCTCGACTTCACCGAACTGATCACGGGCGAGTCCACCGTGGACAGCGTCGACTTCGCGGTCCTGGCCACCGGCTTCCGCAACCTGGGCCCCGGCGCCCACGAGGAGCTCTGCCCGGCCCTGCTCAAGCCGCTGCACGGCCGGCTGGCCACCGCGGACGACGGCCGCCTGCAGGTCGGATACGACTACGCGCTCGCCCCGCGCGAGGGCGAGACGCTGCCCCCGCTGTTCCTGAACGGTCTGTGCGAGTCGAGCCACGGCATCGGCGACGCCGGATCCTTCAGCCTCCTGTCGCTGCGCGCCGGGACGCTGTCCGACGCTCTCGCCACCCGGCTGAGCGCCGCCTTCGCCGACGTCGATGCGCCGGCGCCCGTCGCGGCTTGATCCGCCCGCCGTCGACGCGACTTCCGACAGAGGTACTCACCGTGCAGATCAATGACATCGTGGTGGCCGGCTTCGGCCCGTCCGGCATCGCCCTGGCCGCGGCCATCGAGGACCACGACGACGCCCATCCGGAGACACCCGCGCTGCGTGCCGCGTACCTGGAGCGTGCCGCCACTTCCGCCTGGCAGCCCCACCAGGTGCTGCCCGGCACCGACATCCAGCATCACTTCCTGCGCGATCTGGCCACCCCGCGCGATCCGCGCTCGCGCTTCACCTTCCCCAACTTCCTTCAGCAGAGCGGTCGTTTCTACCCGTTCACGCTGATGGGCGGCTATGTGAGCCGACTCGAGTGGTCGGAGTACGTGCAGTGGGCCGCCGAGCAGGTCAGGACGCCCGCGGAGTACCACCGCGAGGTCCTGCTGATCGAACCGGTCGCGGACGCCGACGGCGTGGTGCGGACCGCGCGAGTGGTCAGCCGCGACCCCCGCGACGGCAGCGTGCACGAGCACTACGGGCGCAACGTGGCCCTCGCCACCGGGCACCGGCCCCACGTGCCGGCTGTCTTCGCTGACGCCTGCGGTGAGCGTGTCTTCCATGCGGCGCAGTACCTGCCCCGCATGGCGGCCCTGCGCGGCTCGGACCGGGAGCCGAAGCGGTTCGCGGTCATCGGCGCCGGGCAGACCGCCGGCGAGATCGTGCTGCATCTGGCCGGCGAGGATCCGGGCGCGCAGGTCCACTCGCTGGTGCGGCACGGCGGCTTCAAGATGTACGAGCTGGGCCACTTCAGCAACGAGGTCTACTTCCCCGAGTCGACCGACTACTTCTACTCGCTGGACGGCGCCGCGCGGGAGAAGGCCCTCGACCAGGCACGTGCCACGAACTACTCGGCCGTCGATCCCGACGTGTCCACCGCCCTGTACCAGGCGGTCTACCAGGACCGGCTGACCGGCGTGCACCGCCTGCACATGCACCGGCGTACCGACGTCACGCTGGTGGACGTCACCGATTCCGGGGTGCGCCTGACCACCACGGAGGTCTTCACCGGTGCGACGGGCACGCTCGACGTGGACGCGGTGATCCTCTGCACCGGCTACCGGGAGCCGAAGCTCCCCTCCCAGCTGGAGCCGTTCACGGACTACCTCCGGCGAGACGGGGAGGGCCGTGTGAACGTCACCCGGGCGTTTCGCGCCGAGACCACAGCCGACTGCGAAGTCGGGATCTACCTCGACGGCATGACGGAGTGGCGGCACGGCATCGGCAGTGCCACGTCCTTCAGCCAGATGTGCGACAAGGCCGACACCATCCACCGGGACCTGCGCCGCGCCGGCGACCGCCGGCCGCTGTCGCCGCAGCCGGCCGTCGTCTGACGCACGTCGCTTCGAAAGGGAGACACCATGCACGTATTCACCACCCGCCCCGAGGACATGACGTTCGAGGCCGAGTACAACGTCAGCGGCCGGCGGATCTTCCCGTGGGGCGGGGCGGTCAAGGAGCCTTCCTGGGGCGGAGCGTGGGTCGATGTGGCGCCCGGCGACACCTCGACGGCGCACTCGCACGACGAGAACGAGATGTTCTTCATCACCGAAGGCAGCGGCATCATGCGCATCGGCGAGGAGACGCGTCGGGTCGGCGCGGGCGACACCGTGTTCATCACGCCGTTCCTCGACCACGACCTGACCAACGACGGCGACACCCGGCTGCGGTTCGTCACCATCTGGTGGGGCGGCTCGGACGCGGTGGCCGCCGAACGCGCGCACTGGGCCGCCGAGTTCGGTATCGCCGAACCGGTGGCCGGAACCGGGACGGACCGGTGAGCGCCCCGCAGCCGGCGGACGCCGTCGTCATCGGCGGCGGTGTCATCGGAGCTGCCATCGCCTATCACCTCGGCCTCTCCGGCCTGGGACGTGTCGTCCTGTGCGATCAGGGACGCACCGCCGCCCAGGGGGCGACGTCACGCTCCGGCGGCTTGCTGCGCCTGCACCACACCGCCAGCCCGGACATCGCGCTCACCGCACGCAGCCTGCCTGTGTTCGAGAACTGGGCCGAGGTCATCGGCGGGGACTGCGGATACCGCCGCACCGGTTTTGTGATGCTCGTCGGCGAGCAGCACACGGACGCCCTGCGGGAGAACTGCGAACGGGTCGGCGCGTTCGCCGGCCACCGCCGGTCCGAGGTCATCGGCACCGACGACGTGCGCACGCTGTACCCGGGGCTCAGCGTCGAGGGGGTGGGCGCGGCCGCGTACGAGCCCGAGGGCGGGTACGCCGACCCGGCCGCGACGGCGGGCGCACTGTTCACGGCGGCCCGCCGCCTGGGCGTCAGCCCGTCCGAGGGGGTGCGGGCGGAACGGGTCGTGGAGCGGAGCGGCGCCGTCACGGGCGTGCAGACCTCGATCGGGCTGATCGAGTCGCCGCTGGTGATCCTGGCCAGCGGGGCCTGGGGGTCCGCTCCGGCCGCGCATCTGGGCATCCAGATCCCGGTGATCGCGCGCCGTATCGGCCTGGCCCAGGCCTCGCTGCCCGGTGCGGGCCGACGCGGCTCGCCGGTGTCCGTGCCGACCTGCGTCGACGACACCACGGGCGGCTACTTCCGGCCCGAGGGCCTGGACCGGTTCTACTTCGGTGTGCCGAGCAACCCGGACGTGCGGCTGGACCACGATGTGGCCCCGCTGACGCCGCAGGAGGTCGACGCGGCCGTCGCCGCGATCTCCCGCCGGGTGCCCGCCGCGGCCAAGGCTCCGCTGGTCGGGACCCGCTCCGGCCTGGACGGATACACCCCCGACAGACGGCCCGTCGTTGGCGCCGCGGGGCCTGAGGGCCTGTATCTGGCGCTGGGCTTCAGCGGTGGGGGCTTCAAACTGGCCCCGGCCGTAGCGGAGTTGGCGGTCCGCGAGATCACGGAGGGCGGGGCGGTCATCGGCAAGGCCGCCCAGGAGCTGCTCGAGCCCTACCGGCCTCAGCGGTTCCTCGGCGGCCGGCCGATCGTGCCGGAGGCGCCCTATGACCACATGTGAGCGCCCCACGGGCCGACGGGAGTCGAGAAAGGCACGCAGGAAGCGCACGATGCGTGAGCCACGGCCGTCGGTGCTGGTCCTGATGCGTGAGGACCTGGAGACGATCCTGTCGAAGGATCCGGCCGCCCGCAGCAGACGCGAGGCCCTGTTGTATCCGCACATCCACGCCCTGTGGAGCTACCGCTTCGCGCACTGGCTGTGGCGGCACGGGCACCGCATCACGGCACGCGCGGTGTCGATGGCCGGGCGGGCCCTCAGCGGGATCGAGATCCATCCCGGCGCGGAGATCGGCCGCCGCTTCTTCATCGACCACGGCAGTGCCGTGGTCATCGGAGAAACCGTACGGATCGGCGACGACGTGATGCTCTACCACCAAGTCACGCTCGGCTCGGTGGGCTGGTGGAAGGACCTGCGCCGGCCGGCCGGCTCCCGTCGCCATCCCGTCATCGAGGACGGCGTGATCATCGGTACCGGAGCCAGTGTGCTGGGTCCCGTCACCGTCGGCATCGATGCCCGCATCGGCGCGCACTCCGTGGTCCTGGACGACCTGCCGCCCCACGCCCGCGTCACGGCAGCCGCTTCTCGCGTGCTGCGACCTCCGCAGCCGCCGATCGAGGCCCCGACGGCCGAGGCCGGCGCCCTGGCCTTGCTGCCCGACGACACCGACCGCCCCGAGGGCGACGTCCTCCGTATAACTGAAGGAACCACAGCCTCATGAGCACCTACATCGTCACCAGCGCCCCGCCCAACCCCAACGGCGACCTGCACCTGGGGCATCTGTCCGGGCCCTTCCTCGGCGCCGACGTCCTCACCCGCCACCTGCGCCAGCGCGGCCACCACGTCCGCCACGTCGGCTATTCCGATGAGCACTCCTGCTACGTCCCGCGGCGCGCCGCCGAAATCGGCGCCACCGCCTACGAGACGGCGTTCCGGTTCGGCAACCGGATGGAGGAGACGCTGTCCCTGGGGGCGATGCACCACGACTGGTTCACCCGCCCGCTGACCAACCCCCGCCACACCGCCGTCGTCCAGGAGTTCTTCACGTCGCTGTGGGAGCAGGACCGGCTGGTGGTCCGGAACCTGCCGGTCTTCTACTGCGCCGGCTGCGAGCGGCACCTGTACGAGGCGGAGGTACGCGGCGAGTGCCAGTTCTGCGGCGACCCGTCCGACGGCGTGTACTGCGAGGCGTGCGGCCTGCCGCAGGAGCCGGCGGGCCTCGCCGCGCCGCGCTGCACCAGCTGCTGGGAAGAGCCCGAGCAGCGCACCCTGGACCGGATCTGCTTCCCGCTGGAGGACTACCGCGGGCAGCTCCTCGACTACTACGAGCGGGCCCAGGCGCAGGCCGAATGGCGTCCCCGCCTGACCGCCTACCTGGAGACGTTGCTGAGCCGCGAGCTGCCGCTGACCCCGATCAGCCGGATCGCCGACTACGGCATCCCGGTGCCGCTCGACGAGTGGGACGGTCACATCCTCGACACGTGGTTCAGCGGCATCTTCGGATACACCGCGGCCACTGCCTGCCTCACCGAGGCCGAGGGCGAACCGGAGCTGTGGCGCCGGCAGTGGACCGATCCCGAGACGAAGATCGTCAACTTCATCGGTTTCGACTGCTCGTTCTCCCATGCGGTGCTGTGGCCCGCTCTGCTGATGGCGCAGGGCACGCTCACCCTGCCGAGCCAGATCGTGACGAACGAGTTCTACCGGCTGGAGGGCGAGAAGTTCTCCACAAGCCGCAACCACGCGGTGTGGGGAGGGGAGTTCCTGCGTCAGGTCTCCGCGGACGCACTGCGCTTCCACCTGTGCCTGACCGGCCCGGAGCGTGAGCAGACCAACTTCGCGGCCAAGGAGTTCGCGGACACCGTCGAGACGCTCCTCGTCGACGGTCTGGAGCGGTGGGCCGAATCCGTGCTCCGCCTGCTCGGTGAGGACTTCGGCTCCACCGTGCCCGCCGTCGCCGCTGCGCAGGCGTACACGGGGCCGCTCACGGAAGTACTCGACGGACTGGCCGACGAGATCGCGTCGACCCTGGCCGCGGAGTCGCTGTCGCCGCAGGTCGCGGCCACGGCCCTCGCTCACGCCATCGATCGTGGCGTCGACGATCTGCCGGCGCTGGCGCGGTCGCGGGCCGCCGCGGAGCACAGCGACGACGCGAAGGACGCGTACGCCCGGCGCCTGGTCACGCATGTGGAGGCGCTGGCACTGGTGACGTCGCTGTCGGCGCCGCTGATGCCGGGCTGGTCAGCCTTCCTGGCCCCGCACTTGGGTCTTGAGGTGTCCGCCGTGACCCGGATGCCCGGGTGGCCGGACCGTACCGACGGGCCGCTGGTCGCGGTGGGACAGGAGATCACGGCCCAGCCGCCCACGTTCTTCCGTCAACTGTGAGCCACGCACCCGCGGCACCGGTGGCGAGGAAGCGTCCGCCGTCCTCGCTCGGCACCATGGGGGCGGTCCTGGGCGGTGGAACCTTGTTGGTGCCGGCCGCCCTGGCACCGGCGTCCGGTGCCGTCCTCGCGGTCGCCGCGCTGGTCTACCTGTGGTGCCTGGTGCTGGCAAGGGCGGGGGGCACGCAAGCCGGTGGGCAAGTGGCCTTTGTGCACGCACGGTTGGGACCCGCCGCTGCCCGCGCCGTGCAGGGGCTGTACTTCGCGGGCTTCGCGGTGGGTCAGGCGGCGGTGGTGGCGGCGGCGGGCGAGTTCTCCGCCGACGGCGCCGCCGCCCGAGTCACCGCGGGGGCGGTGCTGGCCGTCGCGGCGGCGCTGGCACTGCTCCAGGTGAAGCCGCCGGTCTGGATGCTGCGGCTTCGCCTGGTCATGGTGCTGGTGCTGGTCGGGACATGGTGGCTGGGATGGCTCTCCCTGGAGACCGTCTGGCTCGGTCCCCTCGCGGTGGTGCCGCTGCTCTTCGGGTGGGTGGGGCTGGAGGGCGTGGTGGCAGGGCCCTCCTCCACGGCGATGAGGACAGCGGGGCGTGCGGCCGCCGCTCTGGCGCCGCCGGTGGTGCTGTATACGTTGCTGCTCAGCCACACCCCGCCTGCCGGAGCCGAGCGAGCCGGCGCCGGATACGCCGCGGCCGTGGTGCTGGGCGTCTACTGCGTCACGAACCTGAGCGCGGCCGGTGCCAGGTGGCCGGCCGTCAGCCGCACCGCTGCCGCCGGCGAGGCCGGCACACGGTGCGGTATTGCGATCGCCGCCGTTCTGGCTCTCGTCGTATTGGTTCTGGCAGGGAGCTTCGACTGGAGCGTGGGGCTCCTGCTCCTCGGGCCCGGCGCCGCCACAGCGGCGATCTACACCGTGCTCGCCGTGGCGGCCGCGCGCCTGGCCGCATCCACCGGGCCTGGTTCCTCGCGGCGGTCGCGTTCGTGCGGGGCGCCAAGGTAGACGCCCGCCTGGTCCGCCCTCGGGCACTTCATGCAACAACGTGCATACCCACGAACGTGCATGGACGGCCGAGCATGACCCCCGTACGGTCGTGTTCAACGGCCCAACCGGGCCACGACAAGGGGGTTTCGCATGGCACGAGAAGAGCCTCGGCCTCCGGCCAGCTGATCTTCCTGCCCGTGCTGGCCCTGATGGTCGAGGCGGGCAACTGGCGCCCGGCCGCCGTCACGGTCGCCCTCGCGGCCCTCGTGGTGGTCCCGTTCGTCTGGCTGCTGCTGCGCGACCACCCGGCCGACGTGGGCGTGGCGCCGTACGGCGCGAAGGAGTTCGTGCCCAAGCCGCCCCCCGCCCTGGGCGCCGCGCGCCGGGCGGTGACGGTGCTCTTCTCGGCGGCCCGCACCGGCCCCTTCTGGCTGCTCGCCGGCACCTTCGCGATCTGCGGTGCCTCCACCAACGGCCTCATCCAGACCCATTTCGTGCCCGCCGCCCACGACCACGGCATGCCCGTCCCGGTCGGCTCGGCGCTGCGTCGGACTGTCTAGAGGAACCGCCCCTTGTGGAACAGCAGCGGCACCTCGTCGCCCTCGCTCGCCCCCAGGGCGTCCACCCGTCCTACGACGATGAGGTGGTCGCCGCCCGTGTGCACCGCGTGGATCGTGCAGTCGATCCACGCGAGCGTGCCCGCAAGGCGGGGCGAGCCGGACACGGGGGCCGCGTCGTACGTGACCCCCGCGAACTTGTCCGCGCCGCTCACCGCGAAGGCGCGGCACAACTCGCCCTGGCCGGCGCTCAGGACGTTCACGCAGAAGACGCCCGCGCGGGCGATGCGCGGCCACGTCGTCGACGTACGGCCGACCATGAAGGCGACCAGGGGCGGGTCGAGGGAGAGGGAGGAGAAGGACTGGCAGGCGAAACCGGCGGGGGCGGCGCCCTGAGGGGCGTCGGCGGTGACTTGTGGGTCGGTGGCGGTGGCGGTGGCAGGTGCCGTGACAACGGCCACCCCCGACGCGAAGTTCCCGAGCACTCGCCGGAACTCTGCCTGCGGGACCGGCGCCCGCTCGTCCTCGCCGACACAGCGCAGCGCCGGGCGCGGCAGCGCCTCCACGGGCGGTGCGTCGGCCGACCTGAGGTAGCGGACGGCGGCGGCCGCCATTCCTGCGTGTCCCATCACGACACCCATTGAAGCTGACGGGGTGTCAGATTGGAAGGGCTGTGCGAAGGCGCACGCGTACCGTGCGTACGCTGCGCGTATGGGGTGGGAGAACAGAGCTGATGACGACCCGGAGGGTGACAGACCCGGCGACGTGGTCCGGTCGTTGGCCGAACTGAACGCGGCTGCCGCGGTGTGCGCTGCCCAGTTTCCGACGATCGGCCTCATCTGGTGGGCCGGGACGCAGCAGGGCGACGACTACGGCGGCTCGTACGGCTTCCTCTACGTGCTGGCCCTGGCCGTCGTGGTCCTCGTGACGCCGCTGGTGATGCCGTTCGTCGGCTTCGCGCACGCAGTCGCTCACATCGTACGCCGGGGCGCTCGCGGTCGTCTGGGCGGCAGTCACGGCCCTGCTGTGGAGCTGGCCGTTCCTCACCACGGCCACTGTCCTCGCCGCCCTCGGTGTGCTGCCGGTGCTCGGCCTCGGACACCTCCGCAGACGCGCGCGGGTCACGGGCCGCCCGCAGGGGTTCTGGGCCGTGTGGCTCCCCTCGCTGTTCGCCTCCGTGACCCTCTTCCTGCTGGTGTTCGTCGGTGGTGTGCTGGCCACCGTCGTGGGGCTCGTCGGGTACCAGGCCCCTGTGCTGTCCGCCGGTCAGCTCACCGGGGTCTGGCGCGGCGCGGACGGAGCCGCATTGCGGCTGGACCCCGGCGGAAAGGCCGAGCTCACCAAGCTGCCCACCGAGTCCGAGTCCGGTGACTGGTTCACCAACCCGCCCTACGCCGTGTGCGAGGGCACCGGTAACTGGTCGACAGGCAGGACCGGTGACCGTGACGCCGTGGTCGTACGACTCGACAGCGGATGCGGGCGGCAGACGTACTGGAAGATCGGCGGCACGGAGGGCGCCCCCGAGCTCTTCGCCCAGTTCGGCGACCCGGATGCCGGTGAGGTGTGGATCCTGGTGCGGGGCTGAGCCCCGAACTCAACGCCCCCGGTACTCGGCGCTCCTGCGCTCCACGAAACTCGCCACCCCCTCCTGGGCGTCATCCGTCGTCATGTTGATCTCCTGCGCGGCCGCCTCCGCCGCGAAGGCGGTGGTGCGGTCGGAGTCGAGGGAGGCGTTGACGAGCTGTTTGGTGAGGGCGAGGGCACGGGTCGGGCCGGTGGCGAGGCGGGCCGCCCACTCCCTGGCCGTCTTGTCCAGCTCCCCGCCGGGCACGACCCGGTTGACGAGCCCGAGCCGCTCCGCGTCGGCGGCGGTGAGCGCGTCGCCGAAGAACATCAGCTCCTTCGCCCGCTGGGGGCCGACGAGACGGGGGAGGAGATAGGCGCCACCGCCGTCGGGCACCAGGCCGCGTCGCACGAACACCTCGATGAACTTGGCGGATTCGACGGCCAGTACGAGGTCGCAGGCGAAGGCGAGGTGCGCCCCGAGGCCGGCCGCCGTGCCGTTCACCGCCGCGATCACCGGCTTCTCGCAGTCGAGTACGGCCGAGATCAGCCGCTGGGCGCCGACGCGGATCGTGCGGGCGACGTCGCCGGGGACCCGCTCGCCGGCCGCCGACCCGCCCCGAAGATCCGCGCCGGCGCAGAAACCCCGGCCCGTTCCGGTGAGTACGACGGCCCGTACGCCGGGGTCCGCGGAGGCGTCGGTGAGCAGTTCGATGATGCGTTCGCGCTGGTCAGGGGTGATGGCGTTGAGGGTTTCGGGGCGGTTGAGGGTGATGCGGCAGACCTGGTTGTCAGTGGCGTGCTGTACCAATGAATCGACGGAATTTCCGGGCACACGGGGGGAATCGGGCATGTCCATCTCAGTGTCGGTATGCGTGCGGTCGGCATTCCTGCCGTCGGTATCCCTGCGGTCGGCATCCATGTCAGCGGCACACCACCAACGCGTCCAGTGCCACCGCGCCCTGCCCCCGGGGCAGCACCATCAGCGGATTGATGTCGAGCTCCGCCAGGTCGTCCCCGAGCTCCAGCGCCATGCGCTGCACACGCAGGACGACTTCCACGAGCGCGTCGAGGTCCGCCGGGGGCCGCCCTCTGACCCCGTCGAGGAGGGCCCGCCCGCGCAATTCGGCGCACATGTCCCGCGCCTGCTCCTCCCCGAAGGGCGGCACACGCACCGCGGTGTCGCCGAGTACCTCCACGAGCACCCCGCCGAGCCCGACCGTCACGGTCGGTCCGAACAGGTCGTCGTGCGTGGCGCCCACGACCATCTCGACGCCCCGCTCGACCATCTGGCAGACCAGGACACCGTCCAGGGAGACGTCCTCGTAGCGGGCGATGTCGGTCAATTCTCGGTAGGCGTCCCGGACCTGGCTGGCGGAGGTCAGTCCGATCTTGACGAGGCCGAGCTCGGTCTTGTGGGCGATCCGCGCGCCGGACGCCTTCATCACCACCGGGTAGCCCACCAGCCCCGCGGCCCGTACGGCAGCCGCCGCGCTGGTCACCAACTGCTCGCGCGGGACACGGATCCCGTACGCCCGCAGCAGCTGCTTCGCCGCATGCTCGCTCAGCTGCTCGCCCGGGCGTATCAGTGCCTGCGCCTTGCGGAAGGACGGCGAGGTCGTGCGCGGGGCCTCGTCGAAGGGGGAGCGGTAGCCGGCGACGAAGCGGTGGTGGTCGAGGTAGGCGCGGACGGCGGTGATGCAGTTCGCCACCGTCCGGAAGGTGGCCACGCGCGAGGAGCCGAGCAGGACGTCTCGGTACGCGGGCTCGGTGCCGACCGGCGACCCCCACACCACGCACACCAGCTTGTCCGTCCGCTCGGCGGCGTCCACCAGGTCCTGGACGAGCTGGTCGCTGAGGGGCGGGAAGGGCCCGGTGACCGGGCAGATCAGGACGCCGACCTGCGGGTCGTCGAGGATCGAGTCGATGATCTTCCGGCCACGCCAGTCCCCGACCGGGTGCCCGCCGTTGTCGACCGGGTTGGACACGCTCAGATACTCGGGTATCCACTGGTGCAGCTCGGCCTGCCTGGCCTCCGACAGCACCGGCAGGGGCAGCCCCGCCTCGGTCGCCAGGTCGGCGAAGTGCGCTCCCGTGCCGCCCGAGATCGAATAGACGACGACGCCGTCGGCGCGGGGCGGCCGGGCACGGGCCAACAGGGTGGCTGTGTCCTGGAGTTCGTCCAGGCCGTCGACCCGGATCACCCCGTACTGCCGCATCGCCGCGTCCACCACCGTGTCCGCGCCGGTCAGCTTGCCGGTGTGTGAGGCGGCCGTGCGGGCGCCGGTCTCGGTGCGGCCCACCTTCACGGCGACGACGGGCACCTTGCGGCGGGCGGCGCGATCGGCGGCGAGGAGGAAGGAGCGGCCGTCCTTGAGGCCCTCGACGTAGCAGGCGATGGCGCCCACGTCGGGTTGCTCGGCGAAGTAGGAGATGAAGTCGGCGGTCTCCAGGTCGGCCTCGTTGCCGGTGGGTGCCCAGTGGGTGAGGCGGATGCCGAGTTCCTGGAGGGCGAAGACGGGGCGGCCCTGGTGGCCGGACTGGGTGATCAGGGCGATCGCGGGACCGTCCAGGTCGTCCCGGAACCGCTCGAAGGCGTTGAGGTTGGTGTTGGGGCCCAGCAGCCGTATGCCGGACCGTTCGACGGCGGCGGTGAGCCGGTCCTGTGCGGCGGCGCCCTCCTCGCCGGTCTCCGCGAACCCGGAGGCGAAGACGACGGCGAACTTCACCTTGGCCTCGGCCAGTTCCTCGACCACCGGAAGGGGGTCGGCGACCAGCAGCACGGCGAGATCGATCTGCTCGGGCAGGTCGGCGACGGAAGGGAAGCAGGGGATGCCGAAGACCGAAGGACGGCTCGGATGCACCGGATGGAGCCGGGCGCCGACCCGCTCGGACCAGGCGATCAGCTGGCGGGTGACACCGGTGTTCGGCCGGCCGTCGGCGTCCGAGGCGCCGATCACGGCGACCGACTCCGGCCGGAAGAAGCGGCCCAGATCGGGCACGTCGCAGTACAGCGGACGACCGCTGACGTCGAGATCGTCGACCTCGGCCGGCCGGCCGTGGACGGCGGGCCCGGGTTGCTCGCCACAGGCGATGACCCGGGCCCGGCGGGAGTCGGTGGTGAGGGTGCCGTGGGTTGATCCAAGCATCGGTCCGCCCGCTCCTGTGTGACAGCGATTAACTGACGCAGTGTCAGATTAAAGGAACTGACACCATGTCAGGAACGGCTGTGCACGCAAAGTTGGGCGCGACGTCGGGGTCGACGTCAGGGTCGAGGTCGGGGGGCGATGTCGGTGCGCCGGTCTGCGGGCCCCGCTCACAGCACCGCCAGTACCTCCTTCGCCACCCGCTCTCCCGACCGCACCGCCCCGTCCATGAAGCCCATCCAGTGCGTGGAGGTCTCCGTCCCGGCCCAGTGGATACCGCCGACCGGCTCCCGCAGGGCGGGTCCGTACTGGGTCAGGACGCCGGGGGCGGCGATGGAGACGGGGCCGCCGCGGGTGTAGGCCTCGTTGTTCCAGCGTTGCAGCACGAAGGAGGTGGGGGAGGCCGCTTTCTCGCCGAAGTACGTCACGTAGTCCTTCAGCACGGCAGCCCGGACCTCCGCCTCGCTCGCCGCGTCCAGCTTGCGGGCCTCGTCGGCCTCGATGAAGCCCATCAGAGCGCCATAGGAGGCGTCGGGCGGGGAGTTGTCGAAGGTGGAGCTGATGACGCCGGTGTCGCTGACGACCTGGCCGTTGAAGCCGTCGGCGCGCCAGAAGGGGGTGTCGTAGATCGCGATCGCCTTGCCGACCGAGGCCATCGGCAGGCGCTGGGTGAGCTGGTCGCGGGCGGCGGGGAGAAGGGGCGCGTAGGTGATGCGGGCGGCGAGGGGCGGAGGCACGGCGACGACGACCTTCCTGGCCGTGACGGTGATGCCGTCGGCGGTGACGATGTAACCGCCGCCGGACTCGCTGATCGTGCGCACCGGGGCGCTCAGCACCACTCGGTCCCCGAGGGCTGCGGCGAGTTTGACGGGCACCAGTTGGGAGCCGCCGACGAAGCGCAGTTCCTGGGCGCCGTCAGCGGTCTCGGTGAGGCGTTCCAGGGTGCCGGGGGCGGACGCGTTGCCGGCGGCGGCGATGTAGAAGAGGACGAACAGGAGGGAGAGCTCACGGGGCTCGGCCGAGAAGATCGACGTACACGCCACGTCGAAGAGGAACTTGGCCGACGGGATGACCGCGTTGGCGCGCAGCCAGGTCTCGAAGGTCTGCCGGTCCCACTCGTCGGCCTTCGCCGCCGTCCAGGGCGCGTCGACCGGGATCTTCTTGGCCAGGTCGTTGAGCGTGGCCTGCACGATCGCGGCGTTGGCGAGGCCGGCCGCGTCGATGGGCGGGACCGCGCCGAGGATGCCGTCGGTGGCGTAGGGGGTCTTCCTGCCGTCCTTGTAGAGGAGGTTGTTGCCGGTGTTGTAGGTGGTGAAGGTCTCCACGCCGAGGGAGTCGGCGAGGGCCTTGATGCGGTCCTGGGTGGGGCCGATGAACTCACCGCCGCCCTCGGTGACGCCGCCGCCCGCAAGGTCGAGCCCCAACACCCGGCCGCCCACCCGGCCGCGGGCCTCCAGGACGACGACCGACTTGCCGGCCGCCACCAGGTCGCGGGCCGCGGTGAGGCCGGCCAGACCGGCGCCGACGATCGCGACATCCACGTCGCGGGTGGCCGCGGAGGCGGTACCGGCGCCGGTCACGGTGAGAGTCGCGGCACCGGCTGCGGCCGCGGCGCTGCCGAGGAGGGAACGCCGGGAGAACTTGGGGGCCTTGAGGGGCTTGGGGGACTTGGGGGCCTGAGCCTCGGGGGACCCCAGGGCGGGGGAAGTCCCGGAAACCCGGGGGAGTTGTCTTTCGCTTGCCACGTGCGTCCTCCGTCGTAGCGAGAGGGAGTGGAGCCGGAACGGAAAGGTGAACAGGGCTCACATTCTGGCTCCGTGCGGTGGCGCGGTACAGCCCTTGCGTAACTTCTGGCCCTCAAGTAACGCGAGATCCATGTAGGGGAGTTGAGGGGAGTTGAGGTGTTCGAGGGAGGAAGAGGCCGGAGGGCCACCCAGGGTCAGACCGGCAGCCGGGAGACCCGCCGGCCGCCATCCCTGTCACCGTCAGCGCCGCGGGCGACGGCCTTCGCGATCTTCTGCGCGTCGATCGCCATCTCGCGGAGGTTGCCGCTGATGGGGTTGGTGTAGCCGGTGAAGAACAGGCCGGGGGCGTTGGCGGGGGTGCGGGCGCCCTGGGCGACGGGTTTGCCGCGGGGGTCGAGGACGTCGAGGTGGCCCACGAGGCCTTCCAGGGCGCGGACGTAGCCGGTGGCCGCGATGACGGCGTCCGGCGAGACGCGGGTGCCGTCGGCGAGGAGGACCTTCCCGTCCTCGAAGCCGTCGACGGCGGCCACGATCTCGATACGGCCCTTGCGTACGGCGTCGATGAGGCCGACGTCGAGGACCGGGATCGCGCCTTCCTTGACCCGGCTGTAGAGCCCGGAGTCGGGGCGCGGCAGCCCCTGGGCCGACAGGTCCGGCACGCTCAGCTTCGCCACGGGCTTGGCGAGCCGGTCGACGAGCCCGACCGGCAGCCGCCGTACGAGGATGCTGGTGCGCTGGGCGGGCCACCCGGCGGTGGAGCGGCGCACGATGTGCGGCACCGTACGCACGGCCAGCCGCACCCGCGAGGCGCCGCCTTCCACCAGGTCCACGGCGATCTCGGCACCGGTGTTGCCGATGCCGACGACCAGGACGTCGCGGTCGGCGTAGGGCGCCGGGTTGCGGTACTCGCCGGCGTGCAGGAACTCACCGCTGTAGGTGTCCAGGCCGGGCCAGTCCGGGATGCGCGGGGTGTGGTTGTGGCCGGTGGCCACGACGACGGCGGCGCCGGTCAGTTCACGGCCGCCGGTGGCGTGCAGCAGCCAGCCGGAGCCGTCGGGGGCGGGCTCGACGCGGGAGACCTCGACGCCGGTGACGATCTCCAGGTCGTGGAACTCCGCGTACTTCTCCAGGTAGCGCGACACGTCGTCCCGGGCCACCCAACGCCCGAACCGACGCGGTATCGGCAGTCCGGGCAGGCCCGACAGCCGTCGGGTGGTGTGCAGATGGAGCCGGTCGTAGTGGCGCCGCCAGGAGGCGCCGACCCGGTCCGACTTCTCCAGCACCACCGCACGCAGTCCCCGGGCGCGCAGCGCGTGCGCGACGGAGAGTCCGCCGGGGCCGCCGCCGATGACGTAGACGGGGCGGTCCGTGGGGGTCGGGGACGCTATGGAGTCGGCCATGTTCGCGAGCGTAATCACGCAGCCGCTTGATGGGTCTCGGTCAAGACCGGAATTGGTTGCGGATCGATCACGGCTGTACGAGGGGTGGGTGGGTTCTGTGGCGTAGGTCTCCTGGTTGTGGGGGTGGGGTGGGGGTGGGGCGGGTCCGGATATGGCATGGGAAGCCCGGCCCTATGGGCTCCGCTTCGTGTGTGGCTCGTTGCCCGCTACGAGGGCGTAACACGACCTTGTACGTCGACTGTCGACTCGAATATCGCTGCGTGATGCAGTCAGCGTTGGGCGACCGATTGTGCGAGTCGAGGGGTGGGCGAGCGGATCACTGGGCTACGCGGTTGGGCGCTTTCCGTAGAAAGGGCTGACGGTTCGGGCCAGTTTCCCAGATCAGGCTGCAGGCAAATGAGTCGTCACGAGCCGGGCAGAAGTGCCGTCACGGTCGACTGGACGAGCTGTGCGGCTGCGAGGACGCCGGGGATGCCGCCGCATCGTTCGACGAGGATATCGAGCATGTACCGCACGGTGCCGGGGTCGCGCTCCGGTTCGTCCAGGCGCGGGGCGATCATGTTGAGGTCGCGCAGGGCGCCGTCCACCTCGGGGTACTGGCCGCGCAGTTCTTCCAAACGCTGTCGCAGGTCATCGATGCTGTCACGGGCCCTGTCGACGGCTTCGGTGGTGATGTTGTTCGTCTGGGTGGCGTTCTGGGAGAACGGCGCGACCTGGGCGGGCGCGGTCATGTGGCCGTTGTTGATGATGCCGAAGTTGGCGCCGTTCGGGCTCGGGTCGGGCTGGCGGCGGATGGACATGCGGGGCTCCTGGCGGGCTGGTGGTCAGTTCGTCATGGAGGGGTCGACGGAGAACGGCGTGGCCTGGACCGGACCGGTCATGGTGCCACCGTTCATCACGCCGAAGTTGTAGATCGCGGTGGACTGTTGGCGGTAGGCGGCGATGTCCACGTTGTGGTCGCGCAGGAAGAGCTCGGTGGAGTCGAAGACCCGGCGCTGCATCATCTGCACGTAGTAGCGCGCGTCGTCGTGCATGTGCATGTCCTCCAGCCGGCGGACGCTGTAGACCTCGCGCAGGCTGACCGGACCACTGCCCGTGTCGAGTTCGGGGCGCTTACGGGCCTTGCGGCGTATGAGCCGGTCGAAGCCGACATAGACGTCGATGAGTGCGTTGAACGCGGCGCGGCCCAGCCACCTCAGTGTGCGTGGGCTGGTAGAGCCGAGGCCGGCCACCTCCGGGTGGAGCGGGCCCATGACGTGCGGGCGGACGGTGACGCGCAGGAAGCCGCCCTGGTAGGCGAAGTGGACGAGTATGGCGCCGACGAGGTCGCCGTTCCAGGCGGTGACGCGGGCCCAGATGTAGCGGCGGGCGATCTCTTCGGCAGGCTTCTCGCCGATGTTGTCCAGGGCGAGGGCGTTCAGACTGCGCCAGGTGTCGTCGTCGATCTGGTCCCAGCGTTTGTGGTGGATGCCGGCGATCCCGATGACCTCAACCCGTGGTTTCGGGTGATCGCGGTGATGTGAGGGTGCCGGATCGTCCAGTCGGCGTGCGATGTGGGCATGCAGCTGGGCGGCGGTGAAGTGCCTCAGTGGCTTACGTGCCACCGGCTTGCTGTGCTTCGCCAATGCGTCCAGGACAGCCTTGGCCACCTCGGCCATGTCGGGCTGGCCCGCCTTTGGCGCTGGTGAGCCGAGGCCCGAGAGGTGGCCGTTCCTGTCGTCATCGTCGTCCTGGTTCTCGGGCGCGGGCTCGACATCGATGCCGATGACGGCCTCCTGCCATGCCTGAAGCCCCGCTCCGAGGAACCGGTGCCTGCCGCCGTTCGGGCCACTCTCGTGGAAGTACGGCAGAGCATGAGCCTGCACGGCTGTTGTCGGCGCGCGCAGCTCTCCGGCCAGGAGCGCATTGAGACGCTTCTGCGCCAGGTAGCGCTCCACCATGTAGACGCCCCAAGTCCCTGCCAGCAGGGCGAGAATTGCCTGGCCGGCGGTGAGAGCACCTGTGATGGCCTGCCAGACGACGACCGTGACCACGAGCACGATCGCCGCGCGACGTCTTCGCATGTGCTGGATGGCACGATCGCACGCGTGCACCACCGGCTCCTGGTGGAAGCCGTAGACCGGGACCGGCCGCGCGGATTTCTTGATCCGACGGCGGACCCAGACGGCGTAGTCCTCTCCCAGCACGACCATGGGCGGGGTCGGCTCCGACGAACCGGCCGACTTCTCGGCCTCGCTGGCGGGAACGAGCCATCGCAGCCGCTTCAGGACGCCGGCCTTCAGGGATTGCCACAGCTGCGTCAGTACGGTGCGGAGTGCGGCAAGCCAGTCCGTACGGGCGAAGGCGGTGGCGCTCAGCCGACGGGTGATGCCTTCGGTGTACGCACCGTGCCTGATCACTTCCTGGGCGGCGGTCGCGGCACCCAAAGGCACTGCGGGCGCTGAGAACACAGACTGGTGCTCCGCAAATGACAAGTTCCACCCCCGTGTCTCCTGGTGTCGGCCACGACGACAGTCGGTGGCGGACGCAGAGGGGCATCGTCCTCGGACACGGGGAGCGCCGCCATATCGCAAACCAGCACAAGGCGCGCACCGGGGGTGACTGGTCGAACAATGACCGAAAGCTACGTCCTCACGGCGGAAAACAGCAGGAACACGGCACGACGCCGGGCCCGGTCGTGTGCCGGTCCCGGCGTCGCGGGCGGTGGCCGGAGTCATGACGGGAGACCGGTACCGCGTTCTGAGGGGCTGCCTCAGCGGGTGGTTACCCGGCGGACCGCTTGGCCTTGTAGCCGCTGATCCTGGCGACCCACTCGATGAAGTCGCCCGGGTCCGAGTTGGCGCCGTGGCCCTCGTCCCAGTAGTAGAGGTGGCTTACGTCGTCGCCGAGGGTGTGGGCGGCGGCGGCGAGGTTGGCGGAGACGGTGTGGGAGGTGTCGGAGTCGTTGGTGCCGAGGCGGATCCACCAGTGCTTGCTGCGGTGCGGGTTGGGCTGCGCGACCAGGAAGGGCATCGGGTTCATCAGCCGCAGGGTGTCGGGGATGTCGCTCGGCACCCGCTTGCTGCTCAGGCCCGTGCTGTCGTTCTTGGCGCCGTAGGCCGTGAAGTGGCGGGCCTGGGTGGTGCCGAGGCCGAAGAGGTTGTTCTCGCCCGTCGACAGGTCGAACGCGAACTCGTCGCGTTGGAGCCCCAGTTCCACTCGTAGGCACCATCGGCGTGCTCCAGGTCGGTGATCGGGCACAAGGCGCCGGTCGCGAAGACGGCGTCGCTCGTGTCGGCCGCGCCGACCGCCTTGAGGTGCTTGGCGTAGAGCGGGCTGTCGCCGGACGCGCCGAGCAGGGAGGACAGGGCGCCGCCCGCGCTGGTGCCGGAGGAGACGATGCGGTCGACGTTGCCGGGTATGCGGTCCTTGTTGAACCGCACGTAGCGGACGGCGGCCTTGAGGTCGACGATCGCCGCGGGGGCGACGCCGTAGTACTCGCCGGCGGAGTTCTTGAGCGTACGACCGCGGGCGCCGGGCTCGACGACGACGTAACCGGCCGCGAGCGCCAGCTTGGGGAGGCTGACCATTCCGCCCTGGGCGTTCACCATGCCGTTGCCGCCGGAAGCCACCTCACCCGAGGCCGAAGTGGAGGCGCTCGGCGAGACGGAGGCTGATGACGCGGAGGTGCTCGGCGACGCGGAGGCGTTCGGCGCGCCCCCACCCGGCGCCCTGGTCGTCCCGCCGCCGCCCACGCCCGTCGCGTCCGCGACCGACGACGGCATGTAGCCGCCGACCGAGTTGGCGAACAGGATCGGGGCGTGCGTGGCGTCGACGGCCGTACCGTCGATCTTCACGGGGACGCTCACGTTCAGGCTCTGGTACTTCTCGTCGACCGGCTTCGCGACGTAGGTGATCGCCTTGTAGAAGCGGTACTCCACGTCGTGCTCGACCCCGTCGGCGTCCGTGATGGTCGTCGTCAGGGTCGAGTAGGCGTCCTTGTCGAAGGCCAGGGCGTCGGACGAGGGCGACCCCGAGGGCGACCCCGAGGGCGACCCAGAGGGCGACCCAGAGGACGCCCCGGAGGACGCCCCGGAGGATCCCGACCCGCTCGACCCGCTCGACGCCTGCGCGCTCAGGGCGATGCCTCCGACCGCCGCGACCCCTGCGGTCGCCCCGATCCCCATGACCACACTCCTGCGCTTGACTGAACTCATCCGGGATGCACAGGCGATTGTCAGGCTCCTCTTATCTGACGTACCGTCAGATCCATGGACGCGATCTGGCTCACAGGTGCGGAATGGCTGGCCGTGCTCCGCATAGGCCTCGGGGTGTGGTGGCTGGAGAGCTGGCGGCACAAGGACAAGAAGAGCTGGTTCGAGGGGGCGGGGATCTCCTGGGCGGCGGACGTGGCGGCCAAGCACCGCTGGAACGCCGTACGGTCCGGCTTCGAGGCCGTCGTGACACCCCGGCCGCGGACCATGGCGTACGTCGTCCTGTACGCGGAGTTCGCCCTCGGGCTCGGGCTCATCCTCGGGTTTCTGACCCCGATCGCCCTTGTCGGCGGGCTGTTGCTCAACGTCCTCTACTTCACGCTCATGATCCACGACTGGGGCGAGCAGGGGCAGAACTCGATGATGGCGCTGATCTCGGTGGTCGCGTTGTTCGGGATGTCGTGGCAGTCGTGGTCGGTGGACAGCGCGCTGGGGTTGTTCTGACGGGTGTTGCTCTGACCGGTGTTGCTCTGGCCGGTGTTGTTCTGACGGGTGTTGTTCTGGCGGTGTTGTTCTGATGGGGGAGCGCTGATGAGCGGGCAGCGATACGACATCCCGGAGGCCGACGCCTTCACCCGCACCTACTGGGACGCGGCGGCGCAGGGGCAGTTGATCATCCGCACGTGCCGCGCCTGCGCCCGCGCCCACCACTACCCCCGCGAGTTCTGCCCCCACTGCTGGAGCGAGGACGTGGCGTGGGAGCCCGCGAGCGGCCGGGCCACCCTCTACACCTGGTCCGTCGTGCACCGCAACGACCTGCCGCCCTTCGGGGAGCGGACGCCGTACGTCGCCGCCGTGGTCGATCTCGCCGAGGGGCCGCGGATGATGACCGAGGTCGTGGAGTGCGCGGACGCCGGGCGGCTGCGGGCCGGGATGGAACTGTCGGTCGTCTTCCGGGACGGGGTACCGGTGTTCCGGGCTGCCGGTTGACCCACGCGGGTTTCAATGGCCGTATGCCTCACCCCGACATACGCCCCGCCGGTCACCCGTACCCCCACCCGCACCCCCACCTGTACGCCCATCCCGACCTGCACGGCCACGGCCTGCGCCTGCGCCCCTGGGACCCGGACTCCGAGGACGACGCCGCGACCTGGTTCCGGGGCCGCAGCGACCCGGAGTTCCGGCGCTGGAACACCCCGTTGCGGATCACGACGGACCTCGACAGCGCCCGGGAGTCCCTGCGTGACACGGCACGGAACATGCGGGAGGGCGCCTCCGCGGCGTACTGCGTCACCGACGCGGCGACCGGCACCGCAGTCGGACACGTCGCCGTCAACGTCATCGACTGGATCATGCGCTCCGGCCGCGTCGGCTACTGGGTGCTCCCCGAGGCCCGCGGCCGCCGTGTCGCCACCCACGCGCTCACCCTCGTCGCCCAATGGGCCCTCGCCGAGCCCGGCCTGGCCCTGCACCGTCTCGAACTCGGCCATGCCGTCGGCCATGACTCCTCCTGCCGCATCGCCGAGCGGTGCGGTTTCCGGTACGAAGGGACCCAGCGCGGCGCGATGTGGGAGGCGGGGCGGCAGGACGCGTACCGGGACGTCCATCTGCACGCGCGGCTGGCGACGGACCCAGACCCGGACCCGGACCCGGACCTCGACTCGGACACGGGCCGGGACGCGGACTCGAACGTCAACCTGTAGACCCGCAGGCCCGTGAACCCCGAGCCCCTCAACCCCCGCCTGGGAGTGGGGTCTTGTGTCGGGTTGGTATCCACAGAGGAAAAGGGTGCACAGTCGGTGCCGGGGCGCGGGATCATGAGGTATGCGCCCGGACGACTGGTACTGCACCCAGGATCTCACCGGCTTCCTCTCCCACGCCGGTGGCTTCCTGCGCTCACGCCCCGATCTGCACACCGTCGTCCTGACGGTGACCGAGACGCTGCGCACCAGCGGGTTGCGTGCGTACGGCGACGAGGCGCCGGTCTTCGGGGTGCTGGAGGTGGGCGGGCAGGTACGGGCCGCCTACTTCCGAACCCCGCCCTACCGGCTGAACGTCACCCCGCTCACCCCCGACGAGGCCGACTCCCTCGCCGCCCACCTGGTCGCCCTCGGCCACTCGGTCCCCGGCGTCATCGCGGCGCGCGAGACCGCCGAGGCGTTCGCCGCCGCCTGGCGCCGGCACGCGGGCGGCCGGGCCACGGCCGGGCAGAGCCAACGCTTGTACCGGCTCGGCAACTTGACCCTGCCGCAGCCCTTCCCGGCCGGCCGGGCGCGGGTCGCGGGCAAGGAGGACCGGGAGCAACTGACGTGCTGGTACGGCGAGTTCATCGAGGCCGTCGGCGACCACGCCGCCCGTGACGCCGCCGCGTGGGCCGACTCGCGGATCTCCTACGGAGGCATCACCATCTGGGAGGACGCCGACGGCACCCCCCTCGCCATGGCCGGCGTGACCCCGGTGGTCGCCGGCCAGGTCCGGGTCGCCCCTGTCTACACCCCGGCCCATCTGCGCGGACGCGGCTACGCGGGCGCGGTCACGGCCCAGGTCAGCCGGGCCGTGCTCGCCTCCGGGGTGCGTGAGGTACTGCTCTTCACGGACCTCGCCAACCAGACGAGCAACAGCCTTTACCAGCGCATCGGGTACCGGGCCGTGGCCGACTTCGCGGCGTACGACTTCCGGGGGGCCCGGGGCATCTAGGGGCCCGGGGCATCTGAGTGTCCGTCCCTGGCGCCCCTGGCCGTGGAATCCGCGCGCGCTAAGGTGCAACTGCGATCTGTTCGAAAAGTGCTCGGGTGTACGGGGAAAAGTAGGTCTCAGGGTGTCCGATTCGGGGAGGGTGTCCGAGCTGGGGCGGCTCATCGCCAACCGCTACCGGTTGGTGGAGCGCGTCGGACGCGGTGGCATGGGCACCGTGTGGCGGGCCGAGGACGAACTGCTCAACCGGCATGTCGCCCTCAAGAAGCTGCACGTCCCGCCGCACCTGCACGACGACGAGATCCAGCGCCTTTACGAGCGCACCCGCCGTGAGGCCCGCAGCGCCGCGCGGATCACCCACCCCCATGTGATCGTCGTGCACGACGTCGTCGACGACGAGGGCCTGCCGTGCATCGTCATGGAGTACATCCCCTCGCGCACGCTGGGCGACGTCCTGAAGAAGCAGGGCACGCTGCCGCCGGGCGAGGCCGCCCGGATCGGCCGCAGCATGGCCGCCGCGCTGCGCGCCGCGCACGATGTCGGCGTGCTGCACCGGGACGTCAAGCCCGCCAACGTGCTGCTCGGGAACGACGGGCGTATCGTCCTCACCGACTTCGGGATCGCGGTGGAGTCCGGATCGCCCTCCCTGACCAGGACCGGGGAACTCGTCGGTTCGATCCAGTACCTCGCGCCGGAGCGGCTGCGCAGCAAGATCGCCGAGCCCGGCCCCGCCTCCGACCTGTGGTCGCTCGGAGCGACGCTGTACGAGGCGGTCGAGGGACGGCCCCCGTTCGGCCGGGACACGGCGATCGAGACGGCGTACGCCATCGCAACCGACACCTACGAGCCCCCGCGCAACGCCGAGGACCTGGCCCCGGTGATCGAGGGGCTGCTGGTGAAGGAGCCCGACCGGCGCATGGCCGCCAAGGAGGCCGAGCACCTCCTGGGCCGGGTGGCCGGCGAGGCGACCGCCCCGCTCGATCCGCCGACGAGACCGGAGCGGATGCACGCCACCCGCACGGCTGCCCCCACCGTCACCCCCACCACCCCCGACGCCGCGCCGGGGCGGAAGCGAGGCCGCCGCACGGCCCTGTGGATCGCCTCGGCACTGGTGATCGCCGCCACCGTGACGGGCTCTGTGCTGCTGCGGCCGGGGGGCGGCCTCGCGTCGTCGGACGACGACGCCCCGCGGTCCCCTTCCCAGCCCGCGTCCGGCACCTCTCCGGAGCCGAGCGCCTCCCCGTCGCCGGTTCCCGCCGGGTACCACCTCGTGAAGGCCGGCCAGAACTTCTCCGTTCCCGTGCCGGACGGCTGGAAGGCCCAGAAGGTGCCCAAAACCGGTGAGGTCGCCTACATCGACCCGACTGGGCTGGTCGGCCTGAGGGTCGAGGAGGTCGAGTTCGCGGGGGCCGACCCGCTCCAGCACTGGCGTGACACCGAAGAGGCCCAGACGCGGCGCGACAACGCGGGCTACGAGCGGGTCAGGATGAGCCGCACGACCTTCCGTGGCCGGACCGCCGGGTACTGGGAGTTCACCTTCCAGGGCAGGGTGCGCGGTTTCCGGGGGGTCGAGCTGGCCATCAACGGTGCCGACAACACCCAGTACGCCATCTACCTCTCCGCACCGGACGCGCAGTGGGACGAGTACCGCCCGGTGTTCGACACCGCCGTCAACGGGATCCGGCTCCCCGACTGACGCCGACCGCTAGGGCCAGAGCAGCTCCCTCACCCAACCATCCTCCCCGCGCCGGTAGTCGAGCCGCACATGCCGGCGCCCCGCGTCCCCCTGGAAGAACTCCACCTCGTCGGGGCGCAGGTGGTACAGCGTCCACGTCGGCACGGGAGCGTCGGGCTCGCGTCCCGCCCGTTCCCAGGCCGACTGGGAGGCTTGCGCCAACTCCTCCAGTGAGCCCAGGACCTGGCTCTGGCGGCCGGTGAGCGCGGCGGCCAGCGCGCCGGTCGAGCGGGCGTGCAGGTCGGCTTGGCCGTCCTGGGCGGGGGCGGCTGTCACGGGGCCCCTTACCCGCACCTGGCGGCCCTGGGCCGGCCAGTAGAAGCCGAGGGCCGCGTACGGGCGGGCCGTCAGCTGGCGGCCCTTGCGGCTGTCGACGTGGGTCGCGAAGGACCAGCCGGAGGCGTCGGCGCCGTGCAGCATCACCGTCCGTACGTCCGGCAGGCCGTCCTCGCCGGCCGTGGCGAGGGACATGGTGTGCGGTTCCGTCTGCCCCGCCGCCACCGCCTCGGCGAACCAGGCCGTGAACAGGGCGAGCGGGTCGGCGGGTGCGGTGGCCGGGTCGAAGGCAGGCAGCTCGGTGACCGCCGGGTCCCACACCCGCAGCGACCTCAGCAGCTCATGAAGAAGGTCATCTCCCATGCGTCGATTGTCACGTGCCGCGGCGGTCTCACGGTCTCACGGGCTCACAGCTGACCGAGGTCGGACGAAACCCAGCGTTCGGGCCGCATGTGGATGACGATCTGCTCGCCGTGGTTCTTCCAGGCGAAGTCGACATAGCCGTCGACCTTCTCGGCGGGGAGATAGCGGGCCGCGACCTCCTGGAGCTCTTCCAGGGTGGCGGGGGTCGTGTCGACGACCGGGCCCTCGACCGACGCGTACCGGATGGTGGGTTCGACGCGGTCGACCATCAGGGTGAACCGGCCGGACGCCTGGATGAGCTGGTGCTTGCGGGAGTCCAGTCCGGTCAGGACCCATACGTTGCCGCCGGGCGCGTACTGGTACCAGACCGGCACGGTCAGCGGTGCGCGCCCCGCGCCCGCGTCGACGGACAGTGCGGCGACATGGGGCTCGGCAAGGAACTGTTCGCGTTCTTCTCGGGTCAGGGCCATGCCTGCAGTCCTCTCGATTCGATCGGCTCAATCCCTCCCCAGTACCAACGTCCCCGACGAGCAGAACCATCCCCCGGTCGCCGAAGCGACACCCAGACGGGGCAACGCCCCGCCCCGCCCCCGCACCTGACGCTCCCCGCCCTCGCCCCGTAGCTGCCGCACCGCCTCCACCAGCAGGAACAGTCCCCGCATCCCGGGATGCTGGGCCGAAAGCCCGCCCCCGTCCGTGTTGACCGGCAGCTCTCCGCCCCGTACCAGCAGCCGCCCCTTCTCCACGAACGCCCCGCCCTCGCCCTTTCCGCAGAAGCCGAGGTCCTCCAGCGTCACCAGGGTCATGTAGGTGAAGGCGTCGTAGATCTCGGCGAAGTCGATCTCCTCCGGGCGTACCCCGGCCCGCTCGAAGGCGAGGCGTCCGCTGACCGCCGCCGGGCCCACCGTGAAGTCGGGCCACTGCGACATCGCCGCATGCGAGACGTGCTCCCCGGTGCCGAGCACCCACACCGGAGCCGTACGGCAGTCACGTACGAACTCCTCGGCCGCCAGCAGCACCGCCGCCCCGCCGTCGGAGCGGATGCAGCAGTGCAGCTTGGTGAAGGGGTCCGCGATCATTGGCCCGTCCAGGACGTCGTCGACGGTGATCGGGTCGCGGAACATCGCGTCCGGGTTCAGGGCCGCGTTGGCCCTCGCCTGGACCGCCACTTCCGCCAACTGCTCGATGGTCGTGCCGTGTTCGATCATGTGGCGGCGGGCGGCCATGGCGTACTTGGCGATGAGCGTGTGGCCGTAGGGGACCTCGAACTGCAGGGGGCCCCGGGAGCCGAAGGACAGGTTCCCCGTCCGCCGCCCCGCCTTGATGTCGGCGCGGGCCGTCGAGCCGTAGACGAGGAGGACGGCGTTCGCGTGCCCCCTCGCTATCGCGTCCGCCGCGTGGGCGGCCATCACCTCCCAGGTGGAGCCGCCGACGGAGGTGGAGTCGACCCAGGTGGGGCGCAGTCCCAGGTACTCGGCCACCTCGACGGGGGCGAGGGTGCCGAGCCCGGCGGACGCGAAGCCGTCCACCACCTCCCGGCCCAGTCCCGCGTCGGCCAGGGCGCGGCGGGCCGCCTGGGCGTGCAGGGCGTACGTGGTCGCGTCGTCCACGCGGCCGCAGTCGGCCAGGGCCACTCCGACCACGGCTACTTTCCGGCTCCCGGCAGTCATGTGAGGCCTCCAGTCCCGTTGCTTCCCACCTCTGTGCATCTCGCTGCCACCCTCCTAATATGACGGTCCGTCAGATCTGGAGGGAAGAGCCGGAGGCAAGAGCCCATGGACGCCAGCTTCACCCCCGAGCAGGACGAGATCCGCCGCACCCTCCGCGAGCTGCTCCACAGCCGCTGCGGGCCCCGCGAACTGCGCGCCGCCGTAGACACCCCCGCCGGACACGACCCGGCCCTGTGGACGGCCCTCGCCGAACAGCTCGGCCTGCCCGGGCTGGCTCTTCCCGAGGAGTACGGCGGTGTCGGCTGCACGGCGACCGAACTCGCCCTCGCCTGCGAGGAGACGGGCCGGGCGCTGGCCCCCTCCCCGCTGCTCGCCACCGCCGTCCTCGCCGCACCCCTGATCGCCGCCCTCGGCACCGAGGCCCAGCGCGCCGCGCTGCTACCGCGCCTCGCCTCCGGCGCGCTCACCGCCACCCTTGCCGTTCCGGGCACCGCGCTGGCCGCCGCGCTCGCCCTGACCGGCGGCAACGGGGGTGACTGGGCCGGCGGCGGACGTGCCGGCGGTGTGCAGGCGCGGCAGGTCGAGGGCGGGTGGCGGCTGTACGGGCAGGTCGACCAGGTGCTGGACGGGCACAGCGCGGGGCTGCTGCTGGTCGCCGCGCACGCCGGGGGGTTCGCCCGGTCGCGGACGCTGCTGTTCCTGGTGCCGGCGGACGCGGCGGGGGTCGTACGGGTACGGCAGACCGCTCTGGACGCCACCCGGCCGCAGGGGCGGGTACAACTGCGGGACGTGGCGGCCGAGTTGCTGGGGGAGGGGGACGGCACCGCCGTGCTGGGCGCCCTGGCCGGTGCGGGGGACGCGGTCGCCGCCGTCCTCGCCTGTGAGGCCGTGGGCGCCGCCGACCGGGCACTGGAGCGCACCGTGGAGTACGTCGGACAGCGGGAGCAGTTCGGGCGGGCCATCGGGTCCTTCCAGGCGGTGAAGCACCGGCTGGCGGATGTGTATGTGGCGGTGCAGGCGGCACGCTCGGCGGCCTATTACGCGGCGTGGGCGGCAACGCCCCCAGGGGGCGCGGGCCGTGTCGACAGCGCGGCACCCGCGGAGCGCCTCGCCCTCGCGCAGGCCCTGGAGGCGCTGCGAATCGCGTCCGCCGAGGGGATCCAGCTGCACGGCGGCATCGGTTTCACCTGGGAGCACGAGGCGCACCTGTACTTCAAGCGGGCCGCCGGCGACGAGCTGCTCTTCGGGCCGGTGCACCGGCTGCGGGCGCATGCCGCCGACCGGGCCCGGCTCTTCGTGACGTCCGAGGCCCGGGAGGTGGCGGTGTGATCGGCGTGCGGCTCGTGCAGAAGGTGTCGTCGACCCGGGGCTTCGCCAAGGTCGCCCCCCATCTGATCCCCGCGCTCGACCGTGCCGTCCACCGGCTCACCCGCGGGAAAGTGCTGCTCAGCGCCCAGATGCTGCCCGGCGTGATCCTGACCTCGACGGGCGCCCGCAGTGGGCAGCCGCGTCGCACGCCGCTCGCGTGCATGCCCGAGGACGGCGGCCGTACCTGGATCCTCATCGGCTCCAACTTCGGCCGCCCCGGCCACCCGGCCTGGACCGCCAACCTGCTGGCCCACCCGGACGCCGAGGTCAGCTGGAAGGGCACCGACATCCCCGTGACGGCCCGGCTGCTGGAGGGCGAGGAACGGGCGGCCACCTGGCAGACGGTGCTTCGGTTCTGGCCGCCGTACGCCACGTATCAGGCCCGGGTGGAGCGGGAGATCCGGCTCTTCAGGATCGTCCGCAGGGACGGGGAACCCGGGCGGCCTTGACGGCTACAGCGTCGCCAGGCGCTGTACGAGCAGGAAGGCGCCGATTCCGAGCATGGCCGCGCCGGACGTGCGGGTGACCGCCCGAGCGGCGGCCGGGCGGGCGCCGAGGACGGAGCGGGCGGCGAGGCCCACGGTCAGGTAGACGGCGGCGCAGCACGCCATGTGGAGCAGGCCGAGGACGGCGGTCTGGGCGGGGACCGGCAGGTGGTCGCCCTTGGTCACCAGGAACTGGGGCATGACCGAGAGGTAGAGCAGCAGGCCCTTGGGGTTGAGGCCGCTGATCGTGGCACCGCGCAGGAAGACGCGTGCCGGGCTGCTCGGGGTCACGGCCGCCTCGGAAGTACCCGGCGTGCCCGGGCGGCGCAGCACGCTCCAGCCCAGCCAGACCAGGTACGCGGCGCCGGCCGCGGTCAGTGCGGTCAGCAGCCCCGGCTCGCTCGCCACCAGCACCGCGAGGCCGGCCACCGCGAGGACGGTGTGCAGCGCGTACCCGGTGACCAGGCCCGTCACCGCCATCACCGGTGAGCGCTCACGCAGCCCGGCGGAGATCGCATACGCCCAGTCGGCGCCCGGTACGCAGACGAGCAGCAGGTCGATGGCGAGGAAGGAAAGGAGCAGTCCGGAGTCCATAGTGGGGACATTAGGCGGGAATGGCCCGAAAGTGTTGTCGAAGTTTGCTCATGATCGCGAGTTGTGAGCAAATATCTTCTCTATGGACGACGTGGACCGGAAGATTCTTGCCGAGCTGCAGCAGGATGGGCGGCTGACCGTGACCGAGCTGGCCGGGCGGGTGCGGCTGAGCGTCTCGCCGTGCCACCGGCGGCTGCGGGAACTGGAGCGCTCGGGGGCGATCAGCGGCTACCGGGCGGTGGTGGAGCCGGCGGCGGTGGGGCTGACCTTCGAGGCGCTGGTCTTCGTGTCCATGCGGCAGGAGGACCGGGACACGGTCGCCGAATTCGAGCGGGCGATCGCGGACATCCCCCATGTCCTGGACGCGCAACGGCTGTTCGGCGAGCCGGACTACCTGCTGCGGGTGGCCACCGCCGACCTCGCCGCCTTCCAGCGGCTGTACGACGAGCGGCTCGCGACCCTGCCGGGGGTGCAGCGGCTCACGTCGACGCTGGTGATGAAGCACGTCGTGCGGGACCGTCCGCTGCCCGCATAGCACGGCAGGCGGCGGCCCACGTCGGGTGAACCACCGCCTGCCAGACAGGACTTGCTCAAAATCGGGGAGCTACTTCGTCGGCTTCTTGCCGGTCACACCCAGATGCACCAACAGGGCGAGGTTCGGCTTGAGTTCGGCCTGCTTGACGCCCCAGGTCTGGAAACCCTTCTGGTGCGAGGCCACCGCGGCGAGCATCGCGACGATCGAACCCGCCACCGCGGCCGGGTTGACGTCCTTGTCGACCTTGCCCTTGGCCTGCAGCTGAGTGACCGACTCGGCCAGGGAGTTGTTGACCGAGTTCAGGATCTTCATACGGATCTTGTAGAAGCGTTTGTCCCCCTCGGACGCACCGAGGTCGACGACCCGCAGGATCGCGTCGTTGCGCCGCCAGAACTCCAGGAACCCGTCGACGAGTTCCTGCGCGGTCTGCCAGCCGGCCTTGCCGACCCAGCTGCGGCCCTCCACGAGCTCGGTCAACCCGGCGCCCTCGGTGGCCATTTGGTCGGCGACCTCCAGGACGGCGCCCTCGACGTCCGGGAAGTACTGGTAGAAGGTGGCGGGCGAAGTGCCCGCCTTCCGGGCGACATCTATGACTTTGACGTCCCGGTACGGGGAGGAGCTGAGCATCTCGCTGAGGCAGTCGAGCAGCTTCTGCCGGGTCGCCTGCCCTCGCCGGCCGGCCACGCGGCCGTCGACGGTACGCACTTGTCCTGTCATGTCGTCAGCTTACCGAGGCGTGATCGGGGCGCGATTCGGCCGACTGCAAATGGGGTGCACGGGGATCGCGAGCCTGGTGTGCCTGGTCTGCGAGGTGCGTAGGACGCCGTTACTTTTGCCGCATGGCCGAAAACAGGGCATCCGCGAACGGACCGGGATACACGGAGGGCGTTCCGTGCTGGGTCGAGGCACAGCTCGCCGACGTGCGGGCGGGCAAGCGCTTCTACGGTGAGCTCTTCGGGTGGGACTTCGAGGAGGCCTACGACTCCACCGAATGGGCCCGGCTGGACGGCGATCGGGTGGCCGCCCTCTCCCGCAAGACGGACGGGCGGATGCCCACGGTGTGGACGGTGTACTTCGCCACCCCGGACGCCCGGGCGCTGACCGGGCGGATCCGCAGCGCCGGGGGACAGGTGGTCACCGCGCCCGTGGAGGTCGGGGCGGATGCCGGTACGGCCGCGCTGGTCACCGACCCCGAGGGCGCCGTCTTCGGACTGTGGCAGGAGGGTGAGCACCCGGGCTTCGGGCGCCGGCACGAGATCGGCACCTTCGGCTGGGTGGAGCTGTACGCGCGGGACATCGAGGTCGCCAACGACTTCTACGGCGAGCTCTTCGCCGACGCCCTGTTCGGGCCGGACGCGAAACCGGACTTCGGGCGGGCGGCCGTCGCGGAGCGCTTCTCGGCGATGATGCCGCCCCACTTCCTCGTCCACTTCCGGGTCGCGGACTGCGAGGAGATCCTCGACACGGTGAACCGGCTCGGCGGACGGATCCAGGTGCCGCCCTTCGAAACGTCGTACGGGCGGGCCGCCGTGGTGACCGACGATCAGGGGGCGTCCTTCGCCGTTCTGGAGCGGGTCCCCAAGGGCTGACGGCACTCCTGCCTCCGGTGGCTCAGGCGTCCCACTATGCGAACCGCGCTTCCGCGGGGCGACGGGCTGTGGTTTTGTCCCAAGACACCCCGTTCCGCCCGCGGGTTCGCCACCACGCCTTCGGACAGGAAGAATCGGGGTGCGTGCCGCCAAGGCGGTGCGGTGGTGAGACGCTGCACGGGGTCGCGTACATAAGCGGGTGACGGGGCCCGTACGGGGAGGTGGCAGGCAGAGTGGTGGATCAGCTGACGCAGCACGATCCGCGCAGGATCGGGCCGTTCGAGGTGCTCGGACGGCTGGGTGCCGGCGGCATGGGGCTGGTCTATCTTGCGCGCTCGGCGTCCGGGCGGCGCGTGGCGATCAAGACGGTCCGTACGGAACTCGCCGAGGACCAGCTGTTCCGCGTCCGCTTCACGCGTGAGGTGGAGGCGGCCCGGGCGGTCTCCGGCTTCTACACGGCCGCGGTCGTCGACGCCGACCCGCGGGCCGCCGTGCCGTGGCTGGCCACCGCGTACGTGCCCGCGCCCTCCCTCGAGGAGATAGTGAACGAGTGCGGGCCGCTCCCGGCCCAGGCGGTGCGCTGGCTGGCGGCGGGCGTCGCGGAGGCCCTGCAGTCCATCCACGGTGCCGGTCTCGTTCACCGCGACCTCAAGCCGTCCAACGTGCTCGTGGTCGAGGACGGCCCCAGAGTCATCGACTTCGGTATCGCGTCCGGCGTGTCGAACACACGTTTGACCATGACCAACGTCGCCGTCGGTACCCCCGCCTACATGTCGCCCGAGCAGGCGAAGGACTCCCGCAGCGTGACCGGCGCGAGCGACGTCTTCTCGCTCGGCTCGATGCTCGTGTTCGCCGCCACCGGACACCCGCCCTTCCACGGCGCCAACCCCGTCGAGACCGTCTTCATGCTGCTGCGCGAGGGCCCCGACCTCGAAGGCCTCCCGGACGAGCTGCGCCCGCTGATCGAGTCCTGTATGCAGATGGAGGCCACGGCCCGCCCCAACCCGGCCGACCTCCAGGCCCAGCTGGCACCCCACCTCTTCGGCTCCGGCACCGACGACAGCGGTACGGCGTCCGCGTGGCTGCCCGAGCGGGCGGTGAGCCTGATCGAGACGCGCCGAGGCGGCCGCCCGGCGCCCAAGCCCGCGCCGTCCTCCGGCCGCAGCGGCGGCCGCATCGCCCCCGCGCCGGTTCCGCCCCCGCCCCCGCACGACCCGGTGGTTCCGGGCCCGCAGCCGGCGCCCGTTCCGGTCGGCGCCCCCGACACCGGCCCGGTGCGGCTGGCCGGCGGCGCGGTCCCGATCGGCCCCGGCCCCCGCGTCGCCGACGCCCGCGCCGCCGCCATGCAGGCGCCCCCGCCGGAAGCCGGCCTCGTCGCCTCCTGGTCCAAACCCCGCCCCGGCGTCAACGGCACGGACCCTGCCGTCGGCCCCGCCGTACCGGCACCGCAGCCGGTGGCCCCGGAACCGGCGGCCGGCTGGCGGCCCTGGCGTTTCCGCATGTCGAACGACGTGTGGGGCACCCCTTCCGTCGCCGACGACCTGGTCTACGTCACCTCCTTCGAGGTGCACGCCCTCGACGTGGCCACCGGCCGCCGCCGCTTCAAGACGCGGGACGTCGCCTGGTCGATGGCGGTCGCGGACGGCCGTATCCACGCCTCCGACGGCCCCACCCTGTTCGCCCTGGACTGCCGCGAGGGCGCGGATCTGTGGCGTCTGCAGACGGACGCCTGGGTGTACTCCCTCAAGGCCGAGCGCGGCACGGTCATCACCGGCACGCGCGGCGGCGGCGTCCAGGCCTGGGAGGCCTCCAACGGCCAGAAACTCTGGGAGATCACCGGGGCGCAGAGCGACTTCGAGTCCCCGGAGGCCGGACCGGCGCTGTACGACGGCACGGTCTACGTCTGGCAGGACGCCCGGCTCAAGGCCCTGGACGCCCGGACGGGCGACGAGCGCTGGTCGTACCCCATCGGCGACGCCGCCTCCTGCGGCGGGGTGCCGGTGCGGGTGGCGCAGGCGCACGACGGCTATGTGTACGTGTCCGCCGGGACCCGGGTGCTCGCGCTCGACGTGGTGAGCGGCCTGGTCCGCTGGCACTTCGAGGCCCCGGCGGTCTTCCTGTGCCCGCCGGCCTTCGTGCCGGGCCCGGCGGTGACCGGCGGCGGTGTGTACCTCGCCGACTACCTCGGCACGGTCTACGCCCTGGACGCCACCGACGGCCGCGACCGCTGGCGCATCGCCACCGAGGCCCGCGCGTCGATCGATCCGGTGCTGGTGGCCGGGGGCCACGTCCACGTCGGCAGCGGCAAGGGCCTCTACACCCTGGACGCCGTCACCGGGACGCCGAAGTGGCGCTTCCAGGCGGGCGGCGACATCGTGGGCGCGCCTTCGGTGGCGGAGGGCCGGATCCACTTCGGCTCCACCGACCATCTGCTGTACACCCTGAAGGCCGACGACGGCCGGCTGCGCTGGAAGCTCGCCACCGGCGGCGAGATCACCGGCTCGCCCGTGGTGCAGGACGGCGTCGTGTACGCGTGCAGCAAGGACCGCTGTGTGTACGCCCTGGACGCCGAGAAGGGCACGGGCACGGCCCGCACCGCGTAGGCGGAGCGGATCCGGACGGCGGGCGTCCGTAAAGGGCGGCCATCTTCACCGCTCTTGCACGGGACGTCACGCCGGGTAAGCGGTTCCTGTCGCGGGGCCGCTGCTAACGTGACGTGCTCACGATCACGACAACGGGGGTTGACCACGTGAAGCTTCGCCATGTCCGCGCTGTGGCCGTCTGCGTGGGGGTCGTCGTGGCCCTGACGGGCGCACGGCACTCCAGCGGCGGCGGTTGCGACAGCAACTCGAACTCCAGCAGCTCGTCGAGCAGTTCGGGTGGCACGAGCGGCGGCAGCACGCACTATGACGACGATGACGACGACTACTCGTCCACGGGCGGCGGCTCGGGCTCCGACGCGACGGCGACCGCCGAGGCCACCCAGGACGTGAAGATCCAGAGCTGTGTGTTCGACGAGAGCCGGGGCATCGTCGCCCGGGCCGAGGCCACCAACTCCAGCAGCATCACGACCTACACCTACGAGTTCGGCGTCACCTTCAAGGACCCGTCCGGCGGCACCGTGCGCACCAGCGCGTCCACCATCCCGTACGTCTCGCCGGGCTCCACGGACACGCTGGACGTGGCCGCCTCGTACGTCCCGGACGCCGGTGCCGCCACCAGCGGCGTCACGTGCGAACTCGGTGATGTGACACGCACGTCGGAGTAGCCTCACCGGACCCGGTGGGCGCGGCGCCGCGCCCGGAACAGCTCCGCCTGCCGTTCGCCCGGCAGGTTGCCGAGGGCGATCAGGTGCGGTGCCTGCGCGAAAGCGTGCGCGAGGGCGGCTTCCTTGGCCGCCCACAGCGCGCGTACGGTCCCCTGCACACCCTCCGCCGGATACCCGGCGATGACGGCGGCGCAGTCGACCGCGGCGGCCGGCGCCCCGCCGGGCTCGGTGACTTCCGAGACCAGCCCGATCTCATGGGCCCGCCGCGCCGACATCCGCTCCGCGCTCCCCATGAGCGCCGTCCGGGCCGCCTCTCCGTACGGCATGCGCAGCGCCATCAGCATCGACTCGTAGGCGCTGACCATGCCGTAGGCGGTGTGCGGGTCGAAGAAGGTGGCGCTCGGGTCGGCGACGAGGAAGTCCGCCTCGCCCAGGAGGTAGAACGCGCCCCCGCAGGCCATGCCCCCCACGGCGGCGACGACGGGCTTCCACAGGTCGTTCGCCTTCGGGCCGACCCGCAGCAGCGGATCGTCGGTCATGTACGGCGAGCCGGGCTGCGGGACGGCGGCCTCCCGGTCCAGCCCCGTGCAGAAGGCCCGCTCCCCCGCCCCGGTGAGCACGACGGCCCGTACGGCGTCGTCGAACCGCAACTCCCGCCACACCGCCACCAGTTCGTCGCGCATGGCGAGGTCGATGGCGTTGAGGCGGTCCGGCCGGTCGAGGGTGACGACGGCGACGCCGGTGTCCTTGTCGGTCTCGGTCCTGACGGCCGGGCTCATGGCCGCTCCAGGACCCACTGCGCAAGACCGGCCCCGCTGAAGACGGCCTGGACCTTGGCGCCGATGCGGATCCGGTCCGGGGGGAGCGAGTCGAGAGGGGCGCCGGGTTCCGTGACGAGGTTGCCGACCAGGCGGATGCGGGGCGCGTCGGCGAGTTCGACGACCACGACGTTGTACGGCGCCTGCTCCGCGTAGTCCGGCAGCAGGGGCGGATGCGGGACGACGTACGACCAGATCCGCCCGTGCCCGCCGACCTGCCGCCATTCGCACGTGAAGGACTGGCAGTGCGGGCAGCAGGGGCGGGGCGGGAAGCGGAGTTCGCCGCAGTCGGCGCAGGCCTGGACGCGCAGCTCGCCCTGGGCGGCGTACTGCCAGAACGGGGCGCCGTCGGGGTCGGTGACGGGGGAGAGCATCCTTCGATCAACTCCTCAGGAGCAGCGCGGAGGTGGGGACGCCTTCGCCGGCGGTGACGAGACAGGTGGCGGCGTCGGGGACCTGCGCGGTACTGGTGCCGCGCAGCTGCTTGACGCCTTCGTTGATGAGGTTGAAGCCGTGGACGTAGGCCTCGCTGAGTCCGCCGCCCCCGGTGTTGAGGGGCAGCAGCCCGCCGATCTCCAGGGCGCCCCCTTCCGTGAACGCCCCGCCCTCGCCCCGCCCGCAGAAGCCGTACCCCTCAAGCGACAGCGGTATGAGAGCCGTGAACGCGTCGTAGATCTGGGCGACGTCCACATCCTGTGGAGTGAGGTCGGAGTGCTTCCACAGGTGCCGGGCGGCGGTCCACGCGGGTCCCGTGAGCGGGTCGTCGTTCCAGTAGTTGACCATGCCGTGGTGCTGGGCGGGCAGGCCTTGGGCGGCCGAGTGGACGTAGACGGGCTTGTGCCGGCAGTCCCGGGCGCGCTCGCGGCTGACGATCACGCACGCCAGGGCCCCGTCCGTCTCCAGGCAGTTGTCGAAGAGGCAGAGCGGCTCGCTGATCCACCGGGAGGTCATGTACATCTCGCGGGTCAGGGGCCGTTCGTACATCACCGCGGCGGGGTTCTGGTTGGCCCGGTTCCGGCAGGCGAGGGCGACGTTGAAGAGGTGGTCCCGGGTCGCCCCGTACTCGTGCATGTAGCGGCGGGCGAGCATGGCGATCTCGTCGACGGGGCGCAGGAGGCCGTACGGCCGGGTCCACTGGGCGGGTGTGGGCAGTTGGGCGGTGGTGTTGCGCCAGGGCCGGGGCCCGCTGCCCCGCTTCCTGGACCGCCAGGCGACCCCGACCGTCGCCTGCCCGGCGGCGATGGCGGCGGCGAGATGCGCGACGGTGGCGCACGAACCGCCGCCCCCGTACCCCACCTTGCTGAAGAAGGTGAGGTCACCGAAGCCGACGGCCTTCGCCAGCTCGACCTCGTCGGTCTCCTCCATGGTGTAGCTGGCGAGCGCGTCGACCTCGCCGGGTGCTATTCCGGCGTCGTCCAGGGCGGCCACGACGGCACGGCACGCGAGGGTTCTCTCGTCCTCGGCGAGCCGTTTGGCGAAGGGCGTCTGTCCGATGCCGACGATCGCGGTGGCGTCCTTGAGCCCGTTGACTCCGGTCATGCTGCGCGCACCTCCGCATGCTGAAGCGGCTGCTGACAGGGCGTCAGGCTACAGCTAATCTGACGGGCAGTCAGCTACTGGGTCTGGAGGCTGTGGTGCGCGGTGACTTGGAGTGGGCCAGCATCCCGGAACTCGTCCGGTCCGCGGCCGGGCGGTACGCGGACGTCGAGGCCGTGGTCGAGGGCCGTACACGGATCTCGTACGCCGAACTGGGCGCCCGCGTCGAGCGTTCGGCGGCGGCCTGTCTGGCGAACGGCGTCGCGCCGGGCGACCGGGTCGCCATCTGGGCCCCGAACACCCTCGACTGGATCGTGTCGGCGCTGGGCGCGGTGTCGGCCGGGGCGGTGCTGGTGCCGCTGAACACCCGCTTCAAGGGCACCGAGGCGGCCGATGTGCTGCGCAGGAGCGGGGCGCGGCTGCTGTTCGTGACGGGCACGTTCCTGGGGACGTCGTACGTGGCGTCGCTGCGCAGGGCGGTCGCTCAGGGGCCGGGGCTGCCGGAGTTGGAGCAGGTGGTCGTGCTGTCGGACGACGCCCCGGCGGACTTCCGTACCTGGAAGGACTTCCTGGCGAGCGGGGACGGGGTGAGCGCGGCGGACGTACGCGCGCGTGCCGAGGCCGTGGACGGCTCCTGCCCCTCGGACATCGTCTTCACCTCCGGCACGACGGGCCGCCCGAAGGGCGCGGTGATCACCCACGCGCAGACCCTGCGCGCCTACGAGGTGTGGTGCGACCTGGCGGGACTGCGGCAGGGCGACCGCTACCTCATCGTGAACCCCTTCTTCCACACCTTCGGCTACAAGGCCGGGGTGATCGCCTGTCTGATGCGGGGCGCGACGATGATCCCGCAGCCGGTCTTCAACGTCGGCACGGCCCTGGCGAACATCGCGGCGGAACGCGTGTCGGTCCTGCCGGGCCCGCCCACCCTGCACCAGTCCCTCCTCGACCATCCGGCCCGCGACGCCCACGACCTCTCCGCGCTGCGGCTGGTGGTGACGGGCGCGGCGGTCGTGCCCCTGCAACTGGTGGAGCGCCTGCGCGGGGAACTCGGCGTCGAGACGGTCCTCACGGCTTACGGCCTCTCGGAGGCCACCGGCATCGTGACCATGTGCCGGCGCGGCGACGACCCGTCGGTCATCGCGTCGACGTCGGGCCGCGCGATCCCGGGCACTCAGGTGCGGGTGGCCGGCCCGACAGGAGAACCGGCGCCCGCCGGCACCCCCGGCGAGGTCCTGGTCCGCGGCTTCAACGTCATGCGCGGCTACTACGAGGACGAGGCGGCCACCGCGGAAGTGCTGACGGAGGACGGCTGGCTGCACACCGGGGATGTGGGCGTGCTGGACGAGGCGGGCAACCTGCACATCACCGACCGCATCAAGGACATGTACATCGTCGGCGGCTTCAACGCCTACCCGGCGGAGATAGAGCAGCTCCTGGGCCTGCATCCCGACGTGGCGGACGTGGCGGTGATCGGCGTACCCGACGCGCGGCTGGGTGAGGTCGGGAAGGCCTACGTGGTGCGGCGGCCCGGGGCGGTGCTCACCGGGGACGACCTGATCGCCTGGGCGCGACGGGAGATGGCCAACTACAAGGTGCCGCGGGTGGTGGAGTTCCTGGGGGAGCTGCCGCGGAACGCGAGCGGCAAGGTGGTGAAGGGGGAGCTGCGGGGCAAGGCGGGGCGCCGCTCGGGGTAGGACCGCGGGCGGCCCTCGGGCGGAGCCGGAGCCCGCACGCGGCTCGTGGCGGCAGGGGCCGTCCGTGGGCTCAGGCGGGGACGGCCGGCCGGAAGGGGATCGGAGCCGGAGTGTCGCCCGGCAAGAGGCTCTGGCCGCCCGAGTCCCGACCCTCAGGTCGGCGCACCGACGCGCTGGGGCCCGTGCCGGGGCCGCTTCGCCTGCGCCGGGACCACGGTCGTGGGCGCACCGGAGCCGCGGCGCCGCCCGGTCGGCGCCTCGGCCATGACGACGGCGAGCACGCACCAGAAGAGCACGTCGATCCGGTCCAGGTTGGCCGGGTGGTCCATCATGCTCGCCAGGAAGAACCCGGTCAGCGAGGCCAGCCCGACCGTCCCGATGACCGACTTGGCGCGGGCGGCGCGGGCCGCGCAGGACAGGGCGACGACGGCCACGGCGGTCATGGCGAGAAGCCCGAGGGGCCCCGTCTCCACCAGCTGGTTGAGCCAGAGGTTGTGTGCGTGGACGAAGACCCGGTCGCCGGGCGCGGTGGCGGATATGACGGCGCCGGAGCGGCCGAGTCCGACGCCGAGGGGATTGTCGGCGGCGATCTGCAGGGCGGCTTCCCAGGCCCGTCCCCGCACACCCAGTGAGTTCCCGGCCCGGGACACGGCCCAGATGGCGCCGGCCGCCACGAGCAGGGCCACGGCACCCAGGGCGGCGAACAGCCGGCGCCGTGCCCGGTCGGCGAGCCGGGGCGCCGGCCAGTAGGCGCCGCCGAGCACGAGAAGCCCGGCGGCAGCGGCGACGTACCCGGCCCGCGAGAAGGTGGTCAGCAGGGCTCCGTATCCGATGACGACCAGCACCACGACCGCCGTACGGGCCGTGCGCTCGTCCACGCACACGGCGGCGAGCAGCGCGAAGGGGAGGAGCAGCACCAGGAAGGCGGCCAGCAGGTTCGGGTTGGAGAAGGTTCCGGTGGCCCGGATGAGGATGCCGTCGCCGCCCGTGTCACAGGCGATGTCGGTCAGCAGCCCGGTCCGGCAGAAGCCGGTCGGCGTCTCGTTGGTCACCTGCGAGAAGGCGGCGGTGGCGGCCGCCGCGACGCCGGCCGGCGCGAGGATCCCGATCGCCCGCCACGACTCGGTCTGCGTACGGCGCACTCCGACGACCAGGTAGTAGCAGCATACGACGGTCAGCAGACCGCGCAGCGGCGCCGTGGCGTGCCCGCCGTGGTACGTCGCCGCCCCCGCGGCCACCACCAACAGGCCGATGGGCACGTCCAGTCGGGTCCGGAAGTCCCGCAACCGCGCCCGTGCCCGCCCCCGTACGGGAACGACGAGGGCGATCAGCCCGGCCAGCAGGGCGAGCCGCGTCGGTGTGACGATCCCGACGACCGACTCGACGGGGTCGTCGGGGAAGAAGTCGGTGCCGGAGTCGAGCAGCACGACGGCCACCGCGCCCAGCGGCACGAACTGAACGAACCTGACAATCGCCGACGGCCGCCCGGGACCGGCCGGCACGCTCTGGTCGGATGCCATGGCACCCGAGCGTGGCGGGCGGGTACGACGGCCGGGTGTCGGGAGGGCGAACGGCCCGGAGATCCTTGACGGCTGCCGGATCCCCCTCGGGCTCGGGAGGGGGGCGATTGGCAGGAGAGTCCCACCGAACATCCCGCCAGAGTGGGCAATTGGGACTCACGCTGACACAGATCCGCCAATCAACTTGGCGGGTCGCACGGACCAGGACCGAAGCGGCCTCCACCGGTATTCAGTGCGGCACGGATCTCGCGGATCATCTGTAGAGGCGATGGAAGACGTCCTCGGCGGTATAGCGCAGTAGGCTCCGCACGTCCGGACTCCGGGCGAGCTGGTTGAAGCGGGCCACGTCACGGCGATGGGCGTCACGAGTGCCGTGATAGGCGTAGCCCTCGATCTCGATCGCCAGTCCCTCAGCCCTGAAGAGAAAGTCGAGATAGCGGCGACGGCCGTCGGGGGTACGCACCTCGACCTGAGTTTCGGGATGGAGGCCGGCGTCGTGCATGCGCAGGCGGGCGATCGTCTCCGCGGGTGAGCCGGAACGGGGGTCGAGCAACACCAGCCACTCCTGGGCCCTGCCGGCACCGAGAAGCGGGGCCTCCAAGGCCACGGCAAGGGAGGCCGGCGCGATGAGCGGGGCGCGGCGTGCACCGCCGACCCTGCGGTAGGTGAGCGCGGACTCCACAGCAACGAGTGCGTCGTCCCTCGGGCCGGCTCGGAGGAGGTCGGCGAGGGTGCGAGGGACCTCGGTGACACGCAGGCCGGACCGCTCGACGACCTCGACCTGCGGGAGGGGGATGCGGTGGACCCGTACCCCGGCGAAGCCCTGCCGGGCGCTGAGCCTGGGGTCGGTGAATTCCAGAGGGAATGGACGCCGTGGATCCTCGGCCGGCCTCCGGCGGCCCGGCCTCCCGCCGTCCAGCGTCTCGATCTGCCAAAGGCGAGCAGCCGAGCCATGGCTCACGACGAGCTGCCGCCTGACCAGCTGGGCCGCCTTCAGCCGTACGACGAGGTCGACTTGCCTCCCCGGTTCTGCCCATGCCCCGCCCTGAACGCGGCCCCACCCCTCCGAGCGGAGCCGCCGGAACAGGGACGCCCGAGGCCAGCCGGCTTCCAGCGCCCGCGAGGTCAGCAACACACCGCCGTCGACGAGCGCCCTCAAGTCCTTGCGTTCCACGCCCCCACTGTCCCGAAGGCAGGACCACTCCCGCCCAGCCCTGTGGATAACCCGGCGGCGAAGTCCTGAGGAACCGGAGATGAGCGGGAGAAAGGCAGTTGTGTTCCACCACAGCCGCCGGTTCCTGGGCCATCACGTCACCCGCGTGGCACGGACCTGCCAGTCACACCGCGTCAGCGCTTGATCTCCGCGACGAAGGCCGTCCACGCGGACAGGGGGAACACGAGCACGGGGCCCTCGTCCTCGGCCGTCTTGGAGTCACGGACCGGGACCATGGCGGGGAGGCCCTCGGCGGCCTCGACGCAGTCTCCGCCGCTGCCGTTGCTGTAGCTGCTTCTCCTCCAGCGCACAGTGCTCAGGTCAAAGGCGGTGCTTGCCATTTCGGTAGTCCTCAGCCGCTTCCTCGATCATGGCGAGGGACGCCTCCGGCGGCAGAGCGGCGGCCCTGAGCCGATCGTACGACTTGCGGTACTCCTTCACGAGGGCCGGATCGTCGATGGTGTCCCCAGTGTGGAGGGACTCTGTGTATACGAGGGGAGGGGCATCAGGGAAGGTCATGAGCTTGGCCATGCCGAGCATGAAAGGATGCGCCCCGCAGTTCCACGGAAGAATCTGTGGAGTGATCCGGCGACGACGCGCCAACGCCGCGATGTGGTCGAGCTGTTCGGCCATCTGTTCCGGCGGAAGAATTGCCAGCCGCAGCAGCGACTCGTGCAGGATCGCCCAGTACTCGGGTGTCGCGTGGTCCTCGTCGAAGAGGTGGGCCCGCTCGAGACGGGCGTTCACCTTCGCGTCCGTCTTCTCCTGCGCTTCGAGAGGGTGTGTCGCTCGTACGACCGCGTGGCATACGGCGCTCGCCGCGTTCGATCTCACTCAGGTGACTCTGGCCGTAGAAGCTGCCCTCGACCAACTGCTGAAGTGTGAGCCCTGCTTTCTCCCGTTTCTACCGCAACTCCTTGCCGTAGAAGCACGGGACGCTTTCCGAGCCGTCGATGTCCTTGCGCCGCACCATGATCCGTCGCCCTCACTCCACAACTGCCGTGCTGTGTTCCACAGTTCACGCCCAGGAACCTGAACCTCTTTCACGGTACGTCGCGCCGCGTCACTGTGTGAGTGAATCGTCACAGAGTGCACAGGAAGGCGTACGTGCATGAGGCCACGTCAGAATCCCCCCACCGCCTACGACATCACCCTATGCATCGAGGAACTGCGCGACGCTCTCGCCGCCCACGACATCACCCTCCCGTCTCTCCGTGTGGACCTGCCGACCTTCGCAGGCGCGTACCACGCCCCGGTCGGCCTGATCGCCCTCGGCAACTGCAACACGGAAACCGCACGACAGCTGGCCGCGGCGCTGCGCAAGGCGGCCGGCCGGTGAACGATGCGGGCCTGGAGGTCGATCTGCTCGCGTTGTCCAAGGCGGTGCCCGAGTTGCGGCGCGCCGTGCGGGAGCGGTTTGGGGACATCGGCGGCGAGGTGCAGCTGTGTGTGACCGAGCTGGTGGGAAATGTCGTCCGCCATGTGGGGGAGGGCACCCCTGTTTCCGTGCGCGTGGCTCGCGCGGGCCCTTGCATCCGGGTGGAGGTCGCCGACCCTGACCCGTGCGCTTGGCCCGTTCTGCTGTACGCCGAGGGGGATGACGAGTCCGGCCGGGGGCTGGCGTTGCTGGACGCTGTGGCGTTGCGGTGGGGCGTGGTGCAGGGGGAGTCGGGCAAGACGGTGTGGTGCGAGGTGGGTGGTGAGGGGTGAGACGACACGGCGATGGGGCCGAGCTTGGGCTCGGCCCCATCCGTGAGGAGTCGCTGTACGGCTTGGCGTTGCTGGCCTGCGCCTGCCCCTTGACACGTTTCGGCCGCGGCGGCTTCCCCTCCGCGCCGCCGCGGCCGATCCCCGTGAGATGAGGCTTACTTGTCCTTCAGGTCCAGCGTGGCGGGACCGGCCGGCATGGCGTTGTTGAGGGTCGTGATCTCCTCGGCCTTGGCAGGCCCGCTCGGCATGGCGTTGTTGAGGGTGGTGACCTTCTCGTCCGCGGCGGGCTCGCTCGGCATGGCGTTGTTCTGCGGAGAGAGGTCCGTGTCCTTCTGGTCCTTCTTCTGCTCGCTCATGGGCTCGTGGTCCTCTTTTTCGGTGATGAGTGAGGAACGCCCGCCCGGAAACTCCCCCGAGGATTGCCGGGCGGGCGTTCGGAGCCGCACATTAACCGGTCAGGCTCCGGTCGGACCGTCTGCCCCCCGACGCGACGGTCTGACTGGTACGAGCATGCCGGGTGGGGATAAACGAACGCTGAACGCCGACGCCGGCCCGCAACGGCCCGGTGAGCGACCCTACTTCCACGCCGTCCGACTTCTACGCCGCCGCTGCCGAAGTGAGCAGCGCCCGCACCTCGTCTGCCTCCGCGGCACTGTTCTGCTCGTAGAGGTTGAGTGCCTCACGCCAGCACGCCCGCGCCCGGTCCGCCTGACCGAGCGTGGCGAGGGCGCGCCCCAGCAGTGTCAGGACGTTGCCCTGCATCCGGTCACCGCCGATGCACCCGAGGGCCAGGGCCTGTTCGGCGTGCTGGGCGGCCTGAGACGGGCGCCGGTCGGCCAAGTGCACCTCGGCGATGCGGAAGTGGGTGACGCCCTCCCAGAGCCGCTGCCGGTGGTCGTTGAAAATGCCGAGGGCGTCGCAGAACCGCCTCAGCGCCTCGGTGTAGCGGCCTGCGCGGGTCAGCGCGACGCCGAGCGCGAAGTGGCCGTTGGCCAGGCGTACGGTCCGGCCGATCTCCATGTGCGCGGTGAGACCGTGCTGCGCGATCTCCACCGCCTTCGCGATGTTGCCCATGCCCAGGTGGGCCCGGGACAGATTGCCCAGCGCGGTGGCTTCGAAGGGCCGGTTCCCCGCTGCCCGCAGACCTTCGAGGGCCTGGTCGAAGAAGACCTTGCCGTCGGCGAACCGGCCCTCGTGCAGACAGATGAGTCCCCGGTTGTTGGCCACCCAGCTGACAGCGGTGGAGTCGTGCGCGCTCGCCGCGAGCTCCATGGCGACCCGCGCCTCCTCCTCCGCCTGCCGGATACGTCCGGAGACCAGGAGGACGTCGCTGAGAACCGTACGTGCCCTGCCCTCCGCCCGATCGTTGCCGAAGGCCCGGGTGGCCCCGCATGTGGCCCTCGCCGCCATCTCGTACTGATGCGAGTTGGCCCCCGACTCGGTCAGGTCCTTGGCCGCCCAGAGCAGGTCGACGGCCCGCCGCAGCCTGTCGGTCCCCGCCGCCTGCCGTACGCAGGCCAGGAGTTGCCCCGCCTCCGTGTAGAGCCAGTCGAGCGCCGCCGCCTGCCCGGTGATGCGCAGCCCCGGGTAGTTCGTGGGCTCCAGGTCGTCGATCAGCCGGTCCCCGGGGTGCTCGATCGCGTACACCTGCGCGGTGGTCGCCAGATAGAAGTCCAGCAGCCGCGACAGCGCCTCCTCCCGCTCGCTCGGCGGCTGTTCGTCCCTTTCCGCACACGCACGCGCGTAGAGCCGCACCAGATCATGGAACCGATACCGCCCCGCCGCCGCCGACTCCAGCAGGGACGTGTCGACGAGGGACTCCAGGAGGTCCTCCGTGTCCTCCGCCGGCAGGTCCAGGACCGCCGCGGCCGCGGCCAGGGAGATGTCCGGGCCGTCCGCGAGGCCCAGGAGGCGGAAGGCGCGGGCCTGGGCGGGGTCCAGGGCGCCGTAGCCGAGTTCGAACGTGGCCTTCACGGCCAGGTCGCCGGCCTGGAGCTCGTCCAGCCGGCGGCGCTCGTCGGCGAGCTTGGCGGCGAGGACCGACACGGTCCAGGTGCGGCGGGCCGCGAGGCGGGACGCGGCGATGCGGATCGCCAGCGGCAGGAAGCCGCACGCCGCGACGACGTCCAGCGCGGCCTCCCGCTCGGACGCCACCCGCTCCTCGCCGACGATCTTCGTGAAGAGGGACAGCGCCTCGTCCGGGGACATCACGTCCAGGTCGACCAGGTGGGCGCCCGCGAGGTCCACCATGCGGACCCGCGAGGTCACCAGCGCCGCGCAGCCCTCGGTGCCCGGCAGCAGGGGCCGTACCTGGGCGGCGTCCCTGGCGTTGTCCAGCAGCACCAGGACGCGACGGCCGTCGAGGACCGAGCGGTACAGGGCCGAGCGCTCCTCCAACGAGTCCGGAATGGCCGAGTCCGCCGTGCCCAGGGCCCGCAGGAAGGACCCCAGTACCGTCTCCGGCTCCGCCGCCCGCGGGCCCGCGCCCTGCAGGTCGACGTACAACTGCCCGTCGGGGAAGGCCGAGCGCGCCTGGTGTGCCACGTGCACGGCGAGCGTCGTCTTGCCGACCCCGCCGATGCCCGCCAGTGCCGACACCGCCATCACCCGGCCCTCGGACGAGGCGAGGACCTCGCTCAGTTCGGAGACGAAGGCGGAGCGGCCCGTGAAGTCGGGCACGGTGGCCGGGAGCTGGGCGGGCCGCACCGGCAGCACCGGCGGGTCGCCCACCGGAGCCGACGGTTCCGCTAGGCCGGGGTCGGCCTGCAGAATCCGCTGCTGGAGTTCCTTCAGGTCCGGGCGTGGGTCCACGCCCAGTTCGTCCGCCAGCAGGCGGCGGGTGTCCGCGTACACCGCAAGCGCCTCCGCCTGCCGCCCGCTGCGGTACAGCGCGAGCATCAGCAGCTCACGCAGCCGCTCGCGCAGCGGGTGCTCCGCGGTCAGCGCCGTCAGTTCCGAGACCGCCTCGGCGTGGCAGCCCTGCTCCAGGTCCATGTCGAGGCGGGACTCCAGCAACTGCAGCCGCCACTCCTCCAGGCGGACCCGCTGGGCCTCCGCGTACGCCCCGGGAACCCCGGCCAGCACCTCCCCGTCCCACAGCGCCAGTGCCCGCCCCAGCACGTCCCGGGCACGGCACAGGTCCCCGGCGCCCCGCGCCTTCTCCGCCTCCGCCGCCAGCTCCTGGGCTGTCGCCAGGTCCAGCGCACCCTCGGCCAGGCCCCGCACCGCGTAGCCGCCGGACTCGCTCACCAGGACGCCGGGGTCCAGCACCTTGCGCAGCCGGGAGGCGTACGTCCGCACCGCCGCCAGCGCCTGCGACGGCGGCTCCTCGCCCCACAGGGCGTCGATCAGCTCCGCCGCGGTCGCCGTACGGCCCTCTCGCAGCAGAAGGGCCGCGAGCAGGGCGCGTTGCTGGGGGGAACCGGTGGGGAGCTGTTCCTCGCCGCGCCAGGCGCGTACCGGACCGAGCACCCCGAAGCGCAGCGCCCCCGCCTGCTCCGCCGTATCTGCCGAGGAGCCAGGACGCCTCTGCTCCGGCACTCGCGGTACCCCGTCCATCGCAGTCCCCCTAGGACCCGTTTACATCCCCGCCAGTTTGCCTTGTTCATGGCAGATGCGTCAGCTGTGGAGGGGGTGATCACAGCCAGGCGCGCGGGATATCACAAGGTCCTCACGCGCTCTCCGCACGGCGTTGGGCACTCCCCACCGCACCCGGGGTCGCTCCTGCATAGCTGACGGACCGTCAGATCGGCGCTACCGTGGCGGACATGGACACCGAGACCGCGTTTCCCCTGATCATCTCCGTCGACGACCACACGGTCGAGCCGCCCACGGTCTGGCAGGACCGGCTTCCGAAGAAGTACCAGGACACCGGCCCGCGCATAGTCCGCGCGCCACTGAAGGAAATGACCTTCCTCGGCGGGCGGTTCAAGCCCGTCATGGGCCGGCCGGGCGACGACGGGCCCATCGGCGACTGGTGGGTGTACGAGGACCTGCAGCGCCCGCTGACCCGCCTCGATACCGCCGTCGGGTACAACAGGGACGAGATCAAGCTCGAAGTCATCACGTACGAGCAGATGCGCCCGGGGTCGTACGACGTCCCCGCCCGCCTCGCCGACATGGACGTCAACCACGTCCAGTCCGCGCTCTGCTTCCCCACCTTCCCCCGCTTCTGCGGCCAGACCTTCACCGAGGCGCAGGATCACGAGCTGGGCCTGCTGGGCGTCCAGGCGTACAACGACTGGATGGTGGAGGAGTGGTGCGGCCCCGCCGCGCAGGGCCGTCTCATCCCGCTCACCCTCATCCCCCTCTGGGACGCCGAGCTGGCGGCAGCGGAGGTCCGCCGCAACGCCGCACGCGGCGTGCGTGCCGTCGCGTTCTCCGAGATACCCCCGCACCTCGGGCTCCCGTCCGTGCACACCGACTACTGGGACCCGTTCCTCGCCGCCTGCGACGAGACCGGCACGGTCGTGGCCATGCACATCGGCTCGTCGAGCCGGATGCCCTCCACCTCGGCCGACGCGCCGCCCGCCGTCGGCTCCACCATCACCTTCGCCAACTGCTGCTTCTCGATGGTCGACTGGCTGATGAGCGGCAAGTTCGAGCGCTTCCCGAACCTCAAGGTCATGTACGCCGAGGGTCAGATCGGCTGGATCCCGTACATCCTGGAGCGCGCCGATGTGGTGTGGGAGGAGAACCGTGGCTGGGGCGGGGTCGCCGACAAGGTGCACCGGCCGCCGTCGGAGCTGTTCACCGACCACGTCTACGGCTGCTTCTTCGACGACGCCTTCGGGCTCAGGAACCTCGACTCGATCGGCGTCGGGAACGTCCTGTACGAGACCGACTACCCCCACTCCGACTCCACCTGGCCGAAGTCCCGCGAGGTCGGCGAGGCGCAGATGGGGCACCTGGACGCGGACGTGGTCGACAGGATCGTACGGCGCAACGCGATCGAGCTGCTGGGGCTGACGGACGACGGGCTGTGGCCCGGGAGGGCATGAGCGGGCCGCGGTCCCGGTGGAGGGACCGCGGCTTCAACTCATGGGCAGGCCGGTGGCGTCAGCCGAGGAACACCGACGAGATCCTGTCGTCGAAGCCGACCGGGGCTAGGTCGGCGATGTTGCCCTGCACCACCTTCGAGTCCCCCTTGCAGTCCTTCTCGGACCAGATCTTCAGGGTGCCGGAGGCCTGGAGGGAGGAGGCGGAGTCGTCGCGGGCGACGTTCTGGCACCCGGCGCCGGCGAGCCCCTCGGAGGGGTCGCCGAAGTTGCGCTCGTCGGAGAGGGCGACGCTGGTCGCGGGGGTGGCACCGCCCTGCTCGTCGCCGACACCGCCCTGCTCGTCGCCGGCGCCTCCCCCTTCGCCGCCGGCGCCACCTTCTTCACCGGCCCCCGCCTTCCGGCCGTCCGGCATCACCCCGAACCACGTCCCGCCCACGCCCTGCCCGTTGGTGTCGCCGGGCCGCAGGTCCTTGCTGAAGCGGTAGACCGGCCAGCCGCCGACGGTCACCTGGAGGTTGCCGTCGTCGCGCTTGACGACGCCCACGGCGGACTTGTTCACACCGTCGATGAAGATCTTGCCGCCGGGGGCGACCAGGACCGGCGGCCAGGTGGTGGCGCACTCGCCGGAGCAGTTCGACTTGGACGGGTTCGCGGTGTCCTTGTCGAACCGGTAGAGGGTGAAGCCGGCGCCGTTGACGACGACGGGGTTCAGGTCACCCGCCTGAGACGCGCTCAGCTGCACCCACTTCTTGGCGACCGGCCTGCTCGCAGGCTTCCCCGGGCCGTTGGCCCAGTCGCCGGTGCCGGGGGCCGCGTTGTTCTGCTTGGCCGAACCGCTGGTGAAGCTCAGGCTCCCCTGTGCGGCGGCGGCGCCCTCGCGGGCCGCGGACGCGGCGTTCTCGGTGCCGTTGCAGGCGGTCAGCAGCAGGGCCGCGGCGGCGGTGGTGGCGGCGATCGCGGCGATGCGGTTGCGGATCATTCTCGGTCTCCCCGTTGTCCCGGCGCCCGGACCTCCCGAGCAGCCACCGCCCAGTACGAACCCCTCGCCGGCCGCCCTCACCCGGTGACGCGCCTGAGACACGAACACGACGGATTGCGGTCAATCGGACGAAGGTCGCGACATTTCACCGGCCCGGCGGGCGCCCCGCACGGACGCAGCCGTTCCGCGCCCACCCCTTGTCTGTTGCGGCGCCAGCCCCGACGATGACGCCCGGAACATGGATATGACGGTTCGTCAGATCGAGGAGGGTGTGTGTCCATCCAAGTCCCGCCGGACGGGCGGACGCTGTTCGGGATGCAGCTCCCGATCCAGTCCCAGAGCACGATCTACGCCGAGCCCTGGGAGGCCGCCGCCGGCCCCGGGGACCTGAGGGCGATCGCCGTCGCCGCCGACCGGGCCGGCTTCGACTACATCGCGAGCTGCGACCACGTCGGTGTCCCGCGCCGCCTCGCGCCCGCGATGAGCACGATCTGGTACGACCCCGTCGCCACCCTCGCCCATCTCGCCGCCGTCACCGAACACGTCCGGCTGCTCAGCCATGTCGCCGTCGTCGGCCTGCGCCATCCGCTGGCCACCGCCAAGCAGTACGCGACGGTGGACCATCTGTCGGGTGGCCGTCTGATCCTGGGCGTGGGCGCAGGTCATGTGCGCGAGGAGTTCGAGGCGCTCGGGCACGACTTCAAGCAGCGCGGCGCCGTCCTCGACGAGGCGATCGACGCCCTGCGTGCCGCCCTCGGGCCGGAGGAGTTCCCCGAGCACCACGGGAAGTTCTACGACTTCGAGGGGCTCGGCCAGCTGCCCCGGCCCGCCCAGCAGCGCGTACCCGTCTGGGTCGGCGGCTCCTCGCCCGCCGCCGTGCGCCGGGCCGCGCTCAAGGGCGACGGCTGGCTGCCGCAGGGCGACCCGCGCGACCGGCTGCCGGAGCAGATCGCCACGCTGCGGCGCCTGCGCATCGACGCCGGCATCGAGGAGCCGATCGTCGTGGGCGCCATCACCGAGCCGCTGTACGTCGGACGGCCCGGCTGGGAGGTGGGGCGGCGCACGATCACCGGTGCGCCGGAGGAGCTCGCCGAGTCCCTGCGGGCGTACCGCGCGATGGGTGTGCACCAGATCCAGGTGCGCTTCCGCTGCCGGAGCCGGGACGAACTCGTGGACCAGATGACCGCCTTCGGGGCCGAGGTCGCCCCGCACCTCGACCAGTGACTGGAGTGAGCCATGGGCAAGCTGGACGGCCGGGTCGTGATCGTCACCGGCGCGGCACGCGGACAGGGTGAGCAGGAGGCGCGGCTCTTCCGGGAGGAGGGCGCCGAGGTGGTCGTCGCCGATGTGCTCGACGAACAGGGCGAGGCCCTCGCGAAGGAGATCGGCGCGCTGTACGCGCACCTCGACGTGGGGGAGGAGGCGGACTGGCGGGCCGCGGTGGCCGCCGCGAAGAGGGCGTACGGCCGGGTCGACGGGCTGGTCAACAACGCCGGCATCCTGCGCTTCAACTCCCTCGTCGACACGCCCCTCGACGAGTTCATGCAGGTCGTGCGGGTCAACCAGGTCGGGTGCTTCCTCGGCGTCAAGACGGTCGCGCCCGAGATGGAGGACGGCGGCACCATCGTGAACACCGCCTCCTACACGGCCGTGACGGGCATGGCGGCCGTGGGCACGTACGCGGCCACCAAGCACGCCATCCTGGGCCTCACCCGGGTCGCCGCGCTGGAGCTGGCGCCGCGGGGCATCCGGGTCAACGCGATGTGCCCGGGCGCGATCGACACCGCCATGTCCAACCCGGCCCATCTCGACCCGGGTGCGGACCCCGAGGAGACCTCGAAGGCCCTCGACGGGCTCTACCGCAAGCTCGTGCCGCTCGGGCGGATCGGGCGGCCGGAGGAGGTGGCCCGGCTCGCGCTGTTCCTGATGTCGGACGACTCCTCGTACATCACCGGCCAGCCGTTCGTGATCGACGGCGGCTGGCTGGCCGGGGTGAGCGTCATCTGACGCACCGCCCTCATCTGATGGCCAGTCAGCTATTGACGGTGCACGTGAGCGGTGCCACAGTCGGCGGAAAGTGAATCTGACGGTACGTCAGAAACTATGTGGGGACGGTGAACCTCCTTGGAATTCGGGCTCTTTGTACAGGGATACGTGGGCAAGCGCGCCGAAACCGACCCGCTCGCCGAGCACAAGGCGTTGATGGAGGAGACCGAGTACGTCATCCAGGCGGACAAGTCCGGCTTCAAGTACGCCTGGGCGTCGGAGCACCACTTCCTGGAGGAGTACTCCCACCTCTCCGCCAACGACGTGTACCTGGGGTACCTGGCGCACGCCACGGAGCGGATCCATCTGGGGTCCGGCATCTTCAATCCGCTCGCCCAGGTCAACCACCCGGTCAAGGTGGCCGAGAAGGTCGCCATGCTCGACCACCTCACCGAGAACCGCTTCGAGTTCGGCAGCGGGCGCGGTGCGGGGTCGCACGAGATCCTCGGGTTCATACCGGGCGTGACCGATATGAACTACACCAAGGAGATCTGGGAAGAGACCGTCGCCGAGTTCCCCAAGATGTGGCTCCAGGACGAGTACGTCGGCTTCCAGGGCAAGCACTGGTCGCTGCCGCCGCGCAAGGTGCTGCCCAAGCCGTACGGGAAGTCGCACCCCGCGATGTGGTACGCCGCCGGGTCGCCGCCGTCCTATGCGATGGCCGCGAAGAAGGGGCTCGGGGTCCTAGGGTTCAGCGTCCAGAAGGTCTCCGACATGGAGTGGGTGCTGGAGCAGTACAAGACGGCTGTCGTGAACGCCGAGCCGATCGGTGACTTCGTCAACGACAACGTGATGGTGACGACCACGGCGATCTGCGCGCCGACGCATGCCGAGGCGATCGAGACCGCCGTGAACGGCGGGCTGCACTATCTGCCGTCGCTGGTGTTCCGGTACCACGACACGTTCCCCCGGCCCGAGGGGTTCCCGGTGTGGCCGGAGACGTTGCCGCCGTACACCCCGGAGTTCGTGGAGCTGCTCATCGAGGAGGAGCTGCTGATCTGCGGGGATCCGGACGAGGTGCTCACGCAGTGCAAGCGGTGGGAGCAGGCCGGGGCCGATCAGTTGAGCTTCGGGTTGCCGGTGGGGGTGCCGAAGGAGGAGACGTTGCGGACGATTCGGTTGATCGGGGAGCACGTGATTCCGAAGATCGACACGGATCCTGTGCATCGGACGTCCCGTTTCCGGCAGAGCGCCTAGTCGCCGGGGGGCTGCGGGCCGTTCGCGACTGCGGTACGTAGTCCCACCGCGATCCAGGAGGTGAATCCCATGCTCGATCACGTCATCAAGGGCGCGACCGTCGTCGACGGGACGGGCGCGCCCGCCTACACCGCCGACGTCGGCATACGCGACGGTCGTATCGCCGTCATCGGTGCTGTCACCGAGGAATCCCGCACCAGCGAGGACGCCGCCGGGCTTGTCCTCGCCCCCGGGTTCGTCGATCCCCACACCCACTACGACGCCCAGCTCTTCTGGGATCCGTATGCCACCCCGTCCCTGAACCACGGGGTGACCACGGTTGCCGGGGGGAACTGTGGGTTCACGCTGGCGCCTCTCAACCCTGCGCGGCCCGAGGATGCCGACTACACGCGGCGGATGATGTCCAAGGTCGAGGGCATGTCGCTGGTGGCGTTGGAGGAAGGGGCGCCCTGGAGTTGGAGCAGCTTCGGGGAGTATCTGGACGCCCTGGAGGGGCGGATCGCGGTCAACGCGGGGTTCATGGTGGGGCACTGTGCGCTGCGCCGGTACGTCATGGGGCCGGACGCGGTGGGCGGGCAGCCCTCGGCGGAGCAGCTCGACGCGATGGTGGGGCTGTTGCGGGAGGCGATGGAGGCGGGGGCCTGGGGGCTGTCCACCACCCAGTCGACCTCGCACTCCGACGGCGACGGGAAGCCGGTGGCCTCCCGGCATGCCGAGCCGGCCGAGCTTTTGGCCCTCTCGCGGGCCGTCGGGGAGCACGAGGGCACGCAGATCGAGGCCATCGTGGCGGGCTGTCTGGACCAGTTCAGCGACGACGAGATCGATCTCTTCGTGGAGATGACCGCCGCCGCGGGCCGCCCCCTGAACTGGAACGTGCTCACGATCGACGCCGCGGTTCCCGAGCGGGTGCCCAGGCAGCTGGAGGCAAGTGAGCGCGCCCGCAAGGCCGGTGGCCGGATCGTGGCGCTGACCATGCCGATCCTCACGCCGATGAACATGTCGCTGGGCACGTTCTGCGCCCTGAATCTGATCCCCGGGTGGGGGCCGGTCCTGGGGCTGCCCGTCAAGGAGAGGATCGCCAAGCTCCGTGACCCGGACATCCGTACCGAGCTGCTGCTGCGGGCCCGGTCCAAGGAGGCGGGAGTCTTCCGGCGGCTCACCCACTTCGGGCGCTATGTCATCGGGGACACCTACAGCGAGGCGAACCGCGGGCTGACCGGGCGGGTCGTGCAGGACATCGCGGCCGAACGCGGGCAGGAACCCTTCGAGTGCCTGGTCGAGATCTGCGCGGCGGACGATCTGCGTACCGTCCTGTGGCCGATGCCCACCGACAACGACCCCGACTCCTGGGCGCTGCGCGCCGAGACCTGGCGGCACGAGGACGTCATGCTGGGCGGTTCGGACGCCGGGGCGCATCTGGACCGGATGTGCGGGGCGCCGTACACGACCCGGTTCCTCGGGGACTGTCTGCGCGGGCGGAAACTGGTCGGCCTGGAGCAGGCGGTGAAGATGCTCACCGACGATCCCGCCCGGCTCTTCGGCCTCCGTGACCGGGGTCGCGTCCAGGAGGGCTTCCATGCGGACCTGGTCCTCTTCGACCCGGAGCGGATCGACGCCGGCAAGGCCACCCTGGTGCACGACCTGCCGGGTGACAGCCCGCGGCTGGACTCCAAGGCGGTCGGCGTGCGGGCTGTCTGGGTCAACGGCGTCGAGGCGATCCGCGACGACGTGGTGACCGGGGCCGTGCCGGGGCGCGTGCTGCGCTCGGGGCGGGACACCAGGACGGTGGCCACCCGGTGAGCTTCAAGGCCGTCGACCGGCAGCGGTTGTTCGTCGGGGGCTCGTGGGCGGAGCCGGACGGCGGGTACTACGCCGTCGTCGACCCGGCGAGCGAGGAGACCGTCGGGTGGGCTCCGGAGGCCTCGCGGGATCAGGTGCACGCGGCCTGTGCCGCGGCCCGCGAGGCCTTCGGGCCGTGGTCGGGTACGTCGCCGGAGGAGCGGGCGGCCGTGCTGGGGCGGGCGGCGGACATCATCCGCGGCCACCTGATGCCGTACGCCGAACTGGCGCAGGCCGAGACCGGGGCGACCACCGGGACGGCCCGGGGCATGCAGGTGGGCGTCGGGGCGGCCCGGTTCCGGCGCTACGCGCGCGTGGAGCCCGCCGAGTGGGCGATCCCGCCGCAGATCAACGAGGCGGGGCCGATGGGGAAGGCCGGTGTGATGGGTGCGCTGGCCGTCCGCCAGCCCGTCGGGGTCGTCACCTGCATCACCTCGTACAACAACCCGTGGGCCAACCCGGCGGGCAAGATCGCGCCCGCGCTGGCCGTGGGCAACACGGTGGTCGTGAAGCCCGCCCCGCAGGATCCGCTGTCCGTCTACCGGATGGCGGAGGCGCTGGAGGCGGCGGGGGCGCCCCCGGGCGTGGTGAATGTGGTCTCCGGGCGTTCCGTCGAGGTCGGCGAGGCGGCCGTCTCCTCCCCGGACGTCGACATGGTGAGCTTCACCGGCTCAACGGCGGTCGGGCAGCGCATCGCCGAGGTCTGCGGGCGGGACATGAAACGCCAGCTGATGGAGCTGGGAGGGAAAGGCGCGGCGGTCGTCCTCGACGACGCTGACCTGGGGTCCGCCGTGGCCGGGATCGGGACGACGTTCTCCTTCTACAGCGGGCAGATCTGCACGGCGCCGACGCGGGTGCTGGCCCAGCGGGGTGTGTACGACCGGCTGGTCGAGCAACTGGCCGCCTACGCGGGGCGCCTCAAGGTCGGCGACCCCCGGGAGCGGGACACAGTTGTCGGGCCGCTGATCTCCGCGGCCCACCGGGACCGCGTGGAGGCGTACGTCGAACTCGGCCGCAAGGAAGGCGCGGTGGTCGTCGCCGGAGGCGAACGGCCCTCCCTCGACACCGGCTTCTACGTCGCGCCGACCCTGCTCGCCGACTGCACCAACGACATGCGGGTGGCCCGCGAGGAGATCTTCGGCCCGGTGGTCGTCGTCATCCCCTTCGACGACGAGGACGAGGGCGTGGCCCTGGCCAACGACAGCGACTACGGCCTCATCGACTACGTCTGGTCCGGCGACGTGGCCCGCGCCTTCCGGGTGGCCCGCCGCCTGCGGGCCGGCGGGGTCGGCGTCAACACCGTCGGGCGCAACATGGAGGCGCCGTTCGGCGGGTTCAAGAAGAGCGGGGTCGGCCGCGACGTCGGCTCGTACGCGCTCCACGCCTACAGCGAGGTGCAGGCCATCGTGTGGCCGGGGTGAGCCGCGGGGATTGACCGGACGCAGGCTGCCACCGGAGCCGTATACCGGGCAGAGTCGTCCGTATGGGACACATGGTGCAGGTCAAGGGCGGCGAGGTCTGGGCGGACGACGCGGGCGCGGCCGGCGGGGCCGAGGCCGGACCGCCCGTGGTGCTGCTGCACTCGGGGATCGGCGATTCCCGGCTGTGGGAGCCCGTACTGCCCGGCCTGGCGGCCGGACGTCGTCGGGTGATCCGGTACGACGCCCGCGGCTTCGGCCGGTCGCCGGCGCCCACCGTCTCCTACACCCAGCTCGACGACCTCAGGAGCCTCCTGGACCACTTCGAACTGACCCGGGTGGTCCTGGTCGGCTCCAGCATGGGCGGCAGGACGGCTATCGACCTGGCCTTGAGCGACCCGGGCCGGACGGCGGCCCTCGGCCTGCCGGTTCCCGGCGTCAACGGTTACGAGGGCCTGGATTCGGCGAAGGTGACCGAGGAGATCGGGCGGCTGGCGACGGCCGGTGACATGGACGGCCTGGTCGCGTTCGCGCTGCGGCTCTGGGGCGCGGCGGGCGCCGACCCCGACACCGAGGCCGAGCCCCTGCTGCGGGCGGCGATTCCCACGTGGTTCACGACCTACGGCCACGAGACCGAGGGCGGGCGGGCCTTCGACCGGCTGGGCGAACTCGACCTGCCCTGCACGCTCCTGCTCGGGGAGCGGGACCAGCCCGAGGTGATCCGCTGCAACGAGGCGATGGCCGCTCGTATCCCCGGCTGCCGGCTGGTCCGGCACCCGGACTGCGACCACTTCCCCACGCTGCGGGCGCCGCGGGACGTCGTACGGCTGGTGACGGAGCTGTGCGAACGGGCGTCGGCCTGACCGGCGCCGTACGCGTCAGTCGGTGAGGTCCACCCGGATCGTCAGCAGATCCGCCCCGAACGCCCGCACCCCGGCGCTGTTGACCCGGGGCAGGCCGCGCAGGCGCGCGATCGGGTCGTCGTCGGGCAGCAGATGCGCCGTGCCCGTGTGCCACCGTCCCCTGATCCGCACCCGTACCCGCGCGTCGGCCTTGATGTTGCGCACGTACTGCGACCGCTCCCCGAACTCCGACACCAGCCAGAACGAGTCCCCGACCCGGCGTCCACCGACCGGGGTGCGGCGGGGCAGACCCGAGGTGCGGCCCGTGGTCTCCAGCAGGGTCTGGGTCGGCAGGCGGCGCATCACGGCGTTGAGCCGCCGCTGGAAGGCCCTGACATTCCGGTATTTGGTCTCTGCGGGGCTGGACATGGTGTGCCGTTCTCCTGACGCGTGGCGGTGCTGATGCTCTTCAATGTCTCTCACCGGGATCGAACGAACGGTGGAGCCTCGAACGGTTCATCCATGAGAGACGGTGGCGCATGCGGGTGGTGACCTGGAACCTGTGGTGGCGCTTCGGGCCGTGGGAGGCCCGGCAGAAGGCGATTCTCGCCGAACTGCGCGATCTGCGCCCCGATGTGGTCGGCCTGCAGGAGGTGTGGGCGGACGGCCGCGAGAACCAGGCCGAGTGGCTGGCCGCCGAACTCGGCATGCACTGGGCCTGGGCCCCGTCCCCCGCCCCGGAGCGCTGGCGCCGGCGGATCGGCGACCACACGGTCGACATCGGGAACGCCGTGCTGAGCCGCTGGCCGGTCGTCGCACAGCGGACCCTGCGACTGCCCGCGCCCCCGGACCTCGACGACGGCCGCCTCGCTTTGTTCACCCGCCTCGCCACCCCCTCGTACGACATCCCCTTCTGCACCACCCACCTCACCTCCGCCCTGCACGGCTCGGCCGTACGCTGCCGACAGGTTGCCGCGCTCGCCGAGTTCGTCGCCGAGAACCGGGGCGACACGCCCTTTCCGACGGTCGTCACCGGCGACTTCAACGCCTGGCCGGACTCCGACGAGATCCGCCTCTTCGGCGGCTACCGGACCACGCCGGTCGTACCCCGCCAGGTCTTCTTCGACGCCTGGCAGTACGCCGCCCCGGACGCCCCCTGGGCCACCTGGGACCGCTCGAACCCGTACGTCGCCGACAGCCGGGAGCCGAGCGTGCGGATCGACTACATCCACGTCGGGCCGCCGGGCACCGGCGGACTCGGCCACGTCCGCTCCGTACACCGCGCGTGCGACGGCCCGGTCGACGGCATCTGGCCATCCGACCATGCGGCGGTGGTCGCCGATCTGGAGGCCTCGACGACGCCCTGATGCATCGAAATCCGGGCGACGAGCGGGCTCCGCGCTCGGCAGACTGCCGGCATGTCCACCGACGTGAGCGGAATGATTGAGTGCAGACCTCTGGCCCGGATCTTTGGCGAGGACGACGAGGACGCGCTCTGGCACGCCGCCATTGACCTCTTCCTCCTCAACACCGGCAATGCCTATGACGCCTTTGCCTGCCTGTTCGGCGTCCGCAACTCCTTCGGGTTCCAGCCGCTGACCGAGGACCGTGGCCTGCCGGAGGACGCCTCGGACGGACTGCGGGACGCGTACGACTCCTGGGGTGGACCACAGGACGCGCAGGGAACGACGTGGATCAGCTGGGCCGAGTTGGCAGCAGCCGACTGGGACGAGACCGACCGTTCCGGCAAGCTCAGTCGAAGCGCCGTCGCCGGGGAGGGAACCCACTGGGCCCCGGTCTGGCACGTGATGAGGACGCTTTCCGAGCTGCATGGCCCGGAGCACGTGCGACTCGTGGTCTGGTTCGACTGATCATGGACGTCCTCCGCCCGGACTGACCTGAGCGCGTCGGCGGGGGCGGGCTCTGCAAGCCACCCCCGCTTCCGGTCGTGCCACGCCGGCGGTGCCGCGCAGCGCCGGTTGCTACGAACGCCCCAGGAAGATCGGATTCGTGACCGCCGCCAGCGCCCCCGGCAGTGGGCCCACCGCTGTCTCGTGGCGCAGTTCCGCTCGGACGTAGGCCGCGTACGCGGGGGTCGTGCGCCATTCCACGACGCCTGAGCCGGAGACCGGCAGCGGAGGGCTCGTGAACAGGACGCCCTGGTCGGTGACGAAGCGGACCGTGCAGCGCGGGGCGCCCGTGGCTTCCAGGCGGACGGTCACCGGCGTGCTGCGGGCGACCTCCAGCCGCTCTCCGATGCCGGCGTGCTCGCCCTTGCCGCCGGACACCCCGAAGGCCAGCGAGACGTTCTTCGACTCGGCGATGTACGACCGCCCCGCCTTGATCCCCTCCTGGATCGCCTCCCGCGTCAGGTCGTCGGCCAGCACGACCGTCTGGGGCGTGCCGACCGGGTCCGGATCGCGGTGGGCGTCGCTGTTGCCCATCGCCGGGATCCACGCGTCGGAACCCGAGCGCACGGACGCGACCAGCGTGCTGTCCCAGTCCGCCAGGGCCATCTCGTCGTCCGGGGTCCACGGCCCGTTCCAGACCTCGATCGCGTCCGCCTCGCCGAAGCCGAACTTCCAGTTGCAGCCGACGCAGGTGGCGTGCGGGTGGGCGGGGACCACGAGGCCGCCGGACCTGCGGATCTGGCGGGCGAACTTGCCGAACCGGTTGTCCCGGGCCCGGTAGCGCCAGTCGATGAAGGTGCCGGGGTCGATGCCGAGTGCCACGACGTGGCCGTTGCGGGTCGTGACCTCCTCGCCCAGCATGATCAGGAGGTCGTCGCCGGCCGCGTCGGCCCAGTGCGCGTGCGCCGAGTGCGTGTTGTGCTCGGAGCTGTTGATGAAGTCCAGCCCCGCCGCACGCGCGAGGGCCGCGATCTCGGCGGGCGTACGACGGCCGTCGGAGAACCACGAGTGCAGATGGCAGTCGCCCCGGTACCAGGCGCGCCCCCGCCCCTTCGCCCGCTCCGGCGGGTACGTCGGCTCGACGGACTCGGCCGGCTCGCCGTAGGCGAGCGTGATGGTGACCTCGTACGGCAGCCCCTGCGGCGCCACCGTGTACGGGCCGAGGGCGATGTGCCAGGTGCCCTCCCGGACCGGCCCCGGGATGTACCCCGGTGTCGCCTCGTCCGCCCGGATGAAGAACTCCGTGCGCGCCCCGCCCGACCAGCCCCGGAAGCCACGGCCGCCGAGCTCGGTGCCGCGCCAGTCGAAGATGCCGATGTCGAGGGCGTTGCCCGGGGTGCCCGCCGGGACGGACGGCTTCTCGTAGGTGTAGGAGACCTTGATCTCCCGTACCCCGGACGGCACTTCGACCGGCAGGTACACGAAGTCGGGGGACCCGGGCGGCAGGGTGCCCCGCACGGTACGGGTCTCTGCGTCCTGGGTGTCGTCGGCACCTCTGGCGAAGGTCACGCTTCCCAACGTAAGCGCGGCGGCGGCGCCCGTCACGAACAGCGCGCGTCTTCCCAGGCCGGCGCCCGTGTAGTCGTCCTCGCACATGCTGCTGCTCCCCAGGTCGTCGTGAAGGACTTGGCATGGGTGGTGCAGGGTGGTGCGTGCAACTCTGGTATTCAGCCGTGAACTGCCGTGCAAGGGAAGGGAATCGGCAGCCAATCGGAAGCTGTCCAGGCTCCGCGAGGGTGCCGATAGGAGATCCATATGTCCATACCGGTCGGTATGGACATTGCGGCGTCCGCGCGGTACAGATGCAGGCATGCGCATCTCCGTCACGATCTTCCTCACCGACGAGACCATCACCCCGACCCGGCTCGCCCGTGAGCTGGAGCAGCGCGGGTTCGCGGGGCTGTACCTGCCCGAGCACACCCACATCCCGGTGGAGCGGACCACCCCGTACCCGGCCGGCGGCGACCTGCCGCCCGAGTACGGCCGCACCCTGGACCCCTTCGTCGCCCTCGGCCAGGCGGCCGCCGTCACCGAGCGGCTGGGCCTCGGCACCGGCATCACGCTGGTCGCGCAGCACGACCCGATCGATCTGGCCAAGCAGATCGCGACCCTGGACCACCTGTCCGGCGGACGCTTCACGCTCGGCCTCGGCTTCGGCTGGAACGTGGAGGAGGCCGCCGACCACGGGGTGGAGTGGCGGACCCGGCGCGAGCTGGTGCGCGACCGCATGGCACTGATGCGTGCCCTGTGGGCGGATGAACCGACCGCCCACGAAGGCGAGTTCGAATCGGTGCGCGCCAGCTACGCCTACCCCAAGCCCGTACAGAAGCCGCGCGGCCCCAAGGTCAACGGCCCCCGCACGCTCATCGGCGGAGCGGCCGGCCCGAAGCTGTTCGCGCACATCAGCGAGTACGCCGACGGGTGGCTGCCGATCGGTGGCCGCGGACTGTCCGAATCTCTACCCCGGCTCCGATCGGTCTGGGCCGACGCCGGCCGCGACCCGAACGCCCTCCAGGTGGTGCCGTATGCCGTGTTCCCCACCCCGGGCAAGCTCGCGCACTACGCGGAACTCGGCATCGAGGAGGTTGTGGTGCAGCTGCCTCCGGCGGGAGAGGCGGAGGTGCTGCGGGTGCTGGACGACTGCGCGGCCTTCCTCGGCTGACTGTCGCGCATCCGTGCCCGACTGCCCTCCCGGCACTGATCAAGCCGACCGTATGCTCGAAGGATGACGACTCCCGAGACCTCCGGAACCGGCCCCACCGACCGCCCCGGCGGCACCGGCCCGACCGAGAACTCCATGCGTCGCGCCCTCAAACGCGCCCGTGACGGCGTCGCCCTCGACGTCTCCGAGGCGGCCGTACTGCTCCAGGCCCGCGGCGAGGCCCTCGACGACCTCGTCGCGTCCGCCGGCCGGGTGCGGGACGCGGGCCTTGACGCGGCCGGGCGGGCCGGTGTCATCACGTACTCGAAGAGCGTCTTCATCCCCCTCACCCGGCTGTGCCGGGACACATGCCACTACTGCACCTTCGTCACCGTCCCCGGCAAGCTGCGCCGCGCGGGGCACGGGATGTTCATGTCGCCGGACGAGGTCCTCGACATCGCCCGCAAGGGCGCGGCCCTCGGCTGCAAGGAAGCCCTCATCACCCTCGGCGACAAGCCCGAGGACCGCTGGCCCGAGGCCCGCGAGTGGCTCGACGCGCACGGCTACGACGACACCATCGCCTACGTCCGTGCCATCTCCATCCGCATCCTGGAGGAGACGGGCCTGCTCCCGCACCTCAACCCCGGCGTCATGACCTGGACCGACTTCCAGCGTCTGAAGCCGGTCGCCCCGTCCATGGGCATGATGCTGGAGACGACGGCGACCCGCCTGTGGTCCGAGCCCGGCGGCCCGCACCACGGCTCCCCGGACAAGGAGCCGGCCGTCCGGCTGCGCGTCCTGGAGGACGCCGGCCGTTCCTCCGTCCCCTTCACCTCCGGGATCCTGATCGGGATCGGCGAGTCGTACGAGGAGCGGGCCGAGTCCCTCTTCGCGCTCAGGAAGGTCTCCCGGGCCTACCACGGCATCCAGGAACTGATCATCCAGAACTTCCGCGCCAAGCCGGACACCGCGATGCGCGGCATGCCGGACGCGGAACTCGACGAACTGGTCGCCACGGTCGCCGTCGCCCGGCACATCATGGGCCCGAGCGCCTGCCTCCAGGCCCCGCCCAACCTGGTGGACTCCGAGTACGAGCGCCTCATCCACGCCGGCATCGACGACTGGGGAGGCGTCTCGCCGCTCACGATCGACCACGTCAACCCCGAGCGCCCCTGGCCGCAGATCGAGGAGCTGGCCGCGCGTTCGGCGGCGGCCGGCTTCGAACTGCGTGAACGCCTCTGCGTCTACCCGGAGTTCGTCCAGCGCGGCGAGCCCTGGCTGGACCCGCGGCTGCGCCCGCACGTACGGGCGCTCGCCGACCCGGAGACGGGCCTGGCGCGTGCGGACGCCGTGGTCGAGGGGCACCCGTGGCAGGAGCCGGAGGAGGTCTTCGTCGCCTCCGGCCGTACGGATCTGCACTCCACGATCGACACCGAGGGCCGTACGTCCGACCGCCGCGACGACTTCGACGAGGTGTACGGCGACTGGGGCGCCCTGCGCGAGGCGGCGGCGCCCGGGATGGCGCCGGAACGCATCGACACGGACGTGCGCCAGGCACTGGCGACCGCGGCCGACGACCCCACCCGGCTGACCGACGAGGAGGCGCTGGCGCTGCTGCACGCGGACGGCCCGGCGCTGGACGCGTTGTGCAAGGTCGCCGACGACGTCCGTAAATCGGCGGTCGGCGACGACGTCACGTACATCGTCACCCGGAACATCAACTTCACCAACGTCTGCTACACCGGCTGCCGCTTCTGCGCCTTCGCCCAGCGCAGGACGGACGCCGACGCCTACACCCTCTCCCTGGACCAGGTCGCCGACCGCGCCCAGCAGGCCTGGGAGGTCGGCGCGGTGGAGGTCTGCATGCAGGGCGGCATCCACCCGGACCTGCCCGGGACGGCGTACTTCGACATCGCGAAGGCGGTGAAGGAGCGGGTCCCCGGCATGCATGTGCACGCCTTCTCGCCCATGGAGGTCGTCAACGGCGCCACCCGCACCGGCATGTCCATCCGGGAGTGGCTGACGGCGGCCAAGGATGCCGGCCTTGACTCCGTCCCCGGCACCGCCGCCGAGATCCTCGACGACGAGGTCCGCTGGATCCTGACCAAGGGCAAGCTGCCGGCGGCGACGTGGATCGAGGTGATCACCACGGCGCACGAACTCGGCATCCGGTCCTCGTCCACGATGATGTACGGCCACGTCGACCAGCCCCGCCACTGGCTCGGCCACCTGCGCACCCTGGCCGGCATCCAGCAACGCACGGGCGGCTTCACCGAGTTCGTGACGCTCCCGTTCATCCACACCAACGCGCCGGTGTACCTGGCGGGGATCGCGCGGCCCGGCCCGTCGATGCGGGACAACCGGGCGGTGACGGCGATGGCCCGCCTCCTGCTCCACCCCTGGATCCCCAACATCCAGACCAGCTGGGTGAAGCTGGGCACCGAGGGCGCCGCGGAGATGCTCCGCTCCGGCGCGAACGACCTGGGTGGCACCCTGATGGAGGAGACGATCTCGCGGATGGCGGGGTCGTCGTACGGCTCGTACAAGTCGGTACGCGACCTGGTGGCGGTCGCCGACGCGGCCGGGCGCCCGGCGAGGCCCCGCACCACGCTGTACGGCGAGGTGCCGGAGGAACGGCAGCGGGCGGCGGCGGCCTCGGACGGCCACCTGCCGGAGCTGCTGCCGGTGCTGGACTGAGACGGAGACGGCACAGGACCGTGTCGCGGGGGTCGGTACGATGATCCGACCCCCGCTGGAGGGGTTCCATAGCTTTCCGTAGCCGAGGAGATGCGTGCCCGTGCCTGCTCCCAAGGTCTGGGTGACCGGTTTGACGGTGGGCGCGATAGCCGCCGTCACAGCCCTCGCCATGCAGGCCGACAAGGGGCCGCACCCGACGGCCTCGGCGTCCCGCCCGAGCGCGTCGGCGTCGCCGGGGGCGAGCCCCGCCCCGACGAAGTCCGCCGTGCCCGCCGCCGTACCGGACGGCTCGGGCAGCGGGCGCCGGGTCGTGTACTCCCTCGCCCGGAAGCGGGTCTGGCTGGTCGACGCGAGCGACGCGAGCCGCCGTACCTTCACCGTCTGGCCGGGCACCGTGAACCCGGACCCCGGCACCTACACGGTGTCCTCGCGCAACGAGGCCACCACGGGCTCGGACGGCGTCCAGATCGAGAACATCATCTACTTCACCGCGAAGTCCGGCATCTCCATCGCCTTCTCCAACGCCGTCGACGGCTCCTCGCCGCCGCCCGCCGCGGGCAAGCAGACCGGCGGGGTCCGGATGCGCGCGGCGGACGGGGCGGCGTTGTGGACGTTCGGGGAGACGGGCACGACGGTGGTCGTGGTCAGGTAGCGGGCTTCTCCTTGCCCGACGGCAGGTTGACCACAAGCAGCACGACCCCGCTCAGCAGGAACACCCTCGTCGCCGCGTCGAGCCCGTTCCAGTCACCGGACTGCCACATCGAGAACCACTCCCCGCCGATCGCGATGAACCCGCCGCCGAACAGCAGCATCAGCATCAGCAGGCCGTAGGTGGAGAAGCGCCGGGCACTCGGGTCGTCGCGGCGGACCCACAGCCAGGTGCCGTATATCAGGACGAGCGCGGCGAGGGTCTCCCAGACGATGATCGCGACGTACGCCGCGTCCTGAAGCCCCTTACTGGTGATGGCTCTCCACATCAGGTCCTCGTCCTTGAACGTCGTATCCATCGCCAGGACGTGCCGCACGAACTGCTGGTTCGTGCCGAAGTCGGTGATGTTCCCGAAGGCGACGAGGGCCGTGTAGAGGGCGACGGTCGCGGTGAGGAGGGTGGCCGCGAGGTGAAGTGCGCTGCGTGGGGGTGTCGTTGGCATGATGGTCATCTTCCCTGTGGAGGCGCTGTGCTCCATAGGCATTGAGCCAGAATGATGGCGTAGGGCAGCCGAGCGGGAGGATCCACGCGTGGGACAGGCGCGGCCGTCGATGCAGGAGCTGATCGGCCGGCGCAGTCGTGCCGGATTCGTGGGCCGCAGCGCCGAACGTGCGGCCTTCCGGGCCAACTTGGACATCGCGCCGGAGGACGAGCGGCACCGGTTCCTCTTCCACGTGCACGGAAACGCGGGTGTCGGCAAGTCCTTCCTGCTCCGCGAACTGGAGCAAGTCGCCCGGGAGCGGGGCGCCTTGACCGCGTTCATGGATGACACGGCGGGAAGCGTGCCGGAGTCGCTGGAGGCGATGACCCGGCAGTTCGCCACGCAGGGCAGGCGGTTGAAGGACCTGGACCGGCTGCTGGCCGCGCATCGGGAGCGCAGGCACGAGGCGGAGCTGGCGGCGATCACCGCGCCGCCGCCCGAGCCGCCGGGACCCTCGGTGGGCAGCATGGCGGTGGCGCGGGCCGGGCTGGTGGGACTGGGCATGGTGCCCGGTGTCGGCGCCTTCGCCGGGGCGGTCGACGCCGCACAACTCGCCCAGGGCGCGGACCGGTTGCGGTCCGGACTCGGTGCCCGCTTCCGCACCCACGAGGACGCCCGACTCGTACTCGCCCCCGAGAGCGTGCTCACTCCGGTGCTGCTGGAGGAGCTCTCCCAGGCTGCCTCAGCCGTGCCGTGGATCGTCCTGTTCTTCGACACCTACGAGCGCACCGGCCGGTTCCTCGACGCGTGGCTGCACGCCGTGATGACCTCGGACCTGTACGGCCCGCTCCCGGCCACGGTCGTCGTGGTGACGGCAGGCCAACTCCCCTTCGACGCCACCCGCTGGGGCGGCTTCGGCGACTTCATGACCGACGTGCCGCTCCTGCCGTTCACGGAGGCGGAGACGCGCGACCTGCTCGCGGGCAGGGGAGTGGTGGCCGAGCCCGTGGTGGGGGAGGTGCTGCGCCTGACCGGTGGCCTGCCCGTGCTTGTGTCGACCCTCGCGGAGAGCCGCCCCACCGATCCGGCCGACGTGCGGGACCCCAGCGCCACGGCCGTCGAGTGGTTCCTGAAGCGGGCGGAGGACGCGGTCCAGCGGTCGGTCGCGCTGGCGTGCGCGCTGCCCCGGCGGCTGGACGCGGACGTGTTCCGGGCGGTCGTGGGCGACTCCGACGCCGAACTGGACGGACTGTACGCGTGGTTGCGCGGACTGCCGTTCGTCAGCGAGCGGGGCGGCCGGGTCCGGTACCACGACGTCGTACGGGCGCCGATGCTGCGGTTGCAGCGGCAGGAGGCGCCCCGGACCTGGGCGGCCCGGCAGCAGGCGCTCGCCGCCGTGTTCCGGGAGTGGCGGGCCGAGGCGGAAGCCGGACGGGACGCCGAGGAACTGTGGACGGACGAGGCGTGGCGGGAGCTTCGGCTGGCGGAGCTGTACCACTTGCTGTGCGCCGGTGAGCGGGCGGCGCTGACGAGCGTCCTCGGGGATGTCGTCGACGCCTGCGAGCAGGGTGAGTCCGTCGCCGAGCGGTGGGCCCGGGTTCTGGTGGAGGCCGGGTCGGACGCCGAGACCCGGACGGTGTCCCAGTGGGGCCGGCGGCTCGCGACAGCACTCGGCAGCGGCGGAACGCCCGCGGCCCTCGAACTGGTACTACGGGCGACGGGCTTCGAGCGGACGCCGGTGCCCGCGGGGGCGGCGGCGCCGGCCGGCACGGGGTACGGCGGGGCGGCTGCGGCTGTCACCGGGCTGGGTGCGGGGGCTGTCGGGTGGGGTGCCGCGGGGGCTGCCGGGCAGGGCGCGGCGGGAGCGGCCGCCGCGGCTTCTTCGCGGGAGGAGGCCGCAGGGGCCGGTACCGGAGGAAGCGCAAGCGACCGGCCGGCCAGGAGGCCCGGCACCGCGTCCGGTGCGGCGACGACCAGGCCGGGCACGTCGGCCGGCGCCCGGTCACGTGAGACGCAACAGCCCGCATCGCAGGACCAGTGCGCCGAGCCGCAGGGTGAACGCACTGAGGGACCGGAGACCGAACCGGAGAGTCAGCGTGCCCAGCCGACGTGGGCCGAGCCGCAGGATCAGCACGCCCAGCTGTCGTGGACCGTGCCGCAGGCCACGACCTCGCCCGGTACCCCCTGGCAGGACGCCTCGGCCGATGCCGGCTGGCGCGTCGCGCTGGACCCCGCCGTGGCGGCCCGTGCCTACCGCGCCCGCGCCATCGCCCACGACCTCGCCGGCGACCGGCGCGCGGCCGTCGCCCTCCTGAACCGGGCCCTCGAACTGCACCCCGATGACCCCCGCAGCCTCGGCCTGCGCGGGGAGTACCACCGCGTCCTGGGCCGCCACGACGAGGCGATCAGCGACTTGGACCGGGCCCTCGAACTGAACCCCGCCGACGCCTTCGCCCTGGCCTCCCGCGGTGCCACCCGGCTCAGTCGCGAAGGTCTCGACGAGGCGCTCGCCGACCTTGACGAGGCCGTTCGGCTGAAGCCGGACTACTCCTGGGCCCTGATGCGCCGGGCCCGGGTGCACCGAGCCCTCGGCGACCACGTACGACAACTGGCCGACCTCGACCGGGCCGTGGCGGTGGACCCCGACTGGGCCTGGGCCCGCTGCGAGCGCGGTGACGCCCTGCGCGCCGCCGGCCGAGACGAGGACGCCCTCGCCGACTACGACCACGCGCTCGCCCGGGAACCCGACTACAACTCCGCCCGCGCGAGCCGAGGCGCCTCGCTGGCGAACCTGGGCCGCCACGAGGAGGCCCTCGCCGATCTGGACCGGGTGCTGGCAGCCGACCCGTCGTACACCTGGGCCGCGGATCAGCGGGCCGCCGTGCTCCGTCAGCTGGCGGCCGAACCGGCTACTCCCGCACGCAGCGCAGGAACAGATGAGGCTCGTGCCCGGCATCGGGATGGTCAGGCGTGAACAGTACGGTCTCCGCGGACAGCACCGTCAGTCCCGCCGCGGCGACCATGTCGGTGAAGTCCTCGGCCGCGTAGCTGGTCGCCCGCACCTTCTGCCCCATGAAGACGACTTCGAAGTCCTCCACGTCCGCCGGCACGGTCGCCAGCACCATGCTGCCTCCCGCTCTCAGCGCCCGTGCCAGCCGCCGCACGAGAGACTCCTGCGTGGTGCGGGACATCTGCAGCAGGGAGAAGTACACACAGACGGCGTCGAACGCACCGTCCTGGAGCGGGACTTGCTGGATGTCGGCGTGCTGGAAGGCGGCGTCGGGCACCTGCCGGGTGGCGAGGTCCACCATGACAGGAGACGCGTCGATCCCCAGCACGCCATGGCCCGCCGCGGCGAGCGTCTCGGCCGTGGGGCGCCCGGTCCCGCAACCGACGTCCAGCACCCGGCTGCCCGGTTCGAGCCGCCCGGCCAGCCACGCCAGCGACGCCCGGTGCGTCTCCGAGCCCGCGAACGCCCTCTCGTAGGCGAGCCCCAGCGCGTCGAAGACGGCGGCGGCACGCTGTGCCTGAGACTCGCCGGTCACGGCATCGTGCTCATGCCGTCGATGAACTCCGCCCAGGAACTCGCTTCGAATGCGAGCCGTGCGCCGTGCTTGTCCTTTGAGTCGCGGACGAGGATGGTGGTGGCGGAGGGGGATATCGCTACCTCGACGCACTCAGGGCCTTCGTTGCTGCTGTAGCTGCTCTTGAACCACTTCAGGGTGGGCGTCATGTCTCTTCTCCCAGTAGTTTCTCAATGAACGCCAGCGAATCCCGAGGCGTGAGTGCCTGCGCCCGGATCATTCCATAGTTGGTTTCCAGGGTCTGGACCTGCCGGGGGTCGCTGATCAGGCGGCTGAGGAACTGCACCTCCAAGTGCCCCAGAGTCTTGCCATCCCGCAGTTTCAGCAGCTGGAGCGAGCCGCCCATGCCCGCATGGTCCACGAGTTCTGTGGGCATCACCTGGATCACCGCCTGCCGCAACCTGCCAACCTCCAACAGGTGTTCGAGCTGTCGCCGCAGTACCAGTTTCCCCCCGATCGGCCGTCGAAGGGTCACCTCTTCCTGGACAAAGGTGATGTGCGGGCGGGGTGTGCGCTCGAAAATGGTCTTCCGTTCCATGCGGGCGGCGACGTGACGGTCGATCTCGTCCTCCGAATACGGAGGCCGTCGCATCAAGTACAACTCCCTTGCGTACTCCGGGGTCTGCAAGAGCCCGTGGATGTGATGGCTGGCGTATGCGCCCAGGTCGACCGTCTCGCCCTCCAACTTCGCCAGATCCCGAACTTGCTTCGGATACCTGGCCCTCTCCACATCCGCCTTCATCGCCGAGAGCTTCCCGCCCGCCCCCAACACCTCATCAGCCTTGTCCAGGAAGTCCGGCTTGGGAATCCGCCGGCCCCGCTCCACTGACGAGACCATCTCCTCGCCGTACCCGATGGCGGCGCCCAGTTCGGCCTGGGTCATCCCGGCGGCCTCGCGCCACATCCTGATCTGCCGTCCGACCGTCCTGAGAACGGCCTCGGCCTCCTCGTCCTCCACGTCTGCCCCTCCCGGCGTGCGAGCCGTACGACCCCGTCGGCCAGCCGTACAGTCACGCTCCGTACGGAGGCCATTGCTGTTCAGCGTAGGAGTCGGTTCGCCACGCTGGGTGACATGAGCCAGAAATCCCTCGTCCAAGTCACCTGCCCCACGCACCACTTCACGGTTCAGCTGTCCGCGACTCGAAGAGGTGCTCGACTCGCGCGCCTGCTCACCGAGCGCCAACTGGACGACTGGGGCGTGCCGTTCGAGGGCGCGGTGCACGTCGTGGCCGAGCTGGCGTCGAACGCCGTACTCCACGGCCGCGTCCCCGGACGGGACTTCCGGCTCAGGCTGAAGCTGCACACCGACGGCACGCTCCGCATCGAGGTGACCGACGCCCGGGGCGACCGGATCCCGCAGGTCCGGGACGCGGCGGGTGGCGAGAGGGAGTCGGGACGAGGGCTGCTGATCGTGGCGGCGTACGCGGACCGTTGGGGCATCGATCAGGCCCCGGCCAACTGCAAGACCGTGTGGGCAGAAGTGACACCGGATCGCGGAGGGGCGTGACCCGGGGGCTCCCGACGCAAAGACCAAAGAACCGGGGAAAGAACCGACCCACCCCCACCGCCCCCGTCGATCACCCGCAGGGGTGAACATCGCCAACTCGGCTGGCGCGCGGGGGCTTTGGTGGTGCAGCGTCACCCAGAGACAACCGCACACATGAATCGGCCCCCGCCGGGACTGGCATCCCAATGCGAGGGCCTAACACCGAGGAAGCAGAGACCTTCCCCAATGACTGAGATTCAGCCTAGCGCGCCCGCGCGCGCCAAGTCCGGCCATTCCGCCGGAGGCGTCGAGCACGTCAACGAACCCCACCACGACCAGTTCGTCGTGGTCGGAAACGACCTCGCCCAGCACCCCGAGCTGTCCCTGACGGCGATCGGTTTGGCGGTCCACATCCAGTCGCTGCCCGCCCGGACCCCGGTCGGGATCAAGACGCTGGCCGCGAAGTTCCCCGAGGGAGAGATCCGGGTCGCCGCCGCCCTGCGGGAGCTGGAGGCACACGGATACCTGGCGCGCACCAAGGAGCGTCTTCAATCGGGGCGAGTCGTGACCCGGACGATCTCCTACAACAGGCCGGGCGTCGCCGCGGCCCGAGCCGCGATGAAGCCCGCCGCACCCCGCACGGCTCCGCCGTCCCCCGGCTCGAAGGCGTCGGCCTCCGCATCCGGTGCCGCTTCCGATGCCGTCCTCGATGCCGCCCTGGATGTCCTCGCGGGACTGCGCGCCCACGACCCCCGCCTGCTGCTGGCCGCACGTGACGTACACCGCCTGGCCCCTGCCGTCTCCGCCTGGCTGGACAGGGGCGTCCCGCCCGCCGCCGTGCAGCGCACCCTGACGAACGCCCTGCCCGAGGACCCCATCCTGAACCCGGCGGCGTTCCTCGCCCACCGCCTCCGAGCGCTGCTGCCACCACCGCTCCCCGCCCCGGCACACCCCCCGACCCCCGTCCGCCCGGACCCGCTCCAGACCTGCGAGGGATGCGACCGGGCGTTCCGTTCACCGGGCCCGGGCCGCTGCCGGGACTGCCGTCCGGTGGGTGTGGCGGCGTAGAGAGTCGGTCGGGAGCTTTGTACGGGCCATAGCTGATCATTCCGGCCCACTCCGGACCATTTCTTGCCACCCCGGGCACATTCCGCATACCGATCCGCACCATGAACCGACCGTCCCCGGTCGATTACAGTGTCGAGCCGTCGTACACACGGTCGCTGCAACGGGGAGGTCCTGATGGGTGCGATAGCCGGCGCCGTCTGGGGCCGTACCGAGCAGCAGGACTTCCGCAGCCGGGTGCGCGGCACGCTGCTCGGCGTGGCCGTCGGGGATGCCCTCGGGGCGCCGGTCGACGGGCTGGGGCTGGACGAGATCCGGGAGCAGTACGGCGCCGAGGGTCTCCTGGATCTGGGGTTCGGATACGGGCGGCGCGGTGCCGTGACGCATCTCACGCAGCTCACGCTGTTCAGCGTGGACGGGCTGATAAGGGCGCAGGTCCGGCGGGACACCGGGGCCTGGCATCCGCCGACCGATCTGCACCGGGCGTATCTGCGGTGGGCCGCCACGCAACACGACTGGGGCCCCGACGAGCGCCGCAAGGACGACGGCTGGCTGGCCCGCGAGGAGTGGCTGTACGCCCGCCGCGACCCCACCCGCGCGCTCCTGATCGGTCTCGGCGACGAGGCCATGGGCACCCTGGAGGCGCCCAAGAACGCCACCGAGCTCGGGCCCGAGGCCACCGCACGCTCCGCGCCCTTCGGACTGCTCGTCGGCTGGGAGCCGCAACTCGTCGTGCAGCTCGCCGTGGAGTGCGCGGCGCAGACCCACGGCCACCCCGTCGCCTACCTGTCGGCGGGCGCGTACGCGGTGATCGTGCACGCGCTCGCCTCCGGGGAGAGCCTCGACGGGGCCGTGCAGCGGGCGCTGGCGCTGCTGGCCGTGCGGCCCGGGCACGAGCCCGTGTCGGACGCGCTGCAGCACGCGCTGGGTGCCGTACGGCAGGGGATGCCCACTCCGGCACGGGTGGAGGAACTCGCGGCCGACGGCTCGGCGGACGGGCTGCTCGCGGCCGCCGTGTACTGCGCCCTGGTCGGCGAGGACGTCCGCCACGGCCTCTGCCTCGCCGTCAACCACGACGGCCCCTCCGCCGCCGCGGCCGCCCTCACCGGCGGCCTCCTCGGCGCCCTCCACGGCGAGACGGCCCTTCCCCCGGCCTGGCTCGCCGAACTGGAGGGCCGCCCCACCATCCTCGAACTCGCCGATGACTTCGCCATGGAAATGACCCAGGGCCCAGCCCTGCACAGCCCGGCGGGAGCGTCCCCGGGCTGGCTGGCGAGGTACCCGCGCGGCTGACCCTCCGGTCACCCCGACCGTCAGGGCAACGACAAGGGCGGCCCCCCGCCGTGCGAGTGGCCGCCCTGTCCCAACCGTCCCCCGTCCTCAGTCCTTCGCGCGGACCACGTCCTCCCGCGCGTCCGTGTCCGCGTCCGCCTGCGCCGGCACCGCCGCCGCGGCGGCCCCGTCCCCGTCCGTGTTGATCCGCTCGACGATCGCCATCCGCTCCGGGGTGTCCTCCGGCTTGATGAAGCCGATGAGGATGTACAGGACCAGGGAGACGGCCAGCGGGATGGAGACCTGGTACTGGAGGGGCACCCCGCCCTCGATCTGCCAGCTGATCGGGTAGTTGACCAGCCAGAAGGCGAGCAGGCCCATCGACCAGCTGGTCAGTGCCGCCGTCGGGCCGGAGCGGCGGAACTGGCGCAGCAGGCCCAGCATCATCGGGATGGCGATCGGGCCCATGAGACCGGCGACCCACTTGATCACGACGGTGATGATGTCCTTGAAGGTGGGGGAGTTGACCTGGGTCGCCACCGCCATCGACAGGCCGAGGAAGACGACCGTGGTCACGCGGGCTGCGATCAGCCCGGACCGCTCGCCCCACGCCCGCGCCTGCTTCGACAGCACCGGCGCCACGTCCCGGGTGAACACGGCCGCGATCGCGTTGGCGTCGGAGGAGCACATCGCCATGGTGTGCGAGAAGAAGCCGACGATGACCAGGCCCAACAGGCCGTGCGGGAGCAGCTGTTCGGTCATCAGGCCGTACGAGTCCGAACCGTCCGCCTTCTGCGACTCGACCAGCAGCGGCGACATCCACATCGGGAAGAACAGCACCACCGGCCAGACCAGCCACAGGATCGCCGACAGACGCGCCGAGCGCTCGGCCTCCCGCGGGGTGGCCGTGGCCATGTACCGCTGGGCCTGGTTGAGCATGCCGCCGTTGTACTCGAAGAGCTTGATGAAGAGGAAGGCGAGCAGGAAGACCGTGCCGTACGGCCCGACCAGCGGCTCACCGTGGCCCTGGAGCTCCGGCCGGTCCCAGGCTTCGAAGAAGCCGATGCCCTTGTCGTTCAGTTCCATGATGACCGCGATGAACATCGCGACGCCGGCCAGCAACTGGATGATGAACTGGCCGAGTTCGGTCAGCGCGTCCGCCCACAGGCCGCCGATGGTGCAGTAGACGGCCGTGATGGTGCCGGTGATGAGGATGCCCTGGTTCAGGGACACACCCGTGAACACCGACAGCAGGGTCGCGATGGCGGCCCACTTCGCGCCCACGTCCACGATCTTCAGCAGCATGCCGGACCAGGCCAGCGCCTGCTGCGTCTTGAGGTCGTAGCGGTTCTTCAGGTACTCCAGCGGTGAGGCCACATGGAGCCGTGACCGCAGCCGGTTGATCCGCGGCGCGAACAGCTTCGACCCGATGGCGATGCCCAGTGCGATGGGGAAGGACCAGGTGACGAAGGACGTGACGCCGTAGGTGTAGGCGATGCCCGCGTACCCGGTGAACATCACCGCGCTGTATCCGGACATGTGATGCGAGATCCCGGACAGCCACCACGGCATCTTGCCGCCCGCGGTGAAGAAGTCGCTGACGTTGTCCACCCGCTTGTGCGACCAGACGCCGATCGCCACCATCACGCCGAAATAGCCGATGAGCACGGCCCAGTCGAGACCGTTCATGTGCGCCCTCCCAGGGTTCAGCCCGGCGCTCATCGTGGGCGCTGCCGCGTGAACACGACAAGCTGGCGACGGGTCAAGGGGAGGTAAAATCATTCGGCATGCTGGTTCTAGTTCAGCTATGTGAACTCATCGCATCAGCTCCCCTGCGTTGACCAGCAGTGACTGCCCGGTGATCGCCCGCGCCCTGTCCGAGGCCAGGAACACCGCCGCATCCGCCACATCCCCGTCCGTGGCGAGGTCGGGCAGCGCCATCCGCTCGGTCAGCCGCCCCAGCACCTCGGACTCCTCGACCCCCTCCGTGTGCGCCGTGAACTGCACATAGGCCTGGACCGGCGGCCCCCACATCCAGCCCGGCAGCACGGTGTTCACCCGTATCCGGTGCGGGCCCAGCTCCCGTGCCAGCGAGTACATCGCGCTCGTCAGCGCCCCCTTCGAGGCCGCGTACGCCGCCTGCCGCACCTGCGAGGGGGCGGCGACCGCGGACTGCGTCCCGATGAACACCACCGACCCGCCGCACTCCTTCAGCGCCGGCAGACAGGCTCGCGTCATCCGCAGCGAGCCCAGCAGATTGACGTCGATGACCGACTGCCAGGTGGCGAAGTCGGCGTCCTCAAGGCCGCCGAAGTAGGAGTCCCAGGCGGCCACATGAACCACCCCGTCGATCCCGCCGAAGCGCTCCCGCCCCAGCGCGGCCAGCGCCTCGCACTGCCGCTCGTCGGTGATGTCGGTCGCCAGGTACGCCGTGTGCGCCCCGTCGGGATCGATCTCGCCGGCGCTCTTCGTCAGGTTCGCCTCGGTGCGCGCCCCGAGCACGGCGTTCCCGCCGTCCCGTACGACAGCTGCGGCGATCTGGTGACCCAGTCCGGCGCCGACCCCCGAGACGACGACGGTCTTGCCGTTGAGCAGTGACATCAAGGCCTCCCAGGCTCTGGCGGATTATCTGACGGAGCGTCAGAGTATGGGCGTCCGAGGGAGGACGGAAGGCACCGGAAGGAAGGGAACGGCATGAGCGAGGACACCCGCAGCGAGACGTACGCCGAACTGGCCGCCGTCGGCCCGTACGGAGTCCACCCGGGCCACGCCCTGATCACCATGGTCGAACCGCACCCGGGCCACGAGTACGCCTACAACCGCTGGTACGAGGACGACCACTACTACGCCGGTGCGATGGCGATGCCCTGGATGTACGCGGGCCGCCGCTGGGTCGCGCCGAGGGACCTCCAGCTCCTGCGCTACCCGGAGAAGTCGGCGATCGCCCAGCCGGTCAGCGCCGGCTGCTACATCTCCACGTACTGGATCACCGCGGGCCGCTACGCCGACCACATGCGCTGGACCGTCGGCATCAACAAGCGCCTCAACCGCGACGCCCGCGTCTACCAGGACCGCACCCACGTCTTCACGGCGTTCCAGGACCACGAGGCCACGGTGTACCGCGACGGCGCGGCGGGCCCCCGCGACTTCCACGCCCTGGACCACCCCTACGCGGGCCTGGTGGTGCAGGTCATCGACGCCGACTCCCCGGAGCAGCGCACCGAACTGCTGGAGTGGCTGCGCTCCCGCCATCTTGCCAAGCGCCTGGCGGGCTCCCCGGCGGCGATGGTGACCATCTTCCGGCCCACGCCTCTCCCGCTCGACCGCATGTCGTACGTCAAGCAGGTCGAGGGCGTCGACACCCGCCTGACCCTGCTGTGGTTCCTGGAGGCGGACCCGAGGGAGTGCTGGGAGGACCACTTCACGGGCCTGGACGCGGTGGTGGCGGAGGCGGGGCTGGGGCGTGTGGAACTCGTCGCGCCGTTCATCCCCACGGTGCCCGGCACCGACCGGTACGTGGCCGGCCTGCGCTGATCAACGCAGGCCGGTCAGTGCAGGCCGGTCAACGCAGGCCGGTCAACGCAGGCCGGTCAGCGCAGCTCCTCCGGACACGTCGTCCCGCGCGAGAACGCGTACGGCGCCGCGAGCCGGTACTCGCCCGCCCGCGGAGCGAGCAGCATCGTCCACTTGTCGCCGAGCGTGTCCTCCTCCGTCTCCATCAGACAGCCGTTGACGTTGTCGTACGACTTCCTCTGCCCCTCGGGACGGTTCTTGGACGCCTCCGTCTCCTTCGGCGGGTCGAGCTTCTTGCCGTCGGCGTCGACGAGGCTCAGCCAGGGTGAGTAGGGGATCCGGATGAGGACGGGCCCCGGCTTGCTCACCCGCATCGTCATCTCGCCCTGCTCGGCCCGCTCCACGACGGTGTTCGGCTCGGCGAGCGGCGCCGGGTCGGTCACCTCGAACAGCTGCCAGTTGGCGTCGCCCCACACCTGCTTCAGATACGGCATGCCGCGCTGCACCAGCTCCCGCTCACGCTGCGCCGAAGAGGGGTCCGGCTCGTCCTTGGGCAGCACCACGTAGTGCACGGCCCAGCGCTTGAGCCACTCGCGGTAGTTCGCGGAGTTGAGAGTGTCGTCGTAGAAGAGCGGGTTGCGCTCCATGTCGGCCTGGCGGTTCCAGCCCCGGGCCAGGTTCACATACGGCGCGAGCGCCGACGCCTCCCGATGTGAGCGGGCCGGTACGACCTCCACCCGGCCCTTCTCGGCGCCGACTTCCTGGAGCTCATTGACCAGCGGCGCCAGCTCGCGCGCCCAGGACGCGGCGGGGGCGGCGTGGATGATGTCGTCGACCGTCTTGTAGCCGATCCACCCGGCGAAGGTGAGCAGGGCCAGCACGGCCGTGTACCACTTGCGTGAGCGCGGCACCGTGTAGGGCAGCACGGCCACCAGGGCCGTCCCCGCGAACAGCATCGCCAGGCGCGTGATGTTGGAGCCGATCTGCGAGCTGACCACCCAGACCAGCACGACTGCGAGACCGTAGACCGCGGACACCAGCCGGACCGTCTTCCACTCCTCGGGCACGACGAAGAAGGTGGCGACGGCGAGCAGCAGCGGCAACAGCACCGAGCCGATCACCATCGGCTGGGTGCCCGAGAACGGGAACAGCCACGCCGACACCGCGACGACGGCCGCCGGCGCCAGCCCCAGCGCCCAGGCGCCCGGCCGCCGCTTCTGGAGGAACAGCGCCACCGCCACAAAGCCCACGAACAGCCCCGCGACCGGTGACGACATGGTCGCGAGGGCGGCCAGCGGCGCCGCGGCCAGCGCCTTCGCCCAGCGTTTGTAGCGCCAGCGGTACGGCCAGCAGAACACGACGGCGACCGCGCCCAGCGCGAACATCGTGCCGAGCCCGAACGTCACCCGCCCGGAGATCGCGTTGGCGATCAGCCCGAGGACTCCGGCGAACGCGGCCCACAGCGGATTGCGCACCGCCCGGCTGCGCAGCAGGACCAGCGTCAGCAGACCCGCGGAGATCGTCCCCGCGATCATCATCGTCGTACGGACACCGAGGACCGACATCAGATACGGCGACACCACGCTGTACGACACCGGGTGCATCCCGCCGTACCAGGCGAGGTTGTACGCCGAGTCCGGATGCCGGCCGACGAACTCGGCCCACGCGTCCTGGGCCGCGAGGTCGCCCCCGCTGCTTGCGAACGTGAAGACCCAGATGATGTGAAGGAGCCCGGCCAGGGTCGTGATCGACAGCACCGGGTGGCGCAGCAGGCGCTCACGCAGGGTGAGGAAGGCGGCGGTCAGCCGCGAGGGCGGTCTGTCCTCCGTGCGGCTCGGTGCGTCTCCCGAGCGTGGCGCGGGCACGCGTATTCGCGGACCGGCTCCCGGTCCCGGATCGGCGTCGTCGGCGCGTGTCGGCTCCGCAGTGGCCACGTGTGAGGCACTCCCCGTACTGTCCCGTCTTCTGTTCTGGCCGTGTCCCGTTTCCCGCGTGTTGTCGGCCTTGTCCCCGAAGGTTTCCCGACTGCGCCTTGTGGGCGACGACCTGCCCGATTCGTGACGCTAGCACGCAGCCCGCCGACAGGCGCTGTCGGCGGGCTGCGTCAGGGTGCCGTGGTGTCGCCCCCGGGTCAGGTGATGCGGGTCAGCTTGTCCGTGAAGCCCGGTTCGGTGAGGTCCGACTGGAGGGCGACCGGGATCTTGACCGCGCCGCTGCTGCCGTCACCCACGGTGAGCGTGCCCACCTTGGTGCCGGCCGTCGCGGTGTGCGGGACCTCGTCGGGCGCGAAGGTCAGCTTCACCTTCAGCCCGGACCAGCCGACCGCCTTGACGTCCTTGGTGGCGACGACCGGGGTGCGGCCGCCGAGGCCGTCGTCGACGTACCCGACGACATCGCCCTTCTTCAGGATCGTCGCCGACTCCAGCGTGTCCTGCGCGGCGCGGATGAGCTGGTCGCCCGAGTCGAGGGCGGCGGCGAGGATGCCGCTGCCCGCGTCCGGCTGGCGCACCACGGCGCCGATGACGGTCCGGGTCTCGCCGCCGATCTCCTTCTTCGCGGCGAACACGAGGTTGCCGAGGGCGGAGGTGGTGGTGCCGGTCTTGATGCCGACGACGTTGTTCCTGCCGACCAACTGGTTCCAGTTGCCGTGGTTCACGCCCTTGTAGTCGTCGTACGACATCATCGCGGCGACCTCGCGGAAGGCGGGGTACTTCATCGCCGCCTTGGCCAGCTTCACCTGGTCCACGGCCGTGCTCACGGTGGTGTTGTTGAGCCCGGACGGGTCGGTGTACGTCGTGTTCGACATGCCGAGGCCCTCGGCGGCGGCGTTCATCTTCTCGACGAAGGCCTTCTCCGCACCGGCGTCCCAACGGGCCAGCAGGCGGGCCACGTTGTTCGCGGATGCGATGAGGATGCTCTCCAGGGCCTCGCGCTGGGTGATCTGGTCGCCGGCGGTCACCTTGACGGTCGACTCCTGGCCCGCGTCGGACTGGTCCTCGGCGGCCTGGTCGATCTTGATCTTCGGGCCCTCGTCACCGCTCTTGAGCGGGTGGTCGCGCAGGATGAGATACGCCGTCATGACCTTGGCGACGCTGGCGATCGGGACGGGCTTCTGCTCACCGGAGGAGCCGAAGCTGCCGATGCCGTCGACGTCCAGCGCGGCCTGGCCCTCGGCGGGCCAGGGGATGTCGACCTTGCCGCCTTCGAAGGTGTAGCTGTCCTTCGCGGTGAGGTCGAGGGTGGGCGCCGGGAGCGGGCGCACGTTCTGCACGACCGCGAAGACGATCGCGAGCAGCAGGACCAGCGGCGTCCAGATCTTGACCCGCCGGATGGCCGTGCGGACCGGGGTGTCCGGGGGCGGCGGCGTGTTCGTCAGCTCGGCGAGCAGGTCGAGCGGGGGCCTGGGGGGCAGGGGTTGCTGGGTGGTGCGCTCGGGGCCGATCTGGGGGACTACGGCGGTGGCGTCCGGGGCGGGGGCCTTCGGCGTTTCCGGGGTCCTGGCCGGGGCCGGGGCCGGGGGCTTGGGGGTGTCCGGCTTGATGTCGGGCTTGAGTGCGACGAACTTGCTGGTGCGCTCGGAGGGGGTCTCCGGTGCGGGGGCCTTCAGCGTGGTGGTGGGCTGGTCCACCGGGGGCTGCTTGGCCGGTCGTACGGTCTTGAAGACGGCGGTGGGCTGATCGACGGGCTTGGCTTTGCCTTCGCCCTTGGCGTTCCCACCCGCACCACCCGTGCGGCTCTCGTCGTCGACTGCGGGTGGCCCCTGGGGGGCGTCCTCGCCGTCGGCGGCCGCGGGTGCGTCGTCGGCGTCGTCAGGCGCATCGCCTTCGGCGGCCTCGGGGGAGTCGTCCGAGCCGGCGTCGGAAGCCTCGGCGGGCTCAGCGCCACCGTCGGCGTCTGCCGCGGTCTCGCCCTTCGAAGCCTCCTCGGCCTCACCCTCGGCCTCGTCGCCGTCCGAGGAGGCCACCCAAGCCGCCACAGCCGCCCTCAGCCGGTCGTCGCCCTCGGCGGGCGCGCCGGAATCGGACGCGTCGACGGCGTCCTCGTCCTCGGCCTTGCCCTCAGCGTCTGCCGCGTCGGCGCCCTCGGAGCTGTCCTCCGCGCTCCCCGCGTCTTCGGCCTCCGCTTTCGCGTTCTCGACAGAGGCGCCCTCAGCGCCGTCACTTACGGTGCCCTCGGCGGTCGAGGACTCGGTCTCCGTCTCGGCGTCCCCAGCCGATCCCGCCTCGCGGGGGTCGTCGGCCGTGGCGTCCGTGCCCTCGGCGCTGTCCGCCGTAGCGTCCGCGCTCTTGGTGCCGTCGGCCGAAGTGTCCGCGCCGTCGGTGCTGTCGGCCGAAGTGTCCGTGCCCTCGGCGTCGTCGGCCGTAGCGTCCCCGCCCACGGTGCTGTCGGCCGTGGCGTCCGTGCTCGCGGCGTCGTCGGCCGAAGTGTCCGTGCCCTCGGCGTCGTCGGCCGTGCCGTCCCCGCCCTCGGTGCTGTCCGCCGTGCCGTCCCCGCCCTCGGTGCTGTCCGCCGTGGCGTCCCCGCCCTCGGCGTCCTCGGCGGTGCCCCCCGCCTCCTCCAGCCGGGTCCTCACCGCGTCCAGTTCCTGGCGGGACAGGACCCTCGTTGCCGTATCGACGCCGCCGCGCGGCGCTGTGGCTTCGCGGGCCACTGCGAGGCGTGGGTCGCTTCGTTCGCCGGCGTCCTGCCGGGTGGAACCCTCGGGTTCGGGAACCGGGACCGCGCTCCCCGACGTCGGTTCTGCCGACGACTCGCGCTGCTTCGACCTGTCGGGGGACTCGCCCGCCACCGATGCCTCCTCCATGTGCCGCCGCACGGCCTCCGTGCGGCGTCCGAACAGTGAGCCGTCACTCGGACACCGTGCCCGTACGACCCCCCGTGCCGCTGTCCGAACCATGTACCAGTGTCCTGTGCGCGGCACTCAACTCATCCGGTAGACGAGAACGACATACCTACCGGTTCCCTTACGAACCGGTCACGCACCCTCGACAGATGAATGTGAGAGGGGTCACCCTGTCTTTCATCCACGCGGGGAGGCATGGATGGGCAGGAGCCGCAGAACAATTCCGGAGGAGCTTCTGCTGCTGGCGTTGGACCCGACCACGGGTACCACCGCACAGCCGCAGTCGCTCGACCTCGGTCTGGCCGGAGCACAGCTAGTGGAGCTGGCGCTGGCCGGACGGATAGCCCCAGACGGGGATCGTATCGCCGTGGTAGCCCCACGGCCGACTGGAGATCCAACACTGGACTGTGCGTTGGAGTTGCTGCGAAGGCGTGGCGCTCCCGTGCGTGCCGTCCACTGGATTGGCGGGCCGCGTCTCGGGCTGCGCCAGACCTACCTCTCGCATCTGGAGCGGTGCGGCATGGTGCATGCCGTGGCCGGTCAGATGTGCGGGGTGTTGCCGACGACTCGCTACCAGGCGACGGACAACGCCATCAGCCGGGAGATCAGGGCCCGGCTGGATTCCGCGATCCGTACCGGCGTACCGCCGGACCCACGGACCGCGGCGCTCGCCGCACTGGCCCACGCGGTCGGCCTCGGCAAGCACCTGTACCCGGGGAACGAGGGACGCTCGTCCCGATCCCGGCTCAGGGACCTGATCAGGCACGACCCCATGGGCGGTCTCGTCGCGCACGCCGTGATGGACGTCCAGAACGGTGCGGCGGCACAGCCACGTCGCAGCCCGGCCCCGGCCGGCCGTCAGGCCGCCCCCGGAGGCAGGGCCGCAGCGGAACCCGCCCGCGGCGTTCCGGTGCAGCCGCGCCGCGGATCCATGGCGCGTGTCGTGGCCCACTGAACCGCGGTTCCACGACCGCACCACCGAATCACCCGGGCTGTAAGCCCGGCTTGCTCGACCACGCACCAGCACGCACCATCACGCACCGCCACGTACGACCACGCTTCACACGAACGAACTCGCACGCACTCGCACGCCACGTGCAGCGCCGCACCGCAGTCACCGAGACCGGTTCGGGAGCCGCTGGTCCGCGCGGGGTGACGGGACCGTATGCCCGGACGACGGCATCGGTCCCGCCGCCCCGCGCGGCCGCATGTGCGGGGATCCTGGCGAACTGGCGTGTATGCAGCGCATATCCACCGTTTCCCAGCGGTAGTAAGCACCTTGGTGGCAGTCTGCTCAACAGCAGATACGCAAAGTGGCAATCACAGGCACGCAGCCGGAGGTGCACGTCCCGTGGCGTCCAATGTCAATCCCACCGTCAGGCGACGCCGGCTGGGCCAGGAGCTGCGCAGGCTCCGGGAGCTCAAGGGCATGACGGCCGAAGAAGTGGCCGAACGGCTGCTGGTGTCGCAGTCGAAGATCAGCCGGCTGGAGAACGGCCGGCGCAGCATCAGCCAGCGAGACGTCCGCGATCTGTGCGGGGTCTATGAGGTGGAGGACCACCGGATCGTCGACTCCCTGATGCAGATGGCCAAGGATTCGCGACAGCAAGGATGGTGGCACTCGTTCGGCGACATCCCCTACAGCGTCTACATCGGGCTGGAGACGGACGCCGCGAGTCTGCGGGTGTACGACCCGCAGGTCGTGCCGGGGCTGTTGCAGACGAACCAGTACGCGGAGGCCCTGATCGCCGGGGCGTTGCCGGAGACGGCCCAGACCGAGATCGAGAAGCGGGTCCAGGTGCGGATGCGTCGACAGGAACGAATCTCCACCGAGGAGAACCCGCTCCGGCTGTGGACCGTCCTGGACGAGGCCGCCCTGCGCCGCGTCGTCGGCAACCGCTCCCTCATGCGCGACCAGTTGGAGCAGCTCGTCGAGCAGTCCCAGCTGCCACACGTCACCGTGCAGGTGATCCCCTTCGACATGGGCGCCCACCCGGGCCTCAACGGGCAGTACGCGATCCTCGAGTTCCCGGACGCGGCCGATTCCAGCGTCGTCTACATCGAGGGCGTCACCAGCGACCTGTACCTGGAGAAGGCGAACGACGTCCAGAAGTACAGCGTGATGTACGAGCACCTGAGGGCGCAGGCCCTGAACGTGGAGCAGTCGCGGCAGTTCATCGCGGACATCGCCAAGGAGTACGCGCGTTGAGAAGCGCCGTACGGTACACCGTCCCCAGGCCGGGGCGGAAGACTCCACTGGAATATGCCACCCAGCCGAGTGAATAGTCGCTTCGTCGGCCGATGTTGGCGAGTAGCGTCGATCACGCCACCGAGTAACAACGTTGGCGCGAATCGCGCTGCGGGGTCCTTTGGGACGCGCAGTGCGGTGACAGCAACTCAACATCTGGCAATTCGGAGCAAACATGGCAATTCGTCAGGGTGCCACGGACACGTGGACCAAGTCCTCGTACTCCACAGGGAACGGCGCGTGCGTCGAGGTCAAGTCACCGCTCGCTGCGGCCATGGCGGTACGGGACTCCAAGGTTCCCGAGGGCCCGGTCCTGGCGTTCCCCGCGGACGCGTGGAACACCTTCGTGGCGTCGGTCAAGGCGTAAGGGGCGGGTCTACCTGATCCTCACCCCTCAACCGACCGCACGATCGACAACTGCACAAGCACCACAGGAAGAGCCCTCTCGACCAGCCCGCCGTCCTTGCCGAGAGGGCTCGGCCGTGCCCTCACCCGTGGGCCGGCCGGATCACCTCACCGGGAACGCCACATCGCACACCGGGTCCTGTGCCCCGGCACCGTCCCAGTCCTCCACGAAGTACACCTCGCGGCACGGGCCCGCCTGCCACAGCCCCTCGTTCGCCATCCACTCCTCGACCGCCTCGAACGCGGCCAGGATCTGCGGATGGGCCACCTGCGCCTTGGTGATCCGGGTGTAGGCGAGCCGGTGGGCCGGCTCCACCCGTACCTTCGTCTCCCGCGTCCGGCCCTGCTTCTCCAGCCACGCGCGGGCCGCCGCCTCGTCGGCCACCGGCACGCACGACTCGGCCGGCCCGTCGCTCTCCTCCGACACGTCGGAGTGGTAGACGACGAACGGTGGCGCCGTGATGCCGCCGCACTCGTGGGCCGCCGACTCCAGCCGGCCCAGCGACGCCCCGATCCACGCCGGCAGCTCGCCCGCCAGCACATGCCGCGTCTCGGTGATCAGCACCTGCTCGGGCACCTCAACCGTCTCGACCACGAACTTCCCGTACATCTCGGAGCTCCTCCCCGACAGTCGTCCACGGAGGTACTCGGCCAGCGTCCGCTGCCCCGCCACCCGCGCCTCGACATCCGCCCAGTACGCGTCGAGCCGGGCGGCCGCCGCGGCCCCGTCCGGGGCCTCGACGATCTCCGCGATCCGGGCGAGCGGCATGTCCAGCTGGCGCAGCAGCGCCACCAGACGGGCACGTTCGACCTGGTCGGCGCGGTAGTAGCGGTAGCCGCTGAGCTCGTCGACGTGCGCCGGGGCCAGCAGTGCGAGGCGGTCGTACAGCCGCAGGGCCTTGGCCGACAGCCTGGCCCGCGCGGCGAACGCGCCGATGGTGAGCAGTTCGTCGTCCACGGCCTCATCCTCCGTCACCGGGCGGCTTGTTCCGCCCGGCGACAAGGACGCTCGGCTCTGCCCCAGGGGCAAGGTCAACCCGTGTTACTTGATCGCGGACTCCACCGCGGCCACGACCTCCGCCGCCTCCGGCTCGGTCTGCGGCGAGAAGCGGGCGACGACCTCGCCGTCGCGGCCGATCAGGAACTTCTCGAAGTTCCAGCGGATGTCCCCGGTGTGCCCCTCGGCGTCCGCGAAGCCGACGAGACGCTCGTACAGCGGGTGCCGGCCCTCCCCGTTCACCTCGACCTTCTCGGTCATCGGGAAGGTGACGCCGTACGTCGCCGAGCAGAACTCGGCGATCTCCTCGGCGCTGCCGGGCTCCTGCCCGAGGAACTGGTTGCAGGGCACGCCGAGCACGGTGAAGCCGCGCTCCGCGTACTGCTCCTGGAGCTTCTCCAGGCCGGAGTACTGCGGGGTCAGGCCGCACTTGGAGGCCACGTTCACGATGAGCACGGCCTTGCCCGCGTACTGGGCGAGATCGGCGGTGCCGCCCTGGAGGGTGTCGATGTCGACGTCGAGGGGGGAGCTGCTGTCAGTGGTCGTCATGAAACGGATGCTAACTCCGGTACGTGTCGGGCCGGTGCCGGGCCTCGACGAGCACGTCCCCCGCCGAGGGCCGCCCCTCCGTCTCCGCGACCTGGCGCACCAACGCCCTGCTGTGGTCCTCCGGCCCACGCCGCCACCTGTACCTCGCCCTGTGGATCCCCAACGGCCTGGTCGTCGGCTGCGAGTCCCTGTACGTCTCCTGTTCTTCCTGCGCCCGTCTCTGCCCGGCGGACTGGTGGTGGCGGGCCGGCGGCCCAAGAGGGGAGTTTTTCCCACCGACTTCGCACCCCGACCGCCGCAAGAATGAGGTCACGGGCGCTACGGACCCCGTAGCGAACGGACAGTGGAGAGGAGCGAGTCGTATGGACCCCACGACGCAGGTCGGGGTGCACCGCCCGCCGGACGACGTCCCGGACGGGATCCCCGACAAGATCAGGGGGTTCTCCGTCGCGGCCGGACTGGTGGGGCTGCGACGCGCCCTGGCCCTGTGCTGGACGGCGTCGGCGGCCTTCGGCCGGTCCCTGGCGGTCTCCGGGGCGATATGGCTGGTGGGACCCGGCCTCGGCATGGTGCCGAGGGCCATGGAGGGCGTGCGCAACCTCGCCGCCCGCCGGCGCGAACTGGCGCTGCGCTGGTCCGGCGTGGAGATCCCGGGCCCGCCCGGCCCGCTGCCGCCCGCACCCGAGGGCGCCTCCGGGCTGACCGGCCGCTACCGGTGGATCATGAACGACCCGCAGACCCGGCGGGAGTACGTCTGGGCGTTGACCGACCCACTGGCCGGCGCGTTCTTCGCCTTCCTCCCGATCGCCCTGGTCCTCAGCGGGGCGTGGGGCGTCTTCCTCGCCTTGCTCGGTGTCGGGCTGTCCGCCGAGTGGGACGGCCTGTGGTACCACTTCATCCCGATCGAGGGACGGGCCACCGCCGTACTCGCCGGAGTCCTCGGCTTGTCGCAACTGCCGCTGGCCCTGTGGGCGGCGCCGCGGGCGGTGCGCCGGCACGCCCTGTACACCCGCGCGATGCTCGCCCCGAGCGAGAGCGAGTTGATGGCCGGCCGCATCCAGCACCTCGCCGCCACCCGCTCCGACGCCGTCGACACGCAGATGGCCGAGATCCGCCGTATCGAACGCGACCTGCACGACGGCGCCCAGGCCCGCCTGGTGGCGATGGGCATGACCCTGAACGCCGCCGAACACCTGCTGGAGGCCAACCCCGAGGCGGTCCGCGCGCTGCTCATCGAGGCCCGCGAGTCCTCCTCCAAGGCGCTGGAGGAACTGCGCGACCTGGTCCGCGGCATCCACCCGCCGGTCCTCGCCGACCGCGGGCTCGCCGACGCGGTACGGGCGTTGGCGATGGTCTGCCCGGTCCGCACCGAGGTCGCGGTCGACCTGCCGGGCCGCCCCGAGATGCCGGTCGAGTCCGCCGCGTACTTCGCCGTCTCGGAGATCCTCACCAACGTCGCCAAGCACTCCGGCGCCGACCGGGCCTGGATCGAACTCCGTTACGATCGCGGGATGCTGCGCATCACCGTCACTGACGACGGGCAGGGCGGCGCCGACGCCTCGCGCGGCAGCGGCCTGCGGGGCATCGAACGCCGGCTCGCCACCTTCGACGGAGTGCTGGCCGTGAGCAGCCCCGTGAACGGACCGACCATGGTGACGATGGAGCTGCCGTGCGTATTGCCCTCGCCGAAGACCACTTCCTCCTGAGGGACGGACTCATCCGCCTGCTCGGCGCCCACGGCCACGAGGTCGTCGCCGCCGTGGACAACGGTAAAGAACTGCTGGACGCGCTCGTCAGCGAGCGGCCGGACGTCGCGGTCGTCGACGTCCGGCTGCCGCCGACGTTCACCGACGAGGGCCTGCGTGCGGTGCTGGCGGCCCGTGAGCGGATGCCGGATCTGCCGGTGCTGCTGCTGTCGCAGTACGTGGAGCCGCTGTACGCGCGTGAGTTGCTGGCCGGGGGAGGCCGGGGCGTCGGCTACATGCTGAAGGACCGGGTCACCAACGGCGCCCAGTTCCTGGACTCGATCCGCCGGGTGGCCGAGGGCGGCACCGCGATGGACGCCGAGGTGATCTCCAAGCTCCTGGTCCGCAAGGAGCGCGACGAGGCCGTGGGCAGCCTCTCCGAGCGGGAGCGCGAGGTCCTGGAGTGGGTGGCCCAGGGGCGCTCCAACGCGGGTATCGCACAAGGCCTGTTCATCACGGAGAAGGCCGTCGCGAAGCACATCGGCAACATCTTCACCAAGCTGGGGTTGCTGCAGGCGGACACCGACAATCGGCGGGTGCTGGCTGTGCTGGCGTATCTGGATCAGTGAGGGGGCGCCGCGCCTTGCGGAGGGGTGGCTGACGGGGGCGCGGCTGGGGTGGACGGGGTGGCGGCCGGGGCGTGGCCAAAACTTCACGGTGCGTGAGGCGTATCTGGGTAACTTCCGTATATGCAGGGCGAGTTGACCTACGTTGGTTGCTGTTTGAATCACCGGCGACGTCCCTTACCCACCCCGCAGGAGGCCCCCGTGCCAGCCGACCCCACCAAGCCGCACTCGGCCCGCTTCTGGAACTACTTCGTCGGCGGCGAGGACCACTACGAGGTCGACCGGCAGGTCGGGGACGAGATCAAGAAGATCTTCCCGGGTCTGGCCGACGTGGCCGTCACCAGCCGCCACTTCCTGGGCCGCGCCGTACGCCACCTGGCCGGCGAGGCGGGCATACGGCAGTTCCTGGACGTCGGAACCGGCCTGCCGACCGCCGACAACACCCACCAGGTCGCCCAGCGGGTGGCCCCGGACGCCAGGATCGCGTACGTCGACAACGACCCCGTCGTGCTGGCCCACGCGAGCGCCCTGCTGACCAGCACCCCGGAGGGCATGACCGCGTTCCTGGACGCCGACCTGTACTACCCCGAGGCCGTCCTGGAAGCCGCCGCAGCCACGCTCGACCTCTCCCGCCCGGTCGCCCTGATGATCCTCAACACACTCGGCCATGTCGCCGACCACGACCAGGCGTGCGACCTGGTACGCCGACTCCTGGCCGGTCTGCCGTCGGGCAGCCACCTCGTGATCAGCGACAGCACGGCCACCAGCGAAGGCATGATCGCCGCGTCGGAGGCGTACAACGCGAGCGGCGCCGTGCCGTACCACGTACGCAGCATCGGCGAGATCGCCGCCTACTTCGACGGCCTCGACCTGGTGGACCCGGGCATCGTCCAGGTCCCCGAGTGGCGCCCCGACACCCAGGGCCCGACGGACCCGGCGACGGCGGCGGTCGACGCGTACTGCGGGGTGGGGCGCAAGTTCTGAGTGCGGTGCTCCTCCCTGCCTGCCCTGCCTGCCCTCCCTGCCCGGTCTACCCGGTCTTGTGGCGCTGGTAGTGGCGGGCGACGCGCACCCGGTTGCCGCAGCGGGCGGCCGAGCACCAGCGGCGGCGCGGATGGGTGGGCAGGAAGACCATCACGCAGTCGTCGGCCTCGCACTTGCGGATCCTGGCGACCGCCGGATCGGCCAGCAGGTCGGCGGCGGCCTGGGCGAGGAGGGCCGCCAGCCGTAGTCCCGGCGCCCCCTCGCGCCGCTGCGCGGCGACCACCGCCGACCCGTCCCAGGCCAGCTCATGGATCGCCGGCGCGGCACGCTGCGCGTCGTTGAGTGCCGCCAGGTCGGCGACCGGGGGCTGCTCGCCCCGGCGGACATGGTCGAGGGCGCGGGCGGTGTGCTCCCGTACGGCGAGTACCGCGGCCAGGTCGGCGGCGGTGACGCCGACGCCTTCCTGCGGTGCGGCCTCCGGGAGACGGTCGGCCTGGAGCTCCCACCAGGCCCGCAGTTCGCTCGGCGTGGTCAGCAGGTCGCCGACGGCCGTGCGGGTGTTGACCAGGTCCAGGGCCAGGGGCTCCCCGGTCAGCGGTACGGGATCGCTCATGCTGCTAATGGTACATGGACGGGTTGACGCGTTAGCCGAGTCGGGGTTACATCGGAAGTGCACCTAATGCATCAAGAGGCAAAGAAACAATTAGGCAAGAAGCGACTAGGCAGGGGTCAGACATGCTTGCTGCAACCGCCCGCACCGTCCATCGCCACCTGGAGATCGAGGGAGTCCGCGTCTTCTACCGGGAATCCCTCCCTGACCGCACCGACGCCCCCGTACTGCTCCTCCTGCACGGCTTCCCGTCCGCTTCCCACCAGTTCCGCGGCCTCATCGACGCCCTCGGCGCGGACTACCGGCTGATCGCCCCGGACTACCCCGGCTCCGGCCACACCCAGGCCCCCGACGACTTCACGTACTCGTTCGACAGGCTCGCCGACATCACCGAGGGCTTCATCCAGCGCCTGGGCCTGGACCGCTTCGTGATGTACGTCTTCGACTTCGGCGCCCCCGTGGGCTTCCGCATCGCCGAGCGCCACCCCGAGTGGATAGCGGGACTGGTGGTCCAGAACGGCAACGCCTATGCGGACGGCCTCTCCGGCATGGCCCGGGACCTGCTCAGCCTGACCCCGGACACGCCCGGCGCCCACGACGCCATCCAGGACATGCTCACTCTCGAAACCACCCGCGGCCAGTACGAGACCGGCGTCGCCACCCCCGACCTGGTCGCCCCGGACGGCTGGACCCTGGACCAGCACTTCCTGGACCAGCCCGGCCGCAAGGTCGCCCAGCGGGCCCTGCTCTTCGACTACCACTCCAACGTCGAGCGCTACGACACCTGGCACGCCTGGCTGCGCCGCCACACCCCGCCCAGTCTCATCACCTGGGGTGCCCACGACCCCTTCTTCACCGAGCTGGGCGCCCACGCCTACCTCCGCGACCTCCCCGACGCCGAACTCCACCTCCTCGACACCGGCCACTTCGCCCTGGAGACCCACCTGGGGGAGATCGCCCCGCTGATCGCCGACTTCGCGGACCGCGCATGGAAGTGACGTGACGTGACGTGACGGGGCCGGGCGTGCCGGTGGCTGCCGTCGGGTGCCTGCGTTCGGGTGCCTGTGTGCGGCTGCCTGCCATGCCCGGGCCCACCGGTCGAAACCGCCGCCGCGAATCAGTACCAAAGGTGCGAAAATCGACACGGGTCCTGTTGACCTCTGTGACGCGGCGACGGACGCAGAGAGGGATGCCGATGAAGCGGGAGCGGGAGCGGGAGCGGGAGCGGGAGCGGGATCAGGACGTGGACCAGGACGTGGACCTGGACACTGTCGCCGACGAGCTGTACGGCCTGCGACCGGAGGAGTTCATCCCCACCCGCGCCGCACGAGCGGCCGCGGCGCGCACGGCCGGCGACCGCGCCCTGGCCACCGAGATCGGCAAACTGCGCCGCCCGAGCCTGTCGGCCTGGGCCAGCAACCTCCTGGTCCGCGAACGCCGCAGCGAGGTCGAACCGCTGCTCCGCCTCGGCGAAGGCCTCCGACAGGCCCACCAGGACCTGGACGGAGCGCAACTGCGCGAGCTCAGCCGACAGCAACGGATCCTGATCGGCGAGCTGTCCCGACAGGCCGGACAACTCGCCGCTCAGGCGGGCCACCCGATCAGCGACGCCGCCCGCCACGAGGTCGAGAGCACCCTGCACGCCGCCCTCGCGGACCCCGAGGCGGCCCGCGAATGGGCGAGCGGCAGACTCACCAAGCCCTTCAGTTCGGCGACCGACTTCCCGACGGTGGCGGCTCCCGCGACCGCCCGCCGAGCCCCACCGTCTCCGGCCACCGAGTCCCATGCTCGCCGGCCCTCCCCTCGCGACACCAAGGCCGACAAGGAACGCCGCCGTCGTCTCACGCAGGCCCGCAAGGAGGCCGACAAGGCCGCACGAGAACTCCGAGCCCAGGAGGACGAGACGGCAACGGCGACCCGCCAGGCCTTCGCAGCGAAGAAGCACCTCGACGAGACCCAGCAACGCGTCGCCGAACTGACCGCCGAGCTACAGCACGCCAAAACCCAACATCAACAGGCCCGCACCGCAGAACAGGAGGCCCGCAACGAGGCCCGCACGGCCGACCGACGACTCCGCGAGGCTCGGCGGCGGGCGGAGGGGGCTGCGGGGGAGGTGCAGGGGCTGGAGGCGGGCGACGACCAGTGAATCACCTTGGGGAGCTAGGCCGCCTTGGTTCGGGTGGCACGCATGTCCGAGGCGACTTCCTCGGCATCCTCGAACGGGAAGGTCTCGTCATCCCCGAAGTCCGGGGCCTGGAAGGGGTTCGTCGCCGGAGGCGGCGATGCCGTGGTGGAACGGCGGGGCTGCCCTTCCGGAGCGGAGAACAGCGAGGTCAGTTCTATGAGAGGTCTCTCCTTCGTCACAGGTCCCCGAAGGGACCTGTTGTGCCGTGACCGGGCACAGCGGTACTGGTACTACAGCTTGGTCATCTTGGCGTACGGGCTCAGGATCCGTATCGGCGTGGATCCGAAATCGACGAGCGCCGCGATTCCGGCCTCGATACCGATCACACGACCGAGGCCGTACATGTCGTGGGTGACCTTGTCGCCCACGGCGAAGTGCTTGGGAGCAGGCGCGACCGGGGCCTTGAAGGGGCTGGTGGGCAAGTGACGCTTCGGGGCAGCAGGCTTTGTCATTGCCCCCAGTATGGACCTACGGGCATCCCCTTCGCTGCCCCTGTCCGCGTCCAATGCCCGGCACGGACCCGGACGGCAGCGATTACCGTTGGGACGAGACGGAGCTCGACGCCGCTGACCAGGGGATTCCGTACCCGGTGACCTGAAACAATGGACAGGTGGGCTGATGAGGGGGGCTGATCAGGAGGCCTGATGAGGGGCCTGATCAGGGGGTGCAGGCGGTCGTCGACCCCAGCCGCCCCACCCGTAAAGAAATCGAAATGCGCCCGCGGCTGACTCTCACGAGCAGGTGCAACTGACCGTCGGACTCGACTCCAGCGAGAGCCGGACCCGCCGAGCGGCCAGCAGAAGGGCCGAACCGGCCGTACCCTTTCGTGGTGTCTACGGCGTCACATAACGGGCGCCACATACTGGAGGCAATACCTCGTGCTGATTGCTCAGCGTCCATCACTGACCGAAGAGGTCGTTGACGAGTTCCGCTCCCGGTTCGTGATCGAGCCGCTGGAGCCGGGCTTCGGTTACACCCTCGGCAACTCCCTGCGTCGTACGCTCCTGTCCTCGATCCCGGGTGCGGCGGTCACGTCCATCCGTGTCGACGGTGTCCTGCACGAGTTCACCACCGTGCCGGGCGTCAAGGAGGACGTCACCGACCTGATCCTCAACATCAAGCAGCTGGTCGTCTCCTCGGAGCACGACGAGCCTGTGGTGATGTACCTGCGCAAGCAGGGTCCGGGTCTGGTCACCGCCGCCGACATCGCGCCTCCGGCCGGTGTCGAGGTGCACAACCCCGACCTGGTCCTCGCCACGCTGAACGGCAAGGGCAAGCTGGAGATGGAGCTGACCGTCGAGCGCGGTCGCGGCTATGTCTCCGCGGTGCAGAACAAGCAGGTGGGCCAGGAGATCGGCCGTATCCCGGTCGACTCGATCTACTCGCCGGTTCTGAAGGTCACGTACAAGGTCGAGGCCACGCGTGTCGAGCAGCGGACCGACTTCGACAAGCTGATCGTCGATGTCGAGACCAAGCAGGCGATGCGTCCGCGTGACGCCATGGCGTCGGCCGGTAAGACCCTGGTCGAGCTGTTCGGTCTCGCCCGCGAGCTGAACATCGACGCCGAGGGCATCGACATGGGCCCGTCCCCGACGGACGCCGCCCTTGCCGCCGACCTGGCGCTGCCGATCGAGGAGCTCGAGCTCACGGTCCGCTCCTACAACTGCCTCAAGCGCGAAGGCGTCCACTCCGTGGGTGAACTCCTGGCGCGTTCCGAGGCCGACCTGATGGACATCCGCAACTTCGGTGCGAAGTCCATCGACGAGGTCAAGGCGAAGCTGGCCGGCCTGGGCCTGGGCCTGAAGGACAGCCCGCCCGGATTCGACCCGACCGCTGCCGCGGACGCCTTCGGCGCGGACGACAACGCGGACGCGGGTTTCGTGGAGACGGAGCAGTACTGAACGCTGCGCGGGGTCGCGGGGGAGCCGGGACACCAAAGGAGCCGGCGCTGACCACAGCGCCGCCCCCTTCCGGCTCCCCATGAGCGTCGGCCGACCGCATCCGGCTGCCCGAAGGCTCACCGGCGAAGAAGCAGACGCCAGAGCCCTCCGAGCCTGACCAGGATGGCGGAGACGGACGCACGCCATCTCTGCGGCCGAGAACCTCGCCTGACAGGCTGACCCCGGAGCACGCATCAGCCCCCTCGGAGATCACTCCGAGGGGGCTGTTCGTTGCGCCATGCCTGGTCAGACATGGTGTTGTTCACTGATGGTGGGAACGATGCCGTGGTTCGCCTGCCCGGTCGCCGGTTCCCCGGGGTACTGATTCAGGGCGACTCCCTTCACATTCTCCGCAGCGACGTGCCCGAGGTGGTCGAGGCCTGCGAGCGCGGTCGCCTGGCCGAGGCCGCGGAGTCCGCCGGCATCGTGCTGGCGAGCCTCGATGCCTTACTGCCGCGGCACGCCACCGCGCTGGAGCGGCACGAGATTGAGGGGCCGTACTGAGTGGATCAGTAGGATCGTCTGCCCGAAGGTCAGCACTTGGAATGAATGGGGGGCATGAGGGGCCTGTCTCGAAGTCGGGTGTGAGCTTGTGACAAGATCGCGGGATGCTGCGACTCACCGACTTCATTATCGACTGCCCGGACACGATGAAGCTGGCGGCTTTCTACTCCGAGGTGACGGGCCGTCCGATCAAGGAAGGCAGCTCCGAGGACTGGGCTGGCATCCAGTTCGGTGAGATCGAGCTGGCATTCATCCGGGTGGACGACTACCGCGCTCCGCAGTGGCCCGACAGCGAGCACCCCAAGCAGTTCCACCTCGACTTCGAAGTGGACGAGATCGAGTCCGAGCAGCGGCGCGTCCTCGACCTCGGCGCGACGCTGAGGCAGGACTTCATCGGCCCCGACGGCTACGGCTGGCAGGTCTACACCGACCCGATCGGCCACCCCTTCTGCCTGTGCCGCAACAAGGGCGTCATCTGGACCGACCAAGGCCCGATCTGGCCCAAGCGCGACTAATTGTCCGTTATGGCACGAGAGTGGCACGGCTCCGGTGCCAGCTTGCGAACGGAAGGCATCAGCTCGGCGGAACTGTCGGGTGATGCCTGGTGCGTCGGGTACCCCCATTCAGAATGGCGGGTCGTCGGAGTAGCCGTCCGCCCAGTGGCGATCCATCGGCCCGCTGGAGCAGCCCCGCCAGAATGACGGGGGTCGCGGGGGCTGAGCTGCTAGAGCAACAGTGGTCGACGACATTGAGGCGTGTGGGCGCGGGCAGTGTGACGATCTTGAGGACCGTCGTGGCAGCGAAGTCACCGTGGGTCCAAATCCCACACCCACCGCACGTGAACGGCCCTGACCTGTTGGATCGGGCAGGGCCGTTGGCACGTCCTGGCACCGCTGCCGCCCGGTGTTCCCCGTGGCTCCCCGGTCGAGCGGGCACGATAGGGGCACGGATAGCCTGTGTTGCCATGGCTGCTGTTGACCCGACTGACCCGCAGAGAGAGCACGAGATGGGGCGGGTTGCCCTCTGGCTTGCTCCGGATGACCTTCGCTGGCTGGCAAGGCATTGCTGCTGTGGCTCAGAAGCCTCGGAAGAAGATCGTGATCGTTGCGGCCGGATCCGCTTCCGGGCCAGCGCTGCCCTGCACAAGCAGGGGCTTACCGGCTGAGAGTCCCGCCCCGGGATCAACCCTGACCTCGCGGCCTCATCATTATCAGGTCGATCACGGGGCAGCATCGGCGTTGGCCAACCCGTCCGAGCTTGGGCGCTCTGGTTGTTGGGGTTCGGCGTTGACCGTCACCGTTCGCGCCTGTTGGTGTCAGGCGTTGGTGTCGAGCATCGAGGCACGGTTGACAAGGCCGTGCGTGTCCTCTTCTACGGCACGGTGCCCAGTGGCGCTCGGAGGAGTTCACCAACGAGTTCATCAACTCCATCCCCGACAGCAAGGGGGACACTTCGCAAGCGCTACCGCGAGATGGACATCCTGCTCGTCGACGCCATCCAGTTCCTCACGGACAAGGAGTCGACGCACGAGGGGCTCATCCGCACCCACAACGCGCTCCACAATATTGAAGCCGCCCTGACCTGCCGTTTCGTCACCTTCCTGCTCGCGCTGCTCGCGCAAACTCTTGGCGTCCAACGTGAAGGATCCACGTCTAACAAGTCATCTCATTTGGCTGAGTAGGCTGCTGCTGTGGAGGGGATCGTTGAGCGGCTAGTGCCAGATGAGCTGTGGGGCTGTTCCAGCGGGTGGTGCGGAGGCGCCGTCGCGACCGCAAGGCGGCGGTCGGCGTCGTCACGGCGACCGTGAGGTGCTGGCCGCGATCGTGTTCGTGGCGGCGACCTCGGGCTGCACGTGGCAGCAGTTGCCAGCGGCCTCTTTCGGCCCGTCAGGTGCGACGGCCCACCGCCGGTTCGCCGAATGGACCAATCCATCTGATCACCGAGCGGACCGGTCTGCCCCTGTCTGTCGGTATCTCCGGCGCCAACGTCCACGACAGCCAGGCCCTGGTCCCTCTCGTGAAGGGCATACCTCCGATCCGGTCCCGTCGCGGCCCTCGTCGGCGTAGGCCCGGCAAGCTCCAGGCCGACAAGGGCTACGACTACCGCCACCTGCGGCAATGGCTGTCACAGCGAGGCATCCAGCACCGTGTTGCCCGCAAGGGCGTCGATAGCTCTCAGCGACTCGGTCGACACCGCTGGACCATTGAACGGACCATGGCCTGGCTCGCTGGCTGCCGCCGACTCCACCGCCGCTACGAACGCAAAGCCGAGCACTTCCTCGGCTTCACCAGCCTCGCCTGCACCCTCATCTGCTACCGCAGACTCACGAAACGACCTGGTAGTACGCCAACCCGGCAGTCACCATCACGTAGGTGACGCGGACATCAGTTCACAACGACATTGTCCCCGGACGACATCGACGGTCCGGTGGTGGTGTTGCCGTAGTACGCCCAGCGCCACGTACCCGTCTTGGAGGCCTTCACGGTTGTCCTGAGATCACCCGAGCTGTTCGCGTACACCTTCTTCACCGTGGTGTAGGAGGCGGCGCCGGAGGGCTTGAACTGCAGGCTGACCAGGCGGCCCCCGTAGGAGGCGTACTTCCTGGTCTCCCAGTTGGCCCGTGTGACCTTTCCGGTCACGGTGATGGTCTTGTCCTTGGCCACCGGTTCGGGCGAGGCGTTGACGGTCAGGCGGGAGTTGCGCTTGACGTGGACCGTCAGACCCTCGTCGTCCGTGTCACCGCCGTCGCCCTTGAAGTACACCCGGGCCGCGACCTTCCAGGCCCCGGCCTCACTGTTGCGCATGTCCCACACACTCGGGTCGAAGTACATCGTCTCGTCGAAGTCGCAGACGCCCGAGCTCACCTTGATGCAGTCGCTCGTCTCGATGGCGTGCCACAGTTCATCCCCACCGTTGCGGTACAGGTACACCGCTGGGTACTTCCAGGCCTGAGTGGTCGCCATCCGGAACGAGGCGGGCACCGCGACCTCGTTCGACACCCCGATCACGATCGGCTTGCCGTCGTTCACCTGGACACGGGTGAACGAGACACCACCCTCGGCCGCCCCGGCCGGCGCCGCGGCCACGGCCGTGAACACCGCCGCCGCGCCACCGGCCACGACGACTCTCCAGAACTGCTTCCCCACCTGATCCCCAATCTCCGTACGCAATACAGCCGGAGGTATATCCCTCCAGCGCCCTACAGACAGCCGGCAGTCGCACGGGGTTGTGCACCCGCGCATCACAATGCGGTCTCGGACAATCCCCGCCTGAGTTCGGCGTGTCCGGGCACCCGGCACACGGTGTGGGTGGCGGAGACGTGCGAGCGGTGCTGTTCCACCCGCTGGACCCGCTGGCATACCTCCGATCCGGTCCCGTCGCGGCCCTCGTCGGCGTAGGCCCGGCAAGCTCCACGCCGACAAGGGCTACGACTACCGCCACCTGCGGCAATGGCTTTCACAGCGAGGCATCCAGCACCGTGTTGCCCGCAAGGGCGTCGATAGCTCTCAGCGACTCGGTCGACACCGCTGGACCATTGAACGGACCATGGCCTGGCTCGCTGGCTGCCGCCGACTCCACCGCCGCTACGAACGCAAAGCCGAGCACTTCCTCGGCTTCACCAGCCTCGCCTGCAGCCTCATCTGCTACCGCAGACCCACCAAATGAGATGACTTGTAAATCCCTCAGTGACGGAGGTCTTCGCCCTCGCCGATTCCATCGGGCCCCGCTACCGCTTGCTGGTGCTCCTGGCGGCCTTCACTACCCTGCGGTTCGGCGAGCTGACGGCCCCGCGGCGTCGGGACATCGACTTGGAGGCGCTGACCGTCACAGTGCGGCGCGCTCAGGCCGAGCTGCAGGACGGTCGACCCTTCGACAAGGCGCCGAAGTCCGCGGCCGGGATGCGCTCCGTCTCCTTCCCGGCCGAACTGCTCGACGCGGTCACGCACCACCTGGAGCACTTCGCCGCCCCCGGCCGCGAGGGGCACGTCTTCGTCGGGCCGCAGGGTGGGTAGTTGTGTCGCAGCAACTTACGCGACGACTGGGTCAAGGCCCGGAAGGCAGCTGGCGTCTCGGCCCAACTGCACTTTCACGACCTACGACACACGGGCAACACTCTGGCCTCCACGGCCGGAGGCGGCACACGGGAGCTGATGACGAGGATGGGGCCAGCAGCTCCCGGGCTGCGCTGATCTACCAGCACATGACCAGCGACAGGGACCGGGCCATCGACCTGTCGCTCACTTCGCAGAATTCTTCAAATGCGTTCTATGCTTGCTCTGCGCCCTTGGGTTGCGTTATTCTTCGGTGGTCGACACCGACTAGCAAGGGGGACGGCATGAGCCCAACTATTGAGGTTGATGAACAGACCTACCGCTCCATCGAGTTCGCGGCGCGCATGGGCGGTACGACTGCTGGCGAGGTTGTTGCTCGGCTCGTGCGAACCGCAAGCGTGCCGCCCTCGGCGCCAGCCGCCGCGAGCAAGGCAGGTGCGGAGAGAGAGCGCAAGGTCGACGTGTATGCCGACTACGAGGGCCATCGGACTCGCGGCAGCTATGACCAGGACACGAAGCGGATCGATATCACTTCGGGGCCGCTCGCTGGGCAAAGCTTCAAGACGCCGACTGGGGCGGCCCGGGCGGTCGTAGCGCACTACAAGCCGGACGTGAACCCGAACCGAAATGGCTGGTCGTTCTGGTTGCTTGACGATGGGTCCGGCGGGGTCTTGCAGAGCATCCGGCACTCGGCATGAGTTTGCGGAGGGCGACCTGTTACGTGGCTTCCCGCCCATGTGTAGGCGGGCCGCCCAGGGCGGGGAGGCGGGCGTAGTGGCACGCGTGTGGCGCGGCGCCTGAAACGGTGAAGGGCCAGCCTGGGAGGAAATCCCTCCTGAGCTGGCCCTTTTCTCTGTGCCCCCGGCAGGATTCGAACCTGCGACACCCGCTTTAGGAGAGCGGTGCTCTATCCCCTGAGCTACGAAGGCGGAAGGTGCCCTGACAGCGTAGCGGATGCGTCCCTCGGGGTTCGCCCCGGTTGTGGGGGACGGGCGGCGTGCCTTGTCGATCTTTCTCGGGCGGCGCGTCCGGGGGCGCTTGACCTCAAGTTAACTTGAGATTTTACGTTTCTTGCGCGGGCCCAACCAGGGCCGATCGCGGTCACTCCCGGCTACCGAAATCGAGGCACCTCCATGCCCCAGACCCCGCGCACCCCCGTAGCTCAGGACTCCCAGATCTCCCAGAGCTCCCGGACCCACCAGTCACCCCAGCCCCCACTCAAGATCGGCGTCCTCATCGGCAGCGTCCGCCCCGGCCGGTTCGCCGACAAGGTCTCCCAGTGGTTCGTGTCCGAGATCGGGCGGCGTGATGACATGGAGACGCATGTCATCGATCTGTCCGAGCCCGCCCTCGCCGAGGAGCTCAAGCTCACGCTGGAGCGGGCCGCAGGGAGCGGCGATGCCCCGACGCTCGCCGAGCGGATCGGTGGGCTCGATGGGTTCGTTGTCGTGACGCCCGAGTACAACCACGGCTACCCCGCCTCCCTCAAGCTGGCCATCGACTACGTCTACCGGGAGTGGCGGGCCAAGCCGGTCGGCTTCGTTTCGTATGGCGGTATGGCCGGTGGTCAGCGGGCGGTGGAGCAGTTGCGGCAGGTCTTCGCCGAGCTGCATGCCGTCACGCTGCGCGACACCGTCAGCTTCCACATGGCGTGGGAGCAGTTCGACGACGAGGGGCGCCCGCACGACCAGGACGGCACCGCCAAGGCCGCCGCCGTGCTGTTGGACCAGCTCGCCTGGTGGGGGCTGACCCTGCGGGAGGGCCGGGCCGCCAGGCCGTACGACGGCTGAGGCATCCGATCAGCAATCCTCAGCCCTCACCCCTAGTTTCCTAGCCCTTACTCACTAAGCCTCCCAGTCCTCATCCCTCAGCCCCCACCCCCCTCACTCCACCCCCACCCGAGCAAACCTCCCCGCCACCCGAAGATCCCCCTCCACCCGCCCCGCCGTCTCCACCAACTCCGGCAGCACCTCCCGTACGCACTCCTCCACCGACCGCCGAGCCGCGTGCATCGCCACGTTCAGCGCGGCGACCACGCGGCCGGTGCGGTCCCGTACCGGTACTGCCACCGAGCGGAGTCCTGCCTCCAACTCCTCGTCGACCAGGGCGTATCCCTGCTTGCGGACGTCGTCCAGCGTGGTCGTCAGGGTCGCGGGGTCGGTGGTGGTGTGCGGTGTGAGGGGGGAGAGGGGGCCCATGTGGCGGTCTGCGGGCGGGAGATCCGCCAGTAGGACGCGGCCCAGCGATGTTGCGTACGCCGGCAGTCGCGTGCCCACCGTGACATCGACGCTCATCACGCGGCCCGTGGCGGCGCGGGCCGTGTACTGGATCTCGTCGCCCGACGGCGTCAGCACCGCCAGGGACGTCGACTCGTGGACACGGGTGGCCAGTTCGGTCAGGTGCGGGGACGCGATTCGGGGGATTGAGGTGCGGGACAGGGGTGGGAAGCCCAGGGACAGTACGCGTGGGGTCAGGGCGAAGGCGCGGTTGCCGGACTGGCGTACCAGGCCCAGGTGCTCGTAGGTGATGAGTGCCCTGCGTGCGGTGGCCCTCGCCAGTCCCGTCGCCCGAGCCACGTCCGTCAGCGTCAGTTCCGCCCGGCCCTCGCCGAAGGCGGTCAGTACGGTCAGCCCGCGGGCCAGCGACTCGACGAACTCCCTGCCCAGTTCCTGCTTGGAGGCCCCGGTCCAGGCCGCCAGCCCCGCAGCCGGCGCAGCCCCGCGCTGCGACTGCGGCTGCGGTGCCTCGCGCAGTTCGTGCTCCATCTTCGCGACCGTGGCCCGTAGGCGGGACAGGAGCGTGTCGCGCAGGTCCGCGGCGGTGTGGCGGCTGGTGTGGCTGACGACGCTCGCCACGCAGGCGATACGGCCGCCCGCCCGCGGATCCCTCACCGGTACGGACACGGCGACCAGTCCCGGCTCGATCAACTGGTCGTCCAGCGCCCAGCCGTCCTTTCGCGCCCGGGCCGCCCGGCGTTCGAAGTCCTCGTCGGGGGACGGGTGCGGTTGCGGCGGTACGGAGGGAAAGCCGCGGTCCTCCGGGTCCGTCGCCCGGCGCTCGCGCCAGGTCTGCCACTCCGCGGCCGTCCACTCCGTCGCGAACAGCGGGCCCGGCGCGGTGCGTTCGGCCGGGAGCAGGTCGCCGATGCGGAAGCTGAGGGACATCGCGCGGCGGCGGGTCGCCTGGTGGATGAAGCGGATGCCGTCGCGGTCGGCGACCGCCAGCGACACCGACTCGTCCAACTCGTCCGCGAGCGCGTCCGCGTGGGAGGTGAGGAGGGCGGGCAGGCCTAGGGCGGCCAGGTAGGCGTTGCCGAGCTCCATCACCCGGGGCGCCAGGATCACGTCGCGGCCGTCGAGGCGGACGTATCCCATGCGCGCGAGCGTGGACGCGATCCGGTCCACCGTGGAGCGTGCGAGTCCGGTCGCCCGTTCCAGCCCGCTTGCGCTCAGCGTCCCGCCCGCCTCCGTCAGGCGCCACAGCACCCCGACACCGCGGATCAGTGGTGTGACCGCCTCCACCGGCACGGCACGGTCGTCCAGGGTCGTCTTCGCGGGCATCGGCTCTCCGGTACGGCGGTCACGGCAGGCCTAACCGTAATCCGAATTGATCCAAGCCGATTCGAGCCGATTCGTTTCGCTTCACGTGCGCGTACCGCGCGAGTACTTCGATTCATGCGCGTCACGCGCGAGTACGCCGGCGACTCGGGCTACCCCCGAGAAACCCGCACCCGATACCCCCCCGCCAAATCCGCCCCCACCACCTCCACCCGCACCCCCCGCTTCGCGTCCCGGAATTCCTCCCCCGGCACGAACGTCGCGTCCGAGAGTTCGGCGTGGACGTTCGGGCTGCGGGTGCAGCCGCCGCTGTCCTCGTGGGAGTCGAGGACCTTCACCGGGCCCATGCCGGTGTCGACGTCTGCGTCGATCTTGTAGATCAGGATGCCGGGGCGGCACACGGCCTCGTCGTTGCCCTCGCGGGTGCGTAGTTCGACGGCGTAGCCGGAGCGGCGGTCGAGGGGGACGAACACCAGCTTGGGGCCGCCCGTGCGGGCCAGCGGGGTCAGGGCGTACTCGGCCTTGCCGGGGGTGGCCGCGCACCGGACCTGGTCCGAGTCCAGCCAGCCCAGTTTCCACTTGTGCCAGCCGAGGAGGTCGTTGTTGGCCCCCCAGTCCTCGCTCATGATGTCCCAGTGGCCGACCGCGCCCCCGCCCTCGGCGGTGTACAGGTCGGGCAGGCCGAAGACGTGGCCGTTCTCGTGGGGGAGGACCCGGTAGCCGGTGCGGTGGTAGGTGCCGGAGCCGTCGTCCTGGCGGGAGTAGACGAAGGACGCGTTGGTCACCGAGACGCCGTCGGCGACCGGGGCCTCGGCGTTGCCCGCGAAGGTCACCGACAGGACCGTGTCCAGGGCCGACGGGCCGGCGTTCGGGGTCACCAGGACGTTCAGGAAGTCGTAGGACCGGAAGTCCACCTTGGGGTCGGCCGCGACCACGAGGTCCTGGACCAGCTGCCGGTACCCGGGGTCGAAGGGCGCGCCGCGCTCTATGCCGTACGCCCGGAACGACTTGGGCATGCGCAGCCAGCGGGGTATCGGGATGTCGGGGCGGTAGTCGAGGCGGCCGTAGGAACTGGTGCGGAACCACTTCTGGGTCTGCGGGAAGAACTCCGCGAAACGGTCGAGCGCCTTGCCCGTGCCGGGCGAGTCGGGGAAGTCGACCATCAGGGTGAGGGCGCGGACGGTTCCGGTGGAGCGGGCGTAACCGCGCGGTGTCGGTACGCCCTCCGACATCTGGACCGTCGGCCGGCCGCTGATCATGCAGGGGCCGAGGGCCGCGGTGTGACCCGGTGGGATCGGGCTCGCCCCGGCCGCCGTGGAGGTCCCCGCCGTGAGGTGCCCGGTGCCTGCCGAGGTGCTGACCGCCAGGGTCAGGGCGGTCACGGAGGCAAGGGCGGCCACACGGCGGGGACGTATCCGACGGCTCGGCATGCATGGGCCTCTCGTCCATGGCAGCCGCCGACTGCGTACTGCACCCTCTCGATCACCCTGTGTCGAGGGCTGCGCGTGCGCGCGTTGGAGGAGACCGAACGTGGGTTCCCTGCCGCGGGAGGCGAGAGAGATTGTGACTCAGATCACAAGGAATTCCCTGCGGGTTTGGGAAATAACCGGGGAGCCCCTCCCCGTTTAGTCATGTGTCCGAGCGAAACGGGGACAGCTTCCCCGGATCGCCCACCCAGCAGAACTCAGGAGTACGCCGTGCAGACCGCCACCCCCGCACCGCGCAAGGCGACCCGGCCGCGCGCCGACGCCCTGCGCAACCGGGAGCGGATCGTCACCGCCGCCCGGGAGATGTTCGTCGAGTTCGGCCCCGACGTGCCGCTGGACGACATCGCCCGCCGGGCCGGCGTCGGCAACGCCACGGTGTACCGCAACTTCCCCGACCGCGACGCGCTGGTCCGCGAGGTCGTCTGCTCCGTCATGGACCGTACGGCCGCGGCGGCCGAGCTCGCGCTCGCTCAGACCGGGGATGCCTTCGAGGCTCTGGAGCGCTTCGTGCACACGGCCGCCGACGAGCGGATCAGCGCGCTGTGCCCGATGGTCCAGAGCACGTTCGACCAGCACCACCCGGATCTGGAGGCCTCGCGGGAGCGGGTCGAGCAGTTGATCGGGGCGATCATGGACCGCGCCAAGGTGGCCGGCCAGCTCCGCTCCGACGTGGACGTCGGCGACCTCATGATCGCCGCCGCCCAGCTCAGCCGGCCCCCGGCCGGAACGGGCTGCGACATGTCCGACCGCTATGTCCACCGGCATCTGCAGCTGTTCCTGGACGGACTGCGGGCCCCGGCCCGCTCCACCCTGCCGGGCACGCCGCTGACCATGGAGGACCTGCGCCAGGCCTGACCGATCAGTTCAGAGCACAACGGCAGTCATCAGAGCGCCACAGCAGCCGATAGACCGAATCACCAAGCCATCAACTCTCACCGGCCGTCACAGCCGACGAGCCGTCCCCTTTCCTTTCGCTTTTTCCGTCACGAAGTCCCGAAGTGGGTAGACCCATGTCTGAAACGGCCGTAAAGGCTCCTGGCGGCACCCTCGGTGCCGTCGATCCCAACCGCTGGAAAGCGCTCGTCTTCATCGCGCTGGCCCAGCTGATGGTCGTGCTCGACGCGACCATCGTGAACATCGCGCTGCCCTCCGCCCAGCAGGACCTGGGTATCTCGGACGGCAACCGGCAGTGGGTCGTCACGGCCTACGCCCTCGCCTTCGGTGGTCTGCTGCTGTTCGGCGGCCGGATCGCCGACCTCTGGGGCCGCAAGCGGGCGTTCGTCATAGGCCTGGCCGGCTTCGCCGCCGCGTCCGCGCTGGGTGGCGCCGCCACCAACGAGGCCATGATGTTCGGCGCCCGTGCCCTCCAGGGCGTCTTCGGTGCCCTGCTCGCCCCGGCCGCGCTGTCGCTGCTCGCCGTGATGTTCACGGACGCCAAGGAGCGTGCGAAGGCGTTCGGCATCTACGGTGCGATCGCCGGTGGCGGCGGTGCCGTAGGTCTGATCCTCGGCGGTTTCCTCACCGAGTACCTGGACTGGCGCTGGACGTTCTTCGTGAACATCCCGTTCGCCATTCTCGCCGCGGCCGGTGCCTGGTTCGTCATCCGTGAGCCCAAGGGCGCCCGCAACCGCTCCGCGCTCGACATCCCGGGCGTGATCCTGTCCACCCTCGGTCTGGTCGCGCTGGTCTACGGCTTCACGCGCGCCGAGTCCAACGGCTGGGGCGACTCCCTCACGGTCGGCATGTTCGTCGCCTCCGGTGTGCTGCTCGCGGCCTTCGTCCTGGTCGAGTCCAAGGTCAAGGCCCCGCTGCTGCCGCTGCGCGTGGTCACCGAACGCAACCGCGGCGGTATCTACCTCTCGCTCGGCCTCGCGATCATCGCGATGTTCGGCCTGTTCCTCTTCCTGACCTACTACCTGCAGATCGTGAAGGGCTACTCGCCGGTCAAGACCGGCTTCGCCTTCCTGCCGATGATCGCGGGCATGATCACGGGCTCCACCCAGATCGGCACCCGACTGATGACCCGGGTCGCGCCGCGGCTGCTGATGGGCCCCGGCTTCCTGGTCGCCGCCCTCGGCATGCTGCTGCTGACCCAGCTGGAGATCGGCTCCTCGTACGCCGCGCTCCTGCTGCCGGCGATGCTGCTGCTCGGCCTCGGTATGGGTACCGCGTTCATGCCGGCGATGTCGCTGGCCACGCAGGGCGTCAAGCCGCAGGACGCCGGTGTCGCCTCCGCGATGGTGAACACCTCGCAGCAGGTGGGCGGCGCGATCGGTACGGCGCTGCTGAACACGATCGCCGCCTCGGCGACCACGGCGTACGTCGCCGACCACATCGCCGGTGCCACCAGCCGGTCCCAGCAGCAGTTGGTCCAGCTGGAGGCCATGGTGCAGGGCTACACCAGCGCCATCTGGTTCGCCGTCGGCATCCTGGTCGCGGCCGCGGTCATCGCCCTGACCTTCGTCAACGCCGGCCGCCCGGGCGGCACGACGGTGGCGTCCTCCGAGGACGGCGCCGAGGACGAGGTGCCGGTGCCGGTCGTCGCGCACTGACGCCGCACCGAGGCCGGCGGCAACCGCCGGCCCACCCCTTCGGGCCAGGCGTACGTACGGGGATGGGGACGCTCCGTACGTACGACCCCCAGGACCTGCCCCGGCTCCCTGAATGAGCGGTTCAGCGGAGCCAGGGCAGGTCCGCACCCGCTTCGCTCGGCTGCAGGCCCTCGGCGACGATCCGCATGATCTCGCCGAGGGCCTTCTGCTGTTCCGGCGTCAGCCGGTCGAACATCGCCTGCTGCACGGCCTCCACATGGCCCGGCGCGGTCTGCTGCAGCACCTGAAGGCCCGCGTCGGTCAGCACCGCGAACTGGCCCCGCTTGTCGTCGGGGCAGTCCTCGCGCCGGACCCAGCCGTTCTTCTCCAGCCGGGCGATGGCGTGCGAGAGGCGGGAGCGGGTGATCTTCGCGTACATCGCCAGCTCGGTCATCCGCAGCCGGCGGTGCGCGGACTCGGCCAGCTTGACCAGCAGCCCGTAGTAGATGTGCGGCATGCCCGCGTCCCGCTGGAGCTGACGGTCCAGGTGGTCCTCGAGCAGGGTGCTCGCATCCAGGTAGGTGCGCCAGACACGCTGCTGCTCGTCGGTGAGCCAGCGCGGCTGCGCCGCGGACGAGGGTTCGGGCGAGGGTGGCGCGGAGGTCGATGCCGTATTCATGTACTCCACTGTACGAGAGCTCTCCTTGAAATTTTAACTACCTCGGCGTACCGTCTTTTGGGCAGAGAAGCTTTAGATTTGAAGCACATGGCTTCAAGTCCTCGGAGGGAGCCGCCGCCATGTCCGCCGCCACGCAGGAGCGCATGCCCGCCCTCTACCTCAGCCATGGCGCCCCGCCCCTCGCGGACGACCCGCTCTGGCCCGCCGAGCTCGCCGCCTGGTCCGCCGACCTGCCCCGCCCGAAGGCGATCCTCATGGTCTCCGCCCACTGGGAGGAGGCCCCGCTCGCCATCGGCGCCACCGAGACCGTTCCGCTCGTCTACGACTTCTGGGGCTTCCCCGAGCACTACTACCAGGTCGAGTACGCGGCCCCCGGCGCTCCCCGACTCGCCGAGTCCGTACGCAAGCTGCTGCGCGCCCCCGGCATCCCCGTGCAGGACATCCCGGACCGCGGCCTCGACCACGGCGCCTACGTCCCCCTCGTCGAGATGTATCCCACGGCCGACATCCCCGTCCTGCAGATCTCCATGCCGACCCTCGACCCGGTGCGGCTCATGGAGATCGGCCGCAAGCTGGCGCCGCTGCGCGACGAAGGCGTGCTGATCGTCGGCTCCGGCTTCTTCACCCACAACCTGGCCGCCCTGCGGCAGGGCGGAATACCCACGTGGTCGGTGGAGTTCGACGACTGGGGCCGCCGGGCGCTGGAGAACCGCGACTGGGACGCCCTGCTGGACTTCCCGCACAAGGCTCCGGCCGGCCGCTACGCCCATCCGCGCACCGAGCACTTCGCCCCGCTGTTCGTGACGATGGGCGCGGCGGACGCGGCCGGTGAGCTGGAAGCGACGCAGAAATCGGTGATCGACGGGTTCTGGATGGGGCTGGCGAAGCGCTCGGTGCAGTTCGGCTGAGGGTCCGGCCTTCCGGCCCGGCTCACAGTTCCTTCTCGTACCAGGCGACGTCCCAGTACCGGCCGAACTTGCGGCCCACCTCGCGGTACGTGCCGACGTACCGGAAGCCGAACCGCTCGTGCAGCCGGGTGGAGGCCTCGTTCGGCTGGGCGATGCCGGCGTAGGCGCGGTGCACGTCCTCCTCGGCCAGGGCCTCGAAGAGGGCCTTGTAGAGGAGGGTGCCGACGCCTTGCCGGCCGGCGTCCGGCGCGAGGTAGACGGTCACCTCGACGGAGGTCTCGTAGGCGGGCTTCGGCCGGAAGGCGCTGGATGTGGCGTAGCCGAGAATCCGCTGTGAGTCGGCCCCAGGAGCCCCCTGCGTGGCAACCATCAACCGGTGCGGGCCGTCTTCAGGGTGGGAGAGCAGCCAAGGGCGGCGCTCTTCCGGCGTGAAGACCGCGGTATCGAATGTGATCGGCGTCTCACGTACATAGTGGTTGTAGATGTCGGTGAGGGCGTCGAGGTCACTCTCGACTCCCGGTCTGACCTGCACCTCTGTACGTGCCGACGGCATCGGGCCTCCTCGCGTGGCCGGACAGGGTACTGCAAGATCAGAAAAATATGGGGGTGGGTTGGGAATTCTGTCCTGATTCCAGTCGTTGTTTCCATCGGATGCAGGGCACTCGAGAAGAGTCCCAAGCGTTTACGAATCACCCGCCCGCCCACATCGCAAGGGAGCACGCATGGCAACCCGTGCCGTCGCCCGTCGTCAGTCCGCCGCCACCGGCGAGACCGTCGACAAGGCACGCAGTGTTCGCGCCCATGGCGGCGAGATCGCGGACCGCGACCTGGTCGGCATGTACCTCGACGAGATCGCGCGCACGCCGCTTCTCGACGCAGCCAAAGAGGTCGAGCTGTCACAGATCATCGAGGCGGGTGTGTTCGCAAGGCAGGTCCTCGACGGCTTCGAGGAGGCCAGGGCGGACGCCACCCGCGAGGAGCTGGAGGCCCTGGTCGCCGACGGAGAGCGGGCCAAGGACATCTTCATCCGCTCCAACCTCCGTCTGGTCGTCGCGGTGGCCCGCCGCTACCCGCGCAGCGGCCTGCCCCTCCTCGACCTGGTCCAGGAGGGCAATGCCGGCCTGGTGCGCGCAGTGGAGAAGTTCGACTACCGCAAGGGCTTCAAGTTCTCCACGTACGCCACCTGGTGGATCCGCCAGGCGATCACCCGCTCCATAGCCGACCAGTCCCGCACCATCCGCCTCCCCGTCCACCTGGTCGAGGAGCTGGGCCGCATCCGCCGGGTGCAGCGCGAGTTCAACCGCGAGCACGGCCGCGACCCGGAGCCCGCGGAGATCGCCGCCGAGCTCGGTTCCAACCCGGACCGCGTGGTGGACGTCCTGGACTGGGCCCGCGACCCGGTCTCCCTGAACATGTCGGTGGACGACGAGGGCGAGACCCAGTTCGGCGACCTGCTGGAGGACACCTCCGCGGTCTCCCCGGAGCAGTCGGTCCTCACCCTGCTGCGCAGCGAGGAGCTGGACGACCTGATCGGCCGCCTCGACCAGCGCACGGCGTCCATCATCAAGATGCGGTACGGCATCGAGGACGGCCGCGAGCGCACCCTGACCGAGGTGGGCAAGGAACACGGCCTCACCCGCGAGCGCATCCGGCAGATCGAGAAGCACGCCCTGCTGGAGCTGAAGAAGCTGGCGCGCAGCACCGGCTTCGACGCCGCCGCGTAACGCCACGACCACAGGGCGTACAAAGGGTGCGGCCGCGTACGCCGGGTGGCGAAAGACCGCGCAAACATGGCGCGTATCGCCGCTTTCAACCGACAGGACCCCGGGAACAAGACCTCAAGGCAAGGGAGTTCAGCCTCCGAGGACACTGACCCGCAACGCACCGGGTCCCACCGACCAAGTCCCGACGCACTCCCCCCGGCGCCGGGACTTTCCCCGAGCCGGGCTTCGGCGCCCAACCCCCCTGGGTGCCGGGGCCCGGCTCTTTTTCGCGCCGGGGCAGGCCTGAAAGGGCGGGTCACCCCGTACCTGAACCACGGGGTGGCCCACCCGAATGGCAGATTGTGCCACATGGGCATAGCCTGCCGAGTGTGAGCAGTCCCACCCCCGCTTCCTCCCCGTCCCTCACGGAGCGACGCAAGGCGGCGACCCGCATGGAGATCGCCCGCGCCGCGGCCGGCCTCTTCGTGAAACGTGGCCTGAAGGCCACCCGCGCCGAGGACATCGCCCAGGCCGCCGGCATCGCCCCGCGCACCTTCTACCGCTACTTCGCCACCAAGGAAGAGGCGGTGGCACCCCTCTACGCGGCCGGCGCCGCCCGCTGGTCGGAGGCAGTCCGCAAGGCCCCGACCGACCTCCCTCTGCCCCAGGCCCTGGAACACGCGGCCCTCCACACCCTCACCCCCGGCACCGCAGTCTCAACAGCCTCCTGGGATTGGGTCCGCACCCTGGTCCGCCTGGCCATCTCAAGCCCCGCGCTCAGAAAGGTATGGGCGGAGGTCTGCCACGAGTCGGAGACGACACTGGCGGAAGTGCTTGCCGCGAGGTCGGCGCCCCCCGGCACCGACGACAACGTTGCCGAACGCCCTTCCCCCTCCCTCCACTTCGCAGCCGCAGTGGCCGCCGCCTCCATACGAGTGGCCGTAGAAGCCTGGGCAGCAGGCGACGCCCCACCCGAGGGCCCGGAGGGCCCGGCGGCCTTGGCGATGCACAACCTCGAGTCGCTGAGGGACTTCCCATGGGACGACGTACAGCCACAAAGCTGAGGTGAGTCGGCGCGGCACCCGCGTACGGCGGAAAGGGGACGTGCCGGGGGGTGTCCGCCCGCAGCGGCGGGCGTCAAGAACCAGCACCTCTTGAGAGAGGTCCACCGCCCGTCCGAGGACGGACACCCCCCGGCACGGCCCCGCCCCACAACGAACCCGCAGGCGCTACGCGAACCCCCACTCACCCGAGCGGGCCGCCGCAGGCATCCCCGGCCTCGCCGCCGGAGGCCGAGGCCCCCGCCCGGCTCAACCGCCCCCCCAACTCCCGTACAGCAGCCGCCAGTTCCCCCGGCGACTCCACCACGAACTCACACCCCACCATCGCCAACCGCACCCCCATCCAGTCCACGGGATCACTCGTGCTCCCGCGCAACCGGCACTGCGACGCCCCCACCGCTTCGGGCACCCCCAGCCACCCCGGCAACCGAGCCCCCACCACCTCGGCGGACGCCGCGAACGTGACCACGAACTCGTACGACTCCTGCCGCCGCCACATCGACTGCCGCAGATACTCCGCCGCACTCCCCGTGGGCAGCTCCCGCGGAGCGAACCGCGCCCCCGTGGCGAACGGCTCGCTCACCCGGTCGACCCGGAACGTCCGCCAGTCCCCCCGGTCGAGGTCGTACGCGACGAGGTACCAGCGCCGCCCCGTCGACACCAGCCGATACGGCTCGACCAGCCGCCGCGACCCCGCCCCGTCCCCCGCCCGGTACGCGAAGCGCAACCGCTCCTGCCCTGCCACACTCGCCGCCATCACCGTCAGCGTCTCGGGCGCGATACTCGCCCCGTCCCCACTGGTCAGCGGCGTGGTCGCGGCCTGCAGCGTGGACACCCGGTGCCGCAGCCGCGACGGCAGCACCTGCTCCAGCTTCGCCAGCGCGCGCACGGACGCCTCCTCCACCCCCTCGACCGCGTGCCCGGCCCCCGCCCGCAGCCCGACCGCGATCGCCACCGCCTCCTCGTCGTCGAGGACGAGCGGCGGCATCGCCTTGCCCGCGACAAGCCGGTAGCCGCCGTCGGCGCCCATGCTCGCCTGCACGGGATATCCCAGCTCCCGTAGCCGGTCGATGTCCCGCCGCACCGTACGCCGGGACACCCCGAGCCGGTCGGCGAGCTCACCGCCGGGCCATTCGCGGGGCGTCTGAAGAAGGGAGAGGAGAGTCAGGAGCCGTGCCGGAGTATCCGTCGTCATGTATCCGAGGATCCCCCACAAGTAGGACACGATCCGACCTAATGCGGTCCTATCTTCGATGCATGACCTCCTCCGAAACGTCACCCACACCTCAGCCCGCCCCAGGCGACCGCCGTCGATGGTTCGCTCTGGCGATCGTGATGACCGCGGCTTTCATGGACCTCGTCGACGTCACGATCGTCAACATCGCCATCCCCTCCATCCAGCGGGAGGCCGGCGCGAGCTTCAGCCAGATCCAGTGGATCACCGCCGGTTATGCGCTCGCCTTCGCCGCGGGTCTGATCACGGGTGGCCGTCTCGGTGACATCCACGGCCGCAAGCGGCTGTTCCTCATCGGTATCGGCGGCTTCACCATCGCCTCGGCGCTGTGCGGCTTCGCGGCGAACCCGGAGATGCTGGTCGCCTCCCGCATCCTGCAGGGCGCGATGGCGGCGCTGATGGTCCCGCAGGTCCTGTCGATCGTGCACGCCACGTTCCCGGCGCACGAACGCGGCAAGGTCTTCGGCCTGTTCGGAGCGGTCGTGGGACTGGGCGCGGTCACCGGCCCGCTGCTCGGCGCTCTGCTCACGGAGTGGAACCTGTTCGGTCTCGAATGGCGCCCGATCTTCCTCATCAACCTCCCGGTCGGCATCGCGGGCCTGATCCTCGGCAGCCGCTACATCACCGAGTCCAAGGCGCCGAAGGCCCTGAAGCTGGACCTGGTCGGCGTCGCCCTCGTCACGCTCGGCCTGCTGATGCTGCTGTACCCGCTGACCCGCGGCCGTGAGCTGGGCTGGCCGCTGTGGGGGTACGTGTCGATGGCGGGCGCGCTCGTCGTCCTCGCGGTGCTGGTGGCGTACGAGAGGCACAAGGCCGGTCGCGACGGCTCCCCGCTCGTCGAACTGTCGCTGTTCAAGGTGAAGAGCTTCGCGGCGGGCATCGCGGTGCAGACCGTGTTCGGTGTGGCGCTCGGCATCTTCTTCCTGGTCTGGACGATGTACATGCAGTTCGGCCTGGGCTGGAGCCCGCTCAAGGCGGGCCTGACCGGGATCCCCTTCTCGATCGCGGTCTCGGTGGCGGCCGGCATGTCCGTGCAGGCACTGGTGCCGCGCTTCGGCCGCATGGTGCTGCAGACGGGCGCGCTGGTGATGGCGCTCGGCGTCCTGCTCTACATCTGGGAGTCCGAGCGCTACGGCCTTTCCATCGCGCCCTGGCAGATGGCCCTGCCACTGATCGTCATGGGCGTCGGCATGGGCCTGATCGTGGCCCCGCTGACGGACGCGATCCTGTCGGAGGTGCCGCGTGAGCACTCCGGTTCGGCGTCGGGCCTGATCAACACCGTGCAGCAGATGGGCAACGCGCTCGGCCTCGGCCTGGTGTCCGTCGTCTTCTTCGGCGTCATCGACGATCAGCTGGCCGAGGCGGCGCAGCGGCCGGCTGTGGGCGCGGCCTTCGTGGAGGGCTTCCAGCACGCGCTGGGCTGGGTGGCCGCGGTGATGGCCGTCATCTTCCTGCTGATGTTCGCGCTGCCGAAGCGGCCCGCGCAGCACGTCGAGGGAGCGGGGGAGGAGCCGTCGCCGGCATCGGAGAAGGAGCCCGTGCTGGTGCCCTGAGAGCGGGACCGGCCGGCGGAACCTCGGAGCGGATCCCGAGAGCGAGGGAGGGGCCCGGCACTTCGGTGCCGGGCCCCTCGGCATTCCCGTTCATGCCCGATTGGGCCCGAACCTGTTTACTTTCCGGAAATCCAGGCGTAGCCTCCCGCTGAAACCACAAGTTCGGGCACAGTTCGGAGGCGAACGGACATGTACGCACCGGAGCGGCAGCAGGAGATCCTCCGCCTCGCCCGTGACGGCGGCCGAGTGGACGTCCTGTCGCTGGCCGAGGAGTTCCAGGTCACGGCGGAGACGATCCGCCGTGACCTGAAGGCCCTCGACCGCGCCGGACTCCTGCGCCGAGTGCACGGTGGCGCGATCCCGGCCGGGCGCCTGGACTTCGAGCCGGATCTCGCCGAGCGCGAGTCGACGGCGGCCGACGAGAAGGACCGGGTCGCCAAGGCGGCCGTCGCCGAGCTGCCGACCGAGGGCACGATGATCCTCGACGCCGGTACGACGGTGGCCCGCCTGGCCGCCGCGCTGCCGCTGGAGGCGTCCCTCACCGTCGTCACGCACAGCCTGCCCATCGCGGCCCGCCTCGCGGACCACCCCGGCATCCAGCTGCACCTGGTCGGCGGGCGGGTACGGCACCGTACGCGCGCCGCCGTGGACGCCTGGGCGCTGCGTGCGTACGGCGAGATCCGCGCCGACGTCCTGTTCGTCGCGGCCAACGGCTTCTCCGCCGAGCACGGTCTGACCACCCCGGACCTCGCCGAGGCCGCCGTGAAGCGCGCCGCGGTGGCCGCGGCCCGCCGCGTGGTGCTGCTCGCCGACTCCTCCAAGCACGGCCAGGAGCACTTCGCCCGCTTCGGTGACCTGAGCGATGTGGACCTGCTGATCACCGACAGCGGGCTGAGCCCCGAAGACGCCACCGCGATCGAGCGCGGCGGCACGGAAGTAGTGCGCGCATGATCCTCACCGTCACCCCGAACCCGTCCCTGGACCGCACCTACGAGGTCCCGGCCCTCGACCGCGGCGAGGTCATACGCGCCACCGGCGAGCGCATGGACCCGGGCGGCAAGGGCGTGAACGTCTCCCGCGCCGTCACGGCCGCCGGGCAGCGCACGGTCGCGGTCCTGCCCCTGGGCGGCGCGCCCGGCGCGCTCGTCGCCGACCTGCTCGACGCGCAGGGCATCGAGGTCGCGCCGGTGCCGGTCGCCGGCGCCACCCGGTCCAACATCGCGCTCGCGGAGTCGGACGGCGTACTGACGAAGATCAACGCGCCCGGCCCCGAGTTGTCGGCCGCCGAGCAGGAGCTCCTCCTGGAGACGGTCCGCGAGCAGTCGCGCGACGCCGACTGGATCGCCTGCTGCGGCAGCCTGCCCCGGGGGCTCGCCCCGTCCTGGTACGCAGATGTCGTCACCCGGGCGCACGCGGGCGGCGCACGGATCGCGCTGGACACCTCCGGACGCGCCCTCCTCGAAGCGCTGCGTGCCCGGCCCGACGTGGTGAAGCCGAACGCCGAGGAGCTCTCGGAGGCCGTCGGGCGCCCCCTGACCACCGTGGGCGACGCGCTGAAGGCCGCCGAGGAACTGCGCGCGATGGGCGCCGGCGCCGTACTGGCGAGCCTGGGCGCCGACGGGCAACTGCTCGTGGACGGCTCGGGCGCCTGGTTCGGCAGCGCACGCGTGGACGTCGTACGCAGCAATGTCGGCGCCGGTGACTCCTCCCTCGCCGGCTTTCTGATCGCCGGGGGAGCCGGGCCCGAGGCGCTCGCCTCCGCCGTCGCGCACGGCGCGGCAGCCGTACAGCTGCCCGGCAGCGTGATGCCCTCGCCGGCCGATCTGGACCCGACCGCGGTGACGGTCACGGCCGAGGTGCCGGTGGACCGCGTACTGAAGGAGCCGGCGTCATGACGAATGTCGCGGTTGTCACAGTTCTTGCCGATCCGGACCGTGACCGGCAAGGCTCGGCGTTACTTACGGCCACCGACGGACGGCAGGGCAACCTGAGCCGCTCTGCCGCAAGGGGGAGGCGGGTTCTCCCCGACCTCGCCTCCCCTGTCCCCGCGTCCCCCCACCGCATTCATGCCGCCCCCCACGGCACCCCCGTCCCCTTCACCGCCCACCAGACTCCCCGGGCGATACGCGTGCGAAGGAGCCCGCGATGAGCGACATGATCACCGCGGACCTGGTCGATCTCGACCTGTCCGCCCACACCAAGGACGCGGCGGCGCGCGCCCTCGCCGAGCGCATGGTGGCCCTGGGCCGGGTGACCGACCTGGAGGGCTTCCTCGCCGACGTCGCCGCCCGTGAGGCACAGATGCCGACCGGCCTAGACGGCGGCATCGGCATCCCGCACTGCCGCAGCGAGCACGTCACCGAGCCGACGCTCGCCTTCGGGCGCAGCGCCGCCGGCATCGACTTCGGCGCCGCGGACGGCCCTGCCGACCTGATCTTCCTGATCGCCGCTCCGGCAGGCGCGGACGACGCGCACCTGACGATCCTGTCGTCGCTGGCCCGGCAGCTGATGAACCCCGAGTTCACGGACGCGCTGCGGGCGGCGGGGGATGCGGCGTCGGCGGCGGCGCTGATCCGGGGGGAGGAGCACGAGGCGGAAGGGGCAGCCGAGGCGGAGGGGCCGGCCGGCACCGCCGGTTCCGAAGGCCCCGGAGCCTCCCAAGACTCCGTGGCGTCGTCGGTGGCGGCCTCCGCCGACGACGCCACGGGTACCTCCTCCTCCGACGCTCCCGACGCTCCCGGCGCTGACCGCCCCTTCCGGATCGTCGCCGTCACCTCCTGCCCGACCGGCATCGCCCACACCTACATGGCGGCCGAGTCACTGGAGAACGCGGGCCGCGACGCGGGCGTCGAACTCGTCGTCGAGACGCAGGGCTCGGCCGGCTTCACCCGGCTCGACCCGGCGGTCATCGCGGCGGCGGACGGCGTGATCTTCGCGCACGACGTGGCCGTACGGGAGAAGGACCGGTTCGCCGGGAAGCCGACCGTCGACGTCGGCGTGAAGGCGGGCATCAACCGCCCCGCCGAACTCATCTCCGAGGTCCGCGCCAAGGCGGAGCGCGGCGAGACCACCGCGGCCGCCCGGCCCGGCAACGGCACGCCGGTCGAGCGCACGGGCGAGCCCGGCGAGGGCTACGGCACCAAGCTGCGCAAGTGGCTGATGTCCGGCGTGAGCTACATGGTCCCGTTCGTCGCGGCGGGCGGTCTGCTGATCGCCCTCGGGTTCGCGATCGGCGGCTACCAGATCAACGAGGCCAAGTCGGTCACCGAGCACTTCGACTGGGGGCAGGTCGACAGCTGGGGCGCGCTGCTGTTCCAGATCGGCGCGGCGGCCTTCGGCTTCCTCGTCCCGGTCCTCGCCGGATACATCGCGTACGGCATGGCGGACCGCCCCGGACTCGTGCCCGGCTTCGTCGGCGGTGCGATCTCCGTGACGATCGGCGCGGGCTTCCTCGGCGGGCTGGTCGCCGGTCTCATCGCGGGTGGGGTCGTCCTCGGCATCCAGCGGATCAGCATCCCACCGGTGCTGCGCGGCATCATGCCGGTGGTGGTGATCCCGCTGGTCTCCTCGGCGGTCGTCGGCTTCCTGATGTTCGTGGTGATCGGCAAGCCGATCTCCGAGGCGCAGAAGGGCCTGACCGACTGGCTGAACAGCCTCTCCGGCACCAACGCCATCCTGCTCGGCGTCCTGCTCGGCCTGATGATGTGCTTCGACCTCGGCGGCCCGGTCAACAAGGTGGCCTACACCTTCGCGACGGCCGGCATCTCGGTCGCTGCGCCGAGCGACTCCGCGATGAAGATCATGGCCGCCGTGATGGCCGCCGGCATGGTCCCGCCGCTCGGCATGGCCCTCGCCACCACGATCCGCAAGAAGCTCTTCACCCATGCCGAGCGCGAGAACGGCAAGGCCGCCTGGGTCCTCGGCGCCTCCTTCATCTCCGAGGGCGCGATCCCGTTCGCGGCGGCCGACCCGCTGCGCGTGATCCCCGCCTCCATGGCGGGCGGCGCGGTCACCGGCGCGCTGACCATGGCTTTCGGCTCGACTCTGCGCGCCCCGCACGGCGGCATCTGGGTCACCTTCCTGATCGGCAAGCCGTTCCTCTACCTGCTGGCCATCGCGGCCGGTACGGCGGTCACGGCGGGCCTGGTCATCGTCCTGAAGGGCATGCGCAGGACGACCCCGGAGGGCGCCGCGTCCTCGGAGCCCTCGGCGGCCACGACCACGGAGGCGAAGCAGCCGGTGCCGGCATAAGCCCTCCACGGGCCAAGCCGCCAGCTTGTTCCCTTTGGTGCGCTGTGAGTTGTTCACGGCACCTGCGATATACGTCACGGTCCGGGCCCAATGGCCCGGACCGTGTTGTCTACTGGAGCGTATGCCTGAGAACGTCTCGATCATCCAGCTGCTGGGCCCGGTCGTCCTCGCCCTGGCGGCCGTGCTGTGGGTGATGGGGCTGGCCCGCCTCCTGCGCCGCACCCGCCCCGAGGCCACCCCCGGGGCACTCCCCGGCCTCCCGCACCAGCGCCAGACCGCCCCCGCCCAGGAAGCCGTGGAACTGACCCCGGCCGAACTGGACGCCTTCGCCGGCCTGGTACGCCAACTCGACGACAGCCGCTGACCGACTGCGCCGCCTGAAGGGCCACGCCGATGGGGTGTGCGGCACCTCCGCTCGCCGCGCCTGCGGCACCTGCCGCGTTAGCGGCGCATCCACGCTCGCCGCGCGTCCGGCTCCGCTTCCGGTGCTCGCGCCGCCCCCGCGGCACCCGCACCCCCTACTGCACCTGCGCGGCCCGCCGTTCCATCGCGGCGCGTGCCGTGTCCTCGCTGGTGTACACCTCGCACATGTGACGGCCGTCGGGTGTCGCCGTGTGCTCGACCTCCCAGAGGGAGACCTCCTGCCCGTCGCGGAGCAGGAAAGCGTGCTCGTAGAGCGAGAAGCAGAGTCCGCGGCGGCCCGAGCGGCCGGGGCGGCCGAAGGCCTGGGTGATCTGGTGCGCGCACGCTGTGGTCAGCAGGGCGGCCGTGGCCGCGTCCGGCCGGTCCGGGTTCTCCGCGCGGCGCAGCAGTCGGCGCGCGTGGTCCGCCGAGTCGTCCGGCACATAGGCGTGCCGGGGCGCGGGGATCGGCGACAGCTGCACCGTCACCGGCAGTTCGAAGTCCGGCGCGTCCGGCGGCATCGGCAGCCGCCCGGTCGCGGCGCGCAGCTCCTCCTCGTCGACGTACACCTCGTGCTGAGCGGCGCGGCCCCGCGCGGTGTTGTGGACGAGCTCCCACAGTGTGAGCGCCGACCCGTCGGCGAGCAGCCAGGTGTGCCGGTACGTCTCGCGATGCAGCCCCGCGCTGTGGTGCGCGGAGTGCAGCGAGCTGTCGTGAGCCAGTGCACAGTCGAGCCGCCGTATCGTCTCGTCGGGCAGCTCGAACGAGTTCAGGGCACGGCCGAGGAGTCGCGCGAGGTGCTCCTCCGGAGACTCCGGCGACTCGGGTGGTTCGTACGCTGCCGTCTCGTACGGAACGCTCAAGGTTTCTCCCGGCGTTGCTGCATGTCACCTTGTGGGTGCATACCGTAGCCCCTCGGTCGGACATCATGTCCGGGAACCGAGAAAACGTACGTCCGGTAAAACGCGAGGGCCGCGCGAGAACTTCCCGCGCGGCCCGATGAACTGTCAAGAATCCCTGCTCGGACGGTACTTCAGTGGGTCAGGCAGCGCTGCCCGCGACCCACTCGTTCCACGACATGTTCCAGCCGTTGAGTCCGTTGTCCGGCGTCACGGTCTTGTCGGGGGAGTTCTTGACGATCACCACGTCACCGAGGATCGAGCTGTCGTAGAACCACTTGGCGGGGGTGTCCCCCTGTCCGCCCTTCATGTCCTGCAGCCCGACGCAGCCGTGGCTGGTGCCCTGGCGGCCGAAGGGCGGGTTGCCCTGGTTGTACCAGTAGTTGCCATGCAGGAAGGTCCCCGACTGCGTCAGCCGCATCGCGTTCGGCACGTCCTTGATGTCGTACGCGTTGGCGAGATCGACCGTGCGGCTGTCCATGCGGACCTTCTTGTACTTCTCCGAGATCACCATCTGCCCGTTGTAGGTGGAGAACTCCGAGCTGCCCGCCGAGATCGGCACCGACTTGACCGTCTTGCCGTCGCGCACGACCGTCATCGTCTGCTTGTTGACGTCGACCGTGGAGACCTGCGAGCGACCGATGGTGAAGGTGACCGTCTTCTTCTGGACGCCGTAGACGCCGTTCGCGCCCTCGACGCCGTCCAGGTCGACCTTCATCGTGACCTTGGAGCCGGCCTTCCAGTACTCCTCGGGCCGGAAGTCGAGCCGCTGCCCGTTGAACCAGTGCCCGACCACCTTCTGGCCGCTGCTGGAGGTGACGGAGATGTGCGACTGCACGTCCTTCTGGTTGCTGATCGCCTTGTCGAAGTTGAACGACACCGGCATGCCGACACCGACCGTGGTGCCGTCGTCGGGCGTGTACGTCCCGATGAAGCTGTTGTCCTTGGACACGGTCGTGAAGGTCGAGTCGGCCGCAGCACTGCGCCCGTCGGCGTCCTTCGCGGTGGCCGAAATCTGATATTTCGTCCCCCGCTCCAGCTGCTCCTTCGGCTTCCAGCTGACCCCGTCGGCGCCCAGGGAGCCCGGCACGGCCTGCCCGCTCCCGGCCACCGTCATCTTCACCTCGGTCAGCTCGCCGTCGCTGACCTTGACGCCGGTCGAGTTGATCGACGCCCCTGTCGAGCCGTCCTTCGCCGAGATCGCGATCTGCGCTGCGGAAGTCCTGGACGAATCACTGCCGCCCTTTCCGTCCCCGTGGTCGGCGTTGGCGCTCCCACCGCAGGCGGTGAGCGTCAGAGCGCCGATCATCAGGGCGGCACAGGCCCCCACTGCGCGCCGCGCTGCTATGTCCGGCGTAGTCACGAGATACTCCATCTTCATGCGATCTGCGGGATCCGTTCCGTTCCACGGTGGAAGAGGCCACCGCCACGGGACCGGGTTCCCCACGTGCGCCGTGAACGCCATCACGTGACACAACCGGGACAATCGCCCGCGGCGCCCGCACGGGAGGCTCCGTTACCGTTCCCCATTACCGGTCCTCATTACCCCTGCCCGTCACCGTTCCCCGTACAACTCCCCGTACGACGGCCACACTCCACCCGGCCCGTCCACCGGCACAGCCGCCCGCACGGCCCGCACGATCGCCCGCGTCAGCGTGTCCGCGCCCGCCGCGAGAAGCTCGTTCAGCGCCAGGGGCTGCCCGGCGTCCAGCGGGCGTTCCCCGGTGGCCAGCACGAACACGGTGTCCCCGTCGCTGAGCAGATGCACCGGCCGTACGGCCCGCGCGATGCCGTCGTGCGCAGTGCCGGCCAGCTTCTGCGCCTGCGCCTTCGTCAGGTCCGCGTCGGTGGCGACCACGGCGAGCGTGGTGTTGAGCGGGGGCGGCGCGTTCTTCGCCGCGATGTCGGCGAGGCTCCGGCGCGCGGCCTCGTGGACACTCTCCTCCGGGTAGTCCACGCGCCCCTGGAACAACTCCCCGTACAGGACCCCGGTTTCGGGATCCACGGCCGACCCCGCCGCGTTCGCCACCACCAGCGCGGCCACCGTGATCCCCGAGTCGAGGACGACGCTCGCGGTGCCGATCCCGCCCTTGATCGGACCCACCGTCGCCCCCGTGCCGGCGCCCACACAGCCCTCCCGCACCGGATCGCCGGGTTCGCTCGCCGCGGCCGCCTCGACCGCTGCCCGCCCTATGGCCGCGTCGGGCCTCGCCCGGAAGTCGCCGCCCCGCCCGAGATCGAAGACACAGGCGGCGGGGACCACCGGCACGACATGCGCCGGATCCACCCCGACCCGCACCCCGCGCCGCTGCTCCTCCAGCCAGGCCATCACCCCGGACGCCGCGTCCAGCCCGTACGCGCTGCCCCCCGTCAGCACGATCGCCTCGACCTTCTGCACGAGGTTGCGCGGATCGAGGGCGTCCGTCTCCTTGGTGCCGGGACCGCCGCCGCGTACGTCCACGGCGGCGACGGCCCCGCCCTCGGGCGCCAGGACGACCGTGGTGCCGGTCAGCCAACCGTCGCCGGTGCGCGTCGCATGCCCCACCCGCAGCCCGGCGACATCTGTCAGTGCGTCAACTGTCATGGGCCCAGTCTCGTCCAGCCACCGGTGCGCTCCCGTGAAGTCCGGCCAGACGGGGCCGGTGGGGCGGCCGGCGCCCGACCATCCCCACGTGTCAGGCGAGCGGCGTCTCCGCCGTCGCCCCGTACCCTCGGGCTGCCCTACGGGCCGTCAGCGTCTCCCCGGTCACCACCGCCAGCGCCGTGACGATGCCGGCCACGAGCACCGCCCAATCGCCCAGGAAGGTGCAGCAGATCACCAGCAGTGCCGCGGTCGGCAGCACCAGCTGCTGGGAGATGCCCACCTTGAAGTAACGCGAGTGCAGCACCCAGACCGTCAGGAGATAGAGCGCCGTCGGCAGGGTCACCGCGGCCGACGCGGCCAGCGTAGAGATGTGCGCCTTGCCCACGGTCTGTTCCACCGCCACCTCCAGCCCCGCGCCGATCGCGGCCGCCGACGCGAAGACCACGTAGTGGCCGTAGCCCCACAGGAACGCCTGTCTGTTGGAGCGCAGATGGCCGTGGATCGGCACCACGAAGTAGATCCACCAGGCGGCGAAGATGATCAGCAGCCCACCCGCGGCGATCGGCAGCACGTCGCCCAGCGCGTCGTTCTCGTCGATGCCGGTCTTCACCGCCACCGTGGCCGCCGCGATGGTCTCGCCGAGCACGATGATCGTGAACAGCCCGTACCGCTCGGCGATGTGATGTGGATGCCAGGACGTGGGGTGGTCCCTCTCCGCGAACGGCGGCACACACATCTCCAGGATCGCCATCACCAGGAACAGCCAGGGTCTGGCGCCCTCGGGCAGGAGCACCAGGCCCACCCAGCCGATCTGGCACAGCAGCACGCCACCGGCGTACCGCAGGGCCATTCTCCGCTCCGGGCCCTCACTCGACCTGGCCACCCGCAGCCACTGCCCCACCAGGGCCAGCCGCATGATCACATAGCCCAGCAGCACCGCCAGGTACTCGTGGTCCTCGAACGCCCGGGAGATCCCGGCCGCCAGGACCAGCACACCGGCGATCTGGATCAGGGTGACGACCCGGTAGAGGACGTCGTCGTTGTCGTAGGCGGAGGCGAACCAGGTGAAGTTCATCCAGGCCCACCAGATGGCGAAGAAGACCATCGCGTAGTCGAGGATCCCCTGGCCCGCGTGGCTCTCGGCGACCGCGTGCACCAACTGGATGCCCGCCTGGGCGATGGCCACGACGAAGCACAGGTCGAAGAAGAGCTCCAGCGGAGTGGCGACCCGGTGCTCCTCACCCCGGCCACGGGCGGTGAGCCTGCGCAGCGGGCGGCGGTGTCCGGGTGGGCGGGGAGAGCCCGACGCGGGAGTGGAACTGGACGTCATGAGGACAAGCACAGCAGATGGTGCGGGGAATTTCTCCCCTAAGGGATCACCCGTGTGCGAGGGCGGGGGTCACCGCCGCGCGGGCCGTACCCTGGACACATGAGCACCGCCTCCGCCCCCGAGCCGCGCGAACCGAAGCCCGCGCTGGTCTTCGACGACCCGCTGGACCAGCAGTCCTCGGACGACACGGACCGTGGGTGGGGCGAGCGGCCCGGTACCGGCGGCGACAGCGCGGCCGACCTGAAGCGCTTCCTCGACGAGAAGCCGCCCCACCATCTCTGAGCCCCTACTGCTGGTTGTGCCCCGAGCCGCGCTGGGCGACCAGCGCGTCGCGGATCTCCTTCAGCACCTCCAGCTCGGTCACCTCCATGACCTCCTGCGCGCCCTCCTTGGCCTTGCGGCGGGCCTCCACGCGGGCCAGGTACTTCGCCATGGGCAGGACCATCAGGAAGTAGACGACGGCCGCGGTGATCACGAAGCTGAGGGCCGCGCCGAGGACGGTCCCCCACAGGATCTGGATGCCCTGCTCGCCCTCGCACGTCGAGCTCAGGCACGAGCTGTAGTGATCGAGGTTCTTGGTGCCGATCGCTCCGACCAGCGGGTTGATGATCCCCTTCACCACCGCGTTGACGATGTTGGTGAACGCGGCGCCGATGACCACCGCTACCGCCAGATCGACGACGTTCCCGCGCATCAGGAAGGCCTTGAAGCCGTCCCAGATGCCCGGATCCTTCTTCTCGCTCACCGCGGAGCCTCTCCTCGCAGACGCAGGTTGTGGAACGAACAGCTCCGCAACCTACGTCAGGGCTGGGCCATCCTGTCCAATCAGTCCACCTGAACGAGCGACTTGACAGGGCGTTCAGCGTCATGCGCACGACATGTGCGACCCGGCTCAGCACAGTGTCACCGCCAGCCGTGCCGTAGCGCTCGCGCCCGCGAGGCGTGCCGCGGTGGAGCGCGGCACCGACAGCACGACCAGCGCCCCGCTCTCGCTCGCGGCGTCCAGCAGCTCCGGCACCTCGGTCACCCGCACCCCGCGCGCGACCACCCGGGCGTCCCCGCCCGCCACGCTCTCCTCCGCGGCGATCACGTCGATCCGGTCGCCGGGCCGCAGCAGCCGCACGGTGGCACCGTCGGAGATCCGCACCGGCGCGGACACCGTCTCGACGGCACGCGCCCTTTCCACGGCCCGATGCTGGCGGACCGGCTCAGGAGCGGGATGCCCACGAGCCCGGTCGGCCTCACCCGGGCCCGCCGCCACGAGCGCCGCCGCGGTGACCGCGAGCCCCGCCGCCACGGCCCGCCTGCGCTGCCGTACCAGACGGCGCAGCCGGTACCGCCCGCCGCGCACCCGCACCGGGGCGAAGTGCGGCACCTCGCGGCCGGCGGGCGCGTCCGTGCCCAGCGGGAGCGGAGCAGCGGGGAAGGGAGAAGGGGAGAACGGCGAACGGGACGAGGGAGCAACGGACACGTGGACCACCACCTGCGACGACGGAACGGCTTGTGAAGCCACGATGAGACATCGCGCCGCTGCCCGCCGGAGCCCGTGGACTACCGACCGGTTGTGGACAACTCCCTCGCCCGAACGAGGAGTTCCGCCCTCAGGCGGGCCCCCTACGGCAGCTCGAAGCCCGGATCCATCCCGCCCAGCGCCTTGGTGCACAGGCAGTCCCGCTCGTCGTTCGCCGGCAGCGCGGCCACCGCGTCGAACAGCACGCCCCGCAGCCGGTCCACGTTCGCCGCGAACACCTGCAGCACCTCGTCGTGGGAGACGCCCTCGCCGGTCTCGGCACCCGCGTCCAGGTCGGTGACCAGCGTCAACGAGGTGTAGCAGAGCTCCAGTTCACGGGCGAGCGCCGCCTCGGGGTGGCCGGTCATGCCCACCACCGACCAGCCCTGCGCCTGGTGCCACAGCGATTCGGCACGAGTCGAGAAGCGGGGCCCCTCCACGACGACCAGCGTGCCGCCGTCCACCGGCTCCCAGTCCCGCCCCCGCGCCGCCTTCAGCGCGGCGGCACGACCGGTGGGGCAGTAGGGGTCGGCCAGGGACACGTGCACCACGTTCGGGACGGCGCCGTCGGGCAGCGGCAGTCCGTCGAAGTACGTCCCCACCCGGGACTTCGTACGGTCGACCAGCTGGTCCGGCACGAGCAGCGTGCCCGGTCCGTACTCGGGGCGCAGTCCGCCCACCGCGCACGGGCCGAGCACCTGGCGCGCGCCGAGCGAGCGCAGCGCCCACAGGTTGGCCCGGTAGTTGATCCGGTGCGGCGGCAGATGGTGGCCGCGTCCGTGCCGGGGCAGGAAGGCGACCCGCCGGCCGGCGATCTCGCCGAGGAAGAGGGAGTCGCTGGGTGGCCCGTACGGGGTGTCCACCTGTATCTCGGTCACGTCGTCGAGGAACGAGTAGAAGCCGGAGCCGCCGATCACGCCGAGTTCCACGTTCGCCTTGTTCGCCATGCCCGCACCCTAACCGCACCCGCAAAAGCCGAGGACCCCGTCGTCGGATGACGACAGGGTCCCGTAAGGAATGAGTCCTACGCGGCGGAGCTGCTGGAGGAGGTGCCGGCGCTCGACGGCTTCGAGTCCGAGGAGGACGAAGACGACGAGGAGGAGGACGAGGACGAGTCGGACGAGGAGGACGTCGACGACTTCGACGACGCCGGCGCGCTGCTCGACGAGGAGCCGCGGCTGTCGTTCCGGTAGAAGCCGGATCCCTTGAAGACGATGCCGACCGCGGAGAACACCTTCTTGAGGCGGCCCTGGCAGTCGGGGCACTCGGTCAGGGCGTCGTCGGTGAACTTCTGCACCGCTTCGAGACCCTCGCCGCACTCGGTGCACTGGTACTGATAGGTGGGCACTGTCTTCCTCCTGGCACTCTCACTCGATGAGTGCTAACGACGGTCCATAGTGACGTATTCCAGCCGCTCAGTCCACTGCCACCGGCACGCGGTGACCCACGCCACGTGCGACCGTGCGGCTGCCGGACCGTGTCTCGAGCCGGGAGCGCAGTGCCACCAGGGTCGCCAGGGCCAGCAGGGTGCCGCCCATCGGCACCAGGAACCCGGCGCCGCCCCAGAAGCGGTCCTCCAGCTGACCGGCGACGGTCACGGCGGCGGCCTGGCCCAGCGCGACCGCACCCGTGAGCCAGGTGAAGGCCTCGGTGCGGGCGCCGGCCGGGACCAGGCTCTCGACCAGCGTGTAGCCGGTGATCAGCGCGGGTGCGATGCACATGCCGACGAGCAGACCGAGGCCGGCCAGGACCAGCACCGAGTGGGCGGCCCACAGGCCGGACGCGGTGAGCGCCAGGGCGGCGTATCCGACGAGGAGGCGGCGCTGCGGGGCCACCTTCCAGGCGATGGCTCCGCAGGCGAGGCCGGAGAGCATGTTGCCCGCGGCGAAGGTGCCGTACAGGACGCCGTTCAGGCCGGGCTCGCCGATCGACTCGGAGAAGGCGGCCAGCGAGACCTGCATGCCGCCGAAGACGGAGCCGATGCCGAGGAAGGTCACGATCAGCACGCGCACGCCGGGGATGCGCAGCGCGGAAGCGTGCTCCACGCGCGTGTGTCCGGCGGCGGCGACCGAGGGCTGCGTGCTCTTCTGCGCCGCGAACAGCAGGCCGCCGAGCAGCGTGAGTGAGGCCTCCGTGATCAGGCCCGCGGCCGGGTCGACGGCGGTGCACAGGGCGGTGGCCAGCAGCGGGCCGACGACGAAGGTCAGCTCGTCGGTGACCGACTCGAAAGCGGCGGCCGTCGTCATCAGGGGGGAGCCCTGGAGCTTCACGCCCCAGCGGGCCCGCACCATGGGCCCGACCTGCGGCACCGAGGCACCGGTGGGCACGGCGGCGACGAACAGGGCCCACAGGGGCGCGTCGGTCAGGGCGAGCGTCGTCAGGGTCAGGCCGGACAGGGTGTGCAGCAGGACGCCGGGGATCAGGACGGTGCGCTGGCCGTAGCGGTCGGCGAGGCGGCCGCTGTAGGGCGCGAACAGTGCCATGGAGACACCGGTGACGGCAGCGGCGGCGCCCGCCGCACCGTACGAACCCGTGGTGTGCTGCACGAGCAGCACGATGGAGATGGTCAGCATCGCGAAGGGCTGGCGTGCCGCGAAGCCGGGGAGCAGGAACGTCCAGGCGCCGCGGGTGCGCAGCAGCTGTCCGTATCCCGGGCGGGAGGAGGCGGGCGCGTCCTTCGACGGCTCGGTGGTGACCGTGGATGCCACGGCCCGTGCCTTTCTGCCACCTGGTAGCGCGGCCCCTACGGGTGGGGGGCGGCGCCGAGAGCTGTCCTCTTGCGCGGAACTGCGGTAGATGCCGGAACCCACTTGAGGAAGGACGTCCGGCCGCCATACGGTCGCGCCAGCTCTGCGTCAGGCAGAGTTGGTTCGATCTGGGTGCTCCTGCATAGTACAGGGGAAAGCGGCTGTTGATCCTGTGAAAATGAGCACTACGTAGCGCTCCACCTGCGATTGGGCAGGCCCTCTCCGGCCGTGCCTCAGGTCGCCCCTCAGGTCGCCCCTCGGGCCGCCCCCTCAGGTCGTCCCGTTCGTCCCCAGCCACCCGGCCAGCTTGCCCCCGGCGCCCACGGCGCGCAGTCGGCGCTCGGCGGCGTCCCGTACCGGGTCCGTGGCGACGACCAGCAGTTCGTCCCCGTGCCGCAGCACCGTGGTCGGCAGCGGAACGAACGATTTTGCGTCGCGGACGACGAGGGTGACGGCGGCCCCGGCGGGCAGCCGCAGCTCGTTGATCTCGACGCCGTGCATCTTCGAGCCGTCGGGGATCACGAAGGACAGCAGGTGCCCGCGCAGCCGCTCGAGCGGCGCCGACTCGATCCCGAGGTCGTCGGCCTCGGGGCCCCGGCTCAGGTGCAGCTTGCGGGCCAGCCAGGGCAGGGTCGGACCCTGCACCAGGGTGTAGACGACGACCAGGACGAAGACGATGTTGAAGATGCGGCGGCTGTCCTCGACGCCGGCGACCATGGGGATCGTCGCCAGGATGATGGGCACGGCGCCGCGCAGCCCGGCCCAGGACATCAGGGCCTGCTCCCGCCAGGCGACGCCGAAGGGTGTCAGGCACAGGACGACGCTCAGCGGGCGGGCCACCATGGTCAGCGCCAGCCCGATGACGAGCGCGGGCAGGATGTCGTCGCCCAGCTCGTGCGGGGTGACCAGGAGGCCGAGCAGGACGAACATGCCGATCTGCGCGATCCAGCCGACCCCGTCGGCGAACCCGCGCGTGGCCGGCCAGTGCGGCAGTCTCGCGTTGCCCATCACCATGGAGGCGAGATAGACGGCGAGGAACCCGCTGCCGTGCGCCATGGCGCCGGCCGCGTAGGCGGCGACGGCGATGGCCATGACGGCGATCGGGTAGAGACCGGAGGCCGGCAGAGCCACGTGCCGCAGGCCCCACGAGCCCAGCCACCCCACCGCGAGGCCGATGGCGGCGCCGATGGCCAGCTCCAGCAATATGTCGCCCAGCAGTACGTACGAGGGCTCGATCGGACCGTGCGTGGAGAAGGCGACCACCAGGATGACCACGGGGGCGTCGTTGAAGCCGGACTCGGCCTCCAGGGTGCCGGTCACGCGCGAGGGCAGAGGAATCCGCCGTAGCACCGAGAAGACCGCGGCGGCGTCGGTCGAGGAGACGACCGCCCCGATGATCAGCGCCTGCCGCCACTCCAGCCCGACCAGGTAGTGCGCGGCCGCCGCCGTGACCCCGACGCTCACCGTGACCCCGGCCAGTGCCAGCGCGGTGGCGGCCGGAAGGGCCGGCTTGATCTCTTTCCACTTCGTGCCCAGACCGCCTTCGGCCAGGATCACGACCAGCGCCGCGTACCCGATGACCTGGGTCAGCTCGGCGTCGTTGAAGCTGATGCCGCCGATCCCGTCCTGGCCCATGAGGACGCCGATCCCCAGGTATACGAGCAGGCTGGGGAGCCCGCTGCGCGAGGAGATCCGGACCGCGGCGACGGCGACGAGCAGGACTAGCGAGCAGACGAGCAGGAGCTGGTTGAGGTCGTGGACAGTCAGCGGCCGTTCCCTTCCCTGGCCCGCACGCACGCGCGCGCGGGCTCATGTACATAGGACACGAAGTGGCGGTTCTCCGCACCCAACTACTTCGTTACCTTACCTAACTCTTGACGATTTCTTGACACTCGGGCAGGCATGATCGAACGTCCGTCCGCGCTGGTTCCCCACTCCGCGTCAAGGTGGAGCGGGCCCTGCGCCTATGGTTGCTCCAGCACTCCAGGACCGCCTGCCGCTCGCGTTAGGACAGCAAGGACAGCGATGCCCCCCAACACCACCGCCTCCACGGGTCAGCAGCCCGGCAAGTCCGGCAGGAAGAAGGGGCGCAGAGCCCGCTTGTTCGTCATCGTGCTGGTCCTGGCCGTCGTGGCGGGCGTCACCGGCGGGGCGTACTGGTCCATCAGCACCGTGCGCGCCTCCTTCCCGCAGACCAAGGGGTCGATAACGCTCGACGGGCTGTCCGGGCCCGTCGACGTGAAGCGCGACGGTTACGGCATCCCGCAGATCTACGCCTCCTCCGACGAGGACCTGTTCATGGCACAGGGCTTCGTCCAGGCGCAGGACCGGTTCTACGAGATGGACGTGCGCCGCCACATGACCTCCGGGCGCCTGTCGGAGATGTTCGGCAAGAGCCAGGTCGACAACGACGAGTTCCTGCGCACCCTGGGCTGGAACCGCGTGGCCGAGGAGGAGTACGAGAAGACGCTGTCCCCCTCCACCAAGAAGTACCTCCAGGCGTACGCCAAGGGAGTCAACGCCTACCTGGACGGCAAGGCCAACAAGGACATCTCCCTCGAGTACGCGGCCCTCGGGTTCGCCAACGACTACAAGCCGCAGAAGTGGACCCCGGTCGACTCGATCGCCTGGCTGAAGGCGATGGCCTGGGACCTGCGCGGCAACATGCAGGACGAGATCGACCGCGCCCTGATGACCAGCCGCCTGGGCCCCAAGGAGATCCAGGACCTCTACCCGGGCTACCCCTACGGCCGGAACAAGACGATCGTCCAGGCGGGCCAGTACGACGAGGTCACCAAGACCTTCGAGCAGGGCTCCACGGCCGGCGCGGGCTCCTCCGCCGACAGCTCCACGAGCGGCACGGGCACGGCCGCCGGCTCGGACGGCGCCGGCCTGCAGAGCCAGCTGTCGGGCCTCCAGGACGCCCTGGACGATCTGCCGACCGCCGTCGGCGTGAACGGCAACGGCATCGGCTCCAACTCCTGGGTGGTCGGCGGGAAGTACACCATCACCGGCAAGCCGCTGCTGGCCAACGACCCGCACCTGTCGGCCTCGCTGCCGTCCGTCTGGTACCAGATGGGCCTGCACTGCCGCTCGGTCTCCAGCAAGTGCCAGTACGACGCCAGCGGCTACACCTTCGCGGGCATGCCCGGCGTGGTCATCGGCCACAACCAGAACATCTCCTGGGGCATGACGAACTCCGGTGTCGACGTCACTGACCTCTACCTGGAGAAGCTCTCCGGCGACGGTTACCTGTACGACGGCAAGACGCGCCCGTTCACCAAGCGCGAGGAGACCATCAAGGTCGCCGGCGGTGCCCCCAAGAAGATCGTCGTCCGCGAGACCGGCAACGGACCGCTGCTGTCCGACCGCAGCAGCGAGCTGGTGAAGGTCGGCAAGAAGGCCACCGTCGACACCGCCGCCCCCGACCGCGGCGACGGCTACGGCATCTCGCTGCGCTGGACCGCGCTCCAGGCGGGCACCACCATGGACGCCGTCTTCGCCATGGACAAGGCGAAGAACTGGAACGACTTCCGCGCCGCGGGCGCCCTGTTCGACGTGCCCTCGCAGAACCTGATCTACGCCGACACCGAGGGCAACATCGGCTACACGCTGCCCGGCAAGATCCCCACCCGCCCGCAGGGCTACGACGGCTCCGTCCCGGCGCCCGGCTGGGACTCCAAGTCCCGCTGGACCGGCTACATCGACGACGACGAGCTGCCGTACGAGTACAACCCGTCCCGCGGCTACATCGTCACCGCCAACCAGGCGGTGGTCGACAAGGCCAAGTACCCCTACACGCTCACCACGGACTGGGGCTACGGCGCCCGCAGCCAGCGCATCACCGACCTGATCCAGTCGAAGATCGACGACGGCGGCAAGATCTCCACCGAAGACATGCGCCAGATGCAGCTCGACAACAGCAGCGAGATCGCCAAGCTGCTGGTGCCCAAGCTGCTGAAGATCGACATCGACGACAAGAACGTCCGGGACGCGCAGGAGCTCCTGGAGGGCTGGGACTACACGCAGGACGCCGACTCGGCGGCCGCCGCCTACTTCAACTCGGTCTGGCGCAACATCCTCAAGCTCGCCTTCGGCAACAAGCTGCCCAAGGAGCTGCGGGTCAAGGGCCAGTGCCTGTGGGTCGACCCGGTCAACACCACCGGCCCCGCGGACGCGACGGAGAAGGTCCGCGAGTGCGGTGAGCGCGACGCCGACCAGGCGCAGCCGGACGGCGGCGACCGCTGGTTCGAGGTCGTGCGCAGCCTCATGGACGACGAGAAGAGCGACTGGTGGACGACGCCGAAGAACGGCACCCGCCCCGCGGCCACCGACCGTGACGGCCTGTTCGAGCGCGCCATGATCGACGCCCGCTGGGAGCTGACCGCCAAGCTCGGCAAGGACATCGACACCTGGAGCTGGGGCCGGCTGCACCGCCTGTTCCTGAAGAACCAGACCCTCGGCACCGACGGCCCCGGGTTCCTCCAGTACGCCCTCAACCGCGGCCCCTGGAAGCTCAGCGGCGGCGAGGCCACGGTCAACGCCAGCGGCTGGAACGCGGCCGGCGGCTACGGCGTGGTCTGGGTGCCTTCGATGCGGATGGTGGTCAACCTCGGCGACCTCGACAAGTCGAAGTGGATCAACCTCACCGGCGCCTCCGGGCACGCCTACAACGCCCACTACACCGACCAGACGGACAAGTGGGCCGACGGCGAACTGCTCGACTGGTCCTTCTCGAACGACGCCGTCGACGAGAGCACGAGCGACACCCTGGTGCTCAAGCCGTGACCCGCTGACGGCGCACAGCCGAAGGCGAACGCCGAAAGGGCCCTCCACGCACGCGTGGAGGGCCCTTCGCCTGTGCGGCACCGCGGCCCCAAAGGACTCAGGCCGCGCGGAACCTCCGCACCCCCGACGGCGTCACCACCGCGTCCACCGGACGATCGTGCGGCTCCGCGGGGACGTGCTCGACGACCTCGGAGTCGTACAGCAGCACCACGCGCGCGGGATGCGCCCCCGCGCCTTCGAGGCGGGCCAGGACGCGGTCGTACGACCCACCCCCGCGCCCCAGACGCATCCCGCGCGCGTCGACCGCAAGGCCCGGCAGCAGCACGACGTCGGCGCCGGTCACGGCGTCCGGGCCGAGGCGTTCGCCGGCGGGCTCGAAGAGGGCCATCTTCCCGCTGTGTTGGACGCGGGCGAGGGAGTCCTCCCCCAAGTAGGCACCCCAGTCGAGGTCGTTGTCGGGCAGAAGGGCGGGGAGCAGGACGCGTACGCCCCGGGCGTGCAGCGCGTCGAGCAGCGCGAGCGTGCCGGGTTCACTCCCCACGGAGACGTACGCAGCCACCACGCGCGCGTGCGCCAACTCGGGCAGCTCCAGCGCCCGAACCGCCAGCGCGGCCGCGGTTTCCCGCAGGTCATCGGCCGTCAACCTGTTTCTCACCGAGATGAATTCTCGCCGCAACGTTCGCTTGTCAGTCTCGGCCGGACGTCCGGAGTGAGTCACTGGTCGCACCCGTACCCTTCCTAATGCGCTCATATGAGAGTGAATTAACCGGAGCCTCAGATTCACTGCAAAGGCACCGGATATGGTGTCGGGCATGACTCAGTCGCACCCTCGGATCAGCAAGGCTGTCATCCCCGCAGCGGGCCTAGGTACCCGCTTCCTGCCGGCCACCAAAGCCACTCCCAAGGAGATGCTGCCGGTCGTCGACAAGCCGGCGATCCAGTACGTGGTCGAAGAGGCCGTATCGGCAGGCCTCGACGACGTCCTCATGATCACGGGCCGCAACAAGCGCCCGCTGGAGGACCACTTCGACCGCAACTACGAGCTGGAGTCCGCTCTTCAGAAGAAGGGTGACGCCGGCCGGCTCGCCAAGGTGCAGGAGTCGAGCGACCTCGCGACGATGCACTACGTCCGCCAGGGCGACCCCAAGGGCCTCGGTCACGCCGTCCTGTGCGCCGCTCCGCACGTCGGCCACGAGCCCTTCGCCGTCCTCCTCGGCGACGACCTGATCGACCCGCGCGACCCGCTGCTCAAGCGGATGGTCGAGGTGCAGGAGCAGCACGGCGGCAGCGTCATCGCGCTGATGGAGGTCGCGCCCGAGCAGATCCACCTCTACGGCTGTGCGGCCGTGGACCCCACCGACGACGGCGACGTGGTCAAGGTGCACGACCTCGTCGAGAAGCCGGCCGCGGCGGACGCCCCGTCCAACTACGCGATCATCGGCCGCTACGTCCTCGACCCGGCCATCTTCGACATACTGCGCAAGACCGAGCCGGGTCGCGGGGGTGAGATCCAGCTCACCGACGCCCTCCAGCAGCTCTCGCAGGACGAGAAGGTCGGCGGCCCGGTGCACGGCGTCGTCTTCAAGGGCCGCCGCTATGACACCGGCGACCGTGGCGACTACCTGCGTGCCATTGTCAGACTCGCATGCGAACGTGAAGACCTGGGCCCGGACTTCCGGACCTGGCTTCGCAGTTACGTAGCCGAGGAGATGTAGCGAGTTGAGCACCGCCGCCGCGCCCCGCCCCGCCGGCCAGGACCACCTCTGGTCGGTGGACGAACACCTGGAGGACATCCTCGCGACCGTCCGCCCCCTCGAACCCATCGAGCTGCAACTGCTCGACGCCCAGGGCTGTGTCCTGGTCGACGACGTCACGGTGCCGGTCTCCCTGCCACCGTTCGACAACAGCTCCATGGACGGGTACGCGGTGCGGGTCGCGGATGTCGCGGGCGCGAGCGAGGAGTTCCCGGCGGTCCTGGAGGTCGTCGGGGACGTCGCGGCGGGCCAGGCCGACCTGCTCCACGTGGGCCCCGGCCAGGCCGCCCGCATCATGACCGGCGCCCCGCTGCCGCCCGGCGCCGAGACGGTCGTTCCCGTGGAGTGGACCGACGGCGGCCTCGGCGAGGGCCCGGTGACCGGCATGCGCGCCCGCAGCCTCGCCCCTGAGGGCGCCCGGGGCCAGGTGCACATCCACCGGCCGGCCGAGGCACGTGCGCATGTGCGCGCGAAGGGCAGCGACGTCAAGGCGGGCGACCGCGCGCTCGAAGCGGGCACGGTCCTCGGACCGCCCCAGATCGCCCTGCTCGCCGCGATCGGACGCGGCACGGTGCGCGTGCGCCCCCGCCCGCGCGTGGTCGTCATGTCCACCGGCAGCGAACTCGTCCAGCCCGACGAGGCACTGGGCAGCGGCCAGATCTACGACTCCAACAGCTTCGCCCTCACCGCCGCGGCCCGCGACGCCGGCGCCATCGCCTACCGCGTGGGCGCCGTCGCCGACGACGCCGAGACCCTCCGGTCCACCGTCGAGGACCAGCTCGTGCGCGCCGACCTCATGGTCACCACCGGCGGCGTGAGCGTCGGGGCGTACGACGTCGTCAAGGAGGCGCTGTCGCACGTCGGCGACGAGGACGAGGCCGGCAGCGGCATCGACTTCCGCAAGCTCGCCATGCAGCCCGGCAAGCCCCAGGGCTTCGGCTCCATCGGCCCCGACCACACCCCGCTGCTCGCGCTCCCGGGCAACCCGGTGTCGTCGTACGTCTCCTTCGAGCTGTTCGTGCGCCCCGCGATCCGCACCCTGATGGGCCTGGAGGACGTCCACCGGCCGCGGATGACGGCGACCCTTGCCGCGGACAAGGCGCTGAGCTCTCCCAAGGGGCGCAGACAGTTTTTGCGCGGGACGTACGCCGACGGCGAGGTGCGGCCGGTCGGCGGCGCCGGATCCCATCTGATCGCCGCCCTCGCGCACGCCGACGCGCTGATCGTCGTCCCGGAGGACGTGGAGAGCGTCGAGCCCGGCACCGAGGTCGAGATGGTCCTGCTCCGCTGAGGGGCCCCGGCCCGCGATACCGTGTCGCGCACAGCAGGCCCGTGCGCCGCACCGCGACGGGCCCGGACCGGGAGCGCCACACGATCATGACTGTGCCTTCCCGGGGGGAGACCCCCGGACCCCATGAGCACGACCGACCCACGCAGCAGCGGCTGACGCACATCGACGAGGCGGGCGCGGCCCGCATGGTCGACGTCTCCGGGAAGGACGTGACCGCGCGCACGGCTCGCGCCAGCGGACGCGTCCTCGTCTCGCCCCGCGTGGTCGAGCTGCTGCGCGGCGAGGGGGTACCCAAGGGCGACGCCCTCGCCACCGCGCGTATCGCGGGCATCATGGGCGCCAAGCGCACACCGGACCTGATCCCGCTGTGCCACCCGTTGTCGGTGTCCGGTGTGAAACTGGATCTGTCGGTCGCGGACGACGCGGTGGAGATCCTGGCCACCGTGAAGACGACGGACCGCACGGGCGTCGAGATGGAGGCCCTCACCGCGGTCTCCGTCGCCGCGCTCACCGTGATCGACATGGTGAAGGCGGTCGACAAGGGAGCGGTCATCACGGACGTACGGGTGGAGGAGAAGACGGGCGGCAAGTCGGGCGACTGGAGCCGGGCATGAGGTATCGCGCTCTTGTGGTCACCGCCTCCAACCGGGCTGCCGCCGGGGTCTACGAGGACAAGGGCGGCCCGCTGATCGCCGAGGGCCTGAAGGGCTTCGGCTTCGAGGTCGAGGGGCCGCAGATCGTGCCCGACGGGGACCCGGTGGAGGCAGCCCTGCGCGCCGGAGTCGACGCCGGGTACGACGTCATCGTGACCACCGGCGGCACCGGCATCTCGCCGACCGACCGCACTCCCGAGGCGACCCGCGCCCTCCTCGACTTCGAGGTGCCGGGCATCGCCGAGGCGATCAGGGCGTTCGGACGGGACAAGGTGCCCACGGCGGCACTGTCCCGGGGGCTCGCCGGAGTCGCCGGACGCACACTGATCATCAACCTGCCCGGCTCCAGCGGCGGGGTGAAGGACGGACTGGCGGTCCTCGAACCCCTGCTGACCCACGCCGTCGACCAGATCCGCGGCGGCGACCACCCCAGACCCAGCGGGGGTGCGAGCTGAACAGCCCATCCTGGCCCGTCGTGCTGAGGGACGGCGATGTCGTCCTGAGGCCGATAAAGATGCGCGACCAACGGGCCTGGCGCGAGGTCAACCGGCGCAACCGGGACTGGCTGCGGCCCTGGGAGGCGACCATTCCGCCGCCCACGCCCAGCGGACCGATCACGCACCGGCCGACCTACCGCCAGATGGTCCGGCATCTGCGGTCCGAGGCGCACTCGGGCCGGATGCTGCCATTCGTCATCGAGTACCAGGGGCGGCTGGTGGGGCAGTTGACGGTCGCCGGCATCACCTGGGGCTCGATGTGTTCGGGACACGTCGGCTACTGGGTGGACGAGGCGGTGGCGGGCCGCGGGGTCATGCCGACCGCTGTGGCGCTCGTGGTGGACCACTGTTTCCGCACCGTTGGTCTGCACCGCATCGAGGTCTGCATTCGCCCCGAGAACGGGCCCAGCCGCCGGGTCGTCGAGAAACTCGGATTCCGCGAGGAGGGGCTCCGTCCGCGCTATCTCCACATCGACGGAGCCTGGCGCGACCATCTCGTCTTCGCGCTCACGTCGGAAGAGGTCCCGGAGGGGTTGCTCGGACGCTGGCACAGGGCGCGCTCGCAGAAGCAATCGCAGTCGAACCCGCAGGACACCCGCCAGAACAGTCAGGGGAATCCCGCGTGGCCCGGAAATTGAATAAGTGTTCGAAATTGATCGCCGGATGACCGGCTCAGGGCATTAAATTCGCGCCTCGGCGGGCTGCTGATCGCATCGGTCACAAAAAAAGTTCGAAATATCAGCCAGATCGTGCGACACACCGGCTCAATTGGCGGATGGCCTCACGCAAACCCCTCTACCGTGTGAGACGTGAGCAGCAGCGGCCTCATCTACGCAGTCATTGTCGGGGCCTGGGCCGCCTACTTGGTGCCGATGTGGCTCCGTAGGCAGGACGAGCTGAACGAGGCCCGTCCGACGGAACGCTTCAGCACAGCCATCCGGTTGCTGTCCGGACGGGCGGGGATGGAGCGCCGGTACGCCAAGGACCTGCGCGCGCGCTCCACCGAGGAGGGGGAGCACAGCGCCGATGACCCGGGCGACGTCACCGAGTCGGTGGACGTCCGGGCCTTCGCCGTGCCACCGACCCGTCCGCAGACCCAGGCTGCGGTACAGGCACAGGCACCGGCGCGCCCGGAGCCGGCGCGGGAATCCGCGCGGGAACCCATGCGAGAACAGGGGGGCAAACCGGCACCCGAACACGGGTCAAGGCAGGCCCCCGAACGCACGGGCGCGCCCACGGCCGAAGCGGGCTCCGGCCCGGCGGCCAAGGCACGCAAGCGAGTGCCCGCCGCACGGCGGGCGCCCTCGGCCTCGGAGGAGGCGGCAGCAGCGCGGGCCCGGCGCCTCAAGGTGCTCGCGCGCCGTCGGCGTACCACCGTCGTCCTCTTCCTCGCCTTCACCCTCGGCGCGATCGTCGCCGCGGTCGGCGGGCTCGCGTTCCTGTGGGCGCCCGGCGTTCCCGCCGTCATGCTCAGTGGGTACATCGCGTATCTGCGCTCCCAGGAGCGGCGCCGCTTCGCCTACCAGATGGACCGGCGCCGCGCAGAGATCGCCGCGCAGCGGCTCCGCGAGCATGCGCGCCAGTCGCGCCGACGCGGCCCCGCCGACGCCGGTGCCGGCCTCGACGAGTCCGACGAGGGGCCCGAACCAGGTACCGACCCCGGGCTCTCCGCCCTCGCCGCGGACCGGCGCGCCCTCGTCGAGCAGACCGACCACGCCGAGTGGGTCGACCAGCAGCGCGAGCGGCAGCGCAGGCCCGGCCACGGCGACAGCTGGGACCCGGTACCGGTGCCCCTGCCGACGTACGTGACCGCGCCGGTCGCGCCTCGGGCCACCTCCGACGTGGACCTCGGCGCGCCGGACGCCTGGAGCTCGGCACGGTCGAGCCCCGTCGGCCGGGACCGGGAGGCGGCCGAGGCCGCGGACGGGCCCGGGCGGGACGCCGAGCCGGGCGACGCGGGCCGCGAGGAGGAGAAAGCCGAGGGGGGCGGTCGCAGCGACGCGCGCCGGGCCGCCTCCGCCCGCCGGGCGCGTGAGCGGGGCCGTACGCCGCTGTTCGACCAGTTCGAGGACGGCGAGCGGCCGCGCGCCGCGAACGAGTAGCCGCCCTCGTCCGGCCAGGTAACGGATTTCCAAGCACCCCGATCGGGGTGCTAAAGTTTCACTCGTTGCAAGGGCCTGTGGCGCAGTCCGGTAGCGCACCTCGTTCGCATCGAGGGGGCCAGGGGTTCAAATCCCCTCAGGTCCACCGCAACAACTTTCCAAGGAGACTTGGGTAGTTGAAAGATCCCGTCCGATCGGTTGATCGGGCGGGATCTTTGCTGTTCCCAAGGAGTCACGTCTTGAGGGGGACTGTGCAGAAGGCCACCGCGGAGTTACCGGCGAGGCGCGTGACGCCGCTGCGAGACGCACGCTTCCTGCGGTTCGTGACCGCCAGTCTCATCTCGGCCACCGGGTCCGCGATGGCACCCCTCGCGCTCGCCTACTCCGTGATCGAGCAGGGCGGTGGCGCCGGCGACCTCGGTGTGGTGCTCGCCACGAACACCGTGCCCACCATCGTCTTCCTTCTCGTGGGCGGAGTGCTCGCGGACCGCGTCTCCCGGAGCAGGCTGCTCTTCCTCGGCAACCTGCTGGCGGCCGCCGCTCAGGGGGCGCTGGCCGTGACGGTCGCCATCGGGCAGGCCACGACCACCTCCATCGCGGTGTGCGGCTTCGTCTCGGGGACGGCCATGGCCTTCACCGTGCCCGCCACCCAGGGCGCCGTGCCCCAGATCGTGCCGCCGGAGCAGTTGCAGCAGGCCAACGCCCTGCTCAGACTGCCGATCAACGCCGTCAAAGTGCTCGGGCCCGCCATCGGCGGAGTCGTCGTCGCGGCCGGCGGCCCGGCCTGGGCGCTGGCCTGGGACGCGCTCACCTTCGCCGTGGCCGCCGTCCTGCTGCTCGGGCTGCGCCTGGGCGCGCCCGTCACCGTCACCAGCGCGCTGAGTGACCTGCGGGAGGGCTGGACCGGCTTCTGGTCGCGGACCTGGCTGTGGACCTACACGGTCGCCGGGGCCGTCCTCGTCGCCGCCTGGCTGGCCGGGTTCCAGTTGCTGGGGCCGGTCGTCGCGGCGGAACAGTACGCGGGGGCGCGTGACTGGGGGCTCGTGGCGGCCGCGTTCTCCGCGGGACTGCTGGTCGGGACCGTGGTGTGCCTGCGCTGGCGGCCGTACCGGCTGATGGTCGTGGCGGTCGCGGCAGGTGCGCCGCTCGCCGGGCCGTTGCTCGTCATGGCGTGGGGACTGCCGCTGCCCTGGCTGCTGTTGGCCGCCCTGCTCGCGGGGGTCGCGTTGGACGTGGCGATCGTCGCGTGGACAACCGCCTTCCAGCAGCATGTGCCGCAGGGCGAGTTGGGTCGCATGAGCGCGTTCAACAGCGTCGGGGAGCGGCTGGCCATTCCGCTCGGCTACCTGCTCACCGCGCTCGCCGCCGGCAGCTGGGACAACCGGACGGTGCTGATGGTGTGCGCCGGGCTCGTCGTCGCCGCCACCGTCCTCAACCTCTGTGTGCGGGACCTCTACCGCGTCAACGCCGCACGGAACTGACCGCTCACAGCGCCTTCGCGTAACACAGACTCAGATCGTGGAAGCGGTAGTAGCCGAACTTCCCGCACGGCTCGTAGCCGCTGGACGTGTACAGCGCCACCGCCTCCGGCTGCTTCGCCCCGGTCTCCAGCACCATGCGGGTGCGGCCCGCCGCCCGCGCGTCGTCCTCCAGCGCGGCAAGGATGCGTCTCGCCAGGCCGCGCCCGCGCATCTGCTCGATGACGTACATCCGCTTGAGCTCGGCGTCCCCGTCCTCGTTGCCCTCGCCGTTCTCGTCCTGGGCCCGCCAGCCGCCGGACGCGACGGGGGTGCCGAGCGCGTCGTACGCGATCAGGTACAGGCCGTTCGGCGGCCTGAAGTCCGCCGTGTCCAGGGGCGTGGCGTCGCCGTCGTCGCCGTAGCGGACGCCGTACTCGGCCTGCACCTGGTCGTTGAGCTTGACGGCGTCGGGGTGGTCGAAAGGGACCGGGTGTATATACATGCTAGATACCGTATATCAATTCAAGATCAAGAGGTTCCAGAATCGGACACCGTCCAGTGTGCCGGTAAGGTGCCCGAGTGCTCACTGTGACCTCTGTGAATGTGAACGGGCTGCGGGCCGCCGCGAAGAAGGGCTTCGTGGAGTGGCTCGCCGGCACCGAGGCCGACGTGCTGTGCCTTCAGGAGGTGCGCGCGGAGCCGCAGCAGCTGCCCGAGGGCGTCCGCGCGCCCGACGGCTGGCACGTCGTGCACGCGCCGGCCGCCGCCAAGGGCCGCGCCGGCGTCTCCCTCTACACCCGCCGCGAGCCCGACCGGATCCAGGTCGGCTTCGGGTCGAGTGAGTTCGACGACAGCGGGCGTTACGTCGAGGCCGACCTGCCGGGTATGACGGTCGCCTCGCTCTACCTCCCCTCCGGCGAGGTGGGTACCGAGCGGCAGGACGAGAAGGTCCGCTTCATGGGCGAATTCCTCGCCTACCTGAAGGCCCTGCGCGAGCGCGCCGCCGCCGACGGCCGCGAGGTCCTGGTCTGCGGCGACTGGAATATCGCCCACCGGCAGGCCGACCTGAAGAACTGGCGCGGCAACACCAAGAACTCCGGGTTCCTGCCGGAGGAGCGGGAGTGGCTGACCGAGGTGTTCGCGCCGGGCGCCGCGGGCTATGTCGACGTCGTGCGGTCGCTGCATCCGGATGTGGAGGGGCCGTACTCGTGGTGGTCGTACCGCGGGCGCGCCTTTGACAACGACACGGGATGGCGCATCGACTACCAGGTCGCGACGCCGGGGCTCGCCGACAGGGCGCTCAAGGGGTACGTCGAGCGCGCGACGACGCATGCCGAGCGGTGGTCGGACCACGCGCCGGTGACGGTGGTCTACGGCCGCTAGTCCGGTCCTCGCCGTCAGTCCCGATCGCTCTGCTTGCGCAGCCGTCGGTCCAGTGCCAGCGAAAGCTCCGCCTCCACCACGCTCCGGGCGAGTGGGCGCAGGCGCTGGAGGTCGTCCTCGCGGGCGTGGCGCAGGACCAGTTCGGCGAACATCTCCGCGAGGTCGTCGACGTGCTCGCGGACCTGCTTGCCCGCCGCCAGGACCTCGGCGAGGGGGATGCCCTCGCGGACCAGGGCCGAGGAGACGTCAAGGAGGCGGCGGCTGATGTGGACGATCTCGCCGCCGTCGGTGCCGAGGTACCCGAGCTCCAGAGCGGCGGCAAGGTTCTCCGGGGTGACCTGGCCCTCGAAGCGTGCGGCGAGTTCCTCGGGGGTGAGGCGGACCGGCTCCTCCTCCGTGGGGGCGGCGCCGAGGAGGTCGGCGACGTCGCGGCCGTGGTCGAGGGCGTCGGCCAGTTCCGCTATGCCGTTCAGGGTGTGACCGCGTTCCAGCAGGGCCGAGATCGTGCGCAGGCGGGCCAGGTGGTGGTCGTCGTACCAGGCGATGCGGCCCTCGCGGCGGGGTGGCGGGATCAGCTTGCGTTCGCGGTAGAAGCGCAGGGTGCGCGTCGTGATGCCGGCCAGGCGGGCCAGTTCCTCCATGCGGTATTCACGCTTCTCGGTCACCCGGGAACCTTAATTCGTACCGGCGGTAACTTTCCTCGATCCGACCCCTACCGGTCGGTACGGAGCTCCTCTACTCTCCCCATTGTGCCAGTGTTCACTGGCATGGTTCCGGTTTCCGGGGTCCGGGAGAAGCTAGGGAGGCACAGGCATGGCCGAACGCGAACATGTGCGGGTCGCGGTGGTCGGGTCCGGGTTCGGCGGGCTGGGGGCCGCCGTAAGGCTGCGGCGCGAGGGCGTCACCGACTTCGTCGTCCTGGAGCGGGCCGACAGCGTCGGCGGCACCTGGCGGGACAACAGCTATCCGGGGTGTGCGTGTGACGTGCCGTCCCATCTGTACTCCTTCTCCTTCGCGCCCAACCCCGACTGGCCGCGCACCTTCTCCGGCCAGCAGCACATCCGCGCGTACCTGGAGCACGTCACCGACGTCTTCCGGCTGCGGCCGCACATCCGCTTCAACTCGGAGGTGCAGCGGATGACCTGGAACGCCGAGCGGCTGTGCTGGGACATCGAGACCAGCAGCGGGAATCTGTCGGCCGACCTCGTCGTCTCCGCCACCGGGCCGCTGTCCGACCCGAAGATGCCGGACATCCCGGGGCTCGACTCCTTCCCGGGCAAGGTCTTCCACTCCGCCCGCTGGGACCACGACTTCGACCTGCGCGGCAAGCGCGTCGCGATGGTCGGCACCGGCGCCTCCGCCATCCAGATCGTGCCGTCCATCCAGCCGGAGGTCGAGCGGCTCACGCTCTTCCAGCGCACCCCGCCGTGGGTCATGCCCCGCGTCGACCGTGCCATCACCGGCGTCGAGCGCTCCCTGCACCGGGCCCTGCCCCTCACCGCGCAACTGCGCCGCGGACTGCTGTGGGGCATCCGGGAGCTTCAGGTCCAGGCGTTCACCAAGCGCCCCAACGAGCTGGGTCTCATCGAGCAGTTGGCCAAGCGGAACATGGGCCGCTCCATCAAGGACCCGGCCCTGCGCGCCAAGCTGACCCCCGACTACCGCATCGGCTGCAAGCGGATCCTGCTGAGCAGTGAGTACTATCCGGCGCTCGCCCAGCCCAACGTGGACCTCGTCGCCAGTGGTCTGAGCGAGGTCCGTGGCTCGACCCTGGTCGCCGCCGACGGCAGCGAGGCCGAGGCCGACGCGATCGTCTTCGGTACGGGGTTCCACGTCACCGACATGCCGATCGCGGACCGGGTGGTGGGCGCGGAGGGCAAGACCCTTGCCGAGGCGTGGAAGGGCGGGATGGAGGCGCTGCGCGGCGCGTCCGCCGCCGGGTTCCCGAACTGGATGACGATCATCGGGCCCAACACGGGCCTCGGGAACTCGTCCATGATCCTCATGATCGAGTCCCAGCTGAACTACATGGCCGACTTCGTGAAGCAGTTGGACGTCCTCGGCGGACGCGCGGCTCTGGACGCCCGGCCCAGCGCCGTGCACGCCTGGAACCGGCGGGTTCAGGAACGCATGAAGCGGACGGTGTGGAACACGGGCGGCTGCACCAGCTGGTACCTGGATGCCAGCGGCCGCAACACGACGGTGTGGCCCGGTACGACGTCCGAGTTCCGGCGGGCCACGCGGCGGGTGGATCTGGCGGAGTACGAACTCCTGCGAGCGCCGGCCGAGACGGACGCCGAGTCCAAAAACGCCGAGTCCAAAAACGCTAGGACCAAGGACGCCAAGACCAAGGACGCCAAGTCCAAGGACGCCACGTCGGAGGTGACCGCGTGAGCCGGCTGACGCACGTCGCCTCCGGGCCGTACGCCCCGCCCGCCCCCGCCCGTGAGCTGACGGCGATGTCCGCCGACGGCGCCCGTCTGCACGTGGAGGTGCACGGTCCCCTCGACGCCACGGCCGCGCCCGCCGTCGTGCTCGCGCACGGCTGGACCTGCTCGACGGCCTTCTGGGCGGCGCAGATCCGGGAGCTGGCCGTCGACCACCGGGTCATCGCCTACGACCAGCGCGGCCACGGACGCAGTCCGGCGAGCCCGGCGTGCAGCAGCGACGCTCTCGCCGACGACCTCGAAGCCGTACTGGAGGCCACGCTCGCACCCGGCGAGAAGGCCGTGATCGTCGGGCACTCCATGGGCGGCATGACGGTGATGGCCGCCGCCGGCCGCCCGGGGTTCCGCGCGCATGCCGCAGCGGTCCTGCTGTGCAGCACGGGCGCCTCGCGGCTGGTCGCCGAGTCCACGGTCGTACCGATGCGGCCGGGGCGGCTGCGGACCTGGCTGACCAAGCACATCCTCGGCTCCCGGGCGCCGCTCGGGCCGGTCACGCCGATCGCCAGGGGGATTCTCAAGTACGCGACGATGGGCCCCGGTTCGGCCCCGCACATGGTCGAGGCATGCGCGCGGATCGTGCACGCGTGCCCGCGCAAGGTGCGGTACGCCTGGTCGAACGTGCTGGATCTGCTCGATCTCGACCACGGCGTGCGGGAGTTGACGGTGCCGACCGCGGTGGTCGTTGGCACGGCCGACCGCCTGACCCCGCCGGTGCACGCCCGCTCGCTGGCCGCCGCGCTGCCGCACTGCCTCGGCGTCACCGAACTGCCCGGGCTCGGGCACATGACACCGGTCGAGGCGCCCGAGCTGGTGACCGGGAAGATACGGGAGCTCGTGATGACGTACCCGCAGGCCGACACGTACACGCAGGTCAAGGAGGGCGCATGAGCAGGGTGAGCCTTGAAGGACAGGTAGCCGTCGTCACGGGGGCGGCGCGGGGCGTCGGAGAGCTGCTGGCCCGCAAGCTCTCGGCGCGCGGCGCGAAGGTGGCGCTCGTGGGGCTGGAGGCGGACGCCCTCAAGCAGGTCTCCGCACGGCTGCACAGCGACAGCGACCACTGGTACGCCGACGTGACGGATCACGAGGCGATGGCGCGGGTCGCGCTGGAGGTGAAGGAACGGTTCGGGAAGGTCGACATCGTCGTCGCCAACGCGGGTGTCGCCAGCGGGGGGCCGTTCGTGGACTCCGACCCGGAGGCGTGGCGGCGGGTCATCGAGGTCAACCTCATCGGATCGGCGGTGACGGCTCGCGCGTTTCTGCCGGTGCTGATGGAGAGCCGGGGCTATCTCCTGCAGATAGCCTCGCTCGCGGCCATCACGCCGGCGCCGATGATGACCGCGTACTGCGCGTCCAAGTCCGGTGTGGAGGCGTACGCGCACAGTCTGCGGGCCGAAGTCGGTTACAAGGGCGTGCGGGTGGGGGTCGGCTATCTGTCCTGGACCGACACCGACATGGTGCGCGGCGCCGATCAGGACGACGTCATGCGGGAGTTGAGGAAGCGGCTGCCCTGGCCGTCCAACAAGACGTATCCGCTGGGGCCGGCGGTCGACCGGATCGTGGCCGGGATCGAGCGGCGCTCCAGCCATGTCTACGCGCAGTGGTGGCTGCGCGGGATGCAGGGGGTGCGCGGGTATCTGCCGGGGCTCATCGGGACCGTGGGGCAACGGGAGATGCGGCGGTTCGGGGACCGGCTGGTGGGGGTGCGGACGGGGTTGGTCGGAGCGGGCGGCGCCGCCGATGAGCAGGAGCGTATTACGCGGCGTAACTGATCGACATGCGCAGGGTTATCGCCCGTGTGAATCTGGTCGAGGCCCCACCGAGGGGCCAACCCCCACTCACTACGGGAGTGAACCCACATGGGCATGAAGGACCAGTTCAAGGAGAAGTCCGAGCAGCTGCAGGAGCGTGCGCGTCAGCACGGGCAGCACGGGCAGCAGGGCCCGCAGCGTCCGCAGGGCCAGCCGGAGCGTGGGCGCCAGCGGCCGCCGCAGGACGAGGAGTCCGAGCGGATGCGTGAGCGTGAGCGTGAGGACGAGGAGCGATTCGACCAGGACTACGACCGGTAGTCAGTCGGTTCGCTGAGCGCGGGGCGCCCCCTGGTTGGTGGGTGCCCCGCGTTTGTGTTTGTGTCGGGGGTGCGTTGTCGGGTGCGGGCCGGTGGGGGCTTGTCGCGCCCACGCGGCGGAGCCGCAAATTGAAGTAGTCCCGCGCCCCTGGCGGACCCCCTGGCGCGTCTCAAGAACGCGGGGGCAACTTCGGACGTGAGCGGTCCGGTACGTGTGCGTAGTCCGGGGGCGTTGCCGCGGGGTTCGTCTCCAACAGCTCCAGGGCGAGTTCCACCGCATCCGTCAGCTGGGCGTGGCGGCCCTCCGCCCAGTCCAGCGGTGTCCGCAGGACCTCGACGTCCGGGCTCACCCCCTTGTTCTCGACGCTCCAGCCGTACGCGTCGAACCAGGCCGCGTTCATCGGGACCGTGATCACCGTGCCGTCGCCGAGGCGGTGGCGGCCGGTCATGCCGACGACTCCGCCCCAGGTGCGCTGGCCCACGACCGGGCCCAGTTTGAGGAGCTTGAAGGCCGCCGTGATCATGTCGCCGTCCGAGGAGGTCGCCTCGTCGGCGAGGGCGACGACCGGGCCGCGCGGGGCGTTCGAGGCGTACGACACCGGCTGGGCGTTGCGGGTGAGGTCCCAGCCGAGGATCGTGCGGGTGAGCTTCTCCACGACCAGCTCGCTGATGTGACCGCCCGCGTTGCCGCGTACGTCGACGATCAGTGCGGGGCGGTACATCTCCATGCGCAGGTCCCGGTTGAACTGGGCCCAGCCCGAGCCGCCCATGTCCGGGATGTGCAGATAGCCACAGCGGCCGTCGCTCAACTCCCTTACAACGGCGCGGCGTTTGGCGACCCAGTCCTGGTAGCGCAGGGGGCGTTCGTCGATGAGGGGGACCACGGCCACGCGGCGTGCGCGGCCCGCCTCGCCCTCCGCGGGGGTGAACGTCAGCTCCACCGTCGTGCCGCCGGCGCCGGCCAGGAGGGGGTAGGGGCCCGTGACGGGGTCCACGGGACGGCCGTCGACGTGGGTGAGGACCGCGCCTTCCCGGATGCCGGTGCCTGCCAGCGGGGAACGGGCCTTGGAGTCGGAGGACTCGCCGGGGAGGATGCGCTTGACCATCCAGCCCTCGTCGCGGCGCACGAAGTTGGCGCCGAGCAGGCCCTGCCAGCGCTGGTAGTGGGCCGGGCCCTCGTTGCGGCGGGCTGCGGAGACGTAGGCGTGTGAGGTGCCGAGTTCGCCCAGTACCTCGCGGAGGAGGTCCGCGAACTCGTCGGGGGAGGCGACCCGTTCGACCAGGGGGCGGTACTGGGCCAGGACAGCGTCCCAGTCGATGCCGCACATCTCCGGCTCCCAGAAGTACGCCCGGATCAGCCGGCCCGCCTCCGCGTAGGACTGCCTCCACTCGGCCGTCGGGTCCACCTGGTGCAGGATGCGGCGCAGGTCGATCCACACCGTCGTGTCACTGTCGCCGGACTCGGAGGCCGGGACACCGCGCAGGTCGTTCTCGTCGACCAGGACCAGCCGGGTGCCGTCGCCGCTGACCGCGAACCAGTCGAGGTGGTCGACGAGTTCGGACTTCTTCGCTTTGCTGATGTTGAAGTGTTCGAGGGTCGGCCGGCCGGTCATGTCGTCGGGGTTGGCGAACGTCTCGCCCAGCGCGCCCGAGATCGGCCAGCGCAGCCAGACCAGTCCGCCGCCCGCGACCGGGTACAGCGCCGAGTACTTGGAGGCGGTGACCGGGAAGGGGGTGACCCGGCTCTCCAGGCCCTCGATCTCGACGGTCGGCGCGCCCCCGTCCCCGCCCTCCTCGTCCTCCACCGGGTCCAGGCCGCCGGCCGCGGGGCGGCCCTCCGGGTTCAGGGCGAAGGGGGAGGGGGTCGCGGAGGAGAGGGGGACCAGGTAGGGGCGGCAGCCCAGCGGGAAGGACAGGTCGCCGGTGTGGACGTCGTACACCGGGTCGAAGCCGCGCCAGGAGAGGAAGGCCAGGTAGCGGCCGTCCCGGGTGAACACCGGATTCTCGTCCTCGAAGCGGCCGTTGGTGACGTCGACGATCATCCGGTCCTTTATGCGCGCCAGCTTGATCTGGCGCAGGGTGCGGCCGATGCCGGGGTGCGACCACGTCAGCCAGCTGCCGTCCGGGGAGAAGGCCAGGTCCCGCACGGGGCCGTTGACGGACCGGATCAGTTCGGTGACCTCGCCGTTGGAGTCCTCCGTCACGTCGAGGAGCAGGAGGCGTCCGTCGTGCGCGGCGAGCGCGAGGCGCTCACCCTGCGGGTCGGCGACCATCTCCAGGACCCGGCCCAGTTCGCCCGAGGCCAGTCGGCGCGGCTCGCGGTCGCCGGTGGCCCTGGGCAGGTAGGCGATCTCGATGGCGTCCTCGCCCTCCGCGTCCGTCACATACGCGACCTGGCCGACCGAGCCGAGCATCTCCGGGAGCCGGACCCGTACGCCGGGGGTGTCGATGATCGTGCGGGCGGGGCCGTCCCGGTGGGTGAGCCAGTACAGGCTGCCGCGCACGACCACGGCGCTCGCGCGGCCCGTCTCGTCCACGGAGATGCCGTCGACGTGCTGGGCGGCCGGCACCTGGTACGGGCGGCGGCCCGCGCGCGGCCCGCTCAGGCGTACGTCGAGCCGGCGCGGCTCGGAGTCCGCGGCGAGGTCGTCCACGATCCACAGGTCGCCCGCGCACTGGTACACCACCCGGGTGCCGTCACTGGCGGCGTGCCGGGCGTAGAAGGCGTCGTGGTCGGTGTGCCGGCGCAGGTCGGAGCCGTCGTACGCACACGAGTAGAGGTTGCCGACGCCCTCGTGGTCGGAGAGGAAGGCGATCCGGCCGCCGACGAACATGGGGGAGGCGAGGTGGCCGCCGAGGTCCGCGAGCAGGCGTTCGCCGTGCAGCCAGAGCCTGCCCGTGGCCCCGCCCCGGTAGCGCTTCCAGGCGGCCGGTTCGTGCGGCGGGGTGCCGGTCAGGAGCAGGGTCTTGCGTTCGCCGTCGAGGTCGGTGACCTGGAGGTCGGAGCACGGGCCCCAGGGGAGCTTGCGGCCGGGGTCGCCGTCCGGGCGGACCTTGTAGGCCCAGGTGAAGTGGGAGAAGGGCTCGCCGTGCGAGGCGACGGCGAGGATCACGCCGTCGGGGGTCCAGCCGCACACCTGGGTGTCCGCCGAGCCCCAGTGGGTGAGCTGGCGGCCGGGGCCGCCGTCGACCGGGACGAGGTGGATCTCGGGGACCAGGCTGCGCCAGCTCGTGTACGCGATGTGGCGGCCGTCGGGGGAGAAGCGGGGGTGGCCGGCCTTGGTGCGGTCCACGGTGAGCCGCCAGGCGCGCGCCGGACCGTCGAGGGGGGCCAGCCACAGGTCGTCCTCGGCCACGAAGCACAGCAGGTCGTCATGGAGGTGCGGCAGGCGCAGATAGCTCACCTACCCATGCTTTTCCCGGGAACGGACCTCAGCAACTCGTGGCATGCCCGGCATGAGGGTGCGCGTGACCCAGGACACGAACGAAACCGTTTCGTTTCGCTCGCGGATGGGGTACCTTCTAGGTGTACGAAACCGTGTCGTTCGGAGTGGGAAGGTGAGGACCGTGACCGAGGCGGCAACTGCGCGGCGCAGTCGGATCACCCCTGAGCGCGAGGCCGAGTTGTACGAGGCCGTGCTCGACCTGCTCCGGGAGGTCGGCTACGACGCCCTCACCATGGACGCCGTGGCGGCCCGCACCCGGTCCAGCAAGGCGACGCTCTACCGCCAGTGGGGCGGCAAGCCCGAGCTGGTGGCGAAGGCGATCCGGCACAACAAGCCGGGGAACATCGCCGACGTCGACACCGGTTCCCTGCGGGGCGACCTCCACGCCCTCACGTCACGCGAGGACGACTGCCACATGCAGCAGAACGCCGCGCTGATGCGGGGTCTGTTCATGGCGGTGCACGCCAACCCCGACCTTCTCCAGGCCTTCAAGGAACTGCTCATCGAGCCGGAGATGGAGGAGTTCAACCGGGTGGTCCAGCGGGCCGTCGACCGCGGCGAGATCCGTGCGGACTGCCCCGCGCTGGAGTACGTGGTGCACATGCTCGTCGGCGCGTTCGCCACCCGGACGCTGATCGACGACCAGCCGCCGACGCAGTCCTTCCTCATGTCGTACATCGACGCCGTGGTCCTCCCCGCCCTCGGCGCGCCCACCCACTGACAGTCCCCTGAGCAAGCCCTCCACCTGACGTAACCGCTCACGTCGTCGGGCTGATGACCCCTGCCCACGCACCAATCCACGACCTGACCGGGAGACGCCCTCGTGGCCACGTTCCTCTACAAACTCGGCCGGCTCGCCTTCAGGCGACGGCATTTCGTCGCCCTCATATGGGTCGCGCTGCTCACCCTCGCCGGTGTGGGTGCGGCCAGCGCGCCCGCCGCGGGCACGACGTCCTTCTCGATCCCCGGCACCGAGGCGCAGAAGGCCTTCGACCTGCTGGAACAGCGCTTCCCCGGTATGAGCGCCGACGGCGCCACCGCCCGGGTCGTCTTCAAGGCGCCGGACGGGCAGAAGATGACGGACGCCGGCAACAAGGCGACCGTCGAGGACACCGTCAAGGAGCTGTCCGACGGCTCCGAGGTGGCCTCGGTCGCCGACCCGTACACCGCGAAGGCCGTCAGCAAGGACGGCACGGTCGCGTACGCGTCGGTGAAGTACGACGTCTCCGGCATGGAACTGCAGGACTCCTCACGCGACGCCCTGGAGGACGCCGCGAAGGACGCGCGGGACGCCGGGCTGACCGTGGAGATCGGCGGTGACGCGCTCCAGACGGTGCCGCACACCGGTGCCACGGAGATCATCGGCATCGGGGTCGCCGCGGTCGTCCTCGTCATCACCTTCGGCTCGCTCATCGCGGCCGGGCTCCCGCTGCTGACCGCCCTGATCGGAGTCGGCATCGGCATCTCGACGATCACGGCCCTGGCGAGCGCGCTGGAGCTGGGCTCCATGACCTCGACGCTGGCGATGATGATCGGCCTGGCGGTCGGCATCGACTACGCCCTGTTCATCGTCTCCCGCTACCGCGCCGAACTGGCCGAGGGCCGCGAACGCGAGGAGGCGGCCGGCCGGGCCGTCGGCACCGCGGGCTCCGCGGTGGTCTTCGCCGGTCTGACGGTGGTCATCGCACTGGTCGGCCTGTCGGTCGTCAACATCCCGATGCTCACGAAGATGGGCATCGCGGCGGCCGGCACGGTCGTGATCGCGGTGCTGATCGCGCTGACGATGATCCCGGCCCTGCTCGGCTACGCCGGCAAGAAGGTGCAGCCCGCCGGGAAGAAGAGCCGGTGGATGGGCGGCAACCGGGCCGCGAAGAAGGCGGCCTCCGGCACCGGCGAGGCTGACAGGCCGGCCAAGCCGAACCTCGGCACCCGCTGGGCCAGCTTCGTCGTACGCCGCCCGATCGCCATCCTCCTCCTGGGCGTCGTGGGCCTCGGCGCCGCGGCCATCCCCGCGAGCTCCCTCGAACTGGGTCTCGGCGACGACGGTTCGCAGCCGACGTCCACCACGCAGCGGCGTGCGTACGACCTCCTGTCCGACGGCTTCGGGCCCGGCTTCAACGGCCCGCTGATGGTCGTGGTCGACGCCAAGGGCAGCGGTGACCCGGACGCGGCCTTCAAACAGGTCGGCGACGACATCAAGGGCATCAAGAACGTCGTGGCGGTGACGCCGGCGGCGCCCAACAAGGCGGGCGACACGGCGACGATCACGGTGATCCCGGACGCCAAGCCGTCCTCCGTCACCACCGAGGACCTGGTCCACGCCATCCGCGACAAGGGCGCGGAGGTCAAGGCCGACACGGACGCGACCGTACTGGTCACCGGCTCCACGGCGATGAACATCGACGTCTCCGAGAAGCTGAACGACGCGCTGCTGCCGTATCTGGCGCTGGTGGTCGGCCTCGCCTTCCTGCTCCTGATCGTGGTCTTCCGTTCGGTCCTGGTCCCGCTGAAGGCGGCGCTCGGCTTCCTGCTGAGCGTGATGGCGGCGCTGGGCGCGGTGGTCGCGGTCTTCCAGTGGGGCTGGTTCGCGGGCCTGATGGGCGTGGAGGAGACCGGCCCGGTGATGTCCATGATGCCGATCTTCATGGTCGGCGTGGTCTTCGGTCTGGCGATGGACTACGAGGTGTTCCTCGTGACGCGGATGCGCGAGGCGTACGTCCACGGCGAGAAGCCGAGCCAGGCGGTGGTGACCGGGTTCAAGCACGGCGCGAGGGTCGTCTCGGCCGCGGCCGTGATCATGATGGCGGTCTTCGCGGGCTTCATCGGCTCGTCCGAGTCCATGGTCAAGATGATCGGCTTCGGCCTGGCGATCGCGGTGTTCTTCGACGCGTTCATCGTGCGGATGGCCATCGTCCCGGCGGTCCTGGCCCTGCTCGGCAAGAAGGCCTGGTGGCTCCCGAAGTGGCTGGACCGGGCCCTGCCGAACGTGGACGTGGAGGGCGAGGGCCTGCGCACGGACGCCGAGTCGAAGGGATCCGAGGACCCCGACGAGGACCGGGCACTGGTGCGCGCCTGACGGGCCGCCGCTGAAGTACCACCTTTGAAGTAACAGGCCGGCCGGTGAGGGCTCCGTGGGGACGGGTTGCCCTCACCGGCTTCTGTGCGGTGAGCGAACTGCGGCCTCAAGACCGGCGAGACGTCGGCCACATAACGGAATCCAAGGTCGCGCACCCGTGTTGGGATGAGTGCCGAAGGCGGACGAACCGGCCGCGGAACGAGACATTCGCAGGGGAGCACGGGCGTGGACGTGAACGGCACAGTGGCCGAGGGCTTCGAGCCGGTCCGGGAGGCGTTCATACGGAACTTCGGCACACTCGGGGAGCGCGGCGCAGCCGTCGCCGTGTACCGGGACGGGCGCAAGGTCGTCGACCTGTGGGCCGGCACGAAGGACGTCGACGGCACACAGCCGTGGCAGCACGGCACCGCGCAGGTCGTGCGCTCGGCGACCAAGGGCGTCGCCGCCGCCGTACCCCTGATCCTTGGGCAGCGTGGAGAACTGGACCTGGACGCGCCGGTAGGTGAGTACTGGCCGGAGTTCAAGGCGCACGGCAAGGAGCGGCTGCTGGTCCGGCACGTGCTGAACCACCGCGCCGGGCTCCCGGTGCTCGACCGCCCGCTCACGCCCGAGGAGGCGCTGGACCCGCACCGCGGGCCCGCGGCGGTGGCGGCTCAGGCACCCGCGTGGGTGCCGGGCACCGACCATGGCTATCACGCGCTGACCTACGGCTGGCTGCTGGACGAGCTGGTGCGCCGGGTGACCGGGCGGTGGGCCGGCGAGTGGCTCGCGGCGGAGATCGCCGGTCCGCTCGGCCTCGACCTGTGGCTCGGGCTGCCGGAGTCCGAGGCGGGCCGGGTGGGCCGTACCGGCCGGGTCCAGGGGCCCGAGCCGGCGGGTGGGCTCCACGCACGCCCGAAGCGCACGGTCACCGAGGCCTACGCGGACCCGGACTCCCTCACGCGCCGCGCCTTCGCCGCGATCACCCCCTTCCCCGACCAGAACGACCCCGCCTACCTCGCCGCCGCCCTGCCCGCTACGAACGGCATCGCGACGGCCGACGGTCTCGCCCGCCTCTACGCCGCGCTCATCGGCGAGGTCGACGGGGTGCGGCTCTTCGACCCCGCGACGGTTGAACTGGCGCGGGCGCAGGAGTCAGCCGGCCCGGACCGCGTCCTGGTGGTCAACACCCGTTTCGGTCTGGGCTACATGCTGCACGGCAGCGCGTCCCCGCTGCTGGGCCCGGGCTCCTTTGGCCACCCCGGCCGCGGCGGCGCCCTCGGCTTCGCCGACCCGGAGACGGGGATCGCCTTCGGCTATGTGACGAACGGCTTCCGCAAGACGGTGACGGCGGACCCGAGGGCGCAGGGGTTGATACGGGCGGTACGGGCGGCGCTCGCCTAGCGTGCGGTGGTCGCGCGGCGTGCGGCTCAGACGTGGATGGGGTGGGACGTACGCCCCGACGCCTGGTCGATCTCGCTGTGCGCCTTGGTGAGCATCTGCATCGCGAGCTCGTTCAGCGCACGGGCGCCGGCGATCTCCTCACCGACGCGTGGCTGATTCGCGTCCGTGTGGTGCCGTGCGGCGTGTCCGTGCGCGCGTACCTCGCTGCCGTCCGGGAGCCGCACCATCGCGACCGCCCTCGTGTGGGTCTCGTCCTCCTGGAACTCCATCTCGACATGCCATCCCACCGTGGTCTGCATCATGACGATCACCTCCGGAATCTCTGCTTCCAGGGTGCGCCTCGGAGGGTGCCGCCGCACAGTCAATTTGGGGCGCCTGTTGCCGTAGGGGACGCAGGGGCGCAAAGAGCGCAAGCCGGGATCAGTGAGACTCGGCACATCCGCTTCGAGGACCGGCTTCGCCCTGCTTCCATGGAGATGTCGCGTTCCATGGAGATGTCGTGCGCCGGACCTGGCCCCGCCGTCACCGCCACCTCCCCCGTTAACCGCACAGGGCCATATCGAGGACATGCGCTGCTGCTTCTCCGCCCACCTCCCCTCTCTCGCAGCACTGTCGGCCTTCCCCGGCCCCTGCGAGGTGCTGCGCTCCGGTGCCCGCCTCGCCCCCGCTCTGCTGCGCTCGGCCTCCGCCGCCATGCAGCGGGCCCGCTCGCACCACCCCGACGCCCTGATCGCCGTCAACCTCGAACTGGTCACCCTCACCGAGGACAGCGCCGTCATCACCTGGTACACCGGGATCCCCGGCACCGACGACGGCCTGGGCCACCCCCTGCCCGCGATCACCGAGGGCGAGGTCGTCTACGGCACCCACCCCTCCCGGCTCCACCACACCGCGTCCGTCGACCGGCCGACCGCCCATCACCAGGTCGAGCTCACCGGCCTGGAGCCGGGGCAGACGTACTACTACCGGGCCCGCTCACGGGGCGTGACCGCCACCCCCACCCCGCTGCACCTCGTGCGCGGCAACGCGGTGGGCACGTCGACGTTCGGGTTCGGCACGAGCGGCGGGCCGTACTCCTTCACCACCCCGCAGCCCCCGCCCGGCCGGCACCTGCTGTCGGTCGCGCTCTGCAACGACCTGCACCTCGGCGAGACCACCGCGGGCCTCGTCGGCGGGCTGCCCCTGCTGCGGGGGGTGCCGCAGCAGCCGGGACGGGCGCCGTATCCCGAGCTGATGAGCCGCGCTCTGGTCGAGGAGGCCCGGCGGCGCGGGGCGGACCTGCTGCTGGCCGGGGGCGACATCTCGGCCGGCGGTGCGGCCCACGACCTGGGCGAGGCCCGGCGGATCCTGGACGGCTTCGGCACCCACGGGCAGGACTACTTCGTCGTACGCGGCAACCACGACCGCTCCGCCGACAACGCCACCTTCCAGACCGCCTTCCCGGGCCTGCCGGGCAGCGACGGACCCGGATACTTCGCCCGTGACCTCGGCGGGCTGCGGATCATCGGCCTCGACACCTACGTCAAGACCGGCAACGGCGCCGACGCGGGCGGCCTCGGCCCCGATCAACTCGCTTGGTTCCAGGCGAGGTTGAGGGAGGAGCCGGACCAGCCGACGGTGGTGTTCGGCCACCATCCGCTGACCGTGCGGGACTCCGTCTTCCCGGTGACCCGCGGCCAGTGCCTGGAGCGCCGCCAGGCCCGCACCGTCGTCGACGCCTACGCGAACGCCCCCGGCGTCTTCCTCCACCACGCGGGCCACACCCACCGCAACAAGCGCACCGTGCTGGTGCGCGCCCCGCACGTCACCCAGCAGGAGGTCGCCGCCGCCAAGGAGTACCCCGGCGGCTTCACCCTGCTGCGCATCCACTCCGGCGGCTACGCGCTCAACCACTACAAGGCTGGCGACCTGGCGGCCCGGCAGTGGAGCGAGCGCAGCCGCCGGGTGGCCGCGGGCCTGTGGCCCCACCATGCCCTGGGCCGCTCGGTCACCGACCGCAACAGCGTTGCGGCACACGACCTCTCGGGCGTCACACCGCCCCCACCCCTCTCACGGAACGTAAATCGCGGGTAACGGTGAGTGTCCGTAGCATCGGAGCATGGCGACCCTCTGGGACCTCATGCGGGACTGCATCCCCGACGACCACGCGCGTCAGGTCACCTCGCGGTACTACGTCGACGAGGTGATGAGCGCCCCCGGCGCGCCCGGGCTGGTCGTCGACCTGGGATGCGGACGCGGCACGTCCGCCGCCCTCTTCCGCAAGCACGACCCCGAGGTGCGGTGGGTCGGCATCGACATCCGGGACTCACCGGAGGCGGGCCAGCGCACGCCCGGCGGTGACCCGGTGGTGCACTACGACGGCGTCCGTCTCCCGCTCGCCTGCGACTCGCTGCCGCTGATCTACTCGCACCAGGTCTTCGAACACGTCGCCCGCCCGCGCGAACTGCTCGCGGAGATCGCCCGGGTGCTGGCGCCCGGCGGCTGCTTCATCGGGTCGACGTCCCAGTTCGAGCCGTACCACTCCTTCAGCCTGTGGAACTACACGCCGTACGGCTTCCGGACGCTGGTCGAAGAAGCGGGGCTTGCGCTGGAGGAGATCCGGCCCTCGCTCGACGGGGTGGCGCTGATCATGCGGAGCTACCTCGGCAGGCCGCCGGAGTACAGCCGGTACTGGGACGAGCAGTCCCCGCTCAACTCCGAGATCGACCAGTGGGCGCGGCACGGTCACCGCAGGACGGCCCTGGTGAACCTGCGGAAGCTCACCTACTGCGGCCAGTTCGCGTTCCGGGTGGGCAAGCCGGCGCTCGCCTAGGGCGCCGCACTTCTGGCGCAAGATGTCGAAACTCGGCGCGCCGCAGGATGATTTGGGGCATTTCTTACTTAATCTCCCTTAATCGTAAGGGGTCACCCCCTTCACGCATTGCATCCACCTCACTCCACCGGAGATGACATGCAGAAGCTTCGTAAGGCCGCCGTCCTGGTCGCCGCCCTGACCACCGTCGGGTTCCTGGGCGCCGGCGCGGCCCACGCCGACGGCGGGGACCAGTACAAGGTCCAGCAGAGCACCCAGTGCAAGTCCCACGACCTGAACATCGACATCCTCGGCGTCGTCGGTCTGCTCAACGGCGTGCTGGGCAACGGCCTCAACGGCGAGGGCGACTCGGGCAGCCAGTCCACGCACCTCGGCTCGACGATGGGCTGCAACAACAGCGCCTTCGGCGGCTGACCGTCTGACCGGTGAAAGCCCCGGCCGACGGCCGGGGCTTTCACCTAACCCGTGTGCAGCATCAGCCCGATGCCCACGACCAGCAGCGCTGCCGCCGCGATCCGCGGCGCCCCGAACCGCTCCTTGAAGAACACCGCCCCGATCGCGGCGCCCACGATGATGGACGACTCCCGCAGGGCGGCGATCGGCGCCAGTTCGGCCTTCGTCTGCGCCCACAGGACCAGCGCGTACGCGGTGACGGACAGCGCGGCGCCGAGCAGCCCCAGCGCGGCGAACGGCCGCAGCACGGCGACCGTGTCGCCCCGCCAGCGCCAGACCGCGTACGCCGGGATGACGAGCCCCTCGGCCACCATCAGCCAGGCGATGTAACCGAGGGACGACCCGGAGGCCCGCACGCCCAGCCCGTCGATGACGGTGTACGCCGCGATGCTCAGGCCGGTCGCCAGTGCGGCCCCGATCGCGGCCCAGTTGGGCCGGCTCCCGCGCAGCCCCCACAGGGCGACACCGGTCAGTCCCGCGCAGGACAGGGCGATGCCGGCGGCCGCCCAGCCGTTCGGCACCTCGTGCGCGAACACGGCCGCCAGTACGGCGACCACGAGCGGCGCGGTGCCGCGTGCGAGCGGGTAGGCCTGCCCGAAGTCCCCCAGCCGGAAGGACTTCATGAGCAGCGCGAAGTAGACGATGTGGACGACGGCGGAGGCGAGAAGGTACGGCCACGCCTCGGCCGCCGGGAACGCCCCGAAGGGTATGAGGGCCAGCCCGATCAGCACCCCGCCACCGGCGATGAGCGTGAACCCCACCAGCTTGTCGGTGATCTTGTGGGCGATGGCGTTCCAGCCGGCGTGCGTGACGGCCGCGAGCAGGACGGCGGCTGTGACCAGCGGGGTCACGAAGTCTGCTCGCGCACGTCCACCAGGGTGGCACCGGCATGGGCGACCAGGTCCAGGGGCGCCATGGGGAATACCACGTGCGGGTTACCGGCGGCGGCCCAGACGACGTCGTGCCCGAGCAGCGACCGATCGGCGAGCACGCGCGTCTTCGTCCGGTGCCCGAAGGGCGGCACGCCCCCGATGGCGTACCCGGTGGTCTCCCGTACGACGTCGACCTTGGCACGGGTGACCTTCTCGGCGCCGAGTTCCTTCCGCACCAGCTCCAGGTCGACCCGGGAGGCCCCGTCCATCAGGACGAGCACGGGGACGCCGTCCGCCGCGAAGATCAGCGACTTGCAGATCTCGCTGAGCTCGCACCCGATCGCTGCGGCGGCCTCCGCCGCGGTGCGGGTCGCGTCCGGGAACCGGCGCATCCGGGCGTTCAGGTCGCTCAGCCCGAGCTCGTGCAGAGCCTCGGCGAAACGTGGGTGGGCATGTGATTCCGATGCTTCCGAGGACGTCATGCCCGGCAGGCTAGCCGTCGGATACGTGTGCCACGAACGAATTCCAGGTGCTGAGAGAGCGGGACCTCAGCCGAGCAGGATCGTGACGTCGATGTTGCCGCGGGTGGCGTTGGAGTAAGGGCAGATCTCGTGCGCCGCGTCCACCAGCTTGGCGGCGAGACCCGCGTCCAGCACCGGCAGGGAGACGCTGAGCGCGACCGCGAGGCCGTAGCCGCGCAGCTTGTTGGGGCCGATGCCGACCTTCGCGGCGACCGTGGAGCCGGTGAGGTCGTAGCCCTCGCGGTTGCCGACGAGGATCAGCGCGTTGTGGAAGCAGGTGCTGTAGCCGGCCGCGAACAGCTGCTCGGGGTTGGTGCCGTTGCCGTCGCCGCCCAGTTCCGGGGGCATCGCGACCTTGAGCTCGATCTGGCCGTCCTGGCTGGTGACATAGCCGTCCCGGCCGCCGTGCGCGGTGGCTTCGGCGACGTACATGATCTTCGTCGGACGGGTGTCGACGACGGTGCCCTCGTCGGTCATGGTTGGCCCTCCCCCCAGACAGCGCGCATCGGAAAAGGCGCGCACAAGTACATCGTGCACAAGGTACTGGCCGGTAAGTCGGGCGCCGTTACCAGGGGGTGGGAACCGGGGGTAACCCGAGTTCAGGGGGTGGGGTCCGCGGTGGGGTGTGCTCGGTGCGCGAGCTGCCACAACTCCTCGCGCAGCCGCGCGACTCCCGCCGCGTCGAGCCCCGTCGCGGTGAGCAGCGAGCCGGGCACGCACTTCGCGCGCTCCCGCAGCTCCTGACCGCGCCCCGTGACGGCCACGAGCACGGACCGCTCGTCCCGCGCCGACCGCTCACGCCGTACCAGCCCGGCCGCCTCCAGCCGCTTCAACAGCGGGGAGACGGTGCCGTAGTCGAGGCGCAGCGCGGCGGCCAGCTCCTTCACCGGCGTCTCGCCCCGCTCCCACAGGACCAGCAGCACAAGGTACTGCGGGTAGGTGAGGCCGAGTTCGTCGAGGAGCGGGCGGTACGCGGCCGTCACCGCCCGCTGAGCGGCGTACAGCGCGAAGCAGAGCTGGTCGTCCAGGGACAGCGACCCCGCGTCCTCTTGATCCGTCACGCGCCCATTGTCACGGACCGCGGGTCGAATCCGAACGGCAGCTCCAGGCGATGGGCGCGCATCAGCTCGTCGTCCGCGAGGAGTTCGGCGGTCTTCCCGTCCGCCGCGATCACGCCCTCGCTGAGGATCAGGGAGCGCGGGCACAGCTCAAGGGCGTACGGCAGGTCGTGCGTGACCATCAGGACGGTGACGTCCAACGAGCGCAGGATGTCGGCCAGTTCGCGGCGGGAGGCGGGGTCCAGGTTGGAGGAGGGCTCGTCCAGGACGAGGATCTCCGGTTCCATCGCGAGGACGGTCGCCACCGCGACCCGGCGCCGCTGACCGAAGGAGAGGTGATGCGGCGGACGGCCCTTGAACTCGGCCATGCCGACCCGCTCCAGCGCCCGGTCGACCCGTTCCTCCAGCTCAGGCCCCTTCAGTCCGGCCGCAGCCGGCCCGAAGGCGACGTCCTCCCGGACCGTCGGCATGAACAGCTGGTCGTCCGGGTCCTGGAACACGATCCCGACCCGGCGCCGGATCTCGGCCATGTGCTGCCTGCCGACGGGCAGTCCGGCGACCTGAACGCTGCCGGTGCCGCCGGTCAGGATGCCGTTGAGGTGCAGGACGAGGGTCGTCTTGCCGGCGCCGTTCGGGCCGAGCAGCGCGACCCGCTCGCCACGCGCGATGGTGAAGTCCACGCCGAACAGGGCCTGGTGGCCGTCGGGGTAGGCGAAGGCGAGGCCGGAGACCTCCAGGGAAGCAGTACTCACAGGGCCCATCCCAACACGCAGACGACAAGGGCGGCGAAGGGCAGCGCGAGGGCGTACGACCACTGCGCCCGGGACGCGGTCACCTCGTCGATCACCGGCATCGAACCGGCGTACCCCCGACTGATCATGGCCAGATGCACGCGCTCACCCCGCTCGTAGGACCGGATGAACAGCGCGCCCGCCGACTTCGCGAGCACGCCCCAGTGCCGCACGCCCTTCGCTTCAAAGCCGCGCGACTCCCGTGCGATGCGCATCCGCCGCATCTCGTCGGCGATGACATCGCCGTACCGGATCATGAAGGACGCGATCTGCACGAGGAGGGGCGGCAGTTTCAGCCGCTGCAGACCCAGCAGGAGTTCGCGCAGCTCGGTGGTGGAGGCGAGGAGTACGGAGGCGGCGACGCCCAGGGTGCCCTTCGCGAGTACGTTCCAGGCGCCCCACAGTCCGCTGACGCTCAGCGACATGCCCAGCACCTCGACCTGGTCGCCCTCCGCCACGAACGGCAGCAGCACCGCGAACGCGACGAACGGCACCTCGATCAGCAGCCGCTTGAGCAGAAAGGCGGCGGGCACGCGCGCGACGACGGCGACGAGCGCGAGCAGCACGGCGTACAGACCGAACGCCCACATCGCCTCCCGCGGCGTCGACACCACGACCACCACGAACGCGAACGTCGCGGCGAGCTTGGTGTGCGGCGGCAGACCGTGCACGGGCGAGTGCCCGTGCCGGTAGAGCCTGTGCGCGTGCCCGGCACCCATGTCGGGTCTCAGACGTTCGTGCTCGTGGGCGACACGTCGGCCGCCTCGTCCGTACGGCGCCGGCGCACCGCCCAGAAGATGCCGGTGCCCGCGACGACGGTCGCGCCGACGCCGATCACGCCGGCCAGGCCGCCGGACAGCCGGACGTCGTCGACGTCCTTGACGCCGTAGTCGGCGAGCGGGGAGTCGGCGTTCGCGTGCTCCTCCGCGGACTCGGCGAAGCCCTTGTCCTCAGCGACCTTCTCCAGGCCGTCAGGGCTGGCGGAGGCGTAGAAGCTGACGAACCCGGCGAGGACGAGGGAGGTGGCCAGACCGCTGATCCACAGGGTGCGGCGCGAGGTCCGGGCGGCGACCGGCTGCTCCGCCTCGGCGCCGGGAGCGTCGACGAGCTCGCCGCCGACCCGCAGCTTCAGCGGCTGCCGCAGATCACGGGCGCCGTAGACGAGGTCCGGCCGTACGGCGATGACGGCGCCGATCGTCAGCGCGGTGATCGCGGCCTCGCCGATGCCGATCAGAAGGTGGACGCCGCCCATGGCGGTGGCGACCTTGCCGATCGGGACGTCGGTGGTGCCGCCGATCCAGAACAGCAGGGTGAACGCGAGCGCCGCGGCCGGCACCGACACCAGCGCGGAGACGAAGGAGGCGGCGGTGATGGAGCGCCGGGTCTTCGGCAGAACCATCACCAGGGCCCGGAAGACGACGTAGGCGACGACGACGCCGACGATCGCCATGTTGGTGATGTTCACGCCGAGCGCGGTGAGGCCGCCGTCCGCGAAGAGGATGCCCTGCATCAGCAGGACGACGGAGATGCACAGCGCGCCGGTGAAGGGTCCGACGAGGATCGCGGCCAGGGCGCCGCCGAGCAGATGTCCGCTGGTCCCGGCCGCGACCGGGAAGTTCAGCATCTGCACCGCGAAGATGAACGCGGCCACCAGGCCGGCCAGCGGAGCAGTGCGCTCGTCGAGCTCGCGGCGCGCGCCGCGCAGGCTCACGGCGACCGCCGCCGCGGCGACCACTCCGGTCACGGCGGAGGTGGGGGCGTCTATGAATCCGTCAGGTACATGCACCGTTCGATGATAGTGGCTTAATGCGAACGCCTTGCAAGAGCGAGGCGCTTGTGTATCGCACATGTGATATATGCCGGTCTCAGCGGGCGCTTTCCGGAAGATATGCGACATTGGAGGGTAGCGGAAGCACAGCTTTCGCATAGGTCACGCAGTGTTAGGGGCCGTCCGATGTCTGTGGTCGAACAGTACGCACGAGCCCATATCGTCACGGACGCGGACCTCCTGGCGGAGGAACAGGACGCCGTTCCGGTCGTCCTGAAGTACGACCCCGAGGCCGACCCGCGCTCGGTGTGCGTCCGGTTGCCCGGCCGCCAGGCACACGAGTGGACCTTCTCGCGCTCCCTGCTGGAACAGGGGCTGCGCGCCCCCGCGGGCAGCGGAGAGATACGGGTGTGGCCGTGCGGCCGGGTGCAGGCCGTGGTGGAGTTCCATTCCGCACAGGGTGTCTCGGTGGTGCAGTTCGAGACGAAGGCCCTGATGAGGTTCCTGCGGCGGACCTACCTGGCCGCCGCGCCCGCCGCACCCGCGGCCCCCGTCGAGCGTGAGGCTCAGGCTCAGCTGCGGGGCTGAGACTCAGCCGCCCAGCTTCAGCAGTTCCGCCACGATCGGGCCCGCCGTCTCGCCGCCGTGGCCGCCGGCCTGGACGACGCCCGCCGCCGCGAGGTCGTTCCGGTACGCGGTGAACCAGCCATTCGGATTCTTCTGGCCGTCGACCTCCGCCGAGCCGGTCTTCGCGCCGACGTCACCGGTCACCCCGGACATCGCCTCGGCCGCCGTGCCGTAGGCCGCCGTGTAGGACATCAGCTCGCGCAGCTGCGACAGCGCGGACGCGGACATCGTGCGGGACGCCGTGGCGAGCGTGCGGTCGTCGACGCTCGGAGCCACCAGATAAGGCTGCTTGAAGGTACCCGTCTTGATGGTCGCGGAGACCGACGCCATGTTCAGCGGGTTCATCCGCACCCCGCCCTGGCCGATCAGCGAGGCGGCCATCTGGGCCTGCGACTGGACCGGGACGGAGCCGTCGAAGGTGGGCACACCGACGGACCAGCTGTTCAGGGAGAGGCCGAAGACCTGCTGGGCCTGCTTGGTCAGGCTGTCGTTGTCCAGCTCGGGCGCCTGGCTGATGAAGGCGGTGTTGCAGGAGCGGGCGAAGCTGGCCTTGAAGGTGCCGCCCTTGATCTCGAACTTGTCGTCGTTCTGGAACTTCCAGTGGCCGTACGTGAAGTACTTCGGGCAGGGGTGCTCCTTGTCCGCCGCCGCGAGGCCCTTCTCGATCAGCAGCGACGAGGTGATGACCTTCATCGTGGAGCCGGGCGCGAGGGAGCCCTGGAAGGCGATGTTGAAGCCGTGCGAGGAGTTCGCGACCGCCATGATCTCGCCGGTCGAGGGGCGCAGTACCACCACGGACGCCTTCGGCCTGGTGGCCACCTGCTTCTCCGCGGCGGCCTGCAGCGCCGGGCTCAGCGTCGTCTCCACCGTGCCCGGCGTACCCTTGCTCAGCTCCACCAGGGTCTTGTCGGACAGCTCGGCCTTCTTGGACTCCTTGCCCCGGATCACCTGGAGCTCGATGCCCGCCTTGCCGCCCGCCTTCTCGCCGTACTTCTCGCGCAGCCCGTCCAGGACCGACCCCAGCGACGGGTACTCGTCCTCCGTCAGCTCACCGCCGTCCCGGTCGAGGGCCTTGACCGGCGGGGTGCCGGACTCGCCGGTGACGAGGGTGTCGCCGTCCTTCAGGTCGGGGTGAACGACCGCGGAGTGCCAGTCGACGAGCGGCCTGCCGTCCTCCGCCCGCCGCACGACCGTCAGCGAACTGTCGTACGTCAGCGGCTTGCTGGTGCCCTTGTACGACACCGTCCCCTTCACGGCGAAGGGGACCTTGGCGCCGGTGCGGGTGCCGGCGGTGAGGGTGACGTCCTCGATGTGGGCGTCCTTGGCGTAGCCGGCCAGCAGCGCCTTGGCAGCCGTCGCGTCGTCCGTGGCGGCGGCCGCCTCGGTCACCTTGCCCTGCTGCCAGGCGGTGAGGAACTCCCGGGCCGCGGTCGTGACCTCCTTCGCCGACAGCGGGCCGGTCTTGACGGCCTTGGCCTTCTGCGAGTTCGACGACTGCGCACCGTTCTCGGCGGCGGATCCGCTGCCGAGCAGCGCGTAGACGCCGATCCCGGCGCCACCGAGAACCACGGCGATCATCCCGCCGAGCACGGCGGGGTTGGTCTTCCGTCGCTCGGCGACGCGCCTTCTGTTGCCCACTGCTTTCCGTTCCCTCGCGTATTCCAGGGGCCCCCGCCTGCCCCGCCTGCCTCACGCATACCAACGACGACGACCACCCTAGAGTCCCGTGCCGCGAGGGATAAGTTCACGCGGACGCTCGTAGCACGGCTGCGACAATCGGCCCGGCCGCGTCGCTGCCGTGGCCGCCCTGCTGGGACATGGCCGCGGCCGCCACATCGTTGCGGAAACCGGTGAACCAGCTGTCGGAGGTGGCCCCCCCGTCGACCTCGGCGGACCCGGTCTTGGCGCCGACGTCGCCGCCGAGTCCGGACATGACCTGCACGGCGGTGCCCTGGGGTGCGGTCGCGGCCAGCCGCATCATCTGCTTCAGCTGGGAGGCGGTGCTCGCCGGCAGCCCCTTGGCGGTGGCGAGTCGGCGGTCGTCGAGGTCGGGGGAGACCAGATACGGCTGCCGGAACTCGCCGGTGATCGCGGTGGCTGTGACCGACGCCATGTTCAGCGGGTTCATCTGGACCTGACCCTGGCCGATGGCGTTCGCGGCGCGGTCCGGGCCGGTGGCCGCGGGGACGCTGCCGTCGAACGAGGTGATGCCGGTCTTCCAGTCGCCGCCGAGCCCGAACCGCTCCTGGGCCTCCGTCGTCAGCGAGGCGTCGGTGAGCGGATCCTCGTCGACGAGCTTGATGAAGGCCGTGTTGCAGGAGCGTGCGAAGCCGCCTGCGAGCGTGGCGCCCGCGGTCTCGTCGGGCTTGAGGCCCGTGAGGTTCTTGAAGGTCTGACTCTGCCAGGTCGCCGTGTCCGGGCAGGGCGCGGGGCCGTTCATCGTGGTCACGCCGTTGTCGATGAGCATCGCCGCGGTGATGATCTTCATCGTGGAGCCGGGCGGGACGCGTCCCTCGAAGGCCGCGTTGAAGGCGTCCGCACGGTGGTTGGCCACCGCCAGCACCTCGCCGGTGCTCGGCTTGAGGGCCACGACGGAGGACTCGGCGTACCGCTTCACCGCCTTCTCGGCGGCTGCCTGCACGCTCGCGCTGAGCGTCGTCCGCAGCTTGCCCGGCTTGCCCTTCGCGAGGGTCAGCAGCGAGGTGTCCGGCGACTCGTCGGCGTGCCGGATCGCCAGTTCGACGCCGGGTGAGCCGCCCGCCTTGCTGCCGTACCTGTCGCGCAGGGTGTCCAGGACCGGGCCGAGGGAGGGGTACTTCTCCTTCGTCAGCACGGTGTCGTTGCGGTCGACGGCCTCGATGGGCGGGGCGGCGGCCTCGCCGGTGACGAGGGTGTCGTTCCTCTTCAGCTGCGGATGGATCACGGTGGGCTGCCAGTCCACGAGGGCCCGCCCGGTGGTGCGGCCGCGAACGACGGTGAGCTCGCTCTTGTAGGACAGCGGCTCGGACTTGCCGCCGTACGACACCTTTGCCTTCACGGTGTAGGGCACGGTGTCGCCGTTCGCCTTGCCGGGCGTGATCTGCACGCCGGTGATGTGGGCGTCCTGGCCGTAGGACCTGAGCACCGAGGCGGCTGCCGCGTTGTTGTTCGTGAGCTCCGCCGCCTGCGCCGCCTGCCCCTTCTCCCAGGCCGCGAAGAACTTCGTGGTGGTCTCCTCGACCTCCTCCGAACTCGGCGGCCCGGACCGCACCGGCGCCGGCCCGCCCTGCCCGGTCGCCCCGCCGCCGTTCAACGCCGACATGATGTTGTAGGCGCCGTACCCGGCACCGCCCACCATCACGGCGAACACGCCGCCTATGACGGCGACTTTGACCCCCTTGGACATGGTCCCCTCCCCGTTTTCGTCCACCGCACTGTAAGTGGCGTGGGGGAAAGGTGTGGGAGGTGTTTTCTTTTGTTGGCCGAACTGTTGACCGAAGAGTGGCTGTTTGGCCGGTCAGACCCAGGTGTCCAGCCACATCCGCGACCGCCAGTCGTCGACCGGGATCGCGGTGCCCGTGTAGATCGGCCAGAAGTAGATGAAGTTCCAGGCGATCAGCAGCACCAGCACGCCCGCACCCGTGGCGCCCGCCACCCGGCGGGTGTCTCCGGCGCGCGGCGGGCCGATGATCGCGCCCAGGAGCATGGCCACGGCGAGGCAGAGGAAGGGCAGGAAGACGATGGCGTAGAAGAAGAAGATGGTGCGTTCCTGGTAGAGGAACCAGGGCAGATAGCCGGCCACGACCCCGCAGGCGATGGCGCCGGCGCGCCAGTCACGGCGGAAGGCCCAGCGCCACAGGACGTACAGGACCGCGAAGGCGGCCACCCACCACAGCAGCGGCGTGCCGAGGGCCAGCACCTCGCGGGCGCACTTCTCGCCCGCGTCGACGGGGCAGCCGTCCTTGCCGGGCGTGGGGGACTCGTAGAAGTACGACACCGGGCGGCCGACGACCAGCCAGCTCCACGGGTTGGACTGGTAGGTGTGCGGGGACGACAGGCCCACGTGGAAGTCGTACACCTGGTGCTCGTAGTGCCACAGGCTCAGCCACCAGTCGGGGAACAGCCAGGACCAGCTGCTGCTGCGGCCGTTCGCGCTCGCCCAGTCGCGGTAGTAGCCGCCGCTGCCGTCCGTGGGGGAGAGGATCCAGCCGGCCCAGGAGGCGATGTAGGTGACGATCGCCACCGGCACGGTCGCCAGGAAGGCAAAGCCCAGGTCGTGCTTGAGCACCGCCACGTAGGGGTGGCGGGCACCGGCGACCTTGCGGGCGCCGACGTCCCACAGGACCGTCATCAGACCGAACGCGACCAGGAAGTACAGGCCGTTCCACTTGGTGCCGATGGCCAGGCCCAGCATCAGGCCCGCCGTCCAGCGCCAGGGGCGCCAGCCGAGGCGCAGGGTCTCGGCGATGTGTGCGTCGGGGCGGACCCGGCCGTCGGGGTCGGCCGGGAGCGCGGCCGCGAGTTTCGCGCGCGCCCTGTCCCGGTCGAGGACCAGGCAGCCGAACGCCGCCAGCACGAAGAACATCAGCACCCCGTCGAGCAGCGAGGTGCGGGCCATCACGAAGGCCAGCCCGTCCACCGCCATCAGCGTGCCCGCGAGGCAGCCGAGGAACGTCGAGCGGAAGATACGGCGGCCGATGCGGCACAGCATCAGCACGGCCAGCGTCCCCAGCAGCGCCGTCATGAACCGCCAGCCGAACGGATTGAACCCGAACATCAGCTCGCCGAGCCCGATGACGTACTTGCCGACCGGCGGATGCACCACGTACGCCGCGTCCGTCGGGATCTGGACCTGGTCGCCGACCTTGAGGATCAGGTCGTTGGCGTTCTTGTCCCAGTTGACCTCGAAACCGCGGTGGACGAGCGCCCAGGCGTCCTTCGCGTAGTACGTCTCGTCGAATATCACGGCCTTCGGGTTGCCCAGGTTCCAGAACCGCGTCACTCCCGCCAGCAGCGTCACCAGCAGCGGACCGATCCAGCCCGACCAGCGCGCGATCCGCTCGGCGAGCGGCCGCGGCACCCCGAGGAACTGCCACATCCGCGGGCTTGGCTGAACATACGGCGGCACGAGCCGGTCGCGGACGTCGCTGCCGGGCGCCGCCGTGTAGCCGAATCGGCGCAGCCGCTGCTGCCACGACGGCCGCTGCTCGTGGATCGCCTGGCCCTGCCGGGTGTCCGTGGAGGACGCGGTACTGGTCACCGCGCCATCGTAGGGAACACGTCTGTGACAGTCGCGCGGATGCGCCCTGCGAGGATGGAAACGTGACAGGAACCCTTGTTTTGGCAGGCACTCCCATCGGCGACGTCAAGGACGCCCCGCCCCGGCTGGTCGAGGAGCTGGCCGGCGCGGACGTGGTCGCCGCCGAGGACACCCGGCGGCTGCGGCGCCTCACCCAGGCGCTGGGCGTGCAGCCGGCCGGGCGGGTCGTGTCGTACTTCGAGGGCAACGAGTCGGCCCGTACGCCCGAGCTGGTCGAGGCGCTCCTGGAGGGCTCGCGGGTGCTGCTGGTGACCGACGCGGGGATGCCGTCGGTGTCCGACCCCGGGTACCGGCTGGTCGCGGCGGCGGTGGAGAAGGACATCAAGGTCACCGCGGTGCCGGGGCCGTCCGCGGTGCTGACCGCGCTCGCCCTGTCCGGGCTGCCCGTCGACCGGTTCTGCTTCGAGGGGTTCCTGCCGCGCAAGGCGGGGGAGCGGCTCTCGCGCCTGAAGGAGGTGGCCGAGGAGCGGCGCACCCTCGTCTACTTCGAGGCGCCGCACCGGCTCGACGACACGCTCGCCGCGATGGCCGAGGTGTTCGGCGCCGAGCGGCGGGCCGCCGTGTGCCGGGAGCTGACCAAGACGTACGAGGAGGTCAGGCGCGGCGGGCTCGGGGAGCTGGCCGAGTGGGCGGCCGAGGGCGTGCGCGGGGAGATCACCGTCGTCGTCGAGGGGGCGCCCGAGAAGGGGGCCGAGGAGGTCGACGCCGCCGAGTTCGTACGGCGGGTTCGCATCCGTGAAGAGGCGGGGGAGCGGCGCAAGGAGGCCATCGCGGCGGTCGCGGCGGAGGCCGGGGTGCCCAAGAGGGAGGTCTTCGACGCCGTGGTGGCGGCCAAGAAGGCGGAGGCGTGAAATGCCGTGTGAGCAGGGCGTATATCGCATGAGCGTGCGCCCCATGCCGGGGTAAAGCAACCCGGCCCTTTCGGCAAGGAACGTCCAAGTCGGCGCCAACACTGGACAGATCCCGTGCGTTCACTCCTGCGGAGGAGTCCACTGGGTTGTGGGACGCGACCCGTCCCACCCAGCGGACCACAGGAGCTGGCATGAGTGAGATCGCACAGCAGACCACGGGCCTTCGCAGCGCCGCGACCGCCGTCGTCCACGAGTCGTATTCGTTCGCCTGCATGCGCTGCGGGCATGGCTGGGAGCAGTCGTACGAGATAGAGCACCACATGGACGGGGACGGACGGGAGTTCGTCGTGTACGTGGCGAACGGCCAGGTGGTGCCGTCCCCGCTGAGCCGGCCCACGTGTCACAACTGCGACGGCCACGTCGTGCGGATCATGCGGCCCGGCCAGGTGTCCTCCGTGCAGAACTCCCTCCACCGCGCCGGCACCGTCCCCACCCAGCCGAAGGCGGAGCCCGGGGCGGATGCGGCGTCGGCGCCGACCGGGCCGCACCACCACTGGCACCTGTCCGACCTTCTGCACGTCTTCCACCGCAAGGCGAGCTGAGCCGAGCACCCGGCCGCTCGGGCATGCCCCTTTCGTAGGATCGGGGCATGCCTTCGAACGCCGCCGACAAGCACGCCGCCCCGCCGCTCCCGGAACCGCTGCGGGTGCCGGTCGCCGACTCGCACACCCACCTCGACATGCAGTCCGGCACGGTCGAGGAGGGGCTCGCCAAGGCCGCGTCGGTGGGCGTGACCACGGTCGTGCAGGTCGGCTGCGACGTACGCGGCTCGCAGTGGGCGGCCGAGACGGCGGCGCAGTACGACGCCGTGCACGCGACCGTCGCCCTGCATCCGAACGAGGCGCCGCGCATCGTGCACGGGGACCCCGACGGCTGGTCGCGGCAGGGGGCGCGTGAGCCGGGTGGTGCGCGGGCGCTCGACGAGGCGCTCGCCGAGATCGACCGCCTGGCCGCGCTGGCGCAGGTCAAGGGCGTCGGCGAGACCGGCCTCGACTACTTCCGCACCGGGCCCGAGGGCAACGAGGCGCAGGAGGCGTCGTTCCGCGCCCACATCGAGATCGCCAAGCGGCACGGCAAGGCGCTGGTCATCCACGACCGCGACGCCCATGCGGATGTGCTGCGGGTGCTGAAGGAGGAGGGCGCCCCGGAGCGGACCGTCTTCCACTGCTACTCCGGGGACGCCGAGATGGCCCAGGTGTGCGCCCGCGCCGGATACTTCATGTCCTTCGCCGGCAACGTCACCTTCAAGAACGCCCAGAATCTGCGGGACGCGGTGGCGGTGGCCCCGCTGGAGCTGCTCCTCGTGGAGACCGACGCTCCGTTCCTCACGCCGGCCCCGTACCGCGGACGGCCCAACGCTCCGTATCTCATTCCGATCACGGTGCGCGCCATGGCTGCCGTACGGGGGATCGACGAGGACGCGCTGGCGGCGGCCCTGGGCTCGAACACGGCACGTGCCTTCGGCTACTGACGGATAACCGCTCGATAACGCTCGCACGGGTTCACCACGACCCCGTCGCAACTGTGCGTAGTCGCGTCGCCTTGGAGAGTAATCGACGCTCCGCTAGGTTCTGGGGGCCCTAAACGGACCCCTCCGCTGGAGCGTGTCGTCGTGAGCAACGCGCAGTTCGAGACGTATGGCCCGAGCCCGGCCCACGAGCCCCCGGCGTACGGCGGCTTCGACCCGCACACCGCGCAGACGCTGGGGTACGGGGTGCAGGGGGCGTACGAGACGCACGACGCGTACGGCACATACAGCACGTACGGCACGGCCCGCGTCCCGTACGAGGACACCTACCGGCCCGCCTACGAGGCGTCCGAGACGGCGTACGAGACGGCGTACGAGGAGGCGTACGAGGAGGCGTACGAGCCGGTAGTGCGCCCCAGGAGCGGACGTCGCGCCGCCCACCGGCGCAGGGGAAGGATCGCCGAGCGTGGAGACGGGCCCATGCGCCGGCTCGTCCCGCAGGCGCTGGTCGTGGCGTTCCTCGCCGGCGGCACGAGCGCCTTCGTCGCCGAGGACAAGGCGATCGAGCTGAGCGTCGACGGCACACCGCGCACGCTGCACACCTTCGCGGACGACGTCACCGAACTGCTCACCGAGGAGGGCGTCGACGTCGGCGCGCACGACGTGGTGGCGCCCGCTCCCGATGCGGCGCTCAGCAGCGGTGACGAGATCGCGGTGCGCTACGGCCGCCCCGTGCGGCTCACGCTCGACGGCCAGCGGCGCGAGGTGTGGACGACGGAACGCACCGTGGAGGCGGCGCTCCGGCAGATCGGGGTGCGCGCGGAGGGGGCGTATGTCTCGGCGTCGCGCTCCAGACGCATCGGGCGTGAAGGGCTCGCGCTGGATGTGCGCACCGAGCGCGCGGTGACGGTCATGGCGGACGGGCGGGCGCGCACCATCCGCACGAACGCGGCGACGGTGAGCGAGGTCGTGGAGCAGGCCGGCATCACTCTGCGTGGCCAGGACGCGACGTCCGTCCCGCCCGAGAGCTTCCCGCGCGACGGGCAGACCGTCACGGTCCTGAGGATCACCGGCCGCAAGGAGATCCGCGACGAGGCGATCCAGTTCGCCGAGCAGCGGATCGAGGACCCCACGGTCTTCAAGGGCACGGAGGTCGTCGAGCGGGCGGGGCAGCTGGGGCTGCGGCGGGTCACGTACTCGCTGCGCACCGTCAACGGCGTCCGGCAGAAGCCGCGGCGGACGAAGTCCGAGGTGGTGCGCGAGCCGCGGACGCAGGTGGTGAAGGTCGGCACCAAGCCGCTGCCGACCTCCGTGAGCGGCGCGGGAGGCCTGAACTGGCAGGGCCTCGCGGCGTGCGAGTCCGGGGGCCGGGCGGACGCGGTGGACTCGTCCGGGACGTACGGCGGGCTGTACCAGTTCGACACGCACACCTGGCGGAGCCTCGGCGGCAAGGGCCGCCCGCAGGACGCGCCGGCGGCGGAACAGACGGCACGGGCGAAGAAGCTGTATGTGCGGCAGGGGGCGAGTCCCTGGCCGCACTGCGGGGAGCGGTTGCACGGGTGAGCCGCCTGCGGTGACGGGCGGCAGGTGGCAGCTGTACGGCCCCGTACCCTTGTCGGGTGAGCAGCCCCACCCCCGACGCCCTCCTGGGCCCCGCCGACATCCGTGAACTGGCGGCCGCCCTCGGTGTGCGCCCCACCAAACAGCGCGGCCAGAACTTCGTGATCGACGCGAACACGGTCCGCCGCATCGTCCGCACCGCGGACGTCCGCCCCGACGACGTGGTGGTCGAGGTGGGACCCGGACTCGGCTCGCTCACCCTGGCGCTGCTGGAGGCGGCCGACCGCGTCACCGCCGTCGAGATCGACGACGTCCTCGCCGCCGCGCTGCCCGCGACCATCGCGGCCCGCATGCCGGAGCGCGCCGACCGGTTCGCGCTGGTGCACTCCGACGCGATGCAGGTCACCGAGCTGCCGGGCCCGCCGCCCACCGCGCTGGTCGCCAACCTCCCCTACAACGTGGCCGTCCCGGTCCTCCTCCACATGCTCGAAACCTTCCCGAGCATCGAACGCACCCTCGTCATGGTGCAGTCGGAGGTCGCCGACCGACTGGCCGCCGCACCCGGTTCGAAGGTGTACGGCGTCCCCTCGGTCAAGGCCAACTGGTACGCCGAGGTCAAGCGGGCCGGCGCCATCGGACGCAACGTCTTCTGGCCCGCGCCGAACGTCGACAGCGGGCTGGTGTCCCTGACCCGGCGCGCCGAGCCGATCAAGACCACCGCCTCCCGGCGCGAGGTCTTCGCCGTCATCGACGGCGCCTTCGCCCAGCGCCGCAAGACGCTGCGTGCCGCGCTCGCCGGCTGGGCGGGGTCGGCGGCAGCCGCCGAGGAGGCCCTCGTCGCGGCCGGCGTCTCACCGCAGGCCCGCGGAGAGGCCCTGACGGTCGAGGAGTTCGTACGGATCGCCGAGCACAAGGCGGCCCCCGCGGAGCCCCCCGCCCGGCCCGCCGACCAGCACAAGGAGTCCGAGTAAGTGAGCGCGAGCGTCACCGTACGTGTCCCCGCCAAGGTCAACGTCCAGCTCGCGGTCGGCGCCGCGCGGCCCGACGGCTTTCACGACCTGGCCAACGTCTTCCTGGCGGTCGGCCTGCACGACGAGGTCACCGTGACCCCCTCGCCCGACGGACTGCGCGTCACCTGTGACGGCCCCGACGCCGACCAGGTCCCCCTCGACCGTACGAACCTCGCCGCCCGCGCGGCGCTCGCCCTGGCGCAACGCCGTGGTCTGGACGCCGCCGTCCACCTCCACATCGCCAAGGACATCCCGGTCGCCGGCGGCATGGCGGGCGGCAGCGCGGACGGCGCGGGCGCGCTGCTGGCCTGCGACGCGCTGTGGGGTACGCACGCCTCCCGCGAGGAACTCCTCGACATCTGCGCCGAGTTGGGCAGCGACGTGCCGTTCAGTCTGGTCGGTGGGGCGGCTCTGGGCACCGGGCGGGGCGAGAAGCTCCGTACGCTCGACGTGGGCGGCACCTTCCACTGGGTGTTCGCGATGGCCGACCGGGGGCTTTCGACGCCGGCCGTGTTCCGTGAGTTCGACCGGCTCGGCGAGGGCACCGACATCCCCGAGCCCGTCGCCTCCGAGCCGCTCCTCGCCGCCCTCGCGAAGGGCGACCCCGACGCGCTCGCCGCGGCCGTCTCCAACGACCTCCAGCCCGCCGCCCTCTCCCTCTTCCCGGAACTGGCCGACACCCTCGCGGCCGGCCGCGCCGCCGGTGCGCTCACGGCGCTGGTCTCCGGCTCGGGTCCGACGACGGCGTTCCTCGCCCGCGACCCCGAGTCGGCGGTGAAGGTGGCCGACACCCTGCGGGCGTCCGGCACCTGCCGCTCGGTGCGCACCGCGTCCGGGCCCGCGCAGGGCGCCACGGTCGTGCGGGCCGCCGGAGCGTGACGCCGTACTCACAAGTACGCGTTCTTCGCCCGATCTCCACACGGAAGTACTGCGATCGCAGTACCCGTGGGGCGGCTGAGGCGTTTAGGGTCGCTTGACGTTTCAACTTTCGGGCTGTCGTGCCCGGCTCACCGTCAAGCGCACTTCTGGAAGGGGACACTCCTGTGTCCGAATCCCCCACCCCCGCCCAGCCGTCTCACCGTAGAAAGCGCTCCCTGTCCCGTCGCGGCATGATGGCCGCGGGTGGGGCGGTGGCCGCCGGAACCGCGCTCACGCCGATGGTGTTCGCCGCGGGCGGCTCCGGCGAGACGGACAACTCCACCTCCGATTCCGGTGGTTCGGGCACGACGCCGGAGAAGTTCCCCGCCACCCGGACCGAGGCCGCCACCGGTACCGGCGAGGCCACCACCGCCGTCGCCGCCTCCTACGTCGGTGTGCGCTGGTCCGGCGCCAAGGACGGCGCCGCCATCCGGCTCGCGGACGGCAACTGGCAGAACCTGGCCCACGGCTGCGCGACCGTCGAGGACGGCGGTACCGCCCTGGTCGCCGCCGGCAACGCCAAGGCCTACGAGGTGAAGGCCCCCAGCGGCATCAACGGCGTGCGCTCGCTGGCCATCGACACCACCGACGGCCCCGAGCGCACCTACCAGGTGCCGAGCGAGCCCACGCGCGTGCGTGGCGTCGGCTACCTCTCGCGGCCGGCCTGGGGCGCCGACGAGTCCAAGCGGTACAAGGACGGCAAGGTCAACTCGCCCGAGACGTACTACCCGCTCCAGATCATCACGGTCCACCACACCGCGACGCCCAACGACGACCCCGACCCGGCCGCGACGGTGCGCGCGATCTACGAGTTCCACGCGATCACCAACGACTGGGGTGACATCGGCTACCACTTCCTCATCGACGAGGCCGGCACCGTCTACGAGGGCCGCTACTCCGGCGACGACGGCATCCCCGCCTTCAACCCGGACGGCGACCTCGTCACCGGCTTCCACTCCGTGGGCTACAACTCCGGCGCCCTCGGCATCGCCCTGATCGGCAACCTCGACCAGCAGGCCCCCACGGACGCGGCCAAGGCCTCCCTGATCCGGCTGATCAAGGTCATATCCCGGTTCGAGGGCCTGGACCCGCAGGCGAGGGTGACGTACACCAACCCCGTCAACGGCACCAAGAAGGACACGAACACGGTCGGCGGCCACCGCGACTACTTCGACACCGAGTGCCCCGGCCGGGTCATGTACGACCTCCTCGCCGAGGTCCGCGCGGCGGCCGCCCGCCGCTGACGCCGCCCTCCACGACGCAGCGCCCCGGGGCCGCCGGTCCCCGGGGCGCAGGGGCTGTCGTACGGGCCGACTAGGCTGGGAGGCTGATCGACCCCCTGGGCAGGAGAAAAATGGCCGTCAATCTGGTCAATGTCGAGAACGTCAGCAAGGTGTACGGCACCCGTGCCCTGCTCGACGGTGTGTCGCTCGGCGTCTCCGAGGGGGACCGCATCGGCGTCGTCGGTCGCAACGGCGACGGCAAGACGACCCTGATCCGGATGCTGGCCAAGCTGGAGGAGGCCGACACCGGCCGGGTCACGCACTCCGGCGGACTGCGGCTCGGGGTACTCACCCAGCACGACTCGCTGGACCCCGAGGCGACCGTCCGGCACGAGGTCATCCGGGACATGGCCGACCACGAGTGGGCGGGCAACGCCAAGGTCCGGGACGTGCTCACGGGCCTGTTCGGCGGCCTCGACCTGCCCGGCTTCCCGCAGGGCCTCGACACCGTCATCGGCCCCCTGTCCGGCGGCGAGCGGCGGCGGATCGCGCTCGCCAAGCTGCTCATCGAGGAGCAGGACCTCATCGTCCTCGACGAGCCCACCAACCACCTCGACGTCGAGGGCATCTCCTGGCTGGCCCAGCACCTGCGCGAGCGCCGCTCCGCGCTCGTGTGCGTCACCCACGACCGCTGGTTCCTCGACCAGGTCTGCACGCGCATGTGGGACGTGCAGAAGGGCGACGTCTACGAGTACGAGGGCGGCTACTCCGACTACGTCTTCGCCCGCGCCGAGCGCGAGCGCATCGCCGCCACCGAAGAGGTCAAGCGGCAGAACCTGGTTCGCAAGGAGCTGGCCTGGCTGCGCCGCGGCGCCCCCGCGCGCACGTCCAAGCCGCGCTTCCGCGTCGAGGCCGCCAACGAGCTCATCAAGGACGTCCCCCCGCCCCGGGACAGCAGCGAGCTGATGAAGTTCGCCTCGTCCCGGCTCGGGAAGACCGTCTTCGACCTGGAGGACATCACCGTCCAGGCCGGCCCCAAGGTGCTGCTCAAGCATGTGACATGGCAGCTCGGCCCGGGGGACCGGATCGGTCTCGTCGGCGTCAACGGCGCCGGCAAGACGTCCCTGCTGCGGGCGATGGCCGAGGCGGCGCGCACGGAGGGCGAGGTGCAGCCGGCCGCCGGACGGATCGCCGTCGGAAAGACTGTCAAGCTCGCCTATCTGTCCCAGGAGGTCGCCGAGCTCGCCCCGAACCTGCGGGTGCTGGAAGCCGTGTCGCAGGTGCGCGAGCGCGTCGACCTCGGCAAGGGGCGCGAGATGACCGCCGGGCAGCTGTGCGAGACGTTCGGCTTCAGCAAGGAGAAGCAGTGGACGCCGGTCGGGGACCTGTCCGGTGGTGAGCGGCGCCGGCTCCAGCTGCTGCGCCTGCTGATGGACGAGCCCAACGTCCTCTTCCTCGACGAGCCCACCAACGACCTCGACATCGAGACGCTCACCCAGCTGGAGGACGTCCTCGACGGCTGGCCCGGCTCGATGATCGTCATCTCCCACGACCGGTTCTTCGTCGAGCGGACCACGGACCGGGTGTTCGCCCTCCTCGGCGACGCCACCCTGCGGATGCTGCCGCGCGGCATCGACGAGTACCTGGAGCGCCGCCACCGCATGGAGGCCCAGGTCGCCGCCGGCGCCGCGTCCGCTCCGGCCGCCGAGAAGGCCGTACCGGAGAAGAGCGCCGCCGATGTGCGCGCCGCCAAGAAGGAGTTGCAGAAGATCGAGCGGCAGCTCGACAAGATCTCCGAGAAGGAGACGAAGCTGCACACGCAGATCGCCGAGCACGCCACCGACTTCGGAAAGGTCGCCGAACTCGACGCGGAACTGCGCGACTTGGCCGGCCAGCGGGACGAGCTGGAGCTGCGCTGGCTGGAACTTGCGGAGGACGCGTAGCGTTTCGCCGGGAAGGGCGCGACTACCGAAGTGCCGCTATGTGTCGGCTGTCGTCTGCGGCGTCGTTGTGGCTGGTCGCGCAGTTCCCCGCGCCCCTTCAGGGCGCACGCGCCCTTTTGCCGCGCTTCCACGCCCCGCGTGAAGGGCGTGTGAAGGCGCATAACGGGGGCATCACAGGCCGGTCCTCCCTTGGGAACAGGGGGCGACGGGGCCCGGTGCACTGTCGTCGGCGGGTGATAGAAAGAGCCGTCTGAGAACAGTCTGAGAACCGTCGGTGTGGCGGAAACGCGACGGCACATGACGTGGCACCACACCGGTCACGAGGGGGAACCGCTCATGAGCCAGCCGCCCAACCAGCCGCCCCAGGGCGGTTTCGGCGCACCGCAGGACCCGCGGCAGGGCGGCTTCGGCGCCCCGCAGCCTCCGCAGGACGCGCCCCAGACCCCGCCCCCGCCGCAGGGCGCCCCCCAGACACCCCCTCCGCCGCAGGGCCCGCCGCAGACGCCGCCGCCCCCGCAGGGCCCGCCGCCCGGCGCCCCGCAGCCCGGCTACGGCTACCCGCAGCAGCCGCCGGCGCAGCCGGGCCCGTACCAGTCCGGCCCGTACGCGCAGCCGCAGCAGCAGCCGGGGCCGTACGGCTATCAGCAGCAGCCCGGTCCCTACGGCCAGCAGCCCGCCCAGGGTTACGGCTACCCGGGCCAGCCGCAGTACCCGGGCGCACCCGGGGCCCCGCAGCCCGGCTCGCGCAACCCCTTCAAGGGCAAGCCCGCCCTCGCCATCGGTGCCGCGGTGGCGGCGCTGCTCGTCATCGGCGGCGGCGTGTACGCGGTGACCAGCGGCGGTGACGACGACCCGAAGAAGCCGACAGCCCAGGAGAGCGGCGACTCGAAGAACACCGAGTCCCCGTCCGAAGACCCCGAGGGCGGCGGTGGCAGTGGCGGCGGCGCCGACCCGGAGAACCTCAACGGCGGTCGCCAGTCCGGCGACTCGAAGGTGCTCTGGTACAAGCCCGCGCCCGACGCGCCCGCCTCCGGTGCCGACGCCCCCGGCATGTGGATCACCGACAAGGCCGCGGTGAAGGCGGCGTACAAGCAGCTCTTCGCCTACAACGTCGGTGACGGCGAGTCCACTTGGGACCCGATCGCCTTCCCGCAGAAGATCTGCGCGGTCACCCCGCAGAAGTCGTCCGACGACAAGATCGTCGTCGCGTACATGAGCGGCAGCAGCGACCGCGCCAAGTGCAACCAGCTCCAGCAGGTCGACCTCAACACCGGCGCCAAGGGCTGGAAGGCCTCGGTCGCCAACGGCGCGCTGTTCGACAGCACGCTCGACGTCGAACTGTCCATCACCGGCAAGACGTTGATGGTGGGCCGCTCGCAGTCGGGCACGGCGTACGACGTCAACAGCGGCAAGAAGCTGTGGGACAAGACGAGGTTCGGCGACAAGTGCTTCCCGGACGCCTTCGCCGGCGGCGACAAGCTGATCGCCGTGGCGGGCTGCGACGCCACCGGCAGCAACGAGCACGACGAGGTGCAGGAGCTCGACCCGGCGACCGGCAAGGTCAAGTGGACCTGGCAGTTCGACAAGGGCTGGAAGGTCGCGCGCGTCTTCTCCCTCGACCCGCTGGTCCTCTACAGCACCAACGAGGACAAGAAGCAGTGGAACATCTCGACCTTGGGCGACGACGGCAAGCGCCGCTCGCAGGTCGAGGTCGCTCTGGAGATCGGCGCCCAGTGCGGCTGGGCCATCCTCCAGCGTGACCTCCAGGGCTGCAGCGGTGTGGCCTCCGACGCCGACACCCTCTACATGCCGACCAAGGCGACCACCGGGGCCAACGAGATCGTCGCGATCAACCTGGCCAACGGCAAGGAGAAGTGGCGCGTCAAGTCCCCCGCCGAGGAGCCGATGCTGCCGATCAAGGTCGAGGACGGCAAGCTCCTCGCCTACGTCGACGCGTCGTACGACGCGGGCGGCCAGGTCGTGTCCATCCCGGTCGGCGGCAGCAACCCCAAGCCGACGACGCTGCTGCAGAACCCGGCCGGCGCCGCGGACGTGGAGAACGGCTTCTTCTCGAAGGCGTTCGACTGGGCCGACGGGCGCTTCTACCTCTCGAGCACCCGGCTCAGCGGCAACGACGAGTCCAAGGAGAAGCTGATCCTCGCCTTCGGCAAGTGAGCCGAGCGGCAGTCCTTCCCTGCGCCGTCGTCCCCCACGTTCCCGCCGTGCCCGTCGTCCCCCTCCCCTGAGGTACCCACGCCATGACCCAGCCGCCGCCCCCGCCGCCCAACCAGCCCCCGCAGGGCGGGTTCGGCCCGCCGCAGGACCAGCCGCCCCAGCAGCAGGGGGGCGGGTTCGGCCCGCCGACATCGCCGCCGCCTCCGCAGGGTCCGCCGTCCGGGGCCCAGCAGCCGGCGTACGGCTATCCGCAGGCGCCCCAGGGGGGCCAGGCGGGCCGACCTCCCACTCCGCCCGCCGGATACGGCTACCCCGGCCAGCAGCCCGCCACCTACGGGCAGCCGCAGAACCCGTACGGCCAGCAGCCGAACCCCTACGGTCAGCCGCCCGGCTACGGCTACCCGCAGCAGACCGTGCCGATGCAGCCCGCCGGGCCGGGTGGTGGCGGGCAGCGGTCCAGCGGGCAGCTCGCCGTCATCGTGGCGGCGGCCGTCGTGGTGATCTCGCTGATCGTCGGTGGCGTGCTGTACGCCAAGTCCGGTGACGAGGGCGGCAAGGACGACGCCGCCAGGTCCAGCGGCGGCACCGGTGGCGGCGACAACGGCGACGGAGACGGCGGAGTCGACGCCCCCGACGGCACCGAGAAGGTGCCCGCCGACACCAACGCCGACGTCCTCTTCCAAATCAAGGCGCCCGACGTCGAGGACGACACCAGCGTCGTCGTGTCCGGCTCGTGGCTGACCGACGACGCGTACGTCAAGAGCGGCGTCGCCGAGATCGTCGGCTACGACCGCGACAAGGGCACCAAGCTGTGGACCGTCAAGCTGCCGGGACCGGTCTGCCAGGCAAGCAAGCACGTCAATGAGGACGGGCTCACGGCGGTCGCCTTCCAGCCCGACATGCCGACCAAGGAACGGCCGTCGTACGGCTGCAGCGAGGTCGCGGCGATCGACCTCGACGCAGGCAAGAAGCTGTGGACGAAGAGCACCGAGGTGGACGGCTCACCGCTGCGCTTCGACAACATCACCGTCAGCGGCGGCACCGTCGCCGCGGGCGGTACGAGCGGCGGCACCGCGTTCGACCTCAAGACCGGCAAGCAGCTGTGGGTCCCGAAGGCCGAGGACGGCTGCTACGACCTCGGGTACGCCGGTGGCGAGAAGCTGGTCGCCGTGCGCAAGTGCGGTTCCTACGACCAGCCTCAGCTGCACATCCAGACCATCGACCCGAAGTCCGGGAAGGTGATCTCCGAGTACAAGATGGCCGAGGGCGTCGAGTACGCGAGTGTGGTGTCCACCGAGCCGCTCGTCGTGGCCGCGGAGGCCGGGCAGTCGGACGCCATCGGCATCTCGGACGTCTTCGCCATCGACAACAAGACCGGCAAGCTGCGCATCCGCATCTCCGTGCCGGCCGACCAGTTCGCGGCCAAGTGCTCCGGCGTCACCACGATCGAGCAGTGCAAGGGCGTCGTGGTGGGCAACGACCGGCTCTACGTGGAGACCGAGCAGCACAGCAGCGGCGGTGCGCGCGGCCGGACCAACGAGATCGTCGCCTTCGACCTGGCCACCGGCAAGCAGACCGGGCAGCGCGCGGACGCGGGGGATGGGTACACGATCACGCCGCTGCGGATGGACGGCGGCAACGTGATCGCGTACAAGCGGCCGCCGTACGACAAGGGCGGGCAGATCGTCAGCGTGGACGGTGGCAGCTTCGAGGAGACGAAGCTGCTGGAGAATCCTGCGGCGCGGTCGGTGCGGGACTTGGAGACGCGGATGTCTCCGGAGTACTCCGAGTTCATCTACTCGCAGGGGCGTCTGTACATGTCCGCCGTGTTCGCCAGCGAGTTGACGAGTTCCGCCGACCCCAAGGCTCATGTGATCGCGTTCGGTACGACCGACGAGTGAGCTGACCCCTTGGGCGACCATGGCCCCGTTCCTGTTTCAGGAGCGGGGCCGTGTGCGTACCGTCGTACCGTCTCATCGTCCTCGAATGCGGGGAAAGCCAGAAAATCCGCCGTTCCGGGGCACTTCTCACCAGTAGGGGGAGCGTAACGTCGAACAAGCGTGTAGCTTCCGGGGGCATGAAGGGCGGGGGAGCCGGGAGGGGGCTCCTGTCCGCGCGGCCAGTGGGTATCCACGGTGGGCTCCGTAGGTGGCGTTCACGTTCACCGGGATTCCATTGGGGGCTGGGGACCGGGGGACTTGGGGGACTTGGGGGGTTGCTCGATGGGAGTGCGGCTCATGGTGGTCGACGACCACCGATTGCTCGCGGAGGCGCTGGCTTCGGCGCTGAAGCTGAGGGGGCACCGCGTGCTGGCCGCGGCGGCGCCTGCCGCGGGGGCGGCGGAGCTGGTGATCACGCGGGCGCCTGAGGTGTGCCTGTTGGGGACCGCGACGCCTGCGGAGCCGGGGATGTTCGACCCGGTGGTGAGGATCAAGCGGGAGCGGCCGCAGGTGGCTGTGCTGGTGCTGGGGCCGGTGCCCAGTCCGCGGGGGATTGCTGCGGCGTTCGCGGCGGGGGCCTCCGGTTATGTGCGGCATGACGAGCGGATAGAGGGTGTCGAGCGGGCGATCATGAAGGCCAGGGCGGGGGAGGCGGCGGTGGCGCCGCAGCTGCTGCAGGGGGCGTTCAGCGAGTTGCTCAACCCTGCGGCGCAACCGGACGACGAGGGGCAGCGGTTGCTGTCCATGCTCACGCCCCGGGAGGTCGAGGTCCTGGTCCGCGTCGCGGACGGCGAGGACACCCGGCTGATCGCTGCGGGCATGGGCATCGCACCGTCGACTGCGCGCACCCATGTCCAACGGGTGCTGATGAAACTGGGCGTCGGGTCGAGGCTGGAGGCGGCTGCCTTGGCGGCGCGGACGGGGCTGTTGGATCGGGCGGGCGAGGGTGGTGTGTGACGGGCGCGATGCCTGCGGCGGCCTGTGGCTGTTTCGGTGGGGGTGCGCGTAGCGCCAACGGTTCGGTGGGTGGGTCGGGGCCGTGGGCGACTGCGGCGCCGCGGGGGTGCGACACCAACACGGCCCACTCCGCCGGTCACTTTTCAGCGCCGGGCATCATTCAGCCCGTCTGGGGGTGCCCCCCTCTGGGGGATTTTGAGGACGAGGCCCGTTCAGGGCCGAAGCGGGGGTCTGGGGCCGCAGGCCCCCAGGTATGGGACGGGTAGGGGCGGCGGGGGCGAGGAGTTGGGGGTTGCCCCCGCCGGGGGCGTTACGGGGCCGGTTCGTCTTCCGGTGAGGTCTTCGGAGGTGGCGGCGCCGCAGGCCGTAGCTTCAGCCAGGCCAGGAAGAACAGGCCCAGCAGCAGCATCCCGAGCCCGGTCCAGAGGTTGATGTTGATCCCCTGCGCCTTGTCGATCGCGGCGTCGTCGTCGGTGAGGCCGGTGATCGTGACGATGACGCCGTAGAGCACGAAGAGGCCGCCGATGATGCGCCGGATGTCGAAGAGCCGGGCGGCCGTCGTGGACTTGCCCTCCAGGTCCGTGACTTGTCGCAGCAGGTCCTTCTCGGAGGAGCCGGGGCGTTCGGAGTGGTGGTCGGTCATGAGTTCTCAGAGCTCCGTCGTCAGAAGGAGAACGGGATGTAGCAGGCCGCGGCGAGGACCACCGCGCCCCAGCCCAGCAACGCCGGTTTGCGGTACCACGCCTCGTCCCCCGGCGCCGGAGGCTCGGCCATGCCGGGCGAGCGGGTGCCGTAGACCAGGCCCTGGAGTTCCTCCGTCGGCTTGGGGGCCGTGAAGAGGGAGACGGCCACCATGACGACCCCGCCGGCCACGAAGCCCGCGATCGCGGAGACGAAGTTCGCGCCCTGGTCGGAGGGGATCGAGATGATGTCCTGCTTGTAGAGGACGAAGTAGTTGACCATCGCAGCCGTCGTGCCGGCGAGCAGGCCCCAGAAGCCCGACTTCATCGACGCACGCTTCCAGAACATGCCGATGATGAAGACCACGAACATCGGCACGTTGAAGAAGGAGAAGAGGGTCTGGAGGTAGCTCATGATGTTGGAGAAGGACGACGCCAGGAACGCCGTGCCGATCGACGCCAGCACCCCGATCGCGGTGATGAGGCGGCCGAAGCGGACGTAGTAGCCGTCCTCGCGGTCGGTGACCACGTACCGCGCCCAGATGTCGGTCGTGAACACCGTGTTGAAGGAGGACACGTTCGCCGCCATGCCCGCCATGAACGCGGCGAGGAGGCCGGTGACCGCGATGCCGAGGACGCCGTTGGGCAGCAGGCCCTCCATCAGGTACGGGATGGCGTCGTTGTACTGGTAGCCCGACTCCTCGGTGCCGAAGCCGGGGACCAGGGCCGCCGCCGCGAGACCCGGGATCATCACCAGGAACACGATGAAGATCTTCGGGAACGCCGCGATGAGCGGAGTGCGCTGGGCCGCCGAGAGGTTCTTGGCCGACAGCGCCCGCTGGACCTCCGCGAAGTTCGTCGTCCAGTAGCCGAAGGACAGCACGAAGCCGAGGCCCAGGACGATCGTCAGCCAGTTCGCGCCCAGCGGGTTGGCGTCGCCGATGCCGGTGCCGCCCCAGGCGGTGACGAAGTCGTCGCCGTGGGACTTGTTCAGGGTGTCCGTCAGGCCGTCCCAGCCGCCCACCTTCTTCAGGGCCAGGATGGTGATGGGGATCAGGGCCGCCAGGATCACGAAGAACTGCAGGACTTCGTTGTAGATCGCTGAGGACAGTCCGCCGAGGGTGATGTACGCCAGGACGAAGAAGCCCGCCACGACGATCGCGACCCATTGGGGCCAGCCCAGCAGGGCCTCGACCACGATCGCCAGGGCGTAGAGGTTCACCCCGGCGATCAGGATCGCGGCAAAGGCGAACAGGATCGAACTGAGCAGATGCGCTCCCCTGTCGAAGCGCAGCAACAGGAATTCGGGGACCGAGCGGACCTTGCTGCCGTAGTAGAAGGGCATCATCACCAGGCCGAGGAAGACCATGGCCGGGATGGCGCCGATCCAGTACCAGTGGACGGTGTAGGCGCCGTACTGCGCACTGTTGGCGGCCATGCCGAGGATCTCGGTGGCGGCCAGGTTGGCGGAGATGAAGGCGAGGCCGGTGACCCAGGCGGGCAGGGAGCGGCCCGAGAGGAAGAAGTCGAGGCTGGTCTTCACCGAGCGGCGGGCGGCGAAGCCGATGCCCAGCACGACGACGAAGTAGATACCCAGCAGCGTGTAGTCGAGCCAGTTCGTGGGGAGCCGTAGCTCGGCGGCGAGGTAGGTGGGGGAATGTGTGGGGGTTTGCATAAGTACTCGCTTCGTTGCGCGAACCGATACAGAGCGGAACCTACGCCGCCGTGTTCAGTAATTGAACACGTCAGGTGATGGTCTTTGTTTGATTGTGATGTTGACTGAGGTGGTGAGTTGTGTTTCTCTGTGTTTAGTTATGTTTGATGGAGGAGTCCAGCGTGAAGAAGACCTCGACCCGCCTGGCCGACGGTCGTGAGCTCGTCTATTACGACCTGCGCGACGACACCGTGCGGGACGCCGTCGACCGGCGGCCGCTGGACCGGACCGTCACCACGTCCGAGGTCCGCCGGGACGCGCTGCTGGGGGACGCGGTCGCCATCGCCTCGCATCGGCAGGGGCGGACCTATCACCCGCCGGCCGACGAGTGCCCGCTGTGCCCTTCGCAGGGTGAGCGGCTGAGCGAGATCCCCGACTCGTCGTACGACGTCGTGGTCTTCGAGAACCGTTTCCCCTCGCTCGCCGGTGACTCCGGGCGCTGCGAGGTCGTCTGCTTCACCTCCGACCACAACGCCTCCTTCGCCGACCTCACCGAGGAGCAGGCCCGGCTGGTCCTGGACGCCTGGACCGACCGGACCTCCGAACTGTCGTCCCTGCCCTCCGTGGAGCAGGTCTTCTGCTTCGAGAACCGTGGCGCCGAGATCGGCGTCACCCTCGGCCACCCCCACGGGCAGATCTACGCCTACCCCTTCACCACCCCGCGCACCGCCCTGATGCTGCGTTCGCTGGCCGCCCACAAGGACGCCACCGGCGGGGGGAACCTCTTCGACGCCGTTCTGGAGCGTGAACTCGCCGACCGGCGGGTCGTCCTGGAGAGTGAACACTGGGCGGCCTTCGTGCCGTATGCCGCGCACTGGCCGTACGAGGTCCACCTGTACCCGAAGCGCCGGGTGCCCGATCTGCTCGCGCTCGACGAAGAGGCGCGCTCAGAGTTCCCCAAGGTTTATCTGGAACTCTTGAGGCGCTTCGACCGGATCTTCGACGGACGGGATGGAGGGGCGAACTCCGCGGGTGAGCCTCCGACGCCGTACATCGCCGCCTGGCACCAGGCGCCGTTCGGCACACTGGAGGAATTCGAGGGCGTGGTGCGTGAGGACTTCGCTCTTCACCTCGAGCTTTTCACCATCCGCCGCACTTCCGGCAAGCTGAAGTTTCTCGCGGGTTCCGAATCCGGCATGAACGTGTTCATCAACGACGTGCCGCCGGAGCGCGCGGCCGAGCGACTGCGAGAGGTAGCGAGTTCATGAGTGGGAAGTACCTGGTCACCGGTGGCGCCGGCTATGTGGGCAGCGTGGTCGCCCAGCATCTGCTGGAGGCGGGAGACGAGGTCGTCGTCCTCGACAACCTCTCGACCGGGTTCCGCGAGGGCGTGCCGGCCGGGGCTTCCTTCATCGAGGGCGACATCCGCGACGCCGCCAAGTGGCTGGACTCCTCCTTCGACGCCGTGCTGCACTTCGCCGCGTTCTCGCAGGTCGGCGAGTCGGTAGTCAAGCCGGAGAAGTACTGGGACAACAACGTCGGCGGCACCATGGCGCTGCTCGGCGCGATGCGTGACGCCGGCGTGCGCAAGCTCGTCTTCTCCTCCACCGCCGCCACCTACGGCGAGCCCGAGGAGGTGCCGATCGTCGAGTCGGCCCCGACGCAGCCCACGAACCCGTACGGCGCCTCCAAGCTCGCCGTCGACCACATGATCAGTGGCGAGGCGGCGGCCCACGGACTCGGCGCCGTGTCCCTCAGGTACTTCAACGTGGCGGGTGCCTACGGCGACTGCGGCGAGCGCCACGACCCCGAGTCGCACCTCATCCCGCTCGTCCTCCAGGTCGCCCAGGGCCGGCGCGACGCGATCTCCGTCTTCGGCGACGACTACCCGACGCCGGACGGCACCTGTGTGCGCGACTACATCCACGTCGCCGACCTCGCCGACGCCCACCTGCTGGCGCTCAGGGCCGCCAAGCCGGGCGAGCACCTCATCTGCAACCTCGGCAACGGCAACGGCTTCTCCGTCCGCGAGGTCGTCGAGACCGTCCGCCAGGTCACCGGGCACCCGATCCCCGAGGTCGTGGCCCCGCGCCGGGGCGGCGACCCGGCGGTCCTGGTCGCCTCCGCCGACACCGCCCGCGAGCGGCTCGGCTGGAACCCGTCCCGCGCGGACCTCGCGGGGATCGTCGCCGACGCGTGGGAGTTCGCCCAGCGGCGCGCAGGCTAAGTTCTACGGCCGGTAAGTACGGCCCGTTCCACGGCTGTCCGGCCGGTCAACTCACCGGCCGCTTCGGCCCCCGCCGCGTAGCGGCTGTCGGATGCAGCAGCAGGGAAGGTCAGGGTTTGGGGATGAGCGTCGACACGGCAGCCGCGGTCGCCGAGCGGTTCAGAGAGCTGTACGGGGCGGAGCCGGAGGGGGTGTGGGCCGCGCCGGGCCGGGTCAACCTGATCGGCGAGCACACGGACTACAACGACGGCTTCGTCATGCCGTTCGCGCTGCCGCACACCGCGGTCGCCGCGGTTTCACGGCGCACGGACGGGGCCCTGCGGCTGCACTCGGCAGACGTCGAGGGCGGCGTCGTGGAACTGCGCGTCGAGAAGCTGGAGCCTGAGTCCGACCGGAGCTGGACGGCGTACCCGTCGGGTGTGCTCTGGGCGCTGCGCCAGGCCGGCCACGCGGTGACCGGCGCCGACATCCACCTGGCCTCGACGGTCCCGGCGGGCGCGGGCCTGTCGTCGTCGGCGGCGCTGGAGGTCGTCGTGGCGCTCGCCCTGAACGACCTCTACGACCTCGGTCTGAAGGGCTGGCAGCTGGCTCGCCTGTGCCAGCGCGCGGAGAACGTCTACGTCGGCGCCCCCGTCGGCATCATGGACCAGACGGCGTCCGCCTGCTGCGAGGCCGGGCACGCCCTGTTCCTCGACACCCGCGACCTCTCCCAGAAGCAGATCCCCTTCGACCTGGCTGCAGAGGGCATGCGCCTGCTCGTCGTCGACACCCAGGTCAAGCACTCCCACAGCGAGGGCGAGTACGGCAAGCGGCGGGCGGGCTGCGAGAAGGGCGCGGCGCTGCTGGGCGTGGACGCGCTCAGGGACGTGGCGTACGACGAGCTGGACGCGGCGCTCGACCGGCTCGGGGACGACGAGGAGGTGCGCCGGCTGGTGCGCCACGTCGTCACCGAGGACCAGCGCGTCGAGCAGGTGGTCGCCCTGCTGGAGTCGGGTGACACCCGCGCGATCGGCCCGGTCCTGACTGCGGGCCACGCCTCACTGCGCGACGACTTCCGCATCTCCTGCCCGGAGCTGGACCTGGTCGTGGACACCGCCCTGGCCGGCGGCGCCCTGGGCGCTCGCATGACCGGCGGCGGCTTCGGCGGCTCGGCGATCGTGCTGGCCGAGGCGGCCGACGTCCAGACCGTCACCAAGTCCGTCGAGGAGGCCTTCGCCGCCGCCGGGTTCACGGCGCCGCGGGTTTTCGAGGCCGTGCCCGCGGCGGGTGCGCGGCGGGTGCGCTGACCCGCTCACCCCAGCCGTTTGGTGAGCGTGTACTCCGTGATCCCCGGCGGATAGTCGGGGATCACGCACACCACGTCGTACCCGCGTTTGCGGTAGAACTCCGGCGCCTGGAAGTCCCATGTCTCCAGGCGTGCGGCCGTGCAGCCCCGTTCGCCGTGGGCCAGGCGCTCTGCAGTTGCGAGCAACTGTGAACCCAGGCGGGCACCGCGGTGGCGTTCGTCGACCCAGAGGTAGGTGACGTGGAGCCAGGTGGTCCAGGTGTGGCCGACGAGCCCGCCGACCACGACGCCCGAGTCGTCCAACGCCCAGACCTGGAGCGGATGTTCGCGTTCACCTGGGGTTCCGCGCAGGGCGCGCAGGATGGGGGAGGCCGCGGTGTCGGTGTCCCGCAGTCGCCGACGAAGCAGATCCTGGCGAGATTTGTCGACTTCTGTCTCCAGACGAAACATGCGGCTCACCATAAACGCGTCGGCCAACCAGTTCTGCAAATTACCTTCCGCTCCTGCCCCCCGCCCGTACTCTGATGGACAGCACCGGTGGGGGCCGGTGTTGATCAGGGGGCGAGACAGGTCGGGTACGACGCCCGAAGTGGGGGTAGCAGTTCCTGCACGGCGGCGGCCGTGCGGCCATCCAAGCTTCGGGCGCCGTACCCGCGACGGTGTTCGTCTCCCGGTGTCGTCCTCATGACGATGGGGTATCCCCTGCTCTTCGGGAGCTTGGGGAAGGGGGTTTCGTGGTTCGCATCCGAGTCCTGGTCGTCGACGACCATCGCATCTTCGCCGAGTCACTCGCCGCCGCGCTGGCGGCCGAGCCCGATGTCGACGTCTCCGCCGCCGGCAGCGGTCCTGCCGCGCTGCGCAGCCTGGAGCGCGCGGTCGCCGAGGGGCGCCGGTACGACGTGCTGCTCGTGGACGCCGACCTGGGCGGCAACGTGCCGGGCGTACGGCCCGCCATGCCCGTTCAGGAGGTGGGCGAGGACGGGCTCGTCGACGGCATCTCGCTGGTCGTCGGCGTCCGTTCCGCGCAGCCTGCGGTACGGATCGTCGTCCTCGCCGAGAAGGACGATCCGCGCCGGGCCGCGCTCGCCCTGCAGGCCGGGGCCTCCGGGTGGGTCGCCAAGGACTGCTCACTCTCCCGGCTGCTCACCGTCATCCGCGGGGTGCTGCGCGACGAGACGCATCTTCCGCCCGCCCTGCTCACGGGCGTTCTGCGGGAGCTGACGGCCGCGCGTAAGCACCGCACCGAGAGCGAGCGGCTGGTGGAGTCACTGACCCCGCGCGAACGGGAGGTCCTGCGGTGCATGGTGGCAGGACTGGGGCGCAAGGCCGTCGCCGAGCGCCTGTATCTCTCCCCGCACACCGTCCGCACCCATATGCAGAACGTCCTCGGCAAGCTGGGCGTCCACTCCACACTGGCCGCGGTAGCGCTCGCGCGACGGGCGGGGGTCGGCCCGGTCGACTTGGGACCAGCCGCCCGAATCCTGCCGGAGGAAAGCAGTAGCGCCTGATTAGCGGTGCCTGATCAGCGGGGCACTCCCAGCGGAGCGCCTAGCCAGGGATGTTGTCGAACGGCGCCGTCAGCTGACGCAGCAGCCCCGCCAGTTCCCCCCGCTGCGCACGCGACAGCTCCGCGAGGATCGCGCGCTCCTGGTCCAGCAGCCCGGCAAGGGCCTGGTCCGCGCGGTCGCGGCCCTCGTCCGTGAGGCGGACCAGGACTCCGCGCCGGTCGCTGGGGTCGGGGAGGCGCTCCACCAGGCCCTTCTTGGCCAGCCGGTCGATACGGTTCGTCATCGTGCCCGAGGTGACCAGGGTCTGCGTCAGCAACTGCCCCGGTGAGAGCTGATACGGGGTCCCCGCGCGCCTGAGCGCGGTCAGGACGTCGAACTCCCAGGGCTCCAGGCTGTGCTCGGAGAAGGCCAGCCGGCGTGCGCGGTCCAGATGCCGGGCCAGTCTGCTCACCCGGCTGAGCACCTCGAGCGGTTCCACGTCGAGGTCCGGGCGCTCCCGGCGCCATGCTGCGACCAGCCGATCGACCTCGTCCTCCATGACGATCAGTGTAGTGGTTGTGTCGACGTGAAGTCTCTTGACGTCAAGATATCTTGCGGGGCAGGCTGGAGAACGACAGAAGCGACAGACAGGAGACCCCGCCATGTCCGCTGCCGCCACCCCCACCTGGGACCCCGCCCAGTACCTGCGCCACGCCGACCACCGCGCCCGCCCCTTCACCGACCTCCTCGCCCGCATCCCCGACCTCCCCGGCGAGCGGCCCCGCATCGCCGACCTCGGCTGCGGCCCCGGCAACGTCACCGCCGTGCTCGCCGAACGCTGGCCCACCGCGCACATCACCGGTCACGACAACTCCGCCGAGATGCTCGACAAGGCCCACGTCGAGTACGAAGGGCCGACAGCCGGTGGCGGCCGCCTCGATTTCGCCCACGCCGATGTACGGACGTGGACGCCGGGTGAGCCGTACGATCTGATCGTCAGCAATGCCACGCTGCAGTGGGTGCCCGGGCACGTGGACCGCTTCGGCGACTGGGTGCGGGGCCTGCGCCCCGGCGGCACCTTCGCCTTCCAGGTCCCCGGCAACTTCGACGCCCCCAGCCACCGTCTGATGCGCGACCTCGCCCATCGCCACGGCCTCTCCGACACCCTGCGCCACACCGACGCCGTCCTCACCCCGCAGGACTACCTCGCCCGCCTGGCCGACCTCGACTGCACGGCGGACGTGTGGGAGACGACGTACATCCATCTCCTCACCGGCGACGACCCCGTCCTCGACTGGGTGAAGGGCACCGGGCTGCGCCCCGTCCTGACCGCCCTCGCTGACGCTCCCGACCGGCGGGAAGCCTTCCTGCACGACTACCGGGCGGCCCTGCGCGAGGCCTATCCGCCGGGTGTCCACGGCACGCCCTTCCCGTTCCGGCGGATCTTCGCCGTGGCGCGCAGGGGAGCCTGATGATCACTGCCGTCGACCATGTCCAGCTCGCGGCGCCGCCCGGTTCGGAGGACGGGCTGCGGGCGTACTACGCGGGCGTCCTCGGGATGACCGAGACCCCCAAGCCGCCCGTGCTCGCCGCACGCGGAGGCTGCTGGTTCCAGGCCGGGCCGGTGCAGCTGCACCTCGGTATCGAGACGGACTTCCGGCCCGCCAAGAAGGCCCACCCCGGGCTGCGGGTCACCGGCATCGAGGCGTACGCCTCCCGGCTGGCGGCCCGGGGAGCGGGCGTGACCTGGGACGACGACCTGCCGGGGCACCGCCGGTTCTACTCGTACGACCCCGTGGGCAACCGGCTGGAGTTCCTGGAGCCGATCGCCGCGAGGCCGGGAGCCCCCGTTTGAGGGCCCTGCGGAGGGTCACCCGGGGTGCAACAGACGTCGAACTTGCGGGAGTGAGAAACGTGGCGAAGGAAGAGAAGAGCCGGGCCAAGAAGGAACAGCTCAAGGGCAAGGCCAAGGAAGCGATGGGTCGCATGGCCGGCAACGAGCGGATGACCGCCGAAGGCAAGGCCGACCAGATGAAGGGCGACGCGCGCCAGGCGAAGGAGAAGGGGAAGGACACCTTCAAGCACTGAGCGCGTCAGGCAGAGAGCGCGTCCAAGCACTCGGCGTGACCCTCAAGCGCTGAGTGCGCCGGCACCGCGGAGCGTGTCAGCTCTTGCGGTGTCCTATCAGCCGCGGCTTCGGCTCCAGCCCGTCCAGCCCGTGCCAGGCCAGATTCACCAGGTGGGCGGCGACTTCCGCCTTCTTCGGGCGGCGGACGTCCAGCCACCACTGGCCGGTCAGGGCGACCATCCCGACCAGGGCCTGCGCATACAGCGGGGCCAGCTTGGAGTCGAAGCCGCGGTTCTTGAACTCGCGGCCCAGGATGTCCTCCACCTGGGTCGCGATGTCTGAGATCAGCGAGGCGAAGGACCCCGTCGACTGCGGGATGGGCGAGTCACGGACCAGGATGCGGAAGCCGTCCGTGTACTCCTCGATGTAGTCCAGAAGAGCGAACGCCGCCTGCTCGCACAGTTCACGCGGGTGGCCGGCCGTCAGCGAGCTGGTCACCATGTCCAGCAGCCGCCGCATCTCGCGGTCCACCACCACCGCGTACAGCCCCTCCTTGCCGCCGAAGTGCTCGTACACCACCGGCTTGGACACCCCGGCCTTCGCCGCGATCTCCTCGACCGACGTGCCCTCGAAGCCCTTCGCGGCGAACAGGGTCCGACCGATCTCCAGCAACTGCTGGCGGCGCTCCGCACCGGTCATCCGGGTACGGCGCGCCCGCCGCTGCTTCTCGTTGCCGGTGTTGCTGCTGGAGTCGGTCGCCATTCCGTCAATCATGCCGCCTTCGCGGGCTCCTTCCGGCGCCGGGAGTCCCCTTCCCCGGTGTTCCGGCGGGAATCGATACGCGAGCGTGACGGCCAGCGCACGTCGTAGGCCAGGCCGAGCTGCTCGCACCAGCGGATGATCCGCGCCGAGGAGTCGATCTGCCCGCGCTCCACACCGTGCCGCGCCGACGTCGGGTCCGCGTGATGCAGGTTGTGCCAGGACTCACCGCAGGACAGGACCGCCAGCCACCACACGTTGCCGGACATGTCGCGCGACTTGAACGGGCGCTTGCCCACCGCGTGGCAGATCGAGTTGATCGACCACGTCACGTGGTGCAGCAGCGCCACCCGCACGAGCGAGCCCCAGAAGAAGCCCGTGAACGCGCCCCACCAGGACATCGTCACCAGACCGCCGATCAGGGCGGGCAGCGCCAGCGACAGAATCGTCCAGTAGATGAACTGACGGGAGATCGTCCGGATCGCCGTGTCCTTGATCAGATCCGGCGCGTACTTCTCCTGCGAAGTGCGCTCCTCGTCGAACATCCAGCCGATGTGCGCCCACCACAGGCCCTTCATCAGGGCCGGGACCGTCTCGCCATAACGCCACGGGGAGTGCGGGTCACCTTCCGCATCGGAGAACTTGTGGTGCTTGCGGTGGTCCGCGACCCAGCGGACCAGCGGGCCCTCCACCGCCATCGAGCCGGCGATGGCGAGCGCGATGCGCAGCGGGCGCTTCGCCTTGAAGGAGCCGTGGGTGAAGTAGCGGTGGTAGCCGATCGTGACGCCGTGGCAGGCGAAGAAGTAGAAGAAGACCAGCAGACCGAGGTCGAGCCAGCTCACGCCCCAGCCCCAGGCCAGCGGCACCGCGGCGCCGAGCGCCAGGAACGGGACGACGATGAAGAGGAGGAGGGCGAACTGCTCGAGCGATCCCTTCTTCTCACCGCCGAGCGTGGCTGAGGGAGTGGTGTCGTCGTTCGCCTTCGGGGCGTCTTCGATCACATCGGAGCTCGTGGTCATGGGCGTCCCCTGTGGGGTTCGAGGGTTGTGGCAGGTGCCGGGTCGCAGGAACTGTTCCCAGGTTCCGTTACATCGGTCCCTACGGCTACGTAACCTACGGCGTCGTAAGTATGGCAGTGCGTCGCCCGGCGGCAAGAGCCCGAGAGTCTGCGCGTCCGCATGGACACCTATCCTTGGAGTCGGTCGGACAGCGCGGTCCGCTCTGAATTCTTTCCGGATGCCAGGAGCCGTATGCGGCCCCCGCCGCGCGGCCCCCGGGCGCCGAGTTCCCTCCCGGACGAGCTTCAACACTGCAAGGAGCCGCACCTGTGAGCAGTGCCGACGACCAGACCACGACGACCAGCAGTGAGCTGCGTGCCGACATCCGCCGACTGGGTGACCTCCTCGGGGAGAGCCTCGTCCGGCAGGAAGGCCCCGAGCTCCTCGACCTGGTCGAGAAGGTCCGCCGCCTCACCCGCGAGGACGGCGAGGCCGCCGCCGAACTGCTGCGTGGCACGGAGCTGGACACCGCCGCCAAGCTGGTCCGCGCCTTCTCCACCTACTTCCACCTGGCCAACGTCACCGAGCAGGTCCACCGCGGCCGTGAGCTGCGCGCCCGCCGCGCAGCCGAGGGCGGCCTCCTCGCCCGTACGGCCGACCGGCTGAAGGACGCCGACCCCGAGCACCTGCGCCAGACCATCGAGCACCTCAACGTGCGCCCCGTCTTCACCGCGCACCCCACCGAGGCCGCGCGCCGGTCCGTCCTCAACAAGCTTCGGCGTGTCGCCGCGCTCCTGGAGACCCCCGTCCTCGAAGGGGACCGGCGCCGGCACGACACCCGACTGGCCGAGAACATCGACCTCGTATGGCAGACGGACGAGCTGCGCGTCGTGCGCCCGGAGCCCGCCGACGAGGCCCGCAACGCCATCTACTACCTCGACGAACTGCACGCCGGCGCCGTCGGTGACGTCCTGGAGGACCTCACCGCGGAACTGGAGCGCGTCGGCCACAAGCTCCCGGACGCCACCCGCCCCCTCACCTTCGGCACCTGGATCGGCGGCGACCGCGACGGCAACCCCAACGTCACCCCCCAGGTGACCTGGGACGTCCTCATCCTCCAACACGAGCACGGCATCAACGACGCGCTGGAGATGATCGACGAGCTGCGCGGCTTCCTGTCGAACTCCATCCGCTACACCGGCGCCACCGAGGAATTGCTGACCTCCCTCCAGGCCGACCTGGAGAACCTCCCCGAGATCAGCCCCCGCTACAAGCGCCTCAACGCCGAGGAGCCCTACCGGCTCAAGGCCACCTGCATCCGGCAGAAGCTGGAGAACACCAAGACGCGCCTGGCCAGGAACATTCCGCACGAGGCAGGGCGCGACTACCTCGGCACCGGCGAGCTCCTGCACGACCTGAAGCTGATCCAGACCTCGCTCAGGGAACACCGCGGCGGCCTCTTCGCCGAGGGCCGCATGAACCGGACCATCCGCACCCTGTCCGCGTTCGGCCTCCAGCTCGCCACGATGGACGTACGCGAACACGCCGACGCCCACCACCACGCCCTCGGCCAGCTCTTCGACCGCCTAGGCGAGGAGTCCTGGCGCTACGCCGACATGCCCCGCGACTACCGCGCCAAGCTGCTGGCCAAGGAACTGCGGTCCCGCCGCCCCCTCGCCCCCACCCCCGCACCCGTGGACGCGGCCGGCGAGAAGACCCTCGGCGTGTTCCAGACCGTCAAGCGGGCCCTGGAGGTCTTCGGACCCGAGGTCATCGAGTCGTACATCATCTCCATGTGCCAGGGCGCCGACGACGTCTTCGCGGCAAGCGTCCTCGCCCGCGAGGCCGGCCTGATCGACCTGCACGCCGGCTGGGCGAAGATCGGCATCGTGCCGCTGCTGGAGACCACCGACGAGCTCAAGGCCGCCGACACCATCCTGGAGGACATGCTGTCCGACCCGTCCTACCGGCGCCTCGTCGCGCTCAGGGGCGACGTCCAGGAGGTCATGCTCGGCTACTCCGACTCCTCCAAGTTCGGCGGCATCACCACCTCGCAGTGGGAGATCCACCGTGCCCAGCGCCGGCTGCGCGACGTGGCCCACCGCTACGGCGTCCGCCTGCGCCTCTTCCACGGCCGCGGCGGCACCGTCGGCCGCGGTGGCGGCCCCTCCCACGACGCGATCCTCGCCCAGCCCTGGGGCACCCTCGAAGGCGAGATCAAGGTCACCGAACAGGGCGAGGTCATCTCCGACAAGTACCTCGTGCCCTCCCTGGCCAGGGAGAACCTGGAGCTGACCGTCGCGGCCACCCTCCAGGCCTCCGCCCTGCACACCGCGCCGCGCCAGTCCGACGAGGCTCTCGCCCGCTGGGACGCCGCCATGGACGTGGCGAGCGACGCGGCCCACGCGGCCTACCGCAAGCTCGTCGAGGACCCGGACCTGCCGTCCTACTTCCTCGCGTCGACGCCGGTGGACCAGCTCGCCGACCTGCACCTCGGCTCGCGGCCCTCTCGCCGCCCCGGCTCGGGCGTCTCGCTCGATGGCCTGCGCGCCATTCCGTGGGTCTTCGGCTGGACGCAGTCCCGGCAGATCGTGCCCGGCTGGTTCGGCGTCGGCTCCGGCCTCAAGGCGCTGCGCCAGGCCGGCCTGGACACCGTGCTCGACGAGATGCACGAGCAGTGGCACTTCTTCCGCAACTTCATCTCCAACGTCGAGATGACCCTCGCCAAGACCGACCTGCGGATCGCCGCCCACTACGTCGACACCCTCGTGCCGGACGACCTCAAGCACGTCTTCGACGCCATCCGCGCCGAGCACGAACTCACCGTCGCCGAAGTCCTGAAGATCACCGGCGAGAAGGAACTCCTCGACGCCGCCCCGGTCCTCAAGCAGACCTTCACCATCCGCGACGCCTACCTGGACCCGATCTCCTACCTCCAGGTCACCCTCCTCAAGCGCCAGCGCGACGCGGCAGCCGCCGGCGCCGAGCCCGACCCGCTCCTCGCCCGGGCGCTGCTGCTCACCGTCAACGGCGTGGCGGCGGGCCTGCGCAACACCGGCTGAGCCAGCCGCACATGACGGTGCCCCCGTGCTCGTACGAAGAGCACGGGGGCACCGTTCGTTTCACCGCCGTGGCGGTCAGACCCTGCGACGCCGGAACACCATGTACCCGCCCGCACCCAGCAGCGCCGCGGCGGCCGCGGACAGCAGGCCCACCGGCGCGCCGTTCCCGGTCTCGGCGAGGTCGCCCTCGGCGCCGCCCTGCGGAGACGGGGACGACGACGGGACGGCGGCCGGTTCGGTCGAGTCGCCCGGCGTGCCGGGGTCGGACTCGGTGCCGGACGGTGCGGTGGACGACGGGGCGGACGGCGTGGGCGTGCTGTCGCCGCCCTGCTCCCCGTCCTCGCAGTCCGTCCAGAACACCTTGTGCTTGGCGGACCCCTTCTCGCCCTCGAAGTTCCAGAACAGCTTGTAGTGCCCGTCCGGCAGCGTCATGTCCGCGGTCCGGCCATGACCCTCGCCGTCCAGGGTGATCGCACCTGACTTCACGGTCTCGCCCTTGACGGCGGCCGTCGGGGCCCAGGCCTCGATGTGCCAGGAGACCTGCTGGACGCTGTCGAAACCGAAGGCGTCCACGTAGAACTCGCACACGTGCGGCTCGTTCTTGCGCAGTTCCTCGCCAGTGGAGGCGTCATGGATCTTGACGGTCCCGTTGTCGCCGGGAGGTGTGGCGTGGGCGGCGGCCGGAGCGGCCAGCAACGCGGCCGCGGCGACGGCGGACAGGGCACCGACGCGGTTGAGGGTACGCATGAGGCAGTAGTCCATCTTCGAGAAGGAACGGGAAGATGTGGAGGGGGCGGCTCAGCATCCAGCCCGCGCTGACTCCTGGTCAATCACGGACAGGCAACACTCGGATCCTCCACAGACATGGAGAACGGCACACACCTCAGACCGTCACGAACGCCGCCGTCAGCAGCGCGACCCCCGACCCCGCCATCACCCACGCCAGCCGCGTCCGACGCAGCCCGCCCGCGACGACGACCGAGGCCAGCAACAGCGCTCCGCCCATCGGAACCCAGGAGTACAGGATCCCCGCGGGTCCGGACCGCACGACGGAGTCACCGCCCGGCTTGATCACGACCGTGTACGTCTGCCCCTTGCGCACGGCCACGTTCTTCTCGATGACGACCGATGTGCGCGGCTGCGACCCCGCCGAGATCGGCGTGTACGGCCCGCTGCAGGAGTCCGCACCACACCGGGTCACCTCGATCGTGCCGCTCTCCCGGCCCTTCGTGAGCATCACATGCTGCGCGCTGCCCCACGACGCCCACACACCCGCGATCAGAATCAGCACCGCGACCGTACCCATCGACGCGAGCCGTCCGAACCGCAGCGCGGTGAAAGCGCCCTGACTGGAGACAACGGCAGAAGGCATGGCCGCGATCCTTGGCCATGCTCCTACTGCCGGTCAACCTGGGCCCGTTCGCCCGGGCGGACAAGTCAGGAGTTGTACGTGCTTTGCGCCCGCTCCAGCCCCTCGATCACCAGAGCCTCCACCGCATCCGACGCCCGGTCCACGAAGTAGTCCAGCTCCTTGCGCTCCGCCGCCGAGAAGTCCTTCAGTACGAAGTCCGCGACCGGCATACGCCCCGGCGGCCGTCCGATCCCGAACCGCACCCGGTGGTACTCCGGCCCCATCGCCTTCGTCATCGACTTGAGCCCGTTGTGCCCGTTGTCCCCGCCGCCCAGCTTCAACCGCAGCGTGCCGAAGTCGATGTCCAACTCGTCATGAACGGCGACGATATTGCCCACCGGCACCTTGTAGAAGTCCCGAAGAGCGTTCAACGGACCGCCCGAGAGATTCATGTACGACATCGGCTTCGCCACGATCACCCGCCGGTTCAACGGCCCCGGCGGCCCGATCCGCCCCTCGACGACCTGCGCCTGAGCCCTGCCGGCCCGCTTGAACTTCCCCCCGATCCGCTCCGCGAGCAGATCCACCACCATGAACCCGACGTTGTGCCGGTTCCTGGCGTACTCCGGTCCGGGATTGCCGAGGCCGGCGATCAGCCAAGGGGCGCTCGGGTCGGTCGTCACGTCCATGTCTCCTTGCTGTACTGCCAGGCAAGCTTGAGTGATACACGCCAGCCGCTGCCCCCATCGGGAACAGCGGCTGACGAACCGATGACAGAGCCGAGGATCACGCCTCTGCCAGAGCTGAGGATCAGGCCTCGGCGACTTCCTCGCCCTCGGCGGCCTCGTCGCCCTCCGGGGCCTCCTCGGCCTGCGCGGCCAGGACCTGCAGGACGACAGTGTCGTCCTCGACGGCCAGCGTGGTGCCCTTCGGCAGCTTGATGTCCTTGGCCAGGACGGAGGCGCCGGCCTCCAGGCCCTCGACGGACACGGTGAAGGACTCGGGGATGTGCGTGGCCTCGGCCTCGACCGGAAGCGCGTTCAGCACGTGCTCCAGCAGGTTGCCGCCGGCGGCGAGCTCGCCCTCGGCGTGGACCGGGACCTCGACGGTGACCTTCTCGCCGCGCTTGACCAGCAGCAGGTCGACGTGCTCCAGGAAGCCCTTGATCGGGTCACGCTGCACGGACTTCGGGATGGCCAGCTCGTTGGTCTTGCCGTCGATGTCCAGGGCGATCAGGACGTTCGGCGTACGCAGGGCGAGCAGCAGGTCGTGGCCCGGAAGGGTCAGGTGCAGCGGGTCGGAACCGTGGCCGTACAGGACACCGGGAACCTTGGAGTCACGACGGATACGACGGGCGGCACCCTTGCCGAACTCGGTGCGGGTGGCGGCGGAGATCTTGACCTCGGACATGATCACTCCTCGTAGAACTGGAGACGGACGTGGTCACCCGGCCACGAACGGCCTGCTACGAAGAGCGCGTCGATAACGGATCGCCGACACCTGCGCGAACAGGTACGGCCTCCCTCGCCGAGCAACTGAAGCAGTCTACTCGGACAGGGAGGCCGTTCCCAAAAGGATCTCTACTGCTCGTCGAACAGGCTCGTCACCGAACCGTCCTCGAACACCTCACGCACCGCACTCGCGATCGTCGGCGCGATCGACAGCACCGTCAGCTTGTCCAGGTCACGGCTCAGCTCACCCGGCGTCGGCAGCGTGTTCGTGAACACGAACTCGCTCACCCGCGAGTTCTTCAGCCGGTCCGCCGCCGGACCCGACAGCACACCGTGCGTCGCCGTCACGATGACGTCCTCGGCGCCGTGCGCGAACAGCGCGTCGGCCGCGGCACAGATCGTCCCACCGGTGTCGATCATGTCGTCGACCAGCACACACACCCGGCCCTTGACCTCACCCACGACCTCGTGGACCGTCACCTGGTTCGCCACGTCCTTGTCGCGACGCTTGTGCACGATCGCGAGCGGCGCACCCAGCCGGTCGCACCACCGGTCGGCCACCCGCACACGCCCCGCGTCGGGAGACACGACCGTCAGCTTCTCCCGGTCGACCTTCCGGCCCACGTAGTCCGCGAGAAGCGGCAGGGCGAAGAGGTGGTCGACGGGACCGTCGAAGAAGCCCTGGATCTGGTCGGTGTGCAGGTCCACGGTCAGAATGCGGTCCGCACCCGCCGTCTTCATCAGGTCCGCGATCAGACGCGCCGAAATGGGTTCACGGCCACGGTGCTTCTTGTCCTGCCGTGCGTAACCGTAGAACGGCACAATCACGGTGATGGAGCGCGCCGACGCACGCTTCAGCGCGTCGATCATGATCAGCTGCTCCATGATCCACTGATTGATCGGAGCCGTGTGGCTCTGGATCACAAAGCAGTCCGCACCACGCGCCGACTCCTGATAGCGGACGTAGATCTCACCGTTCGCGAAGTCGAAGGCCTTCGTCGGGACAACCCCGACATCCAGCTGCTGGGCGACCTCCTCGGCAAGCTCGGGGTGGGCGCGGCCGGAGAAGAACATCAACTTCTTCTCGCCGGTCGTCTTGATCCCGGTCACAGCACTGTCTCCTCAGAGGTGTCTCAGCTGCCTGTAGAGCGACCTCGGCTGGGCATGGTGGAGGCCGTCTCAGCTGGTGGGGTGCGGGTGTGCACTTATCACGGTACGCCGTGTTTGACGCACGTGTTTCCGGTCAGCCCTCGCCGTCCTCCTGGCGAGACGCCGCCTCAGCCGCCTTCGCGGCCGCACTGCCCGGACGCTTACGGGCCACCCAACCCTCGATATTCCGCTGCTGACCGCGGGCCACAGCCAGCGAACCGGGCGGCACGTCCTTCGTGATCACGGACCCGGCCGCCGTATAGGCACCGTCCCCGACCGTGACAGGCGCCACAAACATGTTGTCCGAGCCGGTGCGGCAGTGCGAGCCGACCGTCGTGTGGTGTTTGTCCTGTCCGTCGTAGTTCACGAAGACACTCGCGGCGCCGATGTTCGTGTACTCGCCGATCGTCGCGTCACCCACGTAAGAGAGGTGAGGCACCTTCGTCCCCTCACCGATCGAGGCGTTCTTCGTCTCGACGTAGGTGCCGATCTTGCCCTTGGCGCCCAGCCGTGTCCCCGGCCGCAGATACGCGAACGGCCCCACCGTCGCGTTCGCGCCCACATGCGCACCCTCGGACACCGTGTTGTCCACGCGGGCACCCGCGTCGACACGCGTGTCCTTCAGCCGGCTGTTGGGGCCGACCTCCGCGCCCTCGCCGAGATGGGTGGACCCCTGCAGCTGCGTACCCGGCAGGACGACGGCATCCTGCTCGAAGGTGACGGTCACATCGACCCAGGTCGTCGCGGGGTCCACGACGGTGACGCCGGCCAGCATCGCGTCGGTCAGCAGCCGGTCGTTGAGAATCCGGCGGGCCTCGGACAGCTGCACGCGGTTGTTGATCCCGGCGATCTCACGGTGATCGCCCGCCACGGAGGCGCCGACGCGGTGACCGGCCTCGCGGAGGATCCCCAGCACGTCGGTCAGGTACTCCTCGCCCTGCGAGTTGTCCGTACGGACCTTCCCGAGAGCGTCGGCGAGCAGCTGCCCGTCGAAGGCGAACACACCCGAGTTGATCTCCCGGATCGCCCGCTGCGACTCGCTCGCGTCCTTGTGCTCCACGATGGCCGTCACCGCACCCGAGGCGCCGTCGCGCACGATCCGCCCGTACCCGGTCGCGTCCGGGACCTCGGCGGTCAGCACCGTCACGGCGTTGCCGTCGGCGGAGTGGGTGGCGGCGAGGTGGGTCAGGGTCTCGCCGGTCAGAAGGGGAGTGTCGCCGCAGACGACCACCACGGTCCCGTCGACCGCCCCGCCGAGCTCCTCCAGGGCCATCCTTACGGCGTGCCCGGTGCCGTTCTGCTCCGCTTGTACGGCGGTGCGTACGCCGGGGTCGATCTCACCGAGGTGCGCGGAGACCTTCTCGCGGGCGTGCCCCACGACCACGACCAGGTTCTCGGGCTGCAACTCACGCGCGGCGGCGAGCACATGACCCACGAGGCTGCGTCCGCAGATCTCGTGCAGGACCTTCGGTGTGGCCGACTTCATACGGGTGCCCTCACCCGCTGCGAGAACGACGACGGCTGCCGGGCGAATGGCGCTCACGGGATGCCCTTCGGCTGTGGAGGGGGTGGGGTGACATCCGCAGGATACCGGGGTGTTTCGTGGGGGACATGGGAGCGGGCCCTGACTGAGCTGTCAGCAGTCAGAGCCCGAACCGGATGCGTGCTCCCCCGCCAGGACTCGAACCCGGACAGATGGCACCAAAAGCCACAGTGCTGCCAATTACACCACGGGGGAATTAACTCGACTGGACCGGACAATTGGTCAGGTCGCCGAGTCGGCACCCAACACTATGCCGTACCAGGCGCCTTCCTCGCGACGGTACAGGTCGGCCCGGCGATCGACGCCGCTCTCGGGACTGCGTCTGCGCCCGGCTTCGCAGTTCGAGCGATATCGGGCTGTTTCGCTTACGTGCGGTTACGGAGTGTGGTGTAGGCCAGTCCACAAAAGTCGCCGGAAAACCAAGGCTGCCCGCCCGTAGGCTGGAGGCATGACCACGACGGGGGAAGACCAGGCCGGGGAACCGCCACCGGGGGCGGGGCCATGGTGGTGGGGCAGGTTGCGCAGTGCCGTGCTGGACGTGAGTCTGGCCGTCGCGTCCGCGCTGGAGTGCGGAGCGGAGGGGGTTCGGTTCGCGCGGGATGCCGGTATTCCGGTGGCCGCGGGGGTCGTGTTCGGGGTTCTGGCCGGGTCGGTGCTCCTGGTGCGGCGCCGGTGGCCGATAGCCGTGGTGCTCGTGTCCATCGCCGTCATGCCCGCCCAGATGGGCATCCTGCTGGGCATCGTCGGCCTCTACACCCTGGCCGCGACCGAGCTGCCGCGGCGGATCATCGCGTCGCTCGCGGGGATGTCGTTCGTCGGGATGCTGATCGTGACGTTCGTGTGGGTGCGGCAGGACGTGGCACGGGGGAATCTGACCTTCGGGGACTGGGTGATTCCGTTCGCGTCGGTCACCACAGCTCTCGGTGTGACGGCGCCTCCGCTGCTGCTCGGGCTGTATGTGGGCGCCCGGCGGCGGCTGATGGAGAGCCTGCGGGAGCGGGCGGACAGTCTGGAGCGGGAGCTTCAGTTGCTCGCGGAGCGGGCGGAGGAGCGTGCCGAATGGGCGCGGAACGAGGAGCGCACCCGGATCGCGCGGGAGATGCATGACGTCGTCGCGCATCGGGTGAGCCTGATGGTGGTGCATGCGGCGGCGCTCCAGGCCGTGGCGCGCAAGGATCCCGAGAAGGCCGTGAAGAACGCCGCGCTCGTGGGGGACATGGGGCGGCAGGCACTGACCGAGTTGCGGGAGATGCTCGGGGTGCTGCGCAGCGGGGCTGCCGCGCGGCAGCCTTCGGATGTGGACCGGCCTCGGGGTGCTGCCGTACCGCTTGCCGCTGTGGGGGCCGCTGCCGCGGCGGCGGCCGATCGGGGGCGGGGTGTCGGCGGGGACGAGGTCGGCGCCGAGGGGCCTTGTCTGTCGGAGTTGGACGAGCTGATCGAGCAGTCCGCCGCGGCGGGGATGGTGGTGGATCTGTCCGTGGAGGGGGACTCGCGGGCGTATGCGCCGAAGATCGAGCAGACGGCGTTCCGGGTGGTGCAGGAGGCGTTGACGAACGTCCACAAGCACGCGGCGGGCGCGAAGACGCATGTACGGCTCGCGCACCGGGTGTCGGAGATCGCGATGCAGGTGGAGAACGAGCCGCCGCCGGAGCTGTCGTCGGCGTCGCTGGCCCGGCTGCCGTCGGGGGGCAACGGCCTGGTGGGGATGAAGGAACGGGTCGTGGCGCTCGGCGGGGTGTTCGTGTCGGGGCCGACGGATGCGGGGGGTTTCCGGGTGTCGGCGGTGATTCCGGCGGCGTAGCCGCAGTCCACAGTCGCTGGGCCCTGTGGCCGTCGCGGCCGTTGCCGTGTGTCAGCCCGCTGTGAGCCGTGCCGGTTCTATGCCGGCGACGAGGCCGGCGAGAGCCTGGTCGATATCGGGGCCGAGGTACCAGTCGCCGGTGTGGTCGAGGGCGTAGATACGGCCTTCGGTGTCGATGGCCAGGAGCGCCTCGGTGTCGGTTTCGGCGCCGAGGGGGCAGACCTCGGTGTCGAGGGCGCGGCCGAGGTCGCCGAGGGTGCGGGCCATGTGCAGGCCGTGCAGCGGGTCGAAGTGGAGGGCGGCGGGGGCGACCTGGCGGCCGGGACCCGTGGGTGCGAGGTGGAGGCCGCCGAATTCGGCCCACGCTTCCACGGCGGCGGGGAAGACGGCGTGGCGGTGGCCGGCCGGTGAGGTGTGTTCGCGCAGGGTGTCGGCCCAGATCTCCGCTTGCTTGATGTCCCAGCGTCCGGGTTGCCAGCCGGCGGCGCGCAGGGCGGCGTCGACGGGGACGGGGAAGCGGGTGGTGGAGGTGCGGTCGGTGTGCATCTGCCCTTCGTTCGTCGGTGCCTATGGGATGTGCGGGATGTGCGGGTGTGGTGGGGGCGGGTCGGCGGTCTGTGGCGGGAGTCGGGTCAGCCGTCTGTCGCTGACGGGTCGACGACGCGGACGCCGAAGTGGGCGCTGAGGGCGGTGCAGGCGCGACACGGGGTGGCGAAGCTGCCGTGCAGGGGGTCGCCGTCCTCGCGGATGCGGCGGGCGGTCAGTTTGGCCTGTTTGAGGGCTTTGCGGGCTTCGCCGTTGGTCATGGGTTTGCGCGCGGCGCGTTTGCTGCGGGTCGCGTCGGCCGCGGCGATGTGGCGTGAGATCAGGATCGTCTCGGCGCAGCGGCCGGTGAAGCGGTCGCGCTGGCCGCTGGTGAGGGTGTCGAGGAAGTCCTGGACGAGGTGGTGCAGTGCGGGGGGCTGGTCGCCGCGGGCCGCGGTGCCGGTGAGGGTTTCGCCGCGGACGGAGAGGGCGGCGGCGACGGTGGGGAGTATGCCGTCGCGGCGGTGGCGGAGGGCGGGCGCGTGGGGGTTCTCGTTGGCGCTCCAGCCGATGCGGGGGTCGCCGGACCTGGCGGCGGGTTGGCCTGTCTGCGTCGCGTTCATGTTCATCATCCCCTCCCGAGCATCCCCCGGGCATGCTCTCGGACGTCACAGAGTGCCAAACGGCGTGGCAGGTGCGGAAGCTGGGGCGCCGCGACACGCCCGGGTTTGGGCGGGCTGTCACGGCAGGGTGACGGCTGGTCACGGAAGCGGAGGGGGTCACAACCGGCGCCGGTGACCGGTGTCGTCGTACCGCATAGGCTGTCGGCACCGCTTTCCATGCGGTGACGCTTGGATGGGGACGAGACAGGTGATACAGGGCGTTGTGACCGAGAGTGGTCATGGCGGACCGTATCTGAACGCCGCAGGGGGCAACCGCCATGACGACAGGTCGGCTCGGGCTGGGGGCACCTCCCGGCCGCCAGGCCGGGGGACACGCCGCGCCGCCGAACGCGGCCTACGCCGGGCAGGTCGTGAATTTCCCGGATCCGGTTCGCGCGTCGCGTCACCCGAGAGGAGTACGGGTGGACGAGCGTGGTCACCCCGACTTCTCCCCGTATGCGCGCGCGGCGGTGGAGATCGCCGAGCCGCCGGAGGGCTTCGGCGTCGACGAGTTGCGGCTGACGGACTATGTGTCGGCGAACGCCGCGCTGGCGGCGTCGCGGCACGAGTTGTGGGACACGGTGCCGGCGGTGGCGACGCCGCACGGCTGGACGTGGCACCACGTGGTGGGTTCGCGGCGGCTGGAGCTGGTTCCGGTCGAGGTGAAGGCGTTGCTGCGGCATCACGGCGGTATCGCGACGTCGATGGTGGACCATCACAAGCGGGGGACACGGCCGTTGCAGGAGACGCGGCCGGCGCACTTCCGGCTGCCCAAGTCGGGTGTGGCGGTGACGGAGGCGCAGGCGCTGGGTGTCGAGGAGGATCTCGGGTACCGGCTGCCGGGCGCGTATCGGTCGTTCCTGAAGGCGGCGGGCGGGTGCGCCCCGGTGGGCACGGCGCTGGACGCGGAGTTGGGCCTGCTGGTCGACCAGCCGCTGTTCACGGTGCGGGACGAGGCCGCGGTCAATGACCTGGTCTACGTCAACAAGTGTCTGCGCGACCATCTGACCAAGGACTACCTGGGTGTCGGGTTCGTGCAGGGCGGGCTGCTGGCCGTGAAGGTGAAGGGCGACCGGCTGGGTTCGGTGTGGTTCTGCGCGTACGACGACGCGCGGGACGCCGATCCCTCGTGGTCGCCGGCGGAGCGTGTGGAGCGACTGCTGATGCCGTGCGGTGAGGACTTCGACGCGTTTCTGTCCCGGCTGGCGGGTTCTCCGCCGGAGTTGGAGACGGTGGCGAATCTGATGGTGGACGGTGGGTTCGCGCGTGTGGTGCCCGTTGCTGCCGCGGCTGTGGGGGAGTGAGCTTCGCGATGGTGACGTTCGCGCAGGCGCAGGAGCGTGCGGAAGAGTGGATCAACGGCGAGGTGCCGGCGTACCAGCATCGTGAGGTGCGGGTACGGGAGTTCGGGCTCGGGTTCGTGGTGTGGGCCGAGGACCGTGCGGACGGGCCGCGTTCGGACGGCGGCGCACAGCGGCTGGTGATCGCCCGGGACAGCGGGGAGGCCACGCTGTGGCCGGCGCTGCCGGTGGGCGAGGTGATCCGTCGGTACGAGGAGGAGTACGGCCGTGAGGACGCGGCCGCGGCACCGGCGCCGGCGGCTCCGGCGCGGGTCGATCTGAATCAGACGTCGTTCCTCCTGACCCCGCCCGAGTGGTTGCAGGAGGCGGCGGACCGGATGGGCGTTCCGGACCGGCGGGACGGGGGTTCGGGCTCCGGTTCGGGCTCGGCTTCGATTTCGGACTTCGACACCGGTGCGGTCGCCGGTACGTCGGATGCCGGGTCGTTGCCCGAGACGCAGGGCGGGGTGCCCGTGGGCGCCGCGTCCTCGTCGACTCCTCCGCCGAGGGAGCCCGGAGTGCCCGAGGGGGCGACTCCCTGGGCCGGTACGGACACCAACGCCGATCCCGGTGAGGACCGTTCGGTGCCGCTGCCGGAGACGGTGTTCGCGCCGCCGCTGAGCGCTGACGACGCCACGCCGCCCGACGCGAAGACGGCACTGATGTCGGGCGGCAGCCAGCTTCCGAAGACCGCGGTCTCGCCGGCGCTGGACGGTTCCGACACGCCGGGCGCGACGCCTCCGCCGCCGGAGGCTCCTTCGTACGGGTACCCGCAGGGTCCGGGTGCGCCGGGCGTCCCCGCGCCTGGTGCCACGCCGCCGCCTGCGCCCTCCTACGGCTACCCGCAGGGTGCGCCGCAGGCTCCGGGTGCGCCCGGGCGGTCGCTGGCGCCCAACGCCGGGGACATCGCCGATGCCGCGACGAGCAAGGCGGCGCCTCCTCGTGCGCGGGGTGGGGCCACGCCGCCGCCTCCGCCGGGAGCTCCGGGGACGCCGGGTGCTCCGGGGACGCCGGCAGGCGGGTACGTTCCGACGCAGATGGTGCCGGGGCTCGGTCCCGGGCCTGAGGGTGCTGCCGGGCCGGGGGCTCCGCAGGGGCCGGGTGCCGTCGGCGGGCCCGGCATTCCGCAGCCGCCCGGTGCCCCGGGTGCGCCCGGTATGCCCGGCGCGCCGCAGCCTCCGGGCGCCCCCAACCCGCCCGGCACGCCTGGCGGTACGCCCCCGGGCGGTGTGCACCATGCCGCGACCGTGCTGGCCGACCCGAGCCAGATGGGCGGCGCTCCGCAGCCACCGGGACCGCCTGGACTCCCTGGGGCGCCGGGTGCGCCCCATCCGCCCGGTCTTCCCAACCCGCCCGGTGCTCCGGGCGCTCCGGGTATGCCGGGTGCGCAGAATCCGCCTGGCGTCCCGAACCCGCCCGGCGCTCCGCAGCCTCCGGGTGCCCCCGGTGGCGCTCGCGATGGTGTTCACCACGCGGAGACGGTGCTGGCCGCGCCCCCGGTGGGCGGACCCGGTGTGCCGCCTCCGCCGTCGGCACCCGGCGCGCCGCAGCCGCCCGGAGCTCCGGGCATGCCGCCGGGCGCCCCCGGTGCGCCGCCCGGCGGACCCGGCATGCCGCCCGGCGCTCCGGGCATGGCCCCCGGCGCCCCGGGGATGCCGCCGCCCGGCGCCCCTCAACCCCCGATGCCGCCCGGCGCGGTCCCCCCGCCCGGTCAGCCCGGTCCGGGTCAGCCTCCGGCGTACGGCTACCCCCAGCCGCCCGCCGGTCAGCCGACCGTGGGCCCCGGCTACCAGGCCGTTCTCCGTTACCGTGCGCAGGACGGGTCGGAGCAGCAGCTCATCCGGCGTTCGGCGCCGGGCACGCCGCATCCGGAGTGGCAGATCTTCCACGAGCTGCGGGGCATGAACGTGCCCCCGGACCAGGTGCTGGAGCTGCACACGGAGCTGGAGTCGTGTGAGCTGCCGGGCGCGTACTGCGCGCGGATGATCCGGGAGCAGTGGCCGCAGGCGCGGATCACGTCGATCGCGCCGTACGGCACGGATCATGCGAGCCGGCAGCAGGGCATGCAGCAGCTGATCGCCCATCAGGGCGAGCTGCACCAGGTGGCCGACGGGCCCGCCCGGCCGGCGCCGGTGCGTGTCCCGGTGCAGCCGGTCCAGCCGGTGCCGCCGATTCCGCCGGAGGGCGTGGCGCAGGAGCTGGCGGGCGCGTTCGGGCCGGGGCTCTTCCGGTTCGAGCAGGCCGCCGTGTCCCGGCAGGGCGTGCCGCCGGTCGTGGCGCACTGCCTGGTGGTCGGCGGTCTGCCGATGGACATGGGTCCGTTCTTCTGGGCGCAGGCCCAGCCGGGGCGGCCCGTTCCGACGCTGGCCGAGCTGGCGCAGGAGCGGGGGGTGCAGCCGGCGTCGGACGCGGGGTCGTACCTGGTGATGGGCAGCGACTTCGGCAAGGCGATCTGTGTGCAGTACGGCACGGCGAACATCGTCGCCGTGCCCGTGGAGGCCGGCCCGGGCGGCGCGCCCGTACCGCCGCAGTTCGTGAACACGGGCCTGCTCGAGTTCCAGCGCTGCCTGGCGCTGCTGGGCCGGATGTGGCGTCTTCGCTTCGGCCTGAACCAGGAGCAGGCGGGCCGTTGGACCGTCGACTTCCAGGCCCAGCTCGCCGCGCTCGACCCTGCGGCGCTCGGGTCGCCGGAGAGCTGGTGGTCGGTGCTGCTGGAGCAGATGTGGGACGGGCTGTTGTGACGCCCCGCGGCTGCCAGATGTGAGGTGATGTCACCCGAGTGCCGCTGACGGCGGCGTGCGGGTTGTGAAAGGGCCGGCTCCCGGTTGTGCGACCGGGGCCGGCCCTTTGCGTATGCGCTACTCGTCGCGCCTTTGTGCCTCTGTGCCCACCGCGCCGTGCCCCCTGCGCGGAGTGTCGCGTTATGAACGCTTCCGCCCGATACATCAAGATGTGCGCTAAATCATCATTTCGCATCCGTTCGGCGGAGAGGGGTTCAAGGATGAGCAGCGCACCGGTCCCGCTCTACGACTTCGTGGTCGTACGAGGGCGTGGCTACCGTCCCGAACAGGTCGACGCCTACATCGACGACCTGTTTCGCGACCGTGACGCCGCCTGGGAGCGGGCTGCCCGGCTCACCGTGCTCGCCAGGGAGATGGATGCGGAGGCGGAGCGGCTGCGCGGGGTGGTGGAGGAGCTCGACCCGCAGACGTACGAGGAGCTCGGGCACCGGGCGTGGCGGCTGTTCGAGATGGTGCAGGAGGAGGCCACGGCCGTGCGGGAGGGGGCGCGCAAGGAGGCGAAGCGGCTGATGGAGGAGGCTCAGACGTACGCGGACGAGGTGCGTGACGCCGCGCAGGCGCACGCCGATGCCGTGAGCGCCGAGGCCGAGGAGTGGGCCCGTCAGCGGTTGCTCACCGCGCGCGGTGAGGCGGGCGAGATCCGTATCGCTGCCCGGCGTGAGGTGAAGGAGGAGCGCGGGGAGGTGCTCGGCCCGATGCGCGAGGCCCGCCAGCGCACCAAGGTGTTGCTCGCCCAGCAGGCCAAGGAGCACGCCGAACGGGAGGCGGAGTTCGAGCGGGAGACCGAGAAGGGGCTGGCCGCGGTGGCGGCGGCGGAGGAGGAGGGGGTGGCGCGGGCCGAGGCCGCGTTGGCCGAGGCTCAGCAGGAGCTCGCGGACGCGGAGACGTCGGCGAAGACCCTCCAGGAGGAGGCGCGGGCGCGTGCGGAGGAGGTGGTCGAGCAGGCCCGGCAGCGGGCGGAGGAGATCGCCCGGGACACGGAGCAGGTGCTGCGCGAGCACGGGGAGACGTGGGACGAGGTGCGGATGCAGATGGACCAGATGCGCAACAGCCTGTCGACGCTGGAGCGGCAGGCGGCCCTGGAGTGAAGCGGGGTCGGGATCCGGAGCGGACCCCGACCCCGACCTCGGCTCCGTGCGGCAGGCTCAGTTCCCCCTGCGTACCGCCCCCGCCAGAATCCACCCCTCGACGGCCTCGTACTGCCGTCGCTGTTCCTCCGACTTGTTCCGCCCCGACACGACCGTCCCCAGCCAGCCGAGGAGGAACCCGGCCGGAATCGACACGAGCCCGGGTGTGGTGAACGGGAACCAGTTGAAGTCGGCTTCGGGGAAGGCCGAGACCGGCGATCCGGAGACCAGATTGGTCCCCGGCATCATCACCAGCACGACCAGCGAGCCGCCGATCAGCGTCCACAGCAGACCGGTCCGTGTGTACCGGCGCCAGAAGAGGCTGTAGACCAGGGCAGGGGCGATCGCCGAGGCGCCCAGCGTGAAGGACAGCGTCACCAGCGGCTGAAGGCTGCGGTGCTGGACCATCGTCGCCAGCACGATCGCCGGGACGCCCACCGCCAGCGCCGCCAGCCGGGCCACCATCATCTCGCGGCGCCCGGACAGCTCCCGCAGCCGAGTGGCGAACACGTCGTGGGCGAGGGAGTTGGCGCAGGCGAGGATCATGCCGGCGACCGAGGCGAGCACGGTCAGGAAGATGGCCGTGGTGACCGCCGTGAACAGCAGGGTCTCCGCGGTGGAGACCTCGGCGCCGAACGCGGCCCTGGAGCCCAGCAGAAACGCCGTGTTGCCCTGCGGGTCCGCCCCGGCGATCACCTCACGTCCGATCAGTGCCGTCGCGCCGAAGCCGACCACCGTGATCACCAGCACGAACAGCGCCACGCTCGACACCGCCCACGACATGGAGCGGCGCACCTGACGGGCGCCCGACGCCGTGTACATGCGCATGGTGATGTGCGGCAGGACCCCACCGCCGAGGACGACCGCGAGCTGGGAGCTGATCATGTCGAGCCGGGGATGCGGGCCGCCCGCGAACTGCAGACCCGACTGCAGGAACGCCGGGCCGACCCCGCTGCCGTCCGCCGCCGCGTTGAACAGCGCGCCCGGATCCCAGTCGAACCGGTCCAGCACCATGACGGCGACCACGGCGCCCGATCCGAGCAGCATCACCAGCTTCAGGATCTGGATGAGCGCGGTGCCCTTCATCCCGCCGATCGCCGCGTAGCTGATCATCAGCACGCCCAGGCCGACGATGCACCCGGTCTTCAGGGTGTCGCTCGAGAATCCGAGGATGAACGCCAGCAGCTGCCCGGTCCCGGCCAGCTGCACGAGCATCAGCGGCACCAGCGCGGCCAGCGTCACCGCGCAGGCCGCGATCCGTACGCCCCGCCCCGGCATCCGGCGCGCGAGCGCGTCGCCCATGGTGAACCGGCCTGCGTTGCGCAGGGGTTCGGCCAGCAGGAACATCAGCAGCATCAGCGACAGGGCGGTGCTCAGGGCCAGCACGATCCCGTCGTAACCGCACAGCGCGACCACACCGGTGGTCCCGAGCACGGTGGCCGCGCTGATGTAGTCGCCGCCGATCGCCAGGCCGTTGCGCATCGGGGACAGGGAGCTGTAGCCCGTGTAGAACTCGTCGAGGTCGTCCCGGTCCGGGCCCGTCATCACGCACAGCAGCAGCGTGACGGTGGCCACCGCGCAGAAGGCGACCAGCGACATCGCCTGCGCGTTATCGCTGAATTCCGTCATCGCCACGTCTCCCTCTGCCCCGTGCCCCGCCTGTCCGTCTCCCGCTTGCCCGACTCCCGCTTGGCGTCCACCGCTGCCTCCTTGCGGATGCGGTCCGCGAGCGGGTCGACGTACCGGCGGGCGGTGTGCTCGTACAGCCATATCGCCAGCCAGGTGACCGGCAGTTGGAGCAGTGCGAGCAGCAGGCCTGCGGGCAGGCCGTCGGTGACCGTGTCCGACATGAACCCGGGCGCGAAGGCGGACAGGATCAGGAAGAGCGTGAAGTAGCCGAGCGCGGTGAGCGTCGCCACGCGCCGCTGCCAGCGGTACGCGGTGCGCAGGACCCGCAGGTCACGGTGGTGCCCGAGCGGTGGGTGATCGGGGGTTCGGTGCTGTGGGGGTGGGGGTGGTTGCGGCGGGTCGGGGGTTTGCCAGGGGTACCCGGCGTATGGGTCGTACGGGGAGGACATCCCGGTGCTCCTTGCGTGACTCGGGTCCGGTGCGGCGGACCGCAGGGAGTGTGGGGGGCGGGCGAGCCACGCACGTTACTTCGGAGTACCTATTGAGCGCGAGGGTTTCGTCAAACTGAGTGGTCGGTATGCACTTCCTTCACCGAACCGTGTCTGACCTGGAGTGTTACCCCCGTTAACTCTGACTTTTGAGTGACTGTGGGCTACAGCAGGCAACGACGGCGCTACTTCAGGTGAACCATGACGTCAGGTGAGAGCCGGTAGCGGATCCCGGGCCGGCCGTCGATGGTGACGTCCTCCACGGCGGTGAAGTCATTCCTCTCCAGGACGGTCCGGGAAGCGAGGTTGTCCAGGGTGGTCCTGGCGACCAGGGACGTCAGTCCGTACGTCGTCGCGGCCATCCGGCACAGCTGCGCCACCGCCGCCGTGGCGACCCCCTTGCCGGCCGCCCGTTCGCCGACGCGGTAGCCGAGTTCGGCGCAACCGTCCTCGACGTCGACCAGGTTGACCCGCCCCACGATGCGTCCCTCGGCGTCCAGCACGAGATGGAAGTGGCAGATCCCGGCGTCCTGCTCGGCCAGCAGGGCCTGGTGCCTGGCGGCGAACCCGGCGGCTTCGAAGTACGCGTCGCCGCGGTCCGGGATCGTACGCGCGAAGTACTCCCGGTTCTCCGCCTCGAAGGCGAGAAGGGCGGGCGCGTGGTCGGCTCGCAGGCGTTCCAGGGTCAGCATGACGGCCAGGGTATGTGTCCGCCCGCGGTACCACCGGGCGTCCGGAGGAGGGGACTTCGGGTCGATGCCCGGTCAGGGCCCGCGGCCTACCGTCCTCTGCATGAACCGATCACGCTTCTTAGCGGTCGCCGCGTTCGCCGTCCTCGCGCTCGGGCCCGCCCTGGCCCTGCCCGCGGTCGCCGCGGGGCCCGCCTCCGCCGCGCCCGCCTCCGCTGCCTCTGCCCTCACCGACTCCGCGGCCTCCACCACCCCCGCCGCGTCGGCCCGGCTCCCGCGTCCCACTGGCCCGCACGCCGTCGGCCGCGACACCCTCCACCTCGTCGACCACGACCGACCGGACCCCTGGGTGCCGTCCGCCGGCGCCCGTCAGCTGATGGTGTCCATGTACTACCCCGCCCGCCCCGGCACGGGCGGACCGACGGCTCCCTACATGACCGCCGAAGAGGCCCGTCTGCTGCTGGAGCTGAGGATCCCGGACGCCACGGTTCCGCCGGAGACGATCAGCGGCGTACGCACCTGGGCGCGCACCGAGGCCCGCCCGGCGCACGGCAGGTTCCCGCTCGTCGTGCTCTCGCCCGGGTTCACGTTGCCGCGCGCGACCCTGACCGGTCTCGCCGAGGACCTCGCAAGCCGCGGTTACGTCGTCGCGCTGGTCGACCACCCGTACGAGAACGCCGGTACGAGCCTTCCCGACGGGCAGACGCTGCCCTGCGCCATCTGCGACGAGTTCCCCTCGATCGGCGGTTCGACCGTTGCGAAGAGCCGTGCCGAGGACGTCTCCTTCGTGCTCGACCGGCTGACCGGGCGGCACCCTGCGTGGCGGTACGCGCGCGTGATCGACGCGAAGCGGATCGGCATGGCCGGGCACTCCATCGGTGGCAACGCCGCCGCCGCGACGATGGCCGCCGACGCACGCGTGCGGGCCGGCGTGAACATGGACGGCACCTTCTTCGCCCCGGTACCCGCAGACGGGCTCGACGGCAGGCCCTTCCTGATGATCGGGGCCGAGAACAGGCCGCCGCAGGACAAGACGTGGGACCGGACCTGGGCCGACCTCGACGGCTGGAAGCGCTGGCTGACCTTCGCCGGAACCGACCACGGCTCCTTCACCGACGCACCCCTGCTCGGGGAACTCGTCGGCATCCCGGACACCGCGCCGCTGCCCTACGGGCGTTCGCTGGCCCTCACGCGCACATACGTCGCCGCGTTCTTCGACCAGCACCTGAAGGGCGTCCCGCAGCCCGTCCTCGACGGGCCGTCAGCGGCCCACCCCGAGGTCACCGTCCGTCGTCCGTGAGTCGTCCTCCTTCAGCACCGGGAACCGCCTCGGTGCCAGGAGCAACAGCATCAGGAAGGCCAGCGCCGCCGCAGCGGACGCCCCCAGATACACGGCGTGCACCGCGTCGGCGATGGCCCGCCTGGTCGCCTCCGGTGCAGCGCTGCCGGAATCCAGGGCCCGCGTCACCGAGTCCAGGTCGCTCGCCCCGCCGAGCCGTGACGCCAGCACCCCGTTGGCGACCGCGCCGAAGAGCGCCGCGCCCAGCGTCTGCCCCGTCTGGCGGCAGAACAGCACCGACGCCGTCGTCGTGCCCCGCTCCGACCAGCCCACCGTCGACTGCACGCCCACGATCAGCGGCAGTTGGAACAACCCAAGTGCCGCACCCAGCAACAGCATCAGCAGCGTCGGCTGCCACGCCTGCCCGGGATACGGCAGGAACGGAAACGCCAGCAGGATCAGCGACGCCGTCCCGATCCCCAGCATCGCCGTGTTGCGGAAGCCGATCCTGCGGTACACGTGCTGGCTGAACGCCGCCGACACCGGCCAGCTCAACGTCCACACGGACAGCACGAATCCGGCCGCCACCGGGGCCAGACCGAGCACCGACTGGGCGTACGTCGGCAGGAACACCGTCGGCGCCACCATCAGCAGCCCCAGCGCGCCCAGCGCCAGATTCACCGCCGCGATCGTCCGGCGCCGCCACACCCACCCGGGGATGATCGGGTCGGCCGCCCGGCGCTCCACGATCACCACGACCACCGCGAGCGCAAGTCCCGTGGCGAACAAGGCGATCGACGGCACCGACAGCCACGGCCACGCCACCCCGCCCTGCACCAGCGCCGTGAGCAGCGCGCCCCCGCACGCGAACACCGCCAGCGCGCCCGCCCAGTCGACACGCGCGCGCGTGGCCGTCGTCCGCGCACCCGCGTCCTTGGTGCGCTGCGGCTCGTGCAGACAGCGCACGATCAGCCACAACGCGACCGCCCCGACGGGCAGGTTGATCAGGAAGATCCAGCGCCAGTTCGCGTACGCCGCCAGGACTCCGCCCACCCCGGGACCGGCCACTGCCGAGACCGCCCACACCGTCGACAGCCTGGACTGGATCTTCGGGCGTTCCTTGAGCGGGTACAGGTCGGCGGCCAGCGTCTGCACCGTCCCCTGAAGGGCCCCGCCGCCCAGCCCCTGCACGATCCGGAACGCGATCAGCGCCCCCATGTTCCAGGCCACCGCGCACAGCAGCGACCCCAGCAGGAACAGGGCCGCGCCCGCGATCAGCACCGGCTTGCGGCCGAAGGTGTCGGAGAGCTTGCCGTAGACCGGGAGGGTCACCGTCACGGCCAGCAGATAGCCGGAGAACAGCCAGGAGAACACAGAGAAGCCGCCGAGGTCGCCGACGATCTGCGGTACGGCGGTGGAGACGATGGTGGCGTCGAGTGCCGCCAGCGCCATCGCGAGCATCAGGGCCGCGACCACGGCTGACCGCTTGTGGGTTCCGGTGCGCTGTGCGGTGTCGCGTATCGCGGGTCTCGTACTGCCCACCGGGGTCCTCTCCTGTTGCTTTCCCCTTGCACCTATCTGCCGCCGAACAGCTTCCCACTTGACCCTCACGCGGCGGGAGGGTGGAGGCTCGATGGGTCCGAGGGAGGAGACGACCCCGAGACGCTCTCCATCGAAGGGTGGAGTGCCCCTAGGGGTACCTCCGTACCAGGGGTCGGGGAGGGTTCGTACCGGCGGAGGACGAGACACCCCGGTGTCCGTCCTTAACCTGGCTTTACGCCGCTGGGGGGCGGCTCACCGAACCGGCGGGGGTGGGGTTTTCCCCCGCACAAGAGGGGGCTGGGCACCAGCGCGCCGGCCCCTCTCCCACGACGAGACTGACGGTCGTAGCAGTGACCGGCCGTCGCAACGGTCTTCCCGATCCATCCGCTGAGAACAACTGATCCACCTGCTGACCGACATAGGAGACATACCGTGACATCGGCTGTGACCATTCCCAGGCACGGGGGTACTGGAGGGCGTACGGCCGTTGCCGCGCGGGCGCGGCAGGTCGTCAAGGCGTACGGATCGGGGGAGACCCGGGTCGTCGCTCTCGACCACGTCGACGTGGACATCGCACGTGGCCAGTTCACCGCGATCATGGGCCCCTCGGGGTCCGGCAAGTCCACCCTGATGCACTGCCTCGCCGGGCTCGACACCGTCACCAGCGGCCAGATCTTCCTCGACGAGACCGAGATCACCGGGCTCAAGGACAAGAAGCTCACGCAGCTGCGCCGGGACCGGATCGGCTTCATCTTCCAGGCGTTCAACCTGCTGCCGACGCTCAACGCCATCGAGAACATCACGCTGCCCATGGACATCGCCGGCCGCAAGCCCGACCGGGCCTGGCTGGGGCGTGTCGTCGACACCGTGGGCCTCTCCGACCGGCTCAAGCACCGGCCCACCCAGCTCTCCGGCGGCCAGCAGCAGCGTGTCGCCGTCGCCCGTGCCCTCGCCGCACGGCCGGAGATCATCTTCGGTGACGAGCCGACCGGAAACCTCGACTCGCGCGCGGGCGCCGAAGTCCTCGGCTTCCTGCGGCGGTCCGTCACCGAACTCGGGCAGACCATCGTGATGGTCACGCACGACCCCGTCGCCGCCTCGTACGCGGACCGGGTGCTGTACCTCGCCGACGGCCGCATCGTCGACGAGATGTACAAGCCGACCGCCGAGGCCGTCCTGGACCGTATGAAGGACTTCGACGCCCGGGGACGTACGTCATGACCGTCCTGAAGACCTCGATGCGCAACTTCTTCGCGCACAAGGGGCGCATGGCCCTCTCGGCCGTGGCGGTGCTCCTGTCGGTCGCCTTCGTGTGCGGCACGCTCGTGTTCACCGACACGATGAACACCACCTTCGACAAGCTCTTCGCCGTCACCTCCTCCGACGTCACCGTCAGCCCCAAGGACGCCGAGGACGAGGACAACGGAGGCGGCACCGGCAAGCCCGTCTCGCTGCCCGCCTCCACCGTCGAGCAGGTCACGGCCGTCGACGGCGTCAGGAAGGCGGAGGGCGCGGTCGCCTCGACGAGCGTGACCGTCGTCAACTCCGAGAACAAGAACATGGGTTCCTCCACCGGCGCGCCAACCTTCGCCGGCAACTGGACCGAGAACGACAAGAAGTCCATGGAGATCACCTCCGGGCACGCCCCGCGCGGGCCCACCGACGTCATGGTCGACGCGGACACCGCCGACAAGCACGACCTCAAGCTGGGCGACGAGTTGCGCACCATCGCCGCCACGGGCGACATCCGCGCGCGGATCGTCGGCATCGCCTCCTGGAAGGTCACCAACCCGGGCGCGGCCGTCGTCTACTTCGACACCGAGACCGCCCAGCGCACCCTGCTCGGCGCCACCGGCCGCTTCACGCAGGTCTCCGTCACCGCGGCGAACGGCGTGAGCGACGCGCAGCTCAAGCAGAACGTCGCACAGTCCCTGGACGGCGCGTACAAGATCCAGACGGCCAAGGAGACCGCTGACGAGAACCGCAAGGACGTCAGCGCGTTCATGGACGTCATCAAGTACGCCATGCTCGGCTTCGCCGGGATCGCGTTCCTCGTCGGCATCTTCCTGATCATCAACACCTTCTCGATGCTGGTCGCCCAGCGCACCCGCGAGATCGGCCTGATGCGGGCGATCGGCTCCTCCCGCCGGCAGGTCAACCGGTCCGTCCTGGTGGAGGCGCTGCTGCTGGGCTTCGTCGGCTCCGTCCTCGGCGTCGGCGCCGGCGTCGGCATCGCGGTCGGTCTGATGAAGCTCATGTCGATGGCCGGCATGAACCTCTCCACCGACGACCTCACGGTCAAGGTCACGACCCCTGTGGTCGGTCTGATCCTCGGCGTCGTGGTGACGGTGCTGGCCGCCTACCTCCCGGCCCGCCGTGCCGGCAAGGTCTCCCCGATGGCCGCCCTGCGCGACGCCGGCACTCCGGCCGACGGCAAGGCGGGCCGGATCCGCGGCCTGGTCGGACTGGTCCTGACGGGCGCGGGCGTCCTCGCCCTCTACACGGCCGCCACCGCGGACAAGGCGAGCGACGGCGCGCTGATGCTGGGCGGCGGCGTGGTGCTGTCCCTGATCGGCTTCGTGGTCATCGGCCCGCTCCTCGCGGGCGTCGTGGTCCGCGTGATCAGCGCGGTGCTGCTGCGCGCCTTCGGCCCCGTCGGCCGCCTGGCCGAGCGCAACGCCCTGCGCAACCCGCGCCGTACCGGTGCCACGGGCGCCGCCCTGATGATCGGCCTCGCGCTGGTCGCCTGTCTGTCGGTGGTCGGCTCCTCGATGGTCGCCTCGGCGACGAGCGAGCTGGACAAGTCGGTGGGCGCGGACTTCATCGTCATGCCGCAACAGGGGCTGATCGTGGCGCAGGCCGAGAAGGCCATGCAGCAGACGCCGGGCCTTGCCCACGTCACCCGCAACAAGGAGATCAAGGCCACCCTGACCTCGCCGGACGGCAAGACCGACGACTCCGGGCTCACGGCCGCCGACCCGACGTACGCCGAGGACCTGCGCCGTGCGACCACGGAGGGCACCCTGTCCGCCGCGTACGGCAAGGACGCCATGTCGGTCGGCTCCGACTACGCCAAGAAGCACGGCGTGCGGGTCGGCGACACGATCACGGTCGCCTTCAAGGACGGCGATACGGCGAAGCTGAAGGTCGCGGCGATCACGAAGGACGACACCGCCTTCGACCAGGGCGCGCGCTACATCAGCATGGAGACCGTGCAGAAGTACCTCCCCGCCGACCGGATCCCGCAGAGCCAGATCATGTTCGGCAAGGCGAAGGAGGGCCAGGAGGAAGCGGCGTACGCGGCCCTGAAGAAGTCGCTGCACGACTACCCGCAGTACCAGGTCCGCGACCAGACCGACTACAAGGAGGAGCTGAAGGACCAGATGGGCCAGCTCCTGAACATGGTCTACGGCCTGCTCGCCCTGGCGATCATCGTCGCGGTCCTGGGCGTGGTGAACACTCTGGCCCTGTCGGTGGTGGAACGCACCCGCGAGATCGGCCTGATGCGCGCCATCGGCCTCTCCCGCCGCCAGCTGCGCCGCATGATCCGCATGGAGTCCGTGGTGATCGCCCTGTTCGGCGCCCTGTTGGGCCTCGGGCTCGGCATGGGCTGGGGCGCCACGGCCCAGCGGCTGCTCGCCCTGGAGGGCCTGAACGTCCTCGACATCCCGTGGCCGACGATCATCGGGGTCTTCATCGGCTCGGCCTTCGTGGGCCTGTTCGCGGCCCTGGTGCCGGCGTTCCGGGCGGGCCGGATGAACGTACTGAACGCGATCGCGACCGAATAGCCACCGCACACGGGGGTTGCGGGGGACGGGCCCGGTCCGAAGGCGACACCTTCGGACCGGGCCCGGACGTATGCGGGGGCGGCACTTCCTGCTGCGCCGGCCGCTATCCCGTGCGGCGTTCCAGGAGTACGACTCCGTAGGCGGTGCCCTTGATCGTGTACCGGGCGTCGGGGTGCAGGGTGCGGGCGTAGGCCTCGACATCGCGGTAGCGCTTGCGGGAGTTGTCGAGAGCGATGAAGTCCGGGTCGATGCCCTGCGTGTTGGTGACCCAGAAGACGCGGCAGCGTGAGGTGAGCCGGCTGATCGGGGCGATGTTCGCCTCGACGGAGGCGCCGTCCGGAACCGTGCCAAGAAGCCGCTCGACGGCACTCACGCGCGCGGGCTTGCGATAGATCTCCCCCTCGGTCAGCGCCGACAGCGGCAGCGAGGTCGTCAGCGCGACCGATGCCGCGGCGACGGCGGCCGGCAGGTGCAGGACGTACGACCGCAGCCACGCGCGCGTGCTGTGCCGGGCGGTGTCGAGGGCGTCGACGAGCGCGAGGGTGACGACGGGCATGAGGACGGCGCTGTAGTGCCAGTCGGTGCCCCAGTACTGCGAGTAGGAGGAGACGAAACGCCAGCCGATGGTGGGCAGGGCGATGAGCAGGATCGGGGACCGAAGCGCGAGCAGCCCGGTGGTGGGGATGAGCAGCCAGCACAGCGTGCGGAGCTTGGTGTCGAGACCGTCGAGGGGGCCGCCGCCACCGGACTCGCTCACCTTGTTCCAGTAGTCGTAGGTGCCGGCGGAGTTGAAGCTCGGTATGACCACGAGCAGCGTGAGAGCGACGGCCACCACGCCGAACACGGCGACGCCGAGGGCATACCGGAACGCGCGCGGCGAGAGGTGGCGTGCCCGCCAGGCGACGACCACGGCGAGGGCGGTGACGGTGAACCCCAGGTCCTCCTTCACGAGGACGAGCGGGACCGCCCACAGCAGAGCGGCGCGCCAGCGCTGCCCGAGAAGCGCCTCAAGGCCGAAGGCGATGAGGGGGACGGCGAAGCAGATCTCGTGGAAGTCGAAGTCGACTGCCTGCTGCAGCCCCCACGACAGCCCGTACGCGATACCGATCGCGAGCCCCCGCCGCCGTCCGAGCAGCCGGGCCGCGGCGCGGGTGACGGGCACGGCGGACAGCGCGAACAGCGCCGCCTGCGCGACGAGCAGCGTCACCGACGAGGGGAAGACCCGGTACAACGGCGCCAGCAGCACGGTCACCGGGCTGAAGTGATCCCCCAGGATGTTGAACCCCGGCCCCTTCAGATCGGCGACGGGGGCCTGAAGATGCGCGTACGACCGGATGACCTGCTCGAATATCCCCAGATCCCACGACCGCTGCCCAAGATGCCGATAACGACCGACCGAGACGACCGCATACCCGACGAACAGCGCGACAGCCAGCAGCCACGGATCACGCCGCCCGGGATCGGGCTGCGCGCGCCCCGGCTCGCGCGGGGCGGGCGCCGGTATGTGGGGGTCCGAGGACGTGTCCCGGGTCGGGGAGGTGGCGGGGGTGGGCATGGGGGGACCTTACGCGGTACGCACGTTCGGGTTTTCGTCCACCCGTGCGAGTCGGTCACTTCCTGGCGCCGGCCTGCGCGCTCCGGCCGGTCGGACGTGTGAGGCGCCGGTCCGTACAAGCCGGCCCGTCCGGCGGTTGAGGACGAGGCCCGTCCAGGGCCGAAGCGGGGTCCGGGGCGGCAGCCCCGGCGGGGTCGAAGGGGCGGAGCCCCTTCACGACGTCACGCCAACGCCGACGACCAGAGAACGGACGTTATCCACAGCCCCGGCACCCGCCCGCGCAGCGACGTACGCTGGAAGCCCCCGGCCCGCAACACGTGTCGGGATCTTCGTGTTGCCCACCCAGGACGGAAAGCCCCCCTCCATGAGCCTGCACGGTCTGCTCGACGCCGTAGTCAAGGACACCGCCCTCGCGGAAGCGATCACGGCGGCCGCAGACGGCAACCGCATGCACGTCGACCTGGTCGGCCCCCCGGCGGCCCGTCCGTTCGCGATCGCCGCCCTCGCCCGCGAGACCGACCGCCCGGTCCTCGCGGTGACGGCGACGGGCCGGGAGGCCGAGGACCTCGCGGCAGCCCTGCGCTCCCTCCTTCCCCCGGAGGGCGTGGCGGAGTACCCGTCCTGGGAGACCCTCCCGCACGAACGCCTCAGCCCCCGCAGCGACACCGTCGGACGCCGCCTCGCGGTCCTGCGCCGGCTCGCCCACCCCAGCACCGACGACCCCGAGACGGGCCCGGTCTCCGTGGTGGTGGCGCCCGTACGATCCGTCCTCCAGCCGCAGGTCAAGGGCCTCGGCGACCTGGAACCGGTGGCCCTGAGGACCGGCCGGACCGCTGACCTGAACGCGGTCGTGGACGCCCTCGCGGCCGCCGCTTACGCGCGCGTGGAGCTCGTCGAGAAGCGCGGTGAGTTCGCCGTCCGAGGCGGCATCCTGGATGTCTTCCCGCCCACCGAGGAACACCCTCTGCGCGTCGAGTTCTGGGGCGACGACATTGAGGAGATCCGCTACTTCAAGGTCGCCGACCAGCGCTCCCTCGAAGTCGCCGAGCACGGCCTGTGGGCCCCGCCCTGCCGCGAGCTCCTCCTCACCGACGACGTGCGCGCCCGCGCGCGTGCCCTCGCCGAACAGCACCCCGAGCTCGGCGAACTGCTCGGCAAGATCGCCGAGGGCATCGCCGTCGAGGGCATGGAGTCCCTCGCCCCCGTCCTCGTCGACGACATGGAGCTGCTGCTCGACGTCCTGCCCAAGGGCGCCATGGCGGTCGTGTGCGACCCGGAGCGGGTACGCACGCGTGCCGCCGACCTCGTGGCGACGAGTCAGGAGTTCCTCCAGGCGTCCTGGGCCGCCACGGCCGGCGGCGGCGAAGCGCCCATCGACGTCGGCGCGGCCTCCCTGTGGTCCATCGCGGACGTCCGCGACCGGGCGCGCGAGCTGGAGATGATGTGGTGGTCGGTGTCGCCGTTCGCCGCGGATCTCGTCCAGGAGGCCGACACCCTCAAGCTCGGCATGCACGCCCCGGAGACCTACCGCGGTGACACCGCGAAGGCCCTCGCCGACACCAAGGGCTGGCTCGCCGACGGCTGGCGCACGGTCTTCGTGACCGAGGCGCACGGCCCCGCGGCCCGCACGGTCGAGGTGCTCGGCGGCGAGGGCGTGGCGGCCCGCCTGGAGGCCGACCTCGGGGAGATCTCCCCGTCGGTCGTCCATGTCGCCTGCGGCTCGATCGACTACGGCTTCGTGGACCCGGCGCTCCGGCTGGCCGTCCTGACCGAGACCGACCTGACCGGGCAGAAGGCAGCCGGCAAGGACGGCGCCCGCATGCCCGCCCGCCGCCGCAAGACGATCGACCCGCTCACCCTGGAGGCGGGCGACTACATCGTCCACGAGCAGCACGGCGTCGGCCGCTACATCGAGATGGTGCAGCGGACCGTGCAGGGCGCCACGCGCGAGTACCTCGTCGTGGAGTACGCCCCCGCCAAGCGCGGCCAGCCCGGCGACCGGCTGTACATCCCCACCGACCAGCTGGAGCAGATCACCAAGTACGTCGGCGGCGAGGCCCCCACCCTGCACCGCCTGGGCGGCGCCGACTGGACGAAGACCAAGGCACGGGCCAAGAAGGCCGTCAAGGAGATCGCGGCCGACCTGATCAAGCTCTACAGCGCGCGCATGGCGGCCCCCGGGCACGCCTTCGGCTCGGACACCCCCTGGCAGCGCGAGCTTGAGGACGCCTTCCCGTACGCCGAGACGCCCGACCAGCTGACGACCATCGCCGAGGTCAAGGAGGACATGGAGAAGTCGGTCCCGATGGACCGCCTGATCTGCGGCGACGTCGGCTACGGCAAGACGGAGATCGCGGTCCGCGCCGCCTTCAAGGCGGTCCAGGACGGCAAGCAGGTGGCCGTACTGGTCCCCACGACCCTGCTGGTGCAGCAGCACTTCGGGACGTTCTCCGAGCGCTACTCGCAGTTCCCGGTCAACACCCGGGCTTTGTCCCGCTTCCAGACCGACACCGAGGCGAAGGCGGTCCTGGAGGGCCTGCGCGAAGGCTCGGTGGACATCGTGATCGGCACGCACCGGCTGTTCTCGTCGGAGACCAAGTTCAAGGACCTGGGCCTGGTCATCGTCGACGAGGAGCAGCGCTTCGGCGTCGAGCACAAGGAACAGCTGAAGAAGCTGCGCGCGAACGTCGACGTCCTGACGATGTCCGCGACCCCGATCCCGAGGACCCTGGAGATGGCGGTCACGGGCATCCGGGAGATGTCGACGATCACGACACCCCCCGAGGAACGCCACCCGGTCCTGACCTTCGTCGGCCCGTACGAGGAGAAGCAGATCGGCGCCGCGATCCGCCGTGAACTGCTGCGCGAGGGCCAGGTCTTCTACATCCACAACCGGGTCGAGTCGATCGACCGGGCAGCCGCACGCCTGCGCGAGATCGTTCCGGAGGCCCGTATCGCGACGGCACACGGCCAGATGTCGGAGCAGTCGCTGGAGCAGGTCGTCGTCGACTTCTGGGAGAAGAAGTTCGACGTACTCGTCTCGACGACGATCGTCGAGTCCGGCATCGACATCTCCAACGCCAACACCCTGATCGTGGAGCGCGGCGACAACTTCGGCCTGTCCCAACTGCACCAGCTGCGCGGCCGTGTCGGGCGTGGGCGCGAGCGCGGGTACGCGTACTTCCTGTACCCGCCGGAGAAGCCGCTGACCGAGACCGCCCACGAGCGCCTCGCCACCATCGCCCAGCACACGGAGATGGGCGCGGGCATGTACGTCGCCATGAAGGACCTGGAGATCCGAGGCGCGGGCAACCTCCTCGGCGGCGAGCAGTCCGGGCACATCGCCGGCGTCGGCTTCGACCTGTACGTCCGCATGGTCGGCGAGGCCGTCGCGGACTACCGGGCGTCCCTGGAAGGCGGCGTCGAGGAGGAGCCTCCGCTCGAGGTCAAGATCGAGCTCCCCGTCGACGCCCACGTCCCGCACGACTACGCACCCGGCGAGCGCCTCCGCCTCCAGGCGTACCGCGCCATCGCCTCCGCCAACACGGAGGAGGACGTCAAGTCCGTACGCGAGGAACTCGTCGACCGCTACGGCAAGTTGCCCGAGCCCGTCGAGAACCTCCTCCTCGTGGCAGGCCTGCGCATGCTGGCCCGCGCGTGCGGCGTCGGCGAGATCGTCCTGCAGGGCACCAACATCCGCTTCGCCCCCGTGGAACTGCGCGAGTCCCAGGAACTCAGGGTCAAGCGCCTGTACCCCGGCACCGTCATCAAGCCGGCGGCGCACCAGCTGCTGGTCCCGCGCCCGAAGACGGCGAAGGTGGGCGGAAAGCCGTTGGTCGGGCGGGAGTTGCTGGGGTGGGTCGGAGAGTTCCTGGCGTCGATTCTGGGGTCCTGAGGGCGGTCCCGGGATCGTGAGCGGGGCGTCCCGGGATCGTGAGCCGGGCGGCCCCGGGATCGTGAGCCGGACGATCGCAGGGGCGTGAGCGGGCGGTCGGCGGGGCGTGAGCGGGCGGTCGGCGGGGCGTGAGCGGGCGGTCGGCGGCGCGGGCGGGTCCTAGTCGACCCGCACCTCGGTGTTCTGGCAGGCGTGCAGCAGCCACCGTCCGTCGTCCTGCTTGGTCATGACGTACAGCGGGGCGCCCTCGGTGTCGCCGCTCGGTGAGTGGTACACCTGCCGGACCTTGACGGCCGCCACGTCGGGCCGCAGGAACTGCGCGTGCGCCACCTCGTAGGTGACCTCGCCGTCCCAGGTGGCGGCGGGCAGCACGGCGCGGGTGAACTCGGCGATGGCGTCGAAGCCGATGAGGACCTTGCCGTGGGCGGTCGTCCACAGGGCGTCGGGGTGGAAGAGGGCGAGAAAGCCTTCGGCGTCCTTGGCGCGCTGGGTGCGCTCCACGGTGGCGACGACGTCGGCGATGGCCTTCATGTCGGCTGTCTCAGCTGTGTCGGCTGTTTCGGTGGTCATGCCGATCACTCTGAGACCTCAAGTGGACTTCAGGTCAAGCGTCGGCTCAGGACTCGCTCACGGGCAGGCTCTCGAACAGCATCGCCGCCAGCGTCCGGAACACCTCCTCCGGATCCTTGTCGCCGACCGGGCCGTCCAGGTTGTGGCTGAGGAGCAGCGTGGCGAAGCCGTGGGCCAGGGACCAGGCGGCAACTCCGGCCAGGCGGGCGTCGATGCCACGGTCCTCGGGGACGACGGTGGAGACGGCGCCGCGCAGGGCGTCGCCGGCGAGGGCGCGGGCCGTGGTCAGCTCCAGGTCGTCGGCGCGGAGCAGCTCGGGCGTGAACATCACCTGGAAGTGCGCGGGGTGCTCGCGCGCGAAGCGGACGTAGCGCACACCCGCGTTCCTCAGGTTCTCGGCCTCGAAGAGCGCGGTCGCCAGCAGCCCGAATCCTTCGGCGGCGATCGCCGTGAGCAGGCCCGTGCGGTCCCGGAAGTGATGGGCGGGCGCCGCGTGCGAGACACCGGCCCGGCGTGCGAGATCGCGCAGACTCACAGCCGACGGGCCGTCGACGGCGATGGCGTCCAGCGCGGCGGTGAGGAGGGCTCGACGCAGGTCGCCGTGGTGGTAGGGGCGGCGGGGGGACGGCTGTTGCGCGGGTGTCATGGGTGGCAGCGTACGCCGAATCTAGGCGGCGACAAGTTTCTGCGATCTAGGCATTGACAAGTTCTGGTTGAGTGGGCAATCTAGTCAATGTCAAGTTGTGGGTCGCGGAGGTCGATGGTCCGCGGCTTCGGGGTTCGGGCTTTGTGCTGAGGGGGCGCGTGATGGTGAAGCACGAGGGCGGTCTGGAGTCGACTCGGGTACGTCAGCTCTGGCATCTGCTGGAGCCGCTGCACGCGGTGCTGTACTACGCGCCGGAGGTCTTGGGGGAGGCGGTCGCGCTCGGCTACGACGTGACGGATCGCTGGCCCAGCTACTTCCCGTACCGGGCCGCGCCGTTGGGAGCGGTGGGCGCGGAGCGCGTCGCGTCCGCCTTCTACAGCTTCAGTCCGCGCATGGTCGCCGAAAACATCGAGCCCGCGTGGAAGATCGCGAGTCCTGAGGCCTTGTTGCAGGCGAGGGTGCGAGGGATCGACCGGGCCTACCGCGCGATGTTCGGCGCCCGTACGGACAGCCCCGAGCTGGCGGAGGCCGCGGCTCTCACCCGCCGTGCCGCCGAGGCGGCGAACACCGCGGGCCGCCCGCTCGCCGCGGCCAACGCCGCTCTGGACTGGCCTGAGGCTCCGCACCTCCAGCTCTGGCACGCGGCGACGATCCTGCGCGAACACCGGGGCGACGGCCACATAGCCGCTCTGCTGGTGGCCGGCCTCGATCCCGTCGAGTCGCTGGTGTCGTTCGCCGCGATAGGTGCCGCATCCGTCGAGCGCTTCGAAAGCCGTGGCTGGAGCCGTGCGCAATGGGCCTCCGCCCGTGACCGCCTGACCGCCCGAGGTCTGGTCGGCGCCGACGGTACGGCCACGGATGCCGGCCGCGAACTGCGTCGCACCGTCGAGGAGCGGACCGATCAACTCGCCGCCGCGCCCTGGCAGTCGCTCACGGTGGAGGAGGTCGACCGCCTCGCTGCCCTGCTCGGCGAGTTCTGGGTGGCGGTGCTGTCCTCCGGGCTGCTGCCGACGGAGACGACGCTGGGGATCGGGAAGGTCTGACGGCCGGCCCTGACGGAAGGGGCTCAGCCGGTTCGGCTCGGTCGGCCCGACTCGATCGGCTCGACTTGGTTGGCCCGTCTCGATCGGCCCGTCTCGATCGGCTCGCTCCCCCCGAGCATCGCGAAGCCGCCCGCGGGGAGTTGGCTCTCCGCGGACGGCCCTGTTCTCAAGGTGGTCCGCTCCGTGGGCCCTGGGCCCTACGGCTGCTCGGGCGGCCGGTCGCGATCCATGCCCATTCCGCGCTCCATCCGTTGCTGCGCGTCGTCGACCTGGCTCTCGTACTTGTTGCCCGTCTTCTCGTTCGCCTTCCGTTCCGCGGTGTCGGACATGTCCTTGGTCTTGTCCTGCGCGTGACGGTTCTTGAACTTGTCGAAGATGCCCATGCAGAGCTCCTTCCCGAGGTGACTCTCCACCGACGATACGCCCGGGTTGCGAAGTATGCCCGCCTGGTGCCTTGGTGGTCTGGACCTCTCGAATGCCGCCGTGCGCCGGGTCGCTACCGTGTGCACGACGGTGTACCGGGGAAAGCCGCCTGTGCGGGGCGGCAACGGGCGGCAGGGGAGGGGACGCATCGTGATGCGTCGAAGGGGCGGGGCGGCGAGCGCCGCGGCGATGCTCGGCATGGTGCTGATGCTGGCGGGGTGCGAGAACGTCGATCTGTCCGTGGACGACGAGCCCTCCGGCTCCACCCCGGCCGCGGGCACCGGCCGGGCAGTGAGCCCACTGGACAACCCGGACGGCACGAAAGCGGGGCTCGCGCCCCTCACCTCGGACGCCGACCGGGCCGAGGCACGGGCCCTGATCGAGAAGGTCGCGACCAAGGGCCGCGGCCCGAAGACGGGCTATGACCGCGACGAGTTCGGCTACGCCTGGATGGACTCGGCCCCGGGCGGCATCCCGTTCTCCCGCAACGGTTGCGACACTCGCAACGACCTGCTCAAGCGCGACGGCGAGGAGGTCCGGTTCCGGTCCGGCTCCGACTGCGTCGTGGCCTCCATGACCCTGGACGACCCGTACACGGGGCGGACGATCGAGTGGGCCAAGTCCCGCGCCACGACCGTACAGATCGACCACGTCATGCCGCTGTCGTACGACTGGCAGATGGGCGCCGCCCGTTGGCCGAAGGGCAAGCGCCAGGACATCGCCAACGACCCCCTCAACCTCATACCGGTCGACGGCCCGACCAACAGCTCCAAGGGCGACTCCGGCCCCGCGTCCTGGCTGCCCCCGAACAAGCGGATCCGCTGCTCGTACGCGGTGCGTTTCGCCCAGGTCTCGCTGAAGTACGAACTTCCGGTGACGACCGCCGACAAGGAGATGATGCTGAACCAGTGCGGCGGGTGACGCCCTGGTCCGCCCCCCGGAAACGGCTTCCAGGTGCGGGCGTCCCACGCCTACGGTGACCGGCATGGAGCTGAAGATATCGAGCCTCGCAGAACGCCCCGAGATGCTCGATCGGGTCATGGAAATGCCGGACACCTGGCACCAGTTCACGACCCAGGACCCGGTGGGCAACGCCCACTACGGCCGGATCCCGCGCGAACTCCCGCAGTACGCGCTGTTCGCCGAGGACGAGCGCGGCGAGGTCGTCGCCCACGCCTTCAGCGTCCCGTTCGCTCTCGCCGCCGAGGGGCGTGGCCGGCTGCCCGCCCGCGGCTGGGACGAGGTGCTCGTGTGGGCCTTCGCCGACCTGCGTGCCGGCGTCCGCCCCGACACGGTCAGCGCCATCTCCGTCGTCGTCGCCCCGCACGCCCAGGGCGGCGGCCTGTCCGCGCGGATGCTCTCCGCGATGCGCGACAACGCCCGGGCCCACGGCTTCAGCGAGGTCGTCGCCCCGGTCCGCCCCAGCGCCAAGCACCTCGAACCGCACACCCCCATCGAGGAGTACGCCCACCGCGGGCGCCCCGACGGCCTGCCTCACGACCCGTGGCTCCGCGTCCATGCCCGCGCCGGCGCCACCATCGACTCGATCGCCCCGGCCTCCATGACCGTCGCCGGCTCCCTCGAGCAGTGGCGCCGCTGGACCGGGCTGCCCTTCGACACGGCGGGCGACATCGAGGTGCCGGGCGCGCTGGTGCCGGTGCGCTGCGAGCCGGAGCGGGGGCACGCGGTGTACGTGGAGCCCAACGTATGGATGCGGCACCCGCTGTGAGCCGGAAGCGGGGCCTCCGCGACCTCCGCCGTCGTACGAAGTGATCAGCTCGGCAACGGTTCGGTACAACCGGTGACCGTATGTCGGTGTCGGCCTATACGCTCGAAGCGACAATCGCACGACCGAGGTTGCCCGGCACCGGGCAGGACCGGTCGACCGTACGCCCACTTCAGGCATCAGGAGCAGCCATGCAAGGCCACGGCTACACGCAGCCGGTGAAGCAGCCGCCGCCCACCGGGTGGCTGGTCTTCCTGCGCCTGCTGTTCGTCGTGGTCTCGGTGCTGAGCTTCGGCCTGCTGACGTGGACGATGATGCTGCGGCTGGCCATCGTGACCCGCAAGCCCCTCGACTGGGGCCTGTTCGCGGCATCGATCGTGGTGGAATTCCTCAGCCTGTACATGATCGGCTCCGAGCCCGGCGACGAGATCCACACCGCGGGCGGCTGGACCGGCCTCCTGCTCCTCCTGGGCGGCCTCGTTGCCGCGATCGCGTACTACCTCTCCGCGGACATACGCCACTTCCACCAGCTCCGCTTCCCGGGCTACACCCAGCGGCCCTCCGTCCCGGCCCAGTCCTACGGCTATCCGCAGGCCGGATCGCCGTACACCGCCACGACGGTGTCGCAGTCGGCGCCGATACCCGGGACGCCGATACCCCAGGCACCGGGCCCTCAGAGCCCGACATCCCAGACACCGATGCCCCGGACCCCCGTCCCGCCGCCCCCGCAGCGCCCCGCGCCCGCGCGCATCGACCAGGTCCGCGCCGAGCTCGACGAGCTCAGTGACTACCTGCGCAAGCACGACGGCCGCCAGGACGGCAACCACGAGGGCGACAGGTGACCGTGACGACAGGACGTGTCGTCGCCGACCGCTATGAACTGTCCACGCTCATCGGTCAGGGCGGTATGGGACAGGTCTGGACGGCGTACGACCAGCGGCTCGACCGGCGCGTTGCCGTGAAACTGCTGCGCCCCGACAAGGTGGCTGGGCAGGAGGCGGGCGAACTGCGCCGCCGGTTCGAGCGCGAGTGCCGGGTCACCGCGCAGGTCGACCACCCCGGGCTCGTCACCGTCCACGACGCGGGCAGCGAGGGCGAGGAACTGTTCCTCGTCATGCAGTACGTCGACGGCGTCGACCTCGCCGGCCACCTCGCCGAGCACGACCCTTACCCCTGGCAGTGGGCCGTGGCGGTCGCCGCCCAACTGTGCGCCGTACTGAGCGCCGTGCACGCCGTGCCGATCGTCCACCGCGACCTCAAGCCGCGCAATGTGATGGTGAAGCAGGACGGCACGGTCACCGTCCTCGACCTCGGCGTCGCCTCCGTCATGGACGCCGACACCACCCGCCTCACCCACACCGGCACCCCCATCGGCTCGCCCGCCTACATGGCCCCCGAGCAGGCGATGGGCGGCGCGGTCGGTCCGTACACCGACCTGTACGCGCTCGGTGTGGTCCTGCACGAACTCCTCAGCGGCGACGTGCCGTTCTCCGGCTCGACCGCGCTCGGCGTGCTGCACCGGCACCTGTACGAGCCGCCGCTGCCCGTGCGCCGTATCCGTCCCGAGGTCCCCGAGGCACTCGAAGCCCTGGTCCTGCGCCTGCTCACCAAGGACCCGCAGCACCGCCCCGCCTCCGCGCAGGAGGTGTACGAGGACCTGGCGCCGCTCCTGCCCGCGCGCGGGACACCAACAGGCTCGCCCCTCGACCCCACGCGCCCCTTCCTGCGCCCGCACGCACCCTGGCCGGACCGCGCCCGCACCCCCGCGCCCCAGCCCGCCCCGGCCACACCCGAACCACCCGCCGCCGACAAGCCGGACGTCGCGCGCGCCGTCGACGAGGTCAAGCGCCTCCTCGGCGAGGGCCGCATCACCCAGGCCGTCGACATCCTCGGCTCGATCCTGCCCGCCGCCGCCGAACAGCACGGCGAGCACTCCCCGGTGGTGCGCACCCTGCGCAAGCAGTACGCGGCCACGCTCATGGACGATGGCCAGTACCGGCGCGCTCTGCCCGAACTGCGCCGCCTCGCCGACGAGCGCGCCGCCGAGGCCGGCCAGGCCGACCCGCAGTCCCTGCGCTTCCGCTACGACGCCGCCCAGTGCCTGGAACAGCTCGGCGAACCGGCGGCCGCGCTCGCGGAGTACCGCCGGCTGCTGCCTTACTACGAGAACCAGTACGTCTCCGGCGACCCTCAGCTCGCCCACGACGTCCGCCGCCGCATCGGCCACCTCCTGCTCGCCCTCGGCGACCGCCCCGCCGCCCACGACACCCTGGCCCGCCTGCTGCACGACGTGGAACGCCTGCACGGCCCCGGCCACCCCCTCGCGACAGACGTACGGCGGACGCTGCAGTGGCTGGGGCAGGTGCGCGGCTAGGCCCTGCCCGGCCGCCCCCCCGGCGCCCGGTGGGCCGGGCGGGGGTGCTTCGGTGCCCGAAGTCCTGGCGAATCGTTGGTCGAATGGGTTGGCCAGAGCTTGCCCACTGCCTACCATCGATCACCGCAAGACTTTGTGCACCGCCGCACAAGCTCCCTCAGGAGGTCTCCTTGCACCGCCGCCGTCGTACCGCGCTCCTTCTCTCCGCCGCGATGGCCGCGGCGCCCCTGCTGACCGCCTGCGGAAGCGACGCGCATCCGGGTGCGGCGGCCGTCGTCGGGGGCCAGCGGATCACCGTCGCGCAGCTGGAGAACCGGGTCGGCGAGGTACGCGCCGCACAGCGTGAGGCCGTCCCCGACGACGCCCAGTACGCGCAGGTCATCGCCAAGTCCGGCACCCTCCCGCGGGACGTCCTGCACACCATGGTTCTCGACCAGGTGCTGCACCGGGCCGCCCAGGACGCGGGCGTGACCGTCACCCGCAAGGAGCTCCAGGAAATGCGCGGCGGCCTGGAGAAGCAGGTCGGCGGCGCCAAGGCGCTGGAGACGGCCTGGCTCCAGCAGTACGGCGTCCCGCCGCAGCGCCTCGACGAGAACCTCCGCCTCCAGCTCGAGGCCCAGAAACTCGCCACCTCCCTCGGCACCGACACCGGCAAGCCTGCGTTCTGGAACGCCCTGGCCGAGGCGTCCAAGAAGCTCGACATCGACCTGAACCCGCGCTACGGCACCTGGGACGTCCAGAAGAGCGGCCGGACGGACGCGAAGACGCCGTGGGTGCGCGAGGTGACGGCGACGGGGACGCAGCAGACGGCGTAGCGACAGGGGCCGGCCGCCGCCGTCCTGCCCCACCCGGCCTGTGGACACCTTGCCTGTGGATAACTCGGGGGGCCGTCGGCGACGTGGGTTACGTTCGGATCGTGAACGCAACCAGTCCCGAAGCCGCCCCCGGCCGCATCGTCCTGCTCACCACCAGCCACCGTGTCGCACCCGGCCTGCTGTCCTGGCCCGCCTGGCAGGCGCTGCACGCGGCCGACCGTGTGCTGTGCGCGGACGGCGCGCACCCCCAGCTGCCGTATCTGCGCGAGGCAGGCATAGCGGTCGACGAGAACGCCCCGACCGCCGAGCAGCTGATCGACGCATGCGGCGGCGGCCGTACGGTCGTGGTCGTGGCGACGGGCGAGGGCGAGCCGGCCCTGACGGACGGCCTGGCACGCCTCGCGGGCTCCGGACGGGTCAGCATGCCGGACCTGGAACTGCTCCCCGCCTCCTACGACCTGCCCGGCGCCCGCCTCCTCGACCTCGTCCAGGTCATGGACCGCATCCGTGTCGAGTGCCCGTGGTCCTCCCAGCAGACCCACAAGGGCCTGGCGAAGTACGGGATCGAGGAGGCCTACGAACTCGTCGAGGCGATCGAGGACGGCGACCGCGACGAACTCCGCGAGGAGCTGGGCGACGTTCTGCTGCAGGTCGTCTTCCACGCCCGTATAGCCGAGGAGGACCCGGAGTCCCCCTTCTCCATCGACGACGTGGCCGGCGGCATCGTCACCAAGCTCATCCACCGCCACCCGCACGTCTTCGGCGACGAGACGGCGACGACTCCCGAGGAAGTAAAGGAGCACTGGCTGCGCACGAAGGCGACGGAGAAGCAGCGCGAGTCGGTGACGGACGGGATCCCGCTCGGACAGCCGGGCCTGGCACTGGCCGCGAAGCTGGCGTCCCGGGTGCGTACGGCGGGCCTGGAGGTACCGCTGCCGACGGGGGACGGCCTCGGCTACGAGCTCCTCGCGATGGCGGTGCGCGCGGAGGCAGCCGGGGTGGACCCGGAGGCGGCCCTGAGGGTCGCGGCTCGGACCTACCGGGATGCCGTGCGGGCCGCCGAGGGGGTGTCCCCTCAGTAGGGAGCGGGGCCGGACCGGCGACGGCTGGCGGGAACAGGGGCCGGACCGGCAACGGATACCGTCAAGGAGTGACCAACCAGCCCACCCCCACCGGCGCCACTCCCGGATCCTCCGGACCCTCCGAACCGTCCCAACCGTCCCAACCGTCCGGACCCTCCGGCCCCCCCGACCTCTTCACCTGGGAGTTCGCGACCGACCCCTACCCCGCCTACGCCTGGCTCCGCGAGCACGCCCCGGTCCATCGGACCCGGCTGCCCAGCGGTGTGGAGGCCTGGCTGGTCACCCGGTACGCCGATGCCAAGCAGACCCTCGCGGACAACCGGCTCTCCAAGAACCCGGCCCACCACGACGAGCCCGCGCACGCCAAGGGCAAGACCGGCATCCCCGGTGAGCGCAAGGCCGAGCTCATGACGCATCTGCTCAACATCGACCCGCCGGACCACACCAGGCTGCGCAGGCTGGTCTCCAAGGCGTTCACGCCCCGCAGGGTCGCCGAGTTCGCGCCCCGGGTGCAGGAGCTCACGGACCAGCTGATCGACCAGTTCGCGGCGAAGGGAAGCGCCGACCTCATCCACGAGTTCGCCTTCCCGCTCCCCATCTACGCCATCTGCGACCTGCTCGGCGTCCCCCGCGAGGACCAGGACGACTTCCGGGACTGGGCGGGCATGATGATCCGTCACCAGGGCGGCCCCCGCGGCGGTGTCGCGCGGTCGGTGAAGAAGATGCGCGGCTATCTGGCCGACCTCATCCACCGCAAGCGGGAAGCCCTGCCCGAGGAGCCCACGCCCGGTGAGGACCTCATCTCCGGTCTCATCCGGGCCTCCGACCACGGAGAGCACCTCACCGAGAACGAGGCCGCGGCGATGGCCTTTATCCTCCTGTTTGCCGGTTTTGAGACGACCGTGAACCTGATCGGCAACGGCGTCTACGCGCTGCTCACACACCCCGAGCAGCGCGCCCGCCTGCAGACGTCCCTCGCCGCCGGGGAGACCGGCCTCCTCGAAACCGGCGTGGAGGAACTCCTGCGCTACGACGGCCCCGTGGAGCTCGCCACCTGGCGCTTCGCCACCGAGCCGCTCACCATCGGCGGGCAGGACATCGGGGCCGGTGACCCCGTTCTCGTCGTCCTGGCCGCCGCCGACCGGGACCCCGAGCGGTTCGCCGACCCCGACGTCCTCGACCTCGGCCGCCGGGACAACCAGCACCTCGGCTACGGCCACGGCATCCACTACTGCCTCGGCGCCCCGCTGGCCCGCCTGGAGGGCCAGGCCGCCCTCGCCACACTCCTCACCCGCCTTCCGGATCTCCGACTCGCCGTTGACCCGGGGGAGTTGAGGTGGCGCGGAGGTCTCATCATGCGAGGGCTGCGCACACTTCCGGTGGATTTCACACCAGTTGGGTGAGTGCGTCCACCTCGTCAAACGTGACGCGCGCTCAACTCTGTGATCTTCACGTGATCTACGCGGCATTAACTTGTGACAAGTGATCGAATGCCTATACGTTCACGGGTCAACGACGGCGCCAGGTTTCAAGCGCCGCGATCACTGCTGCCTCGTGAAAGGTCCCCGCATGCTCTCCGGGAACGGTCGTCACCGTCGCCCCCGTCAGGCGCCGGCTCTCCTCGTCGCGGCCGGAGTGACCGGGTCCGCCATCGCCATCCCGCTGCTCGGCGCCGCGAGCGCGAGCGCCGCCGACGGCACCGTGTGGGACAAGGTGGCCGAGTGCGAGAGCGGTGGCTCCTGGAGCACGGACGAGGGCAACGGGCACTACGGCGGACTGCAGCTGACCCAGGACGACTGGGAACAGTACGGCGGCCTCGACTTCGCCCCGCGTCCCGACCTGGCGAGCCGTTCCCAGCAGATCGCCGTGGCGCAGGAGATCCTCGCCGACCAGGGAACCAAGCCCTGGGGTACCTGTGCGGTGCTCAACGGGCTCACCCCGAAGAACGGCTTGGTCGACCTCGACACCGGAGTGGACGACGACTCGCCCTCCGAAGTGTCCGGGTCCTCCGGCTTGCTTGATTCGTCCGGCTCGTCTAGTTCGTCCAATTCGTCTGACTCCTCGGGTTCTTCGAACTCGTCGGGCCCGACCGACGGCTCGTCGAGTTCATCGAGCGAATCCCCCAGCGCTTCGTCCGAATCGCCCCGGGATTCATCATCTTCCCCCTCTTCTTCCCCTTCGTCCTCTTCGTCGCCTAAGGCGGACAGCTCTGCGAAGGCTGATGCGTCACCCGACGCCAAGGCCTCGAAGTCGCCCGACAGCTCCCCCGTGGAGACCTCGGACGGGGACAATCAGGACAACTGGGTGCAAGATGTGGGCGCCTGGAGCCTCGTCGACACCGGCGCGCTCACCGGCGAGCAGGCCGGCTCCGGTCGGCACCGCGGGCCCAGCGCCGACGAGAGCGAGACCGTGGACCCGGCCCCCGAGTCCTCCGGTCGCCACGCCTCGTACAAGGTCCGCGCCGGCGACACTCTGGCCTCCATCGCCGACTCCCTTGACCTCGACGGCGGGTGGCGGGCGCTGTACGAGGCGAACAAGGGCGCCATCGGCGGCAACGCGAACGACATCGTCCCCGGTCAGACCCTGGACGTCCCCGTCGAATAAGGGCCGAACGGGGCGAAAAACAGCGGGAGTTCGCGTCACCTTTCGCACCTGAATGTCCGTTTTGAATGCAGTGAGAGATAGATCTCAGAAGCCCTGATCGTCTTTGTAATTCCGGGAATCGGGTGTCTACGGTCGTGATCGCTCGTCACCACGAGCCCCGGCTGCCGCAACGCCGAATCCTGCCAGTGGCCGCACGGGAACAGTCGTCGCGTCAAGCGCCGTAGGCAGGAGCGGGGGACCCAAGGTAAGCGCCGGGTCCGGCAGTTGAGGCCTTTCGGGGCCGCACGCCGGAGTCGGCTTGGGGTGAAGCCGCGCATCGCGAGCCGAAAGGCGGACGAGCGCGGCCGGGCAACTCAACCGGCCCGAACCCGACAGCTCACCTCGCAGGCGTCGGTGAGGGGATCCAACCATGCTGTTTTCCAGCAAGGGCAAGCACCGTCGTCCGTCCAAGGCCGCCCGCGCCATAGCCGTCGTCGGCGTCACCAGCGCCGCCGCCGTCGCCGCCCCGCTGATGGCGGCCGGCAGCGCCTCCGCCGCCACCGCCTCCGAGTGGGACGCCGTCGCCCAGTGCGAGGCCGGCGGTAACTGGTCGATCAACACCGGCAACGGCTACTACGGCGGCCTGCAGTTCTCCGCCTCCACCTGGGCCGCGTACGGCGGCACGGCGTACGCCTCCACCGCCGACCAGGCCACCAAGGCCCAGCAGATCGAGATCGCCGAGAAGGTTCTCGCGGGCCAGGGCAAGGGTGCCTGGCCGCACTGCGGCACCGGCCTGTCGAGCGCCGCGTACAACGGCTCCGGCTCCTCGCAGAGCACCGAGGCCACCCCTCGCGCCACCGAGGAGCAGCCGGCCTCCCGCTCCGCCGACCGTCCGGCGGCCGAGAAGAAGTCGACCAAGACCGTCACCACCCCGACCGGCAAGAAGGTCAAGAAGGGCGACGGCGAGTACAAGGTCGCCAAGGGCGAGACCCTCAGCTCGATCGCCGAGAAGAAGAAGGTCAAGGGCGGCTGGGAGAAGCTGTTCCAGCTGAACAAGGACATCGTCGAGGACGCCGACCTGATCTACCCGGGTCAGCAGCTGCACCTGAAGTAATACGCGGCCACAAGCTGAACCACAGAGCCCTCACATCCGTGGAACTCATCATGAAGACCTCGTGAGGGTCACCCCCGTCCCCCACGGGCTCCCCGCTCCGGTGCGTGTTCCCCCGTACGCACCGGGGCGGGGCTTTTTCTTTCCCTGTTGGTCACCCACCCTTTGTTCCGTTAGGGAACAATGGGTACGGTTCGGTCCTGTCCACGGGACGGTCGGTCGGCCGCCGATGTCCCCGGGGCGGTTAGGCTCTAGTCGCAAGGCTCACAGCCCCGCACCACCAGCGACACAGTGCTTCACATCCCAAGAAGGAGATACTCGTGCCGTCCATCGACGTCGTCGTAGCCCGGGAAATCCTGGACTCCCGAGGCAATCCCACGGTCGAGGTCGAGGTCGGCCTCGACGACGGCAGCACGGGTCGTGCCGCCGTTCCGTCCGGCGCTTCGACGGGCGCCTTCGAGGCCATCGAGCTCCGCGACGGCGACTCGAACCGCTACCTCGGCAAGGGCGTGGAGAAGGCCGTCCTCGCCGTCATCGAGCAGATCGGCCCCGAGCTGGTCGGCTACGACGCCACCGAGCAGCGCCTGATCGACCAGGCGATGTTCGACCTGGACGCCACCGACAACAAGGGCTCCCTCGGCGCCAACGCCATCCTCGGCGTCTCCCTCGCCGTCGCCCACGCCGCCTCCGAGGCCAGCGACCTCCCGCTGTTCCGCTACCTGGGCGGCCCCAACGCGCACCTGCTGCCGGTGCCGATGATGAACATCCTGAACGGCGGCTCGCACGCCGACTCCAACGTGGACATCCAGGAGTTCATGATCGCCCCGATCGGCGCGGAGTCCTTCTCCGAGGCCCTGCGCTGGGGCGCCGAGGTCTACCACACGCTGAAGAAGGTCCTGAAGAGCAAGGGCCTGGCCACCGGCCTCGGCGACGAGGGCGGCTTCGCCCCGAACCTCGGCTCCAACCGCGAGGCCCTCGACCTCATCCTTGAGGCGATCAAGGAGGCCGGCTACACCCCCGGCGAGCAGATCGCCCTCGCGCTCGACGTCGCCGCGTCCGAGTTCTACAAGGACGGCGTCTACACCTTCGAGGGCAAGGAGCGCTCGGCCGCCGAGATGACCGAGTACTACGCGGAGCTCGTCGACGCGTACCCGCTCGTCTCCATCGAGGACCCGCTGTTCGAGGACGACTGGGACGGCTGGAAGGTCCTCACCGACCAGCTCGGCGACAAGGTCCAGATCGTCGGCGACGACCTGTTCGTCACCAACCCCGAGCGCCTGGCCCGCGGCATCGACGAGGGCGCCGCCAACGCCCTGCTGGTGAAGGTGAACCAGATCGGCTCGCTCACCGAGACCCTGGACGCCGTCGAGCTGGCCCAGCGCAGCGGCTTCAAGTGCATGATGTCCCACCGCTCCGGCGAGACCGAGGACGTCACCATCGCCGACCTGGCCGTCGCCACCAACTGCGGCCAGATCAAGACCGGCGCCCCGGCCCGCTCCGAGCGCGTCGCCAAGTACAACCAGCTGCTGCGCATCGAGGAGATCCTCGACGACGCGGCGGTGTACGCCGGCCGCAGCGCGTTCCCGCGCTTCAAGGGCTGAGCCGGCTGAGCCCCAACCTGGGGTGAGGCTTAGCCAGTCGTACGTACGTCCCCGTACTCGGTCCCGTACCGTGTGCGGGGACGTACGCATGTGAAACGGGAGGCGGGACATGGCCGTCAAGGATCGGGACCGGTTCTCCACCGCGACCAGGATCCGGTTGCTCGGCGAGCAGACGGCGGCCCGTGTCTACCGCTCCCAGACCAAGCGGCAGGCCCGGCGCTCCAGGCTCACCGGACGCGCCGCGCTGCTCGCGCTGGTCGTCTGCACCATGGTCGTCGCGCTCGCCTACCCGATAAGGCAGTACGTCTCCCAGCGCGCCGAGATCGCGGACATGCAGCGGGAGAAGGAAGACGCGGCACAGCGGGTCGAGCAACTGCGCGACGTCAAGGCACGCTGGCAGGACGACGCCTACGCCGAGCAGCAGATCCGGCTGCGGCTGCATTATGTGATGCCGGGGGAGACCGGCTACATCGTGATCGACCCGGACGCGGCCAAGCAGTCGCGCGCCGAGCTGGGTGCGGCCGACCGCCCCTGGTACGCGAACATCTGGGACGGGGTCGACAAGGCCGACGCGTCCCGGCAGTGAACCGATCGTCCGGACCGGTCGCAAGACCGCCGACGAGAACAGACAGAAAGACAGGCATGGAAACCGCCCCGCCGCCCACCCCGCGCACCGAGCCCACCGACGCGGACGTCGAGGCCTTCAAGCAGCAGCTCGGGCGTCCCCCGCGCGGGCTGCGCGCGATCGCGCACCGGTGCCCCTGCGGGCAGCCGGACGTCGTCGAGACGGCCCCGCGGCTGCCCGACGGCACGCCCTTCCCGACGCTGTACTACCTGACGTGCCCGAAGGCGTCGTCGGCGATCGGCACGCTGGAGGCGAACGGCGTGATGAAGGAGATGACGGCGCGGCTGGAGTCCGACCCGGAGCTGGCCGCGGCGTATCGCTCGGCGCACGAGGACTACATCCGGCGGCGCGACGAGATCGAGGAGCTGACGGGCTTTCCGAGCGCGGGCGGTATGCCGGACCGGGTGAAGTGTCTGCACGTGCTGGTCGCGCACTCGCTGGCCGCGGGGCCCGGTGTCAATCCGCTGGGCGACGAGGCCATCGCGATGCTGCCGCAGTGGTGGAGCAAGGGCGCGTGCGTGACGCTCCCCGAGGCGTCCGGGAACTCTGAGGCGTCCGGGAAGTCCGAGGAGGACGGCCGGTGACCCGTGTCGCCGCCATCGACTGCGGTACGAACTCCATCCGGCTCCTCGTCGCCGACGTCGACCTGCGGACCGGGGAACTCGTCGACCTGGACCGCCGTATGACCATCGTGCGGCTCGGCCAGGGCGTCGACCGCACGGGGCGGCTCGCGCCCGAGGCGCTGGAGCGGACCTTCGCCGCCTGCCGTGACTACGCGGCGATCATCAAGGAGCACGGCGCCGAGCGGCTGCGGTTCGTCGCCACGTCGGCCTCCCGGGACGCGGAGAACCGGGACGAGTTCGTCCGCGGGGTCATGGACATCCTCGGCGTCGAGCCCGAGGTCGTCACCGGGGACCAGGAGGCCGAGTTCTCCTTCACGGGCGCGACGAAGGAGCTCGTGGGACGCGCGGACCTGCACCGCCCCTACCTCGTCGTGGACATCGGCGGCGGGTCGACCGAGTTCGTCGTCGGCGAGGAGCACGTCCGCGCGGCACGCTCCGTGGACGTCGGCTGTGTGCGGATGACCGAGCGCCACCTGGTCCGCGACGGCGTCGCCTCCGACCCGCCCTCCGAGGAGCAGATCGCCGCGATGCGGGGCGACATCGAGGCGGCCCTCGATCTGGCCGAGGAGACGGTGCCGCTGCGCGAGGCCAGGACGCTGGTGGGGCTTGCCGGTTCGGTCACCACGGTGTCGGCGATCGCGCAGGACCTGCCCGAGTACGACTCGGCCCGCATCCACCACTCGCGGATCAGCCACGACCGGGTCCGCGAGATCACCGACTGGCTCCTGCGCTCCACCCACGCCGAGCGCGCGGCCGTACCGTCCATGCACCCGGGGCGAGTTGACGTCATCGCGGCGGGCGCGCTGGTGCTGCTCGCGATCATGGAACGGATCGGCGCCGAGGAGGTCGTCGTCAGCGAGCACGACATCCTCGACGGCATCGCCTTCAAGGTGGCGGAGGCGGCCCGGTAGGGCGGGCGTGGCCACCGAGCCGCGGGGTGCCCGCGGATGGCGCGAAGATGCGCAACGGCCCCGGTACCTCTCCACGAGGTACCGGGGCCGTTGCGGTCAAAGCCCGTGCGGGCTGTCCGTCAGTTGCAGAGGAGGACGAGGAGGCCGCTGCACCCTCCGTCGTCGCCATGGCCGCCGTGGGCCGGACTGGACTGTACGGCAGTGGCGTTCATGGCGGCGGGCGCCGCTGTCGCAGTGGATGCGGCAGCCGTACCCAACGCAAGGGCGATACCGAGGGCAGCGCCGACCGAGACTATTCGCTTGGCAGCCCGCAGGGGCGCCTTCTGTGAGGTGATCATGGCTGCACGTTATGTGCCCTTCTGATCAATTTCGCGCGGAGTGTGGCCGACCGGGTGACGGTGCCTCAGATTGCCGCCGCGGGGTGGTTCGGGTCTCGATTTATTACCAGTGGGTAGCTTTCGGTTGAGCAGGTCGGCTAGCGTATGAGCGCCCCCGAGGGGGGGCTTTCGGGGTCGGCGTCGACCCGCCGCGGGGGCCCGATCGAGAAAGTTCGTGAAGTTCTTCACAAGGAATTCGGCCCTGTCGGACCACAGATCGGTGTCGGTTGACCCTTCCGAGGGGTGAACAGCCCCTTGAACATGTTCAGATGGCCGGTGTAAAGAGGCTCTGGGAGCTGCTCGCCCGAGGGTGTTCCGGTCCGCTCACAGGGGCCCCGGAGGGACAGAGAGGCAGCTCACGCGGCATTGACAACGGGGCGTATCGCATCCCGGTTCCCGATCGTGACCATGACCTGCGTCACGCGGGCCGGGGAGTGTAGCACAGGGGCTGCAAGAGCTTGTGAAGGGGCGCACGAGCGACCCCCCTGGGGCAGGTGGATACTCGATGGCATGAGCACCACGGAGCGTCCCAGGATCCTCGTAGTAGGCGGTGGGTACGTAGGCCTGTACGCAGCTCGGCGCATCCTCAAGAAGATGCGCTACGGAGAGGCGACCGTCACGGTCGTCGACCCCCGGTCGTACATGACCTACCAGCCCTTCCTCCCCGAAACCGCCGCCGGCAGCATCTCCCCGCGCCACGTCGTCGTCCCGCTGCGACGCGTGCTGCCCAAGGCGGAGGTCCTCACCGGCCGGGTCACCACCATCGACCAGGACCGCAAGGTCGCCACGATCGCCCCGCTGGTGGGCGAGGCGTACGAGCTGCCTTTCGACTACCTGGTCATCGCGATGGGCGCGGTCTCCCGCACCTTCCCGATCCCCGGCCTCGCCGAGCAGGGCATCGGCATGAAGGGCATCGAGGAGGCCATCGGCCTGCGCAACCACGTCCTCGAGCAGCTCGACAAGGCCGACTCCACGACCGACGAGGAGATCCGCCGCAAGGCGCTCACCTTCGTCTTCATCGGCGGTGGCTTCGCGGGTGCGGAGACCATCGGCGAGGTCGAGGACATGGCCCGCGACGCGGCGAAGTACTACACCAGCGTGTCCCGTGAGGACATGCGGTTCGTCCTCGTCGACGCCGCCGACAAGATCCTGCCCGAGGTCGGCCCGAAGCTCGGCCAGTACGGCAAGGAGCACCTGGAGGCCCGTGGCGTCGAGGTCTACCTCTCGACCTCCATGGACTCCTGCGTCGACGGCCACGTCGTGCTGAAGAACGGCCTCGAGGTCGACTCCAACACCATCGTGTGGACGGCCGGCGTCAAGCCGAACCCGGCCCTCACCCGCTTCGGTCTGCCGCTCGGCCCCCGCGGTCACGTCGACTGCGAGCCGTCCCTCCAGGTCAAGGGCACCGACTACATCTGGGCCGCCGGCGACAACGCCCAGGTCCCGGACCTCGTCGGCCGCAAGGCGGGCAACGAGAACGCCTGGTGCCCGCCGAACGCGCAGCACGCGCTGCGTCAGGCCAAGGTCCTCGGCGACAACGTCATCTCCGGTATGCGGGGCTTCCCGCAGAAGGACTACTCGCACGCCAACAAGGGTGCGGTGGCGGGCCTCGGCCTCCACAAGGGCGTGGCGATGATCGTCATGGGCAAGGTGAAGATCAAGCTCAAGGGCCGCCTCGCCTGGTACATGCACCGTGGCTACCACGGCATGGCGATGCCGACCTTCAACCGCAAGATCCGCGTCTTCGCCGACTGGACGCTCGGCATGTTCCTCAAGCGCGAGGTCGTGGCGCTGGGCGCGCTGGAGTCCCCGCGCGAGGAGTTCTACGAGGCCGCGAAGCCGGCCCCGGTCGCTCCCGCGAGCAACGCCGAGAAGGGCGAGAAGGCCAAGGCCTCCTGACCTCCGGTCACTTGAACGACCCCGAAGGGGGCCACCCGCCATCCGTGGTGCGGGCGGCCCCCTTCGGGCCGTCCGGGCGGCCGCCGCGGTGCCGGGCGCGTACGCCCTTCCCAGGGTTTGCCCAGCTGTAACGCGCGTGGGGGACTGCGCGGGGGGCTTGCAGGTGTTTACGTGGTGTTGGACATTCCGGGATCCCATCACGGAGGTGTGCGCCATGCCAGACGCCGCGGTGCGGCTGAAGGGCCTGCTCGAACAGTTGCTGGGGGTTCCGCTCCCGGTGCGCATTCGCGCCTGGGACGGTTCGCAGGCGGGCCCGCCGGGCGCGCCGACCCTCGTCGTACGCAATCGCCGCGCCGTGCGGCGGCTGTTGTGGAAGCCCGGCGAGCTGGGACTGGCCCGGGCCTGGGTGGCCGGGGACCTCGACATCGAGGGCGACCTGTACACCGCCCTCGATCTGCTCGCGGGGCTCGTGTGGGAGCGCGGGGAGGATGCCCGCAGCCTGGCTCAGGCGCTCCGGGAACCCGACGTACGCGCCGCCGTCCGCGGCCTCGTCAAGCTCAGCGGTCTTCCGCTGCCGCCCGCGCCGCCTCCCGAGGAGGTGCGCCGGGCCCGTGCCCACCTGCACACCAAGCGCACCGACAGACGCGCGATCAGCCACCACTACGACGTCGGCAACGACTTCTACGAGATCGTCCTCGGCCCGTCCATGGTGTACTCCTGCGCCTACTGGCCGGCCCCGCCCCCGCACGGCACCCTCGAGGCCGCCCAGCACGACAAACTCGACCTCGTCTGCCGCAAGCTCGCCCTGCGGCCCGGCCTGCGGCTGCTCGACGTCGGCTGCGGCTGGGGCTCGATGGCGATGCACGCGGCCCGCGAGTACGGCGTGAGCGTCGTCGGCATCACCCTCTCCCAGGAGCAGGCGGCATACGCCCGCAAGCGCATCGCCGACGAGGGGCTCACCGACAAGGTGGAGATCCGCGTACAGGACTACCGGGACGTCGGCGACGGGCCGTACGACGCCGTCTCCTCCATCGGCATGGCCGAACACGTCGGCGCCGAGCGGTACCTGGAGTACGCCGACGTACTGCACCGGCTGCTCAAGCCCGGCGGGCGGCTGCTCAACCACCAGATCGGGCGCCGTCCGCAGCGGGACGAATCCACGTACGAGGTGGACGAGTTCATCGACTCCTACGTCTTCCCCGACGGCGAGCTCCAGCCCATCGGCGTCACCGTCACCCAGCTGGAACGGGCCGGTTTCGAGGTCCGCGACGTCGAGTCGATCCGCGAGCACTACGCCCTGACGCTGCGCCGCTGGGTCGCCAACCTGGAAGCCGACTGGCCGCGGGCCGCCGGACTCACCGGCGCCGGACGCGCCCGCGTGTGGCGGCTGTACATGGCCGCCTGCGCGCTCGCCTTCGAGCGCAACCGCATCGGTGTCAACCAGGTGCTGGCCATCAGGACACCCGACTCCGGTGACTCCGGGATGCCGCTGCGGGCCCGTACTTGGGGCTGAAACGCCAGGGCCCCGCTCCCTCCCGGGAACGGGGCCCATGCGCTCGTACGGCTATTCCGCCTTGATCGCGTTCAGCATGTTCAGCCGTGCGGCGTTACGGGCCGGCCACAGCGCGGCGAGGACGCCCACCAGTCCGGCCAGCACCAGGAAGATCCCGATCCGGTCCCAGGGCAGGACCAGCCGGTAGCCCGGGATCTGCTCGGCGATGGTCTCGCCGATCGCCCAGCCGAGGAACGAGCCGAGACCGATGCCGACCACCGCTCCGAACACCGAGATGACCACGGCCTCCAGCCGGACCATCCGCTTCACCCGGCGCCGGTCGAGACCGATCGCACGCAGCATGCCGATCTCCTGCTGCCGTTCGAACACCGACATCGCGAGGGTGTTGACGACGCCCAGCACCGCGATGATCAGGGCCATCGCCAGCAGGCCGTACATGATGTTCAGCAGGGTGTTGATGGCCCCGCCGAACTCGTTGCGGATGTCCTGCTGGTCCATGACCTTGATCGCGGGGTTGTCGCCCAGCGCGTTGATGAGGGCCTTCTCGTTCGCCGCGGACTGGCCGCCGTCCACCTTCACGAAGATCTGCTGGATGTACGGCTGCACCTCGTGCGGGTTCACGACCTTCGTGTCGACGAGGACGGGCGAGAGGAACTCGCTGTCCTTGAAGACGGCGCCGACCTTGAGCGTGCCCTTCTTCTCGTCGTTGAACGTGACGGGGACGCTGTCGCCGGGCTTCCAGCCCTTGCTCTTGGCCGTCTTCTCGGCGACCGCGATCCGGCCTTCGGCGAGCGAGTCGATGTTGCCGCTGACGACGTCGACGTTCAGGACCTGCTGGATGTCGCCCGGCGTGACCGCCGAGGCGGACACGTAGTCCTCGTCACCGGCCTCGAAGTAGACGCTCTGCTGCGGCGAAACCGCCGAGACGCCCTTGGCCTTCTCCAGCGCCGTCAGCGCGGACTGGTCGAGGTCCCCGCCGTTGGCCATCGAGACCATGTAGTCGGCCTTGATGTTGTCCGTGGTCATCTTGTCGATGGCCGTGCCGACCGTGATGCCGAGCACCGACAGGCCGGTCACCAGCGTCAGTCCGATCGCCAGCGCCGAAGCGGTGGCGCCGGTACGGCGCGGATTGCGGACCGCGTTCTGGCCGGCCAGCTTTCCGGCCACCCCGAACGGGCCGACGAGCAGCGGACGGACGAGCGCGATCACGGGTCGGGACAGCAGCGGGATCAGGATGATCACGCCGATCAGCGCGAAGAACGCACCCGCCCCGATGAACATCCGGCCGTTCTCGCCGCCGGCCGAGGCACCCGCCACGATGCCGGTGGCGCCGAGGGCGGTGATGGCCGCGCCGATGGAGTTGCGCACCACCAGCGACTTGGTGGTGGCGATGGCGTGGACGCTGCTCATGGCCGCGACCGGCGGGATCTTCGCGGCCCGGCGGCCGGGCAGCCAGGCGGCGAACATCGTGATCAGCACACCGACGCCGATCGCGGCGAGCACCGGAGTGGCGGACAGGACCAGCGGGCCGTCCGGGATCTTCATCTCGAACGCGGCCATGCCGGAGCGCAGCCCCACGGCCAGCCCGATGCCGAGGACGAAGCCGATCGCCGACGCGACCAGGCCAACCACCGCGGCCTCGGCGAGCACCGAGCGGGTGATCTGCTTGCGCGACGCACCGACGGCGCGCATCAGGGCGATCTCCTTCGTGCGCTGGGCGACCAGCATCGTGAAGGTGTTGGAGATCAGGAAGATCCCGACGAAGAGCGCGATGCCCGCGAAGCCGAGCAGGACCTGCTTGAGCGAGCTCATCCCCTGTTCGATCTGCTCGGCCTGCTCGTCGGCGAGCGCCTGGCCGGTCTTGGCCTCGGCGCTCTCCGGCAGCAGCGGCTTGACCGCGTCCAGGATCTTCTTGTCGTCCGCGCCGGCGGCGGCGGCGGTGACGGTGACGCTCTCGAAGTAGCCCGGCTTGAGGTACTGCTTCTGGGCGACGGCGGTGTCGAAGAGGACGAGGCTGCCGCCGGCGTTCACGGCGCCGTCCTCGGTGGTGAACACGCCGCTGAGGGTGTACTCCTTCACCGGCCCGTTCGTGGCGACCCGGACCCGGTCGCCGACCTGGTACTCGCCCTTGGCCGCGGACTCCTTGTCCAGGGCGATCTGATCGTCCTTCACCGGGCCGGAGCCGTCGGTGAACGTGTAGGCGGAGTCCTTGCCGTCCTTGCCGGGGGCGAAGTTGGAGCCCTTGTTGGACCAGCCGACGCCGATCAGCTTCCCGTCGGGGTCGGCGACCCCGGCGAAGCCGTCGACGCGGCCGTACGCGGCTTCTACGCCGTCCACCGCGGAGATCTTGTCGAGGGTCTTGCGGGAGAGCCCGGGCTCTTCCTTGGCGTCGTCCGGGTTCGCGTACGAGGTGATGGCGACGGCGACGTCGTCGTAGCTCTTCGCCGACTGGTTGCGGAAGGCGTTGGAGAGGGTGTCGGCCAAGACCAGGGTGCCGGAGACGAACGCGACGCCGAGCATGACGGCGAGCACGGTCATCAGGAGCCGGGCCTTGTGCGCCAGTACGTTGCGCAGGGCGGTGCGGAACATCAGCTGGTGCGGCCCTTCGCGTCGAACTGCTTCATGAAGTCGAGGACGTTGTCCGCGGTCGGCCGGTACATCTCGTCGACGATCCGGCCGTCGGCAAGGAAGACCACGCGGTCCGCGTAGGCGGCGGCCACCGGGTCGTGCGTGACCATCACCACGGTCTGCCCCAACTCCCGTACGGAGTTGCGCAGGAAGCCCAGCACCTCGGCGCCCGAGCGCGAGTCCAGGTTTCCGGTGGGCTCGTCGCCGAAGATGATCTCGGGCTTGGAGGCCAGGGCGCGGGCGACGGCGACGCGCTGCTGCTGGCCGCCGGAGAGCTGTGCGGGGCGGTGGCTGAGGCGGTCGGCGAGGCCCACCATCCGGATGACCGAATCCAGCCACTGCTTGTCGGGCTTGCGGCCCGCGATGTCCATCGGGAGGGTGATGTTCTCCAGGGCCGTCAGCGTCGGCAGCAGGTTGAACGCCTGGAAGATGAAGCCGATCTTGTCCCGGCGCAGCTTGGTCAACTGCTTGTCCTTCAGGGAGCCGAGCTCGGTTTCGCCGATGCGCACCGAACCGGAGGAGAAGGTGTCCAGGCCGGCCACGCAGTGCATCAGCGTGGACTTGCCGGAGCCGGACGGGCCCATGATCGCGGTGAACTCGGCCTGCCGGAATTCGACGGTGACCCGGTCCAGGGCGACCACCTGGGTCTCGCCCTGTCCGTAGATCTTCGACAGATCCGTGGCACGCGCGGCCACGGAGGTGGCCCGGCCGGCGATGGATGCGGTGGTCACGAGAAGGCACTCCTGAGGGACGACGGTGTGTACGAGGGGACGTCGTCCATCCTCCCGGCCGAATCGCGCCGTGTAGTCAGTCGCTGTTCCGGTTCCGAAGGCAGACTGCGGATGGACCGGACCCCGCCGCGTCATACCTGAGGATGACGAGGACCCCTGACGGCCGCTCGTGTCAAGAACAGGTGGAGCGTCCTCGTTCGGACGGTGAAATTCCGTCATTCCGTATGCGCCGTCGACTGGCGCACGTAAGGCTATTGGCAAGTGCGGATGGCGTGTTCCGTGGGCTGATGCACCCTCAGACGTCAATAAAATAAGACAACATCGGTCCGCCCGTCCGCTGTTCGGGGGATGTATCCCGATAGGCTCGGAACCTCGATGCGGAGCCCATGGCCTGCCCAGATGGTGGAATGCAGACACGGCGAGCTTAAACCTCGCTGCCCCTTCGCGGGCGTGCCGGTTCAAGTCCGGCTCTGGGCACTTCCGACGTTCTCCTTCCCTCCGAGCTTCCTGCAAGCTCCCTTCAAGACTTCACCGAACCGTTGACAGCGGGCGGGTGCGGTCGGAGACTCGCGTCAGGAAATGGTGAATAAAACTTCACCTAGCGAACAGCGAAGGGAAGGCGACCGATGCGCACCACCGTCGGCATCATCGGAGCGGGCCCGGCCGGCCTCCTCCTCGCCCGTCTGCTCCACAACGCCGGCATCGACTCGGTCGTCCTGGAGAGCCGCGACCGCGCCTATGTCGAACACCGCCAGCGCGCCGGAATCCTGGAGCAGGGCACGGTGGACGTGCTGCGCGCGGCCGGCGCCGGAGAGCGCATGGACCGCGAGGGCCTCGGGCACGACGGCATCGAGCTGCGGTTCGCCGGGAAGCGCCACCGCGTCGACTTCCCCGCGCTCACCGGTGGCCGGTCGGTGATGGTCTACGCCCAGACCGAGGTCTGCAAGGACCTCATCACCCTCCAACTGAAGGAGGGCGGCCCGCTGCTGTTCGAGGCGGAGGCGCTCGCGGTGGAGGGCGCGGACACCGACACCCCGCGCGTGCGCTACCGGCACGAGGGGCGCGAGGACGTCCTGGAGTGCGACTACCTCGTCGGCTGCGACGGCTTCTGGGGTGTGTCCCGCAAGGCGATCCCCGCCGAGCTGACCCGGGTCTTCGAGCGGACGTACCCCTTCGGCTGGCTCGGCATCCTCGCCGACGTACCGCCCTCCCACGACGAACTGGTCTACGCCCGCCACGACCGAGGCTTCGCCCTGCTCTCCATGCGCTCCCCGTCGGTCTCCCGCCTCTACCTCCAGGTGGCGGACGGCACCGACGCCGAGCACTGGGGTGACGACGAGATCTGGGCGGAGCTGGAACGCCGCTTCGAGACGGACGACGACTGGCGGCTCCGGCGCGGCCCGATCACCCAGAAGTCCGTCACCCCCATGCGCTCCTACGTCCACGAACCCATGCGATACGGCCGCCTGTTCCTGGCCGGTGACGCGGCACACATCGTGCCGCCCACGGGCGCGAAGGGGCTGAATCTGGCCGTCGGGGACGTCGTCACCTTCGCGCGCGCACTGACGTATCAGCGGGAAAAGGGCTCGGCGGAACTGCTCGACGCCTACTCCGAGACCTGTCTGCGCCGTGTCTGGCAGGCCGAGCGGTTCTCGTACGACATGACGACGCTGCTGCACCGGACCCCCGGCGCAACGCCGTTCGAGGACCGGCTCCAGCTGGCCCGGCTGGAGCGGATCGCGTCGTCGCGGGCCGCCGAGACGGACCTGGCCGAGGGGTACACGGGCTTTCCGTTCGGGTGAGCGCCGGTGCGGGCCGGGGGAGTGATCTCCGACGGGTTCCGGCCACGTCCCAGGTTGGTCATGAATGATCCCGTCCATGGCCGGGAATCACCCAGCCGCGTACCGTGTTGCGCAGCACGAAGAGGGAAAGATCCTCCGCAGGTATTAGGGTCGATCCTTTGCCAACCTATTACTCTTGAGCCAAGGCCACGCACGGTGGCCATGGAGGAGTGAAATGAGGAGCAGCAACCCGGTCTTCTCGCGACGGGGGTTCAGCCGCGACAACGGCTACGCGGGCTTCAACACCGCGCCGCAGGCCGGGGGCGCCGCAGTAGGCACGCAGGGCAACCCGTATGCCCAGCCGGCCGGCAACCCGTACGCGCAGAACCCTTACGCCCAGACGGACCTTCAGCACGGCGCACCGCCGCAGGCCCCGGCCACCACCGGCCGGATGACGATGGACGACGTCATCCTGCGCACGGGCACCACGCTCGGCACCCTGATCGTCACGGCGGCCCTTGCCTGGGCCCTGCTGCCGGTCGACGACGCGAACATCAGCCGGTCGTACGGCATCGCCATCGTCGCCGGTCTGATCGGCATGGTGCTGGCGCTCGTCCAGTCCTTCAAGCGCAAGGCCTCGCCCGCGCTGATCCTGTCCTACGCCGCGCTCGAGGGTGTGTTCCTCGGCGTCGTCTCCAGCGTCGTCGACAACCGCATCGCCAGCGGTGCGGCCATGCAGGCGGTGATCGGCACGATGGCGGTGTTCGCCGCCGTGCTGGTCGCGTACAAGGCGGGCTGGATCCGCGTCAACCGGCGCTTCGTCGGCTTCGTGATGGCGGCCGCGCTCGGCTTCATCCTGCTCATGGCGGTCAACCTGCTGTTCGCCGTCTTCGGCGGCGGTGACGGCCTCGGCTTCCGCAGCGGCCCGCTCGGCATCGTCTTCGGCATCGTCGGCATCCTGCTCGGCGCCTGCTTCCTCGCCCTGGACTTCAAGCAGGTCGAGGACGGCCTCGCCTACGGCGCGCCGCGCGAGGAGGCCTGGCTCGCCGCCTTCGGCCTCACGCTGACGCTGGTGTGGATCTACATGGAGTTCCTGAGGCTCATCTCGATCCTCAACAGCAGCGACTAGTCTGCGACGGCTTTGCAGCAAAGGGCCCCGGGCGCTCACATCATGCGGCTACCGCCGCGTGGTTCCGGGGCCCTTCGTCGTGTGTGCGCGCCTAGAGGAATTTGCGCGCCGCCCTCCTCAGGTCGTACTCGTGGACGATCGCCTTCGCGTGGCCGTACGCGAGGTCGTATTCGTGGCGAAGCCAGCTGACCTTCTCCTCGAAGCGGACGAGGGCCGGGCCTTCTTCTACCGTGCGGAGCCAGTCGGAGACTTCACGACCGGTGCAGTGGGGGATGCGGGCGAGCATGTTGCGGTGGGTCTCCTCGGAGAGGACGTGGGACATCGGCGCCTCCGGACGCAAAAGGGATGTAAGCCGGTCCTTCAGGTCACCGTGCCTGAGCGTTCGCCCGTTGGCAACAGTCGCGTACGCTCACGGCGTGGTTGATACGACGCGTCTGACCCGAGCCGTAGATCACTTCGCCGACCGGTTGCGGGCGGCGCCGCAGAGCCGGTTGCAGAGAAGCGCGGCCGCGGAGGCGCTGGCGCTGGCCAGGGAGTTGGCACGTCGGGCCCAGGTTCTGGAAGCGCCCGAGGTGGAGCCCCGGGTCATGCCCGACGCCGGGATGTTCGCCGCTGCCGACCAAATCACCGTCGCTGTTCACGACTTGGCAGTCGTACTCACGAACGAGGGTGAGGTCGAGGACGCGGTGCGGCTGGTGGAGGAGGCGCAGAAGAGGGCGGGGGTCTGAGCGTCATGGGCGACTGACGGCCGTGTGTGGCTGGTCGCGCAGTTCGCCGCGCCCCTGAAGGGACGCTCCACCTCCCGCGTCACCAGGTCAGAGGGACGCTATGACCCGGTCGGCCAGGATGTACACGTTCTCCTCGCCGCACGCGAACGTCAGCGTGTACGCGCCCGAGACTCCCGAACCGCCCAGCAGTACCGGCGTCTCGCCCGCGCGCAGGGCCGTCGCGAGGCGTTCCGCCGTCTCGCGGTGGCCCGGGGTCATGCACAGGGTCGTGCCGTCCGCGAAGACGTAGACGTCGAGGGTGCCCAGCGGGCCCGGGCGGACGTCGGTCAGTTCGGTGGCGGAGGCGGCGAGGTCCTCAAGGGTGGCCACCGTGCGCTCGTGATCGTTCACGGCCGGTGAGGAGACCGGGACGAAGTCCGGGTGAGAGGGGTGCCGGCGACGGGCCGCGGCCAGTTCGGGGGACTCCCCGGCGAACTCGTCGGCGTCCGCGGTCGACTCGGTCACCGGCTCCAGGTGCTCCAGGCCCGCGAAATCGGCCTGGCGGGGCAGGAACAGCTCACTGTCGGACAGGCCCAGCAGCGTGGGCGCGTCACCGGCGTCACGGGACTCCTGGGCGGCCCAGAAGGCCCGCGCCTCGGCCAGCTCCCGCTCGCGCTCCTCGGCGAGTGCCTCGGCCACCGCGGCGCGTATCTCATCGGCGTCCGCGGAGAGGCGGGCCGGCGGGACGAGACCCCGGGCCGAGCCCGCGTTGGTCCGAGCCAGCTCGGTGTGCAGGGCCGCGACCTGCCGGCGCAGCACCATGAGGGTGCGCAGGACGGCGACGCCCACGGCGCCGGTGGCGGCCGTGGTGAGCAGCAAGGCGATCGGCATGGCGCTCACTGACGTACTCCCGGTTCAAAGTCGACCCCCGACTTCCTACATCAGCTTGAAGGGCGGACTATCCAGCTGTCAGTGCGTAACGTCACCAAACGGACAGGACTTTGGGCCTGATGTTTACTGGTGAACGGCTCTGACCTGCGTAAATCCCTCTGTCGAGGGAGATAGGTCACATCCTGGGGGAGATTGGATCACAAAACGGCCCAGAACCGCGGGGTTTCCCGGGTTCTGGGCCGAAGGCTCACACTGGGTCGTGAGTTGACTACCCAGGGGCTCGAAATGGCCGGTTTCAGCTCAGGCGCTCGATGACCATCGCCATGCCCTGGCCGCCGCCGACGCACATCGTCTCCAGACCGAACTGCTTGTCGTGGTGCTGGAGGGAGTTGATGAGCGTGGTGGTGATGCGGGCGCCGGTCATGCCGAAGGGGTGGCCGACGGCGATGGCGCCGCCGTTGACGTTCAGCTTGTCGATGTCGATGCCCAGGTCGCGGTAGGAGGGGATCACCTGGGCGGCGAACGCCTCGTTGATCTCGACCAGGTCGATGTCGTCGATGCCGAGACCGGCGCGGCGCAGGGCCTGCTGGGAGGCCTCCACCGGGCCGAGGCCCATGATCTCGGGGGACAGGCCGGACACGCCGGTGGAGACGATGCGGGCGAGCGGGGTGAGGCCGAGCTCGCGGGCCTTGGTGTCGGACATGATCACGAGCGCGGCGGCGCCGTCGTTGAGGGGGCAGCAGTTGCCGGCGGTGACGAGGCCGTCGGGGCGGAAGACCGGCTTGAGGCCCGCCACGCCCTCCACGGTGACGCCGGCGCGGGGGCCGTCGTCCTTGCTGACGACGGTGCCGTCGGGGAGGGTCACCGGGGTGATCTCGCGCTCCCAGAAGCCGTTCTTGATGGCTTCCTCGGCGAGGTTCTGCGAGCGGACGCCGAACTCGTCCAGTTCCTGGCGGGTGATGCCCTTCATCCGGGCGAGGTTCTCGGCGGTCTGGCCCATGGCGATGTACGCGTCCGGGACGAGCCCGTCCTCGCGCGGGTCGTGCCAGGTCGTGCCCTCCTGCTGGGCGACCTCGGCGGTGCGGGCCTCGGCCTCGGCGAAGAAGGGGTTGTGCGTGTCGGGGAGGCTGTCGGAGTTGCCCTTGGCGAACCGGGAGACGGTCTCCACGCCGGCCGAGATGAAGACGTCGCCCTCGCCGGCCTTGATGGCGTGCAGGGCCATGCGGGAGGTCTGCAGGGACGAGGAGCAGTACCGGGTGACGGTGCAGCCCGGGAGGTGGTCCATGCCCATCTGCACGGCGACGATGCGGCCGAGGTTGTTGCCCTGCTCGCCGCCGGGGAGGCCGCAGCCGAGCATCAGGTCGTCGATGTCGCGCGGGTCCAGCTCGGGGACCTTGGCCAGCGCCGCCTGGATGATCGTGGCGGTGAGGTCGTCCGGGCGCAGGTCTTTGAGGGAGCCCTTGAAGGCGCGGCCGATGGGGGAGCGGGCGGTCGAGACGATCACGGCTTCGGGCATCACGGCTCCATTGACATAACCGGGGGTCGGGCAGGGCTGTGAGGGAAGTTACCCGTACGTACCCATCGGGTCACGGGAATGGGCATGTGACCTTTACCGCAGCTTTCTAAGCGCTTGCTTGGGCCTTCGGGGCGCGTCGCGACGGGCCCGTCCTCAAACGCCGGACGGGCTCGGTGGCGTGGACGTCGGCTCGGCCTCCTGTACCCGCCGGCGGCGGCGGCGCTTGAGCAGGGCCCAGGGGCCCTTCGGGCCGGTCGGCATGGCTGCCGTGACTTCCGTGCCCGCCTCCGACGCGGCCTCGGCCGCCGCACGGGCCACCGGGAGGAAGCCCTCGCGGCGGGTGACGTCGGGGCGCTCCTCCTCCGCCGGCCACAGGCCCAGGGCAGCGCAGAGCGTCGGCAGGACGGCCATCGCCGCCGTGGCGTAGCCCTCCGCCGAGGGGTGGTAGTTGTCGGGGCCGAAGAGCTCGCGCGGGTTCGCCGCGAACTCCGGGCCCAGCAGGTCGCCCAGCGACACCGTGCGGCCGCCCTGTTCGACGACACCGATCGTCTGGGCGGCCGCCAGCTGGCGTGAGGCCCGTCTGGCGAGCCAGCGCAGCGGCTGCTGGACCGGTTCGATCGTGCCGAGGTCGGGGCAGGTGCCCACCACGACCTCCGCGCCGGCCGTGCGCAGGCGCCGTACCGCAGTGGACAGGTGGCGCACCGAGCGCGTGGCCGGCATGCGGTTCGTGACGTCGTTCGCGCCCACCATGATCACGCAGATGTCGGGCACCAGGGCCGGATCGGCGAGCACCAGGGCCACCTGGCGGTCCAGGTCGTCCGAGCGGGCGCCCGGCAGAGCCACGTTGCGCAGCACCACCTGGCGTTCCGCCACCGCCGCAAGCCCCGACGCCAGCAGCGCCCCCGGTGTCTGTCCCGCCCGGTGCACGCCCTGTCCGGCCGCCGTGGAGTCACCCAGGATCGTCAGGCGCAGAAGCGGTTCGCCCGGGGTGGCGTACAACCGGCCGTAGCGGCCGTCGGCGTTCGGTACGTGGTTGCTCGTGCCGTTGCCCACGTGGCGCCGGGCCATCCGCACCTCGGCGAGGACCAGACCGACGGCCGCCGCCCCCGCCAGACCGATGCCGCCTCCGCCGTACGCGGCGCCCGCCGCGATCCGCCGTGCCACCCTCGCCCTCGACATGCTCGTCATGCGTCGCCGCCACCTCCTCGTAGCCGTACATCAACTGATTGCCCCGCACGGACCGTGGCCCAATCCCAACGAGGAGTGAACGACCGTCATGGGCCCCGTGCAGGCCATAGGCTGGCGGAACCACTAAGACCATTTCTTTTGCAGCATCCGGAGACAACGGTGCATTTCCACGACTCGATGATCAGTCTCGTCGGCAACACCCCGCTGGTGAGGCTCAACAACGTGACCAAGGGCATCCGGGCCACCGTCCTGGCCAAGGTGGAGTACTTCAACCCGGGCGGATCCGTGAAGGACCGCATCGCCCTGCGGATGATCGAGGCCGCGGAGGAGAGCGGCGCGCTCAAGCCCGGCGGCACGATCGTCGAGCCGACCAGCGGCAACACCGGTGTCGGCCTCGCCATCGTGGCGCAGCAGAAGGGGTACAAGTGCATCTTCGTGTGCCCCGACAAGGTCAGCACCGACAAGATCAACGTGCTGCGGGCCTACGGCGCCGAGGTGGTCGTCTGCCCCACCGCCGTCGACCCCGAGCACCCGGACTCGTACTACAACGTCTCCGACCGGCTGGTCCGTGAGACGCCGGGCGCCTGGAAGCCGGACCAGTACTCCAACCCCAACAACCCGCTCTCCCACTACCACTCCACCGGCCCCGAGCTGTGGGAGCAGACGGAGGGGAAGATCACCCACTTCGTGACGGGTGTGGGGACGGGCGGCACCATCTCCGGTACGGGCCGCTACCTCAAGGACGCCAGCGACGGCAAGGTGCAGGTCGTCGGCGCCGACCCCGAGGGCTCCGTGTACTCCGGCGGGTCCGGCCGGCCGTATCTCGTCGAGGGCGTCGGTGAGGACTTCTGGCCGACGGCGTACGACCGGACCGTCGCCGACGAGATCGTCCCCGTGTCCGACAAGGACTCCTTCCAGATGACCCGGCGGCTGGCCAAGGAGGAGGGCCTGCTGGTGGGCGGTTCGTGCGGCATGGCCGTCGTGGCCGCGCTGCGGGTCGCCGAGCGGCTCGGGCCGGACGACGTGGTGGTCGTGCTGCTGCCGGACAGCGGCCGCGGCTACCTCTCCAAGATCTTCAACGACGAGTGGATGGCCGACTACGGCTTCCTCGAGGACACCGGCCCGAGCGCCCGCGTCGCCGACGTCCTCAACGACAAGGAGCACGGCGCCATCCCGTCCCTCGTCCACATGCACCCGGACGAGACGGTCGGTGAGGCCATCGAGGTGCTGCGCGAGTACGGCGTCTCGCAGATGCCGATCGTGAAGCCGGGCGCCGGCCACCCCGACGTCATGGCCGCGGAGGTCGTCGGGTCCGTCGTCGAACGCGAGCTGCTCGACGCCCTGTTCGCCAAGCGGGCCTCGCTGGTGGACCCGCTGGAAAAGCACATGTCGGCCCCGCTGCCGCAGGTCGGCTCCGGCGAGCCGGTCGCAGATCTGATGTCCGTGCTGGGCTCGGCCGACGCGGCGATCGTCCTCGTCGAGGGCAAGCCGACCGGTGTGATCAGCCGTCAGGACCTGCTGGCCTTCCTCGCCAAGGGCGGGAAGTAGCGGCAAACCTGCGGTGAACGGCCCGTGTCCGCGGCGAACTTGCGGTGACCGGCGCCGCTCGCGCCGTCGCGGAACTGGTACGAGCGCGTCACGTCCACGCAGCACCCGCTTAACACGGGTCGGGCACATTAGTGGGTGTCGGCAGGGCGGGAGCGGCTCCCCGCCCGAGCCGGCGCCGAACGTCCAAGGACCTCCGGAGCGGCTCCCGGACCTCCATGGACGCCCGGACGTGAGACCCGGCCCTGACCCGGTCAACGTCCCTCGCGGGGACCGCCGTCGTCCCGCCCCCCGGAAACGGGGGTGCGGCGGTCCCCGCGCATAGCTCTGTCCGACGGTCGGTCGAGGTCGTCGGCTGCTGTCTCAGCGCGCCTCCGCCGCGGCCCAACTCCCGAGCAGCGCAAGCCTCTCCGCCGTCTCCGAGCGCGGCTGCGGTGTGTAGACCACCATCGTCTGGTCCGGTTCCGTCTGGATGGTCATCGTCTCGTACGGGAGGGTCAGCAGGCCCACGAGCGGGTGGTGGATGCGTTTCGTGCCGGACATGCAGGGCTCGACCTGGTGGTCCGCCCACAGTCGGCGGAAGTCCTCGCTCCTGTCGGACAGTTCGCCGACGAGCGCACGCAGCTCGCCGTCGTCCGGGCGGTGGCCGGCGTTCAGCCGGAGGTGGGCGACCGCCTGCGCGGCGATCGCGGGCCACTCCGGGTAGCGGGCCCGGGAGGCGGGGTCGAGGAAGACGTGCCGGGGAATGTTGCGGTCGGCGGGAGCCGTACGGCCGTAGTCGCTCACCGCATCGGCCAGGGCGTTCCAGGCGAGGACGTCCATGCGGGGGCCGATGACGAAGGCGGGCGTGCGGTCCATGCTGTCCAGCAGGGTCTGGACGCCCGGGCGGACACGAGCCGTGTCCGGGCGGCGGATACCCCGGCCGCGGGGCCGGGCCACCGTACGCAGGTAGGCGTGCTCCGTCTCGTCCAGCCGCAGGACCCGCGCGATCGCGTCCAGGACGGCGTCCGAGACGCTCTGCCCCCGGCCCTGTTCTAGGCGGACGTAGTAGTCGACGCTCACTCCGGCCAGCTGCGCCACCTCCTCGCGGCGCAGACCCGGAACGCGGCGCCGCCCGTACGAGGGCAGCCCCACCTCCTCCGGCTGGATGCGGCCGCGGCGTGAGCGCAGGAAGTCTCCCAGGTCCCCGTCCATGGGTTCGAGCGTAGACGCACGGCGGGCCGTGAGCCTGGTACTGCCAGACACAGGAACAACGCAGCCCTGGGTAGGGCGGGCGCGGCGGCGGAGGGTGAGTGGTGTCCGCAAGCCGCAGGGACACCCCGGCGGCTCCCTCACCTGGAGGAATCCCATGTCGTACGAGAACCTGACCGGCCGTACCGCCGTCGTGACCGGCGCGGCGAGCGGGATCGGCGAGGCCGTCGCCGTGCTGCTCGCCGAGCAGGGGGCGCGGGTCGCGCTGCTGGCCCGGCGCGGGCAACGGCTGGACGAGCTCGCCGCGAAGATCACCGCGGGCGGGGGCACGGCGCTGGGCGTCGTCGCCGACGTCACCGACGACGCGTCCGTGTCCGCCGCCGCGGAGCGGATCCACGAGGCGTACGGGGCCGTGGACCTCGTCGTCAACAACGCCGGCGTCATGCTGGGCAACCCCGTCGAGGCGGGACGGCTCGACGAGTGGCAGCGGATGATCGACACCAATGTGACCGGGGTGCTGCGCGTCGTCAGGGCGTTCACCGGCGACCTGGTGGCGACGGCCGCCGAGGGCCGCACCGCCGACCTGGTGAACATCTCGTCCGTCGGCGCGCACCTCGCCTTCCCGAACTACGCGGTGTACGGGGCGACGAAGGCCGCGATCACCCACCTCTCCCAGTGCCTGCGCACCGAGTTCGGCCCGCGTGACGTACGGGTCACCAACATCGAGCCGGGGTTCGTCGAGAGCGAGCTGCGGCTGCACACCGACAACGACGAGATCTCGGCGCAGGTCGACGGCATGGTGGAGGCGATGGGCACGCTGTCGGCGGCGGAGCTCGCCGATGTGGTGGCCTACGCCGCGAGCCGCCCCCGGCATGTGAACCTGCGGCAGATCATGGCCATGCCTACCCGGCAGGCGTGAACCTCACGGGCCGGTGCGGAGGGTCAGTCCTCCCAGCGGTCCTGGTCCTTCGCCTTGCGGCGCCAGCCCTGGAAGAGGCCGGGGTTGGTGCGGGCCGCCTGGACGACATTGACCCCGACGATGCCGACCCAGGTCACCAGCAGGCCGGGCAGGTCGGCGACGCCCGCGCCGATCCCGGACAGCGGGATCGCCAGGACCAGCGAGACGATGCCGAAGCCGAAGCGCTCGCCGAAGGAGTCCGTCGGCCGCGGCGACCGCGAGCCCCGGGCCGCCACCATCTGCTGCTCGGCCATCTGGCGCCGCATGCGGCGCTCGACCGCCCCGTCGATGCGCTGGTCGACCTTCTCCATGAATGAGTCGACCAGCGCGGACTCGTACTCGTCGCCCAGCTCCCTGCGGGCCTGCAGGGTGGCGTTGAGTTCCTTCTTGAGCTCGGTGTCCCGCGCGTCCATTCCGGTCATGCGGTACACGGTAGGCAGCGGCGGCGGGGGCCGCACTGGGGTTAGCCCCCCTGTTCGGGTGGGGGTGTACGGCAGTGCGCCGTCACTTCGCCAGCCCGTGCTCCGTGGCGTACTCGTCCGCCACGTCCTCCGGGTCCTTCTTGTCCTTGTCGACCAGCCGGTTCAGCTCCGTGAGCTGGGCGGTCGTCAGGGTGTTGCCGAGGCGGGCGAGGGCCTTGCGGACCGTGGCGTCGGCCTTGCGGTCGGCTATGAGGGGGACGACGTGCTGGCCGGGGATGAGGTTCTTGGGGTCGGTCAGGACCACCCAGTCGTTGGCCTGGATGTCGGTGTCCGTGGTGAAGAGGTTGGCCACGTCCACATCGCCCTTCTTCAGGGCGCCCTTGACGAGCGGACCGGAGGAGTCGAGGGACTTGAACTCCTTGAACACCACCCCGTAGACGTCCTTGAGGCCCACGGCACCGACCTCCCGCTTCTTCACCTCGGGCGCCGCGCCGATCACCAGCTTGCCGTTCTGCTTCTTCAGGTCGGCGAGGGAGGTCAGGCCGTACTTCTCGGCCGTCTCCCGGGTGACGGCGAAGGCGTCCGAGTCCTCGGCCAGGCCGTACGGCAGCACCTGGAGGCCGCTGGGGAGGGCGATCGTGAGGGCGTTCTGCATCTCGCCCTCCTCCGTGGCCGTCGCCTTGGGGGAGACGTAGTGCAGCAGGGCGCCCTGGTACTCGGGGAGCAGGTCGATGTCGCCGCCCTTGAGGGCGGGGATCAGGATCTCGCGGGTGCCGAGGTTGGGGCGGACGGTGACCTTCACGCCGGCCGCCTCCAGGACGGCCGCGTACAGGTAGCCGAGCACCTGGTTCTCGGTGAAGTTGGCGGTGCCGATCGTGAGGCCGCCCTTGCTGGAGCCGCCGCCGGAGCCGGCCGAGCCCTGGCCTTCGAGGGACGTGATGCCGCTGGAGCAGGCGGCGAGGGCGGGGACGGAGGCCGCTGCGAAGAGGCCGCCGAGGAGGGTGCGTCGGTTCATCGCGCGTCCGTTCGTCGAGCGTCGGTTCATCGAGGGGGTCCCTAGGCAGTGCGGTGGCGGAAGAGGAAGCGCTGGAGGCCGGAGAGCAGCAGGTCCAGGGCGACGGCGACCACGGCGACCAGCACCGCGCCGCCGAGCACCTGCACGAGGTCGCGCTGGGCGAGGCCGTCGAAGACGTAGCGGCCCAGGCCGCCGAAGGAGACGTACGCGGCGATGGTCGCCGTGGCCACGACCTGGATCAGGGCCAGGCGCAGGCCGGTCATGATCAGGGGCAGGGCGAGCGGGAGTTCCACCTGGAGGAGGACCTGGTGGGCGCGCATGCCCTGGCCGCGTGCCGCGTCCTTCACGTCCGGGTCGACCGCCGTCATGCCCGCGTAGGTGTTGGTGACGATCGCCGGGACCGCGAGGGCGACCAGGGCGACGTAGACCGGGAGCATGGACAGTCCGCCGGCCAGGAAGACCAGGACGACCAGGCCGACGGTCGGCAGCGCGCGGCCGAAGGACGCGAGGTTGATCGCGACGAAGGCGCCCTTGCCGGTGTGGCCGATCAGCAGGCCGAGGGGGAGGCCGATCGCCGCCGCGATGAGCGTGGCGAGCAGCGAGTACTGGAGGTGCTCGGCGAGGCGGTGCGCGATGCCGTCCGAGCCGGCCCACTGCTCGCCGCCGACCAGCCAGTCGCCGAGGTTCTTGAAGAGTTCGAACATGTCAGGCTCGCCGCCTCTGCCATGGGGTCAGGACGTACTGCAGCGCGACCAGGGCCGCGTCCGCGACCACGGCCAGCAGGAGGGTCAGGACCACTCCGACGATCACCGGGGTGGGGAAGTTGCGCTGGAAGCCGTCGGTGAAGAGCTGGCCGAGGCCGCCGTCGCCGATGTAGGTCGCGACCGAGACCAGGGAGATGGACATGACCGTCGCGATCCGCACGCCGGCCATGATCACGGGGAGCGCGAGCGGGAACTCGACGGTCAGGAGCGTGCGCAGGGGGCGCGTGCCCATCGCCTTCGAGGCCTCCTTGACCTTCACGGGCACCGAGTCGAGGCCCTCGACCGTGTTCCGGAGCAGGACGACCAGGGTGTAGATCGTCAGGCCGATCACGGTCGTGGTGCGGGTGAGGCCGGAGACCGGGAGCAGCAGGACGAAGATCGCGATCGACGGGATCGTGAACAGCACGTTCGACAGGCCCAGCAGGAAGCCGCGCAGGGGGCGGATCCGGTGGGCGATCACCGCGAGGGGCAACGAGATCAGTACGCCGAGCAGGACGGCGCTGAGCGCGGCCTGGAGGTGGGAGACGGTGAGGGTGGTGAGGTCGTCGGTGTGGTCGCCTATCCACGACCAGTCGACGGTCATGCGGCCACCTCGGTCTCCGAGGAGTGGGCGCGGGCCTCGGTGTGCGCCTGGCCGGCGTGCTCGTGGATGTCCTCGCGGGACGAGACGCCGGTGAGGACGCCGTCGGCGTCGACGCGGGATATCAGGCCGGTGGGGGAGGCGATGGACTCGTCGAGGGCCGCGAGGAGGGAGTCGGAGTCCTTGAGCGGCCGCACCGGGATCTCGGCGCCGTCCGTGGAACGCCAGTGCAGCGGCTTGCCGGCCTCGTCGCGTACGAGGCTCCAGGCGCCGCCCTCCGGCGCCGGGCCCTGCGGGACGTCCGCGAGGGTCCGCAGCGACAGCAGCTTCAGGCCGCGCTCGGCGCCGAGGAAGTCCGCCACGAAGTCGTCGGCCGGGCGGGCCAGGAGCTCGGCGGGGGAGGCGCACTGGACGAGGTGGCCGCCGGTGCGGAAGATCGCGATCTGGTCGCCGAGGCGTACGGCCTCGTCGATGTCGTGCGTGACGAAGACGATGGTCTTGCTCAACTCCTTCTGCAGGCGCAGAAGTTCGTCCTGGAGCTGGGTGCGGACCACCGGGTCGACCGCGCCGAACGGCTCGTCCATCAGCAGCACGGGCGGGTCGGCGGCGAGCGCGCGGGCCACGCCGACGCGCTGCTGCTGGCCGCCGGAGAGCTGGTGCGGGTAGCGCTTGCCGGTGTCGGGGGTGAGGCCCACGGTCTCCAGCAGCTCGGCCGCGCGGGCCCGGGCCTTCCTGCGGCCGTGGCCCAGCAGCAGGGGCACGGTGGCGACGTTGTCGAGCACCGTGCGGTGCGGGAACAGGCCCGCCTGCTGGATGACGTACCCGATGGAGCGGCGCAGCTCGGCGGCGTCCTGCCGGGTGACGTCCTTGCCCCCGACCCGGATGGTGCCGGAGGTCGGCTCCACCATCCGGTTGATCATCCGCAGGGTGGTCGTCTTGCCGCAACCGGAGGATCCGACCAGGACGGTCACGCCGCCCTCCGGCATCTCCAGGGAGAGATCGTGGACTGCTGTCGTGCCGTTGGGGAAGCGCTTGTGGACCGCGTCGAACTGGATCATGAGTTGTCCCTTGCCCGGCTGTATAACGTCATGCAGAGTTCTTGGTAGCTGAATAGGTTGTCAACGGGTTGGTGTAAATCCGAAGTAACGGATGGCCGACAGGCAAGACCCGATGTCCGGATTGAGGGGAGCTTGGGCTTTATGTCGTCTCGGATCGTGGACGCGCCGAGTGCTGTGACGTCCGGGCACACCGCCCTGGTCGTCCTCGACGGGATCGGGCTCGGCGTCGAGGACGTCGTCCGTCTCGCCGACGGGGCCGCGCGGCCGGTCGCCGCGACCGACGCGATGAAGCGGGCCGAGGAGTCCTGGGACGCCGCCCGCCTGATCGCCGCGACCGGGCGGGTCTACGGCCGTTCCACCGGCGTGGGCGCCAACCGGAACGAGGACGTGCCCACCGAGGCCGCCGCCGAGCACGGCCTGCGCCTGCTGCGCAGCCATGCCGGCGCCATCGGTGCGGAGCTGCCCGCCCGGGAGGTGCGGGCCATGCTCGCCGTGCGCGCCAACCAATTGCTGGCCGGTGGCGCGGGTCTCAGGCCCACCGTCATCACGGCCATGTGCGCGGCGCTGGGGAGCGGCGCCCACCCGGTCGTGAACGAGTTCGGCTCGGTCGGCACCGGCGACCTCGCGGCGCTGGCACAGACCGGCCTCGCGCTGGCCGGCGAACATCCGTGGCGGGGCGCCGGCGCCCCCGAGGCGCAGCCGCTCGACAACAACGACGCCCTCGCCTTCATCAGCAGCAACGCCCTCACCCTCGGTCAGGCGGCCCTCGCCCTGCACGAACTGCGCGGGCTCGTCGCCGCCACCCAGGTCGTCGCCGCCCTGTCGCTGCTCGCCGTCGACGGCTCCCATGAGGCGTACGCCGCTCCCGTGCACACCGCACGCCCGCACCGGGGCAGCTCCGAAGTCGCCCGCGAGATGCGTGCGTTCATCGGCGCCGAGGACCGGCCCACCCCTCCGCTGGGCAGGCTCCAGGACCCCTACGGCTTCCGCTGCCTGCCCCAGATCCACGGCCCCGCCCACGACGCGGCCGACGCCCTGGAGCAGGTGCTCGCGGTCGAGATCAACGCCGCTGCCGAGAACCCCCTCATCTCCCCCGAGGACATGGCCGCCTACCACCACGGCGGCTTCTACCAGGCCCAACTCGCCCTCTCCCTGGACCACTTCAGGCTGGCGCTGACCCAGGTGGCCCGGCTGTCGACGTCCCGCCTGTCGACCCTCAACGAGCCCGCCTACACCCGCCTGAAGCCCTTCCTCGCCGACCACGAGCCCGCCTCGTCCGGCGTGATGATCCTGGAGTACGCCGCCGGTGCCGCCCTCGGCGACCTGCGCGCGTTCTCGGCCCCCGCCTCGCTCGGCCACGCTGTACTCTCCCGGGGCGTGGAGGAGCAGGCCAGCTTCGCCTCGCTCGCCGCGCGGCAGACACTGCGCGCATGCGACGCGTACCGTCTCGTCGTCGGCTGTGAACTCGTCGCCGCCGTACGGGCGTTGCGGCTGCGCGGCCTCAGGCCCGAACCGGAGCTCGGCGTGAGCCGGGCGCTGGAGCTGGCCGAGTCGGTGCTCGACGACGACCTGGCCGACCGTCCGCTCACCGACGACGTGACGGCGGCGGCAGCACTGCTGGACCGGTTCACGGACATCTGGAGGGGGAGCGCCGCATGAGCGCGGACAGGACCACGAGCGGAACGCCACACGGGGTGTCCCATGGCGCGCCCCACGGGGCCGACAGCCCCGCCGCGCGTCTCCAGGCGCTCTTCGAGGGGCACCGGCTCACTCCGACCCAGCGGCGCATCGCGCACAGCATGGTGCGGCGGGCCGCCGACGTGCCGTTCCTGTCCAGCGTGGAGCTGGCCGAGCTGGCCGGGGTCAGCCAGCCGTCCGTGACCCGCTTCGCCGTCGCCCTCGGCTTCGACGGTTACCCCGCCCTGCGCAGGCACCTGCGCGAGGTCGCGCCCGTGGAACCGGCGGCGGACGCGGGCTCGTACAACGAGTACCAGCAGGCCGTCGAGGCCGAGATCGAGAACCTGCGGCACCTCGCGGAAGTGCTCGCCGACCCGCGCCCGGTGCAGAAGGCCGGACGCCTGCTCGCGGCCTCCCGTCCCCTGCCGGTGCTCGGCCTGCGGGCGGCGGCCTCCCAGGCGTACGGCTTCGCCTACTTCGCCGCCAAGGTCCACCCGGACGTACGGCTGCTGCACGAGGGCGGCACGATGATCCACGACCGGATCGACGCCGCCGTACAGGCCGGCGCGAGCACCCTGCTCTGCTTCGCGCTGCCCCGGCATCCGCGCGAGGTCGTGGACACCCTGGCGTACGCCAAGGAGGCCGGGCTGACCATCGTGACGGTGGCGGACTCCGCCTTCGCGCCGGTCGCCAAGGTCTCCGACCTGCTGCTGCCCGCCGCCGTCGGCACGGGCCTCGCCTTCGACACGGCCTGCGCGCCGATGCTGCTGGGCCGGGTCCTGCTGGAGGCGATGGCCGACGACCTGCCGGACGCGCAGGCGCGGCTGGAGGAGTTCGACGCACGGGCGGCGGCCCGGGGGCTGTTCGTCGAGTGAGTTCCTGAGAGCTTCTTAAGGCTCGTCTCACGTTGGCTGGCTAGCGTGCGCGCACAGCGGCTGGACAGTGCTGAGACAGGAGGCGGACGTGGCACGCGGTGGAGGGCAGGGGCTGGCTCGGGTGGCCGTCGTCGTACGGGCCGGGGCGGTGCCGTTGTGGTGGCTCGGGGTGTTCGCGGCGGGCATCGGGGCGCTGGTGCCGGGCCTCACGGGGCGCAGGATCGGCGTCCTGGCCGGCGCCGCGCTGTTCATCGTCGCGGCGGCCGTGGTCGCCTGCGTACGCCGCAAGCGGTACACGGCCCTGGCCCGCTCGGCGGCCCGCGCCGGAAAGCACGATGTGCTCCAGGACCGTGCGGTGGCCGCGCGCAACTGGCGCCGGGGCCACCGCTGGTGGCTGCTGCCGGCCTTCCTCGCCGCGCTGGGCAGCGCGTTCGCGGTGCCGGCGGCCGGCGGGATGCTGCTGGCGGGGTGCGGGGCGGGGCTCCGGCTCAAGGCCGCGTGGCTCGGACGGCTGGAGCGGGCCGAGAACGCCCTGCTGTGGGTGCGGGTCGACTGGCTCGACGGCCGTGGCGGCAGCCCCGCGGGCAAGGCCGTGAAGGGCTACCGCACCACGGGTGTCGCCACGGGCGACGCGGCCCCCGGGGGAGCCCGCCGCCGCACCGCGGCGCTCGTGTAGGTCAGACCTCCAGGTCCTCCTCGATCTTCCGCAACTGGTGCCTGGCCATGGCCAGGTTGGCGCGCTTGGCGTCGAGGACCAGGTACAGGAAGAGACCGTTGCCCCCGCGCCCGGCGATCAGCCGGATCAGGTGGTACTGGTCGCTGAGGGTGATCAGGATGTCCTCGATGCCGCCCTTCAGCCCGAGGTGCTCCATCGTGCGCATCTTGGCGCGGACGACGTCGGTGTTGCCGGCGGCGGCGACATTGAGGTCGAAGGTCTTGCTGCCGCCGAGCGTGCCCAGCGCCATGCCGCTGGTGTAGTCGACGAGCGCGACCCCGGTCGCGCCCTCGATCGAAGCGAGGCATTCCTTCAGCGTGGTCTCGGTGTTGGCCATGACGTGTGTTCCTCTCAACCTTCAGTAGTGGTAGGCGCGTTGGCATCGGTGCGTGCGGCGCGCGCGGTTCTGGTGCGGGTGGGCATGGGTTTGGCGGGCTCCTTGGCGGCGCTCTTGGCAGGGCTGCGGCGCACAGGTGCCGCCTCCGCGTCGACGAGCTCCCCGATACGGGCCCCCGCGCGGCGGCCCTCCAGGTGCAGCCGGCCGACGTTGACGCCGTCCTGGGCGAGCAGCGTCAGCACGGCGGTACGGCCCGCGGCGTACGTCGCCACATAGCCCTCCGTGCCGCGCATGAGCAGTTCGCGGAAGTCGCCCCGGCCGGTCGCGTCCGTGACCCGCACCGCGACGCCGAGCGCGGCGGCGGTGAGGGCGGCGAGGCCGTCCGGTTCGACGCCGGGGGTGTCGTGGGCGAGGACGAGGCCGTCCACACCGGCCGCGAGTGCTCCGGTCAGCTGGGGCACGCGGGCTCTGAGCCGGCGGAATTCGTCGAGTATCGGGGCCTCGGCCGCCATCAGGTGTCTCCTCTCGGCGCGGGACCGCTGCGGCGGGCGCCGCGGCTCGGGCGGCCCGGGCGGCTCGCGGTCCTCGAAGGGTTTGCGGTCAAAGGGCCTCCAGCGCATCCCTGACCCTCTTCAGCAGCGCGACGTAGGGATCGGCTGTGTCGGACGGGGGGTCTTCGACGGCGGGCGGCGGCTGTGGGGCCACGAGCCCCGCCGCGGCCAGCCGCCGTATGTGCACCAGCGTGTGGAACGCCGGCCGGCCCAGCTCCCGCGCGATGTCCGTGGCCCGCCGTACGCCGTCCACCCGGGCGAGTACGGCGGCCTGCCGGGGCGGCACCGCGGGCGCCGCGACCGGGTCGGCCCGGATCAGGGGCGCGCTGTCCGTCGTCGGGTCGGGCCAGAGGCGCAGCAGCAGGGCCCGGCGGCGCAGCGTCTCGCGCTCCACGGCGACGACCGGCACGGGATGCACGGAGGCGAGCCAGTGCGCGGTGCCGTAGCGGAAGCGGCCGGGTGTGCTGCTCGGCGCGAGCGCGAAGTACGCCGCGTCGTACAGCGCGCTCACCTGCGCCAGCTCCAGCGCCCCCGGCGTGACCCCGTGCCGCAGCAGCCGTCCCTCGTCGGCGCTGTCCTCGGCGTCCCGCCAGGCCTCGGCGCCGAGGATGCCGTGGGCCGTGAGGAGCTCGTCGAGACCGGGAGCGAGCGGGCTCTCGGCGTGCACCACCCGGCCCTCGGCGAGGTGGAGCGTGCCGTGCTCGCGGTCCAGGACGCCGGTGGCCCGCTCGTCGGCGAGGCGTGTCAGCATCGGGGAGACCCCGCCGGCCCGCTGGTGCGCCGTCTGCCGGTCCCGTACCGGCAGCTGCGGTGGTGGTGTGACCACGGTCATCTCAGCACCAGCCGCTCGGCCATCTCGCCGAGCCGGATGCGGGCCAGCGCGAGATTGCCGTCCGCGCGGGCCAGCCACAGGTACAGGAACACACTGCTGTCGAACGTCGTCGGCACGAACCGGAGCACGTGATAGCTGTCCCGGTTGCTGAGGATCACGTCCTCGACGGGCGGATCCGTGGCGTCGGAGCCGTCCTCCGGCCCGAAGGCGTGCTGCTCGGCGGCCAGCCGTGCCAGCTCCGCCGCCTCGGCGGCCGCCGTCTCGTGGTCGCCGCCCGGAGGATCGCCCACCGTGCCCAGGGCCAGCCCGCTCGTCCAGTCGATCAATGCAGCACCACGCGCACCTGGCAGCCGCATCGTCTCCAGCAAGCACTCGTCGATTCCGGGCACCGTCGCTCCCCTCCCGCCTCGGGGTCCGGCTGAGTGACCGCCAAACTACGCAACGTGTGTGCGGCGAGTGAGCGTTCGGGCATTTTCCAGTGGAACATGCGCCGAGTGACTAGGGTGGGTCAACTGACCCTGTTTTCACGTGGCTTGATCGCATATGGCGTACTGCTGCGTGTTGACCTACGTCAACGGCGCCCCGGCGTGGCCAGGGTGGTGAGCGAGTCCGCGTGCGCCCCTCCCGATTCGGCCACGATCTCGTCGAGCGTCTGCGGCTCGCGCACGGTCGCGAAGGCGATGCCCCCGGCCCCGTCCGGCACGAAACCGTGGATGCCGGGCCGGGCGAGGGAGTTGTACGCGTAGTGGTGCGCGAAGTAGTACGCCCCCGTGTCCAGCGCCGCCGCGAAGTCCCCCTGCTCCAGCAGCGGCAGCGCCGCGCCCTCGGCCAGCAGGTCCCCCGAGAAGCAGGCCGGCCCGGCCACGTCCTGGACCACGGCCGGACCCCCCTTCGCGCGCCCCTTGCCGTCGTACGCGGCGATCCTGAGCGGCCAGCTCCCCGGCGCGTACACCGTCCGCGTGGCGACCTGCACGCCCGCGTGCGTGACCGCCACCGGCCGCCCGCCCGCGCTCTTGGCGTACTCGACCCGCGCCACGACCGTCCCGTGCTTGGCCAGCAGTGACCGCCCGAACTCGGTGACCAGCCCGTACCGCCCGTCGAACAGCCCGGGCACCGACTCGCCCAGCAGTCGCACGTACTGCGCATACGTCGGTGTCGTCACGTCCGACGCGAAGTTGACCGGCAGCCCGCCGCCGATGTCGAGCGTGTCGATCTGCCGCCGCCCGATCCGCCCGTTGATCTCCTCGGCGAGGGCATACGCCTCCGCGACCCCCTGCGCCATGAGCGACAGCGGGATGCCCTGCGAGCCGGTGTGCGCATGCAGCCGCGTCAGCCACGGGCGGTCCTGATATGCCCGCACGACCCACTCCCGCGCCCCCTCGTCGCGCAGCGCCACCCCGAACTTCGACGTGGCCGTGGCCGTGGACGTCGCCTCGATGGAACCCCCGCCGACCTGCGGGTTCACCCGGATCCCGAGCGGAGAGCGGCTGGCCGCCGACCTCATCAGGGCGTCGATGCGGTCCAGCTCCTGCGGGTTGTCCGCGTTGACGGCGATGCCCAGCGCCAGCGCCTCCCGCAGCTCGGCCGGCGTCTTGGCGGGCGAGTCCAGGACCGTCATCTCCGGGCCCAGCCCCGCTGCCTGCGCCAGCGCCAGCTCACCCGGGCTCGCCACCTCCGCGCCGATGCCCTCCTCGCGCAGCAGCCGCAGCACCGCCACCAGCGGGGTCGCCTTCACCGCGAAGGCGTGCAGCACGGGCGTGCCCGGCGCCAGCACCGCGTCGAACGCCGCCCGCAGTGCCGCCGCCGACTCCCGGATACCGGTCACGTCGAGCAGACCGACGATCGGGGAGCCGGGCCCGAGCAGCCCCTGCTCCACGGCCGCCCGCACCGCCTCGTCCCGCCGGGCCACCCGCTCGGCGTCGGACGCCGGGATCCCGGCTCCGCTGCCCGCTCCGTTGCCCACAACATCCCCCGTCATGCCGTCGTCCCCCGTCACGTCGTCGTACGAGCCCATGCATCCAGCCAAACATCCGGGACGCGCCGATGCTGGCGCACGGATGTATTGACTAGTTCTATTCAGGCGGCCAGGATGTGAATACCCACCTCAACAGTTCGCAGTCACAGTCCGCTGGGAGGCAGACCATGTCAGGACCCCGCCCCGTCCGAGCACCGCGCGGTACGGAACTGAGTGCCCTGGGATGGCAGCAGGAAGCCGCCCTGCGGATGCTGCAGAACAACCTCGACCCCGAGGTCGCCGAGCATCCCGACAAGCTCGTCGTCTACGGCGGCACCGGCAAGGCCGCCCGCGACTGGCGCTCCTTCGACGCGATGGTGCGCACGCTGAAGGGCCTGAAGCAGGACGAGACGATGCTCGTCCAGTCCGGCCGGCCCGTCGGAGTCATGCAGACCCACGAGTGGGCCCCGCGCGTCCTCATCGCCAACTCCAACCTCGTCGGCGACTGGGCCAACTGGGAGGAGTTCCGCCGCCTGGAGGCCCTCGGCCTCACCATGTACGGCCAGATGACGGCCGGCTCCTGGATCTACATCGGCACCCAGGGCATCCTCCAGGGCACGTACGAGACCTTCTCCGCCGTCGCCGCGAAGAAGTTCAACGGCACCCTCGCCGGGACGATCACCCTCACCGCCGGCCTCGGCGGCATGGGCGGCGCCCAGCCGCTCGCCGTGACCATGAACGACGGCGTCGCGATCTGCATCGACTGCGACCCGCGTGCCATCGAGCGGCGCATCGAGCACCGGTACCTCGACGTGAAGGCCGACTCCCTCGACCACGCCCTGCAGTTGGCCACCGAAGCCCGCGACGCCCGCCGTCCGCTGTCCATCGGCGTCCTCGGCAACGCGGCCGAACTGCTCCCGCAGCTCCTGGCGATGGGCGCCCCCATCGACATCGTCACCGACCAGACCTCGGCGCACGACCCGCTGGCGTACCTGCCGCTCGGCGTCGACTTCGACGACATGGCCTCCTACGCGGTCAAGGACCCGGCCGGCTTCACCACCCGGGCCCGCGAGTCCATGGCCAAGCACGTCGAGGCCATGGTCGGCTTCATGGACGCCGGCGCCGAGGTCTTCGACTACGGCAACTCGATCCGCGGCGAGGCCCAACTCGCCGGGTACGACCGGGCGTTCGCCTTCCCCGGCTTTGTGCCGGCCTACATCCGCCCCCTGTTCTGCGAGGGCAAGGGCCCCTTCCGGTGGGCTGCCCTCTCGGGCGACCCGGCCGACATCGCCAAGACCGACAAGGCGATCCTGGACCTGTTCCCGGAGAACGAATCCCTCGCCCGCTGGATCAAGATGGCCGGCGAGCGCGTGCACTTCCAGGGACTGCCCGCGCGCATCTGCTGGCTCGGCTACGGCGAGCGGGACAAGGCCGGCGAGCGCTTCAACGACATGGTGGCGTCCGGTGAGCTCGCCGCGCCGCTCGCGATCGGGCGCGACCACCTCGACTGCGGTTCCGTCGCCTCTCCCTACCGTGAGACCGAGGCCATGCTCGACGGGTCCGACGCGATCGCCGACTGGCCGCTGCTGAACGCCATGGTGAACGTGGCGTCCGGCGCGTCATGGGTGTCCATCCACCACGGAGGCGGCGTGGGGATGGGACGATCCATCCACGCCGGGCAGGTCACGGTGGCCGACGGCACGAAGCTCGGCGGCGAGAAGATTCGCCGCGTCCTCACGAACGACCCCGGGATGGGCGTCATCCGGCATGTCGACGCCGGGTACGACATCGCGGAGTCGGTTGCCGACGAGCGGGGCGTCCGCGTCCCGATGCGCGAAGGTGACGACGCGTGACGCAGAAGTCGGGCGGGCACGGCAACCCTTCGGTCGGGGCCGAGGTCTCGTCGCCGGGTGCGGGTGCGGGTGCGGGTGCGGGTGCGGGTGCGGGTTCGGCTGTGCAGGGCAGCTCCTTCCACTCCATGTGGCGTGACCTGCTCCCCATCGGCCGGCACCCCGCCTCCCGCGGCTACCGGCGTTTCGCCTGGACCGCTGTGGACCTCGAATGCCGGGCCTGGTTCAAGGAGCAGGCCGAAGCGCGCGGGCTCTACTACGAGGTCGACCGCAACGGGAACCAGTGGGCCTGGCTCGGCGACCCCGCCGCCGGGGACGCCGTCGTCACCGGGTCGCATCTGGACTCGGTACCGGACGGGGGCGCCTTCGACGGCCCCCTCGGCGTCGTGTCCTCCTTCGCCGCACTCGATGAACTGCGCGGCAGGGGCGCCGACTTCACCAAGCCCCTCGCCATCGTCAACTTCGGCGACGAGGAGGGCGCACGGTTCGGGCTCGCCTGTGTCGGGTCCCGGCTCACCGGCGGGCAGCTCACCGTCGACGGCGCCCACAAGCTGACCGACGGCGAGGGCGTCAGCCTGCCCCGGGCCATGGAGGCCGCCGGCTACGACCCCGACACCATCGGCGCCGATCCGGAGCGGCTCGCCCGCATCGGGGCCTTCGTCGAGCTGCACGTCGAGCAGGGCCGTGCCCTCGACCTGTCCGGCGACCGGGTCGGCATCGCCAGCGCCATCTGGCCGCACGGCCGGTGGCGGTTCGACTTCCGGGGCGAGGCCAACCACGCGGGCACCACCCGGCTCGTGGACCGGCGCGACCCCATGCTGTCGTACGCCGAGACCGTGCTGGCCGCCCGCCGCGAGGCCGAACTCGCCGGTGCCGTCGCCACCTTCGGCAAGATCAGCGTCGAGCCCAACGGCGTCAACGCCATCCCGTCCCTGGTGCGCGGCTGGCTCGACTCCCGTGCCGAGGACCAGGCGAGCCTGGACCGCGTGGTCGGCGGCATCGAGAAGGCGGCCCGTGAGTACGCGGCAGCCCACGGCATCGACCTCGACGTCGTCCGCGAGTCCTTCACGCCCGTCGTCGAGTTCGACCACGCCCTGCGCGACGAACTCGCCCGCATCCTCGGCCAGGAGAGGGAACCCGAGCTCAAGGTCCCCGTCCTGGGCACCGGCGCCGGACACGACGCCGGAATCCTGTCCGGGAGCATTCCGACCGCCATGCTGTTCGTACGCAACCCCACGGGCGTCTCGCACTCCCCGGCCGAGTTCGCCGCCGAGGACGACTGCGTGGCCGGAGTCATCGCCCTCGCCGACGTACTGGAAGGACTGGCCTGCACGTGACGCCCACCCAGCAGACCCGTACCTACTGGCTGGAACACGCCTGGCTCGGCACCCATGTCGAGCCGGGCGTGGCCGTCGAGGTCGCGGACGGCCGCCTCACCGCCGTCCGCACCGGCACGGAAACTCCGCCGCCGGGCGCCGAGCCCCTCCGCGGCCTGACGCTCCCCGGCCTCTCCAACGCCCACTCCCACGCCTTCCACCGCGCCCTGCGCTCCACGGTCCAGGTCGGCTCCGGCACCTTCTGGACCTGGCGCGAGGTCATGTACGCCACCGCCGACAGGCTGACCCCCGAGACCTACCGCGACCTCGCCCGCGCGGTGTACGCGGAGATGGCGCTGGCGGGGATCACGTCGGTCGGTGAGTTCCACTACGTGCATCACACGCCGGGCGGCACCCCCTACGCCGACCCCAACGCCATGGGCGAGGCCCTCATCGAGGCCGCCGCCGACGCCGGCATCCGCATCACCCTCCTCGACACCGTCTACCTGTCGTCCGGCTTCGGCCAGCCCCCCAACGCCCACCAGCGCCGCTTCTCCGACGGCAGCGCGGAGGCCTGGGCCGAACGCTGTTCAGTTCTCAAGGACCGGGATCACGCACGGATCGGGGCGGCGATCCACTCCGTACGGGCCGTGCCCGCCGACCAGTTGGCGACCGTGGCGCAGTGGGCCGAGGAGCGGCGAGCCCCGCTGCATGTGCACCTGTCCGAGCAGACCGCGGAGAACGACGCCTGCCGGGAAGCCCACGGCTGCACGCCCACCCGGCTGCTCGCCGACCACGGTGTCCTCGGGCCGCGCACCACAGGCGTCCACAACACCCACCTCACCGAGGAGGACATCGCCCTCATCGGCGGCAGCGGCACCGGCACCTGCATGTGCCCGACGACCGAGCGGGACCTGGCGGACGGCATCGGACCCGCCGTCGCCCTTCAGCGGGCCGGCTCCCCGCTCTCCCTCGGCTCCGACAGCCACGCCGTGATCGACCTGCTCGAAGAGGCGCGCGCCATGGAGCTGAACGAGCGCCTGCGCACCCGAACGCGGGGTCACTGGACGGCGGCGGCCCTTCTGCGGGCGGCCTCGGCCGACGGCCACGCGGCCCTCGGCTGGGACGGCGCGGGCGCCATCGAACCCGGTGCGCTCGCCGACCTCACGACGATCGCGCTCGACTCGGTCAGGACGGCAGGGCCGCTTGCGCGGCACGGGGCCGAGACGGCCGTATTCGCTGCGTCGGCAGCAGACGTGTCGCATACGGTCGTGGGAGGCCGGCACGTCGTACGGGACGGGGCCCACACCCTCGTACCGGATGTGCCGCAAGCCCTCGCGGACGCCGTCGAAGCCCTGCGCGGATGACCCGGGGCAGCCCACCCGCGCGGCCCGCCTGGGCCCCCGAACCCGACCCCACCGCCGACCAGGCCACCAAGGACGCCATGAGCAACGCGACGACCGTCAGCCCCGCCCACTCCGCGAGCACCGCAAGCACGCTCATCACCAACATCGCCGCCCTGGTCACCAACGACCCCTCCCTCGGTGACAATTCCCCCCTCGGACTGATCCAGGACGCGGCCGTCGTCATCGAGGGCGACCGCATCGCGTGGACCGGCGATCAAAGCAAAGCACCCGCCACTGACAATCGGGTCGACGCCGGTGGCCGGGCGGTCGTCCCCGGCTTCGTGGACTCCCACTCGCACCTCGTCTTCGCGGGCGACCGCACGCAGGAGTTCAACGCCCGGATGTCGGGGCGGCCGTACAGCGCCGGCGGCATCCGCACGACCGTCGCGGCCACCCGGGCGGCGAGCGACGAGGACCTGGAGCGCAACCTCACGCACTACCTCGCCGAGGCCCTGCGCCAGGGCACCACGACCTTCGAGACCAAGTCCGGCTACGGCCTGACGGTCGAGGACGAGGCCCGCGCCCTGCGCATCGCCGCCGCCCACACCGACGAGGTCACCTTCCTCGGCGCCCACATCGTCTCCCCGGACCACGCCGACGACCCGGCCGCCTACGTCGCCCTCGTCACCGGCGAGATGCTCGACGCCTGTGCGCCGTACGCCCGTTGGATCGACGTCTTCTGCGAGAAGGGCGCCTTCGACGGCGACCAGGCCCGGGAGATCCTCACCGCGGGCAAGGCCAAGGGCCTGCACCCCCGCGTCCACGCCAACCAGCTCTCCTACGGCCCCGGCGTGCAACTCGCGGTCGAACTGGACGCCGCCAGCGCCGACCACTGCACCCACCTGACGGACGAGGACGTCGACGCCCTCGCGAACGGCAACACGGTCGCCACCCTCCTCCCCGGCGCCGAGTTCTCCACCCGCGCCCAGTGGCCCGACGCCCGCCGGCTCCTCGACGCGGGCGCCACCGTCGCCCTGTCCACCGACTGCAACCCGGGCTCGTCCTTCACCTCCTCCGTCCCCTTCTGCATCGCGCTCGCGGTACGGGACATGGGGATGACCCCGGACGAGGCGATCTGGTCGGCCACCGCGGGCGGCGCGGCGGCCCTGAGGCGCGACGACATCGGCCGCCTCACCCCGGGCGCCCGCGCCGACCTGCTCCTGCTCGACGCACCGAGCCATGTGCACCTGGCCTACCGGCCGGGCGTACCGCTGGTCAGCGAGGTGTGGCGACGGGGCGTGCGCGAGGCCTGAGACCGAAGGGCGCCCGCCCAGGGCCCTTGCACCCGGGCTAGGCCGTGTCCGCAAAGTCCCGCCTGCCCCGCGACGCCTGGCACGCTCCCCCACTCTCGGCTTCGCTCGAGCGGGAGGGTCCCCCACCGCCGCACCGGGCGAAGGGCCCAAGTAGGTCCAGTACGGGGGCCTCCGCCCGGCACGCCGAGAGCACGCACCAGACGCCGCGGGGCCCGCCCTCCGGTCGAACGACGGGACTTTGCGGACACGACCTAGGCGGCCCCCGCCTTCCAGCGCTGCCCGCCACCCCCGCTCACCGACTCCAGCGACAGCCCGTCCCCGGCACCCCCCGCCGGGGTCACCGCCGTCCCGAAGGCGATGGCGGGACGGATCACGCCGTCGCCGTCCACCACGAACATCAGGTTCTGACCGTTGCGCCCCTCCACCGAGTCGCACGTCCAGACCCCGACGCCCCGGTCCGTCGAACCCCGGCTGTCCAGGCAGAAGTCGGGATCGGCGGACGACTGGAGCACACCGCGATCCGCGTCGACCCGCCAGCGCTGGGTGCCGGACGACGTGCAGGGAGCCGTGATCACATCGGTCCCGTTGAAGAAGGCCCCGCCCACGTCCAGACAGAGCCCCGAGGCGACGTTCACGACCTGGGCATACGTGCCGCTCGGCGGGTACGTGGGGGACGGCGGCGGTTTGGGGCGGGCCGTCTTCGTCGGCGTCGCACTCTTCGTGGGCGACGGCGACTTGGAGCTCCGCGACGGTGACGGTGACGGCGAGGGCGACGAGGTCGACGGCGTCGCCGACACGGTGGCCGTCACCGTGACCGCCACCGGCGGCACGCTCACCGGCGTGCCGACCGCACCCACCGGATCCTGCGACGACGACCCTCCCTGGGCCACCAGGAACGCCACCAGCGGCAGCAACGCCACCCCGAGCGCCGCCGACACCAGCACCACCCGGCGACGATCGGAAGGCCATCCGGGCCCCGGCCAACTCCTCTTCGCGGCAAGCCGGACGGCACCCCCGCGCCGCACGCCCCCGCGCCGCACTCCCTCGCGCTCTCCCGCAGCGCCGGCCGCATAAGCCGTCCCGCCCCACGGCAGCAGCCCCTCAGCCAGCGCCGCGCGCGGCGAGTCCCGCAGCGCCGACAGTTCCTCGTACGCCGTCGTGCAGTGCGGGCAGTGCGCCATGTGGGCGTGCAGATCGGCACTGTCGCGGGGACTGTCCGGCCGTACGGACTCCTCGATGAGGCGGCCGAAGTCGGAGCAGTCGGGGTCGTCGGAGGCGGTGAGACGGGCGCGCAGGCAGGACCGGGCCAGCTGCTGGAGCGCCGGGTCCGTGCCGTACGTGACGTCCTCGCGGGTGAGGCCGAGGAGACCGGCCGTGCGGTCCGCCGGCTCCTGCTCCACGAGGGCGTACCAGATGAGGCCCTGGGCACGGGACGGCAAGGTCTGGAACGCCGTCAGCATCGGCGGGACCGGGCCGGAGGGGCCGGCCGTGTTCAGCACGAGCAGCAGCCCCGCGTCGAGGCCCGCCGCCCGCTCGTCCACCGCCCAGGTCCCGGCCAGCCGGGCGGTCAGCATGAGCAGTTGGTGCCGCCAGGGCAGCCCGGGGTCGATGCCGCGCGCCGTCTGACGGGCCGCCAGGGCGAACGCCTGGGCAGCCAACTGCCGGGCCATGGAGTCGTTCGGGGTGCACAGGCGGGCGTAGGCCAGGACGGGCGCGTGATGGCGGGCGCGCAGCTCCTGGAGCGCCGGATACGCGGTGGCCGTGTCGGCGCGCAGCAGTTCGGTGAGCCGTGCGTCGGACGCGCCCGCGTGAATACCGGGGTCACTGCCCCCGCGGTCACGGTCCCCACCGTCGTCGGGCCGAGCCATCCGCCTGCCTCCTTGCAGCCGTGCGACCCGCTACGGAGTCCTGACCTACCGGCGGGTATGACGGCTCATAGTGGAGGAAGGGAAGCCCTGGGGAAAGGGTTTCCGTGGGTAACCCATGAGTCGCCCATGCACGGCGGGGCGGGACGCTTCCGGTCCCGGAACGCGCTGTGCCCGGTGTCCCGCCGACGGAATTCGGCAGGGCACCGGGCACAGCGCAGGTCAGCGTGGAGGAGACGCCACTCCTGGATCGGTCACTCCTCGACCGTCAGCCCCTTCCGGAGCCGGATCAACGTCCGCGACAGCAGCCGCGACACATGCATCTGCGAGATGCCGAGTTCGTCGCCGATCTCCGACTGGGTCAAGCCCGCGACGAATCTCAGGGACAGGATCTTCCGATCCCGGGGCGGCAGTTCGGCGATGAGCGGCTTCAAGGACTCGACGTACTCGATGCCTTCGATGCCGTGGTCCTCGTAGCCGATCCGGTCGGCCAGCGCGCCCTCGGCGTCGTCCTCCTCGGGCTGGGCGTCCAGCGACGAGGCGGTGTACGCGTTCGACGCCGCCATGCCCTCGACGACCTCGTCGTTGGTCAGACCGAGGCGCTCCGCCAGTTCGGCCACGGTGGGGGCGCGGTCGAGCTTCTGGGCCAGTTCGTCCCCGGCCTTGGCCAGGTCGAGCCGGAGCTCCTGAAGCCGACGCGGTACCCGCACCGACCACGACGTGTCGCGGAAGAAGCGCTTGATCTCACCGATGATGGTCGGCATCGCGAAGGTGGGGAACTCCACGCCGCGGCTGAGTTCGAAGCGGTCGATCGCCTTGATCAGGCCGATGGTGCCGACCTGGATGATGTCCTCCATCGGCTCGCTGCGCGAGCGGAAGCGGGAGGCGGCGAACTTGACCAGCGCGAGGTTGAGTTCGACGAGCGTGTTGCGGACGTACGAGTACTCGTGGGTCCCTTCCTCCAGCGACTCCAGCCGCTCGAAGAGGGTCTTGGACAGGGCCCGCGCGTCCACCGGCCCCACCTCGTCGTACGGGGGGATCTCCGGAAGCCCGGCGAGCGCGTCGTCCTGACCGAACTCCTGACCGAAGTCCTGTCCGGGGCGTACGTCATTGCTCAACTCGATGGGATCCAGCTGTTCCGGTCGGGATGCCGACGTCGCCCTCTGGGTATGCGATGCGTCGAGCCGGGGTGACATGATGTCCTCCATCGTTCTCGGCATGCGGCTGCCGAAGCCTGCGTGCACTGCGGTGTGCGGCGCCTCCAAAGCCGGCCGAGTCGGTTACGTGTCTCTACTAGCCCTACCCGCTTTCGGGAGCCCACCGCAAGTGCGCTCTGGTCCGAAATGTCCGATTCTGGGTGGATGTTCGGGTGTTGGGAGGCGTAGGGAAGGCGTAGTGTTCGGGAGCGTCAGTCAGCAGCCACGACGTCGGGAGTGAGAGACGGCATGGACCGCGGCACGGTCGGCAGCGCACAGTCTGGCCGACTTCTGGTCGAGGTACGGGAAGAGGGCGCCAGCGCCGTCGTGACCCCGGCGGGTGAGTTGGATCACCACACCGCCGATTTGTTGCGTGAGCCACTCGAGGATTGCCTCGAGAAGGGCTTCAGTCGGCTGGTCGTCGACTGCTCGCGGCTGGAGTTCTGTGACTCCACGGGTCTGAACGTGCTGCTCGGCGCGCGACTGAAGGCGGAGGCCGCCGGTGGCGGCGTGCATCTCGCGGGGATGCTGCCTGTGGTCGCACGCGTGTTCGAGATCACGGGTGCCGAGGCCGTCTTCACGGTCCACGACTCGCTCGACGCCGCCCTGGCCGACGAGGCCGACGGGGCGGGTTGACCCCTCGCGTCCGGCCCTGCATCGGACGTCACATCATTCATGCCGAATACAGGGGTGTTCCCTCGCCTCGGTCGGGCAGGAGACATCCTGAAACCCGTCGGCTGTGATGTCGGCCACCGGGGGTGGGGGACTGTGACCGACGTATCAGGCAAGGACCGTGTACTGGCGTACTGACTCTACGTACTGACTTGTGAATCGTGTGAACGTTGAACTGGTGAATCGGTGAGGTGAAGCGCTGATGAGCACCACCCGGCCTTTCTCGCCGGGCGACCGCGGCCCTGAGCCCAGCGGCGCTTCGGGGGCGTCCGAGAGCGGCCTGCCGGCCACGGGGGGCTCCGACGGGGGCGCTCCGGCGGCCGGAGGGTCCGGCAGGGGCGCCGTGCCGTCCCTGAGGCACGTGGAGTCCGTGGAGTCCGTGGAGTCCGTGGAGTCCGTGGAGTCCGCCGAGGTGTCGGCGGGGCGGCAGGTCCGCCGGCTGGTCCTGGAGGGCCAGAGCGGCGTCGTCCCGATGGCCCGTGACTTCGCCCGCCAGGCGCTGTACGCGTGGGGCTGGCTCCCCGCGGCCACCGCCGACCAGCGAGCCGCCGCCGAGGACGTGCTGCTCGTCGTGTCCGAGCTGGTCACCAACGCCTGCCTGCACGCCGACGGACCGGACGAGCTGTGGATCGCCTGCGACAACAAGGTGATCCGCGTCGAGGTCTCCGACAAGGGCACGGGCCAGCCGGCGCCGCGCACCCCGCACCGCGCGGGGCGTCCCGGCGGTCACGGCATGTTCATCGTGCAGCGGCTGTGTCTGGACTGGGGGGTCGTGCGGACGCCGGGTGTCGGGGGCAAGACGGTGTGGGCGGAGCTGGGAGCACCGGCGTAGGTCACCCGTTCGGCCTGCCGTGCGGGAAATTCGTTTCCGCACCGCCGCGGCGCCGCTCTACGCCCCGTGCAACGCGCTGACGGAGACGAGTAGCCCGGGTCCGCGAGCCGAGAGGGCCGCTGCTCGCTGTGAAAGCGGCCTCGCGCCCCGGGTGAATCCACTCCCGAGTGCGGGGAGGGAACGCGCCTCGGGCCTCGCCACCAGCCGGCTGCTCCCCGCGATCCTGGAGCAGCACCAGCGGGCCGACGGGACGGTGCTCGTGCCGGAGGTGCTGCGGCGCTGGGGCCTGCCCGAGCTGCTGCGCCCGGCCTGACCCCGTGTTACCCAGGGTCACCCTGAGGGGCCGGTTCTCCACCCGAACCCCCTGTGGCATGCGCCGGATCGTCACAACTCCGGCGTGCGCCGTCTCTTCCCTCCTCGAGGCGCCGGGCGTACCTTGACGGCCGATCTGATGTGCCGTCAGGAAATGAGGGGACCGTGTCGAAGCAGAAGCGAACCGCCGCGCTCGCGACGGCCGCGGCCCTGGCCGGCTCGGCGGTGCTGATGGCCGCCCCCGCGGCCCGGGCCGAAGTCGTCGACGTCAACTACGCCTGCAAGACGCCGATCGGCGACAAGAGCGCCGTCTCGCCCATCGACATCAAGGGCGTCAAGAGTGGCAGCGGCTACAAGATCACCATGTCGTGGCAGAAGGGCGTCTCGTCCAGCCCGGTCGAACTGGGCAAGGGCGCGATGAACCCGAGCGCCACCATCAAGCTGGGCGGCGCCGACAGCGGCACCCTGGCGGTCACAGGACCGGCCAACCAGGAGGCCATCCCCGCCAACACCCCCATCAAGATCAACGACTTGACGGGCACGTACACCCCGAAGAAGACCGGCAAGGTCACCTTCACGGCCGGCGTGCTCACCATCAAGGCGCTCGGCACGACGACCACGTGCACGCCCGGCAACAGCCCCGGACCGTCGCTCACCCTCGACGTGACGGCGGCGTCCGGCGGCGGCAGCACGGGCGGCTCCGGCCAGGGCGGCACCGACTCCGGCGCCGAACTCCCGCAGACCGGCCCCGAGGACTCGGCGATCGCCCTGGGCACCCTCGGCGGCACGGTGCTGCTCGCGGGCGCGGCGGGGGCGCTGTGGCTGACGCGGAGGGGTCAGGCGGTACGCCGCTGACCTCACGCCTGATCACCGCTGGAGCCGCCGATGTCGTCAGCCGTCCGTGTCCTGTGCCTGTCCCTGCTGCTCCTCGCGGTCGCTCCCGTGGCGACCGCCGCCGAGGCCTGGACCGTCGCGCCCTCGGGCGGCGGACGGCCGTCCTTCTACGCCGAGGGCGCACCCGGGACGGTCCAGCAGGACACGGTGTCCGTGACGAACCCGGGCGACGAACCGGTCACCGTACGGCTGCACGGCACCGGCGTCCCGATTGCCTTCGCCGACACCGCGGTACGTGTCCCGGCCCGCACCCGCGCCGAGGTTCCCTTCACCGTGACCGTCCCGCCGGGCACGGCCCCCGGCGACCGAGCCGGCGAGATCGTCGCCCGCGAGACCGACGGTCGCGCGCGGACCGTCCCGCTCCGCCTGCGCGTGACCGGCCCGGAGCTGTCCGCGCTGACGGTCGAACACGTCCGAGTGCACCCCGACGGCATCACATACGAGCTGGTCAACCGGGGTACGACCACCCTCGCCCCGAGCCTCGCGATCCGTGCCGACGGCGTCTTCGGCCGCCTCCTCGACCGCGCCCCACGCCCCCTCTCCGTCGACCTGCCCCCGGGCAGCCGTACGAAGCTCACCGAGCCGTGGCCCGACCGGCCCGCGCTCGACGCGGTCGACGTGCGCCTGACGGTGACGGCGGCGGGCGGGGCGAGCGACACGGCCCGGGTGTCGGCGCGGTTCGTGCCGTGGGGTGCGGTGGCCGGAGTCGGGGGGTTCGTGGTGGCGGCGGTGGGCGCCTTGTTCGTCGTACGGCAGCGAGGGCGACGTAGGCCCGACGGCGACGGCGAGCCGACTGAGACCGAACAGCACTACAAGCGAGTCGAGTTGACGGGAGCGGGGACGTGAACGCCAGGGTGCGGATCGCGGTGTTGCTGGCCGTGCTGGCGCTGCTGTCGCCGGTGGCGGCCGTGAACGTGTCGGCCGCGGACGGCCCGCCCACCGTCAAGCTGTCCAAGTCGCAGGCAGGGACGGGCGGTTCGGTCACCGTGACCGGCAGCGGCTGGCGGGCCCGCACCCTGCTGATGATCCTGATCTGCGGCCAGTCCGTGCCGTCGACCGGCGTGAGCGGCGGCACCAACTCCTGCGCCAACGCGGAGGGCAGGGCCGTCACGACCGACGCGGACGGACGCTTCAGCCGGAAACTCCCGGTGGCCGAGCCGCCCGTACCGTGCCCGTGCGTCGTGCACGTGGCGACGGTGACCGGGGCGAAGGCCGAGGCAGACGCGATCTTCCAGGTGGCCGGGCACGCGGTCGAGCCGCTGCCCGCGGAGCCGGCCGGCGGGCGCCTGTCGGTCCTCACCGACACCCGGCTGGACGGTTCGAGCGGCCTGCTCACCTGGTTCGGCGCACCACCGGCGCGGACGCTGGTGTTCACGGTCGGCAATGTCGGCACCTCACCCGTCAGGAACCCGGTCTTCCAGGTCGGCACCTCCCACGGCGTGTTCGCGCCGCAGTGGCAGGAACAGCAGTGGCGCGGCACGATCCAGCCGGGCCGGAAGGCGCGGATCGAGCTGCCGGTGGAACTCGCCGCCGGCGCGCACGGCGACTACACGGTCTCCCTGAAGTACGGCGGCAAGGTGATGGCCGAACAGCCCTGGGGCGTGGGCCGGCCCTGGGGCGTGACGCTGTTCTGGATCCTGGTCTGTCTGGTCGTACCGGCGGCGGTGTTCCGTGTCGGACTGGCGGTCGTGGACCGGGTACGGCCGCGGCAGACCACCCGCCGCCGCGGGTTCCGGCTGCCCGAACCGGCCCTGCGCATACCGGGGTTGAAGCCCCGCGAAGAGGCGAGGCACGCCCTGCCCTCTTCCTCCTCCTCGGCCCTGCCGTGGTTCACCCCGGACAGCGATCCGGGCACGGCCGGTCGGCTCTCCGCACCGCACGACGACAGTCCGACGAGTTCGACGGGCCCCACGACTCCGTCGACTCCGACCAGGAAGGGACCCCCGTGAGCAAGCGAAGGAGAGTCACACCGGCGCGCCCGAGAACCCGCCCGAGGACACGCCCGGGAAGAGGTGGCGCGGCGGGCGTCGCGCTGATGCTCGGCGGCGCGGGCATCCTGCTCGGCGTGTCCGCCGCGCCCGCCCAGGCCGCGGAGGTGGCGTACGCGACCGAGTGCATCCCGCCCGCCATCTCCGGGCTGCCGCCGGTCCAGGGCACCACGAAGGTGGAGATCACCGCCCCCGCCGAGGCGAAGGTCGGCGACGAGGTGGAGATCGTCTGGAAGTTCGTCCAGGCCGCGTCCAAGAACCCCGACATCCTCGACCTCCAGGCGAACACGGTCCAGCCGTCGGGCACGCTGAAGGCGGCCGGTGCGCAGACCGCGGACGTCGCCATGCAGGGGCCCCGGGAGAACCCGGCGATCCCCAAGGGCAGCGACATGAAGCTGTCCGACATGAAGGGTAAGCTGAAGCTGACGGCACCGGGTGAGGTGACCCTGACGCCGGGCGCGTACAACATCAACGTCAACAAGCCGATCTCCACGGACACCAAGTGCGCGCCGAAGGAGACGGTGCAGAAGGCCGCGACGATCAAGGTGACGGACGGGGGCGGGAGTTCGGGCGGTACGACGGGGGGCCTGCCGACGGTCGTCCCGACGCTGCCGACGAGCGTGCCGACCGGTCTGCCGACGGGGTCGTCGAGCCCTACGGACCCGGCGCCGAGTGAGAGCGAGACGGGCGGGGACAGCGGCGGTACCGGCACCGGGGGCGGCGACGGCGGCCAGACCGACTTCACGGGCAAGGAGGTCCAGGTCCCGTACAAGTGCAAGACGCCCATCGGTGACAAGGAGGCGACCTCGCCGGTCCAGATCAACGCCAGGAAGAACGGCGGGAGTTTCGATCTGACGGTGCAGTTCAAGAAGTCGGTGATGGACAGCCCCGCCGACATCCCCAAGGACTCGGTCAAGCCGTCGATGGAGGTCGCCCTGGGCGGTGCCGACAAGGGCACGGTCCATGTCGAGGGGCCGACCAACTCCGAGGCCATCAAGTCGGGCGACCCGATCGAGATCCCCGACCTCACGGGCACCTACAAGCCGGGCGCGAGCGGCGAGTCGACCCTCTCCCCGGGAGTCCTGACCATCGAGGCCCTCGGCACGACGACGACCTGCACACCCGCCAAGTCGGAGGTCTCCCTGACCCTGGACACCAGCGAGCAGGCGAGCGGCGCGTCCGGCGGCGGTTCCGCAGGCGGCTCGGCCGGCGGCTCGTCGACGGACGGCGGCCTGGCGGCGACCGGGGCGGAGGACCAGGGGTCCCTGAAGGCGCTGGGCCTGGTGGCGGGGACGGCGCTGCTGCTGGGCGGGGCGGTGTTCACGTTCATGCCCGGACGCAGGGCGCGCTAGCCCACCCGCCAACGCACCCACACCAACGCACCCACACCAACGCACCCGCAACGCACGGAGGCCGTCGCACCCACCGGGGTGCGACGGCCTCCGTCGGCTCGGGCAGCGCGCTAGCGGACGTTGCCCATGAGCTCCTTGACCTTCTTGCGGTACATCCACACCGCCACACCGGCGAGCACGGCGAGCGTGGCCTCCAGGGCGACGATGTTCGTCTTGTTCAGGTCGACCCCGGCGATGGAGAGCAGACCGGTCGTGGCGTCACCCGCGGTGACGGCCAGGAACCAGACGCCCATCATCTGCGAGGCGTACTTCGCGGGCGCCATCTTCGTCGTCACCGACAGGCCCACCGGGGAGAGCAGCAGCTCACCGACGGTCTGCGTGAAGTAGATCGCCACCAGCCACATCGCGGCCGCCTTGTGACCGCCCTCGGCGATCGTCAGCGGGGCCAGGAAGAGGAAGAAGGACGCGCCGACCAGCACCAGACCGGAGGCGAACTTCACGATCGTGCTCGGCTCCTTGCCGCGCCGGTTCAGCGCGAGCCAGAACCAGGCAAAGACCGGGGCCAGCGCCATGATCAGGACGGGGTTCACCGACTGGTACCAGGAGACCGGGAAGCCCCAGCCGAAGACGCTGTTCTCGGCGGAGGAGTCGGCGAAGAGCGACAGGGTCGAGCCGCCCTGGTCGTAGATCATCCAGAACACGGCCGCGGCGACGAAGAACCAGATGTACGCGGACATCTTCGACTGCTCGGGACGGTCCAGGTCCTTGTCGCGCTTGATGCGGACCAGAACCATGGCCGGGATGATCACGCCGAGCAGGGTCAGCGGGACCAGGATCCAGTTCAGCGTGTAGTTGCCGGAGAAGCCGACGATCGCGTAGAAGACGACCGCGATACCGGCCCAGATCCCCGCCTTGCGCAGCGTGGACGCCTTCTCCTCCGCCGACAGCGGCGTCGGGACGACGCTGGAGCGCTCGGCCAGGTGGCGGGAGCCGAGCAGGAACTGGGCGAGACCCAGCGCCATGCCGAGTGCGGCAAGCGCGAAGCCCAGGTGCCAGTTGACGCTCTCACCGATGGTGCCGATGATCAGCGGGGCCGCGAAGGCACCGAGGTTGATGCCCATGTAGAAGACGGTGAAGCCACCGTCGCGGCGCGGGTCGTCCGGTCCGTCGTAGAGGTGGCCGACCATCGTCGAGATGTTGGCCTTCAGCAGACCCGAGCCGATCGCGACCAGGCCGAGACCGGCGTAGAAGGTGCCGGAGGAGGGCAGGGCCAGCGTGAGGTGGCCCAGCATGATGATTCCGCCGGCGATGGCGACCGTCTTGCGCGGACCCCAGACGCGGTCGCCGAACCAGCCGCCCGGCATGGCGAGCAGGTACACCAGCGACACGTACACGGAGTAGATCGCGGTCGCCGTGGCCGCGTCGAGGTGCAGGCCGCCCGGAGCGACCAGGTACAGCGGGAGCAGAGCCCTCATGCCGTAGTAGGAGAAGCGCTCCCACATCTCGGTCATGAAGAGGGTGGCCAGTCCGCGGGGGTGGCCGAAGAAGGTCTTCTCGGAGCCGGGGGTGCCCGGGCGGGCCGAGTCCTTCGTCAGGCTGGACGCCATGGTCGATCCTTGCTGGTCGGGACGCGCAGCGACGTAGATACGAATCACGCGCCCGGTGGGGGGCGGCCGGCACCGGCGGGACGGCCGCCGGGCCCCACGCCCGGGGGGAGTCCCGCTCCGGATCGCGAAGCGGAGGGCGGCGACCGCCGGGATCCACGCCCCCGCCTTCGGGGGCCCGGCCCACAGGTCATTCCTTTTTCGGTGCGCACATAAAAGAGACCCTCAGCGTCAAATGCGCCGAAGGTCCCCGCAGTGCTACAGGCGTGGAGTCACCATACGTCAGGACACTGCCTGAAATGGAAGGACTTGAGACACGGATCACAGGTGTCGAGGGAACCGCAGGCACCCTTTCCAAGGTCCTTCCCAGGATCGCACTTCGCAGACATGGTCTGTACCACTGCGGCCGAAGGTAAGAGATTCACCCGAGCCGGGTAAGAACCAAGGCGTCCGATCACACCCCGGCTCTTGTCATGGGCGGACTACCATCAGCTCATGACCCGTGTACTGCTCGCCGAGGACGACGCGTCCATTTCGGAGCCGCTGGCCCGCGCACTGCGCCGGGAAGGGTACGAGGTCGAGGTGCGGGAGGACGGCCCCACCGCGCTCGACGCGGGAATGCAGGGCGGGATCGACCTGGTCGTGCTGGACCTCGGCCTGCCCGGCATGGACGGCCTGGAGGTGGCCCGGCGACTGCGTGCCGAAGGCCACACCGTGCCGGTTCTCATCCTGACCGCCCGTGCCGACGAGGTGGACACCGTCGTGGGCCTGGACGCGGGCGCCGACGACTACGTCACCAAGCCGTTCCGGCTCGCCGAACTCCTCGCGCGGGTCCGGGCCCTGCTCCGCCGCGGCGCCGCCGAGCCCCAGCAGCCGCCCGCCACACACGGCGTGCGCATCGACGTCGAGTCGCACCGCGCGTGGATGGGCGACGAGGAACTCCAGCTCACCGCCAAGGAGTTCGACCTGCTGCGGGTGCTGGTGCGCGACGCGGGACGGGTCGTCACCCGGGACCAGCTGATGCGGGAGGTCTGGGACACGACCTGGTGGTCGTCGACCAAGACGCTCGACATGCACATCTCCTGGCTGCGCAAGAAGCTCGGCGACGACGCGGCGAACCCCCGCTACATCGCGACCGTGCGGGGCGTCGGCTTCCGTTTCGAGAAGAGCTGAGCCCGCTGCCCCACCGGCACGGCACACAGGTAAGTAAGAGGACATGCGCCGCCGACTGATCCAGTCCACCCTCGCCGTGGTACTCGTGGTGATCGCCGTCTTCGGCGTCTCACTCGTCATCGTCGAGACCCGGACGATCACCAGCACCGCCCAGGAGCGGGTGGACACCGAGGCGGTGCGGCTGGTCAGCATCGTGGACAGCCGGCTGCTCGGCGACGAGACCGTGAACGCCGCGGTGCTGCGGGACCAGATCCAGGGGGACCGGTACGCCGAGATCCGCATCCCGGGCAAGCCCCTGATCGAGGTGGGCGAGCGGCCGACCGGTGACGTCATCAGCGCCAGTGAGACGGGCGAGGAGGGCGAGACGGTCACCGTGCAGGAGCCGCGCTCGTCGGTGACGCGCGAGGTCGGCCGTACGTTGCTGATCATCGGGGCGGTCGCCCTGCTGGCGGTGATCGCGGCGGTCCTGCTGGCGGTGCGCCAGGCGAACCGGCTGGCCTCACCGCTCACCGACCTCGCGGAGACGGCGGAACGTCTCGGCTCGGGCGACCCGCGGCCCCGGCACAAGCGGTACGGCGTCCATGAGCTGGACCGCGTGGCGGACGTCCTCGACTCCTCCGCCGAACGCATCGGGCGCATGCTGACCGCGGAACGCCGCCTCGCCGCGGACGCCTCCCACCAGCTCCGCACGCCGCTCACGGCACTGTCCATGCGCCTGGAGGAGATCACCCTCACCGACGATCCCGACACGGTGAAGGAAGAGGCCACGATCGCGCTGACGCAGGTGGAGCGCCTCACGGACGTGGTCGAACGCCTCCTGACCAACTCCCGCGACCCCCGCACCGGCTCGGCTGTCACGTTCGACCTCGACGAGGTCATCCAGCAGCAGCTGGCGGAGTGGCGCCCCGCCTACCGCAGCGCGGGCCGGGCGATCGTCAGCTCGGGCAAGCGGCACCTGGAGGCCGTCGGCACGCCGGGCGCGGTGGCGCAGGTCCTGGCGGCCCTGATCGAGAACTCCCTCATGCACGGCGGCGGCACGGTCGCGCTGCGCACCCGGGTCACCGGCAACCAGGCCGTCATCGAGGTCACGGACGAGGGCCCCGGCGTCCCGGCGGACCTCGGCGCCCGCATCTTCGAGCGCGCCATCAGCGGCCGCAACTCCACCGGCATCGGCCTCGCGGTGGCCCGAGACCTGGCCGAGGCGGACGGCGGCCGCCTGGAAATGCTCCAGACCAAGCCCCCGGTACTGGCCCTGTTCCTCTCCCGCACACCCCCGCCGAAGAAGCAGGGCCAGGAATCGGGGCCGACGGTCAGATGACTGTCAGCCGCCCGCAGGAAAGGCAGCTGACGCGTCGGCGTCAGCCCACCCGCACCCGCGGCTTCTCCGGCTTCTCCGGCTTGTGCGCACCCCGCCGAGGCGTCTCCAGGAACGATTCCGCTCCGGCCTCCGCCTCCTCCGAGGGAAGCGCACGGAACACCCACGTCCGGTAGGACCAGAACCGGAACAGCGTCGCGATGCCGATGCCGAGGAACTTGAAGATGTTGCTCTGCAGCGGGCTGTCCCAGCCGAAGCCGTATGTCGCCGTGTACAGGAAGCCGTTCTCGATCACCAGGCCGACCACGCTGAACAGCAGGAACAGACCCAGTTCCTTCGTGCGGCGGCTCTTGTCGCGATCCCGGTAGGTGAAGTACCGGAAGCCGATGTAGTTGAAGATGATCGCGACCACCGTCGCGATGACGCTCGCGCGCACCACCTGCAGGTCGGTCACATGCCGTACCAGGTTGAACACGAGCAGGTTGACAAGGAGTCCCGCTCCACCCACCGCACCGAACTTGGCGACCTCACGAACCAGCCGGTCGATGCGTTGCCGCACGGCACTGCGGGGTGCCGGAGACGCCGTATGAAGCCCCGAGGAACCACGTCCCATGGTCGTAAAGGCTCCTGTCGGTCGGTTTGTCGGTTGGTTTCGTCAACCCAGCCATGCTAACCACCCCCCTCGACGATTGCCTGTGCGCAGGCCCATAGGTCGGGAAGAGGCCCGGAAAACCCGGGTAAGAAGACCGGCGAGGGGCGGCGACAGGGGACGGAAACCGGCCGCCGCGAAGTGGCCGATACCCTAGGGGCGTGACGTTCCCGGTAGTCGGCATGGTCGGCGGGGGTCAGCTCGCTCGTATGACACACGAGTCGGGCATCCCGTTGGGCATCAGGTTCAAGCTCCTCAGTGACACCCCTCAGGATTCCGCGGCGCAGGTCGTCAGTGATGTCGTCATCGGCGACTATCGCGACCTCGACACGCTGCGCGACTTCGCGAGGGGCTGCGATGTGATCACTTTCGATCACGAACACGTACCCACCGAGCACCTCAGAGCTCTTGAGGCGGACGGCATTCCCGTCCGCCCGGGCCCTGACGCGCTCGTGCACGCCCAGGACAAGGGCGTGATGCGGGCGAGGCTCGACGCGATCGGTGTGCCGTGCCCGCGGCACCGCATCGTGACCGATCCACAGGACGTGGTCGCCTTCGCGGCCGAGGGCGACGGCTTCCCGGTCGTCCTCAAGACCGTCCGCGGCGGCTACGACGGCAAGGGTGTCTGGGTCGTCGAATCGGCCGAGGAGGCCGCGGACCCCTTCCGCGCCGGCGTCCAGGTCCTCGCCGAGGAGAAGGTCGACTACGTCCGCGAGCTCGCGGCGAACGTCGTCCGCTCCCCGCACGGCCAGGCGGTCGCCTACCCCGTGGTCGAGTCCCAGCAGGTGGGCGGCGTCTGCGACACGGTCATCGCGCCCGCCCCCGACCTCGACGAGGTCCTCGCGCTCAAGGCCGAGGAGCTCGCCCTGACGATCGCCAAGGAACTGGACGTCGTCGGCCACCTCGCCGTGGAGCTGTTCCAGACCCGCGACGGCCGCATCCTCGTCAACGAGCTGGCGATGCGCCCGCACAACTCGGGCCACTGGACCCAGGACGGCGCCATCACGTCCCAGTTCGCCAACCACGTCCGGGCCGTCCTGGACCTCCCCCTCGGCGACCCGCGCCCGCGCGCCAGGTGGACGGTCATGGTCAACGTCCTCGGCGGCGACTACCCCGACATGTACTCCGCGTACCTGCACTGCATGGCCCGCGACCCCCAGCTCAAGATCCACATGTACGGCAAGGACGTGAAGCCCGGCCGCAAGGTCGGTCACGTCAACACCTACGGCGACGACCTCGACGACGTGCTGGAGCGCGCCCGTCACGCTGCCGGCTACCTGAGAGGGACCATCACCGAATGAGCCCCGTTGTAGGCATCGTCATGGGGTCGGACTCCGACTGGCCCGTCATGGAGGCCGCCGCCCAGGCCCTCGACGAGTTCGAGATCGAGTACGAGGTCGACGTCGTCTCCGCGCACCGGATGCCGCGCGAGATGGTCACGTACGGCGAGCAGGCGGCCGAGCGCGGCCTGAAGGCGATCATCGCCGGCGCCGGCGGTGCCGCCCACCTGCCCGGCATGCTCGCCTCGGTCACGCCGCTGCCCGTCATCGGTGTTCCGGTCCCGCTGAAGTACCTGGACGGCATGGACTCCCTGCTCTCCATCGTGCAGATGCCGGCCGGCGTCCCCGTGGCCACCGTCTCCGTCGCCGGCGCACGCAACGCCGGTCTGCTCGCCGCCCGCATCCTCGCCGTGCACGACGAGGACCTGCTCCAGCGGATGCGGGAGTTCCAGCAGGAGCTGAACGACCAGGCCACCGAGAAGGGCAAGCGCCTGCGCGCCAAGGTAGAGGGCGCAAGCGGCTTCGGCTTCGGGAAGTGACGCCGATGACCTCCCTGGAGGCAGCCCGGGAACTCCTGCGCGAGTTCCCGGTCGTGGACGGCCACAACGACCTGCCGTGGGCCCTGCGCGAACAGGTCCGCTACGACCTCGACGCCCGCGACATAGCCGGTGACCAGGGCGCCCACCTGCACACCGACATCCCCCGCCTGCGCGAGGGCGGCGTCGGCGCGCAGTACTGGTCGGTGTACGTGCGCTCCGACTACGCCGGTGACAAGGCGGTCAGCGCCACCCTCGAACAGATCGACTGCGTACGGCAGTTGCTGGCCCGCCACCCCGCCGACCTGCGCCCGGCGCTGACGGCGGCGGACATGGAGGCGGCCCGCGCCGAGGGCCGTATCGCCTCCCTGATGGGTGCGGAGGGCGGCCACTCCATCGCCGACTCCCTCGCCACGCTGCGGGCGTTGTACACGCTCGGCGTCCGCTACATGACGCTCACCCACAACGACAACATCGCGTGGGCCGACTCGGCGACGGACGAGCCCGGGGTGGGCGGTCTGTCGGCCTTCGGCCGCGAGGTCGTGCGGGAGATGAACCGCGAGGGCATGCTGGTCGACCTCTCGCACGTCGCGGCGACGACGATGCGCGACGCGCTCGACACCTCCATCGCCCCGGTGATCTTCTCCCACTCCTCCTCCCGCGCGGTCTGCGACCACCCGCGCAACATCCCCGACGACGTCCTGGAGCGCCTGCCCGGCAACGGCGGCGTCGCGATGGTGACGTTCGTGCCGAAGTTCGTGCTCCAGGCGGCCGTCGACTGGACGCTCGCGGCCGACGAGAACATGCGCGCCCACGGCTTCCACCACCTCGACACGACCGCCGAGGCGATGAAGGTGCACCGCGCCTTCGAGGAGACCAACCCGCGCCCGATCGCGACGGTGTCGACGGTCGCCGACCATCTGGACCACATGCGCGAGGTCGCCGGCATCGACCACCTCGGCATCGGCGGCGACTACGACGGCACCGCCTTCACCCCGGACGGACTCAGCGACGTCTCGGGCTACCCGAACCTGATCGCCGAGCTGCTGGACCGCGGCTGGTCGAAGCCCGACCTGGCCAAGCTGACCTGGCGCAACGCGGTGCGGGTGCTGGGCGCTGCGGAGGACGTGGCCCGCGACCTTCAGACGACGCGGGGTCCGTCCAACGCGACCATCGAGGCACTGGACGGCTGATCGTCGAGGGCGGGGTAGTCGGTGTAGCCGGTCGCCCCGCCCGTGTACATCAGGTACCTGTCCCGCACCGGGTTGAGCGGCGCCCCGAGCGCGAGCCGCCGCACCAGGTCGGGGTTGGCCAGGAACGGGCGGCCCAGGGCGATCAGATCGGCACCTGCGGCGAGGAGCCGGGCGGACTCGGCGCCGATCGCCTCGGCGGACAGCTCCGGGAGCACCGGGTTGGCGATCAGGGTTCCCGGCCAGGCGGCCCGGATCCGGCCGAACAGCGGGTCCGCCGGGTCGGCGTACACGAGGTGCAGATAGGCCGGTCCGAGCCCGCCGAGCGCCTCGACGAGCGCCGGGTGGAGCGTGTCGCTGTCGGTCTCGTCGATGCCGTTGACGGTGTTCCGGGGAGAGATCCGCACCCCCACCCGCTCCGGCCCGATCGCGGCGGCCACCGCCTCGACCACCTCCCGCACGAACCGGATCCGCCCCGCCACCGAGCCGCCGTACTCGTCCGTGCGGCGGTTGGTGTTGCCGGCCAGGAACTGGTGCAGCAGATGACCGTTGGCCGAGTGCACCTCGACGCCCTCGAAACCGGCGGCCACGGCATTGCGGGCGGCCGTCGCGAAGTCGGCGACGGTGGCGCGGATGTCTTCGACGGTCATCTCCCGCGGGACGACGGCGGGGCGGTGCCCGTCCGGCGTGAAGATCGTCTCCGGGAGCGGCACGGGCGAGGGCGAGACGGGGGTCAGTCCGCTGGTGGCCGGGTGCCCGACCCGGCCGCCGTGCTGGAGCTGAAGGAACATCGGCCCGCCGCCCGCGGCCCGCACGGCGTCCGTGACGCGCCGCCACCCCGCCACGTGCGACGGCGTGTGGATCGCGGTGATGTTCGGATACGTCTGCCCGACCGCGTTCGGCGTCGAGGCCTCGGCGACGATCAGCCCGGCCGTCGCGCGCTGCGCGTAGTAGGCGGCCATGAGCGGCGTCGCGGTGCCGTCCGCAGCCGCGCGGTTCCTGGTCAGCGGCGCCATGACCAGGTGGTTCGGCAGGCGCAGGCGGCCCAGACGGGCCGGTGCGAGGAGGGTGCGTACGGCTGCCTTCGTGTCCGTCGTGTCCGTGGTGTGCGTCATGGCCGTACCGTAGAAGTTGACATCAGTGTCAGATTCAAGTCCGGACGGACCAGGGGAGGCAGGGGCGGCATGCGAATCGGTGAGCTGGCCCGGCTTACGGGAGTGAGTGAGCGGTCGCTGCGCTACTACGAGGCCCAGGGGCTGCTGCGCGCCGAGCGCACCCCCGGCGGGCACCGCGACTATCCCGAGGCGGCCGTCGACCGGGTCGTCCGGATCCAGGAGCTGTTCGCCGCCGGACTGCACAGCAGCAGGATCGCGCAACTGCTGCCCTGTATGCGGGACACCGACGGCGGCCCCTCCGCGATCGCCACGCCCCGGCTGGTCGAGGACCTCACCGCCGAGCGCCACCGCATCGACCGCATGATCGCCGACCTGGTCCGATCCCGCGACACCCTGGACGAGGTGATCGAGGCGGCGCGGGAGAGCTGACGCGCGCGTGTTCCCCCGCGCCCGCCGTTCCATGCCCGTCGGCACGCGGTACCCCCGAACGCCCCGCCCACCAGGAAGCCCCTCCGGGTCCGTGGGACGGTGAACCGTACTGCTGATCATCACGCCGATCACGTACGGAGACCGCCATGGCAGACCTCAAGTACGAAGCGGACACCAGCCCCGAGGTCGGCGAACTCGACGAGCTGCCCGACCCGCTGCCCGGGGCGCCGTCCGACTCCGTCACCGGCCCGGGTGAGGGCACCGACGCGGACCTCCTCGAACGTGCCCACGCCCTCCTCGCCGCCCATCCCGTCGCCGACGGCTACAGCGGACTGCCGTGGGCGCTGCGCCGCCTGCCCTGGTTCGACCTGGAGCTCGGCGAGAGCGCCGTCGACACGGACGTACCGCGGATGCGCGAGGGTCACGTCGGCGCGCTGTTCTGGGCGCTGCACCTGCCGGACGGGCTGGACGGCGACCGGGCCGTCGGTGCCACGCTGGACCAGCTGGACCTGGTGAAGACCGTCGTACGGGCCCACCCGGAGGGCCTGCGCCTGGCCGACAACCCCGGCCCGGTCACCGACGTCCGCCACTGCGGCCGTATCGCCGTCCTGCCTGGCCCGGCAGGGGCGGCCGCCCTCGGGGACTCGCTCGGGATCCTGCGCTCCCTGCACGGGCTGGGGCTGCGCGCCCTGACGCTGTCCGGCGTGGCCTGGGCGAGCGAGGCAGGACTGACCCGGTTCGGTGAGGAGGTCCTGCGCGAGATGAACCGCCTCGGCGTGCTGGCCGACCTCTCCGGCGCCTCCCCGGACACCGTGCGCCGGGCGTGCGCGGTGTCCAAGGCCCCGGTCCTGTGCGCCCGCTCCGCCGCCCGCGCCCTGCGTCCCCACCCGGCCAACCTCCCCGACGACCTGCTCGCCGAGCTGGGTGCCGTGGGCGGCCTGTGCATGGTGCCGCTCACCGCCGAGCAGACGGGTCCGTCCGTCCGGGACGTCGCCGACCACCTCGACCACGTCCGTGAGGTCGCCGGCGCGCAGTCCGTCGGCCTGTCCGGCACCTACGACGCCGGCACCGCCCACCCGCAGGACCTCACCGACGCCTCCTGCTACCCGCACCTCGTCGCCGAGCTGCTGCGCAGGGGCTGGTCCGAGACCGACATCGCGCTGCTGACCTGGGGCAATGTCCAGCGCGTCCTGCGCGAGGCCGACTTCACGGCCCGGGAGGCACAGCGGCGCCGGGCGCCGTCGACGATGAAGATCTCCGAGCTGGACGGGTAGCGGGGGAGAGGGCGGGGCAGGAGGGGAGCAGGACTCAGGGTTCCTCGATCCGGCAGAGGCAGAACGGATGCCCCGCCGGATCGGCGTACACCCGGAAGTCCTCCTTGTCCTCCGCGTGCAGCAACCGCGCGCCGAGCGCCAGCACCTTCTCCTGGGCCGCCTCGACCTCCGCCCAGGTGGACCCCGCGTCGAAGTCCAGGTGGAACTGCTGGGAGTTGCGGTCGGCCCGCGGCCACTCCGGCGCGGTGTACCCGGGTGCCGGCTGGAAGGCGAGCCGGGGGCCGCCGGGGAGCTGGAGCACGACCCATTCGGGATCGTCGTCGTCGACCGTGCCGCCGCCGACGCCGGCGTAGAAGCGGGCGAGGGCGCGTGGGTCGGGGCAGTCGATGACGACGGAACGCAGACGGGTCACGCGGGCCATGGGTTCCTCCCGGGGGTCACGGGCTGCTCGGCACTCAGCAGGCGCACAGGCAGAACGGGTGCCCCGCCGGATCGGCGTAAACACGGAAGGTCCGCGAGCGGTCCTCGGTCTCCAGCGGCTTCGCGCCCAGGGCCAGCACCTCCTTCTCGGCGGCGTCCAGGTCCTCGACGGTCAGGTCCAGATGGAACTGCTGCGAGTGCTCGGGCGACGGCCACCGCGGCGGTACGTAACCGGGGGCGGCCTGGAACGACAGCGTCGGAGCGCCGGGCACCTTCACGTCCACCCAGTCCTCCTGCTCCTCGACGCTGCCGCCGAGCACGCGCGCGTAGAAGTCGGCGAGGGCGCGGGGGTCGGGACAGTCCAGGACGACGGCGCCCACTTCTGCGATGGCCATGGCTTCCTCCTCGAAGCGGTGGTTACCTGTGTCTGGCATCAACGGGTAACGCGGTTACCGCATACTCCCGCATTGGAGGTAACGTCGCAAGAGGATTCCGGGAGGTAGCGTGCAGCCATGAGTGAGAGATCGCCCGCGCCCGGGGGCCTGGAGCTCGTCCAGTCCCTGGTCAACACGCTGGACATCGACTCGGGCGCGGACTCGCTGGACACGGCCGAGGGGCGGGCGTGCTTCGGGCTGGCCGAGGAGGACATATCGGACGCACGGGAGTTGCGGGAGTCCCTGCGCGTGGCCCTCCTCGCCCACGCGGGACATCCGCCGCACCGTGCGGCGACGCCGCTCGGCGAGCTGCTGGCGGCGGGTCCGCTGGTCGTCACGGTCGATGCGGCCGACGGCTCCGCCGGTCTGGCCGCCACGGACGAGGGCTCGCTGCTGTCCCGGGTGGCGGTGGTGATTGCCCGGGCCCTCGGAGACGGGACCTGGGCGCGGCTGAAGGCGTGCGAGGCGGTCGACTGTCACTGGGCGTACTACGACCGCAGCCCGGCGGGGCGTGGGCGGTGGTGCTCGATGCAGGTGTGCGGGGCGCGGGCGAAGATGCGGAGGTATCGGGCGAAGTAAGCCCTTTCTCGACGGGGTTGAGCGACCGCTCGGCGCCGGGTGGTCCGGGTGGGGCAGAATGCGACAAGACGCCGTTTCGGCCGACTGAGCCTCGGCCGAAACGGCGTCGTTCTGTCTCGGGCGGCGGGTTCATTGCGGCGCGGGGAGTGAGGGCGTTGCGGCGCCGTGGCTGGACCTTGCGGCGAGGTGGATCAGGACCTTCCGGTCCTGTGGCGCCGGTCCGTGCGGCCCGTGGCGCAGATCGTCCGGCCCGGTGACTCTGGGCCTTCCGGCCTTCCGGCCCCGTGACTCGGGATCGTCCGCTGTGGTTGACGGCGCCCTGGCCCTCAAGGTGTCCGGCCCCGTGTCCAACGGCACTCCGGCCCTGTGCCTCGGAGAGGTTCGGTCCCCGTGCGTCCCCGCGGCCCGGTCCGTCGGCCGGGTGTCCCTCGGCCTAGGCCGTCGGCCGCCCCATCGCCCGGTAGCTCCAGCCGGCCTTCCGCCACACCTCCGGGTCGAGCGCATTGCGCCCGTCCAGGATGACCCGCGCCGCAGCGGCCTCGCCGAGCGTCGCCGGGTCCAGCTCGCGGAACTCCCGCCACTCCGTCAGGTGCAGTACGACGTCCGCGCCGCGCACCGCGTCGATCGCGGTGTCGGCGTAGCCGAGCGTCGGGAAGAGGCGGCGGGCGTTGTCCATGCCCTTGGGGTCGTACACCGTGACCTGGCCGCCCTGGAGGTGGATCTGCCCGGCGACGTTGAGGGCGGGGGAGTCGCGGACGTCGTCCGAGTCGGGCTTGAAGGTGGCGCCGAGCACGGCGACCCGCTTGCCCAGGAAGGGACCGCCGCCCAGCGCCTGCCGGGCGAGCTCGACCATCTGCCCGCGCTGGCGCATGTTGATCGAGTCGATCTCGCGCAGGAAGGTCAGCGCCTGGTCGGCGCCCAGCTCACCGGCGCGGGCCATGAAGGCGCGGATGTCCTTGGGCAGGCAGCCGCCGCCGAACCCGATGCCGGCCCGCAGGAACTTCTTGCCGATCCGGTCGTCGTGGCCGATGGCCTCCGCGAGCTTGGCCACATCACCGTCGGCCGCCTCGCACACCTCCGCCATCGCGTTGATGAAGGAGATCTTGGTGGCGAGGAAGGAGTTGGCGGAGGTCTTCACCAGCTCGGCGGTGGGGAAGTCGGTGACGACGAAGGGGGAGCCGTCCGCGATCGGCGTCGCGTACACCTCGCGCAGCAGCTTCTCGGCCCGCTCGCTGCGCACGCCGACCACGATCCGGTCCGGGTGCAGGGTGTCCTGGACGGCGAAGCCCTCGCGCAGGAACTCGGGGTTCCAGGCGAGCTCGACCTCGCCGCCGCCGGGGGCGAGCTCCAGGATGCGGGCCGCGAGCCGGTCCGCGCTGCCGACCGGCACGGTCGACTTGCCGACGACGAGGCTGGGCCCCCGCAAGTGCTTGGCGAGCGACTCGACGGCCGCGTCCACATAGCTCATGTCACAGGCGTACTCGCCGTGCTTCTGCGGGGTGTTCACACAGACGAAGTGCACATCGCCGAACTCGGCGACCTCCGCCCAGTCCATCGTGAAGCGCAGCCGCCCGGTGGAGCCCTCGATACCGGCCACGTGCTTGCGCAGCAGCTCCTCCAGGCCCGGTTCGAACATCGGGACCCGGCCCTCGCCGAGCATCTCGATCTTCTCGGGCACCACATCGAGCCCCAGCACCTCGAAGCCGAGCTCGGCCATGGCCGCGGCGTGGGTCGCGCCGAGGTAACCGGTGCCGATCACGGTGATCTTGAGGGCCATGGGGACTCCAGAAAGAAGGACGGGGACATGCGGGCCCGAGCATAGTCGGAGCGCCTGACGGGCAGTTTCCCCGCTGTCGCCAAGCTCACGTATCACTCCCGTGGGCCGCCCCCTAAAATTTGAGTTACTTAACGGTAATTAGCGCCAGCTTCGCACTGACCACACAGCGTCCTTGGAGCGTGAGAGACCTTGGCCGGATCGGCTGACTTCGACCTGTACCGCCCGTCGGAGGAGCACGACATGCTCCGTGACGCCATCCGCTCGCTGGCCGAGGCGAAGATCGCGCCGTACGCCGCCGCCGTGGACGAGGAGGCCCGCTTCCCGCAGGAGGCGCTGGACGCGCTGGTGGCGGGCGACCTGCACGCCATCCACGTGCCGGAGGAGTACGGCGGCGCGGGCGCGGACGCCCTTGCCACGGTGATCGTCATCGAGGAGGTGTCCCGCGTCTGCGCGAGCTCCTCCCTCATCCCCGCGGTGAACAAGCTGGGCTCGCTCCCGGTGATCCTCTCCGGCTCCGAGGACCTGAAGAAGCGGTACATGACCCCGCTCGCCAAGGGCGACGGCATGTTCTCGTACTGCCTCTCCGAGCCCGACGCCGGCTCCGACGCGGCCGGCATGAAGACGAAGGCGGTCCGCGACGGCGACCACTACGTGCTGAACGGTGTGAAGCGCTGGATCACCAACGCCGGCGTCTCCGAGTACTACACGGTGATGGCGGTCACCGACCCGACGAAGCGCTCCAAGGGCATCAGCGCCTTCGTCGTCGAGAAGTCCGACGAGGGCGTCTCCTTCGGCGCCCCCGAGAAGAAGCTCGGCATCAAGGGCTCCCCGACCCGCGAGGTCTACCTGGACAACGTTCGCATACCGGCGGACCGCATGATCGGCGAGGAGGGCACCGGCTTCGCCACCGCGATGAAGACGCTGGACCACACCCGCATCACGATCGCCGCGCAGGCCCTCGGTATCGCCCAGGGCGCCCTCGACTACGCCAAGGGCTATGTCCAGGAGCGCAAGCAGTTCGGCAAGCCGATCGCCGACTTCCAGGGCATCCAGTTCATGCTCGCCGACATGGCCATGAAGATCTCGGCCGCCCGCGCCCTGACCTACCAGGCCGCCGCCGCCTCCGAGCGCGGTGACGCCGACCTGACCTACCTGGGCGCCGCCGCCAAGTGCTTCGCCTCGGACGCGGCGATGGAGGTCACCACGGACGCCGTCCAGCTCCTCGGCGGTTACGGCTACACCCGTGACTACCCCGTCGAGCGCATGATGCGCGACGCCAAGATCACGCAGATTTATGAGGGCACGAACCAGGTCCAGCGCATCGTCATGGCGCGCAACCTGCCGTAACCCCACGGGATTTGATGGTGAAGGGTGCCCGGATCTCCGGGCGCCCTTCACTCATTTGGACCTGTTTCACCGTCTTGCGGCGGAACACTGGCAACCGTGCCCTGTGTGGCATCTGGTGGGAATTGTTCACGTCCGCCCGATGGCGCGGCGCGGCGGGCGGGCGTAGGACGGAAGGGCACGGGGCCCGCCCCCGGGCTCCCGCACCCCCCAGGAGGAGCCATGACCCAGCCCCAGACGATGCCCGCGATGAGCAAGGAGATGCAGGACTGCGTCGACGCGTGCCTGAACTGCCACAGCATCTGCGAGGAGACCATGAGCTCCTGCATGCAGATGGGCGGCCAGGCTCAGATGCAGATCATGCGGGCGCTCATGGACTGCGCCGAGACGACCCGTATGTGCGCGGACATGATGATGCGCCGCTCGCCCATGTCGGCCGAGATGTGCGCGATGTGCGCCAAGGCCTGCGAGATGTGCGCGGAGGCGTGTATGTCCATGCCGGACGATCCCCAGATGATGCGCTGTGCGGAGGCGTGTCGCCGCTGTGCCACGACCTGCCGCGCGATGGCGGGCGCCACGATGTGACGACCGTCTGACAACAGTCGAGGGCACCCCGCCGGGGTGCCCTCGACTGCTGCCGTTCGGTGCCTCAGTTGCCCGAGACGGTGACCTTCTCGTCGTTCTTCAGCTGCTCCACCAGCGTCTTCACCTTGGCGGTGTCCCACTGGAGGTTGCCGTTCGCGGAGTTGCCCGAGATCGGCATGTTCATGGACTTGCCGTCACCGCCGCTGACGCCCTTCATCGCCCAGAACATGGACGCCAGGTCCCACAGGCCCATGTCCTTGTCGACGATCAGGGTGTCCAGGCCGGCGCCCATCGTCGGGTACAGCTTGAAGGGGTTCAGGACGGTGCTCGGGGTCGCGACCTGGTTGGCCAGCGCCGAGAGGAACTTCTGCTGGTTCTTCGTACGGTCCAGGTCGGAGCCGGCCAGCGCGTACCGGGTGCGGACGAAGGCGAGCGCGTCCTGGCCGTTCAGGGTCTGCTTGCCCTTCCTGAAGTCCGCGCCGGACTTGGAGTCCTTGATGTCCTGCGGGATGTCGATCTCGACGCCGCCGACGGCGTCCACGATGTTGGCGAAGCCCGCGAAGCCGATCTCGACGTAGTGGTCGATGCGCAGACCGGTGTTGGACTCGACGGTACGGACCAGCAGTTCGGGACCGTCCTCCGCGTACGCCGCGTTCAGCTTCACCTGGCGGCCGGTGCCCTGGTAGACCTTCCCGGAGTCCGAGCCCTTGAACGACGGGATCGTGACGTTCGAGTCGCGGGGGAGCGAGATCAGGGTGTCGCCGTTGCTGCCGACATGCAGGATCATCATCGAGTCCGTGCGCTTGCCGTCGGCGGACCCGGTGTGCAGGTCCTTCTTCTGGTCGTCGGACAGTCCCTCACGGCTGTCGGAGCCCACGATGAGGTAGTTCGTGCCCTCGCCCGCCTCCGGCCGGTCGATGACCATGGACAGGTCGACCTCGCGGTTGAGCTTGGAGTCGGCCCAGAAGTAGGTCGCGACGGACGTCACCACCAGCACCGTCACCAGCGTGATGGTCGTCACCTTGATACGACGCCGCCAGTTCGGCGCCGGACGCGGCTCGCGCATCCCGCCGCCGTCGCGGCCACCCCCGCCACCGCCGTACACCTGGCCGGTGTTGTAACCGCTGTCGTACCCGTCGTCGCCGTAGCCGCCGTGGCCCTGGCCGTTCACGTACGACGGCTGCTGCGGGACCCCGCCGTAGCCCTGGCCGGGGGGCGCCGCCTGGCCGCGGCGGACCTGCCGCATCACGCGCGCGCTCTCCGGCTGCGGGCTCGCGCTGCCGCGTCCGTAGCGGTGGCCGCGGTTGTCGTCGGGTGCCTGGGGCCAGTCATTCATGCGCCCCAGTGTGCAGGGCATGGCCAGGTCACTTACAAGGTTCGGCGGAAAATAGAGGCACGGCTGTTGCGAACCCAACACAAAGTCCGCGAATGTCGACGCGGCATAAGGTGGAGGCCATGACAGACCAGGTCACCGCCGCAGAGTCGGGCACTCCGGAGATCCCGGGCAAGCCGACCTCCGCATCCCGCACCACGCTCAGCCACATCATGACCCACAACGACACCAACCTCCTGGGCACGGTGCACGGCGGTGTGATCATGAAACTCGTCGACGACGCCGCGGGCGCGGTGGCCGGCCGGCACAGTGGCGGCCCCGCCGTCACCGCGTCCATGGACGAGATGGTCTTCCTGGAGCCGGTCCGCGTCGGCGACCTCGTCCATGTGAAGGCCCAGGTCAACTGGACCGGCCGGACCTCGATGGAGGTCGGCGTACGAGTCCTTGCCGAACGCTGGAACGAGTCCGCGCCGCCCACCCAGGTCGGCTCGGCCTACCTGGTCTTCGCCGGGGTCGACGCCGACGGCAAGCCACGCCGCGTCCCCCCGGTACTCCCGGAAACCGAACGCGACAAGCGCCGCAACCAGGAGGCCCAGATCCGCCGCACCCACCGTCTGGCCCGCAGACGAGCCATCAAGGAACTCCGCGAGAAGAGGGCGGCGGAGGGGTACGAGGACTGAGACGGTTGCCGAAGGCGGGCGGCGCTGCGGGTGCCGGCTGCTGTGGGTTGCCGTCAGGGCGGGGCCCGGCTAGGAGCACCCCGCCTCATCGCCCCGTACCACCGTCGCCTGGCCCTGGGTCGGGTCCTCGGCGCGTACTTTGCGTACCTTTCTGAAGTCCGTCCCGGCGATCACCTTCAGAGTGGGGCCCAGCCCCTTCACCGGGCGCAGTTCGCTTCCCGGGAGTGCGGCTGCCAAGGACTTCGCCGAGCGGTCCCAGCCGGGGTCGTGGGCGACGACCGTGCGCTTCACGGAGCGGTCCGCCGCGGCCACCGGGCGGCCCGTCGTGCGGAACCCCGCCGTCGCGAGCGCAGCGTCCACGCGCTTGCCGAGGTCGGCCGTCGCCGTGCCGTTCTCCACCTGGACGCGGATCTGCTGCGGGGCGACCTCCACCGGGACGGCCCGCCTCTTCGGCCGTTGCGCGGCCAGCGGCTTGTCCTCGCGCAGGGCCCGGAAGAGACGTTCGGCCTGTGAGGTGTTCCACTTCACCGTGGAGCCGAGGCCCTTCACCTCGTACGCCAGCTGCCCGATCGGCACGGTCGTGAACTCCGACGACGACGGCGAGAAGTTCCGCATCGCCCGCCCGAGGTCGAGCAGTTCACCCGTGCCGAACCCCTTGTCGGCCCGCACCGACCCCAGCACCGCCCGCGTCACGTCCCGGAACCGCATCGGGTTCAGCAGGATCCCGGACGACGTCGCCCGCTCGATCAGCGCCGCCATGAACCGCTGCTGACGGTGCACCCGGCCCAGGTCGGAGTCGCTGTCGACGTGCCGCGCGCGGACGTACTGCAACGCCTCCCCGCCCATCAGCCGATGCGTGCCGGCCGGCAGGTCCAGCCCGGTGTAGGAGTCCTTCAGCGGCTCGGCGGTGCAGATCCGCACACCGCCGACCACGTCCACCGTCTTCATGAAGCTGGTGAAGTCGACCTCCAGATAGTGGTCGATCTTCACATGGGTCATGTGCTCGACCGTGCGCACGGTGAGGTTCGGCCCGCCCTCCGCGTACGCCGCGTTGATCTTGATGGGATGGGCCTTGCGCCCCTCGCCCGCGGGCACCTCGGCGTACGAGTCGCGCGGCAGGCTCACCACGCTCGCCCGCTCCCGGTCCGCCGAGATGTGCACGATCATGATCGTGTCGGTGCAGTGACAGGGGGCGCCGCCGAGCCGGTACCTGCGCCGCTCCTCGTCGCTGATGCGGTCGCGGCCGTCCGTGCCGACGAGCAGGACGTTCATCCCGTTCCCGGCCTGAGGCCGGTTCTTCATGTCCTTGAACGGGTCCACCCGCGCGATCTTCGCGTCCAGGCTGGTGACCACCGCGTGCCCGATCCCGGCGGACGCGAGGACCACGACGGACAGCGTGGTCACCGCCCGCATGGCCCACCGGGGCCGCCTCCGCCGTACGGGCGCGACCCGCCGCGCCCCGCCACGGGGCGGCTGCGGGCTGCGCTGCGACGGGGCGGAAGAGCGGCGGGGCGGCGTGGGCATGGGGGGATACCTCCGCTGGGGTTGCCCTGGGGGCCGTACGTGGGATCCGTGAGCACCGTAGGCCCATACGATCTGCTGCCCGGAGCACCGGCCCCGGCGGGGCGCACCCGTGTCCCCCGTTCGCGGTAACGTGAGCCCCCTATGAACGCCAATCCCGACGTGCAGCTCCCCGCCGTGTCCGTGATCATGCCCGTCCTCGACGAGGAGCGGCATCTGCGCGGAGCAGTCCAAGCGATCCTCGCGCAGGAGTACGCCGGCGAGATGGAGGTCGTGATCGCCCTCGGTCCGTCCACGGACCGCACGGACGAGATCGCCGCCGAGCTCGTGGCCGAGACGGCAGCTTCGGACAACAAGCGCGTACACACCGTCCCGAACCCGACCGGCCGCACCCCCGCCGCCCTCAACGCCGCGATCAAGGCCTCGCGCCACCCGATCGTCGTCCGCGTCGACGGCCACGGCATGCTCTCGCCGAACTACATCACCACTGCCGTACGGCTCCTGGAGGAGACCGGCGCGCAGAACGTCGGCGGCATCATGCACGCCGAGGGCGAGAACGACTGGGAGCACGCCGTCGCCGCCGCGATGACCTCGAAGATCGGCGTCGGCAACGCCGCGTTCCACACCGGCGGCGAGGCCCAGCAGGCCGAGACCGTGTATCTCGGCGTCTTCCGGCGCGAGGCGCTGGAGCAACAGGGCGGCTACAACGAGGAGTTCATCCGCGCCCAGGACTGGGAGCTCAACTTCCGGATCCGGGAAGCGGGCGGGCTGATCTGGTTCTCGCCCGAGCTGAAGGTGTCGTACCGTCCGAGGCCGTCGGTGAAGGCCCTCGCCAAGCAGTACAAGGACTACGGCCGCTGGCGGCACGTCGTCGCCCGCTACCACGCCGGCTCCATCAACCTGCGCTACCTCGCCCCGCCGACGGCGGTGTGCGCGATCGCGGCGGGCCTCGTGCTGGGCGCCCTGGTCACTCCGTGGGCGCTGGTCGTCCCCGGCGGCTACCTCGCGGCCATCACCGCGGGCTCGCTCCCGGCCGGCAAGGGTCTCCCGCTGAAGGCACGCCTCCAGATCCCGGTCGCCCTCGCCACCATGCACATGTCCTGGGGCTACGGCTTCCTGACCAGCCCGCGGGCCCTGGCGAGGAAGGTCATCGCCTCCCGCCGCCCGGCCGTGCTCAGCGTCGACAGCGCCGGCTGAGCCCGCCGGGCGGGGCGCCCGTCACCACGTGAAGTCCGGGTCCACCTTCATGCAGGCCTTGGTGTCGGAGGCGTTCAGCGCCTCCGCCGTGTCCGGTGTCTTGTCGTCCTGCTTCGGGGCCTTGTACGCCGTCCCCTCCCGCCAGTCCGCGCCGACGACGAGGGTGACGCCCGAGACGTCCGTGGACCTCTCGACCGCGTCGGCGGGGATCCCGAGGGCCTTGGCGAGCCGCTGGGCGTCGCCCTCCAGGTCGGCGCTCGGGTAGCGGATGAGTGTGGTGTCCGCAATCGGCGTGGTCGAGGAGTCCGCAACGGCCTGCGTGAAGCCCTCGTCGACGAGCAACCCGGCGACGGTGGTCGCGCGGCCCTGGGCCGGGGCGAGGATGTCGGTGCGGGTGCCGTTCTGCACCTGCACGGCGATCTCGTCGTCCGCCGCGGCCGGATCGGTGGAGGTCTTCTCCTCGGTGGCCTTCTTCTTGTCCTTGCCGTCGAGAGCGATGTCCTCGCGCACCAGCCGGAACAGCTTGGTCGCGTCCTCGGTGGGCTCGACGCGCGAACCGACGTAGCGGTTGGGCATCGTCGTCATGGTGATGCGCGAGGTCGGCACCTTCTTGAGCTCGCCGGCCAGGTCGTAGAGCTTGGCCACCGTGCCCAGGCCCGGGTCGACGGTCAGCGCGTTGGTGGCCGCCTCGGCGAGGGCGCGCAGCTTGCCCGGGTTGCTCAGCTTGGCGTTCTTGCGCAGCTCGCGGACCATCGAGTTCATGTACTGGTGCTGCGCCTTGGCGCGGGCCAGGTCGCTGCCGTCCTCGAAGCCGTACCGGGTGCGCAGCCACTGCAGGGCCTGCTCGCCCTTGACGTACGTGGTGCCCTTCTCCAGCTTCAGCCCGGAGCCGTGTCCCTGGCTGTCCTTGGAGTGGATGTTGGCGTTCACACAGACGGGGACACCGCCGATGGCGTCCGCCATCGACACCACGCCCGAGAAGTCGATCATCATGAAGTGGTCGATGTGGATGTCGGTCAGCTTCTCCCACGTCGCCACCGTGCACCCCGGGCCGCCGCGGCCGAGCGACTGGTTCGTCATCGCGCGCTCGCGGGCCTGGTAGACGTCCCCGCTGTCCGGGTCCGTGCACTTCGGGATGTCCACCAGCGTGTCGCGGGGCATGCTGACCACCGACATGTTGGTGCGGTCGGCCGAGACGTGCAGCAGCATCTGGACGTCGGCGAGGGGCGTGCCGCCGAAGGTCTCCTTGGCGCCGCCGAGCTTCTGGTTCTCCTTGCTGTCCCGGGCGTCCGAGCCGATCAGCAGGATGTTCAGCGGCGTCTGACCGGCCGCGTTCGCCTCGGTCTCGGCAGCGCGGTCCTTGGCGTCGCCGATGTTGAGGTCGTCCTTCTTCAGGTTGCCGTTGAGGTGCTGGTAGTAGAGATACCCGGCACCCGCGGTGCCCAGTATCACCACCGCCAGAACCGTCGCCGACCAGCGCAGCACGCGCCGTTTGCGGGGTCTGCCGTCGCTCCCACGGCCGCCCCTGGAACCCCCGCCACCGTGCCGGCCGCCTTGGTCGGCCGGCGTGTCCTGGTCGGCCTGCGGCGTGAGGGACATGGTGTCCTCCACGGCGGTGGCCGCCCCACGCACACTGCTCTGCGCCAACTGTCTGCCCTTCCCCACCCTTTGCCCGACACGGCTCCGCCCCGCGCCGGACCTCCCTGTCCGGTGTGGAGCGAACCATGTCGGACCACCCTGTCCGACGTCGGTTCGCAACCTGTCAGACCCCTGTGGTCCCGAGCCCGGTTGGCCACGTGTCGGCAAAATCCACGCTCGGCACGGCCGCGTGGAGTGTCGGGCCAACGTCGCCTGACACAACCACGTCTTGTGTCAGACCAACGAGAGTCGGCCACAGTTGCGTTCCCCGCCCGAGTTTGCGTACTGGAGTTTCCGTACCCGCAGATTCCGTACCCGGAAATTGCGTGCCGCGGTGCCGTACCGCAGATGCGGGGGCCATGGATGCCCTGCCGGGGGCTTCCGAGCGGAACGGGCCCGCCGCACGCCAACAGACGGTCGGACGGGCCCGTTGAGTGACTACTTCGCGCACTCCACCTTGTCGGCCGTGGACTTCTCCACATCGGGTGCCTTGCTCGGAGCCGTGAGCGATACGCCGGCACCCTTGAAGTCCTTGCCCAGCGTCAGCGTCATCGTGGGCAGGCCCTGGGAGTTGGTCACGCTCTTGCCGGGCTTCAACGCGGACCCGGAAAGCCCCATGAGCGCGGCGAGGGAACGTGCCTGGTCCGCCTGGTCCGGCGCGTACTCCAGCGTCGTCTTCGACAGCGACTCCGGGGCGTTGCCCGCGTTCTCGGACTTCTCCACGCCCTCCTCGGTCTGCAGCCAGGTGAGGGTCTCCTGGGCGCTGCCCGCGGGGGCCCCGCCGTTGTAGACCTGCACCCGCACATCTGCGGGGTCGGCCTTGGTGCCCTTGAGCCGGGCGGCCACGGCGGCGGCTTCCTTCTTCTTCTGCTCCTTGACCGCGGTGAAGGAGACGTCGTTCTGGATCGCCTGGAAGACCTGGGGAGCCGTGGTCGGGTTGGGGACGACCGTCGCCCGGACCTTCTCCGTCGGGTTGTCTATCACCGGAACCGTCGTGAAGGTCAGGTTCTTGGTGTTGAGCTTGCCGAGCTCAAGGCCGAGGTCCTTCAGCTTGTCGATGGTGTCGAGCGCCGAGTCGACAGTGAGCGCCTTGGTGCCCGCTTCGGCCAGCTTGATCATCTTCGACGGGCTGGTGAGGGTGTCGTTCGACTTCAGCTTGCGCATCAGCGCGCTGAGGAACTGCTGCTGGAGGCCGATCCGGCTCAGGTCGCCGCCGGTGCCGACGGCATGCCGGGTGCGGACGAAGGCCAGCGCCTGCTCGCCCTCGATCACATGCTCGCCCTTGGGGAGGTCGAGCTTGGAGTCGGGGTCGTTGATGTCCTTGGCGAGGCACACCTCGACGCCGCCGACCGCCGACGTCAGCGTCTTCACGGCGTTGAAGTCGGCCACCATGAAGTTGTCCGCCTGGATTCCGGTCAGCTCGGTGACCGTCCGCACGGTGCAGCTGGGCGTGCGGCCCTCCTGGCCGAGGCTGGTGTTGAACCGGACACCGGTCTCGCCCGCGATGACCTTCGAGGAGCCGTCCTCCTGAGTGGTCGGGCAGTCCGGGATGTCGACGATCAGGTCACGCGGGATGCTCAGCGCGGTCGCGTTCGAGCGGTCCTTGGAGACGTGCAGCAGGATCGTGGTGTCGGCGTGCCCGGCACTGCCGGAGTCGCCGTACTTGTCGTTGCCCGCGCCCGTGCGCTTGTCCGTGCCGATGAGCAGGATGTTGATGGCCTTGTCCTTCGAGAAGCCACCGGTGCTCGCGCCGTCGTCGGAGACGGACTGGATGTTGTCGTTGAGGTGCTCGATGTAGAGATACGCGCCCGCGGCGGCGGCCACCACCACGAAGGCGGTGATTCCGCCGGTCCAGAGCAGGGCCCGCTTCGCCTTGTTCTTCTTGACCGGCCGCCGGCCACGCCGGCCCGGCGGCTCCTCGGGTGCCCCCCTGCGCCTGCGCTGTGACGGGACCTCACGGCCCGGCGCGGGACGCGTCTCGCGGGCGGGGGCGGCGGTGCGACTGCGTACGGCACCTCCGGCGCCCGCGCCGCCACCCGCACCCGCGGCTGTCGCACTCCCGGCTGTCGTGCCCCCGGCGGTCTTGCCCCCGGCACGGGATGCCGCTCCTGCCCGGGAGGCAGATCTACGTGGTCCGGGTACCGACGACTGCGGTGCGGAAGGAGCCAGTCGCAGTTCGTATTCGCCGGTATTCGGATTGAGCACCCACTGGTCTGCGGGATCGATGTCGTCCGCCCGCCCACGGCCTTGCGCGTCCACGGTTGTCAGAATCCTCCGTCGGGGCCACGCGGCGCCTACCCCTCCAAGGCGCTCGGGTCTCGGTCAAACAGTGCGCAAGCCTAACTACGGCCGGGCGCACCGGATCGCTCACACTATCCGTCCAGTTCAGCGTCGAGCGACGACGGTGACAAATTCCACGTCCCTACAACTGGGCAATCCGGCTCATTTCTTTGAACTAAGGTTCGTCGACTTGGTGAGCGCTTTACCCGCAGGGGTTCTGGGCGGCGGTGTTGCCGCGGAAGGTGGGTGCCGGGGAGGCGTCGTCCGAGGGCTCGGACCCCTGGGACGTTTCGGGCGAATTCACGACTTCCACCGGGGCGTCGAGGCGCAGTCGCTCGAATAGTCGCTCGGCCTCGGGTTCCACGAGTTGGTCGCGATTGGCGTTGTAGATGTACGACTCCCTCGGGACCGTGAGGAATTGCACGCGTTCGGTGGGGATGTCGCGCACCTCGCGAGCGAGTTCGTACAAACCGCGCAAGCTGGCCAGGGCCGGGTCCGTGGTGAGGGAGGACGTGGCGGCGTCCAGCACCGGGTAGAGGCGGACCGGATTCAGCAGTACGTCGTTGCTCTGCACCTTGTGAACGAGCGCGGCGAGGAAGCGCTGCTGGCGGTCCATGCGGTCGGTGTCGCTGCCGTCGCCGAGGGTCTTGCGGGCGCGGACGTAACCGAGGGCCTGCTCGCCGTTGAGGGTGACCTTGCCGGCCGGGAGTCTCAGCTTGGCGGCCTTGTCGTTGATGGGCTTGCTGAGACAGATCTCCACGCCGTCGACGGCGTCGACCATCTCCTTGAAGCCGTGGAAGTCGACGACCACGTGGTGATCGACCCTGATGTCGGTCATCCGCTCCACGGTGCGGATGGTGCAGGCCGAACCACCCATCTGGAAGGCATAGTTGAACATCGCGAACATAGGCTCGCTGCGGGAGCCGTTGGACTTCCGGCAGCCGGGGACGTCGACCATCAGGTCGCGGGGTATCGAGACGGCGGTGGCGCTGCGGCGCTTGCCGGAGATGTGCAGCAGGATGGTGGTGTCGGAGCGCTCGGTGCCGGAGTCGCGTCCGTAGCGGCGGTTTCCCTGGCCCGCCCTCGAGTCCGACCCGATGAGCAGGATGTTCTGGGCGCCGCTGACGCCTGCGGTGGGCCGCTCTTTCTCGTACCGGGCGAGTTCCGCTGCGGCGGCCTCGTCGGGCGTGATGTTGGAGTCGAGCTTGGCGTAGACGGCCCACCCGGCCCCACCGGCGGCGATGACCACCAGCCCGACCCCAAGGGCTCCCCGCCGCACCCACCGCCGCACGGACCGCTTGTCCCTGCCCGCCTTACTGCCCGAGGCCCCGGGGCGCGCGCGTGCGGAGTCGGTCACGGCTGGGTCCACCCCTCAGTGCGTGGTGCGTGCGGTGTGGGCTGCTGTTACCACCGTGGCTTGGATGGGGGGTGGGGGGTGGGTGGTGGGGGGCTGAATGGGTGACGGTCGCCTCCGGCGGTTGGGCGGCGCGATGCCTGCGGCGGCCTGTGGCTGTTTCGGTGGGGGTGCGCGTAGCGCCTGCGGTGCAGCCCGTGCGGTGTTTGCGGTCGCGACCGTCCCTGGCCCCCGCCCACCCGCAGGGGGCTGCGCACCGTGGCGACGGTCCTTCCAGGCGCAGGCCAGGATCTTTCAGCCCGTGCGGTGTTCGAGGCCGCCACCGTCCCTGGCCCCCACCCACCCGCAGGGGCTGCGCACCGTCGCGACGGTTCTTTTCGGCGCCGGCCAGGGTTATTCAGCCCGTCCGGCGTTTGAGGACGAGGCCGTTCAGGCCGATGGGGGTCCAGGGGGCGGAGCCCCCTGGCGGGGTTGAAGGGGCGGAGCCCCTGGGGGTGGGACGGGTAGGGGCGGCGGGGGCGAGGAACCTCGGGGTCGGCGCGGCGCCGGAGGACGAGGCTCGCGGAATCGCCGAAGGCTACCGCGCTGTCGCCGTCACCCGTTCGGCCTCGATGCGCTTGGCAAGGCCATCCTCGCCCAGGGATTCGAGATGCCGGCACAGCACCACGGACCCCCCGGTCGCCAGCGCCGCGTACAGCCCGGCATTGAGCCCATCCCACGTGTCGTACGGAAGAGCGGAGAGAATCCGAGAGCCCGGCCCCGTAAGCCCCAGCCCCGTCGCCTCGGCCTGCGCCCGCTCCACGACCTCGGCCCCGCTGAACTCCCGCCCGGCCACGATCAACGCGGGATCCTCGGGATCAACCGGAGCGTACGGCGCGAAACGGTCACCCTGACTCGGCACCTCCACCGCGTAGTCGGCGAAGCCGGCCGGCGGCTGCGGAAAGCGGCCCCCCAGCGGCCGTAGCGCCAACGCGACCCGCTCCCCCCGGCATGCCCGCGCCGCCTCCAGCCCTTCCGGCCCGCTCACGACCACGTCGGCCGCCGCGGGATCCCCGCCCACGTCCGCGATCGCGCCGACCGACGAGCAGGCCAGCAGCCAGACGGCCGTCTGCCAGTGAGCGGGCAGCAGGAGGGTGACGCGGTCGCCCGGACCGGCGCCCAGGTCTCCCTGGAGCAGATTCGCGGTCTTGGCCACCCAATTGGCGAACGTGGCCACGGACAATTCGACGCGTTCCCCGGTGGCGTCGTCGTAGAAGGTCACCAGGGGACGGCTCGGATCCGCGGCCAGCGCGGAACGCAGCAGGTCGGCAGGGGTGCGATCGGTGGCATTCACCCGCGCAAGCGTACGCGGACACGTGCCCGCGCACCCCCCGCCGGGGCCGTCCGACCGCCACCGGTTCGGACGAGTCGCATGCCGACGCCCCGTCAGCTCCCCAATGGACAGGTTTGTCTGACTATGTCCAACATCATTGGTATGCGTGGATTCCTTGCTTCCTCAATCGGTGTCACGTGCGCGGCCGCTCTGGCCCTCCCGCTCACCCCACCTGCCGTCGCGGCGACCGCGAGACCGGCGCTCGGAGCGGAAGTCGCCACGAGCGCAGGGCCGGTGGCCGGGCCGGCGGTGCGTCAGCCGGGCGGCGAGTCGTACGTCCCCGGCAGCACCCAGTCGCTGCCCCTCGCCCCCCTCGACGGTGACCGAGCCAGCGGTACCCCCGCCGAACAGGGCCTGTCCCCCCGCGGCGTACGGCACTTCTCCCTCGTCGGCGTCATCTGGGACGACCCGGACGCCGAACTGCACGGCCGCGTCCAGGTCCGTACCCGCGCCGTCGGCACGGGCACCTGGTCCGGCTGGCAGGACATCGAGACCCACAACGCCGATCACGCGGCCGACCCCGGCACCGACGAACCCACCTCGGGCCGGGTCCGCGGCTCCACGGCGCCGTTGTGGGTCGGGGAGTCGGACGGCGTGGAGGTACGGGTCACTCCGGAGGACACCGGGCCCGCCGGGCCCACGCCGACCGGGGAACCCGAGACGGCCTCGGAGAAGCCCGAGGACGGTGTGCCGGGCAGTGGTGACGACACGACAGCCCGCCCGGAGGCCGCCTCGACGCTGCCCGACGGCCTCCGCCTCGAACTCGTCGACCCCGGCGACCCGGCCCCCGCGCAGGGCGGCGACACCGCCGGCGCCCCGCGTCCCGGAACGCTCAACCCCGAGACCCTCGAGACCGCCGAGTCCCTGGCCGCCTCCGCCGCCAACGCCGACCTCGCGCCCGTCGGCGCCGCCGAGATCGCCGAGCTCGGCCGGGCCGCCACCGAGCGGGAGCTGTTGGCGCTGCGCGGTGCCGAGTTGACGCAGAAGCAGCGGGCGAAGCCGTACATCGGCCCACGGCCGCGCATCGTCACGCGGCGCGGCTGGGGAGCGAACGAGAGCTGGCGGGAGCGGAGTTTCGTCTACACGAAGAAGGTGCAGGCGGCGTTCGTGCACCACACGGCCTCCGGCAGCAAGTATGCGTGCTCGCAGGTCCCCTCGCTCATTCGCGGTATCTACCGCTACCACGTGGTGAGCATGGGCTGGCGTGACGTCGGCTACAACTTCCTCGTCGACAAGTGCGGAAACATCTACGAGGGGCGTGCCGGGGGAGTGGCGAAGCCGGTCCTGGGTGCCCATACTCGCGGTTTCAACACCAACAGCATGGGGATCGCCGTCCTCGGCAGCTACGGCGTCACCAAGCCGACCGCCGCCTCGGTGAAGGCCGTGGCGCGGCTCACGGCCTGGAAACTGGGGCTCTACGGTGCCAATCCGCGCGGAAAGACATACCTGAAGTCCGGCGGTGGCAATCTCTACCGAAAGGGAAAGAACGTACGACTGAATGTGATCTCCGGCCACCGGGACGGCTTCTCCACGGAGTGCCCCGGCCGGCAGCTCTACAGCAAGCTCGGCTCCGCCCGCGCTTCGGCGGCCCGCTACCAGGGGCGCTGAGAGATCGCGGAGTTCAGGGGCACGGGATCGCATTCACCGCCGTCGGGGGCATGAGGCGGACTGCCGCACTGCCGCACTGGTCGTCGAGGGCGTCGCACAACGGTCTGCATACACTGGCCGGCCGAAAGACAGTTCGGCCGGTCCCGGCAGGAAGCAGAGACGACAGGTGACAGAAGCGATCCTCCTGGTCGGTGGCAAGGGCACTCGGCTGCGTCCGCTCACCGTGCACACGCCGAAGCCCATGGTCCCGGCGGCCGGGGTCCCGTTCCTCACGCACCAGTTGGCGAGAGCGAGAGCGGCCGGCGTCGAACACATCGTCCTGGCGACGTCGTACCTGGCCGAGGTCTTCGAGCCGTACTTCGGGGACGGCTCGGCGCTCGGCCTCCACCTGGAGTACGTGACGGAGGAGGAGCCCCTCGGCACGGGCGGCGCGATCCGCAACGTGGCCTCCCGGCTCCACTCCGCGCCCGACGACCCGGTGCTCATCTTCAACGGCGACATCCTGACGGGCCTGGACATCGGGGCCCTGGTGCGTACGCACGAGACGACGGGCGCCGACGTCTCCCTGCACCTCACACAGGTGACGGACCCGAGGGCGTACGGCCTGGTCCCGACGGACGACACGGGCCGGGTGACGGCGTTCCTGGAGAAGCCGCAGACTCCCGAGGAGATCGTCACCGACCAGATCAACGCGGGGGCGTACGTCTTCCGCCGCTCGGTCATCGACACGATCCCGGCGGGCCGCCCCGTCTCGGTCGAACGCGAGACGTTCCCCGACCTCCTCTCGGCCGGCGCACACCTCCAGGGCATGGTCGACTCGACGTACTGGCTCGACCTGGGCACCCCCGCGGCCTTCGTCCGCGGCTCGGCGGACCTCGTCCTGGGCCGCGCGCCATCCCCCGCGGTCCCCGGCCGCTGCGGCGACCGCCTGATCCTCCCCACGGCCAGCGTCGCCCCCGACGCCAAGCTGACCGGCGGCACGGTGGTGGGCGAGGGCGCCTTCGTGGCCGAGGGCGCGCGCGTCTTCGGCAGCACGATCCTCCCGGGCGCCGTCATCGAACCCGGCGCGATCATCACCGACTCCCTCATCGGCACCCGCGCCCGTGTAGGCCAGCGCTCGGTCCTCACCGGCACGGTCATCGGCGACGGCGCGGTGATCGGTGCCGACAATGAGCTGAGGGACGGGGTCCGGGTGTGGTGCGACGCTCGGATTCCGGCGGGGTCGGTACGTTTCTCGCCGGACCTGTAGACCCGGCGAAGCCTGACGGCCACTTATCGGCGCCGGTCCCGGCATTCCAGCCCGTCTGGGGGTACCACCTCTGGGGCAGTTTGAGGACGAGGCCCGTTCAGGGCCGACAGCGGGGGTCTGGGGGCGGCAGCCCCCAGGGCCCGGGGTCGAAGGGGCGGCAGCCCCTGGAGGACGGGAAGGGTAGGGGCGGCGGGGGCGAAAACCCGTCCCCGCAAACCACGGCGCAAGCCGGCCCCTACAACCGCCCGATGTCCCCCACCGGCATCCGCGGAGCCCGCCGCCCCGGCACCCGCCCGCTCAACAGAATCAACCGAGCCGCCCGATGCCGCTGCCCCGCGTACGGCTCCAACAACTCCAGCATCACGGAGTCATCCGCATCCCGATCCCCGGCAAGCGCAAACCCCACGATTCCCGGCAGATGCAGATCCCCCACGGTCACCGCATCCGCCGCCCCATGACTGCGCTGCACAACCTCCGAGGACGTCCACGGCCCGATCCCCGGCACGACCTCCAACCGAGCCTGCGCCTCAGCCGGAGCCATCCGCACGGCCTCCTCCAGTCGCGCAGCGACCCGCACGGCCCGCAGAATCGTCGACGCCCGCTTGTTGTCGACGCCGGCCCGATGCCACTCCCACGACGGGATCATCCGCCACGTCGCCGCGTCCGGCATGACACACATCCGCCCGGGCGCCGGCCCCGGCGCCGCCACCCCGTACTTCCGGACCAGCAACCGCCACGCCCGATACGCCTCGTCGGTGGTGACCTTCTGCTCCAGAATCGACGGAATCAACGACTCCAGCACCAGCCCGGTCCGCGTCAACCGCAGCCCCGGCCGCCGATGCCGAGCGAGCGCCACCAGCCGATGCCGCGGCACGAAGGCGGACGGATCGTCGGCGGCCCCGAGCAGCTCGGGCAACTGCTCCAGCAGCCACTCGGCCCCCGGCCCCCAGGCCTCGCCCCGCACCTCGGCACCCCGCACGCCGACCCGCAGGGTCCCGGGCCCGGCAGGGGTGAGACAGGCCCGCCACACCGACCCGTCCGGCATCGCCCGGAACGTCGGATCCCCGGGCCCGCGCCGCAGCGGCCCGAGCACCAGCCCGAGATCGAGCGGCCACTCCGGCACCCAGGTGCGCACCCGCCCGGGGGCCGGCGCCTGACGCGGTATCCCCGAGGGCACGGGGACATGCCCGCCGCGCACGGTCGTACGCGTGGACTGCGGAGTGAAGCGTCCTGCCACGAGTGAAGTCCTTGGGGAACCGGAGGGGGCTACGAGTGTCGGTAGGTACTACGTATGTCGGTATGCCGGTGTGGGGAGGCCCTACGAGCGTAGGCGCTGTACGGCGCGAATCACCGCACCGCGATGAAAGCCCCCGCATCCCGCTCCGCCCTTGGCCGCGGCTCCTCCGCCGCATGCCCCACCGCCACGGCCCCCATCGGATCCCAGTCATCCGGCAGCGCCAGCACGTCGCGCACCACATCCCGGCAGAACATCGTCGACGAGACCCACGCCGACCCCAGCCGCTCCCCGGCCAGCGCGACCAGGAAGTTCTGCACCCCGGCCCCGGTGGCGACGACGAACATCTCCCGCTCCGCACCGTCCCGCCGCGGGTCGCCGTAGGTGTGCGAACCGTCCATGACCAGACACGGCACCACGAGATACGGCGCGTTGCGCAGCACGTCCCCGCGTCGCACCCGCTTGGCGATGGACTCCTCGCTCTTGCCGTCGCGCCGCAGGTCGGCGACCCAGGCGTCCCGCATCGCGTCGAGCAGCCGCGTCCGCGACTCCTGCGACTCCAGCAGCACGAACCGCCACGGTGTGGTGTGGTGCGGCGCGGGTGCCGTGACCGCCGCCGCGACCGCTCTTCGTACGGCCCCGGCGTCGACCGGCTCGTCCGTGAAGGCCCGTACCGTACGGCGCTGGGTCACCGCCTCCCGCACCGCCTCCGACGTGCCCAGCCGGAACATGTCGTCACACGCGCCGCGCACCATGGCCCGCGCCCCCTCGCCGTGCTCCTCGGCCACCGTGTGCGCCAGCCCGCGCACCACGGCCACGGGCAGCCCGGCGGCCTTGCCCTTCACCAGGTCGCCGGCGGCGGCGAGTTCGTCGGCCGTCGCCACGACGGTCGCGCTGAGCGGATTGCCGTGCGCGTCCGTGCCACCGCGCAGATCGTCGAGTACGCGGATGCCCGCGGCACCGATCGCCACGTCGGTGAGCCCGGTGCGCCAGGGGCGGCCGAAGGTGTCGGTGACGACGACCCCGACGTCGACACCGAGGGCGTCCCGCAGTCCTTCCCGGATCGCCCGCGCGGACGCGTCGGGGTCCTCGGGCAGCAACAGCACGGTCCCGGCGGGGGTGTTGGAGGCGTCGACCCCGGCAGCGGCCATCACGAGCCCCTGCCGGTTCTCGACGATGCGCAGGGCGCCCCGGCGCGCCACGACCCGTACGGTCTCCGCGTCGATGGCGGCTTCCCGGTCGGTCGCCTCGACGATCCGTCCCTCGGCCTTGGACACGATCTTCGAGGTGACCAGGAGCACGTCGCCGTCGGCGAGACCGGGTTCGGCGGTGGCGATCAGCTTCGCGAGGTCGTCGCCCTGCTGGATCTCGGGCATCCCGGGGACGGCCCAGACGCGGTAGCCGTCGGCAGACACGTCGCTCAAACCGCTCGCACCTCCTCGGCCAGCGTCAGCGCCTCGCGGGCCATCTGCGTGGTCGCGTCGAGGTCGGTCATCATCAGCGGTACGGCCCGGCAGCGGATCCCGGCCGCCTCGACCTGCTCGACGGAGCCGGCGTCCACGGTGTCGACGAGCCATCCGTCCAGGAGTCCCGAGCCGTAGTGCTCGGCGACCGCCGAGGCCGTCGACTCGACGCCGACCGCCGCGAGCACCTTGTCGGCCATCCCGCGCACGGGGGCATCCCCGACGATGGGGGAGAGGCCCACGACCGGCACGCCGGCGTCGGCGATCGCCTCGCGGATGCCGGGCACGGCGAGGATCGTGCCGACCGAGACGACCGGGTTGGACGGCGGGAAGAGGATGACGTCCGCGTCGGCGATCGCCTCCAGGACACCGGGCGCCGGCTTGGCCTGTTCCGCGCCGACCGGCACGATCGCCTCCGCCGGCACCGAGGCCCGTAGCCGCACCCAGTACTCCTGGAAGTGGACGGCTCTGCGTTCGCCGTCCAGGTCGACCGCGACGTGCGTCTCGACGCGGTCGTCGGTCATGGGGATGAGCCGGACGCCCGGCTTCCAGCGGTCGCACAGCGCCTCTGTCACCGCGCTGAGCGGATATCCGGCGCCGATCATCTGCGTCCGCACGATGTGCGTGGCGAAGTCCCGGTCGCCGAGCCCGAACCACTCCGGCCCGACGCCGTACGCCGCGAGCTCCTCCTTGAGATGGAAGGTCTCGTCGGCCCGCCCCCAGCCCTGCTCCTCGTTGATGCCGCCGCCCAGCGTGTACATCACCGTGTCGAGGTCCGGGCAGACCTTCAGCCCGAAGAGGTGGATGTCGTCCCCGGTGTTGCCGATGACCGTGACGTCCGCGTCCGGCGCGGCCTGCTTCAGACCGCGCAGGAACCGGGCACCACCGATGCCGCCTGCCAGAACCACAATGCGCATGGGAGCAGTCTTGCAGGCGGGTACGACAACGCGTCAGGCAGTCACGGGACGCGGCGCGGTGCGCGCCTCGCAGGCTGTGGCGGCGTGCATCGGCATCTCCGTCAGGCCCGGGTAGTAGACGTGCAGGCTCACCGCCGGCTCCAGCGCGTCGTTCGCCACCTCGTGCGCGTATCCGGGCGCGAACACCCGCTGCGCGCCGGCCGCCAACGCGCGCGTGCCGCGCTCCGTGCGCTCGGTCAGGGTGCCTTCGAGGACGGTCAGCACACCGGAGGACCGGCCGTGGTCGTGCAGGCCGCTGCCCTGTCCGGGGACCCATGACAGCAGCCACACCTCGTAGCCGGGACCCGTGCTCAGCCGGTGGTACCAGCGCGTCGTCGCGTCGTACCGGACGAGGTGCTCCCACTGGGAGCGGTCGGCGGCGATGGAGCGGGCCAGCCCGACGAACTCGGCGACGGTGGCCGGGTGCTCGCGCGGTGTCTGGAGGAGGTGCGGGACTTCGAGGATGTCGCCGGCGATCTGGAGGTCGCTGTCGCTGTTCATGGGGTGCGGTGGTTCCTCAGTGAAGGAAGGTCAGAGGGAACGAGAGCCGAGAAGAGGGTGGCTCGGCCTACAGCTGGAGCAGGTGTGGCTCAACAGCTGGGACAGCAACAGCTACAGCGAGCGCGGGCAGCACCGTGGGACCCGGCGGTGCGGGTCGAGGTGAGTGCCGAGTTCGCGAGCATGCCCACAAGGACATCGGTTCGCACCTTCAGTGTCAACTCGACGCCCGTTATGTGGGACATGTTTCACCTCATCCGGTTCATCTCCGTGGCGAAAGGTTTGTTCATGGGGCGGCCGGGACACATGGCGCACAACCGGGCGCGCGGCGTCGTTGTGATCCTGTGATCCGACTGTGATCCGGTTCGCATCTGCGCGTGTGTGCAACGAGATCGAACTTCTGGGCGTCCTTTTCCGTACAGGCTCTGAGCGGGATGGGACGCCCTCCCGGGCCTCGTCTGCTTGTCAAGGTTTATGCCGATTTGAACACTTTCCGCTAGGCCTTGGTTCCGCAGAGTGAATAAGGGGCTCAATAGCAGATCTCGGCTTGACTCGCCCGGAGCAGCACACTTGTAATTTCACTCGTGTCGTTCAGCCGGAATCGGTAACGGCTACATCACGGGGACGCGAAAGACAGACGAGGGGCGCACATGACCGAGCTGGTGCAGCAACTGCTGGTCGACGACGCGGACGAGGAACTCGGCTGGCAGGAGCGCGCGCTGTGCGCCCAGACCGACCCCGAGTCCTTCTTCCCCGAGAAGGGCGGCTCCACCCGTGAGGCCAAGAAGGTCTGCCTCGCCTGTGAGGTCCGCTCCGAGTGCCTCGAATACGCCCTCGCCAATGACGAGCGCTTCGGCATCTGGGGCGGCCTGTCCGAGCGCGAGCGCCGCCGGCTGAAGAAGGCCGCCGTCTGAGCGTCGCCCCGGCCGCCCGACCGCCGGCCGTCGCACGTACACAACGCACGCACATACATCTCGAATACGTTTCGAACGGCCCGTCGCGGGTGGGTTATCCACAGGCGGCGGGCCGCCGTGATGCCCAGCCGATAGTGTGGTCGCTCGTCCGAGACGCCGCACTGTCCCCACGGGGCACGGGCGTCCACCGCAGTCCATCGAACCGGGGCCCGTACCTCGATGTCCGTGCACAGCCACACGGCAGCCCACCACGACGTCGCTGCCACACCTGAGTTCCCGCGCCATGTGGTGACCGCGGTCCTCGTCTCCCATGACGGCGCCCGCTGGCTGCCCGACGCCCTCGCCGGGCTGCTCGGCCAAGAGCGCCCCGTCCAGTTCGCCGTGGCCGCCGACACCGGCAGCGCGGACCACTCCGCCCAGCTGGTCACCGACGCCCTCGGCGCCGACCGCGTACTGCACCTCGCCCGGCGCACCGGATTCGGCCAGGCCGTCGAGGAGGCCAACCGCAGCGCCCCCGTCCTCACCCCGGACGAGCTGGCCTATCTGAAGCGGCCGAGCGGCTGGGACCCCGTCACGCGCACCTGGCGCGACGACGCCTACGACATGCCCGAACTCCCCCACGGGGAGCCGGTGCAGTGGCTGTGGCTCCTGCACGACGACTGCGCCCCCGAACCCGACGCCCTGGCCCAGCTGCTGCGCGTCGTGGAGAACGAGTACGAGCTGGGCCGCGACGACGTCGCCGTAGTGGGCCCCAAGCTGCGCGGCTGGTACGACCGCAGGCAGCTCCTCGAGGTCGGCGTCACCATCGCCAACTCCGGCCGCCGCTGGACCGGCCTCGACCGCCGCGAACAGGACCAGGGCCAGCACGACCACGTCCGGCCCGTGCTCTCCGTGTCCACCGCCGGCATGCTGATCCGCCGCGACATCTTCGAACAGCTCGGCGGCTTCGACCGACGGCTGCCCCTGATGCGTGACGACGTCGACCTGTGCTGGCGCGCCACGGCGGCCGGCCACCGCGTCCTCGTCGCTCCCGAGGCGGTCGTACGACACGCCGAGGCTTCCTCCCGTGAGCGTCGCACCGTCGACTGCGTGGGCCGCACCTCCGCGTCCCCGCACAAGGTCGACAAGGCGGGCGCCGTCTACACCCTGCTCGTCAACACACGTACGGCCGTGCTGCCCTGGGTGCTGCTGCGCGTCCTGCTCGGCACGGTCCTGCGGACGCTCGCCTACCTCGTGGGCAAGGTCCCCGGGCAGGCCCTCGACGAGATCCGCGGCCTCGTGGGCACGCTGCTGCGCCCCGAGCGGATCATCGCCGGGCGGCGCAGGCGCGGGAGTCCCGTCATCGACAAGGGTGAGCTGCGGGCGCTGTTCCCGCCGCCCGGCGCGACGGTGCGGGCCACCGTCGAACAGGCCGCGAGCAGCCTCGTCGGCCGCTCCGACCCCGAGGTGGCCTCCGGCGCCGGACGGCACGGCAGCGCGATCGAGTCCGGACCCGGCGGCGACGACGCCGACTTCCTGGAGATAGAGCAGTTCGCCCGCCTCAAGCGCATCGCCCGCAAGCCGGGCCCGCTGCTCTTCCTGGTGCTGCTGTTCGTCTCGCTGATCGCCTGCCGGCAACTCCTCGGCGGCGGCGCGCTCGCCGGCGGGGCCCTGCTGCCCGCTCCGGCCGACTCCGGTGAGCTGTGGTCGCACTACATGGACGCCTGGCACCCGGTGGGCGCCGGCGGCACCCCGTCCGCGCCGCCGTACCTCGCGATCGTGGCGATGCTCGCCTCGGTGCTGCTGGGATCGACCGGGGTCGCCGTCACCGTCCTGCTCGTCTGCTCGGTGCCGCTGGCCGGCTTCACCGCATACTTCGCCTCCCGCCCGCTCGTCGAGTCGCGACTCCTGCGCGCGTGGGCCGCCGTCGCCTACGCCGTCCTGCCCGCCGTCACCGGCGCACTCGCCGGCGGCCGCATCGGCACCGCCGTCCTCGCCGTCCTGCTGCCGCTCATCGCGCGCGCCGGCATCGCGGCGAGCGGCCTGACGAACGGCTCCGCCGCACGCGGCAGTTGGCGCGCGACCTGGGCGTACGCGCTGCTGCTGACGATCACCACCGCCTTCACGCCGATCGTGTGGCCCATCGCCCTGCTCCTCGGGTTCGGGGTGCTGGCAGTGCGGCGCGCCGACATCACCGCGTACGGACTGCGCTTCCTGGCCCAGCTCGGCGTGCCCCTGCTGGTCCTCGCGCCCTGGTCGCTGTCGCTGCTTCCGTTCGGCTTCTTCCAGGAGGCCGGCCTGGAGTACGGCTCCTCCGCCGCCACCGCCCTGGATCTGCTCGGCGCCAGCCCCGGCGGGCCCGGCACGGTCAACGGGCTGATGCTCATCGGCATCGTGCTGGCCGCCCTGGCCGCCCTGATGCGCTCCGAGCGCCAGTTCGGGATCCGGACGGCCTGGGCGGTCGCCCTCGTCGGCCTCGTCTTCGCGGTCCTGTCCAACAGCTCCACCTGGGCCGGCCCTGCGACCCTCGTCTACGGCATCGCCCTCCTGGCCGCCGCCCTGCTCGGCGCCGACGGGGCACGCGCGCGGGTGGCCGAGCAGAGCTTCGGCTGGCGCCAGCCGGTCGCCGCGCTGATCGCCTTCGCCGCGGCCGCGGGGCCCCTGCTCGTCGCCGCCGGCTGGATGATCCGCGGTGCCGACGGACCGTTGGAGCGGCGCGACCCCGTGCAGGTGCCCGCGTTCGTCGCCGAGGAGAGCGGCACCCGCGACCAGGCCCGCACCCTCGTCCTGGACAGCGAATCCTCCGCCCACGTCGGCTACATGCTCGTCCGTGGCTCCGGCGCCCGCCTCGGCGACGCCGAGCTCGCCGCCGCCGACGGGGAGAACACCAAGCTCGACAAGATCGTCGCCAACCTCGTCGCCGGCTCCGGCGCCGACCAGGCCGACCAGCTCGGCGCGTTCGCCGTGCGCTACGTCCTCGTCCACAAGGGCGCACCGCGTGAGGTCACGCGCGTGCTGGACGCCACGCCCGGACTGTCGCGGCTGAGCGAGCAGAACGGCAGTGCGCTGTGGCGGATCGACCGGCAGGTGTCGCGGGCGGCCATCGCCGCCGCCGGCTCCGGGGCCGGTGAGCCTCAGCCTGTTGCCGCGGGGCCCGTTGAGATCCACACGACGATTCCGAGTGGCGCCGAGGGGCGGGTCCTGCGGCTCGCCGACAGTGCCGACGACGGCTGGACGGCCACCCTGGACGGCAAGCCGCTCACCGCGACAACGGTCGACGGCTGGGCCCAGGGCTTCGAACTGCCCGCCGGCGGCGGCAAGCTGGACGTCACCTACGACGACTCTGTCGGCCACAGCGCGTGGCTGTGGGCCCAGGGCTTCCTCGCCCTCGTACTCGTGGTGATGGCCCTTCCCGGACGCCGCCGCGACATCGACGACGACTTGCCCGAGGAGCCGGTCGTCCCGGCCGAGGCCATGGCCGGCGAGGGGCGGCGGGCCCGTCGGCTGCGCGCCCAGGCCGAGGCCGACGCCGAAGAGGCCGGTCAGCAAGGCGAGTTCCCCGCGCCTCCGTCGGAGCCGCCCGCTGCGGCGATTCCCCAGCAGCAGTCCTACGGCGAGTGGGACACGCCCGGTTACGCGGGTGCCGAGTACGGCAACTACGGCGGACAGCAGTACCCGGCGGGCGGCGCCTACGACCAGGCGTATCAGGCGGATCCGTATCAGGGCGGCCAGTACGACCCGTACGCGTACGGCGGGCAGTCCCCCACCGCGGCGTACGACCCGTCGTACGACCAGACGTACCAGCAGGGTTACGACGGCACGTACGACCCGGCGCAGCAGCATCCGCACGGCAGTGAGCGTCCCGACGGGAGCCAGCAGTGAACCGCACCACCCTGTCCCTGATCGCCGGCGTCACCGCCCTCGCCGCCGTCACCGGGCTCGCGGCGCTCACCACGCCGGACGCGTCCGACGCGAACACCGCCAAGGCGGCCGCCGAGCTGCCGGTGGAGCGTACGAGCCTGGCGTGTCCGGCGCCGAGTATCTCGGACCTCGCCGAGACGACGTACACCTCGTTCACGCCCGTCACCAAGGGGACGGCGAGTGAGGGGAAGGCCGAACTGCAGTCCGCGGCGCAGGAGAAGGGCGACGCAGCGGACGGCAAGGGCGAGAAGGGCGAGAAGGGCGACGCCGCCGGGAAGGCCGGGAAGGCCGACAAGCCGGTTCTGGAGGGCAAGGAGCCGGGGACGCCGGTCAGTGGTGATGCGTCCGGGGCCGACTCGCCCGCGCTCATCGGGACCGCCGACGGGAAGTTCGCGCCGGGCTGGACCGTGCAGGAGACCACCGAGGTCGCCGCGGGCACGGGGCGTGGTCTGCAAGGCGTCAACTGCACGGCGCCGGACACCGAGTTCTGGTTCCCCGGGGCCAGTACCGCTCCCGACCGCACGGACTACGTGCATCTGACCAACCCCGACGACTCCGCCGCCGTCGTCGACATCGAGCTGTACGGCAAGGACGGTGCGCTCGAAACGACGGTGGGGGAGGGGATCACGGTTCAGCCGCACTCCGGTGAGCCGATTCTGCTGTCCACGCTCACCAGCGAGAAGCAGGACAACATGACCGTGCACGTGAGTGTGCGCAGCGGCCGGGTGGGGGCCTCGGTGCAGGCGCTGGACGACAAGCTCGGTGGGGACTGGCTGGCGGCGTCCGCCGACCCCGCGGGGAGTCTGGTGCTGCCCGGCATTCCGAAGGACGCCACCTCCGTGCGGCTGGTCGCCTTCACGCCGGGGGACGCCGATGCGGATCTGAAGGTGCGGCTTGCCTCGCCGTCCGGGCTGATCACACCTGCCGGGAACGAGACGTTGCACGTCAAGGCGGGGATGACCAGTGCGGTGGATCTCGGTGACGTCATGCAGGGCGAGGCAGGGTCGCTGGTGCTGACTCCTACGGACCGATCGGTGCCGGTTGTTGCGGCGGTGCGGGTGGTCCGTGGGAAGGGGGACAAGCAGGAGACGGCGTTCATCCCGGCGAGCCGGGCGGTGGGCACGCGCGCGACGGTGGTGGACAACCGGGCGAAGGGGACGACGTTGTCTGTGACGGCGCCCTTCGGCGCCGCGGAGGTCAAGGTGACGGCTTCGGCGGGCAGTGAGGGCGGTGCTGCGGCGTCGAAGTCGTACTCGGTCAAGTCCGGCACCACTCAGGACGTGGAGGTGCCGGTGCCGAGCGGGCTGAAGGGCACGTACGCGCTGACTGTGGAGTCGGTGTCGGGCGGGCCGGTGTACGCGTCTCGGACGCTGGCGGTCACGGAGGACGGGGTGGCCGGGTTCACCGTGCAGACGTTGCCGGACGATCGGGGGATGGTGGCTGTGCCTGAGGCGGATGAGGACTTGTCGGTGCTGCAGAGGTAGGGCTGTGGGATGCCTGCGGCGGCCTGTGGCTGTTTCGGTGGGGGTGCGCGTAGCGCCTGCCGGTGCGTGGTGGGTCGAGGCCGTGCCGGGGGGGTCCGTCCTCGGACCGGCGGTCGGGGTCGGGCAGGGTGGTGCCGTTTCTTGACGCCGGACACTGCGGGCGGACCCCCCCCGGCACGTCCCCTTACCGCCGTGGGCGACCGCGGCGCCGCGGGGCCACCGGTCCAAAACAGCGCCACGCGGGCATCTCTGGTGGGTTTCAGTCCTCGCCGTAGCGGGGGTCCACCGTTTCCGGTGTGAGGCCCAGGATCTCGGCCACCTGTTCTACGACCACCTCGTGGACCAGGGCTGCTCGCTCGTCGCGGCTCTTGGTGCGGATCTCCACTGGGCGGCGGTAGATGACGACCCGTGCCGGGCGGCCCTCGCGGGCGGGGATGGTGCCGCCCAGGGGGACCGCCTCGTCGTTCCAGGCTCGGCCGGGGCCGTCCAGGCGGGGTACCTCCAGGACCAGGAAGTCCATGTCGGCCAGCTGGGGCCAGCGGCGTTCGAGGCGTTCCACGGAGTCCTGGACCAGGTCGGCGAAGACGTCGGCGCGGCTCGCGGCGAGGGGGACCTGGGGCGGTGCGATCGGGCCGCGCATGCCCCGGCCGTGGCGATCACGACGGCGGGGCCCGGGGCCGGCGGCGCGGGGCGGTACGGGGGTGTCCATCACTGATGAAGGGTAGTCCTCGTGGCTGGTGCCTGTCCGATCTCGATGGAGTGGTGGGGGTGACGTCCGGCCGCTCGTACGGCATGTCTGCAGATGACCATTCCAGCCAAGGTTGGGCTCGTTTCCGTATGCTTCCGAGACCGTCGATGGCGAGGTAAATGACGGGGTTTGTGGTGAGTGGTGACCGGTTTCAGTCGCGGGCGGGATCTTGGGGTGGGGTTTCCGTGCAGGTCAGCGAGTCGGGGTGAAAGGGGTGTGTGGGGTGTTTCACAACACGACACGGTGGAGTGAGCCGGGGGAGAGTCGTCGCGGCCCGCTCAAGAGTGCGGTACCGTCCAACGTCGTGAGCCCTGTACGTCGCTGTTCGCGCACCGCTTGCGGCCGTCCCGCCGTCGCGACGCTGACGTACGTCTACGCCGACTCGACCGCGGTCCTCGGCCCGCTCGCCACCTACGCCGAACCCCACTGCTACGACCTGTGCGCCGAGCACTCGGAGCGCCTCACCGCCCCTCGCGGGTGGGAGGTCGTGCGGCTGCTGGACAGTTCGGCTCCGGCCCGTCCCAGCAGTGATGACCTGGAAGCGCTTGCCAACGCGGTGCGTGAGGCGGCCCGTCCGCAGGAGCGGGCGGCGCAGGCGGGCGGAGGCGGAGGCCGTGGGGCCGACCCGATGGAGGTCGCGCGGCGTGGGCATCTGCGGGTGCTGCGGTCCCCCGACAACTGACGGTCGGATTTCCTGTTTCTCGTGTGCTTGTTTCGTTGAGTGATGCACAAGCATTGACGTGTCGTTGGCGCGGACACGACCATTCCGCATGTCGGAACGAGAAATCGCTTTCCGCATGGCGGAATCCGGGGAGGCGCCCGTGTACGTGCAGGAACTGGAACCCGTCGCCGGCTCGCTCGGCCTGTCCGCGCTCGTGGCGGCCCTGCCGCTGGTGATCGTCCTCGTCCTGCTGGGCGGGGTCCGCATGAAGGCGCATCTGGCGGGCCTCACGGGGCTGCTGGCGGCCGTGCTGGTCGCCTGGCTCGCGTACGGCATGCCACTCGGGCAGACGCTCTCCAGCGGCGCCCAGGGAGCGCTCTTCGGGCTCTTCCCCATCCTGTGGATCGTCGTCAACGCCCTGTGGGTGTACCGGATGACCGTCCGCACGCGTCATTTCGACATCCTGCGCAGGTCGTTCGGGCGGCTCTCCGACGATCCCCGGATCCAGGCACTCGTCGTCGCCTTCTGTTTCGGGGCCCTGCTGGAGGCCCTGGCGGGCTTCGGGGCGCCCGTCGCGATCTCTGCGGTCATGCTGGTGGCGCTCGGATTCGATCCGGTGCGTGCGGCGGTCGTCGCGCTGGTCGCCAACACCGCGCCCGTGGCCTTCGGCGCGATGGGAACGCCCGTGGTGACGCTGGCGCAGGTCACCGGACTGCCGCTGGACGACGTGGCTTCCGTGGTGGGACGTCAGACACCCCTGCTGGCCTTGGTCGTTCCGCTCGTGCTGGTCGGGCTCGTGGACGGGCGGCGCGGGCTGCGGGAGACCTGGGTGCCCGCCCTGGCGTGCGGAATCGCCTTCGCCGTCGCCCAGTTCGCCGCCTCCAACTACGTCTCCGCACAACTCGCCGACATCGCCGCCGCCTTGGCCGGTGCGGGCGCCCTGGTCGCCGTACCGCACGCGCGTGTGCCCGCCACCGAGGCCGTACGCGCATCCGTGCTGACGGGGTCGCGGAGCGAGGAGCTGGACGAGGACGATCCGCGGCGCGAGGTCGTACGGGCCTATGCGCCGTACGCGTTGATCGTCGTGATCTTCTCCATCGCGCAGGTTCCGGTCGTCAAGGACTGGCTGGCCGGGGCGACCCGGACGTTCGACTGGCCCTTCCTGAACGTCGCGAACCCGGACGGCGAGCCGGTCAGCGGCAACGTCTTCAGCTGGCCGATCGTGTCCACCGGCGGCACGCTCGTGCTGCTCGCCGGGTTGTGCACGGCGGTCGTGCTGGGGGTGCACGCGCGCGTGGCGGTCAAGGAGTGGGCCGCCACCGTGCACGAGTTGAGGTTCGCCATCCTGACCGTGACGTCCGTGCTGGCGCTCGCGTACGTCATGAACCTCTCCGGACAGGCGGCCACCATCGGCTACTTCGTGGCGGCGGCCGGCGCCGGGCTCGCCTTCCTGTCGCCGGTGCTGGGCTGGTTCGGGGTGGCCGTGTCCGGGTCGGACACCTCGGCCAACGCACTGTTCGGGGCACTGCAGGTGACGGCTGCACGGGAGTCGGGGCTGTCGCCGGAACTCCTGGCCGCCGCCAACAGTTCAGGTGGTGTGCTCGGCAAGATGATCTCGCCGCAGAACCTCACCATCGCGTGCGCGGCCGTGGGGCTCGCGGGCCGCGAGGGGGACCTGCTGCGACGCGTGCTGCCGTGGAGTCTGGGCCTGCTGCTGGTGATGTGCCTGATCGTGGTCGGCCAGAGTTCACCGGTGCTGGGCTGGATGCTGCCCTGACCTCCGTGCTGACCTGAGGTTACGGCTGGGGGTCCACTCAGCGGTCACCCAGCGCGGTGTCAGTCCGGGCGGGTAGTTTGGGGTGACCGACAGGACTTTCAGGAGGGTTGGCCGTGGCTGCTGATTTGTCACAGCTCGTGAAGGCGTACGACGTGCGCGGGGTCGTCCCGGACCAGTGGGACGAGACCCTGGCCGAGCTCTTCGGAGCCGCCTTCGTGCGGGTGACCGATGCGAGCGCGATCGTGATCGGGCACGACATGCGGCCCTCGTCCCCCGGTCTGTCCCGCGCCTTCGCGCGCGGGGCGGCGACCCAGGGCGTCGACGTCACAGAGATCGGCCTGTGCTCCACCGACCAGCTGTACTACGCGTCGGGAGCGCTGAACCTCCCGGGCGCGATGTTCACGGCATCGCACAACCCGGCCCAGTACAACGGCATCAAGATGTGCCGCGCGGGTGCGGCCCCGGTCGGCCAGGACACCGGCCTCGCGGAGATCCGCGAACTGGTCGAGGGCTGGTCCGAGTCGGGCGCCCCGGCACCGACGGCCCGGACCGGAGTGATCACCCAGCGGGACACGCTGGAGGACTACGCGGCTCACCTGCGCTCCCTCGTCGACCTGACCTCCATCCGCCCGCTGAAGGTCGTCGTCGACGCGGGCAACGGCATGGGGGGCCACACCGTGCCGACCGTGCTCGCGGGCCTCCCGCTGGACGTGGTCCCGATGTACTTCGAGCTGGACGGCACGTTCCCGAACCACGAGGCGAACCCGCTGGACCCGGCGAACATCGTGGACCTCCAGAAGCGGGTCCGCGAGGAGTCCGCCGACCTGGGCATCGCCTTCGACGGCGACGCCGACCGCTGCTTCGTCGTCGACGAGAACGGCGGGCCCGTCTCCCCCTCCGCCATCACCGCCCTGGTGGCCTCGCGCGAGCTCGCCAAGCACGGCGGCAAGGGCACGGTCATCCACAACCTGATCACCTCCTGGTCGGTCCCGGAGGTCGTCAAGGAGAACGGCGGCACGCCGGTCCGCACCCGCGTCGGCCACTCCTTCATCAAGGCCGAGATGGCCACGACCGGCGCGATCTTCGGCGGCGAGCACTCCGCCCACTACTACTTCAAGGACTTCTGGAACGCCGACACCGGCATGCTGGCCGCCCTGCACGTCCTGGCGGCCCTCGGCGGCCAGGACGGCCCCCTGTCCGGACTGGTCGCCCAGTACGACCGCTACGCCGGCTCCGGCGAGATCAACTCCACCGTCGCCGACCAGGCGGGCCGCCTCGCGGCGATCAAGTCCGCCTACGAGGCCCGAGAGGGCGTGGAACTCGACGAACTGGACGGCCTGACCGTCACGGCCGCCGACTGGTGGTTCAACGTCCGCCCGTCCAACACCGAGCCGCTGCTCCGCCTCAACGCGGAAGCACGGGACGAGGCGACGATGGCGAAGGTGCGGGACGAGGCGTTGGCGATCATCAGAGGCTGAGGGGCTGGCACGTGGGGGCTGCGTGCTTCTCGGCGCCGGCCCACAGAATCCGGCCTGTCCAGCGTTTGAGGACGAGGGCTGCGCCCCTTCAAGGACGGGACGGGCAGGGGCGGCGGGGGCGAAACAACTCCCGCCAGCCCCACCGCCGCCCAACCCCGGCACCCCGCCCCCACCGGCGGTACGCTGACCAGGCACATCCGCACACACGCACGCACCACACCCACCCGCACCAGAAGGGACACCTCATGCCGCTGGAAGCCGGCCTCCTGGAGATCCTCGCCTGCCCGGCCTGCCACGCCCCCCTCAAGGAGCAGGAAGCCGAGCTGATCTGCACCGGCCAGGGCTGCGGCCTGGCGTACCCCGTCCGCGACGACATCCCCGTCCTGCTCGTGGACGAGGCCCGCCGCCCCGCGTAACGGGACGCCATGACACCGGCACGGGGGCGGCTGAACGACCGGTCACCGTCCGGTACCAGGCTGCCTCCGCCGTACAGACATCCGGCTCCCGCTGCCTCGACGTGGCGCCGTCCCGGCCCCGGCGTGCGGACTCCAGCCACCGGCACGGAGACGCCCGCCGACCGATGCCGTGACCAGGACGCCCGGCACCAAGCCCCACCCGGCACCAAGCCCGCCGTAGTCCCCCACGACCGAGCAAGCCCCCCGACGCACACCCCCGCGCAAGACCCCCGCCCCAAAAGACCCGGCGATCGGAGGCTGCCGCCCATGCTCGACGAATCGTTGCTGGACACGCCGGAGGCGCTCGCCGAGGCCGACCGCCGTGCCCTGCTGCGCGGCGCGGCCGAAGCAGGAGCCCGTGTCCGCACCGCCGCCCGGCACGCAGCCGAGGCCGGCATCAACGACCTCAAACCCGACGGCCGCCCCCGCGCCACCCTGATCGCGGGCCCCGGCGCCGCCGCCATCTGCGTCGCCGACCTCCTCGGCACGCTCGCCGGCGCCACCAGCCCCGTCATCCGGCTGGCTCCGGCCGGCGTCGCCCCCGCCGCCGGCGCCCTGCGCTGGGAGCTGCCCGGCTGGTCCGGCTCCGTGGACCTGCTGCTGATCACCACCCCGGACGGCACCGAGCCGGGCCTGTCGCTCCTCGCCGAGCAGGCGTACCGCCGAGGCCTCACGGTCGTCGCCGTGGCCCCCGCGGGCTCCCCGCTCACCGAAGCCGTGCACAACAACCACGGCCTGTTCGTGCCGATGGCGACCGCCCCGTACGAGGAGGAAGAGGAAGACGTCCCCGCAGCCTCCGCCCCCGGCGTCCTGTGGGCCCTGCTCACCCCGCTGCTGGCGCTCCTCGACCGCACGGGCCTGCTCACCGCTCCGCCCGAGGCCGTGGAGAAGGTCGCCGACCGCCTCGACCACATCGCCGAACGCTGCGGGCCCGCCATCGCGGCCTACAGCAACCCCGCCAAGACCCTGGCCGCGGAACTCGCCGACTCGCTCCCGTTGATCTGGACCGAGGGCGTCTCCGCCGGCCCGGCGGGCCGGCGCTTCGCCGCCGCACTGGCCGAGCTCTCCGGCCACCCCGCGCTGGTCGCCGAACTGCCCGAGGCACTCGCCGCGCACAGCGCCCTGCTCGCCGGCAGGCTCGCGGCGAACGCCGACCCCGACGACTTCTTCCGCGACCGCGTCGAGGAGACACCGGCCCTGCACGCGCGCGTGGTGCTGCTGCGCGACCGTCCGATCGGCGGCCTCACCGCCGCGCCCGCCGCGCGCGACCTGGCCCTGAGCCATGACACGCCGATCAGTGAGCTGGAACCGGAAGCAGGCGGCGAGCTGGAGACCCTCGCGGAACTGATCGCCATCACGGATTTCGCCGCCGTTTACCTGGCGCTCGCTTCGGGAGCCTGATCTGTCCCAGGGGGCCCTGGAAGCCGTACGCCGCAGGAACCGGCAGGCGTACACAAGGCGAACCGGCGTCCACCACGAAGAGCACCCGCCTACCCGCAGAGAACAGGCAGACAACCGCATGGACCGCCTCGACAACACCGTCCGCCCCTACGCCTGGGGTTCGACCACCGCGATCCCGCAGCTCCTCGGGGCCGAGCCGACCGGCGAACCGCAGGCGGAAATGTGGATGGGCGCACATCCGGGCGCCCCTTCGCGCACCGAGCGCGGCACGCTGGTCGAGGTCATCGAGGCCGACCCGGAGCGCGAGCTGGGCGCCGCGGCCGTGGCGAAGTTCGGCCCCCGCCTGCCCTTCCTCCTCAAGATCCTCGCCGCGGGCGCCCCGCTCTCCCTCCAGGTGCACCCCAACCTGGAGCAGGCGAAGGAGGGTTACGAGGACGAGGAGCGCCGGGGCATCCCGGTGGACGCCGGCCACCGCAACTACAAGGACGCCAACCACAAGCCCGAACTGATCTGCGCGCTCACCGAGTTCGACGGCCTGTGCGGCTTCCGCGACCCCATCGCGGCAGCCGATGCCCTGGACGGCCTCGGCGTCGACTCCCTCAAGCCGTACGTCGACCTGCTGCACGCCCACCCCGAGGACGCGGCCCTGCGCGAGGTGCTCACCGCGATCCTCACCGCCGACCCGGACGAGATGGCCCACACCGTCGCCGAGGCCGCGGCCGCCTGCTCCCGCCTCGGCGGCGACTACGCCCCGTACGCCGACATCGCCCACCACTACCCCGGCGACCCCGGCGTCATCGCCGCCATGCTCCTCAACCACGTCCGCCTGCAGCCCGGCGAGGCCCTGTTCCTCGGCGCCGGCATCCCGCACGCCTACCTCAACGGCCTCGGCGTCGAGATCATGGCCAACTCCGACAACGTCCTGCGCTGCGGCCTGACCCCCAAGCACGTCGACGTCCCCGAACTCCTGCGCATCGTCCGCTTCGAGGCCGGCGACGCCGGGGTGCTGCGCCCGGAGGCGTCCCCCGACGGCGAGGAGGTCTACGAGACCCCCATCGACGAGTTCCGGCTGTCGCGGTACGTCCTCCCGGAGGGCACCAGCGCCCACGACCTCACGCGCGCGACCCCGCAGATCCTGCTCTGCACGGCCGGCTCCGTCCGCATCGGCGAGCACGACCTGACGCCCGGTCGGTCCGTCTTCGTACCGGCCGGTGAAAAGGCCGAAGTGTCCGGCGCCGGTACGGTCTTCCGCGCCACGGTCGTCGCCTGACCGAGCACATCCGACGACCCGGCGCGCCGTTGTCGGACCGGGCTGCAACAATGGCCCACCGGCAAAGGACGGGCAAAGCCGAACGGGGGCCGCACGCCCCTTCGGCGATGCCCTGAACAGCGTGCGGACGTGCAGGCGTACGGACGTACAGGCGTACGAAGACGAAGGCGAAGGGACAACGCGACACATGAGCGCGTCAGGCGGTACCAAGGCGATCGTGGCGGCACTCGCCGCCAACCTCGCGATCGCGGCAGCGAAGTTCGTCGCGTTCGCGTTCAGCGGCTCGTCGTCGATGCTCGCCGAAGGCGTGCACTCGCTCGCCGACTCCGGCAACCAGGCCCTGCTGTTGGTCGGCGGCAAGAAGGCCAAGCGCGAGGCGACCCCGCAGCACCCCTTCGGCTATGGCCGCGAGCGCTACATCTACGCCTTCCTCGTCTCGATCATCCTGTTCTCCGTGGGCGGCATGTTCGCCCTCTACGAGGGCTACGAGAAGATCAAGCACCCGCACGAGATCGAGCACTGGTACTGGCCGGTCGGCGTGCTCGTCTTCGCGATCATCGCCGAGACCTTCTCCTTCCGCACGGCCATCAAGGAGTCCAACCTCCTGCGGGGCAGGAAGTCCTGGAAGGAGTTCGTCCGCCACGCCAAGGCGCCCGAGCTGCCCGTCGTCCTCCTGGAGGACCTCGGCGCGCTGGTCGGCCTGATCCTCGCCCTGGGCGGCGTCGGCCTGGCCCTGCTCACCGGCGACGGCGTCTGGGACGGCATCGGCACCATCTGCATCGGCGTCCTGCTCGTCCTGATCGCGGTCGTCCTGGCCATCGAGACCAAGTCGCTGCTGCTCGGTGAGGCCGCGGGCGCCGAGGACGAACAGAAGATCGAGGCCGCCATCGTCGACGGCGACGTGGTCACCCGCATCATCCACATGCGCACGCTCCACCTCGGCCCCGAGGAGCTCCTGGTCGCCGCCAAGATCGCCGTCCCGCAGGGCGACACGGGCGCCGAGATCGCCTCCGCCATCGACGCCGCCGAGGCCCGCATCCGCGAGGCGGTCCCTATCGCCCGCGTGATCTACCTCGAGCCCGACATCTACAGCGAGGCCGAAGCGGCCAAGGGTGCCGACCGCGACGCAGCACCGGGCGGACCGACGACCCCCGGAACCGAGCACTGACGTTCCGCAGCACAGCTTCCAACGGGGCCCGCCGAATCGTTCGGCGGGCCCCGTTGTCCGTTGTCCCGGCTAACCGACCTCGCGCAACACCCCGAGGACGGCCGACTCGTCCGGCGCGGCCAACAGCCGCTCCCGGAACCCTGCGTCCATCAACTTCCGCGACAGCAGCGACAGAATCCGCAGATGCTCGTCGCCCGCGGCCGCCTCCGGTACGGCGATCATGAACACCAGCCTCGCCTTCGTACCGTCCAGCGAGTCCCACTCGACGCCCTGCACGGACCGCGCGAAACCGACGACCGGCGCGGTCACCGCATCGGTCTTGGCATGCGGAATCGCGATCTCCTCACCGAGCCCGGTCGTACCCTGCGCCTCCCGCCGCAGCGCCGTCGCCACCAGCTCGTCAACGTCCACGACCTTGCCGGTCCCCGCCAGCAGTTCAGCCATCTCGCGGATCGCCGACTCCTTGTCGGCCGCATCGAGCCGCACCTTCACGGTCCGCTCGGTGAGGTAGCCGGAGAGGACCTCGGCAGGGGAATCGCCGGCCTCGGACTCGTCCGCGGAACCCGGGGACAGGCCGGGCGACCCTGCGGGCGCCGCACTCGCCGGCCCGGTCGCCGCCGACTCACGTACGGCCGCCTGCGCCACGACAGCAGCGGCGCCGGCGCCCGGCACTCCGACACCCGCACCGACCAGCGCGGGTTCGAGCCCGGCCGTGCCCGTGCCCGTGCCGACGAGGAGGGCCTCCCCGCGCCGCCTGCGCTCACTGATGTCCACCAGGGCAACCGTCGTCAGCGCGGTGACGGCCGTGCCGATCACCACGGCCACGAAGAACATCGGCACGCCACTCACCGCGCCCAGCACCGCCACGATCGGCCCGCCGTGCGGCACCGCGTCCTCCACGCCGGCGACTCCGGCGATCGCACCGGCGACCGCGCCGCCGAGCATGTTGGCCGGGATGACCTGCGCGGGCCGCGCCGCTGCGAACGGGATCGCGCCCTCGGAGATGCCGAAGCAGCCCATGAACAGCGCGGCGAGCCCCGTCTCCCGCTCCTGTTCGGTGTACAGCCGCTTGCGTATCAGCGTGGCGAGGCCCTGACCCAACGGCATGACCGGGATCGCGGCCGCGCACATGCCCATGACCGTCTGGTTGCCGGTCGCGATGAGCCCGGCGCCGAACAGGAACGCCGTCTTGTTGACCGGCCCGCCCATGTCGAACGCGATCATCAGCCCGAGAATCGCGCCGAGCAGGATCGCGCTCGTGCCGGTCATCCCGCTGAGCCAGTCGGTCAGGTTCTCGAACACCCAGGAGATCGGCTTGCCGATGACATAGATGAAGAACAGCCCGAGCGCCGTCGTCGCCACGATCGGGATCACGATGATCGGCATGATCGGCTGCGCGAACTTCGGAACCTTGACCTTCTTGATCCACAACACCAGATACCCGGCGAGGAACCCGGTCACGATCGCCCCGATGAACCCGGCGCCCGCCTTGGAGTCGTACAACTCCCCGGTGTTGGCGATCCAGCCACCGATCATGCCCGGCACCAGCGCGGGCCGATCCCCGATGGCATACGCGATGTAACCGGACAGGATCGGCACCATCAGCGTGAAGCCGATGACACCGATGTTGTTCACGTCCATCCAGAAGGAGTCCTTCGGGATGACCAGACCGCCCGACGGGTCGGTGTGCCCGCCGAGCGAGAGCGAGATCGCGATCAGCAGCCCGCCGACCACGACGAACGGGATCATGTAACTGACCCCGTTCATCAGCGCCTTGTACCCGACGCTCCGCTCCTTGCCGCCGCCGGCCCCCGAGGCCGCGGTGACCGCCCCGGCCTCGTGCACCGGCGCCGACTGCACCTGCTCGATCAGCCGCTCGGGGTGACGTATGCCCTCGGCCACACCGACCGTAAGGACCCGCTTGCCCGCGAAACGGCTCAGGTCCACATCCTTGTCCGCGGCGACGATGATGCCGTCCGCATGCTTGACATCGTTGTCATCGAGGACGTTTTCGGCCCCGATGGATCCCTGCGTCTCCACCTTCATGTCGATGCCGCGGCTCTCGGCAGCCTGCGCGAGCTTTTCCGCCGCCATGTACGTGTGTGCGATGCCGGTCGGGCATGCGGTCACTGCGAGCAGCTTCAACCGCTTCTGCTCGCCGCTGCCGCCGCCCGTGGGGGGAGGGCCGGCCGTACTGGTCACGTCGATCTCCTAACGCCTTTGTTCGTGCGGATCGCCGTCCCGGACGTCCCGCAAGATCGATCAGTTGTTCAGATCTCCTGGGCATCCTGCACCACCCGGCCGCAGCCTCAAAGGGGCGAAAGTAGCGCTTCGCACCGGTTTGCCGCCTCCTGTGCGCCGTTCGTTGGTGTCCTGTTATCGCTCCCGCACAGCACCCTCGCCCACGACCGCCGCCGCCCCACCGCACCGACCCGTGAACCGCCGCCGCCCTCCCACCCCGGATGCCCTGATGGCGCGATCCGTACGGAGCCGGACAAGACAGACCAGGAACGCCCAGGCCTCCCGCTGTGGCTCCCGGGCGTCCCGGTGTAGCTTGGGACAGAGCCAGACGTCGCTGCTGATGGCGGTCGGGCGGTCCCGACACGGACCGGCCGAGGGAGAGAGGGCCTCCGACGGACTGCGCTGCGCGTACGCGGGCATGCCTGTGTCCTCTTCGGGCACCCCGGTGCCTCCGCCGCCGTGCAGACCAGCCGTACCCACACCCTCGACCCAACCCCGAGGAGCAGCTCGTAATGACGACTGTCGAGAACCGACAGGACTTCAAGGTCGCCGACCTCTCCCTGGCCGACTTCGGCCGCAAGGAGATCACCCTCGCCGAGCACGAGATGCCCGGCCTGATGGCGATCCGCAAGGAGTACGCCGAGACGCAGCCGCTCGCCGGCGCCCGCGTCACCGGCTCCCTGCACATGACCGTGCAGACCGCCGTCCTCATCGAGACCCTGGTTGCCCTCGGCGCCGAGGTCCGCTGGGCGTCCTGCAACATCTTCTCCACCCAGGACCACGCCGCCGCCGCGATCGCCGTCGGCCCGAACGGCACGCCCGACAACCCCCAGGGCATCCCGGTCTTCGCCTGGAAGGGCGAGACCCTGGAGGAGTACTGGTGGTGCACGGAGCAGGCGCTGACCTGGCCGAACACCCCCACCGGCGGCCCGAACATGATCCTGGACGACGGCGGTGACGCCACCCTCCTCGTCCACAAGGGCGTCGAGTACGAGAAGGACGGCAAGGTCCCCTCGGTCGACACCGCCGACTCCGACGAGCACCGCGTCGTCCTCGAGCTCCTGCACCGCACCATCACGGACGGCTCGCAGAAGTGGACCCAGCTGTCCTCCGAGATCCGCGGCGTGACCGAGGAGACCACGACCGGCGTCCACCGCCTGTACGAGATGCAGCGCGACGGCGTCCTCCTGTTCCCGGCGATCAACGTGAACGACGCCGTCACCAAGTCGAAGTTCGACAACAAGTACGGCTGCCGCCACTCCCTGATCGACGGCATCAACCGCGCCACCGACGTCCTGATCGGCGGCAAGACCGCGGTCGTCTGCGGCTACGGCGACGTGGGCAAGGGCTGCGCGGAGTCCCTGCGCGGACAGGGCGCGCGCGTGATCATCACCGAGATCGACCCGATCTGCGCCCTGCAGGCGGCGATGGACGGCTACCAGGTCACGACCCTCGACGAGGTCGTCGACAAGGCCGACATCTTCATCACCACGACCGGCAACAAGGACATCATCATGGCCTCGGACATGGCCAAGATGAAGCACCAGGCGATCGTCGGCAACATCGGCCACTTCGACAACGAGATCGACATGGCCGGCCTCGCCAAGATCCCGGGCATCGTCAAGGACGAGGTCAAGCCGCAGGTCCACACCTGGAAGTTCCCCGACGGCAAGGTGCTGATCGTCCTCTCCGAGGGCCGCCTGCTGAACCTGGGCAACGCCACCGGTCACCCGTCCTTCGTGATGTCCAACTCCTTCGCGGACCAGACGCTGGCCCAGATCGAGCTGTTCACCAAGCCGGACGCCTACCCGACCGGCGTGTACACGCTGCCCAAGCACCTGGACGAGAAGGTCGCCCGCCTGCACCTGGACTCGCTCGGCGTGAAGCTGACCCAGCTCCGCCCCGAGCAGGCCGCGTACATCGGCGTCGAGGTCGAGGGCCCCTACAAGCCGGACCACTACCGCTACTGAGCCGACCCGCCGCTGAGCCGCCGCCGAACCAGGCTGCTGCTCAGCGGCGACACGCTCATTGGCAGCAGATCCTCCGAGGCAGGCCCCCGCACCCCCGTGCCGGGGGCCTGCCCCGTTGGCCCGAGCAGCCGTTTCAGCCCGCGCGACCCTCGTGGCCCGTGTGGGCGGACCAGCCCGTCAAGACCCAGGACCCCGATGCCCCGCGGCCGTTATTCGCTCCACGATCCGCACGATCACACCCCCCTCGCAGAAGAGCACTTCCACTGCGCCCCCGGCCCGTCCGGCTGGCGCTACGTCTCACAGCTGACCACCCCGGCGGGCGATCAGAGCGGCTCCGTCGACCTCGCCCTGGACGAACTCGGCCGCCCCATCCGTCTCGAACTCCACGCCGGAGGCTGGCAGGTACGCGGTGCCGCCATCGACGGCGTCACCTGGGTCCGTACCGACCCCACCGGGGTTCAGGCCAGGGAAGGCAATGTGCGCGCCCATGCCTTCACAGGGAGATCCCCCGCATTCCTCATCGCCACCACTCGCCTCCTGCGCCTCACCCCCTCCGCCTCAGCAACCCGCGTACGCCTCCTGGCCCTCACGGACCCGGTCCTCGCCCCCCGCACCGTGGACCAGTCCTGGGCCCTGGTGAACAGAGAAGCACACGCCACTGACAACGGCCCTCTGACTGTGGACGAATACCAGGTCACAGCCCTGGACACCGGCGAACAGCACGCCGTACACATCGCGGGCGACGTCGTCCTCGCGGCACCCGGCATCGAGCTGGAGGACCTGAAATCGCCGCCGTCGACGTTCGCTTGAGCGACAGACCCTGGCCTGGGACGACCTAAGCCGGCGGAGCGAAGCCCGTGGAGGGCCGGTCGTCCGGCGGGGCGTCCTGCGGCGCCGCCGGCTGCCGTACTGCGTCATACGGAGCCGAGGAACGATTCCCGTCCGCGCCGGACGGAGAAGCCGGAGGCGCCGCAGCGGCGGCGGTCGGCACAACTGGTGGACCGTACGGGCCAGGCCCACCAACCCCAGCCCCCGCACCACTCACAGAGGGCGCACCACCCTCGAACGACCCGTGGCTGAAGGCCCGCCGCGCCTCCCGCGCCTGCCGCTCCTGCAGAACTGCCGCCAGATACGCCGCCGGCGGAACACCCTGCGGCGCCGGAGTGCCCGTACGCGCCACGAGATCCGCGGCGAGCTGCTCCGCCATGCTCCGGCCGACCTGCGGGTCGAGTTGCTGCATCCGCGTCAGGTACTGGCGAATGGCGAGCCACAGACCATCCGGAACCGCCGACAGATCAAGCCCCGAGAACCGCCCGGCCAGCCACGGCGGAGGCGGCGGAACGATCCCCGTCCGTGCGAGGGGCACCCGCTCCCGTACGACGAGAGTCCCGGCGAAGACGTCCCCGAGCCGCCGCCCGCGCGCGGACACCAGCGAGGCGATGACGGCGACGACACCGAGCGTCATCAGAATCTCGATCACGCCTATGAGGCCACGCACCAGCGCGTGCCGGAACCGGATCGGTCCACCGTCGTCGCGAACGACCCTCAACCCGCACGCCAGCTTCCCGAGCGAGCGCCCATGACTGAGCGTCTCGACCGCGATCGGCCCGCCGACCAGCAGCAGAACGAACATCGCGATCGACAACGCGGTCTGCGCCGCCTCGTCCAGGGAAGCGGTGGCAGCCACAACGCCAATGGTCACGACGATGTAGGCGATCACAGCCACGGCCAGATCAAGCAGCACGGCCAAGGCCCTGCTGGGCAGCTTCGCGGGGCGCAACTCCAGCGCCACCGCCTCGCCCGTCACCAGCTCACTCACGCCGACCGTCCTTCCCCTGACCTGCCCCTGAAATGGCCAGTCTGCCAAGCTGAGGGCGCATCGCGCCGCAGTACGACAAGCTGACACCTACGACGAGTCGCCGACGAACAGCCGAGGAGCAGAAAACCAGATGGACCTCGACGTCTTCGTCACCGCCCACCGAGCCGAGTGGGACCGCCTCGACGCCCTCCTCGGGCGCCAGCGCCGCCTCACCGGCGCGGAGGCCGACGAACTCGTCGCCCTCTACCAGCGCACCGCCACCCATCTGTCCCTGATCCAGTCCAGCGCGCCCGACCCACAGTTGACCGGCCGGCTCAGCCAGCTCGTGGCCCGCGCGCGTAGTGCAGTGACAGGCACGCGACGCGCCTCCTGGCGCGATGTCACCCGCTTCCTCGCGTACGGATTCCCGGCCGCCGTATACCGGGCGCGCCACTGGTGGGTACCCACGGCACTCCTGTCCACCCTGGTCGCGGCCCTCCTGGGCTGGTGGATCGGCACCCATCCCGAAGTACAGGCCACCATCGCGGCCCCCAGCGAACTACGCGAGCTCACCCGCCCCGGCGGGCAGTACGAGACGTACTACTCCAGCCACCCCGCGGCTTCCTTCGCAGCCCAGGTCTGGACGAACAACGCCTGGGCCGCCGCCCTATGCCTGATCCTCGGCGTCTTCCTCGGCCTCCCAGTGCTCTGGATCCTCTTCCAGAACATGCTCAACCTCGGTGTCGGCTTCGGCCTGATGTCCTCAGCAGGTCGCCTCGACACCTTCCTCGGCCTCGTCCTACCGCACGGCCTCCTCGAACTGACCGCGGTCTTCGTCGCCGCCGGCACCGGCCTACGACTCGGCTGGACCCTCATCGACCCGGGCCCCCGCACCCGACGCTCGGCCCTCGCCGAGGAAGGCCGAGCCGCAATAGGCATGGCAATAGGCCTCGCCCTGGTCCTCTTCATCTCCGGCGCCATCGAAGGCTTCGTGACCCCATCCGGCCTACCGACTTGGGCGCGCATCAGCATCGGCGTCGCCGCTGAACTGGCCTTCCTCGCATACGTCTATGTCCTCGGCGGTCGTGCCGCCCGAGCGGGGGAGACGGGCGACGTCGAGGCTGCCGAGCGCAGCGCCGCCGTTCCCACCGCAGCCTGATGTGCGGGCACGCCCCCTGAGCTGCTAGTGTCCTCTTCGCCCCACAAGAGCCGTTGACACGGAACGAGTAGGGAGGTAGATTAGAACAGTTGCCTGGAAATGGATGAGAGTCCAGCCGGGCAGAGTGACTATCTATCTGCTTCGGTGGAACATCGATTCCCGAGAAGCCCCTCCCGATGATTCGGAAAAGAGTGGCTGGTCAATCCGGCCCGGAACTTCTGATAAAGTCGGAGTCGCCGGAAAGGGAAACGCGAGAGCGGAAACCTGGAAAGCACCGAGGAAATCGGATCGAGAAAAGGTCTGATAGAGTCGGAAACGCAAGACCGAAGGGAAGCGCCCGGAGGAAAGCCCGAGAGGGTGAGTACAAAGGAAGCGTCCGTTCCTTGAGAACTCAACAGCGTGCCAAAAATCAACGCCAGATATGTTGATACCCCGTCTGCCGGAAACATCAGTTCCCGGTGGCGAGGTTCCTTTGAAATAAACACAGCGAGGACGCTGTGAACGGCCGGGCTTATTCCGCCTGGCTGTTCCGCTCTCGTGATGTGTCGTCCCGATTACGGGAAAACATTCACGGAGAGTTTGATCCTGGCTCAGGACGAACGCTGGCGGCGTGCTTAACACATGCAAGTCGAACGATGAACCACTTCGGTGGGGATTAGTGGCGAACGGGTGAGTAACACGTGGGCAATCTGCCCTTCACTCTGGGACAAGCCCTGGAAACGGGGTCTAATACCGGATACCACCTTCACTGGCATCTGTGAAGGTTGAAAGCTCCGGCGGTGAAGGATGAGCCCGCGGCCTATCAGCTTGTTGGTGAGGTAATGGCTCACCAAGGCGACGACGGGTAGCCGGCCTGAGAGGGCGACCGGCCACACTGGGACTGAGACACGGCCCAGACTCCTACGGGAGGCAGCAGTGGGGAATATTGCACAATGGGCGAAAGCCTGATGCAGCGACGCCGCGTGAGGGATGACGGCCTTCGGGTTGTAAACCTCTTTCAGCAGGGAAGAAGCGAAAGTGACGGTACCTGCAGAAGAAGCGCCGGCTAACTACGTGCCAGCAGCCGCGGTAATACGTAGGGCGCAAGCGTTGTCCGGAATTATTGGGCGTAAAGAGCTCGTAGGCGGCTTGTCACGTCGGGTGTGAAAGCCCGGGGCTTAACCCCGGGTCTGCATTCGATACGGGCTAGCTAGAGTGTGGTAGGGGAGATCGGAATTCCTGGTGTAGCGGTGAAATGCGCAGATATCAGGAGGAACACCGGTGGCGAAGGCGGATCTCTGGGCCATTACTGACGCTGAGGAGCGAAAGCGTGGGGAGCGAACAGGATTAGATACCCTGGTAGTCCACGCCGTAAACGGTGGGAACTAGGTGTTGGCGACATTCCACGTCGTCGGTGCCGCAGCTAACGCATTAAGTTCCCCGCCTGGGGAGTACGGCCGCAAGGCTAAAACTCAAAGGAATTGACGGGGGCCCGCACAAGCAGCGGAGCATGTGGCTTAATTCGACGCAACGCGAAGAACCTTACCAAGGCTTGACATACACCGGAAAGCATTAGAGATAGTGCCCCCTTGTGGTCGGTGTACAGGTGGTGCATGGCTGTCGTCAGCTCGTGTCGTGAGATGTTGGGTTAAGTCCCGCAACGAGCGCAACCCTTGTTCTGTGTTGCCAGCATGCCCTTCGGGGTGATGGGGACTCACAGGAGACCGCCGGGGTCAACTCGGAGGAAGGTGGGGACGACGTCAAGTCATCATGCCCCTTATGTCTTGGGCTGCACACGTGCTACAATGGCAGGTACAATGAGCTGCGATACCGTGAGGTGGAGCGAATCTCAAAAAGCCTGTCTCAGTTCGGATTGGGGTCTGCAACTCGACCCCATGAAGTCGGAGTTGCTAGTAATCGCAGATCAGCATTGCTGCGGTGAATACGTTCCCGGGCCTTGTACACACCGCCCGTCACGTCACGAAAGTCGGTAACACCCGAAGCCGGTGGCCCAACCCCTTGTGGGAGGGAGCTGTCGAAGGTGGGACTGGCGATTGGGACGAAGTCGTAACAAGGTAGCCGTACCGGAAGGTGCGGCTGGATCACCTCCTTTCTAAGGAGCACTTCTCACCGAGTCCTTCGGGACGAGGTCAGAGGCCACTACGCAGGCAAACGTTCTGCGGTGGTTGCTCATGGGTGGAACGTTGATTATTCGGCACTCTCAGTCATCTCGGGCTGCCAGTACTGCTCTTCGGAGCGTGGAACGCTGATCACGAGTGGCGAGGGTGCCGGGCACGCTGTTGGGTGTCTGAAGTAACGGCCGCAAGGTTGTGCTTCGGTTGCCGGCGCCGGTGTAGCACCACAGTGGTGGTGTGTGACGGTGTACTGGTCGTTGTTTGAGAACTGCACAGTGGACGCGAGCATCTGTGGCCAAGTTTTTAAGGGCGCACGGTGGATGCCTTGGCACCAGGAACCGATGAAGGACGTGGGAGGCCACGATAGTCCCCGGGGAGTCGTCAACCAGGCTTTGATCCGGGGGTTTCCGAATGGGGAAACCCGGCAGTCGTCATGGGCTGTCACCCTTGCCTGAACACATAGGGCAAGTGGAGGGAACGCGGGGAAGTGAAACATCTCAGTACCCGCAGGAAGAGAAAACAACCGTGATTCCGGGAGTAGTGGCGAGCGAAACTGGATGAGGCTAAACCGTATACGTGTGAGACCCGGCAGGGGTTGCGTATACGGGGTTGTGGGATCTCTCTTCTGTTGTCTGCCGGCAACAGGACGAGTCAGAAACCGTTGATGTAGGCGAAGGACATGCGAAAGGTCCGGCGTAGAGGGTAAGACCCCCGTAGTCGAAACATCAGCGGCTCGTTTGAGAGACACCCAAGTAGCACGGGGCCCGAGAAATCCCGTGTGAATCTGGCGGGACCACCCGCTAAGCCTAAATATTCCCTGGTGACCGATAGCGGATAGTACCGTGAGGGAATGGTGAAAAGTACCCCGGGAGGGGAGTGAAATAGTACCTGAAACCGTGTGCCTACAAGCCGTGGGAGCGTCGGAATGTGCTTGCACATTCTCGTGACTGCGTGCCTTTTGAAGAATGAGCCTGCGAGTTTGCGGTGTGTTGCGAGGTTAACCCGTGTGGGGAAGCCGTAGCGAAAGCGAGTCCGAATAGGGCGATTTAGTAGCGCGCTCAAGACCCGAAGCGGAGTGATCTAGCCATGGGCAGGTTGAAGCGGAGGTAAGACTTCGTGGAGGACCGAACCCACCAGGGTTGAAAACCTGGGGGATGACCTGTGGTTAGGGGTGAAAGGCCAATCAAACTCCGTGATAGCTGGTTCTCCCCGAAATGCATTTAGGTGCAGCGTCGTGTGTTTCTTGCCGGAGGTAGAGCACTGGATAGGCGATGGGCCCTACCGGGTTACTGACCTTAGCCAAACTCCGAATGCCGGTAAGTGAGAGCGCGGCAGTGAGACTGTGGGGGATAAGCTCCATGGTCGAGAGGGAAACAGCCCAGAGCATCGACTAAGGCCCCTAAGCGTACGCTAAGTGGGAAAGGATGTGGAGTCGCAGAGACAACCAGGAGGTTGGCTTAGAAGCAGCCACCCTTGAAAGAGTGCGTAATAGCTCACTGGTCTAGTGATTCCGCGCCGACAATGTAGCGGGGCTCAAGCGTACCGCCGAAGTCGTGTCATTGCAGCAATACGCCCAACGGCGGCTGTGATGGGTAGGGGAGCGTCGTGTGCCGGGTGAAGCCGCGCCGGAAGGCAGTGGTGGACGGTTCACGAGTGAGAATGCAGGCATGAGTAGCGATTCACACGTGAGAAACGTGTGCGCCGATTGACTAAGGGTTCCTGGGTCAAGCTGATCTGCCCAGGGTAAGTCGGGACCTAAGGCGAGGCCGACAGGCGTAGTCGATGGATAACCGGTTGATATTCCGGTACCCGCTGTGAAGCGTCAAACATTGAACCAGGCGATGCTAAGTCCGTGAAGCCGCCCTGGAGCCTTCGGGCAAAGGGGAGTGGTGGAGCCGACGGACCAGACCTGTAGTAGGTGAGTGATGGGGTGACGCAGGAAGGTAGTCCAGCCCGGGCGGTGGTTGTCCCGGGGTAAGGGTGTAGGCCGTGATCCAGGCAAATCCGGATCACATGAGGCTGAGACCTGATGCCGAGCCGATTGTGGTGAAGTGGATGATCCTATGCTGTCGAGAAAAGCCTCTAGCGAGTTTCATGGCGGCCCGTACCCTAAACCGACTCAGGTGGTCAGGTAGAGAATACCGAGGCGTTCGGGTGAACTATGGTTAAGGAACTCGGCAAAATGCCCCCGTAACTTCGGGAGAAGGGGGGCCATCACTGGTGAGGGAACGTGCTTCCTGAGCTGGGGGTGGCCGCAGAGACCAGCGAGAAGCGACTGTTTACTAAAAACACAGGTCCGTGCGAAGCCGTAAGGCGATGTATACGGACTGACGCCTGCCCGGTGCTGGAACGTTAAGGGGACCGGTTAGTCACAATTCGTTGTGGCGAAGCTGAGAACTTAAGCGCCAGTAAACGGCGGTGGTAACTATAACCATCCTAAGGTAGCGAAATTCCTTGTCGGGTAAGTTCCGACCTGCACGAATGGCGTAACGACTTCTCGACTGTCTCAACCATAGGCCCGGTGAAATTGCACTACGAGTAAAGATGCTCGTTTCGCGCAGCAGGACGGAAAGACCCCGGGACCTTTACTACAGTTTGATATTGGTGTTCGGTTCGGCTTGTGTAGGATAGGTGGGAGACTGTGAACTCTGGACGCCAGTTCAGGGGGAGTCGTCGTTGAAATACCACTCTGGTCGTGCTGGATGTCTAACCTGGGTCCGTGATCCGGATCAGGGACAGTGTCTGATGGGTAGTTTAACTGGGGCGGTTGCCTCCTAAAGAGTAACGGAGGCGCCCAAAGGTTCCCTCAGCCTGGTTGGCAATCAGGTGTTGAGTGTAAGTGCACAAGGGAGCTTGACTGTGAGACCGACGGGTCGAGCAGGGACGAAAGTCGGGACTAGTGATCCGGCGGTGGCTTGTGGAAGCGCCGTCGCTCAACGGATAAAAGGTACCCCGGGGATAACAGGCTGATCTTCCCCAAGAGTCCATATCGACGGGATGGTTTGGCACCTCGATGTCGGCTCGTCGCATCCTGGGGCTGGAGTCGGTCCCAAGGGTTGGGCTGTTCGCCCATTAAAGCGGTACGCGAGCTGGGTTTAGAACGTCGTGAGACAGTTCGGTCCCTATCCGCTGCGCGCGTAGGAATATTGAGAAGGGCTGTCCCTAGTACGAGAGGACCGGGACGGACGAACCTCTGGTGTGCCAGTTGTTCTGCCAAGGGCATGGCTGGTTGGCTACGTTCGGGAGGGATAACCGCTGAAAGCATCTAAGCGGGAAGCCTGCTTCGAGATGAGTATTCCCACCCACTTGATGGGGTAAGGCTCCCAGTAGACGACTGGGTTGATAGGCCGGATCTGGAAGCACGGTAACGTGTGGAGGTGACCGGTACTAATAGGCCGAGGGCTTGTCCATAGATGCTCGCGTCCACTGTGTTGGTTCTGAAACCACGAACAGCCCCGTATGGCCACATGCGGTGCGGCTGACAGTTTCATAGTGTTTCGGTGGTTATAGCGTGAGGGAAACGCCCGGTTACATTCCGAACCCGGAAGCTAAGCCTTACAGCGCCGATGGTACTGCAGGGGGGACCCTGTGGGAGAGTAGGACGCCGCCGAACAAATTGTGAGAAAGGCCCACACCTTATGGTGTGGGCCTTTCTGCGTTTCTGGTGGTTTGCGCGACGCATAGTTTTGGGGCTCTCTGAAATGAGAGCCCCTCGGGAAGTCTTCGGTTACAGGCGTCCCGCCGTTTTGAGGGCCAGATATGCGTCTGCCAGTGCCGGCGCGAGTTCTTCTGGTGTGGCGTCGACGACCGTGACGCCGTGACGGCGGAGTTGTTCTGCTGTGCGGTTGCGTTCGCTTTGGGCCTGGGCGGCGGCTGCGGCCTCGTATACGGCGTCTGTGTTTCCGCGTGCGGTTGCCATGTGTGCGATGTGGGGGTCCGCTACTGAGGCCAGCAGAACTGTGTGGCGCTGGGTGAGTTGGGACAGCACCGGGAGCAGGCCCTCCTCGATGGGGGCCGCGTCGAGGGTCGTGAGCAGCACGATCAGGGAGTGGCGGGGGGCCGTACGGAGAGCCGTGGCCGTCAGGCCTCGGGCGTCCGTTTCGATCAGCTCGGGTTCCAGTGTGGCCATCGCGTTGACCAGGGAGGGAAGGACGTCTCCTGCTGTGCGGCCTTGGACGAGGGCTCGTACTCGGCGGTCGTAGGCGAGGAGGTCCACGCGGTCGCCGGCGCGGGAGGCGAGGACGGCCAGGAGCAGTGCTGCGTCCATGGAGGCGTCCAGGCGGGGAGCGTCGCCGACGCGGCCTGCTGAGGTTCGGCCGGTGTCCAGGACGAGGAGGATGTGGCGGTCGCGTTCGGGGCGCCAGGTGCGCACGGCAACTGTGGATTGGCGGGCTGTGGCGCGCCAGTCGATGGAGCGGGTGTCGTCTCCGGGGACGTATTCGCGCAGGCTGTCGAATTCAGTGCCCTCGCCGCGGGTGAGCACGCTGGTGCGGCCGTCGAGTTCGCGCAGGCGGGCCAGTTTGGAGGGGAGGTGCTTGCGGCTTGTGAACGGGGGGAGGACCCGTACCGTCCAGGGGACGTTGTGGGTGCCCTGGCGGGAGAAGAGGCGCAGGGGGCCGTAGGAACGGATCGTCACGCGGTCGGCCTGGCGGTCGCCGCGGCGGGTGGGGCGTAGGCGGGTGGTGACGCGGCGGCGTTCGCCTGCCGGGACCGTCACGCGGTGGCGGGAGGCCGCTACCTCTGTGCCCTGCTGCCAACTGCTGGGGGGCCAGGCGTCGCGGAGGTGGGCGCGGAGGGGGCGGCTGGACGGGTTGGTGATCGTGAGGGTGACGTCGGCCGTTTCGCCCAGGCGTACGGAGGTGTCGCCTGAGCGGGTCAGGCCGAGGCGGCGTACGGGTGCGGCCAGGGCGAAGTCGCAGGCGCAGGCCGCCACCAAGGGGGCGTTGACCGCCAGGATGCCTGTCCAGCTGGGGTCCCAGATGCCTACGGGGAGGGAGCCCAGGGCCGCGAGGAGTGCGGCGCGTCCGGTGAGTGCCATCAGCGCGGGACGGGGACGTGGGTGAGGATCGCGTTGATCACGGAGTCGGCGGTGACGCCTTCCATCTCGGCCTCCGGGCGGAGTTGTACGCGGTGGCGGAGGGTGGGGAGTGCCAGGGCCTTCACGTCGTCGGGGATGACGTAGTCGCGGCCTGTGAGCCACGCCCACGCGCGGGCGGTGGCCAGAAGGGCCGTGGCGCCGCGAGGGGAGACCCCGAGGGTGAGGGAGGGGGATTCGCGAGTGGCTCGGCAGATGTCGACCACGTAGGCCGTGATCTCCGGGGAGACCGTCGTCTTGGCCACGGCCGCGCGTGCCGCTTCCAGGTCCGCGGGGCCCGCTACGGGGCGTACGCCGGCGGCGCGCAGGTCGCGGGGGTTGAAGCCCTCGGCATGGCGAGTGAGGACGTCGATCTCGTCCTGGCGGGAGGGGAGCGGGATCGTGAGCTTGAGGAGGAAACGGTCCAGCTGGGCTTCGGGGAGGGGGTAGGTGCCCTCGTACTCCACCGGGTTCTGGGTTGCTGCGACCAGGAACGGGTCGGGGAGCGGGCGCGGTGTGCCGTCGACGGTGACCTGGCGTTCCTCCATGGCTTCCAGGAGGGACGACTGGGTCTTGGGAGGAGTCCGGTTGATCTCGTCGGCCAGGAGGAGGTTGGTGAAGACCGGGCCGGGCTGGAAGGAGAACTCGGCGGAGCGGGTGTCGTAGACGAGGGAGCCCGTCACGTCGCTCGGCATGAGGTCGGGGGTGAACTGGACGCGCTTGGTGTCGAGTTCGAGTGCGGAGGCGAGGGCGCGTACGAGGAGGGTCTTGGCGACGCCGGGGACGCCTTCGAGGAGGACGTGGCCGCGGCACAGGAGTGCGACGACTAGGCCGGTCACGGCGGGGTCCTGGCCGACCACGGCTTTGGCGATCTCGGCGCGCAGGGCCTCCAGGGAGGCTCGGGCGGTGCCCGAATCCCCGGTGTTCCCGGCGTTGTCAGTGGTCGGGTCCATCATGGACGGCGTACCTCTCTTTCGAGGGCGTCGAGTTGGTCGGCGAGGGCGATGAGTGCTGCGTCGTCGCTGGGCGGCGGGCCGAAGAGGAGCGTGTGCAGGCTCTGTCCGTCCCCGTGCTGGTGGAGGTGGGCGGACAGCGCGGGGAGCAGGGCCTCGGGCGTGTGCGCCTGAGTGACGGGGACACCTACGAGGGGGGCGAGGCGCGTGCGGGTGGTGGAGCGAAGAGCGGCGGCCGCGCGGTCGCGGGCGTTCGCCTTGCGGTAGAGGCGGGCGCGGCCTTCGACGGTTTCGGAGGCGCGGATCGCGACGGGGAGTTTTTCGGGCACGAGGGGGCCGAGTCGGCGTGCCCGCCAGAGGGCGGCCAGGGCTGCGGCGATGAAGAGCTGCAGCGTGCCCCAGAGCCAGCCCGAGGGGAGCAGGTCGAGGAAGCTGCGTTCGTCGTCCGAGTCGGCGGCCGACGTGTCGGAGAGCGAGGGGAGGTACCAGACCAAGTGGGGGCGGGAACCGAGGAGTTGGAGCGCCAGCGAGGCGTTGCCCTGCTCGTCGAGGCGGTCGTTGTTGAGGATGTCGGGCGCGCCGAGGACGACGGTGTCGCCGGCGGCGTCCCCGGTGGAGTCCGGGACGCGCAGCAGGGTGGCGAGGCGCTCGCTCGGGTAGCACTGGTCGGCGTCGAGGTGGGTGGTGGTGTAGCGGACGCCGCCCAGGTCGGCGGTGCCTGCGCGCCGGGCGGCGGGCAGGGTGCAGTCGGGGGAGAGCTCCGAGTCGAGGCTGGTGGCGGGGTCCGCGGTGACGCCGGGGACGAGTCGTTCGACGGACCAGCTGCCGGGGGCGACGAGTACGGTACGGCCGCCGGAGCCGGCGGTCGACGAGCGCAGCCAGGACTGTTGACGGTGCGTCAGGAGGTCTGGGGCGGCGACCAGGACGGTGGTGTCCGGGGCGGCCGCGGCGCGCGCGTCGTCCAGGGTGGTGACCACACGCGTGTCCACGCCGCGGTCGGCGAGGAGTTCGGCGACGGCCCGGCTGCCCTTGGGGTCGGCGGAGCGTGGGTCGAGGGCGCCGTGCCGGGAGTCGGAGCGGATCGTGGCGATCACGACGGCCGCCACGAGCAGCAGTACGACGGCGAGGGCGATGCCTCGCGTGCGGGTCCACACCTGGCGCGGGGTGGGCGAGGCCGAGGTGGACTGGAGCGTGGCCTCGGTGGTCATTCGGCGGCTCCCTGGCGGGCGTTGGGGGCCGTACTGGGGGTGCTGGCGGCGAGTTGCGGCTTGCTGCTCTCCAGGTCGCGGTCGAGTTCCGTGATGCGCTGGTACGCCTGCTGGGTCGCGGTCCTGCCGCCGTACGTCACGTCGTCGAAGTCCCGTGCTGCGGCGCGCAGTCGGTCCGTGTGGGCGGGCAGTGAGCGGCCTGCTTCGGCGGCGGCCTCGTCCGCGGTGCGGCCGGGGCGTACGTCGAGAAGTGCGCGCTCCTCGAGTGAGCGGACGATGGCGCGCATGCGCTCCTGGACGGCCTGGTTCCAGTGGCCCTGGGCGGCGTGTGCCTCGGCGGCGGACCGGTGTTCGGCGGCACTGCGGGGGCGGTCGTCGAACAGGGCGGCGGAGGACGTGGGTTGGCGGCGCGGGGTGCCCAGGCGCCACCACAGGGCGCCCAGGACCGCGACGACGACCAGGATGATGACGACCAGGCCGAGCGGTCCCCCGGGCGTCACGGTCGAGGCGCTGTTGAACAAGTCCTCGACCCAGGCCCAGAAGGCATCCAGGGCTCGCTGGAACCAGCTGGGTTCGTTCTCGTGGTACATCTGCTTGGACAGCTCGCGACGGGCCGCCTCCCGCGCGGGATCGCGCGGGATCGTCAGTGGTGGCTCGTCGGCCGAACGTGCCGTCGGCGTCAGTGCTGACGCTGTTGTGAGAACTCCCCCCGCCAGGCTCACCGGATCAGCTCCCCGGGGTGCCAGCGCTGTGGTCCTGGACGCCGGCTGCGCGGGCCAGTTCGAGGTCGAGGGCCTCGCGGCGGATGCGCTGGTCGATGTAGAGCAGGACGGTGACGCCGGCCGTGATCGGGAAGGTGATCATGGAGCCGATCACCGAGCCGATGCCGCTGATGATGAGGAACGTCCAGCCGAAGTCGCCGGCGCCGTCGAGGAAGGCGGTGGCGCCGTCACCGCTGAACGCGGCGGCGAGGAAGGTGAAGGGGATGACGACGATCGCCGCGACGATGTTCGCGATGAGCGTGGCGAGCAACTGGATGCCGAAGACACGCCACCACGAGCCGCGGACCAGCTTCACGGACCGGCTCAGCGCCTTCACGATGCCCTGCTTCTCCAGCATCAGCGCGGGCGAGGCGAGGGAGAAGCGGAACCACAGCCACATCGCGACGATGCCCGCGCCGAGGATGCCCAGGATCGCGAGCGCCCCGCCCGCGGCACCGGAGCCCGAGGCGACCACCAGGATGCCGGGCAGGGCACCCACGAGCACCAGGCCGAAGGTCATGAGCAGCAGCAGGAGGAGCAGGCCGAACAGCGGCAGCACCTGAGGACGGGCGTCGCGCCAGGCCTCGCCGGTGGTCACGGACTTGCCGAGCACCGCGCGGCTGGTGACCGTCGTCAGCAGGGCGGTCGCGATGATCGCGCCGATCACCGAGATCAGGAAGATCACGCTCGAGCTGAGCAGGGCGTCGCCCGTGGCCCGGGTGACCTCGCTGAGGGTGGCGTCCGGGTCGTTGAGGGCCTCACTGCCGGCGAGGTCGTTCAGGACGAAGCCCTGGAGGAGGATGACGAGGATTTCCGTCACGATCGCGACGGTCAGGGAGATGCCCAGGACCGTGCGCCAGTAGGTGCGCATGGTGGAGACCGCGCCGTCGAGGATCTCGCCGACGCCGAGGGGGCGCAGCGGGATCACGCCGGGCTTGGCAGCGGGCGGCGGGCCGCCCCAGCCGCTGCCCCAGGCACCGTGTCCGCCGGGGGCGCCATAGCCCTGGGAGCCACCGCCGTACCCGCTGGTGCCGGCAGGAGGGGTGGTGCCCCAGCCCGGGCCGGGCGGTGGGGGTGGCGGGGTCTGGCCGGGAGCCTCGGGTCCGGTCGGGGCGGACCACTGGCCGGCCGGCGGCTGCTCCTTGGACCACTTCGAGCCGGTGCCCTGTGGGTCGGGTCCCGGTTGCTGCGCGGGGTCGGGACGGTCTGCGGGCTCGGCAGGGCCGGACGTGCCGGGTTCCTGGCCGTCGGACGGGGCGGATCCGGGCGAGGCCCAGCCCGGAGTGTCGTTCATCGTCGCTCCTTCACGGTGCCCGTCCGCGGTCGCGGCGGCAGGTTGGCAGCCATCGTGCCATGGGGTGGCCGCAGAGGTACCGGCCGCGGTATGGGCTGGACACCTTCAATTGTCCGCCGGACAAAGGGCAGACTGACCGCATGGCTGATCAGCACGCGCAATCCGGCGAGGACAGCAAGCCGCACGAGATCCCGGCGATCCGGTGGGACGAGCCACCCGAAGGTCCCGTACTGGTCCTTCTCGACCAGACAAGGCTGCCGGCTGAGGAGGTCGAGCTGGTCTGTACGGACGCGCCCGCGCTGGTGGAGGCGATCCGTTCGCTCGCCGTGCGCGGGGCGCCGCTGCTCGGGATCGCCGGGGCGTACGGCGTCGCGCTCGCCGCCGTACGCGGCTTCGACGTGGACGACGCCGCCGAGTCGCTCGCGGGGGCCCGGCCCACCGCCGTGAACCTCGCCCTCGGTGTGCGCAGGGCTCAGGCGGCGTACCGGGACGAGCTCGCCGGGAGCGGGGACGCCGAGCGGGCCGCCGCCGCAGCGCTGAGGGCCGCGCGGGCACTGCACCAGGAGGACGCCGAGGCCAGCACGCGCATGGCCGAGCAGGGGCTGGCACTGCTGGACGAGCTGCTGCCCGGGGGTGGGCACCGCATCCTCACGCACTGCAACACCGGGGCGCTGGTGTCGGGCGGGGAGGGCACGGCGTTCGCGGTCGCCCTCGCGGCGCACCGGGCCGGGCGGCTCAGGAGGCTGTGGGTGGACGAGACGCGGCCGTTGCTGCAAGGGGCTCGCCTGACGGCGTACGAGGCTGCGCGCAACGGGATGGCGTACACACTGCTCACGGACAACGCGGCGGGGTCCCTGTTCGCCGCCGGTGAGGTGGACGCGGTGCTCATCGGGGCCGATCGGATCGCGGCCGACGGGTCGGTGGCGAACAAGGTGGGGAGCTATCCGCTCGCCGTGCTCGCGCGGTACCACCATGTGCCGTTCATCGTGGTGGCACCCTTGACGACAGTGGACCCCGAGACCCCGGACGGGGCGTCCATCGAGGTCGAGCAGCGTCCTGGGTTCGAGGTGACCGAGATCGTGGCGCCTCAGGTGCCGGTGGCGGGAGGGGAACCGGGAGGCGGGATTCCGGTGGCGCCCCTGGGGACCCAGGCGTACAACCCGGCGTTCGATGTGACGCCGCCCGAGCTGGTGACGGCGATCGTCACCGAGGAAGGGGTCGCATCGCCCGTGACGGCCCAGGCGCTCGCCGAGCTGTGTGCCAGGTCACGGCAGGTGACGCCGACGTAGTGAGTGGACATAGGTGGAACCAGTTCGGGCAGAGCGGACCAAACCCGTCCAAAGGTTACTCGCTGTGATCTGAGCGAGGGCAGACAGTGGCGACGGCGTACGACTAAGGTCACTGGCCGGTGACCTACCTCACCTCAGCCTTCGCCACTGTTATGAGAATGGGATGATGTCGTTTATGAAGGGACGAGTCCTTGTCGTCGACGACGACACCGCACTGGCCGAGATGCTCGGCATCGTGCTGCGTGGTGAAGGTTTTGAGCCGTCTTTCGTAGCCGACGGCGACAAGGCGTTGGCCGCATTCCGTGAGGCAAAGCCCGACCTGGTGCTGCTGGACCTGATGCTGCCCGGAAGGGACGGCATCGAGGTGTGCCGTCTGATCAGGGCGGAGTCCGGCGTGCCGATCGTGATGCTGACGGCGAAGAGCGACACCGTCGATGTCGTCGTGGGCCTGGAGTCCGGCGCCGACGACTACATCGTCAAGCCGTTCAAGCCGAAGGAGCTCGTCGCCCGGATCCGGGCGCGGCTGCGGAGGTCCGAGGAGCCGGCGCCCGAGCAGCTCGCCATCGGTGACCTGGTCATCGACGTGGCCGGGCACTCCGTGAAGCGGGAGGGGCAGTCGATCGCGCTGACACCGCTGGAGTTCGACCTGCTGGTCGCGCTGGCCCGCAAGCCGTGGCAGGTGTTCACGCGTGAGGTGCTCCTCGAGCAGGTGTGGGGCTACCGGCACGCGGCCGACACACGTCTGGTCAATGTCCATGTGCAGCGGCTGCGTTCCAAGGTCGAGAAGGACCCGGAGCGCCCGGAGATCGTCGTGACCGTCCGTGGCGTCGGCTACAAGGCAGGGCCGAGCTGACATGTCCGGGGACAGTGCCGCTACGGCCCCCGGTCGGACCGGGGCCCCTCCGGAGCGGCCTGTCGGCCGGAAAAAGGCGGGTTCCCGCTGGGGACGGTTCCTCGAGGGCGGGCTGCTGCAGGGCGGAGTGCAGGGCAGTCCGGTCCTCCGGCTCCTGCTGCGCTGGGTGCGCCGGCCGCTGCTGCCCGTCATGCGGCTGTGGCGGCGCAACATCCAGCTCAAGGTCGTCGTCACGACCCTGCTGATGTCGCTCGGCGTCGTCCTGCTGCTGGGCTTCGTCGTCATCGGGCAGGTGCGCAACGGCCTGCTGGACGCCAAGGTGAAGGCCTCGCAGAGCCAGGCCACCGGCGGATTCGCCGCCGCCAAGAAGAGCTCCGACGAGGCCGCCGCCGGGGCCGCCGACGACGCCGGGACGGTCGACGGACGGTCCGAGCAGAACGTCATCCAGTGGATGAGCGATCTCGTGTCCTCGCTCTCCAGCGGCGGCCAGGGCGCCTTCGACGTGGTCACCCTTCCGGCCTCCGCGGCAGGAGACAGCGGTGGCCGCGGACCCCGAGCCTCCGGCGGCGTGGACCCGACGGCGAGCGTCCCCGAGGACCTGCGCGAGCGGATCGACAGCAACATGGGGGCGTTCCAGAGCTACACCCGCATCGTCTACAACCGCACCGCCGACAAGGAGGCCCAGCCGGCCCTGGTCATCGGCAAGCAGGTCAACGACCCCAACGGCGACCCCTACCAGCTCTACTACTTCTTCCCGCTCACCCAGGAGGAGAAGTCGCTGAGCCTGGTCAAGGGGACGCTGGCCACCGCCGGGCTCTTCGTCGTCGTACTCCTCGGGGCCATCGCCTGGCTCGTGGTCCGGCAGGTCGTCACGCCGGTGCGGATGGCGGCCGGTATCGCCGAGCGGCTGTCCGCAGGGCGGCTGCAGGAGCGGATGAAGGTCACCGGCGAGGACGACATCGCGCGGCTCGGCGAGGCCTTCAACAAGATGGCGCAGAACCTTCAGCTGAAGATCCAGCAGCTGGAGGACCTGTCGCGGATGCAGCGGCGGTTCGTGTCCGACGTGTCCCATGAGCTGCGGACGCCGCTGACGACCGTACGCATGGCCGCCGACGTCATCCACGAGGCGCGGGAGGACTTCGACCCCGTGACCGCGCGGTCGGCGGAACTGCTGGCCGACCAGCTGGACCGATTCGAGTCACTGCTCGCCGACCTGCTGGAGATCAGCCGGTTCGACGCGGGCGCTGCGGCGCTGGAAGCCGAGCCGATCGACCTCAGGGAAGTCGTACGACGCGTCGTCAGCGGGGCCGAGCCGCTCGCCGAGCGCAAGGGCACCCAGATACGCGTCGTCGGCGACCAGCAGCCCATCGTCGCCGAGGCCGACGCCCGGCGCGTCGAACGGGTGCTGCGCAACCTCGTCGTCAACGCCGTCGAACACGGCGAGGGCAGGGACGTCATCGTCAAGCTCGCCTCGGCGGGCGGGGCGGTCGCAGTCGCGGTACGCGACTACGGCGTCGGGCTCAAGCCCGGCGAGGCGACCCGCGTCTTCAGCCGCTTCTGGCGGGCGGACCCGGCACGCGCGCGTACCACGGGCGGTACGGGTCTGGGGCTGTCGATCGCGCTGGAGGACGCACGGCTGCACGGCGGCTGGCTCCAGGCGTGGGGCGAGCCGGGCGGCGGTTCGCAGTTCCGGCTGACCCTGCCGCGGACCGCGGACGAACCGCTGCGGGGCTCGCCGATACCCCTGGAACCCAAGGACTCACGGCGCAATCGCGGCCTCGACGACGCCGGACTGCCCAGCGGTGGCGGCGAGAAGGCGGCGACGGTGCCGGTCCAGCCCAACGGGGACCAGGCGCCCCCGATGCCCTCCAGAGACCCGATCGTCACGCGGACGGGCGGGGCGGCCCCCAAAGCCGACCCGACGGCGCTGCCCGGCAACGGCGCGCGCGTGGTGCCCCGGCCCGCTTCGGGCGCGCGGCGGCAGGAGGAGACGCCCGGTGCGCAGGAGCCGGCGAGCGAGGAAGCCGGACAGGACGGGGAGTCGAGCAAACATGGGGAGGCGTCTCATGGCCGCTGACCGCGAGAGGGGCGCCACCCGGCGCGGGGCGGGGCGCACGGTGGCGTACGCCGCCTGTGGCGCCGTACTGCTGGCCGGGTGCGCCTCCATGCCCGACAGCGGCGATCTGCGGGGCGTCGAGTCCACGCCGCGACAGGAAACGCAGGTGCGGGTCTTCGCCATGCCGCCGCACGAGGACGCCTCGTCCTCGGAGATCGTGTCGGGCTTCCTGGAGGCACTGACCAGTGACGATCCGGACTACGAGATCGCGCGCAAGTACCTGACCAAGGAAGCGTCGGACAAGTGGCAGCCCCTGCTGTCCACGACGGTGCTGGCCGACGGACCGGGCGCTGACGTCGAACGTGTCGGGGGCCGGGAGGAGACCGACAACCTCTCCTACACGCTGACCGGCACCAAGGTCGCCCTGGTCGACGCGCAGCAGTCGTACGCGCCCGCCGGCGGGGACTACAGCGAGCCGATGCACCTCATCCGGGACAAGAAGACGAAGCAGTGGCGGATCGACATCCCGCCGCGCGGCGTCGTCATGGGCAAGTCGGACTTCCAGCGGAACTACATGTCCGTCGACAAGTACTACTTCGCCACGAACACCACCCTCGGGACCTCGCCGCACACGGCGGCCGTCGCCGATCCCGTCTACGTGCGCAGGAACGTGGACCCGATGACGCAGATGGTCCGCTCCCTGCTCACCGGGCCGACCAGCTGGCTCAACCCGGTGGTCAGGTCGAGCTTCCCCACCGGCACGGCACTGAGGAAGGGCGTCACCGCGCTGACGCCCGACGATCAGAACAGGCTGACCGTGCAGCTGAACGACAAGGCGGCCCGGGTCGGACTGACCCAGTGCAAAGAGATGGCGGCCCAGCTCCTGTTCACCCTGCAGAACCTCACCCCCACCGTGGACGAGGTCGAGCTGAGGTCTGACGGCAGGCAGCTGTGCTCGCTCACCGAGGAGAGTGCCGAGGCCGTCGCCGCGCGCGGATCGGTGGAGCGCGCCGACTATCTGTACTTCCTCAACGCCGAGCACCGGCTCGTACGGCTGCCCGCAGCCACCAGCGACACGGAGCCCGATCCCGTGCCGGGCGCCCTGGGCGACGGCGATGTGCAGCTGAAGTCCGTGGCGGTGTCGCGTGACGAGGACATGGCGGCCGGGGTCGGCCTCGACGGCAAGAACCTGTACGTCGGTGCGCTGGTATCGGGTGGTCCGCTCGGGGAGCCGGAGCTGAGCAGCGCGGGCCCGACGGCGGAGCAGCGGCTGTCGGCGCCCAGCTGGGACGCACAGGGCGACCTGTGGGTGGCCGACCGCAATCCCGGCAACCCACGCCTGCTCCTGCTGGAGGAAGGCGTCGGCGAGCCGATGGTGGTGAAGACGCCGCCGGGCCTTGAGGGGCGCATCGAGTCGGTGAAGGTGGCCGCCGACGGTGTGCGCATTGCGCTCGTGGTGAAGCAGGGCGAGAAGTCGTCGCTGCTCATCGGACGGATCGAACGGAGCCAGGACGGCAAGGCGGAGGAGCCCTCAAGCGTCTCGGTGCACGAACTGCGCTCCGCGACTCCCGAGTTGGAGGAGGTCTCGGCCATGTCGTGGGCCGGTGACAGCCGGCTCGTCGTGGTCGGGCGCGAGAAGGGCGGCGTGCAGAACATGCGATACGTGCAGGTCGACGGCTCCACACCGGAGGGACCGGCGCCCGCGGCCCTCAGCGGCGTCAAGGAGATCACCGCGTCCGAGGACGCACGGCTGCCGCTGGTCGGTTACTCGGAGGACGGGATCGTGCGGCTGCCGTCGGGGGCGCAGTGGCAGAAGGTGGTGACGGACGGGGCCGCTCCGGTCTATCCGGGGTGAGACTTCGCCCGGACCGCCCTTGAGGTGCGGGACGGGGAGTGTGGTGGCCGCTTCCGGCCGGGGTGAGTCCTCGGCTGGGGGCGGTCGCTTCGTTTTGGTGCGTGGGTGCGTGGGTGCGTGGGTGTGTGGGTGTGTGGGTGTGTGGGTGGCCGGGTGCCTGGGTGCGGACGGGGCTCGGTTCCGGGACGGAATTGGGGCCGGCCGCATCGGGCTCGGGTTATCCACAGGCAGTTATCCACAGGGGTGGTCGGTCGGCGCGGGCGTTGGCACAGTGGTGGGCATGCGGGGGTGGTGGCAGGACCTGACCGACCTGGTGCTGCCGGCCGAGTGCGGAGGCTGCGGAAGGCCTCGCACGGTGCTCTGCCCGGAGTGCCGTGCCGCCCTGAGCGGGGCCGCACCGAGCCGGGTGCGACCGGTGCCGGAGCCGCCCGGGCTGCCGGTCGTGCACGCGGCGGCCCGGTACGCGGACGAGGCGCGGGCCGTGCTGCTCGCCCACAAGGAACGCGGCGCGCTGGCGCTCACGGCACCGCTCGGAGCGGCGCTGGCGGGGGCTGTGCGGGCCGGGCTTCGGGAGGACCATGCGTCTCGCGACAGCGGGGCGCCGGGGCGGGCTGTGTGGTTCCAGGGTTCGCAGGTGCGGGCCGACGGGGTGCGTCGGTCGGCGGGCGCCGAGGCGCCTGTGCTGCTCGTTCCTGTTCCGTCCGCGCGTGGGTCGGTGCGTGCGCGAGGGCATGATCCGGCGCGGCGGATCGCGCTCGCGGCGGCGGGTGAGCTGCGGCGGGCCGGGACGCCGGCGCGCGTGCTCGCCGTGCTGCGGCAAGGGCGCGGGGTGGCCGATCAGTCGGGGCTCAACTCGCGGCAGCGACTGGACAATCTCGCGGGTGCGCTGGTGGTGGCGCCCGGGGGAGCGCGGCTGCTCGCCGGTGGTGGTCCCGTTGTGCTCGTCGACGACCTGATGACGACGGGTGCGTCGCTGGCTGAGGCGGCGCGGGCTGTGCGGGTGGGGTTGGCGGCGGCGGAGGGGGTGGGCTCCGGTGGCTGGGAGAGGGTGGGCCCCAACAGTCGTACGGCGGAGTCCACAGCAACAGCCGTGTACCAAGCGGGAAGTCGGGAAAGCACAGAGGAACGGTGTGCCGGATCGACGGAGGGCAGTGTGCGGCGGTTGCGTGAGAGACAGGGAATCATGGGTGCAGGACAGGCCCGTGACCTGATCTGCGCAGCTGTGGTCGCTGCGTCGCCGGATTCTTTCGAAGTAAACCGGAACTGACTGAGAACTTGCATCGTTGCAGGTAACGAGAGGGTCAATTCACCTGAACGGAGGTACGCCGCAGTAGAGGGTGACGACATCCGTCCGGGCGAGATATGTTCGGTTGTGAGGGAAAGGCGCAGGCCATCCCCGTCATATCCGAATGCCGTGCCGTAGGTTTTGCGCAATCACCCGCGGCCGTGGGGTGGAGATCTTGCCCATGGGGGAGGAGGAGGTGGAAGTCACCGAGTCCGAGGCTTCGGGGTTCCCCGGAGCCTGGTGCAAAAGGGAGATGCTCCGCCGATGGAGCGGGGCGATCCGGGAACGGAGTTCTGCGTGGACATCGTCGTCAAGGGCCGCAAGACCGAGGTGCCCGAGCGGTTCCGCAAGCACGTGGCCGAGAAGCTGAAGCTGGAGAAGATCCAGAGGCTCGATGCCAAGGTGATCAGCCTCGACGTCGAGGTGTCCAAGGAGCCCAACCCGCGACAGGCCGACCGCTGCGACCGAGTGGAGATCACGCTCCGCTCCCGCGGTCCGGTGATCCGGGCGGAGGCAGCGGCCAGCGATCCGTATGCGGCGCTCGACCTCGCGGCGGAAAAGCTGGATGCCCGGCTGCGCAAGCAGCACGACAAGCGTTTCTCGCGCCGAGGCGCACGCCGACTCACGGCGGCCGAGGTCCCCGACCACGTACCGGGCGCGGCGACGCTGAACGGCAATGGCCGCACGTTCCAGGAAGAAGAGCCGGACGGAATTCCCACCAAGAAGATCGGCTCGCTGGAAGTAAAGGGCGAAGGCCCCCTCGTCGTACGCGAGAAGACGCATGTCGCCTCCCCGATGACCCTCGACCAGGCCCTCTACGAGATGGAGCTGGTCGGGCACGACTTCTACCTGTTCGTCGACTCGGAGACGAAGGAACCGAGCGTCGTCTACCGGCGGCACGCCTACGACTACGGCGTCATTCACCTCAGCACGGACCCGATGGTCACCCAGGTCCAGGCTCCCGCGGCAGGCGGCACGCTGGGCGGCTGACCCACCCGGCTGACAGCTGAGCCGGTGCCCCTGGAGCGCGGTGTGCGCCCCCAGGGGCACCGGTGTGCGACCTCTTCGCGCCCCGCTCGTCACCGTAGTGTCGGCCAGGCATGGAATCATGGCCGCACCGGCCCAACCGTTGGGCCGCTGCCTTGGGTTGGCGATGGCAGACCGACCAGCCACAGCCTTCAGGGGGAGGAACGATGGCGGACAGCTTCGGACCGATGCGGGACGAGGATGCCGACGGTGATGTCGTCGGCATGGGCCCGGACGCGGGCTCTCCACGCAAGGAGCCGATCAGAGTCCTCGTCGTCGACGACCACGCCCTGTTCCGCCGTGGACTGGAGATCGTGCTCGCGGCCGAGGAGGACATCCAGGTCGTGGGGGAGGCGGGCGACGGCGCGGAAGCCGTGGACAAGGCCGCTGACCTGCTGCCGGACATCATCCTGATGGACGTGCGGATGCCCAAGCGGGGTGGGATCGAGGCCTGCACCTCCATCAAGGAGGTCGCCCCCAGCGCGAAGATCATCATGCTGACGATCAGCGACGAGGAGGCCGACCTCTACGACGCGATCAAGGCGGGCGCGACCGGTTATCTCCTGAAGGAGATCTCCACGGACGAGGTGGCCACCGCCATTCGTGCCGTGGCCGACGGGCAGTCGCAGATCAGTCCCTCCATGGCGTCGAAGCTGCTCACCGAGTTCAAGTCGATGATCCAGCGCACGGACGAGCGCCGCCTCGTGCCCGCGCCGCGGCTGACGGACCGCGAGCTTGAGGTCCTCAAGCTCGTGGCCACGGGGATGAACAACCGGGACATCGCCAAGGAGTTGTTCATCTCCGAGAACACCGTGAAGAACCATGTGCGCAACATCCTGGAGAAGCTGCAGCTGCACTCCAGGATGGAGGCCGTGGTGTACGCGATGCGGGAGAAGATCCTCGAGATCCGCTGAGGCCGGATGACCGGCCTCGGGGTCACGCCAGCAAGCGTGTGAGTTCCGTGGCGAGGGGCTCGCGCAGGCCGGGTGCGTCGACCCGTTCCACGCGTACGTCCGTGCAGTCCACCCAGCTCGCCGCCTCCACCAGCGCCTGCGCCACCGCCGGGACCGCCTTCGGGCCGTCCAGGGTGACCTGCTTGGCGACCAGGGTGGTGCCCTCGCGGGCCGGGTCCACGCGTCCCACGAGGCGGCCACCGGCCAGGACCGGCATCGCGAAGTAGCCGTAGATCCGCTTCTGCTTGGGGACGTACGCCTCCAGGCGGTGGGTGAAGCCGAAGATCCGCTCCGTGCGTGCCCGCTCCCAGATCAGGGAGTCGAACGGGGACAGCAGCGTCGTACGGTGGCGACCGCGCGGAGGGATCTCCAGGGCCGCCGGGTCGGCCCAGGCCGGCTTGCCCCAGCCCTCGACCGTGACCGGCACCAGGCCCGAGTCGGCGATCACCGCGTCGACCTGTTCGCCCTTGAGCCGGTGATAGTCGGCGATGTCCGCGCGCGTGCCCACGCCTAGGGACTGGCCCGCCAGGCGGACCAGGCGGCGCAGGCACTCGGCGTCGTCCAGCTCGTCGTGCAGCAGCGTCTCCGGGATGGCGCGCTCGGCGAGGTCGTAGACGCGCTTCCAGCCGCGGCGCTCGACGCAGACCACCTCGCCGTACATCAGAGCGCGTTCGACGGCGACCTTGGTGCCCGACCAGTCCCACCACTCGCTGGTCCGCTTCGCGCCGCCCAGCTCGGTCGCGGTGAGAGGGCCCTCGGTGCGCAGCTGCTTGATCACCTGGTCGTAGGTGCCGTCGGGGAGGTCGTGGTTCCAGTGGGGGCGGTTGCGGTAGGCGCGGCGACGGAAGGCGAAGTGCGGCCACTCCTCGACGGGGAGGATGCAGGCGGCGTGGGACCAGTACTCGAAGGCGTGCGGTTGCGCCGACGGCTTGCCCGCAGCCGTGGCCCCAGGCGTCCAGTAGGCCTTCTCGACCGTCTTGCGGTCCACCGCGCCCAGGCGGGCGTACGGGATGAGTTCGTGGGACCGGGCCAGGACCGAGATGGTGTCGAGTTGGACCGCGCCGAGGTGACGCAGTATGCCGCGGACGCCGGACCTGCGGTCGGGGGTGCCGAGGAAGCCCTGCGCGCGGAGGGCGATCCGGCGGGCCTCGTCGGCCGAGAGGTCGGTGGTGGGGCGCAGGGTCGTCATGGTCGGCACGATAGGCGGTGGCACTGACAGTGCGGGGTGAGCTGGGGATTTGTCCGTGGTGGGGCTGCGCGCGGGGGCGAGGGCACGGTCATGCGGGCTGGTTCCTCGCCGGCAGGTACGGGGCCGTCGACGGCAGGCTCAGGTCCGACGGGAGCAGGGAGCCCACCCAGCAGTCCCGGCGTACGCCCTGGTGGACCATGGCGGAGCGGAGTGTGCCCTCCAGGGCGAAGCCGGCGCGTTCCGCCACCGCGCGGGAGGGCCTGTTGCCGACTTCCGCGCGCCATTCCACGCGGTCGAGCGACAGGTGGACGAAGGCCCAGCGGGACGCGGCGAGTACGGCCTCGGTGATGTAGCCGTTGCCGCGGTGTTCCTTCGTGCCCCAGAAGCCGATTTCGGCCTCGCTCATGGACCGCATCGTGAGGCCGAGCATGCCCACCAGGTCCTCCCCCTCGGGGAGGAAGAGCCCCCAGGTGAACATCGAACCGTTCGCCCAGCCCTCCGGGACCAGTTGCTCCGCGAAACTCTGGGCGTGCTCGTACAGGTAGGGCGAGGGGATCGTGGTCCAGCGCTGGATGTCGGGGTCCTGCGCGGCCTCGTACACCGTGTCGGTGTCCTTCGGGCCGATCGTGCGCATGAGGAGACGGCTGGTGGTGAGCGTGACGGGTTCCATCGGCCGATTCTGCTCGGGGGCCGTCGCAAGCGCCATCCTTATATGCGGTGTGTGAGCGCGCGAACGCATTTCGCACAATTCGTTGGCGGAACGCGGCACCATCCACAGCCCCCGGCCGTTGTCCCTTTGACGGAGATTTGAAGCAGCGGAGGTTCGACGTCCACGGCAGGCTCCCGGCGTGGCGGGGTCCTCGCATACGATGGCCGTTGCTCAGTCAAGTCAAATGGAAACCGACCGTCCCAGGCCCGACCGGCAAGGAGACCAACCCCCGTGTCCGTCCTCTCGAAGATCATGCGTGCAGGCGAAGGCAAGATCCTGCGCAAGCTGCACCGCATCGCGGACCAGGTCAACTCCATCGAAGAGGACTTCGTCGACCTCTCCGACGCCGAGCTGCGGGCCCTCACCGATGAGTACAAGCAGCGGTACGCAGACGGTGAGAGCTTGGACGACCTGATGCCCGAGGCCTTCGCCACCGTTCGCGAGGCCGCAAAGCGCGCTCTCGGCCAGCGTCACTACGACGTCCAGATCATGGGCGGCGCGGCCCTCCACCTCGGCTACGTGGCGGAGATGAAGACCGGCGAGGGCAAGACGCTCGTCGGCACGCTGCCCGCTTATCTGAACGCGCTGTCCGGCAAGGGCGTCCACCTGATCACGGTGAACGACTATCTGGCCGAGCGTGACTCGGAGATGATGGGCCGCGTCCACAAGTTCCTGGGCCTCAATGTCGGCTGCATCCTCGCCAACATGACGCCGGCCCAGCGCCGTGAGCAGTACGCGTGCGACATCACGTACGGCACGAACAACGAGTTCGGCTTCGACTACCTGCGCGACAACATGGCGTGGTCCAAGGACGAACTCGTCCAGCGCGGCCACAACTTCGCCATCGTCGACGAGGTCGACTCCATCCTCGTCGACGAGGCGCGTACGCCGCTGATCATCTCCGGCCCCGCCGACCAGGCCACCAAGTGGTACGGCGACTTCGCCAAGCTGGTCACGCGCCTGAAGAAGGGCGAGGCGGGCAACCAGCTCAAGGGCCTGGAGGAGACCGGCGACTACGACGTCGACGAGAAGAAGCGCACGGTCGCCATCCACGAGGCGGGTGTCGCCAAGGTCGAGGACTGGCTGGGCATCGACAACCTCTACGAGTCGGTGAACACGCCGCTGGTGGGCTACCTGAACAACGCCATCAAGGCCAAGGAGCTCTTCAAGAAGGACAAGGACTACGTCGTCATCGACGGCGAAGTCATGATCGTCGACGAGCACACCGGCCGTATCCTCGCCGGCCGCCGCTACAACGAGGGCATGCACCAGGCGATCGAGGCGAAGGAAGGGGTGGACATCAAGGACGAGAACCAGACGCTCGCCACGATCACCCTGCAGAACTTCTTCCGCCTCTACAAGCGCCACGACCACGACGACAAGGAACAGCCCGGTCTGTGCGGCATGACCGGTACGGCGATGACCGAGGCCGCCGAGTTCCACCAGATCTACAAGCTCGGCGTCGTCCCGATCCCGACCAACCGGCCGATGGTCCGCCAGGACCAGTCGGACCTGATCTACCGCACCGAGGTCGCGAAGTTCGAGGCGGTCGTCGACGACATCGTCGAGAAGCACGAGAAGGGCCAGCCGATCCTCGTCGGTACGACGTCGGTCGAGAAGTCCGAGTACCTGTCGCAGCAGCTGTCCAAGCGCGGCGTTCAGCACGAGGTGCTGAACGCGAAGCAGCACGACCGTGAGGCGATCATCGTCGCCCAGGCCGGCCGCAAGGGCGCCGTCACCGTCGCCACCAACATGGCCGGCCGTGGTACGGACATCAAGCTCGGCGGCAACCCCGAGGACCTCGCCGAGGCGGAGCTGCGCCAGCGCGGCCTCGACCCCGAGGAGCACATCGAGGAGTGGGCCGCGGCCCTGCCCGCCGCCCTGGAGAAGGCCGAGCAGGCGGTCAAGGCGGAGTTCGAAGAGGTCAAGGACCTCGGCGGCCTCTACGTCCTCGGCACCGAGCGGCACGAGTCGCGCCGTATCGACAACCAGCTGCGCGGTCGTTCCGGCCGTCAGGGCGACCCGGGCGAGTCCCGCTTCTACCTCTCCCTCGGCGACGACCTGATGCGCCTGTTCAAGGCTCAGATGGTCGAGCGCGTGATGTCGATGGCGAACGTCCCGGACGACGTGCCGATCGAGAACAAGATGGTCACGCGCGCGATCGCGTCGGCGCAGTCGCAGGTCGAGCAGCAGAACTTCGAGACCCGTAAGAACGTCCTGAAGTACGACGAGGTCCTCAACCGTCAGCGTGAGGTCATCTACGGCGAGCGCCGCCGCGTTCTGGAGGGCGAGGACCTGCACGAGCAGGTGCAGCACTTCATGGACGACACGATCGACGCGTACGTCGGCGCGGAGACCGCCGAGGGCTTCGCCGAGGAATGGGACCTGGAGCGCCTGTGGGGCGCCTTCAAGCAGCTCTACCCGGTGAAGGTGACCGTCGAGGAGCTCGAGGATGCGGCCGGTGACCGTGCCGGGCTGACCGCCGAGTTCATCTCCGAGTCCATCAAGGACGACATCCACGACCAGTACGCGGCGCGCGAGGCGCAGCTCGGCTCCGAGATCATGCGTGAGCTGGAGCGCCGGGTCGTGCTGTCGGTCCTGGACCGCAAGTGGCGCGAGCACCTCTACGAGATGGACTACCTCCAGGAGGGCATCGGCCTGCGCGCGATGGCCCAGAAGGACCCGCTGGTCGAGTACCAGCGCGAGGGCTTCGACATGTTCACCGCCATGATGGAGGGCATCAAGGAGGAGTCCGTCGGCTACCTGTTCAACCTGGAGGTCCAGGTCGAGCAGCAGGTCGAGGAGGTCCCGGTCGAGGACACCAAGCCGGTGGCCGACCTGGAGAAGAAGGACGCGGTGCCGGCGCAGGCGGGCGGGCGTCCCGAGATCCGCGCCAAGGGCCTCGAGGCCCCGCGCCGCCCGGACCGGCTGCACTACACCGCGCCCAAGGTGGACGGCGAGGGCGACATCGTCGAGGGAGACTTCGACAACGGCGACGAGCCGGTGCGCTCGGAGGCCGACGGCCTCACGCGCGCGGAACGGCGCAAGCAGGCGCGTGGCGGGCGCCGCCGCAAGAAGTGACGTCACGGTGGCTGTGACGCCGTAGCAGTCGGATGGGCCGGGTTCCTGAGGGGGACCCGGCCCATCGGCTTGCGCGGTCCCACAGCACGACGGGACCGTCCCCGCTCGGCCCCCGCAGCCGCCCCCCACAGCGGTCCGTGCGTCTACACGGGCGGTGGGGCGGCAGTGGTCAGTCGTCGTCCAGGCACGGCCTGCGTGGGCCGCCCAGTTCCACCGCCGTGCAGCGCCAGCGGAGATCTCCGCCTTGTTCCAGGCGGAATGCCATGGCGCGTAGCTGGTCTCCGGCGCCGATGCGGGCGAAGGCCTCGATGGCGCCGGGGCGGGGTTCGAAGTAGCCGATGTCGCGGACGACGGGGCGGGTGCCGCGGGTGCGCAGGAGACCGAGTTCCGCGAGCCGGGCGAGTTCGTCGTAGGCACGGCCGGCGGTGTGGCGGAGCATCCAGTGGACGGGGCGCTGGCCGCTCAGGACGAGGAGCAGGCGGTCGGCGAAGACGTCGGTGGGACGGGGTTGCGGGATGGCGGGCCTGTCGAGGTTCCCGGTTCCGTCTGCCGGGTTGCGCCATGTGCGCGGCGCGGGGGCGGTCGGTGGGCGGGTATCCGTGGGCCTGGTGCGCAGGTGGGCTCCCGTGGCGCCCGACGAGCCCGGTGGGCGGCCTCCTGGGGGCGCGGTACGGGGCATGCCGCCGCTCGGCGTGCGGGGCGGGCTGCCGGCGGGGCGGCGGGTGTCGCGGCGGGTCGGTGGGCGGGTGCCGGGGCGGTGCTGTGCCCTGGTCATGACCTTGTTCATGGAGTCCCCGTTCGGTGAACCCGGATTGATACCGGCGAGTAACTTCGTGGTTGGTGATCTTGTACGGGGTCGCGGGTGTCGGCAGCAAGGAAGCGGGGACTCGGAGCGGGCGGCCGGAATCTTCACTTATCCGGGTGATCGAGGGCCCCGGAAGCCTGTGATGGCAGGGGCGCACCGGGTGACTTCGTGGACCGGGGTGGACGCCCGGCGGGGTCGCGGACGGGGCTCGAAAGGGGACGCCCCAGGTATCGGCCGCACGTATCCTGAAGGCCCTCCGGAGGTGCGGGGATCGCCCCTCTCCGGGCCCTTGCAGAGCCTTACGAGTGCTACGAGAACGAAGAAAGCGGTCAGCAATGCGCGTCTACGTCCCCTTGACCCTCCCCGGTCTCGCCGAGGCGCACAAGGCGGGCGAGCTGGAGGCCGAATCGCTCGTCGCGTACGCCGTCACGCCCGCGTTGCGCGAGTGGTATCTCTCCGACGACATCGAGGAGTTGGAGTACGCGGCGCTGAACCGGGCCGCGCTGGCCTCGCTGCGGCTGCTCGCAGCGGACGGCGGGGCTGCGCGGCGCCGGGTCGTGGTCGCCGTCGACGTGCCCGACAGGGCGGCCGTCGCCGACCCGGACCGGGGGCTGGATCCGGCGGCACTCGGAGAGGTGCGGATCGCCGGGGGCGTGGCGTTGGCCAAGGCGGCCGCCGTACACGTCGACTCGGACGACGCGGAGACGGACGTGGCGGCCGCCGCCGAGGCGCTGGCGGCGGCGGACGGCGGGGACGACGACGCGCAGTTCGTCGTGGACGGTGCCGAGGACCATGAGCTGCTGTGGTTCGCCACCCAGGAGATCCCGAACCTGGTCGGACTGGCGGACTGACCCGGCGCTGCCCTCATTGACCTGCTGTTTGACCCGCCGTTCTCTTGATTGTCAGTGGGGGCGGGTACGGTTTTCGGCATGGGGATGCAAGTAGGGGCGCACATCGTCTGGGACTGGAACGGGACCCTGTTCCACGACAATGACGCGATCATCGGGGCGACGAACGCGGCGTTCGGCGAGCTGGGGCTCAAGCCGATCACGATGGAGCAGTACCGGGCGTTGTACTGCGTGCCGGTGCCGAAGTTCTACGAGCGGCTGCTCGGCCGGCTGCCGACCGACGCCGAGTGGGAGGTCATGGACGAGACCTTCCACCGGTACTACACCGAGCACCGGGTCAGGTGCGGGCTCACCACGGGCGTGGCGGAGCTGCTCGTGGAGTGGGGGTCGGCGGGGCGCAGCCAGTCGATCCTGAGCATGTACGTGCACGACGAACTCGTTCCGCTGGTGCGGGGGTTCGGGATCGAGCAGCACTTCATACGCGTCGACGGGCGGACCGGGCCGTCCGGGGGCAGCAAGGCCGAGCACATGGTGCGGCACATCAAGGCGCTGGCGAGCGTGGACCCTGCTCGCACGGTCGTGATCGGGGATGCCGCGGACGACGCGGTGGCGGCGCTGCATGTGGGGGCTCAGGCCGTGCTCTACACCGGGGGGTCGCACAGCCGGGCGAGCCTCGAAGGGGTCGGGGTGCCGGTCGTGGACACGCTTGTGGAGGCCGTCGCGGAGGCGGAGCGGCTGGCCGCCTGAGCGTCGGCCGCCACCCGTCAGGGCGCGGCGCCCCCGACGGAACGCCGCGTCCGTACTCGCTGGGCCTGGGTGCGGACCTTGGTCCGGGCTCGGGCCCGGGCCCGGGTCAGGTCACCGGTGCCTTCGCTCGCAGCACCGTCAGGAACTCGCGCATCCAGCTGGAGTGGTCCGGCCAGGCGCGGGAGGAGACCAGGGTGCCGTCGACCACGGCCTCCGCGTCCTGGAAGGTGGCGCCGGCCGCCTGCATGTCCAGTTCCAGGGCGGGGTACGCCGTGACGCGGCGGCCGCGGAGGCTGTCGATCGCCGCGGTGAGAAGGGGGCCGTGACAGATCTGGGCGACCGGCTTGTCGGCGTCGAAGAAGGACTTGAGGATCTTGCGGAGCTCAGGGTCGTTGCGCAGGTACTCGGGGGCCCGGCCGCCGGGGATGACGACGGCGGCGTAGTCGCCGGGGTCGACCTCGGAGAAGGCGAGGTCGGCGGGCCAGGTGTAGCCGGGTTTCTCGGTGTAGGTGTCGAAGCCGGGTTCGAAGTCATGGACGACGAACTGGAGCTTCTTGCGGGTGGGGGCGGCGATGTGGACCTCGTAGCCCTCTTCGCGGAGGCGCTGGTAGGGGTAGAGGACCTCCAGTGACTCTGCGGCGTCGCCGGTGACGATGAGGATTTTCGCTGTCATATCGGGTGCGCTCCTCTTTTTGGCCGGGGCCTGCGTCTCCGTCGGGCCTTGGGGGCAACGTGCCTCGGGGCGGGGCGCTTGCCAAGGGGGCGTGCGCGGCCCGGCGGTGTGGGGGGTGCCGTTGCGGCCGGCCGGTCCGCCCGGCTGCGGGAGCGCCTGCTCACCGGCACACCCGGTGGGTCGCGGACAGGCGAGCCGCAGGAGGCGCCCATCCGGCGGCTGTTTTCGGACACCGGTCGCCTCCGGATGGCCTGCTTCCGTCTCGAAACCGGCCCCGGTCGTCGTCACAGTCCCTCACCCCAGCCTCCCCCTGTGCACCGCGACCCGCCAGTTACGCCCTCCCCACCCCGTTTGCCCCTGTGCAGAACGTCAAAGTTCCACCCCTGGTTTTGTACACATACGGCTCATGACGGGCCCCCTGTAAGGAGCGATAGCCTTAGTGGCGTGATCAGCGCGATAGCTCGCGGGGGCAGTGTTGCCCCTGCCCTGCGCCCGGAGAGCACGGACCACATCCGTGACCGGGCGGCGGTCGCTGGTCTTCGCGGGCGGGAGGGGGGCGTAAGGGCTCCCGGGACGTCATACACACCCCGGGCCCGGACGTCGCAGAGAGCAGCGTCACACCCCTTGGGCAGCTCAAGATTGGCTCATATACCCCCGCTCATCTCACCTCGCGGCATAGCGTCGAAGCAGACCGGACACCCCGCGTCGCGGCGTTGCACCGGAGGGCAAGAGACCGTACTTCCTTCTACGTCACGCAACGGCGCGCGACAGGAGCCAGAGGACAATGCAGACCAAGCTGGACGAAGCCAAGGCCGAGCTGCTCGAGAGGGCCGCTCGGGTAGCTGAGAACAGCCCGGTCGGGGGGTACCTACCGACTGGGACGACGGACGAGAGCAGCCCCGGCACCCCGGACCACGACACCGTGCTCACGTTCCTCCAGCGCTACTACCTGCACACCGCCCCGGAGGACCTCACCGACCGCGACCCGGTCGACATCTTCGGAGCCGCTTTCTCGCACTACCGGCTGGCCGAGAACCGCCCCCAGGGCACGGCCAACGTGCGGGTTCACACGCCCACCGTGGAAGAGAACGGGTGGACCTGCAGCCACTCCGTCGTCGAAGTCGTCACCGATGACATGCCCTTCCTGGTCGATTCGGTGACCAACGAGCTGACTCGGCAGGGCCGGGGGATCCATGTGGTCATCCACCCCCAGGTCTTCGTCCGCCGGGACGTCGCCGGCAAGCTGATCGAGGTGCTCTCCACGCCGCCCGCGGGCGACGTGCCGCACGACACCCACACCGAGTCCTGGATCCACGTCGAGATCGACCGCGAGACCGACCGCGGCGACCTCAAGCAGATCACCGCGGACCTGCTGCGCGTCCTGTCCGACGTCCGTGAGGCCGTCGAGGACTGGAGCAAGATGCGGGACCTGGCCCTGCGCATGGCCGACGAGCTGCCGCAGGAGCCGCACTCCGATCTGCGTGATCAGGAATTCGAGGAGGCCCGCGAGCTGCTGCGCTGGCTGGCCGACGACCACTTCACCTTCCTCGGCTACCGCGAGTACGAGCTGCGCGAGGACGACTCGCTAGCCGCCGTGCCGGGCACCGGCCTCGGCATCCTGCGCGCCGACCCGCAGCACTCCGAGACCGACAGCCACCCCGTCAGCCCCTCCTTCGAGCGGCTGCCCGCCGACGCCCGCGCCAAGGCCCGCGAGCACAAGCTCCTCATCCTGACCAAGGCCAACAGCCGGGCGACCGTGCACCGGCCGTCGTACCTCGACTACGTCGGCGTGAAGAAGTTCGACGAGAACGGCGAGGTCGTCGGCGAGCGCCGCTTCCTGGGCCTGTTCTCCTCCGCCGCCTACACCGAGTCCGTCCGCCGCGTGCCCGTCGTCCGGCGCAAGGTCGACGACGTGCTGCGGGTCGCCGGGTTCTCGCCCCACAGCCACGACGGGCGCGACCTGCTGCAGATCCTGGAGACGTACCCGCGCGACGAGCTCTTCCAGACCCCGGTCCCGGAGCTGCAGCGCATCGCCACCTCCGTGCTCTACCTGCAGGAACGCCGCCGGCTGCGGCTGTACCTGCGGCAGGACGAGTACGGCCGCTACTACTCGGCCCTCGTCTACCTCCCGCGCGACCGCTACACCACCGGCGTACGCCTGCGGATCATCGACATCCTGAAGGAGGAGCTCGGCGGCACCAGCGTCGACTTCACCGCCTGGAACACCGAGTCGATCCTCTCCCGGCTGCACTTCGTCGTCCGGGTCCCGCAGGGCACCGAGCTGCCGGAGCTCAGCGACAGCGACAAGGAGCGCATCGAAGCGCGTCTCGTCGAGGCCGCGCGCTCCTGGGCCGACGGCTTCGCCGACGCGCTGAACGCCGAACTCGGCGAGGAGCGCGCCGCCGAGCTGGCCCGCCGCTACGGCAATGCCTTCCCCGAGGGCTACAAGGCCGACCACTCCCCGCGCTCGGCGGTCTCCGACCTGGTCCACATCGAGCAGCTCACCGAGGACAACAACTTCTCGCTGAGCCTGTACGAGCCGGTCGGCGCCGCCCCCGAGGAGCGCCGGTTCAAGATCTACCGCAAGGGTGCGGCCGTCTCCCTGTCGGCCGTCCTGCCGGTCCTCAGCCGCCTCGGCGTCGAGGTCGTGGACGAGCGGCCGTACGAACTGCGCTGCTCCGACCGCAGCGTCGCCTGGATCTACGACTTCGGTCTGCGCATGGCCCCGTCCGCGGGCGGCGGTGACTACCTCGGCGACGACGCGCGCGAACGGTTCTCCGAGGCCTTCGCCGCCACCTGGACCGGCCAGGCGGAGAACGACGGCTTCAACGCCCTGGTCCTGGGTGCCGGGCTGACCTGGCGTCAGGCGATGGTGCTGCGGGCGTACGCCAAGTACCTGCGGCAGGCGGGCTCCACCTTCTCGCAGGACTACATGGAGGACACCCTCCGCAACAACGTCCACACCACCCGGCTGCTCGTCTCCCTGTTCGAGGCGCGGATGTCGCCGGACCGCCAGCGCGCGGGCCGCGAGATCGTGGACGCGCTGCTCGAAGAGGTCGACGCGGCGCTCGACCAGGTGGCGAGCCTCGACGAGGACCGGATCCTGCGGTCCTTCCTCACCGTCATCAAGGCGACGCTGCGTACCAACTTCTTCCAGGAGGCGGCGGGCGGCAAGCTGCACGACTACGTCTCCATGAAGTTCGACCCGCAGGCCATCCCCGACCTGCCGGCGCCGCGGCCGGCGTACGAGATCTGGGTCTACTCGCCGCGCGTCGAGGGCGTGCACCTGCGCTTCGGCAAGGTCGCGCGCGGTGGCCTGCGCTGGTCCGACCGGCGTGAGGACTTCCGCACCGAGATCCTCGGTCTGGTCAAGGCGCAGATGGTGAAGAACACCGTCATCGTGCCCGTCGGCGCCAAGGGCGGCTTCGTCGCCAAGCAGCTGCCCGACCCGAGCGTGGACCGGGACGCGTGGCTGGCCGAGGGCATCGCCAGCTACAAGATGTTCATCTCGGCCCTGCTCGACATCACGGACAACATGGTGGCCGGCGAGGTCGTGCCCCCGGCCGACGTGGTCCGGCACGACGAGGACGACACCTACCTCGTCGTCGCGGCCGACAAGGGCACGGCGACGTTCTCGGACATCGCCAACGGGGTCGCGGAGTCGTACAACTTCTGGCTCGGTGACGCCTTCGCCTCCGGCGGTTCGGCCGGCTACGACCACAAGGGCATGGGCATCACCGCCCGCGGCGCCTGGGAGTCCGTCAAGCGGCACTTCCGCGAGCTGGGCGTGGACACGCAGACCGAGGACTTCACGGTCGTCGGCATCGGCGACATGTCCGGTGACGTGTTCGGCAACGGCATGCTGCTCAGCGAGCACATCCGCCTGGTCGCCGCCTTCGACCACCGGCACATCTTCATCGACCCGAACCCGGACGCGGCCACCTCCTACGCCGAGCGCCGCCGCGTCTTCGAGCTGCCGCGCTCCAGCTGGGAGGACTACAACACCGAGCTGCTGTCGGCCGGCGGCGGAATCTTCCCCCGCAGCGCCAAGGCGATCCCGGTCAACGCGCAGATCCGCGACGCCCTCGGCATCGAGGGCAAGGTCTCCAAGATGACCCCGGCCGAGCTGATGAAGGCCATTCTCCAGTCGCCGGTGGACCTGCTGTGGAACGGCGGCATCGGTACGTACGTCAAGGCCTCGACCGAGTCCCACGCGGACGTCGGCGACAAGGCCAACGACGCCATCCGCGTCGACGGCGCCGACCTGCGCGTCAAGGTCGTCGGCGAGGGCGGCAACCTCGGCCTGACGCAGCTCGGCCGGATCGAGTTCGCGCGGCAGGGCGGCCGGATCAACACCGATGCCATCGACAACAGCGCGGGCGTGGACACCTCCGACCACGAGGTGAACATCAAGATCCTGCTCAACAGCCTGGTCAGCGACGGCGACATGACCGTCAAGCAGCGCAACAAGCTGCTCGCCGAGATGACCGACGAGGTCGGCCGCCTGGTCCTGCGCAACAACTACGCGCAGAACACGGCGATCGCCAACGCCCTCGCGCAGTCCAGTGCCATGCTCCACGCCCAGCAGCGCTTCATGAAGCACCTGGTCAGGGAGGGGCACCTGGACCGGGCGCTGGAGTTCCTGCCGACCGACCGCCAGATCCGCGAACGCCTCGGCAGCGGCCACGGCCTGACCGGTCCCGAGACGGCCGTCCTGATGGCGTACACGAAGATCACGGTCGCCGAGGAACTGCTGCACACCACGCTGCCGGACGACCCGTACCTGAGCACCCTGCTGCACGCGTACTTCCCGAAGGAGCTGCGCGAACAGTTCCCGGCCCACCTCGTCAGCCACCCGCTGCGCCGTGAGATCACCACGACCGTGCTGGTCAACGACACGGTCAACACGGGCGGCACGACGTATCTGCACCGGCTGCGCGAGGAGACCGGGGCCTCCCTGGAGGAGATCGTCCGGGCGCAGACGGTAGCCCGCGCGATCTTCCGCTCGGGGGTCGTGTGGGACGCGGTCGAGGCGCTCGACAACAAGGTCGAGGCCGCCGTCCAGACCCGGATCCGGCTGCACTCGCGCCGCCTCGTCGAGCGCGGGACGCGCTGGCTGCTCAACAACCGGCCGCAGCCGCTTGAGCTCGCCGACACGATCGACTTCTTCAGTGACCGTGTCGAGCAGGTGTGGTCGCAGCTGCCGAAGCTGCTCAAGGGCGCGGACCTGGAGTGGTACCAGCAGATCTACGACGAGCTGACCGCTGTCGGCGTCCCCGCCGAACTGGCCACCCGGGTGTCCGGGTTCTCCTCGGCCTTCCCGACGCTGGACATCGTCTTGGTGGCCGACCGCCTCGGCAAGGACCCGATGGACGTCGCCGAGGTGTACTACGACCTCGCTGACCGGCTCCGGATCACCCAGCTCATGGACCGCATCATCGAGCTGCCCCGCGCGGACCGCTGGCAGTCCATGGCCCGCGCCTCCATCCGCGAGGACCTCTACGCCGCCCACGCGGCCCTGACCTCGGACATCCTCGCGGCCGGCAACGGCAGCGCGACGCCCGAGCAGCGCTTCAAGTCGTGGGAGCAGAAGAACTCGGCGATTCTGGGGCGGGCGCGTACGACGCTGGAGGAGATCCAGGGATCGGAGGCGTTCGATCTGGCCAACCTGTCGGTGGCCATGCGGACGATGAGGACGTTGCTGCGGCAGCACTCGTAGCCGTGCGGGATCGTTGAGCCGTACGTAGGTCGTACGTCGGCCGTGCGTGGGTCGTATGCCGGCCAGGGCGCCTCGGACTGTGACAGTCCGGGGCGCTCGCGTATTTGGGGCATAACGGGAATTACAGTGCTCGGGTGAGCACGATGCGGGGCGCGCTGCGGAGACCTTCGGTCGTTGCGCAGGTCGGCGCCGGGCTGGTGGTCGTGCTGCTCCTGCTGGTGGTCGTCCGGCTGCCGTGGGCCGGGGACCTCGGTATGCACGCGGCGACCGTGCAACGTCTGCGGTACGACCTGGTCGACCCCGGCAATCCGCTCGTCGACGCGGACACGCCGAGTCCGTACTACTCGCCCTGGATGCTGGTGCTCGGGTGTGTCGCCCGGGTGACGGGGTTCTCGGTCTTCGTCGTGCTGCGGATCGGTGCGGTGGTCGCGCTCGGGTTGTTCGTCAGCGGGGTGTGGCGGTACGTGCGGACGCTGAGCGCGCATCCGGCTGCGCCCGCGCTGTCCTTGCTGTGCCTGGTGTTCCTGTGGGGGACGTCGCTGTTCACCTGGAGCGGGTTTCTCGGACTGAACTCGCTGGCGTTGACGGTGTCGTATCCGAGTGTGTTCGCGTTGGGGCTGGCGTTTCACTTCTGGGCCTGGTTGGCGGGGGCGGTGCGGGCGGGCTCGGTGCGGGTGCACTCGGTGCGGGGGTGGGGGGTGTGGGTCGGGCTCGGCGTGCTGTGGGCGGTGATTCTGCTGTGCCATCAGTTCTCGGGGGTGGTGGCCTCTTTGGGGGCGTTGGCCACGGTGGTCGCTGCGCGGGTGGGGGGTGCGGTGTGGTGGCGGCTGGGGGTGGGGGCGCTGGTGGGGGTGGGGGTTCTGTGGGTGTGGCCGTACTACGACTTCTTCGCGTTGGTCGGGGCGGGGGGTGATCTGGAGGCGGTGCATCGGGGGTTGTACCGGGATCTGCTGGGGCGGTACTGGCTGGTGTTGGTGGGGGTGGTGGCGCTGGGGGTGCGGTGGTGGCGGGATCGGTGGGATCCGTTGGTGCTGTTCTTCGTGCTGGGGGTGGTGGTCGTGGGGGTGGGTGGGGTGAGCGGGCATTACTCGTGGGGGCGGGCGGTGCCGGCTGTGGTGATTCCTGCGCAGATTGCTGCGGGGGTGGGGGTGGTGGAGGGCTGGGGGCGGCTGGGGCGGCTGGGGCGGCTGGGGTGGTCGGGGTGGAAAGGGTTGCGTGGGGTGTGGGTGGGGGTGGTTTGTGGAGCGTTGGTCGTGGGGGGCTGGACTCAGGTCGGGACTGTTGGGTACGTCGTCCCGCGGGGTGTGTTGCCGGGGGTGGTTGCGGCGAAGTACCGGGTGCCTTGGGTGGGGTATCACTGGGTCACGCCGTGGGTTGAGTACGGGGACGTTGTGATGGCGCGGACCTTTGCGGCTCGGCAGATTCCGGCGTATGGGGCGTACACCGTGGCGCCCGGGTATCCCGACTTCTTTCTGCCGGATGAGGGGCGGCGGGGGGAGGCTGTGCGGCGGTATTTCGCGGTGGGGGCGTCGGAGGGGGTTCGGCGGGGGATTGTGCGGGCGTATGGGGTGCGGTGGGTTGTGGATCGGGGGGATGGGGGTGGGGTTGGGCGGGGGTTGGGCTCCGGGGTGCGGGTGGTGGCTCGGGGGCCGGGTGGGCAGGTGTTGTATGAGGTGGTGCGGTGAGGGGGTTGCGGGTTTGCCTCGCCCCCGCCGCCCCTACCCTTCCCGACCCTGGGGGCTGCCGCCCCCAGACCCCCGCTTTCGGCCTGAACGGCTCCTCGTCCTCAAACGCCGGACGGGCTGGAAGCCCTGGACCGGCGCCCGTAACTGACCCGAGGTCGCCCTACCGCAACGCGCTCCTCAGCAACCGCGCCGCCCTTCTCACCCTCGGTCGGGCCGCGCGGCGGGTCAGGGGGTGGAGGAGTTTGGCCGTTATGCCCACCGGCTGCCAGCGGATCTGGAGGCGGCCGGTGCCTCGGCCCTCTGGCTCGATGGTTACTTGGTGTGGTGCCGTGCCTGTGCGGTACGGGATGCGGGTGGTGAGGGTGGGGAAGTCCAGGGGGGCCAGGAGTACGGCGGAGTGGGCCTGGCCCTGGTGTTCGATGCGGAGCAAGGGGTGGCGGACGCCGGCGAAGCCGTGGTGGGGGACCGGGGCCGTGGCGAGGTCCAGGTGGACGTGGCCCTCGTAGATGCCGGGGCGGACCGGGGTGAGGCGGAAGGGGACCTTGAGGCGGTGTCGGCCGGGTGCGAGGAGGAGGCCGGCGCGGTGGGGGCCCACCGGGAGGCGTAGGCCGGGGTCGTAGGTGCGGATCGTGAGGTCGATCGAGGCGCCGGGGCCGCGGGTGAGCTCGGTGATCTCGTGGCGGAACTGGGCGCTTCGGAAGGGGCGCGTGTCCAGTTCGAGGTCGGTGACGTCGAGTTCGCGCCGGGACCAGTCGGTCGTGGGGATGGTCTCGCCCCAGTACGTGTGGCCCTGTGCGTCCGGTGTCACCCGTCTCGGGGCCACGCCCTGGCCCAAGCCCCGTGCCGCCGGCCTCGCTTCCTCGAAGCGGCGTTCGCGGACCAGTTGCAGGACCACGCGTTCCGTACGGGGGAGGCGGGCGTAGGCCGTGGGGGACAGGGTCTCCAGGTAGGGGGTCATGATGTCCGCGAAGGAGGTCAGCCACTGCTCGTCGCGGTACGGCAGGTCCCCGGCGTACATGCGGAAGTCGTGCTTGAGGAACTTGAAGTCCTTGTCGTCGCGCAGCCCCGTGTGCCCGCTCTCGGCGAGGAAGTCGTCGATGAGGCGCTGGACGCGGACGCGGTCGCGGACGTTGTCGAGCCGGTCGCGCTGGTTGGAGATCGATGCCGTGTCGGTGGCCGCGTAGGGCGCGATGTGCCAGCGGTACACCGGCTCCGGGACGATCGTGAACTCCTTGGCCAGGCAGTACGCCTGCGCCGAGAACAACTGGTCCTCGTAGTGGATGCCCTCGGGGAAGCGGAGGTCGTGGCGGTCCAGGAAGGCCCGGGCGTACATCTTGCTCGTCGACAGGTGCTCGAAGAGCAGCCGGGGTTCGGACTCGATGCCGAGCACCGTGCGACGCTCGGCGACCAGGTGCGGCATCCATTTCGTACGGCGGCCGTTGTCCTCGCGGATCCGCACGACCGCGCCCATCGCGAAGTCGATCTCCCGCTCGCGGTGGGCGGCCAGGAGCAACTCCACTGCGTCGTCCGTCAGTTCGTCGTCGCTGTCCAGGAACATCACGTACGGCGCCCGCGCGATCTCCAGGGCACGGTTGCGCGGGGCGCTGCAGCCGCCGCTGTTCTCGGGCAGGCGGAGGTGGCGGACACGGGAGTCGAGGGCGGCCAAGTGCCTTGCCACCTGCGGGGTTTCGTCCGTCGAGTGGTCGTCGCTGATGATGATCTCGATGTTGGCGTGGGTCTGGCGGCGTACCGACTCCACGGCTCGCGGGAGGCGCTCGGCGTCGTTGAAGACGATGACCGTGACGGTGACATCAGGGAGAGCGACTTCAGGGAGTGCGGCGTCCGGGAGTGGGGAGTGAGGGGGCGTGGCTTTCGGGGTCATACCGCCTCCCTCGGGCTCGGTGCCGGTGTGCGTTCCTCCAGGGGAGTCACCGGGGGCAGGGCGTCCTCGCTCTCGCCCAGGAACACCCGGCGCACGACCCGTTCGGCGGCGCGTCCGTCGTCGTACTCGCAGAAACGGTGGCGGAAAGCGGTCCGCGCCTTCGTCGCGCCCTCGTCGTGCCAGGCCGAGGTGGTGAGGATCTCCGTCAGTTCCTGCTGGGTGCGGGCCACTTGGCCGGGAGGCTCGGTCATCAGGTCGAAGTAGACGCCGCGGGTGGAGCGGTAGGTCTCCCAGTCGTCGGCGTAGACGACGATCGGGCGGTCGAGGTTGGCGTAGTCGAACATGATGGACGAGTAGTCCGTGACCAGCGCGTCCGCGGCCAGGGCCAGGTCCTCGACCGGATCGTAGGCGGAGACGTCGATGACCCGGCCCGTGCGGCGCAGGGCGGTCAGCGGGGACGGGGTGCCGTCGTAGAAGTAGTGGCCGCGGACCAGCAGGACCGTGTCCTTGCCGAGTTGCTCGGCGAGGGTGGCGAGATCCAGGCGGGGCGTCCAGCCGGCCTCGTAGTCGCGGTGGGTGGGGGCGTAGAGGATCGCGCGGTGGGCCGGGGGGATGCCCAGGCGGTCGCGGATCGTGCGGATGTCGGCCGCGGTGGCGGTGTAGTAGACGTCGTTGCGCGGATAGCCGTGGTCGAGGGAGACGAAGCGGGACGGGTACGCGCGCTCCCACATGCGGGTGGAGTGGCTGTTCGCCGAGACGCTGTAGTCCCACCGGTCGATACGGGACAGCAGGGCCTGGAAGTCCAGGCCCTTGGCCGCCGCCGGGAACTCCATCTGGTCCACGCCCATGCGCTTGAGCGGGGTGCCGTGGTGGGTCTGGAGGTGGATCGCGTCCGGGCGTTTCACGACCGCGTTGGGGAAGTTGACGTTGTTGACCAGGTACTTCGCCGTGGCCAGCACCTCGCGGTAGCGGCGGGTGCCGGGGAGTACGTGGTCGGTGTGGGGCGGGAGGAGGGGCGCGTTGTCGGGTGTCACCACCCACACCGGGTGGATCTGGGGGGCCAGTTCGGAGAGCTTGGCCGCGATCGCCGCCGGGTTGCAGGCGACTCCGCGGTTCCAGTACGCGGCGAAGACGGCCAGGTTGGGGTTGACCGGACGCGACAGTGACCTGCGGTAATGGTGGTCGCCGAGGGCGGCGGAGACGTGGCGGGCGCCGGCTCCCAGGGCCGACTTCGCGGCGCGGCGGGTGCGGTTGGCGGCCTGGAAGGCGCGGTACCTGGTGTACGCGTCCTCCTCCAGGAGGGCTCGGCGGATGCCCTCGGGGCCGGCGGGGCGGCGGTATCCGGGCGGGCGTTGCCGGACGGCGGCTGCGGCGGCGCGGTGGAAGAACTCCCTGGCCACCGCGTCCGGCATGGGCGTGCGGGCGAAGGTGCGCAGACAGTCCCGGATCATCACGTCGTACAGGACGGCGTGGGTGGTGCGGCTTGCGTGGCCCGGGGCGACTGCGGGGACTGTGCGGCCCGCGGCGCCGGTGGCGAGGGTGAGAAGGGCTTCGTAGCGGCCGACGAGGGCGTGGTGCTGCTCGGGGGTGACCGGGGGGAGGCTCTCGGGACGCAGCTCGTGGTGCTCGTACGCCACCTGGTTCAGGGCGGCCACGTGGTCGGCGAGGAGCAGGGTGGCGTAGGCGGCGTACGGCTCGTCCGGGGTGGTGAGGTGCGGCTCGTACGCGTGCCAGAACGGGGTGCGCAGCGCGCGGTTGCCCAGCAGCGGGGTGATGCGCAGCGCACTGCGGGCGATGTCGTCGAGGGGGTGCGCGGCGCGGCCCGCGCGGGCCAGGCGGGGGCCGTCCGAGGAGGGCAGGCCGGAGGCCTCCCAGGTGGAGCGGACGTGGTCGAAGAGGAGGACGTCCACCTCGTCCGGCAACTGCGCGACGCGCTCGGCGACCGTGCGCGGGGCGCCGGCGGGCAGGCCGTCCTTCGCGTGCACGAAGTGCAGCCAGCAGCCGGAGGCCCGGGCCGCGCCGGCCGAGCGGGCCGCGGCGTCGTCCGTGCCGTCCGGCAGGGGCAGCACCAGCATCTCCGGCGCGTACGCCCGGGCCGTCTCCTGGGCCCACGGCCCGACCGCGGCCACGATCACCTCGACGTCGGGGTGCGGGTGCGCGGCCAGGGAGGCGAGGAGTCCGGTCAGACGGTCCTGGGTGTTCGGCCCGTGGACGATGACACTGAGCTCGGGCATCGCGGGGGCTCCTTCACCTCCCAGGACTTATCGGGCTAGGTCATAGTGACACTAATAGAGTGAAAGGGTGACCTCCGGTTACGCCTGACGAGGGATGCCTCGCGAGGGGTGCTTCAGGAGGGGTGCCTCGGGAGGGAAGCCCTACGAGACAAGCCCTACGAGACAAGCCCTACGAGAGAAGAGGGGCTGTCGCGGGCGCCGGCTTCGGCTGCGGCTTGGGCTTCGGGCTCGGCTTGGCCGACTTGTCCCCCGTGAAGGCCTCGTACTCCTTCAGCACGTCGTCCGTCGGCCCGTCCATCCGCAGCTCGCCGCGCTCCAGCCACAGCACGCGGTCGCAGGTGTCCCGGATCGACTTGTTGTTGTGGCTGACCAGGAACACCGTGCCCGCGTGCTTGCGCAGCTCGCGGATCCTGGCCTCGGAACGCTTCTGGAAGGAGCGGTCGCCGGTGGCGAGGGCCTCGTCGATCAGCAGCACGTCGTGGTCCTTGGCGGCGGCGATGGAGAAGCGCAGGCGGGCCGCCATGCCGGAGGAGTACGTGCGCATGGGGAGGGTGATGAAGTCGCCCTTCTCGTTGATGCCGGAGAAGTCGACGATGTCCTGGTAGCGCTCCTTGACCTGCTCGCGGGACATGCCCATCGCGAGGCCGCCGAGGTGGACGTTGCGCTCGCCGGTGAGGTCGTTCATCAGGGCCGCGTTCACGCCGAGGAGGGAGGGCTGCCCGTCGGTGTAGATACGGCCGTTCGCGACCGGGAGGAGTCCGGCGACCGCCTTCAGCAGGGTCGACTTGCCGGAGCCGTTGGTGCCGATGAGCCCGATCGCCTCGCCCCGGTACGCCACGAAGGAGACCTTCTTGACGGCGTGCACCTTGCGCACGCCCGACGCCTTCTCGGTCTGCTTGCGGCGCAGGATGCGGTTGAGGGCGGCGGTGGCGGAGCCGCGGCCGGCGCCGGTGCCGTTGACGCGGTAGACGATGTCGACGCCGTCCGCGATGACGGTGGGGACCTGCTGGAGCTGATGGGCCTGCTGGGCCGACTGGACCTGATGGACCTGCTCTTGTGCGATCCGTTGTGCGGTCTGTGCGGTCTGTGCGGTCTGTGTGATCTGTGCGTTGTCAGCCACGGCCGTACGTCTCCTCAGCCTTCCAGAAGTAGATGAAGCCGCCGACGCCGGCGAGCAGCGCCCAGCCCGTCGCGATCGCCCACACGTGCGGCGGGAGTTGGCTCGCGTGGAAGCTGTCGATCAGCGCGAAGCGCATCAAGTCGATGTAGACGGCCGCGGGGTTGGCCTGCAGGGCCGCGGTCAGCCAGGACGGCCAGTCGGTGTGCTTGGCCATCATGTGGCTGATGCTGAACATCACGCCCGACGCGTACATCCACGTGCGCAGCACGAACGGCATCAGCTGGGCGATGTCCGGTGTGCTCGCACCCATACGGGCCATGATCATCGCGATGCCGGTGTTGAAGACGGACTGCAGCACCAGCGCCGGGACCACCAGGACCCACGAGACGCCGACCGGGATGCCGAAGAAGAGCAGGATCACGACCAGGGCCGCCATCGAGAACAGCAGCTGCTGGAGCTGCTGCAACGCGAAGGAGATCGGCAGCGCCGCCCGCGGGAAGTGCAGGGCCCGGACGAGGCCGAGGTTGCCGGAGATCGCGCGGGTGCCCGCCATGATCGAGCTCTGCGTGAACGTCCACACGAACACCCCCGTCACCAGGAACGGGATGTAGTCCGGCACCCCCCGGCTCGTGCCCAGCAACTTGCCGAAGATGAGGTAGTACACCGCCGCGTTCAGCAAAGGCGTCATCACCTGCCAGAGCTGGCCGAGCTTCGCCTGGCTGTACTGCGCCGTGAGCTTGGCCGTCGAGAAGGCGCCGATGAAGTGCCGGCGCGCCCACAGTCGGCGGACGTACGCGCGCAGGGAGGGGCGGGCCCCGCTGACCGAGAGGCCGTGCCGGGCGGCGAGGGCCGCGAGGTCGGCTTCGTAGGGCGGGGCGGGGGCCGTGGGGGGCGGCGTGTGGAGGGCCTGGGTCACATCCGCTGCTTTCGCTCAGGGGGAGGGGCCGGGGCGGGTTCTTACGCTTCTCTTCACGAACTCTTACGTCGGGACGGGACCGTATCGTCGCAACGTGAGCGTAGGTCTTGTGGGCGTCGGAACGCAACCGTTTCGTCGTAACGCCCTATGCTGTTCCGCATGACGACGAACGCCGACCAGCCCCAGACGAGTCCGCGCCGCCGGACCCCCGCCGGGGCGGCCGTGCTCCGCGAGGACGTGACGGAGGCCATCCGGGCGGCCGTCTTCGAGGAGCTGGCGTCGGTCGGCTACGCGCGGATGTCGATCGAGGGCATCGCGCGCCGCGCGGGCGTGGGCAAGACCGCGGTGTACCGGCGCTGGCGTTCCAAGCTGCACCTGGTGCTCGACGTGGTGTCGGCGGTGGCGGTCATGGGGCTGCCGACGCCGAACACGGGTTCCCTGGAAGGGGACCTGCGGATGCTGTACGAGGTGACCTCGCGCGCGTTGCGTCACCCCGTCGTGTCGCAGATCATCCCCGACCTCCAGGCCGAGGCGGCCCGCAACCCCGAGATCGCCGAGGCGCTGCAGAAGGCACTGGAGCAGGGGCAGGAGGGGGTCGCCAGCAAGATCCTGGCCGGGGCGGAGCAGCGTGGCGAGGTGCGGACGGGCATCGACAACGAGCTGGCGCTCGACCTGATCTCGGGCCCGTTGTACTGGCGGATGGTCGTGGCCCGCAGCCGGAAGCTGCCCAAGGGCTATCTGGACGCGCTGGCCCGGGCCACCACGGAGGCGCTCAAGGCGCTGTGAGTAGGCTGCGCGCAGCGACCGCCGGTTGGGCAGGTGGTGTCACCGCGGGCGCGGTGACCGGAGTAGAGGCGGAACTGCCGTGAGAGTCGTGATCGCCGAGGACCACGCCCTGCTGCGTGAGGGCCTCGTCCTCCTCCTGACGTCGGCCGGACACGAGGTCGTGGCCGCCGCCACCACGGCCCCCGAGATCCTGCCCGCACTGCGGCAGCACCGCCCCGACGCCGCCGTGCTCGACGTGCGGATGCCCCCGGACTTCCGCGACGAGGGTCTGCGCGCCGCGCTCACCGCCCGCAAGGAGTTGCCGGGGCTGCCGGTCCTGGTGCTCTCCCAGTACGTCGAGGAGTCGTACGCCGCCGAACTGCTCGCCGGCGGCGCCAGCGGCCTCGGCTATCTGCTGAAGGACCGGGTCGGCCGGGTGGACGAGTTCCTCGACGCGCTGGAGCGGGTCGCGGCCGGCGGCACCGCCCTGGACCCCGAGGTCGTCACCGAGCTCCTGACCCGGCGCCGCGACTCCCCGCTCGACTCCCTCACCCCGCGCGAGCGCGAGGTCCTGGCCCTCATGGCGGAGGGCCACGACAACGCGACCATCGCCAAGAGCCTCGTCGTCACCGAACGCGCCGTCCACAAACACATCGGCAACGTCTTCCTCAAGCTGGGGCTGCCGCAGAGCGACAGCGGTCATCGCAGGGTGCTCGCGGTACTGACGTATCTGAACAACTCGTAGGCAGCCGGTAGGCAGATGGGCCCGCCGAAGCACCTCCGCCCCCCGAAGCACCTCCGCCCCCCCCCCCCCGAAGCACCCCACGCGCCCCCGAATTACCTCCGCGCCGCCCCCGGATGCAGCCGGAGCCACCCCTCCCAGGCCGACTCGATCATGTCCTGCACGTCGTGCTTGGACTTCCAGTCCAGTTCCGTCGCGATGCGGTCGGCGGAGGCGACGACGCGGGCCGGGTCGCCGGGGCGGCGCGGCGTGACGGTCGGGGGGCGGTCGTAGCCGGTGACGGCGTTGACCAGGTCGATCATCTCGCGGACCGAAACGCCCTCCCCGCGGCCGATGTTGAGGGTGAGGGAGTGACCGGGGGAGGACTGCAGGGCCCGCGCCGCGGCGACGTGGGCCTCGGCCAGGTCGACGACGTGGATGTAGTCACGGATGCAGGTGCCGTCGGGGGTCGGGTAGTCGTCGCCGAAGATGCGCGGGGGTGCGTTCTCCGTGAGCTTCTCGAAGACCATGGGGATGAGGTTGAAGACGCCGGTGTCGGCGAGTTCGGGGGTGGCCGCGCCCGCCACGTTGAAGTAGCGCAGCGACGCCGTGGACAGGCCTGTCGCGCGGCCCGTGGCCCGGACCAGCCACTCGCCGGCCAGCTTGGTCTCGCCGTACGGCGACATCGGCACGCACGGCGTCTCCTCCGTCACCAGGTCCACGTCCGGCATGCCGTACACGGCCGCCGAGGAGGAGAAGACGAACGACCGTACGTTCGCCGCCGTCACGCCCTCCAGCAGGATGCGCAGGCCCTCGACGTTCTCCCGGTAGTAGTGCAGGGGGAGGTCGACGGATTCGCCGACCTGCTTCTTCGCCGCGAGATGGACGACACCGGTGATGCGGTGGGCCGCGATGGCGCGGGCGACGCGCTCGCCGTCCAGGGTCGAGCCGACCACCAGCGGGACGCCGTCGGGCACGCGGTCGGCGATGCCGGTGGACAGGTCGTCGTACACCACGGCGCGTTCGCCCGCCTCGGTCATCGCCCGTACGACGTGCGCTCCGATGTAACCGGCGCCGCCGGTGATCAGCCAGGTCATGTGCGGCCGTTCCCCTCGTCAGTGGGCTCTTTGGTCATACGTGGTCTGCAGTACGGGTCTGCGCTACTGGTCTGCCTCAAGTGTGCGTCGGCCAGTGAAGCAGGCGGCGGAGTCTGCCGCGGACCACGGACAGAACTCCTCGTGAACCGGGGGCCACGCGCAGTGCCAGCGCTCCGGAGTGTGTGACGTACGGCTGTACGAGTACTACGGCGTGACCGGCTCCGACCACCGCGCGTCGGCGCAGCGGACCGGCGCTCGTGAGGGCGTGCGCCGTGACCTCGCGGTACGCGCCGCCCTGGAAACGCACACGAAGGCGGAGGTCCCAGGTGCGGGACACGCTGGACGGCCCGTACGGCCCGTACGGCCCGTACGGCCCGGACGTCCCGGGTACTCCCAAGAACGCGGCCCAGTGGACCGTGGTCTCGGCCGACCAGACGCCCTCGGGCGAGGGTGACGGCGTGAGCGCCACCCTCGTACGCGGTCCCGCCGCCCGCCCCGTCTCCCGGCACCGCCACTCCACCTCCAGTGCCTCGGGCCCCGCCTGCGCCACCTTGCCGTACAGCTCGTGCAGGCGCAGCCGGAGGAGGGCGCTACGCGCGCGTGGGTGCAGTTCCGCGTCGACGGCGAGGGGGAGGAGGCGGACGGGGCGGGTGAGCAGGGCGTCCAGGGTGGGTTCGGGGAGGTCGGCCGACCAGACGGGGGTGCCGTCGGGGGCGTGCGCGTAAGGCGGCAGGAGGCGGGCGGGGCGGGCGGCCAGGTCCCTGAGGCGGGGCAGGTCGCGGGGCTCGGGGGAGGCGAGGACGACGCGGCCGATGAGGCGGCCGGGCGCGGTGGGGTTGTGGGCCCAGTCGGACGCGTCGTACTCCGCGAGGTACGCCCGCGTGTGCGCCCACCACGCGCGCTGGTAGTCGGTGTCGTGCAACCCCAACTCGCGCGCGTACATCCGCACCTCGTGGTCCAGGAACTTGCCGCGCGCCGCCCGCGCCAGCTCCTTCTGCCCGGCGCCCAGCAGGATGTCGTACGCCAGCCGGCTCGCCTCCGTGCGCGCCCGCCAGTTGGCGATGTCGGCGCGGTCCAGGGAGATGGACAGCCGGTCGGCCGAGCGGCGTACGTGCCAGACGTACACCCGGTCGGGGACGAGCGCGATGCGCGGCCCGGCGGCGAGCACGCGTGCGGTGAAGACGAAGTCCTCGTAGGGGAAGCGGCCTTCGGGGAAGCGAATGCCGTGCTCGCGCAGGAACTCCGTGCGGTACAGCTTGTTGACGCAGAGCGTGTCGTGGACCAGACGCGGGCGCTGGGCAGGCCGCTCGAACACGGCGTGCGCGGCGTAGAGGGGCGCCTGCCATGGCACCTCGCGCCGCCCGGGCAGCTCCCGCCGCACACAGAGCCCGCCCGCCACCTCCGCACCCGCCCCTGTCGCCGCCGCGAGCAGCGCGTCCACGGCCCCCGGCGCAAGGACGTCGTCGCTGTCCAGGAACATCACATAAGGCGAGGTCACCCGGTCGAGCCCGGTGTTGCGCGGGCTGCCGCAGCCGCCGCTGTTGACCCGGCGCCGGACCACCTTCACGCGTGGTTCGGTCGCGGCGAGACGGGTGAGCACCTCGATGCTGCGGTCCGTCGAGCAGTCGTCGACGGCGACGACCTCATGGACGGCGGGGCCCTGCGCCAGCGCCGAGCGGACGGCGGTCGCCACGTGTGCGGCGTCGTTGTAGCCGATGACGATCACGCCGACCTGCGAGGCGCGCGCGGTGCGGGCGGTGGGAGCGGCGTGGGGGTGCATCAGGGGCACGGTCCGGAATCGCGGGATGGGTTCATTACCGCGGGATCGTATGCCGGGTGAGTGGCATATCCATGGCGATACACGGTGATACGCCGTCAATAACCAGTAAGCATCAGTTAATAGTACAAACTCGCCCCCGTGGTGATCGGGGACCGGGAGCCGAGGAAGAGCGATCGCGAGGGCGGTGCGGCTGCGATCGTCGCCGTGTGTGTCCCCGCGGTCGTCATGCTCGGGCTCGGGCTGTGGGGCCTCGACCGCGACGGCATGTGGCGGGACGAGGGAGTGACCTTCCAGGTCGCGCGGCGGTCGGTGCCGGAGATCCTGCGGCTGGTGCAGGGCGTGGACGCCGTGCACGCCCTGTACTACCTGCTCATGCACGCCGTCCTCGCCGTACATCCCGGCGAGATCGCCCTCCGGCTGCCGTCGGTGCTCGCGGCGGCAGCGGCGGCAGGGCTGATCGCGGCGCTGGGGGTGCGGCTGGCGCGGCCGAGGGTGGGGTTGTGGGCCGGGCTGCTGTACGCGGTGACACCGCTGGTCGGGCACTACGCGCAGGAGGGCCGGTCGTACGCGCTGGTCACCGCGGGGGCGGCCGGCGCCACGCTGCTGCTGGTGCGGAGGGTGTGGTGGGCCTACGGAGTGGTCCTCACGGTCACCTGCCTGCTGCACGAGCTGGCCGCGCCGGTCGTGTGCGCGCATGCGGTGACGTTGGGGTTGGGACGGGCGCCGAGACGGGTGTGGGCCGCGTGGGGATGTGCCGTGGCGGCCGCCGGGGCCGCCCTGCTGCCGTTGCTGCTGGTGTCACGGGCGCAGGCCGGGCAGGTGGGGTGGCTGCCGGTGCCGGGGTGGGGGAGCGCGGAACGGCTGCTGCGGGAGTTCGCCGCCGGGCCCACGGGTGTGGTCTTCGGGGTGTGCGTCCTGCTGATGGTGGCCGGGCTGGGGGCGGGCCGGGTCGCCGCGGTCGCGTTGCCGTTGCTGGTGGTGCCGCCCGGGCTCCTCATCGCCGTGTCCCAGGTCCGGCCCATGTACGACGACCGGTATGTGCTGTACGCCCTCGCGGGGGCGCCGCTGCTCGTGGCCGCGGGGGCGGATCGGCTGACCGGTCTCGTGCGCCGCGTGCGGCCGTACGGCGACCGCCCCGCCCTCCTCGCTCACCCGCACCGGGGTCGTCCTGCCCGCACCGCCGGCCGATCCCCGCGCCTCCCCCTGCCCCCTCTGGCCGGCAGCCTCGCCATCGCCCTGGTCTTCCTCCACCACCTCCCCCTCCACCGCCAGGACCGCTCCCCGGCCCAACGCCCCGACAACCTCGCCGTCACCTCCGCCTACGCCGCCCGGCATCTGCGCCCCGGCGACCCGGTGCTGTTCGTGCCGTCGATCGGGCGGCGGGCGGTGCTGGCGTATCCGAAGGGGTTCCGGGGGGCGTGGGACATCGCGCTGCGGCAGTCCGGGTCGCGGTCGGGGACGCTCTACGGCCGTGAGGTCGGGGCCGGCGAACTGCGGCGCAGGCTTGCCTCGGTCGACCGGGTCTGGGTCGTCGCCGAGCCGTACGCGCTGACCTCCCCCTGGTATCCGAGCAATCCCACCGAGCGCGTCAAGCTCGCCATCGTGGGCGAGGAGTTCCGGCCGCTGTCCGCGGGACCGCCCGACGGCCCGCTTCGGCTGTACGTCCGCCGCCCGCCCGCCGAACGCATGGCGCACCTCGCCACGGAACGCACCCCGCAGTCCGCTAACCGCCCGCGCCCTCCACCGCCGCCGAGTCCAGCGCCGAGGTGAGCTGGTCCAGCCGGGCCCGCAGCTCGCGGATCTCGTCGACGTCGAAGCCCGTCGCCGCGGCGATCCGGCGGGGCACCTGCAAGGCCTGTTCGCGGAGTGCGGCGCCCTCCTCGGTCAGCCGTACCTCCACCGAGCGCTCGTCGCGGGCGCTGCGCTCCCGGCGTACCAGGCCGGCCGCCTCCAGCCGCTTGAGCAGCGGCGACAGCGTGCCGGAGTCAAGGCGCAGGTGTTCGCCCAGCTTCTTCACGGGCAGGTCGCCCTGCTCCCACAGCACCAGCATCACCAGGTACTGCGGGTAGGTGAGCCCCAGTTCCTTCAGGACCACGCGGTAGACGCCGCCGAAGGCGCGCGACGCGGCGTTGAGGGAGAAGCAGATCTGCTGGTCGAGGCGGAGCCAGTCCGCCGTGGGCGTGCTCGTCATGACTCCAGGGTAGCTCGTGCTCGTCATTTAGTTGTGTGCAATTGAATTGTGTGCTCTACTTGTCGTCGTCGGCGGCCGCCAACGGAGCCGCCGGAACGTGACTTGAGAGGGATGGTTTCCATGGACGCGCTCTACACCGCTGTCGCCACCGCCACCCACGGCCGCGAGGGTCGCGCCGTCTCCAACGACGGCAAGATCGACCTGCAGCTGGCCGCGCCGGTGGAGCTGGGCGGCAACGGCCAGGGCACGAACCCGGAGCAGCTCTTCGCCGCCGGTTACGCCGCCTGCTTCGGCAGCGCCCTCGGCCTCGTCGGCCGCCAGGCGAAGGTCGACGTCTCCGACGCCGCCGTCACCGCCGAGGTCGGCATCGGCAAGCAGGGCGAGGGCTTCGGCCTGAAGGTGACGCTGCGCGTGGAGCTCCCCGACACCCTCGACGAGGCGACCGGCCGCAAGCTGGTCGACCAGGCCCACCAGGTCTGCCCCTACTCCAACGCCACCCGCGGCAACATCGAGGTCGACCTCGTCATCGAGTAACCGCGCGCAAGAGCGGCGGTCACCCGATCCGCGCCAGTACCTCCCCCGTCTCCCGGCTCCACGCCACCACCACCGCCTCCTCCGGCACCCGCTTCCACCGCGTCAGCAGCAGCCAGCGCGCGTGGTAGCGCCGGGCGACGGTCGTGCGCTCGGCGCGGGTCGAGGCGGGGGAGAGGTAGGCGCGGACATCGGCGAGCCGGCGTTCCCGTTCCCGCTCGTCCAGGGCGGGGTCGGGCCAGATCGGCGCGGCCAGGTTCGGTCCGTATCCGGGGATGGAGCGAGGGGCGTAGTGCCCGTCGCTGATCACCACCTCGCCCTTCCCGACCTGCCGTGCCACCCAGGCGTACGACGGCCACAGTGAGGGCTGTTCGAGCCCGATGGGATCCAGTGCCCGCGGCACCACCGCCCCGCCCTGCACAGTCAGGAACCCGGCGCAGGCCCCGGCGACCGCCGCCCCGCCCAGCACCCGGCGTGCCCTGCGCCAGGGCCGGGGCGCCGCCAGCTCCACGGCCAGGGCGAACTGCAGCGGCACCAGGGTCAGCCCGAGAATCCTGCCGTAGGTGTAGTGGCCGCTGACCCAGCCGTACGCCACGAGCAGGCAGTCGAGGGCGAAGAGCAGCACCAGCGGATCGCGCCACGAGCCGCGCCGCCACCGCAGCCACAGCGCCGGCAGCCCCAGCAGCGCCAGCCAGAACTGCCCGCCGAGCTGCTCGTACAGCCGCTCGTGCATCCAGTCCACGCTGTCGTCCCCGGCCAGCGCGAACACGTCGAAGTACGGCCAGGACCAGGCGAGCAGCACCGCCGTGCCCGTCATCACCCCCCACCGCACGGCCAAGGCGCCCCCCTGCCCGCGCAGCAGGCCCCGCTGCCACCCCGCCACGAACGCCACCGCGCCCAGCGCCGCGGCCACCGCGGTGATCGGATGGATCAGCAGGATCAGCCCGTACAGCACCCCGATCCCCGCGTACCCGGCGAGCCCCGGCAGCCCGCTCGGTCCGACGTACCGGACGAGCACCTGCTGCCGGTCCTCCCCCTGCTCCGGCCCCTGCCCCTGGCCCCGCGCCCGCGCTCCCGTCAACGCCCAGGCCCAGAAGGTGAGGCCGATGGCGAAGGCCGAGGGATAGCCGAGATTCCCCGTCATCGACATCAGGCTCAGATAGCCGCTCCACCAGGCCCGCTCGGTCCCCCACAGCAGCGTCATCGCCCCCAGCGCGAACACCGGCGCCCACGGCCTCGGCGTCAGCACCCGCATCAGGCGGCCGATGCCGGTCAGCAGCACGAGCAGGTTCAGCGCGCCGGCCAGCCGCACCACCTCCCAGCCGCCCAGCCCCGTCAGCCGGGCGAACACGCCCTGCGCGACCGCGTACGGCGAGTAGTACGGGCTGCCCGCGCCCGGCAGGTCCGCCATCGGGTGGCGCGGGTGGAGCAGGTCCGCCTTCAGGCGTTCGACGACCGCCGCGTGCTGACCCGCGTCGCAGCACAGCGGCACGGCCCAGTACGCCAGCAGCATCACCAGGTAGAACAGGAAGCCGTAGACCTGGTACGGCGTCGGACGCCAACTGCGGCCGCCGCGCAGGGCACTCGCGCCACGCACGGTCCTCCGGACGAGGACACCGACAGCGGCGCCCGCGGCTCTGGTCGTAGAGGTTGTGCTGGTTTGAGGCATTTGCCGTATGTTCCCGGCAAGGTCAACGCCTCTACCTCACGTCACCTCATCGAGTGAGCCCCATCCGGGGAACCCGTCGTGGCACGCTTCAGCGGGCGTCCATGAGCGACGACCTCGCCGCCGCCGGCGCAGGCACCCGCTCGACCCCGCCCGGACGCTCCGGCATCCGCTCACCCAGCATCACCGTCCGTACGACCCGCTCCGCGGCCAGCCCGTCGTCGAACTCGCAGAACCGCTCCCGGAACCCCGCCCGCAAGCGCGCCGATTCCCCGTCCTGCCACGTCCCGGACGCGAACAGCCACGCCAATTCCCGGTACGAGCGGGACACATGGCCCGGCGCGTCGGCCGTGATGTCGAAGTACGCGCCCCGGCTCGCCGCATACGCCCCCCAGTCGTCGGCGTGGACCACGATCGGCCGGTCCAGGTTGGCGTAGTCGAACATCAGAGCGGAGTAGTCGGTGACCAGCACGTCGGCGGCGAGCAGTACGTCCTCGACATGCGGTTCGTCGGTCGCGTCGATCACCACGCCCCGCCGGTGCAGATCGGCCAGGCCCATCCCACGGGCCGTGCCCTTCGCGAGCGACGGATGGAGCCGTACGACGAGGGTGTGGCCGGTGCCGAGATCCCGGGCGAACCGGGCCAGGTCGATCCGGTCCACATGGCCGCCCCGGCGGTACTCGCGGCGGGTCGGCGCGTACAGCACGACGGTGTTGCCCGCGGGGACGCCGAGCCGCGCCCGCACGGCCTCGCCTGTCTCGGGGCCCGCGCTGACCAGCACGTCGTTGCGCGGGCTGCCCGTCCTGAGCGACGAGAAGTGGCACGGGTACGCCCGCTCCCACGCCAGTTCCGAGTGCCGGTTGGCCACCAGGCTGTAGTCCCAGCGGTCTGCCCGCCACAGCATCTTCGGCACGTCGAAGCCGTGCCGGGCGCCGGGCTTGGTCAGCAGGTCGGCCGCCATGTGCTTGAGCGGGGTGCCCTGATGGGTGTGGACGTGGACGCTGCCGGGGCGCTTGGCCAGGGTGCCGGGCCAGTTGACGTTGTTCACCCAGTACGTGGCCCGCGCCATCACCTCGTGGTAGCGCCGCGAGCCGGGCGTCACGAAGTCGATGCCGGGCGGCAGCGCGTCCACCGCGTCCTCCTGGACCACCCACACGCCCTTGATGTGCGGGGCGACCTCGCGGGCCTTGGCGTGGATCGCCGCCGGATCACCCAGCACCCCGCGATGGGAGAACGCCGAGTAGACGGCCAGCTCCGGATCGAGCGGGAGCTTCGAGTGGGCCGCGTACCAGGCGCGTTGAGCCCGGTTCGACGCCGCGCGCGTCACCCGCCGCTTGCCGCTGCCGGCCGCCCTGCGCACATCATGCAGACCGCGTGCCACGGCGTACGACGCGTAGGAAGCCGTCGCCAGCAGCCGCATCTCCTTGCCGCGCCTGCCGTCGGGTGGCGTGAAGCCCGCCGGGAGGTGGCGGGCGTGGAAGGAGCGGATCTCACGGTAGAAGTCCGGCCGGTCCGCGGGCCGCACCCGGTCCTCGCGCGCGAGCACGAACAGCATGTGATCCAGGGCCCGTTCGAACAGCAGCGGGCGCGCCCACGCCAGGTCCGTGCGCTCGGCGAGGAACGCGAACAGGCTCTCGTACTGCGGGAAGATGTCGAAGTGCCGCCGCCCCGGCGTCTTCGTGATCGCTCCCTGCCGCCGCTGCCGGTACTCGACCCCGATCCGCTCCAGGCAGGCGATGCGGTCGGCCAGCACCATCGAGCGGTAGGTGACGGGCGCGTCCTCGTACAGACCCGGCGCGTAGCGCAGCTCGTGCTTCAGGAAGAAGTCCCGCCGGTACGCCTTGTTCCAGGCGACCAGGAACAGGTGCAGGTACTCCGGGTTCTCGCGGACGTTGAAGGTGCCCGCGCCGGCCGCGGCCAGCAGGTCGGCCGCCGTACTGCGGCCGCCGCGGCCCCACCAGTGGGTCCGCACATGGTCGAAGACCAGGATGTCCGGCTCGTCGGCCGCCTCCAGGCGCGCGGCGACGGCCGCCAGCAGGCCCGGCGTGTACTGGTCGTCGCTGTCGAGGAAGAGGACGTAGTCGCCGCTCGCCTGCTCCAGACCGGCGTTGCGGGCCCGGCCGAGGCCGACGTTCTCCGGAAGGTGCAGCACGCGCACGCGTGCGTCGCGGTCGGCGTAGGCGTCCAGGATGGCCGGGCAGCCGTCGGGGGAGCGGTCGTCGACGGCGATCACCTCGAAGTCGGTGTACGACTGCCCGAGGACCGAGTCCAGGCACTCCCGCAGGAAGCCCTGCACCTTGAAGACGGGGACGATGACGCTGAAGCGGGGCACGTCGGTACCTCAGTTCCTTACGAGGGTCGTCGCGGCGGGGGCGGGGATGCGCTCGGCGAGCGGGACCACCGGCGGGATCGCCTCGGGCGGCTCGCCCAGCAGTACCCGGCGTACGACGCGCTCGGCGGCGCGTCCGTCGTCGAACTGGCAGAACCGCTCCCGGAAAGCGGCGCGCAGGGCCGTGGCCTCGTCGTCCGCCCACGAGCCGTCGCGCAGGACGGCCGCCAGCTCGCCCGGTGTCCGCGTCACCCGGCCCGGCGGTGCCTCCATCAGGTCGAAGTAGACGCCCCGCAGCTCCCGGTAGACGTCCCAGTCGTCGGCGTACACGACGATCGGCCGGTCCAGGTTGGCGTAGTCGAACATGATCGACGAGTAGTCGGTGATCAGCGCGTCGGCGGCCAGGCACACGTCCTCGGAGGAGCGGTGCGCGGTGACGTCGATGATCCGGCCGGTGCCGCGCCCGGCGCCGCGGTCGTAGAAGTAGTGGGCGCGCAGCAGCACGACGTACTCGTCGCCGATCTCCTCGCACAGCGCCTCCAGGTCGAGGCTCGACTCGAAGCCGGTGGCGTGGTCGCGGTGCGTGGGCGCGTAGAGCAGGGCCTTCTTGCCCTCGGGGATGCCGAGTTCGCGGCGGACGCGGGCCACGTCGGCGGCGGTCGCCGTGTAGTAGGCGTCGTTGCGCGGATAGCCGTACTCGAGGGTCTCGTGCGCGGCGGGGTAGGCGCTCTCCCACATCTCCGTCGAGTGCCGGTTGGAGGTGAGGTTGTAGTCCCAGCGGTCGACGCGGGCCAGCAGCTTGGCGAAGCTGCCGGTCGCCGCGGCCACCACGGGATACGTCGCCTGGTCGGCGCCCATCTTCTTCAGCGGGGTGCCGTGCTGGGTCGACAGGTGCACGCTGCCCTTGCGCTTGACGACGGCGTCCGCGAAGTTGGCGTTGTTGATCAGGTACTTGGCCCGGGCGAGCACGTCCCAGTACCTGCGGCTGCCGATGACCGCGTACTCCACGTCCTTAGGCACGGTGTGCGCCTGCTCGGCCTCGACAAGGAACACCGAGCGCAGATGCGGGGCGAGCTCCCGCGCCTTGGCATGGATGGCGGCCGGGTTGCAGACGTAGCCGCGGCCCCAGTACGCGCAGTACACGGCGAGATTCCGGTCCAGCCGGCGGCGCAGCTGCCACCGGTACCGCAGCCGGGTGCGCAGCCCGCGCGGCCGCGGCACCGCGGAGGCCGCCCGTGTCGCCGCCCGGTTGGCGCCGCGCAGCGCCCGGAACGCCGCGTACGCCCCCCTCGCCAGCAGCCGGTGCTGCACACCGAGACTCCCGCCCGGCACCCGGAACCCGGCGGGCCGGTACCGCCGGTAGAGCCCGCTCGCCCGCCGGAAGAAGGCCCTGCGCCGGCGCGGCAGCCGTCGCGGATGGGCGGCCGTCTTCAGTACGGCGGCGAAGAGCTGCTCGAACAACGGCCCGAGCCGGCTCTCCGGCAGCCCCTGCTCGACGGCCCGCGCCAGCACCAGCTCGGCCTGGTCGAGCAGCTCGAAGTGGTGCTCCCCGGGCAGGTTCGGCCGGCTGCCCTGCCGCCGCACCAGATGCCGTAGGACGACCTGGCGCAGCACCGCCATGCGCTCGGCACCCAGCACGACCAGGCCACCGAAGCCCACATCAGTGAAGTGGCCGTCAGGGAAGGGGAGTTGCCGTGCCGCGAGGAAGGCCCGCCGGTAGGCCGCACTCCACGCCGGGAGCTGGACGCCCGTCAGCATCGGAGCCTGCTCGGGGGCGAACACCCCGCCCGGCGTCCGCGCGAGCACCGGCGCGGCCGGGTTGGTCGGCTCACCCACCCACCACGGGGTCCGCTCGTGCTCGAAGTACAGGACGTCCACGTCACCGGTCTCGCTCAGCCGGGCGTCCAGCGCCGCCAGCGCGCCCGGCACCAGCTCGTCGTCGCCGTCCAGGAACAGCAGCCAGTCGCCGATCGCCGCCCGCAGCCCGGCATTGCGCGCCCCCGCCAGACCGGCCGTCGGCGGCGAGTTCACCGGCGCCACCCGGCAGTCCCGCTCGGCGTACCCGGCGGCGAGGTCCGCCGCCGGGGAGTCGGGGGCGTCGCAGACCGGGATCAGCTCGAAGTCGCCGAAGGACTGGGTCAGGACCGAGTCCAGCGCCTGGGACAGCCGCCCCGCGACCCCATGGGACGGAACGATGATGCTGAAGCGGGGCATACTGCTCTTTCTGTCGATGTTCCGGCGGCCGGGTTCCTCAGCAGGGCGGGGCCGGCCTCAGCCGGCGCGAGTACGGCCGGGCCGCCCGGCCGGACGCCAGGTGGGTGGCCGGGTCGGCGTGGGCCGTGACGGGCTGGAGGGCATGGGAACTCCTCTTCCGTTTCCGTGAGAACGGCGTTCAGAGGCTCTCGGTGACGGTCCGGCGCCCCGTCGGTTGCGGCACGGTCGTGAGCGGGGAGCGCGTGAGCGACGCGGCCGGCGACGGCACGGGGTGGCGCTGTGCGAGCGGTACGACGGGCGGATGGCAGGTCTCGCCGAGCACCACATGGCGTACGACCCGCTCGGCGGCGCGTCCGTCGTCGTGGGGGCAGAAACGCTCGCGGAACGCCGACCTCAGCTGCGCGGAGCGCGAGCCCCGCCAGTGCCCGGAGGCGAAGATGTCGATCAGCTCGTCCTCGTCGCGCGCCACCGCGCCCGGCGGAAAGGAGCGCAGGTCGAAGTAGGTGCCGCGGGCCGCCTCGTACGCCTCCCAGTCGTCGGTGTGGACCACGATCGGCCGGTCCAGGTTGGCGTAGTCGAACATGATCGACGAGTAGTCCGTGACCAGGGCGTCCGAGGCCAGGCACAGCTCCTCGACACTCGGATGGCCGGTGACGTCGATGACGCGGCCGGCGGTGGGCGTCAGGGGGCCGCCGTGCCGCGGGTCGGCGCAGGCCAGGACGACGAAGCGGGGGCCCAGACGGCGCAGGAGCCGGTGCAGGTCGAGAGGGGTGCGCTGGGTGCGGCGGTAGTCGCGGTGGGCGGGGGCGTAGAGGATCACGACCGTGCCGTCGGGGATGCCGAGCCGCTCGCGGATCCGGGCCACGTCCGCGGAAGTCGCCTGCTGGAAGACGTCGTTGCGGGGGCTGCCGTATTCGAGGGTCGTGTAGCCGCCCGGGTGTACGCGCTCCCAGGTCAGGGTGGAGTGGCGGTTGGCGGACAGGACGTAGTCCCACGTGTCGACGTCGTCGAGGAGCTCGTCCACGTCCATGTCGCCTGCTGCTGCGGGTCGTTCGCTCAGGTCCAGGCCCATGTGACCGAACGGGGTGCCCTGTTGGGTCTGCACGAGGACCTGGCCGGGGCGCTTGACCAGGCGGCGGTCGAAACCGTCGTTGTGGACGAGGTACTTGGAACGGGCGAGGGCCGTCCAGTAGGCGGCCGTGTCGGGGCGCAGGCGGCGCGGGCCGGACGGGGCGGTGTCGTGCCGCTCGGCGTCGGCGTCCGTGTCCGCGTCGGCGATCCAGGCGGTGCGGATGTGCGGGGCGTGCGTGCGGAAGGCCTGCTCCAGGGCGCCCGGGCTGTCGCCGGGGCCGCGGAAGCCCTTGGCCGCGAAGGCGGCGCGGTCGGCACGCAGGGGCAGGCGGCGCTGGACGCGGTAGTGCAGACGCAGGGCGCCGCCGCGCAGGCCCTTCAGCAGGCGGTCGGCGAGTTTGCGGGTGCGGCGCAGCAGGGCCGACGCCAGCTGCAGGGCACGCCACGTGCGGTGCAGGCCGAGACGGACCAGGCCGTGCCGCAGGCGGTTGCGCGGAGGGACGGGGGCACCGGGGGAGCGGTAACGGCGGTAGTGGGTGCGGGCCTTGCGCAGGAACGCGGCGCGGCTGCGGCGCGGGAGGCGGTCGCGGCGGGCGAACACCACGACCAGGTGGTCGACCATCCTGCGGAACAACAGCGGGCGCCAGCGTGCCAGTTCGGGGTTTTGGTCGACGTAGGCGAAGACACGGTCGTACTGCTCGAAGATGTCGAAGTGCCGCGGGCTGACCGTGCCGAGGATCGCGCCCCGGCGGCGCTGCCGGTAGTGCACGCACACCCGGTCCAGGGTCGCGATCGACTCCGCCGTCATCAGGACCGGGTACGTCCAGGGCGTGTCCTCGTAGTAGCCGGCCGGGAAGGCGAAGCCCTCCTCCTCGACGAACTCCCGCCGGTACGCCTTGTTCCAGGCGACCATCAGCAGCCGCAGCAGCCCCGGCCGGTCCGCCAGCCGGAACGGCGCCGGGCCGTCCTCGGCGAGCTGGGCGGCGGCCTGGTTGCGGATCGTCTCGCCCGTCCAGAAGGTGCGCGCGTAGTCGTAGACCAGGACGTCCGGCTCGGCGGTCTCCTTCAGCCGGTCCGCGATCGTGTGCAGGGCGTCGGGGGTGAGCGTGTCGTCGCCGTCGAGGAAGACCAGGTAGTCGCCGGTGGCCTCGGCCATACCGGCGTTGCGGGCGGGTCCCAGGCCCTGGTTCCGCGCGAGATGCACGGGGTGTACGCGCGGATCGCGGGCCGCGAACTCGTCGATGATCGCGCCGCACGCGTCGGGTGAGCAGTCGTCGACGGCGATCAGTTCGAGATCGGGATACGACTGCGAGAGCACCGATTCCAGGCACTCGTGCAGGTACGCCTGAACCTTGTACGCGGGGACAATGACACTGAACCTGGGCAAGGGACATCCACTGGGTCGGCCGGGGCGGTAGGCGGCGACAGCGCCTTGCCCGGCAACGGCCAATGGAGTGACTTGGTTACGCCGCGGTACGGCATACGGGGGATCATGAATGAACGCGAGGGGGCGGACCGATGACGGTCCGCCCCCTCAAGCGTGTTGCGCTTGCGCCTACTTGACCGCGCCGGCCATCACGCCGGACACGAACTGCCGCTGGAACGCGAAGAACACGACCAGTGGGATCACCATGGAGATGAACGCGCCGGGTGCCAGGACGTCGATGTTGTTGCCGAACTGCCGTACCTGCGTCTGCAGGGCGACCGTGATCGGCTGGCTCCCGGAGTCCGTGAAGATCAGCGCGACCAGCATGTCGTTCCACACCCACAGGAACTGGAAGATGCCGAGCGCGGCGATCGCCGGACCGCCGAGCGGCATCACGACACGGAAGAACAGGCGCAGTTCACCGGCGCCGTCCAGCCGGGCCGCCTCCAGCAGCTCCCTCGGGATCTCGGCGAAGAAGTTCCGCAGCAGGAACACCGCGAAGGGCAGCCCGAAGCCGACGTGGAAGAGGATCACGCCGGTCAGGGAGCCGAAGATGCCGATCTTGCCGAACAGTTCGGCGATCGGGATCAGCGCCACCTGCACCGGCACGACCAGCAGGCCGACCACGCCCAGGAACCACCAGTCGCGGCCCGGGAACTCCATCCACGCGAACGCGTACCCCGCGAGCGAGCCGATCACGACGACCAGGACCGTCGCCGGGACCGTGATCAGCACGGTGTTGAGGATCGAGTCGGTGATGTCGCTGTTGCTCAGGAGCTTGTCGTAGCTGTCGAAGGTGAGTTGTGAGGGCTTGCTGAAGACCTCCCACCAGCCGCTCGCGGTCATCTCCTCCGGCGGGCGCAGCGACGACAGCAGCAACCCGATCGTCGGGACCAGCCAGAACAGGCCCACGAGGATCAGGAACACCCGCACAACCCCGCCGCTGACGAACGAGGCGAGCCGGCCGCCGAGGGACTGCTCGGCCTTCACGGTTTCGGGCGGCGGCGGTACCGCCTTGCTGAGCCCGCCGACATCGGTACTCATCGCCTGCCCTCCCGCCTGAGCCTACGGATGTTGAACCACATCACGGGAATGACCAGGAGCAGCAGGAACACCGCGATCGCGCTCGCGATGCCCGGCTGGTCCTCGGAGAAGCCCTTGCGGTACAGCTCCAGCGCCAGGACGTTCGCGTCGTCCTGGGAGGAGCCCGGGGCGATGATGAAGACCAGGTCGAAGATCTTCAGGACGTTGATCATCAGGGTGACGGTGACGACCGCAAGGACGGGCGCCAGCAGCGGCACGGTGACGCGGCGGAACACCTGCCACTCGTTGGCGCCGTCGACGCGGGCCGCCTCCAGCAGATCGCGGGGGATGCCCGCGAGCCCGGCCGCGATCAGCACCATCGCGAAACCGGCCCACATCCAGATGTACGACCCGATGATGGCCGGCGTGACGAGGGACGGGCCGAGCCAGTCCAGGCCGTTGTACGGCTCCTTGAAGTTGTCCGGCGGGAGCCGCAGCTGGGTCCCCTCGGCGGCGGCCGGCAGCGTGAACGTGCCGTCGTCGGCGGCCTTCGTGCTGGCCACGACCTTGCCGTCCTTGACGGCCTCGATCTTCATCCCGGCATAGCCCAGCTCGGCCGCGTCGACCCCGCCGAGGGTGCCGACGCCCTTGCCGCGCGTGAAGTCCTGCCAGGTGGTGCCGGTGATCCCGGCCGGATCGGCCTTCGCCTGTACGGCCGCCTTGGAGTCGTCCGGCATCTGGTCGGGGGCGACGCCCACCAGGGGCAGGCTGACCGGGGTGCCCGCGCTGACGGTGTCCTTGGTGATGAAACCGCCGCCCGGTGCCGCTTCGAGCGGCGACTCCCGCCCCGGGTGGGCCTTCGGGAACGCCGACGCCTGCGCGAAGGTGTCGTGGACGCCCACCCATACCGCGTTCGCGACGCCCTTGTCCGGGTCCTGGTCGTACACGAGCCGGAAGATGATGCCCGCCGCCAGCATCGAGATCGCCATCGGCATGAAGACGACCAGCTTGAACGCCGTGCCCCAGCGCACCCGTTCGGTCAGCACCGCGAAGATCAGACCGAGCGCGGTGGCGACCGTCGGGGCGAACACCACCCAGATCACGTTGTTCTTGAGGGCCGTACGGATGCCCTCGTCCGTGAACAGCGCCTCGTAGTTGTCGAATCCGGCGAAGCCGCCGCCGGACTGGTCGTAGAAACTGCGGACGAGCGAGTACCCGATGGGGTAGACCACGAGTGCGCCGAGCAGCACCAGAGCGGGCAGCAGGAAGAGCACCACCACGGACCTGCGCGTGCCGGTCACACTCTTGCGCGACTTGGGTGCGGCAGGGGGCGCAGTGCCCCCTGCCGCTTCCGTCGACGCCATGGCGTCAGTTTCCGAAGGCCGCGGCCGCGTCGGCTTCCAGCTTCTGCTGTGTGCCCGCGACGTCCGACGGGTTCTTCAGGAAGTCCTGAAGCGCCTTCCACTCGCCCTTGCCGGGCGTGCCGCCGAAGGCCTGCGGGGCCTGGTCGGACATGTCGAAGCGGAAGTCGTCACCCGAGTCGATCAGGGCCTTGGCGATCTTCTGCTGCACCTCGTTCGGATACGCCGAGTTGGGGACGTTCTTGTTCGGCGAGAGGTAACCGCCCAGCTTCGCCTGGATGGTCGCCGCGTCCGGGGAGGCCAGGAAGGTGGCCAGGGCCTGCGCGGCCTCGGAGTCCTGCAGGATGACGGCCGCGTCGCCGCCGGAGACGACGGGTGCGGTGTCACCCACGGTCGGGAACGGGAACACCTTCGCGTCCGTGCCGACCTTCGCCTTGGCCTGCGTGATGTTGACCTGCGCGAAGTCGCCCTCGTAGACCATGGCGGCCTTCGGCTGGTCGCCGCCGGTGAAGACCTGCGTGACGGAGGCCGGGAAGTCCGTCTGCAGCGCACCGTCCGCGCCGCCCGCCACATAGTCCTTCTTGCCCCACACCTGGGCGAGCGTGGTGAGCGCGTCCTTCACGGACGGGTCGGTCCACTTGATCTCGTGCCTGGCCAGCTGGTCGTACTTCTCCGGGCCCGCCTGCGAGAGGTAGACGTTCTCGAACCAGTCGGTGAGGGTCCAGCCCTCCGCGCCGCCGACCGAGAACGGTGTCACGCCGGAGTCGTAGACGGTCTGCGCGGTGGTGAGCAGCTCGTCCCACGTCTTGGGCTCGGTGGCGCCCGCGTTCTCGAAGACCTGGGCGTTGTACCAGATCAGGGACTTGTTGGCGGCCTTGTAGTAGACGCCGTACTGCTTGCTGTCGACCTTGCCGATGTCCTGCCAGCCCTGCGAGTAGTTCTCCTGGAGCTCCTTGATCGCCTCGGCGCCCAGCGGCTTGGCCCACTTCTTGTCGACGGCCTGCTTGATGGCGCCGGGCTGCGGAAGCATCGCGATGTCCGGCGGCTGGCCGCCCGCGACCTTCGAGCCGAGGAAGTTGATGATCGGGTCCTGGGCCGGCACGAAGGTGACCTTCGCGCCGGTGCGCTTCTCGAACTCCGCGAGGACCTTCTTGAAGTTCTCCTGCTCGGCACCGGTCCACACGGCGGCGACCTCGAGGGACTTGCCGTTCAGTTTGGGAAGGGTGACGGTGTCGGCGGTCTCCTGGCCGGATCCGCCCTGTTCGTTGCCACTGTCGTTGTCGTCGCCTCCGCATGCGGTGAGCGAGAGTGCGAGGGCGCCCGCGCATACGGCCGCCGCGGCCCTGACGGCCCTGGTTGTCCGGTTCCTGCTGCTCGTGCTGGTGCGCATCACTGCCCCGTTCTTCGTGCCTCGTCGAACGTTCGAGCGCTGTCCCGTGCGATCTGGTCTACGCCTTGGGTTTGGGGGCGGCAAGACCGCGTCCGCTGTCAAGCGGGAGATCGTGACCGGCTCGTGACCAGGGGCCCTGCGCTGGGGTGAACGTCCCTGGGGGCTGCCACCCCCAGACCCCCGCTATCGGCCTGAACGGCCTCGTCCTCAATCCCCGGACGGGCTGAAATGTGGCGGACCGGCGTCACAGGAGCGAGGGCACCTCGGTCGCCGCGACCTCCCGCGCCGCCCTCTCCACCGCGCTGGCCAGCAGCGCCAGGTCCGTAGGCCCGTTCCCCAGCTCGCGGACCGGGCGGCGGGCCGGCGGATCGCCCATGCGGTGCCACTCCAGCGGCACGACAGTGGGCCGCAGCGTCGCCGTCCGCGGGATACGTCCCGTGACCCGCCCGCCCTGGAACGGCACCGCTCTGCCGTCCGCCCAGGTCAGCCGCCCCCGCCCCGGCGCCGGTTCGTCCGGGCCCGCCGTCACCGCGTCCAGCGTCACCCGCAGCGTCGCCAGTCGCGCCGGCTCCGACTCCGCCGTACGGCCACCGATGGCCGCCGCGGCCACCAGATGCACGCCGAGCCGCTCGCCCTCGCGGGCCACCGCCTCCAGCGCGCGTATCACCGAGCCCGCCGCCGGCCGGCCCGGCGATCCCAGTGCGGGCGAGACCAGCGCGTCCAGGTCGTCCACGACCACCACGAGCCGGGGCAGCGGCGGCACGGCCTCGGCCTGCCGACGGGCCGCCCCCGGCCGCAGCCGGATCGTGGAACTGGACGGCGCGTCCAGATCCCCCGTCAGGTCGGCGGCACCGGAACCGGCCCCCGCCGCGCGCTGTGCCACCATCCGGCCCGACAGCGCACGCCCGGTGTGCCACTCGGCGAAGTCGGACCGCCCGAGGAGCTCCGCGCGCCGCTTCAGCTCGGCGCTGAGCGACTGGGCGAACTCCCGCATGCGGACGGGGTCGTTGGCGGTCAGGTGGGTGGTCACATGCGGTATGTCCGTGCACGCCCGCAGCCCCTCGGCCTGCCCGCCGCCCCCGCCGACGCTGTCCCGGCCGTCGATCAGCACGACGCCCAGCCGGTCCGGCCGCTCGGCCGCGGCGAGCGACGCGACGACGGCCCGCAGCAACTCCGTACGCCCGCTGCCGGGCGGGCCCTCGATCAGCAGGTGCGGTCCGTCGGCGCCGAGGTCCGCGCCGACCGGCCCGCGCGGCCCGGCGCCGAGCACGGCACACGCCCGCCCGCCGAGGGCCTGAGGGTCGTCGGCCGCGTCGGCCCACCGCGCCATCAGCGACGCCGGGGTGGCCCGGGCCAGCCCCAACTCGTCGAGCAGCCGCGCCGCCTGAGGCAACGGCACGGACACGCGTGCGTGCCCCTCCCCGACGGTCCCTTCCGTCCGCAACGGCGCCAGGGCCCGTGCGAACCGCTCCGCCCAGGCGAGGGAGACGGCGTCCACCGCGGCGACGGTGCCGTGCCCGATGGGGCCGTGGGGGGTGGCTGCGGGGGCCGTGGGGCCGGCGGCGCCGGGCCCTGCCTGGCTGTCGCCGCCCGTGTCGTGTCCGCCCGGGGCACTGCCGACCGTGCCGTGAGCCGCGGCGGTCTCGCGTCCGACGGCGCCCTGTTCGGGCGACCCGCCCCGCGCCACCCGCATCAGCCGCAGCGCTGTCGCCACGTCTCCGCTGAGCAGCCCGACCGCCCCGCACTCCCGGAACACCGGCGCCACCGTGCACGCCGCTTCGTAGGTCTCCGTCACCGGCGACGCGGGCGACGCCGAAGCCGTCTCGGCGAGGCACACCACGTGGATCCCGGCCCGCGGCCCCTCCAACGCCAGCCGCGCCACCGCCTCGCGCACATCGGCGCCTCCGGGATCGCCGTCCACGACGACCACGGTGTACGGCCCGGGGAACCCGTCCGCCCCCGCGCCGGGCACGTCGTCCTGTGCCCACGAGGGCCGCCGAGCGGCACGCTGCGCCGGCACCTGCCCGTCCGGCACGGCTGCGGCGCCCGCACCGCGCGGCTGCGCCGTCAGGTCCTCCAGCCGGCGCAGCAACTCCTCGGTGCGGACCGTCGCCTGTTCGCGGTCGTAGGCCAGCAGCAGGCGGCAGTCCTGGCCGTGCCCGGGGCGGACATGCGGGAGCCAGCCCAGCCACGCCCACTCGGCGGTGCGCTCCTCCAGCGTGCGGGAGCGGTCCGCGCTGAGCAGGACCACCTCCAGGGCGTCGGGCGAGTGCAGCGCGGCGAGTTGGGCGACCACCGCGCGGGCCAGCCCGGCGAGCCGCTCGCGCGGACCGGCCAGGCCCAGCGCCCCGACCTCCCGCAGATCGGCGGTCACCGGCACGGCGGGCAGCAGCCCCGAGCCGTCGGGCGCCGCACGGTCGGCCGTGCCGAGCCGCACCGTGAGGGCCTCCGGATGAGCCGGTGAGCGCTCCCACAGCCGGGGCCCGGGCCCGAGCGCGGTCAGCAGCAGGGACGCCGGGTCCGGCCAGGCCTCCGGCAGTCGGGAGCGGTTCGTCGTCGAGGGGAGGCCGGTCGCCTCGCCCGGCCCGTCGGCGTCGTACGCGTCGCGCCGGACCGCGTCCTGCTCGCCGCGCCCGCCGGCCAGCCGCCGCGCCCATGCCGTGAGACCGCCGCGCCTGCGCACGCCCGGCGGGACGTCGGTGCCCCGCAGCGGGGTGCCCTTGCGGGTACCGCCGGCGGCTGTGCCGTCGGTGAGCCCGGTCTCGTCGGCCGTGGGGGATGCATCACCGGGGAACAAGTCCCGGGCGTCTTCCTCGCCTTGACGTCCGTCGATCGTGTCCACGCCGAAGCCCGCGCCGTGCGTGTCGCCTCCGCGCGGTCCCGGGAGCGGCGGCTGCGCCGCGCCGTGCCGCTCGATGCGCGGTGCCCCGCCCTGGACGGGCACGACCGGCGGCTCGACGGCGCCGTGCTCCTGAGCGGTCGGCCGTCCTCCGGAGAGGGCGTCCGTGTCGCTTCCGTCCGCCACGCGTGCGTGAGGCACTGCCGCGTCACCCCGCGCGGGTGCCGCCGGGCCGTCGACCTCGCGGTCGCCCCCGGCGGGCACGCGGGTGTGCCCCTCCCCGTCCGGCTCGGTCCGCACCCGTGCCCCCGGGCCGCCGGCCGGAGCCAGCCGCAGGGCCGATTCGCCGATCCGCAGCAGCGCGCCCGGTACGAAGCGCACCGGGCGGGTGGTCAGCCTGGTGCCGTCCAGCGTCGTGCCGTTGGTGGAGCCGAGGTCCGCGACCGAGACGCGGCCGTCGGCGGCGACCGTGACCGCGCAGTGCAGCCGGGAGACGTCCGGGTCGTCGAGCGGTACGTCGGCCTCGGCGGAGCGGCCGATGCGGATCTCGCCGCCGTGCAGCAGGTGCACCCCGCCCGCGTCGGGGCCCGCCACGACATGGAGCTGGGTCGGGGCGTCGTCCAGCTCGGGGTGGGGCTCGGGCGCCGCCGGGGCGCCGAGGGAGAGCACGGCGCCGTCTATCAGCGGGGGCTCGCCGAGAGTGCTGCGCCGGTCGTCGAGGCGCTCCGCGCCCGCGTACAGCACGACCGGGCCGTCGCCCCCGGACACCGCCGAGGCGAGTGCCGAGGCCACCGCGGCCAGGGCCGTGCCCGCTGGTGCCGTCACCAGCACGTCGCAGCTCGCGGCGCGGCCACGCGCCGGGGCAGGCGGGGCCAGTGGGTCTACGACGGTCAGCCGGATCTGCATCGGCGTCAGCGGTCCCTTCTGCGCGGACGCGGACCAGGGCCCTCCAAGACGGCCCTCCCCACCCCACACGAGCACATCGGCCAGTACTGCACGCATCCTCGCACCTGCCACTGACAACGCGCCCCCCGCCCGAAGACAAGTGATCTTGATTGGTCGGCTCTGCCCGCAAAAGTGCCTGACAGATGACCTACCGACGACCGCTTGAGATCGGTCACGTCCGCTTGCGGCAACCACGAGACAGAGCCGAGCGTCTTTCCTTCGAACATGTACGGGCAGCCGTACGTAAGACGCACAGAATGAGGACAGGCCGGTGCCCCGGGGCACGGCACTACAGTGGGTCGGAACGTAGGCAAGCAGCAGGGAGCGCGACGTGCGGCCGGTAGGCAGCAAGTACTTCCTCGAGGAGCCGCTGGGTCGCGGCGCCACGGGGACCGTCTGGCGAGCCCGCCAGCGGGAGACCGCGGGCGCCGAGGCCGCGGTGCAGGGGCAGCCCGGCGAGACCGTCGCGATCAAGGTCCTCAAGGAGGAGCTCGCCAGCGACGCGGACATCGTCATGCGGTTCCTGCGGGAGCGGTCCGTCCTGCTCCGGCTGACCCACCCGAACATCGTCCGGGTCCGTGACCTGGTCGTCGAGGGTGAGCTGCTGGCCCTGGTCATGGACCTCGTCGACGGCCCCGACCTGCACCGCTACCTGCGCGAGAACGGCCCCTTCACCCCGGTCGCCGCGTCCCTGCTCACCGCGCAGATCGCCGACGCGCTGGCCTGCAGCCACGCCGACGGCGTCGTCCACCGCGACCTCAAGCCCGCCAACGTCCTGCTCCAGCAGAACGGCGGCCAGATGCACCCGATGCTGACCGACTTCGGCATCGCCCGCCTCGCCGACTCCCCGGGCCTGACCCGCACCCACGAGTTCGTCGGCACGCCCGCGTACATCGCGCCCGAGTCCGCCGAGGGCCGCCCGCAGACGTCCGCCGTCGACATCTACGGCGCCGGAATCCTCCTCTACGAGCTGCTCACCGGCCGTCCCCCCTTCGGCGGCGGCTCCGCCCTGGAAGTCCTGCACCAGCACCTGAGCGCCGAGCCGCGCCGCCCGTCCACGGTCCCCGACCCGCTGTGGACCGTCATAGAACGCTGTCTGCGCAAGAACCCCGACGAACGGCCCAGCGCCGAGAACCTCGCCCGCGGCCTGCGCGTCGTCGCCGAGGGCATCGGCGTGCACGCGAACTCCGCGCAGATCGCGGCGGCCGAGGGCGTCGCCGCACTGCTCGCCCCCGACCCGGCGCCGGCGGCCGTGCCGGGCTCGGCCGACCCCACCCAGGTGCTGCAGCACGGCGCGGCCCCGGGGGCGTACGACCCGAACGGCGCGACCAGCGTCCTGCCGCACACCGGCGCCCCCGGCATGCCGGGGGCCGCGGACCCCACGGCCGTACTGCCGAACACGGGCGGCCCCGGTGGACGGGGCGCCGCGGACCCGACGGCCGTCATGCCGCCGGTGCCGCCGGGACAGCCCGGTCAGCCCGGCCCGGAGGACCCGCACCCCTGGCAGAACCAGCTGCGTGCCGCCCGGGACCGCAACGAGCAGACGCAGGTCCAGTACCTAGACCCCAGCCAGGACCCGCTGCGCCGGCGCCCCCAGCGCCAGGTCGCCCGCCCGCAGCAGCAGCCCCAGCAGCCCCAACAGCAGCGCCCGCCGCAGGGCCGGCAGCAGGGCTACGGCCATCCGCAGCAGCACCAGCCGCAGCAGTACGCCCCGCAGCGTCAGCCGCAGCAGCAGCCCCAGCGGTACGCCCCGCCGCCCACGCCGGAGCCGCAGCGGCCCCAGCGCGAGCCGCGTCAGCCGCGCCAGCGCAGCGCCAACCCGATGCGGATCCCCGGCCTCGGCTGCCTCAAGGGATGCCTCTTCACGATCATCATCCTCTTCGTCGCGGGCTGGCTGGTCTGGGAGCTGAGCCCCTTGCAGGAGTGGATCGGCACGGGCAAGGGCTACTGGGAGCAGCTCAGCGACTGGTTCAGCACCGTGAGCGGGTGGATCGGAGACCTGGGCGGCTCGGGCGGAGGCTCGGGCACGAACTGACCGGAGCCGGCGCGGTACGGCGTCGGCTGGTTTGGTTATTTGTCGACACCTGGCGGGTGATTTCCGCCTCGGCGGTGAAGGTTGGCTCTCCGGACGCGTAGTTTTAGCGACACACGCGTCTGTAGGAGCAGCCTTGGCACGGAAGATCGGCAGCCGGTACACCGCCAACCAGATCCTGGGGCGGGGCAGCGCCGGCACGGTGTGGCTGGGCGAGGGGCCCGAGGGGCCCGTCGCCATCAAGCTGCTGCGCGAGGACCTCGCCTCCGACCAGGAACTCGTCGGACGCTTCGTGCAGGAGCGCACGGCCCTGCTCGGCCTGGAGCATCCGAACGTGGTCTCCGTGCGCGACCTCGTGGTCGACGGCAACGACCTCGCGCTGGTCATGGACCTGGTCCGAGGCACGGACCTGCGCACCCGACTCGACCGCGAGCGGCGACTCGCGCCCGAGGCGGCCGTGGCGATCGTCGCGGACGTCGCCGACGGGCTGGCGGCGGCGCATGCGGCCGGGGTCGTGCACCGGGACGTGAAGCCGGAGAACGTCCTGCTGGACATGCAGGGGCCGCTGGGGCCCGGGGGTTCCCATCCCGCCCTGCTGACGGACTTCGGCGTGGCGAAACTCATCGACTCGCCGCGCCGCACCAGGGCCACGAAGATCATCGGTACGCCTGACTACCTGGCCCCGGAGATCGTCGAAGGGCTGCCGCCGCGGGCCGCGGTCGACATCTACGCGCTGGCGACCGTCCTGTACGAGCTTCTCGCGGGCTTCACCCCCTTCGGCGGCGGCCACCCGGGCGCGGTGCTCCGCCGTCACGTCACGGAGGCGGTGGCGCCGCTCCCCGGCATCCCCGACGAGCTCTGGCAGCTGATCATCCAGTGCCTGGCGAAGGCACCGGCCTCGCGGCTGCGGGCGTCGGAGCTGGGGGTGCGGCTGCGGGAGTTGCTGCCGTTGGTGGCCGGGATGCCGCCCCTGGACGTGGACGAGCCGGACTCGGAGCCTGCGGAGGATGAGACTCCGGTCACCGAGGAGGCGGCGCCCGCGGGGGAGCGGGTGCGGCGGCGGGGCGCGGTCCCGTTGGTGCCGGGCGCCAAGCCGGCGGACTCCAACCGGGACACGCACACGTCGATGAGAGTGCCGGGGCCCGACGAACTGGCCGGGGGCGCGCGCGGTACGGCGCGGGTGCCTCGGGCAGCGGGCGCCCCGCGCCCAGGCTCCGCCCGCCATCGCGCCGTGACGCGGCGGCGCCGGGTGGCGGTGGGGGCGGCCGCGGTGGCGCTGGTCGCGGCGGCCGGGGTGGGCGCGTGGCTGGCGACGTCGGAGGACGACGCCGGGGCCACACCCCAGGACACGAACAACACGGCGCCGGCGACCCCGTAGGTCCGCCGCCCCGCCCCCTGATACGTCAGCGGCGACGCCGGGCGCGCCGCCGGGCACGGTCACCCGGCATGGCCCGCTTGGCGGAGCCGTTACGCTGGAGGCGTGGCAGTCGTCGATGTATCCGAAGAGCTCAAGTCCCTCTCCTCGACCATGGAGTCGATCGAGGCCGTTCTGGACCTCGACAAGCTGAGGGCAGACATCGCCGTGCTCGAGGAGCAGGCGGCCGCGCCGTCCCTGTGGGACAACCCGGACGAGGCGCAGAAGATCACCAGCAAGCTGTCCCACCTCCAGGCCGAGGTGCGGAAGGCCGAAGCCCTGCGTGGCCGGATCGACGATCTCGCCGTGCTGTTCGAGATGGCCGAGGAGGAGGACGACCCGGACACCCGTGCCGAGGCCGAGTCCGAGCTCACCGCCGTCCGCAAGGCGCTGGACGAGATGGAGGTGCGGACGCTCCTCAGCGGCGAGTACGACTCCCGGGAGGCGCTCGTCAACATCCGTGCCGAGGCGGGCGGCGTCGACGCCGCCGACTTCGCCGAGAAGCTGCAGCGGATGTACCTGCGCTGGGCGGAGCAGAAGGGCTACAAGACCGAGATCTACGAGACGTCGTACGCCGAAGAGGCCGGCATCAAGTCGACCACCTTCGCCGTGCAGGTGCCGTACGCCTACGGCACGCTCTCGGTCGAGCAGGGCACCCACCGGCTCGTGCGCATCTCCCCCTTCGACAACCAGGGGCGCCGCCAGACCTCCTTCGCGGGCGTCGAGATCCTTCCCGTGGTCGAGCAGACCGACCACGTCGAGATCGACGAGTCCGAGCTGCGCGTGGACGTGTACCGGTCGTCCGGTCCCGGCGGCCAGGGCGTCAACACCACCGACTCCGCGGTGCGCCTCACCCACATCCCCACCGGCATCGTCGTCTCCTGCCAGAACGAGCGGTCGCAGATCCAGAACAAGGCGACCGCGATGAACGTCCTCCAGGCCAAACTGCTCGAGCGGCGCCGTCAGGAGGAGCAGGCCAAGATGGACGCCCTGAAGGGCGACGGCGGCAACTCCTGGGGCAACCAGATGCGGTCGTACGTGCTGCACCCGTACCAAATGGTCAAGGACCTGCGTACCGAGTTCGAAGTCGGCAACCCCGAGGCCGTGTTCAACGGTGAGCTCGACGGGTTCCTGGAGGCCGGGATTCGCTGGCGCAAGCAGCAGGAGAAGTAACTTTGTCGACAAGGCAACTGCCGCCATCCCGGCGGCAGTTGCCTTTTCTGTGCCTGCATGTCTGGGTTTTACATCACACTCACAGTCTCCAACTCCATGCATAGCTCCCGTATTTGGACATGGCGCCCGCAAACGGCCTTGACGTGTCTTTGAAAAATGGGAAGGGTAAAGCGTGGCATGCGTATCTCTGGGGCGCATGTGAACCGGGGGATTCGAGTTAAGCGACGTCCTCCGTCGATCACGGCCCCCGAGCGCCGCCTCACTGACGATTAGCTACTGGGGGTAGCAACCACATGACGAAGAAGACGCGGATCCGTATCGCGCGCCTCGCGGCCGGTGCCGTGATCGCGGCCGGTGCCTCGCTGACCGCTGCGGGCGCCGCCTCGGCCGCGCCCTCGGAGGACTGCCTGCTCGGCATTTGCCTCGGTGGAGAGGACGACCCGACCGACCCGCCGGTGCCCACCGACCCGCCGACCGATGTCCCCACCGACATCCCGACGGACATCCCGACCGAGGACCCCACGGTTCCGACGGACCCGACGGTCGAGCCGACCGAGCCGGAGGAGCCCACCGAGGACCCGACCACCGAGCCGACCGACCCGGGTAACGGGAACGGCAACGGCAATGGGAACGGCAACGGCAACAACGGCGGCGGTAACAACAACACCGACCCCGACGGTGGCACGTCCCCCCAGGAAGAGGGTTCCTCCTCCCTGACGGAGACCAACACCGACAGCACGGGCACCGGCGCCAACACGTCCGCCCAGGGCAACGGTGAGGAGCTCGCCGAGACCGGTGCCGCCGAGACCACGTTCCTGCTGGTCGGCGCCGCCACGATGATCGCCGGTGGTATCGGCTTCCGCATCCTGCCGCGCCTCGTGGGCGGCCGTGGCGGTGCGGCTGCCTGACGGTAGCCGGTCGTCCACGCTGCGTGATTCACGCCGTACGGCCGAGGGGCCCGGAGCGCATGTCGCTCCGGGCCCCTCGTCATGTCCGCAAGTTTGTACGCGGTGCGGGCGTCGCCCTATGCCGTCTGGTGCGCCAGCAGTGCCACAGCCGCGATCAACACCGCCAGCAGGGCGATCAGTGTCATCGGGTTCAGACCCGCGAACGGGTTCTCCTGCTGCAGCCGCTCACGGTTCGCCCGGCACACAGGGCAGCGGCCCTCACTCACGGGCGCGGCACAGCTCGCGCACACCAGCCGGTCGTACGTCATGCGCCACCCTCCTAGCGAGTTCCCTCCGGGGGTTCAACGGGTTTGGCCCCGAGAACGTTCCCCCCTCCACAATGCCAGGTTCCCCGGGAAAGGGCGCGGGCGCTCTCGGAGGAGGGGGACTGCCATCGCCCCTGAGGGCGTCACCTGATCCGGCACAAAATGCACAAGCCTCACGCAACCCCTCCCGGTGCCTGCGCCCCTACCCCTGGTTCGCGTATGGTCACGCTCATCTACCCCCGGCGACCCATGGTGCATCCGTGATCCGACTCGACAACGTCTCCAAGGTCTACCCCAAGCAGACCCGCCCCGCACTCAGGGATGTGTCCCTGGAAGTGGAGAAGGGCGAGTTCGTGTTCCTCGTCGGGTCCTCCGGCTCCGGAAAGTCCACCTTCCTGCGACTGATCCTCCGCGAGGAGCGGTGCACCCACGGGCAGGTGCACGTCCTGGGCAAGGACCTCGCGCGCCTGTCCAACTGGAAGGTGCCGCAGATGCGCCGCCAGCTGGGGACCGTGTTCCAGGACTTCCGGCTGCTGCCGAACAAGACGGTCGCCGAGAACGTGGCCTTCGCGCAGGAGGTCATCGGCAAGTCGCGGGGCGAGATCCGCAAGTCCGTGCCGCAGGTGCTCGACCTCGTCGGGCTGGGCGGCAAGGAGGACCGGATGCCCGGTGAGCTCTCCGGTGGTGAGCAGCAGCGCGTGGCGATCGCCAGGGCCTTCGTCAACCGGCCCAAGCTGCTGATCGCTGACGAGCCCACCGGCAACCTCGACCCGCAGACCTCCGTCGGCATCATGAAGCTGCTCGACCGGATCAACCGGACCGGCACCACCGTGGTGATGGCGACGCACGACCAGAACATCGTGGACCAGATGCGCAAGCGCGTCATCGAGCTGGAGCAGGGCCGCCTCGTCCGCGACCAGGCGCGCGGCGTCTACGGCTACCAGCACTGACCGCGACCGTCCACGGAAAGGCCTGAAGAAGACGCCATGCGCGCCCAGTTCGTACTCTCCGAGATCGGTGTCGGTCTCCGCCGCAATCTGACGATGACCTTCGCCGTCATCGTCTCCGTCGCCCTGTCGCTCGCCCTGTTCGGCGGGTCGCTCCTGATGAGCGACCAGGTCAGCACCATGAAGGGCTACTGGTACGACAAGGTCAACGTCTCGGTGTTCCTCTGCAACAAGAGCGACGCCGAGTCCGACCCCAACTGCGCCAAGGGCGCGGTGACCGACGACCAGAAGAAGGAGATCCTCGCCGACCTGGACAAGATGACGGTCGTCGAGAAGGTCGTCTACGAGTCGCAGGACCAGGCGTACAAGCACTACAAGGAGCAGTTCGGCGACTCCCCGCTGGCCGCCTCGCTCACGCCGGACCAGATGCAGGAGTCGTACCGGATCAAGCTGAAGGACCCGGAGAAGTACCAGGTCATCGCGACCGCCTTCGACGGGCGCGACGGTGTGCAGTCGGTGCAGGACCAAAAGGGCATTCTGGACAACCTCTTCGGGCTGCTGAACGGCATGAACTGGGCCGCGCGGGCCGTGATGGCGCTGATGCTCGTGGTCGCGCTCATGCTGATCGTCAACACCGTGCGGGTGTCCGCGTTCAGCCGGCGGCGTGAGACCGGCATCATGCGGCTGGTCGGCGCCTCCGGCTTCTACATCCAGGCGCCGTTCATCATGGAGGCCGCGGTCGCCGGGCTCATCGGCGGGTCGGTCGCCTGCGCCTTCCTGGTGATGGCCAGGTACTTCATCATCGACCACGGTCTGGCCCTGTCGGAGAAGCTGACGCTGATCAACTTCATCGGCTGGGACGCGGTGTTGACAAAGCTGCCGCTCATCCTCGCGACGAGCCTGCTGATGCCCGCGTTGGCGGCGTTCTTCGCGTTGCGCAAGTATCTGAAGGTGTGACCAACGCCAATGGGGCCGTCCGGTCAACGGACCGTACGGCCCCTCGCGTTGTCCTAGACTCACCGGCATGTCAGGTCGTGACCTGTTCTGTCAGCCCCGCCGCTTCGGCCGCGGGGCCGCCCTGACATTGGTCTTCGCGAGCGTGCTCGTCGCCGGTGCCGCGACCGGCTCGCTGCCCGGCCCTGACCGGAAAACCCCCGCCGACGCCGCAGGTTCGGCCGCTCCGGCGGGCCGGCACGTGGATGTCGCCGAGGCGGCCGCCGAGGCCATGGCCGCGGGCAAGTCCCCCATGGAGGCCGCCGAGCGCGCGGTCAGCCGCAGCGGGGACCGCTGGAGCGCCGTCTACTCCCAGGGCGAGTACGAGGAGTTCGAGGAGGCCCTCGACGGCGAGTACACCGGCGTCGGGCTGTGGGCGCGCCGAGAGCGCGACGGCCGTATCGAGGTGACGAAGGTGCGGGCGGGGTCGCCCGCGGCCGTCGCCGGGATCCGCTCGGGCGACCTGGTGCGCAGCATCGACGGCAGGAAGGTCGACGGGCGTCCGGTCACCGAGGTCGTCTCGTTACTGCGGGGCGACGCGACCGACGCGGACGCCGGTACGGCCGTGGAGGTGGGGATGGAGCGCGGCACGCGCGCGTGGGACCTCACGCTGCGCCGGGCCCGGCTGTCCACCGACTCGGTCACCGTGCGGGAACTCGCCGACGGCGCCACCGTCATCAAAATCGCCTCCTTCACCAAGGGCTCCGGCGACGCGGTCCGCGAAGCCGTCCGCCAGGCCCCGGCCGCCACCGGTGTCGTCCTCGACCTGCGGGGCAACTCCGGCGGGCTGGTCACCGAGGCCGTCACCGCCGCCTCCGCCTTCCTCGACGGCGGCCTCGTCGCCACCTACGACGTCGACGGCGACCAGCGCGCCCTGCACGCCGAACCCGACGGCGACACCGCCAGGCCCCTCGTCGCGGTCGTCGACGGAGGCACGATGAGCGCGGCCGAGCTGCTCACCGGCGCCCTGCAGGACCGCGGCCGCGCGGTCGTCGTGGGCACCCGCACCTTCGGCAAGGGCTCGGTCCAGATGCCGAGCCGCCTCCCCGACGGCTCCGTCGCCGAGCTGACCGTCGGGCACTACCGCACCCCCTCCGGGCGAACTGTCGACGGCCGTGGCATCACCCCCGACCTGGAGGCCGACCAACAGGTCCTGGAGCGGGCCGAGACGGTCCTCAGCGGTCTCGGCGACTCGTAAATCGGCTTTCCCCGCACCCCCTCCGTAGTGCGAAAATGGAAGGCACTATGAGCAAGGGAATGTACGTACCCAAGGAGTCCCAGCCCAAGCAGGGCGGCGGGGCGGCCGGCAAGGCGGGCCGAGACGGCGAGAAGGGCGGCAAGCGCAAGATCGTCGCCCAGAACAAGAAGGCCCGGCACGACTACGCGATCATCGACACCTTCGAGGCCGGCCTGGTCCTCATGGGCACCGAGGTCAAGTCGCTGCGTGAGGGTCGGACCTCGCTGACCGACGGCTTCGTCCAGATCGACGGGGGTGAGGCGTGGCTGCACAACGCCCACATCCCCGAGTATCACCAGGGCAGCTGGACCAACCACTCCGCGCGCCGCAAGCGCAAGCTGCTGCTGCACCGCGAGGAGATCGACAAGCTGGAGGCGAAGTCCCAGGAGACGGGTCACACGATCGTGCCCCTCGCCCTGTACTTCAAGGACGGCCGCGCGAAGGCGGAGATCGCCCTGGCGCGAGGCAAGAAGGAGTACGACAAGCGCCAGACCCTGCGGGAGAAGCAGGACCGGCGGGAGTCGGACCGGGCGATCGCGTCGGCGAAGCGGCGGCAGCGCGCCCAGTAGCGGGCTGCCGGGGAATACGCTGGCATGGTCGTGCGTTGGTCACGTACGATGGCACTGCACCTCACAGAGGGTGCGCGCCCCTCTCCGGTCGCCGGAGGTTTGCCGGAGGGGATTGAAAAAACAACATGGGGATGATCGGTTTCGACAGCGGCTGTTCAAGCAGGGGAAGCGTGTCGAGGAAGCGGCAATGATCTCGTAAACCATATGTCGCAACCAATAATCGCCAATTCCAAGAGCGATTCCCGCGCCTTCGCCCTCGCTGCCTAATAAGCAGTGAGCGGAGGCCCTTAACGGGTGTCAGCCCGGGGGTGTTCCCGACCCGGACCCTGGCATAATCTAGGGGACTAAACCATCGAACCCGGTCACGGGGTTCGATGGGAAACCAAACAGTGACTGGGCCCGTCGGCGACTTGTTCGCGTGATCGCCGGGGCCGAGAAAATCGCAGCGAACTGCACACGGAGAAGCCCTGCTTCTGCACCGTTGGACGCGGGTTCGATTCCCGCCATCTCCACGATCGGGAGGTTTCCGAACCTCCCTAACCCATGTGGGCAAAGGCCCCGCCGCCTCCGGGCAGCGGGGCCTTTGTCATGCCGGGACTTTCCTGCGGGGCTGGAGTGATCTGTGACACCCCTGTGACCGGAGGTGTGGGTTCCGCCACAGACCGTGGGTGCGGCCCCTGGTGAGGTGGGCGGATGCCTACCGCCTCGCGCACCGTCCCCGCTGCCCTCGCCGGTGTTCTGCTGCTGGCCGCGTGCGGTTCCCAGAGTGCCTCCCAGGGCGACGACGCGACGAGGGCTCGCGGCGCCGGGGCCCCGGTCAGCGCCGCGCCGCTGTGCCCGTCGGACTTCGTGCAGTACGGCAGCCCGCCGCCGTCCGTCGAACCGGCCGTCACCCCCTCCGGTACGCCGACGCCGCTGCCCCTGCCCTCCTCGATCGACGGTCCGGGCGAGGACGGGGTCAAGGTGACCGGCCTGTACGCCTGGGGGCAGGACAGCGGCTGTGACGCCGACTTCTCCGCCGAGTTCGAGGTCACCAACCGGGGGACGGAGGCGGCCACTTACACGGTGACCATCAGCTTCCTGTCGGCGTCCGGAGGTGCCGTCGACAACGTCGATCAGACCGTCGCGTCGGTCGCGCCGGGTCGGACCGTCAAGGCGGCCGTCGCGATGACGAAGACGGCAGGGCACGCACCCGAGGTGACGGGCGCGGAAGTGCTCAAGGTGCGCAGCGTTCCCGTCGGCGAGGTGTCGTCCGCCTCGGGGGCGTGCCCCGCGTCCGGGGTGCACGTCTACGCCGACCGGGGGGACGCCGCCATGGGGCTGCGCGTCGTCGGGCTGCATCTCGTCAACTGCGGCACCCGGACCTACGAGCTCAACGGCTACCCGCGGCTCGAACTCCTCGACGCGGACCACGACATCGTCGACGGCGTACGGATCCTCCAGGGCACCGATCAGATCAGCACCGGCACCGGTGGCACCGGCCGCCCGCAACGCGTGACCCTGCAGCCGGGTGAGGCCGCTCAGTCGACGTTGGCCTGGCGGAACACCACCGAGGCAGGCGTCGGTGACCCGGTCAACGTGCCGTACGTCCGGGTGCGGGCCAAGCAGGGTGCCGACCCCGTGACGGTGATGCCGGAACTGGACCTCGGGACGACCGGGAAGCTCGGCGTGGGGCCGTGGAAGAAGGGCGAGACGTACCGGTGACCGGCGTTCTCGCCGTCCTGGGTCCAAGGCGCATCCCCCGCAGGCGTACTGGCAGTTCTGTACGGAGCGGTCGTTCGCTCGATGAACCACCATGGCTGAGGCGTCCGTTGTGGTGTCCCAGTCCATATCGACGGGTCGTTCATGCTTCTACGGTCCCTCCGCATGACACAGACCAGAGCCGCAAGTCGTCGAATCGCCGTCTGCGCGAGCCTTCTCGTCGCCCTGATCGCCGCCTTCCTCACGCCGGGCCGAGCCGAGGCCGCCTCCCTGCAGGAGGTCACCGGGTTCGGGTCCAACCCCGGGGCGCTGCGCATGTTCCGGTACGTCCCCGACGGGCTGCCCGCCGGACGGCCCGTGGTCGTCGCGCTGCACGGGTGCACGCAGAACGCCTCCGGATACGGCACCGGCAGCGGATGGCTCCAGCTGGCCGACCGCTGGGGCTTCTCCGTCGTGCTGCCGCAGCAGCAGAGCGCCAACAACGCCTCGTTCTGCTTCAACTGGTTCCAGAGCGGGGACATCGCGCGCGGCCAGGGCGAGGCCGCGTCCGTCGCCCAGATGGTCGACCGGCAACTCGCCGACACCTCCGCGGACGCGTCGCGCGTGTATGCCACCGGGCTGTCCGCCGGGGGCGGGATGACCGCGGTGATGATGGCGGCGTACCCGGAGAAGTTCGCGGCGGGCGGGATCGTCGCCGGGCTGCCGTACGGGTGTGCGCAGGCGGCCGCGTCACCGTATGTGTGCATGTACGTCGGGGCGACGCAGACCCCGAAGCAGTGGGGCGACCGGGTGCGGGCCGCCCGGCCGGGGTACGCAGGGTCCTGGCCGGCCCTCGTCGCCTTCCAGGGCACGGCCGACTACACCGTGAAGCCCGTCAACATGACCGACCTGGTGAAGCAGTGGACCGATGTGCACGGGAGCGATCAGGCCGCCGACGTGAGTGACACCGTGGCCGGGTATCCGCATCAGGTCTTCCGGGACGGGGGCGGGCGTGCGGTCGTGGAGACGTACAGCGTCACCGGGATGGGGCACGGGCAGCCCGTCGACCCGGGGAGCGGGAGCGAGCAGTGCGGGACCGCCGGGGCGTATGTCCTCGACGTGAACCTGTGCGCCGCGTACCGGATGGGACGGGCCTGGGGACTGGGGTGAGCCGAGGGCGCGCTGCCGGCGCGGGCGGTGGTCCGGGATGACGCTGGAGGCCGAATGGCCCGCCCCGGACCCGTACGGGGGATTCCGGGTCCGGGGCGGTGCTGAGGGGGCCGCGGGGTGCGCTACTTCGCGGCGCCGGGCGACGGCGTCACTTGAAGGCGTGGACGTTGCGCTGCGCCCAGCCCGCGAAGGAGCCGGCCGGGCGGCCGAGGATCTTCTCGGTGTCGGGGCTGACCCGCTGCTCGGCGGGGAGGGGCTCGCCGAGGATGTCGAGCGTGCCGTCGATCACCGGCTCGGGCATGAACTGCGCCATGTGCTCCCGTGCCTGCTCACGGGTCAGCTCCACGAAGCCGACCTGCTCGCCGATCGCCTCGGCCAGCGCCGCCGCCTGCTCGCGCGGGGTGACGGCGGCCGGGCCGGTCAGCTCGTACGTCCGGCCGGCGTGACCCTCCTCGCGCAGGACCACGGCGGCGACCTCGGAGATGTCCGCCGGGTCCACGACCGGCAGCGCCACGTCGGCGAACGGGGCGATCACCGCGCGCTGCGTGCGGACGCTCTCGATCCAGGCGTAGGCGTTGGAGGCGAAGCCGCCCGGGCGCAGGATCGTCCAGTCCAGGCCCGAGGAGCGCACGGCCTCCTCGAACTCCCGCAACCGGCCGTGCGAGAGGGCGTCCGGGCGGGTGCCGTTGATCTGCGAGGAGAGCAGCACCACGCGCCGCACGCCGGCCTCCTTGGCCGTCGCCAGCACGTCTACGGCGGGCGCGCCGCCGCCGAGCAGCTCACCGGCGAGCAGGATGAACAGGGCCTCGGCGCCGTCCAGGGCGGGACCCAGCGTGGCGGGATCGGCGAGGTCGGCGCGGACATGCCGCGCTCCCTCCGGAAGGTCGTAGGAGAGGGGATTGCGGGACACGGCCGTCACCTTCTCGCCGGCGGCGGCGAGGGTCTCGACGAGCGGGCGGCCGACGTTTCCGGAGGCTCCGGTGATAGCGAACATGAGAACTCCCAAACGTGTGTGAAGGGGGTGAAGTTGGGGCGGATTCACGCGATGTCTGCGACGTTAGCATCCTCCGTATAGTAGGTACCTAGAGGAAAGTGACTATGTGGCCGGCGCCTCCTGGAGCGCCCCGTAGCGCGCCGTCAGGTCGCGGCCGAGGCGGGCCAGGTGTTCGCGTGCCTGGGGCGGGCCCACCACCTCGACCCGGGCCCCCAGACCCGCCAGCTGCGCGGCCAGCACCTCCACCGACGGCCCGGCGGCCTCGATCTCCCGCCGGCCGTCCTCCAGTAACCGGCCGATGCTCAGCCGCCCGCCGAGCAGCCGCTGGAGCACGGGCAGGGCGTCCTGATCGGCCCGCGCCGTCACGGTCGCGGCGAGGAGGCGGTCCTCCAGCTGGGTGACCAACGTCCGCCAGGCTGCCGTCAGATCGAAGTCGGCGGGACGGCGGACCGGCTCGTCGGTCGGATCCGCCGAGGTCACCCGGCCCAGCCGGAAGGAGCGCAGCCCGTCCGGCGTGCCGGCCACCAGGTACCAGTGGCCCGCCTTGAGGACCAGCCCGAGCGGGTCGACGGTGCGCTCGTGCGGGACGCCGCCGGGGCGGGCGTAGCCGAGGCGGACCCGTACGCCGTCCAGCACCGCGCGCTCCAGGGCCGTATGGTGCGGGCCGCTCGCCATCACGGCGGTGCGCGACCAGTCCTGGTCGTCGACGATCCGCGCCCGGGACGCCGCCTCGGCGTGCGGCCGCAGCGGTTCCGGCACCGCGCGCAGCAACTTCCGCAGCGCGGAGCGCAGTTCGGGGGAGGCCGCCGAGGAGCCCGCGGCCAGGAACAGTGCCTGGACCTCCGGAGAGGTGAGCCCGGTCAGATCCGTGCGCGCTCCGCCGACCAGCCGCCATCCGCCGCCCCGGCCGCGCTGCGCGTACACGGGGACGCCGGAGGCGATCAGGGCCTCCAGGTCGCGCCGCGCGGTGCGTTCGGAGATCTCCAGCTCGGCGGCGAGTTCCGCGGCGGTCACCCGGCCGCGCGCCTGGAGGAAGAGCAGAGCCGCCACCAATCGGTCAGCTCGCATCAGTGATCAGCCTTTCCTGGAAAGTGGCCGGAGGGTGGCCTGTTTGGCCGGAAGACTCGGCGCCATGACGAACTCGATGAACGACCCCCGCAACGGACTGCTGAAGGCCGTCGACCTGACCGGTGACGTGCTCGCCTCGGTGCGGCCCGAGGACTACGACCGCACCACGCCGTGTCCGGACTACTCGGTGCGCCAACTGTCCAATCACCTTGTCTCCGTGCTCCGCCGGGTTGCCGTGATCGGCGCCGGCGGACAGTTCTTCAGCGTTCCGCACTTCGCCGAGGACGTCGCCGACGGCGCCTGGGCCGAGGCCTGGGCCGCCGGGACGAAGGAGCTGCGGTCCGTCTGGACGGACCCGGCGGTTCTGGGCCGGGAGATCGGGCTGCCCTGGGGGCCCGTCCCCGGCGCCGCCGCCGCGGTCATCTACACCAACGAGTTCGTGCTGCACACCTGGGACCTGGCCAAGGCGACCGGCCAGAGCCCCGCCTGGGACGACGACGTCCTGGCCGCACCGCTCGCCGCCATGCAGCGCGCCGTGCCCCGCGAACCGCGCGGCGGCCAGGTGCCGTTCGGCCCCGTCGTGGACGTCCCCGAGGACGCCCCCGCCATCGACCGCCTGGTCGGCTGGTACGGCCGCAAGCCCTGAGCCGGTACCGCACTTCCCCCGCGAGGCCGCCGGACCCCGTTGTCCGGCGGCCGTTCGTGGTGTCGGGACGTGGACGCGACGGTCAGGCACCTATGGACTGCGGGAAGCGGAAGAACCGGTACGGGTCGTACTTGGACTTGATCCGGGTCAGCCGGGAGTAGTTCTCCGCGTAGTACGACGCCTTCCAGTCCTTCAGCGACGGGTCCATCCAGTTCTGGTAGGTCTCGCCGTTCGACAGCGGGTCGATCGTCGCGAAGCCGTGGTCGGCCCAGGCGTTCGCCACCGCCTTGGCCTCGTCGGTCACCTGGGCAGGGTCGTTGATCAGGACCCGGTAGTTGACCGAGAAGAGCGAGTCGCGGTGCACATACGCGGTGGCGGTGCGCGCGATGTCGTTCGCGGCGCCCCCGAAGAAGTGGAAGTCCAGGTAACGCGCCTGCCCCGCCCTGCGGTTCGCGTCGAAGGCCGTCATCACGTCCGCCCAGCCGCTCGCCGGGTACGGCTCGCTGCCCATCCGGGTGCGCTCCAGGCCGTACGCCGGCCGGGACAGCGTGCCCTGCGGGGTCTTCTCGGAGCGCTGGCACTGGGCCTCGGTGAGGGTGGCGCAGCCGAAGATCATCATCATGAGCTGCTGGTACGTCATGACGCCGTCCTGGCGCTGCACGGGAGCGCCGGTCAGGGCGAGCAACCGGGCCGCCTCACCGGCCAGTTCGGTCGGCGTGCCGCGGGAGGCGAGGAAGACGTTGGCCTGCGGCACCGAGCCGGGCGCCGCGTCGGGCTGCACGACGTAGGCGCCGCCGCCGATGGTGTGCGGGGCGTCCACCAGCCACCGGGCCACGCCGTCGAGGACGTCGGCCATCCGGTCGTACGGGAAGATCAGGTTGCTGATGGCCATCTGGTCGCCGCTGTGCGGGGTGACCGTGAACCGGGTGACGATGCCGAAGTTGCCGCCCCCGCCGCCGCGGATCGCCCAGAAGAGGTCCGGGTTCTGCTTCGCCGAGGTGGTCACCACGCGGCCGTCGGCGAGCACCACCTGGGCGGCGGTCACCGCGTCGCCGGCCATGCCCGTCGGCCGGGTCAGGAAGCCGAAGCCGCCGCTTTGGAGGAAGCCGCCCGCGCACACGGTCGGGCAGCCGCCCTCGCTGACCACCAGGTGGTGCGGGGCCAGCGCGTTGAGGATGTTGACGTTCTGCGCGCCTGGGCCGATCTCCACCGACGTGGGGCTCTTCACCGTCACGGCGTTGAGCCTCGACACGTCGATGATCAGGCCCGGCGTCGTGGACCAGCCGCCGTAGTTGTGGCCGCCGCTGCGGACCGCCGTACGGACGCCGTGGTCCTGGGCGAAGCGCACGCAGACCGAGACGTCCGCCGCGCTCGCGCAGTAGGCCACCGCCTGCGGGTTGACGGCGTCGAACTGGCCGAGCTCCAGCTGGCGGGCGACGGAGTAGTAGGGGTCGGAGGGCAGCACGAGCCGGCCCGAGAGCCTGGCCGAGAGCTGGCTCCAGGGAGTCCCCGAGCCCTCGGCGGCGACGGGGATGGCGGGCACGAGGGCGATGCCGGCTGCGGCCGAGCCGGCGCCGAGCAGGGTTCTACGACTGATCACACGGTGTCCCAGTGTCGATGCGGGTGTGGTGGACGGAGGTTCGGTGAGGGCGCCGGGGCCAGGGGCCGGGCCCGGGGGCCCGCACAGGGCTGCGCGTGGGGGTGGCACCACGCCCTGTGCGGGCCGGTCTCGGGGGGTGCGGCGGCGGTCCGGAGGTCGGGAGCCAGGAGGTCAGGAGACCTTCTTGCCGCGTACGGCGGACTTGGCGACGCCCTTGAGCATCGAGCGGCCGAGGTCGCGCATCTCCTTGGGGCCGTTGGTGCTCGCCCACCACATGAACTTGATCATCGTGGGGGTGGTGGCCCGGAAGAAGCGGTGGTCCTCGCCGTCCTTCCAGCCGAAGGGCGTGTTGACCGACTCGCAGTCGTTGATGGCCTGGAAGACGATGTCGGCCGCCTTGTCACCGTCGATCTCGCCCGCCTCGTAGCTGAGGCAGGTCTCGTTGGTGACGTCGAGCAGATGCTTGAAGGCGTGGCTGTCCGGCCACCACAGGCCCGGGTAGGGCGAGTTCTCCATCTCGCGGAAGTGCCGGTCGTCGCCGTCCAGGGTGAACTCCTGGCGGGCCTGGATCTGCCGCATGGTGGCGGGCGTGGTGAAGCAGGCCCAGACCCGGAACACCGCGTTCCAGAGCCGGAAGTGGGAGAACGCGATGTAGGAGCTGTTGACGATCATGTCGTTGTACGTGAGCAGCCCCTGCTCCAGACGCTCGACGTACTCGAAGCGCTTGGCCGAGAAGTCGTCGTCGCGCAGCGCTTCCAGGACGCGGTAGCACAGGGCGTCCACCACCTCGAAGGTGTTGGACAGACCGCGCGAGTACAGCGGGTCCACGAAGCCGGCCGCGTGCGACATCAGGCACCAGCGGTCGCCGACCGTCTGCTTCGACGAGTACTGGATCCGGTCCGGCGTCGAGATCCACTCCCGCACCCGCCGCGCGCCGTCGAACTGGCGCTTCACGGCCGGGTACATGTCGAGGTAGTGGTTGAACTCCTCCTCCGGCGTCTTGTCCTTGGGCTGCGGGTAGAGCCGCTCGTCGAAGGTCAGGCCGACGCTGCACATCGGGTTGCGCGAGTCCTTGTGGTTGTCGAACGGGATGATCCAGAACCAGCCGCGTTCGATCAGGTGGTGCAGGGTGCCGCCGTGGAAGGGGGACTCGGCCGGCGGGCGCAGCGCGTCGGGGTAGTTGCACACGTCGTCGTACGGCTTGATGCCGACGTAGTGCGTGAACATCGAGCGGGCGTGGTGCTTGATCCGCGAGGGCTTCTCGCGCAGGTCGAACTTCTGGGCGAGCGGGGAGCGGAAGCCGCTGGCGTCGATGAGGTACTTCGCGCGGAAGACCTCGCCGCTCTGGCCGGTGACGGTGACGCCGTCGTCGTCGAAGTCCAGGTCGGTGGCGCGCCAGTTCTGCCGCAGGGTGCAGCCGTACTTGGCGGCGACGTTGAAGTAGTAGGTGTCGGTGTCCTGGCGGAACATGTGCGACGCCTCGGTCAGCATCTTCGGGATGACGAACATCGTCGCCTCGCGCGGGTCCGGCTCCCGGTCCGGGACGTGCCGTACGAATCCGAAGCTCTGCTTCCTGCCGTGGTGGGCGCCGATGTACTTGGTGACCGCCTTGATGTCGAGCAGGTGCTTGATCTCGGGGACGTCGTAGCGCACGGCGAGGATGTGCAGCCACTCCACGAGCTGCGGGTTCTGCGACTCACCGACCGCGAACCGCGGGTGCTGCCCGGCGTCGACGAGCACCACCTTCGCGCCCTGCCGGGCCAGGATGGCGCCGGTGATCGAGCCGCCGATCCCGGCGCCCAGGATGATCACGTCGCACTCGGTCCACTCGCCGGCTTTCGACGCCGGCTTCTGTGTGTCGGCCCTGGTGGGCATCTGTGTCTCGGCCTTGCCGGTCAACTCGGGACTCCTCTTCTGACGTACGTTCGGGGCAGCGCCCTCAGGGGCGCGGGCCTGTATCGACATGCGGCTCCGCCGCGTGGGCGCGACCAGCCACGACGGAGCCGCACACAACGAACGACCCGTCGCGGCACCTCAAGCGGAGCGCGAGGCGCCGAACCAGCGCTCCAGAGCGGTCGCGAGGCCGTCGGTGGAGCCGTCGATGCCGACCCAGGCGATGTAGCCGTCGGGGCGGACCAGCAGGTCGGCGGCCGGGGCGGCGGGGTCGGGGCGGGAGGCGGCGACCACGTCGACGCGGTCGGCCCAGCCGGCGGCGGCCTCGGTGAGGGCGTCCCCGCCGCGCAGGTTCAGCAGCAGCGGACGGCCGCGGGTGAGCAGTTCGTACGTACCGCTCTTCTCGTCGCCGACCAGCAGCTCCTGGTCGGGCAGCCGGCGGCCGAGCAGCGGGTGGCCGCCGTCGCCCATGTCGTAGCCGATGTCCAGGCCGGTGACCAGGCCGACCAGATGGCGGCGGACCGCCTCGATGCCGACCAGCTCGCCGAAGAGCCGGCGCAGCGGCTCCATCTCGGGGCCGCCGAGGTACAGGGAGCGCTGCACGAGGGTGTTGGCGACGATGCGGGCGCCGACCGGGTGGCGCTCGGTGTGGTAGGTGTCCAGCAGACCCTCGGGGGCGTGCCCGTTGAGCTCGGCCGCCAGCTTCCAGCCGAGGTTCACCACGTCGCCGACGCCGGCGCTGATGCCCTGGGCGCCGATGGGCAGATGGATGTGCGCGGCGTCGCCCGCGAGGAAGACCCGGCCCTGGCGGTACTCGGCGGCCTGCCGGCTGCCATCGGTGAAGTAGCTGGTCCACAGCGGCTTGTGGCCGGTGATGTCCTCGCCGGTGACGCGCTGGAAGGCGGCGGCGACCTCGGGGAAGGTGGGCGCCTCCTGGGTCGGGCGGACGCCGGCGCCGCGCTCGAAGACGACGACGCGGGTGGCCTGGGGGCCGAGGGGGAGCACCACCACCATGCCGGACTCGCCCACCTCGCCGGTCGGGCGAATGCGCAGCTCGTTGGTGGCGACGTCGGCCATCAGCATCTCGATGGTGGCGCTGGTGCCGGGGAAGTCGATGCCGGCCAGCTTGCGCACGGTGGAGCGGGCACCGTCACAGCCGACCAGGTAGGCCGCGCGCAGCGTCTCGACACCGTCGGCGGTGCCGACCTCGACGACGACACCCTGCTCGTCCTGGGTCATGCCGACGACCTCGTGCCCGCGACGGATCTCGGCGCCGAGGCCGGTCGCCCACTCCAGCAGAATGGCCTCGGTCCGCGACTGCGGAACACCACGGACGCCGAAATTGCCGCCCTCGACGATGCGATAGTCGATGGGCAGTCCACCGAAATGCCCGAAGGGTATCGTCTCGAGTTGACCGAATTTCTCGAGAAGTCCGCGCTGACCGAACTCCTCGATGGTGCGGGCGGAAAAACCGAGCGCCCGGGACTGCTGCATCGGCTCCGCCAGGCGGTCGAGTACGACCACCGACCGTCCGGCCAAGCGGAGTTCACCGGCGAGCATGAGTCCGGACGGGCCGGCCCCGGCAACAATCACGTCGGCATGAAAATTATCCATGTTTCCTCTCCCAGTGGATTTTTCTCCAGTATTCCGGGGGAGTTGGGGAAGCTGAATGGCCGCAAGTACAGGTCTCTGACAAGTTTCGTCAGAGATTCTGCAGTTGCGTCAGGAGGTGGAAATGCGCGAGGGCGCCGGAAGGAAGTTCCGACGCCCTCGGCCGGCTCGGACCCGGCTCAGAGCAGGCCCAGCACCCGGTCGACCTGGATCTCGATCACGACCAGGCCCGGCGGCTCCGGCGGCGGCGTCCAGTACCGCTTGGCGTACCGCCGGATGCCCTCCTGGACCCGTAACGGGTCGTCGTGGACGGTGGCGGTGCCCTCCAGGGTGATCCAGCGGGGCCCCACCGTCTGGCAGAGGGAGGCCCGGCCGGCGGGCGTGGCCAGAAGGTTCCTGGCCTTGCGCCGTGTCACCGCGGTCATGACCCGCGCCAGGCCCGCCTCGCCGTCCCAGGTGAACCGCACGGGCGTCACATGGGGCGAGCCGTCGGGGCGCAGCGTGGTGAAGGTGCACAGATGGTTCTCGGCGAGGAAGTCCTCGGCCGCGGAGGACAACCGTGGTGACGTCGGCATGGTGGCTTTCCGATCTATGGCGGGGTTCCGATCTCAGGCTTCGGCGGGAGCGGCGGCCGGCTGGTCCGACGCCCTGGTGAAGGGCAGCAGGAGCAGCGTGAGGAGCAGGCCGGCCACGGCGAAGCAGGCGCCCGCGAGGAACGCGTCGTGGAAGACCTCGGTGCGCGCCTGGGTCACCCGCGCGGGCACCCCGTCCGCCCACTCGGTCAGCTGCTCGACCTGGCGGAAGGCGTAGGTGGCGGCCACGGCGAGGCCGAGGGCACCGCCGACCTCCTGCGCGGTGTTGATGAGCCCCGCGGACAGACCGGACTCGTCCTCCTGGGTGCCGGTGAACGCGGCGACCTGCACCGGCACGAAGGACAGGCCGAGACCGAGACCGGAGATCAGGAACGCGGGCAGCAGGTCCACGACGTAGGAGGCGTCGGACGGGGCCCGCCACAGCAGGAACATGCCGACGCTGGTCAGCGTCAGGCCGGCCATCAGCACCGGCTTGGCGGCGACCTTGGTCACCAGCTGGGAGGCGATACCGGCGCCGACCGCGACGATCACGGCGAGCGGGACGTAGGCCAGACCGGTCTTCAGGGCCGACCAGTTGAGGACCTGCTGCATGAACAGGCTGGCGAAGAAGAACAGCGTGACGCAGGTGCCGAGCAGCAGGACGGCGACGATGTTGGAGGCCCGCAGCGACTTGCGCTTGAAGACGCCGAGCGGGATCAGCGGTGCCTCGGCGCGGCGCTCGATCAGCAGGAACGTGATCAGCAGGACCGCGGAGAGGGCGAAGCCGCCGTAGACGCGGGCCAACGGGACGTCCGAGTCGTCGATGGTCTGGCCGAGGCTGAAGATGAGCAGCACGAGACCGGCGGTCAGCGTCACGGCACCGGCGACGTCGAAGGAGCTGCGGCGTTCCGCGGCGCGGCTCTCGCCGACGATCCTCGGGGCGATCAGGGCGCAGACCAGGCCGATCGGCACGTTGATGAAGAAGATCCAGCGCCAGCCCGGACCGTCGGTGAGCAGACCGCCCAGGGTGACACCGGCGACGGCGGCGATACCGCTGAGCGCGCCCCACGCACCGAGCGCCTTGTTGCGCTCGGCGCCCTCCGCGAAGTTGTTGGCGAGCAGGGACAGCGCGGCGGTCGCGATGAACGCGGCGCCGAGGCCCTGGGCGCCGCGCGCCACGATCAGCATGGCCGCGCTCTGCCCGAACCCGGCGAGCAGCGAGGACAGGGCGAAGAGGATCAGGCCGGTCTGCAGCATCCGGCGACGGCCGAAGGCGTCCGCCAGCCGGCCGGTCAGCAGCAGGAAGCCGCCGAGCAGCATGCCGTACGTGGTGACGATGTACTGCAACGACGTCTGGGAGATGTGCAGTTCGTCCTCGATGGTCGGCAGGGCCACGTTGACGATGGACACATCGAGGAAGGTCATGAAGCCGGCCAGGCAGAGGAACGCCAGGATGAGTCCCGGGCGGTGCGGCGGGGCCGATTCGTCGGTGGAGTGGGGACGCAGCGACTCTTGGGTCGACATGTCGCTCCTAGGAGATGTGACGGAGAGTTCCGTAGGGACGGGAAGTGCGGGAATGACATGGCGCGAGGCCGGGAGCGGGGGCCCGCTCACCGTCTTCCGGGAAGCTAGCATCCTGGGTAAAGTAGGTACCTAGAGGAAAGTGACTTCCTGGGAGGGTCCGAATGGGCAGCACTGGCGCCATGGGCAGCACCACCACGCGTGGCGGACAGGTCGACTCGGAGCTGGCGTGCCCGGTCTCCCCGGTGGTCGACATCGTCTTCAGCCGCTGGACGACACCGATCCTGTGGACGCTGCACGAGTTCGGCCGGCAGCGTTTCGTCGAGCTCCAGCGCAACATCCGCACCATCACGCCGAAGGTCCTCACCCAGCGGCTGCGCCAGATGGAGCGCGACGGCCTGGTCGTGCGGACGTACTACCCCGAGGTGCCGCCCCGGGTGGAGTACGAGATCAGCGAGCTGGGCCGCAGCCTGGCGCCGATCTTCGCCCACCTCGCCGAGTGGTCCGGGGAGAACCTCCAGAAGGTGGAGCGGGCCAGGCGGGAGTTCGACGCGGCGGACGAACCGGCCGCTGTACCGCGCTGACCTGCGCCGGGACCGGCTGCCGACCCCGGGACGGCTGCTGACCCCGAACGCCGCTAACCCCGGGCCGGCGCGGGGGCATCGGTGTCGAGGACGCGCATCGCGCCCTTGTAGAAGACCAGCGGGTCGGTCTCCTCCGTCGACGTGCCCAGGGCGGTGACCTCGCCGAGCAGGATGGCGTGGTCACCGCCGTCGTACTCGTCGGCTAGTCGGCACTCCAGGAAGGCCAGCGCCTCGGTGAGGACCGGCAGTCCGCTCGTGGAGCGGTGGTGCGGGACCTCCGCCAGGCGTGCCGACTCACGGCCCGCGAACTTCCACGCCAGCCCTGCCTGACTGCGTGTCAGAAAGTTGACCACGAAGCCTCCGGACCGCTGGAGGGCCGGACGCAGCCGCGACTGCCGGTGCAGGCAGAACAGCACCAGCGGCGGCTCCAGTGAGACGGACGTGAAGGAGTTCACCGTGGTGGCGGCGCCGTCCTCGGGACCTCCGGTGGTGATGACGGTGACGCCGGTGGCGAAGTTGCCGCACACCGTGCGCAACGCGCGGCCGTCGACCGGCGGTTGCGACAACTGCCGGCCGTGCTGGGACAACGGTTGGACGGGTATCACGTGAGCCCCCTCGTCAGGTGCGCGGCGCGGTCGCGTCCGCGACGGGTGTACGAGCCTTTTCGGTCACGCCGGCCGTGAGGTGCTCGCGCCGGGACAGCAGCGGGGCCGCCATCGCCGTCGTCACGAGGGCCATGATCACCAGCATGGTGAACATCCGTCCGTCGAGCACTCCGAGGCTCACGGCGGCGTTGAGGATGATGAGTTCGGTGAGGCCACGGGTGTTCATCAGCACGCCCAGGTCCTTGGACTCACGCCAGGACAGGCCGGACAGCCGGGCCGGCACGATCGCGCCGACCAGCTTGCCCGCGCAGGCCACACCGATGACCAGGGCCAGCGACAGGTAGTCGGTCGCGGTCAGGGAGCCGAGATCGACGCCGAGTCCGGTGACGATGAAGAACACCGGCAGCAGCACGACGCTGACGTCGTCCAGCGGCCGGCGCAGGTTCGCCGCGAGCACCCTCCGGGGCTCGCGCGGCATGACGAAGCCGAACAGGAACGCGCCGAAGATCTGGTGGATGCCGATCCACGAGGTCAGCCACGACGAGGCGAACACGCCCGCGCACAGCACCGCGAGCAGCGCGCTCCAGCGCTCCGTCGCCGCCCAACGCCACACCAGCCGGGCCACCAGCGGCCGTACCACCAGGAACATCAGCGCGACATAGACGACGCTGAGCGCCCCGATCCGGGCCAGGCCCGCGTAGTCGCCGTCCGAGCTGACCAGCGCCGACACATACGCCAGCAGACACCAGGCGAGGACGTCGTCGATCGCGGCGCTGGCCAGTGACAGGGCGCCGACCCGGGTGTCCATCAGCTTGTTCTCGGTGAGGATCCGTGCCAGCACCGGGAACGCCGTCACGGACATCGCGGTACCCATGAAGGTGGCGAACGCGATGAAGGAGATGTGCTTGCCGGCCACCGTGTCGTGGTGCGGATACAGCACGACCGCCGCGGCGACGCCCAGCCCGAAGGCCAGCACGATCGACGACAGCGAGACGCCCGCCGCCAGACGCGCGTGCGGCCGTATCAGCCGCTTCTCGAACTCCCAGCCGACCACGAACATGAACAGGACGAGGCCGACCTGGGAGACAGCAGAAAGCAACGGCCGTACATCGCCCGGGAACAGGCGCTCCGTCAGATCGCCCGGGAACAGGCCGAGCAGACTCGGGCCGAGCACGATGCCGGCGGTGATCTCGCCGATCACCTTGGGCTGGCCCAGCTTCCGGGCGAGCGCACCGAGGGCGGCGCCGACCAGCAGGATCACGCCGATGCCGAGCAGCATGGTGGCCATCTGCTGCTCCCCGCCCCCCGCCGCCAGCGCGGTCATCGGGAGCCCCCGGGCCGCGGCGGGCTGCCCGTCGACCAGACCAGCTGGAACGACAGCTCCGTCAGCCGCCAGCCCTGCTCGGTGTGCCGGGCCTCGCCGTGGACCAGGGTGCCGGAGACGAACAGCGGATCGCCGGGCGCGTCCGGATGGTGTACGTGGGTGGAGACCAGGTTGGCGCGCAGCACCGCCCGCTTCTCGCCGGTGAGGTCCACCACCGCCGGGGAGTTGAGATGCTGGGTGCGCGCGAACGCGTCGAGTGCCTGCCGGTGCCAGGCGGCGAGCCCCTCGATGCCCTCGTGCCGGGCCATCGGGAACTCGACACGGGCGTCGTCGCTGAACAGCGTGCGCGCCCACGCGTCGTCGAGTTTGTCCTCGTCGAGGCCCAATAGATATCGGTCCAGCAAGGTGCTGATTTCGGCTGCTGACGTGACGGAATTCATTACCCGAGCATCGCGTGGTGGCCAATGGGCGCCCAAGGGCACTTGTCGAAGACCTGACGTAGCTGCGGAAGATCTGACGCTGACGGAAAAGACCTGACAATCCGCGCGTAGTCCTGAACACGGCGCCCTTCAGCAGGAGTTGAGGACTTGTCATGCTGGTCGGGAAGCACTGATCCGTTGAGCTGATCTGTTGAGCTGATTCGCTGAACTGATCCGCTGAGCCGGAAATTCGAGTTCTGCTTCTTTCGTCAACCTTTCATCACCCGATCTACCGGAAGAGAAGAGAATGCCGAAGATCGCAGCCGATGGTAAGAACCTGACCGTCCTCAACCTGTTCTCCACCGACTCCGCCGAGAAGCAGGACAGCCTGCTCGCCGCGATGCGCGAGATCGTCGACGCCGCCGCCTACGACGGCTGGATCTCCAGCACCGTGCACAGCGGGCAGACCAAGTTCGGCACCGCCAACTTCATCCAGTGGCGCTCCACCGAGGACCTGGAGGCGCGCTACGCCGGCGAGGAGTTCAAGCACCGCACCCTGCCGCTCTTCGGTGAGATCACCACCGCGATACGGCTCCTCCAGAACGAGGCGGTGTTCACCCAGTCGAAGCCGGGCGCCGGGGACACCGAGATCGGGCCGGAGCGCGAGGACTACACGGTCATCGACCTGTACGGCGTCGCCGAGAAGCACCAGGACGACCTGGTCGACACCCTCGGCGCGGCCCAGGACTGGCTGCAGAAGGTCCCGGGATACCGCAGCCACACGGTGCTGCGCGGTCTGCGCGGCCGTGGCATCGAGGGCAAGTGGGTCGTCGTCTACGCGCAGTGGGACAGCAAGGAGGCCTACGACGCCTTCCGCGAGCAGCCCGCGGCGCAGCGGTCGGCGGAGCGGCAGAGGATCGACGCCAAGCTGGACGCGCTGGCCATCTGGCGGGACTCCAACACCTACCGCGTGGTGCACACCCGGTCGGCGGGCGAGTGACGGTCCGGGCCGCCGACCGGGAGGTGCCCGGCACCGCCCTGACGCGGCCCGGAGTGGAGTGCACATGCGCGTACTTGTGATCGATCCGGATGACGGGACCGCCGAGCCCCTGGTCTGCCGCCTGGTGCGCAACGGCCATCAGGTCCGGCGGGCCCGCACCGGACGGGCGGCCCTCCAGGCCTGGGAACAGGCCGAAGTCGTCCTGCTCGACCTGGAGTTGCCCGACCTCGACGGTCTGCAGGTGTGCGCCGAGATCCGGGCCAGGGGCACCACCCCGCTGATCGCCTTCACCAGCCGGGACACCGAAATGGACCGGGTGCTCAGCCTGCGGTCGGGTGCGGACGACTGTCTGGTGAAGCCGTACGGGTTCCGGGAGCTGATCGCCCGGATGAACGCGGTGACCCGGCGCGTCGCCAGCGGCGGGGGCCCGGCCGGCGTGTCCTGCGGGGCCCTGCGGCTGGACCCCGGGACGCGTGAGGCGTGGCTCGGCGAGCAGCCGTTGGAGCTGACCCGCAAGGAGTTCGACATCCTTCTGCTGCTGGCCTCGGCACCGGAGACGGTGATCTCACGCCGGGACCTGATCGCCGGGGTCTGGGCGGACGAGTGGGCCATCTCCACCCGCACGGTGGACACCCACGTCAGCGCCCTGCGCGCCAAGCTGGGCGAGGGGTGGATCACCACAGTCCGGGGCGTCGGCTACCGCTTGGAGGAAACGTCGCCCTCCGCCCCGCTTCGGTGATGCGCGATGCCGGTCTCCGGGGGCGGTTGCGGACCGCCGATCAGGCAGCGCTGTCCTCCCCCTCCGGAGCAGCGCTCCCTTCCCGTACCGGGGTGGGGGCGGTGTCGGGCTCCCAGGCCGTGCCGGCCTCCGACGCGGGGCCGTCCTCGGCCGCGGCGTCGTACTCCTCGTCGGCCGGTGCGTCCTCCCCCTCCAGCGCCGCATCGCGCGACGCGAGCAGCGACACGGCTCGGTCAGGGGTCAGTTCCAGCGTCGGAAGGATCTGCGGCATCGCGACGGCCGGCAGGAGGTGGCGGAACATGGAGATCACCCGGCGCGTCAAGTCCTTGCGCTGACACAGCACTTGGGACGTCCACTGGATACCGGTGAAGGACCCGGACAGCAGCTCCGCCGTCTCCGCGGGGTCCACGTGCGGCAGCAACTCGCCGCGTCCGCGCGCCTCGACGAGCAGTCCGGTGAGCCGGTCCGCCCAGGACTGGAACGGTCTGCCGTGAAAGGGATTAGCGCTCTCGGCGCTCTCGGCACTCTCGCTCCACTGGTCCATGGCGAGTCCGACGCTGGCCCGGGTCAGCGGGTCGTGCTGCAGCTGATGTGCGAACAACAGGCCCTGGTCGGCGAGTTCCTGCAGCTTCGTGCGCTGCGGAGGCAACGGGCCGAGCTCCAGCTGCGCCGCTATCACCCCGAGGGCCAGGTCCTCCTTGGAGGTGAAGTGGAAGTACAGCGCCCCCTTGGTGACACCGGCCCGCGCGATGATCTCCGTGATGGTGGCGGTGCTGTAGCCCCGCTCGTCGAACACCTCTGCGGCCGCCAGCAGGATCGACTTCCGGGTCTGGATGGCTCTTGCTTGACGTGCCATGCGTCCGTGCCTGTTTCTATGTCAGAGCTTGGTCAGGTTCCCCCGCAAAGAGAACCGGACTGCCAGTCTTTTGTCGAGAGGGGAACGATCCCCACATGTATCGACTCAGGGGGCAATCCATGCCTGATGGCGCGATATCCGTAGTAGACCGGTTTGTTGAGTCTCGTACGGGTCTGGACCCGGCGCAGGAGCGACCCGACCCCACCCATGGGGACAGCACGGCCCGGCACAGCGGTCCGCTTGCCGGACCGGCCGCACCGATCCACTCGGAAGAGTCCGCCTCACGGCCCGCATACCGGACCGACTCCCCGGTTCTGATTCCCGACGGCAGGGCCACCGCCGAGCTGTGCCACCGCCCGGCCCCCGAGGACCGTTTCCCCGTCGACTGGCTGCGCCTGACCGAGCACAGCTTCCTGGTCTCGGTGAACTGGCCCGCCGCACACCGCTTCTTCGCCCCGCTGCCCGGCGGGTATCAGGATCCGCTGCTCGTCGCCGAGACCACCCGGCAGGCGACGATGATGCTGGCCCACGCCGAGTTCGGAGTCCCGATCGGCGACCAGTTCGTCATGCGGGAGCTCGGATACCGCGTCGAGACAACGGAGTTCACCGTGGCGGGCGCCTCGGGCGCGATCGACGTCGTCGTCGAGTGCACCGACGTCCAGCTACGCGCCGGGCGCCTCGTCGGCATGCGGGTCGACCTGCGCTTCCAGCGCCTCGGCCGGCTCCTCGCCACGAGCATGGGCATCCTGGGCTGCACCTCGGCGCGCGTCTACCACCGGCTGCGCGGCGAGCGGATGTCCGTCGCCGGCCGGCCCCTGCCGCTGCTGCCCGCCGTCGCGCCCCGCGAGACCGGCCGCGGCGACCGCAAGGACGTCGTCCTCGCCCCCTCCTGGCACCGGCCCGGCTGGCGGCTCCGCCTGGACACCACGCACCCCACACTCTTCGCCCGGCCGAACGACCACGTCCCCGGCATGGTGCTCCTCGAAGCCGCCCGCCAGGCCGCCAACGTGCTGACGCCCGGGCACGACTTCCACCCCGCCTCGATGCGGATCGCCTTCCACAAGTACTGCGAACTGACCGAGCCCTGCTGGATCCTGGCCGGCCCGCACCGGTCCGCGGAACAGGGCACCGTGATGCAGGTACAGGGCCTCCAGCAGGATGAGCCCGTCTTCACGCTGACCCTGGGCGACGGCGCGCCGAGGGACGGCGGCTGAGCCGCCACGTCCTGGCGGCGGCGCAGGGGGTTCCGGCGGCTTCGCCGGTCATCTTGTCCGTCCCGGACGGCGAACACAGGGTCGCCACGGCGTGCGGCGCGGGGGCGCACGGCCGTGGCCGACCCGCGCCCTGCCGCCGGCAACTCCCGCACGGTCGCCGGGGTCCGAGGGCCCGCCGCTGACGGCACCGCCGGGACGCGATGACGCGGGCACCCCAATTCGGCACCGGCCCGCGGCTGGTCCCGCGACCGCTCCGACGGCCGGTCCCGCTGCCGCGCCGGCGGCCAGCCCCACTGCCGCTCCGACGGTCGATGTCACGGCCGCCCCCACGGCCGGTCCAACGACCGCTCCAGCGGCCGATTTCACGACCGCTCCCACGGCCGGTCCCGGACCCGGTACCGGGTCCGCATCACCTCACCCCCGTGGTCGCTGCCTCCGCGTCGATCTCTTCCTCCGGGGCGTAGGGCAGGTAACGCGACACGGCGAGCGCGTGGTCGACGACGTCCGGTGTGCCGCCGGGGTTCAGTGCGCCGAGCAGGCTCGGTGCGGCGAGCCCCGGCAGGAAGCCCTGCCAGAACCCCGTGAAGGCCAGCCGGGTCCGGTCGCCCTCGCCCCCCTTTATCAGTACTCCTATGCCGGTCGTCGCGGCGACGATCGCACAGGTCAGGGCCGGCAGCTGGACCTGCGCGGCGACCCCGCCCTCCTGGCGCGCGCGGTCCAGCAGCCGCTGCACGCAGGCGTGCCACGCGTGGATGAACTGCTCCCGCCCCTTGCGGGACCGGTCGTTGTCCAAACGCAGCCCGGCCCGCGACACCACGTCCCAGGACAGCAACTGGCTCAGGGTGTGCGAGATGTCGGTGAGGGCCTGCAGCGGCTCGGAGTTCTTCTCGTACGCGAGGCGCGCGGCGCGCCACAGGATGCCGCGCGCCTCGTTCACGACCGCCTGGGCCAGGTCCTCCTTGTTCGCGAAGTGGAAGTGCAGCGCGCCCGTGCTCATGTTGGCCCGCGCGCTGATGTCGGAGAGCCTGGCCGAGGCGTAGTCCTCGCGGTCGAAGACGTCTGCCGCCGACTTCAGCATGAGCCGGCGGGTGCGGATCGCCCTCTCCTGTTGTAGTCCCACCTGCCTGAATCCTTTCATCCCGCAGTCCAGGAAACGGACTTGAAGGTTTGTTTGTGGGGTGCGGATGTCCGACTGACGGGAGCGTCGGTCCGGCTGCGGCTCTTGTTTCTATCGACACACTGTCAGTACTGCCCAGAAGATCACACTTTCCCACCTCATGACCAGGGCGAGGGAGAAGTGGAAGCAGGGAATCAGCCAGCCGAGAACATCCCGGACGGTCTACCACTGCCCTCAGGGGATGCGCAATGCATCGGGCGAGGCTGCCCCAGGCACTCGATCCACGTTGATCTACGGGCGAGTGGGCCCGGTGGTTGAGACCCAGAACAAACCGCAGCCGCCGTCAGTGATTGCTTTCCGATGACCTGGGGGCGAATTTTGACCACTTCCAAGATCCAGAATTACGAGCCCGGTTACGTCTCGCGGCGGAATTGATCCTTCATGTCCTGCCAACTCCGGCAAAAGTGGCATCAGTTGTCACAGACGGTGAGTTTACCGAGTTTTTTTTTGACAAACCGAGAGGTAGGTTTTTAGGCTCGACAAGCCAAGGCGCTCGAGCGGGAACTACATGTTCAGGGGGAGAGCAGTGAGCCAACGCGCAACGAGCAGCACTCTGGAGTTTCGAAAGCCCATTACCTCGCAGATCCGGAAGCCGTCGACCAACTGGCGGGTCCTGGTGGTCGAGAACAACACCGGCGACATGGAGGCCCTCGCCGCCGGACTGCGGCGGCACGGCCACCAGGTAGAGGGGGTCGGCACGGGCAACGCGGCTCTGCAGGCCTACCAGGTGTCGGACATCGTTCTGCTGGATCTCGAACTACCCGACCTGGACGGTCTGGAGGTGTGCCGCTCCATCCGTTCCCTGAGCGACGTCCCACTGATAGCCGTCACGGGGTGGGGGACGGAACTGGACCGTGTCCTCGGTCTCCAGGCCGGCGCGGACGACTACCTCGTCAAGCCCTACGGCTTCCGGGAACTGATGGCCCGGATGGATGCCGTCATGCGTCGCTCGCGTCCGCAGGTGCAGATCGAGCAGGTCGTCTCACGCGGGCCGTTGCGCATCGACGCCGCCTCGCGCGAGGTGAGCCTGCACGGCCAGGTCGTGGAGGTCACCCGCAAGGAGTTCGATCTGCTCTATCTGCTCGCCTCCCACCCGGAGACGGTGATCTCGCGCAAGCGCATCATGCAGCAGGTCTGGGGTGGGTCCTGGTCCCGTCGCACCGTGGACACCCATGTCAGCAGCCTACGAGGCAAGTTGGGGGGCAGCGACTGGATCGTCACCGTACGCGGAGTGGGGTTCCGCTTCGGTAGTGGCTGATCTCGCACCCGGCGCGATGTCACCACATCGCCGCCGACTTCGAAAAGGGCGGGCTCCGGACGGGGAGCCCGCCCTTTCGCATGCCCTGGCCTTTTCCTGTGCAGGTCGACGGTTCTGCCGCCCTCAGCGGTTCGACGGGGCTTCTGACAATTCCCTGACACTTGCCTGGCGCTGCGCCAACAAAGCCGTATCCCCGCTGAGGATCTGGTCCGAAGGCTTAATGGGCGGCTGTTGAAAGCGCCGAGGTCAGGCACCGAGTATGGACAGGTATTCAGCGCCTGCCCGGGAGGGGAATTACCCCGGCCGCGCTTGATCATCCCAGAATTCCTGCCGATTGAGGAGGGGGCCAGTCGTGCGCAAGGTGCTCATCGCCAACCGTGGCGAAATCGCTGTCCGCGTGGCCCGGGCCTGCCGGGACGCCGGGATCGCGAGCGTGGCCGTCTACGCGGATCCGGACCGCGACGCATCGCATGTCCGCGCTGCGGATGAGGCGTTCGCCCTGGGCGGTGACACCCCGGCAAGCAGCTATCTGGACATCGAGAAGGTCCTCAAGGCCGCACGCGAGTCCGGCGCGGACGCCATCCACCCGGGCTACGGCTTCCTGTCGGAGAACGCCGAGTTCGCCCAGGCCGTCCTGGACGCCGGCCTGATCTGGATCGGCCCGCCGCCGCAGGCCATCCGCGACCTCGGTGACAAGGTCGCCGCCCGGCACATCGCCCAGCGCGCCGGCGCCCCGCTCGTCGCGGGCACCCCCGACCCGGTCTCCGGCGCCGACGAGGTCGTCGCCTTCGCCGAGGAACACGGCCTGCCGATCGCGATCAAGGCCGCCTTCGGCGGCGGCGGACGCGGCCTGAAGGTCGCCCGCACGCTGGAGGAAGTGCCCGAGCTCTACGACTCCGCGGTCCGTGAGGCGGTGGCGGCGTTCGGGCGCGGGGAGTGCTTCGTGGAGCGGTACCTCGACAAGCCCCGGCACGTCGAGACGCAGTGCCTGGCCGACCAGCACGGCAACGTCGTGGTCGTGTCCACGCGTGACTGCTCGCTGCAGCGCCGCCACCAGAAGCTGGTGGAGGAGGCTCCCGCCCCGTTCCTCTCCGAGGAGCAGGTCGCCCAGTTGTACGGGGCGTCGAAGGCGATCCTTCGCGAGGCGGGGTATGTCGGTGCCGGCACCGTGGAGTTCCTGGTCGGGGCCGACGGCACGATTTCGTTCCTGGAGGTCAACACCCGCCTCCAGGTCGAGCACCCGGTCACCGAGGAGGTCACCGGCATCGACCTCGTGCGTGAGATGTTCCGCATCGCCGACGGCGAGGAACTCGGCTACGACGACCCCGTCATCCGTGGCCATTCGCTGGAGTTCCGCATCAACGGCGAGGATCCCGGCAGGGGCTTCCTCCCGGCGCCGGGCACGGTCACCACGTTCGCCCCGCCGACCGGCCCCGGCGTCCGCCTGGACGCCGGCGTCGAGTCGGGCAGCGTGATCGGCCCGGCGTGGGACTCCCTGCTCGCCAAGCTGATCGTCACCGGCGCCACCCGTCAGCAGGCGCTCCAGCGCGCCGCCCGCGCCCTCGCCGAGTTCCAGGTCGAGGGCATGGCCACCGCGATCCCGTTCCACCGCGCGGTCGTCAAGGACCCGGCCTTCGCGCCGGAACTGACCGGCTCCAGCGACCCGTTCACGGTCCACACCCGCTGGATCGAGACCGAGTTCGTCAACGAGATCAAGCCCTTCGCCACCACCGTCGCCACCGACACCGAGAACGAACCCGGTCGCGACACCGTGGTGGTCGAAGTGGGCGGCCGGCGCCTGGAGGTCTCCCTGCCGGCTTCCCTCGGCATGACCCTGGCCCGCACCGGGCTGGCCGCCGGTGCCAGGCCGAAGCGGCGGGCGGCACGCAACTCCGGCCCCGCCGCCTCCGGCGACACCCTCGCCTCCCCGATGCAGGGCACCGTCGTCAAGGTCGCCGTCGAGGAAGGCCAGGAGGTCAAGGAAGGCGACCTCATCGTCGTACTCGAAGCGATGAAGATGGAACAGCCGCTCAACGCCCACAAGTCCGGCACCATCAAGGACCTGTCCGCCGTCGTCGGCACCTCCCTCACCTCCGGCGCAGCCATCTGCGAGATCAAGGACTGAGGAAGTCCCAGGGAGGTGTGACCAGATGTACTCCGATACGTATTCCGAGAAGTATTCCAAGACGTACTCCGGGGCGTACTCCGGGGCGTACTCCGGAACCTATTCCGAGACCTTTTCCAGGACGGGTTCCGAGCCGTACGACGGGCGCAACGCGCCCGCGCCCCAGGCGCCCGCCTGGCTCCTGGCCGGCGAGGACGACGAGAACGACAGCGACCATCCGCACATCTGCCGGGGCATCGACTGACGGGAATCGACTTCCCATTCCGTGTTCCGTGCCCCCTTTCCCACGCACCATTTCCAAGGAGAGAGCTCATGCACAGCACCTTGATCGTGGCTCGGATGGAACCGGGCTCAGCGGTCGATGTCGCCAAGTTGTTCGGCGCGTTCGACGAGACCGAGATGCCCCATCTGATGGGTACGCGACGCCGCCAGCTCTTCCACTACCGAGGTCTCTACTTCCACTTGCAGGACTTCGACGCGGACAACGGTGGCGAGCTGATCGAGAAGGCCAAGTCCGACGAGCGTTTCGTGCGGATCAGTGAGGACCTGAAGCCCCACATAGAGGCCTACGACCCGGCCACCTGGCGTTCCCCCGCCGACGCCATGGCCACGCGCTTCTACAACTGGGAGGCCTCCCGATGAGCGGCCGTCGGGACAGTCCCGCGCGGGTCGTCATCACCGGGATCGAGGTCCTCGCGCCCGGAGGCGTCGGCAAGGACAGCTTCTGGAACTTGCTCAGCGAGGGCCGCACCGCGACGCGCGGGATCACCTTCTTCGACCCGAGCCCGTTCCGCTCGCAGGTCGCCGCGGAGATGGACTTCGACCCGGACCGGCACGGGCTCACCCCGCAGGAGGTCCGCCGGATGGACCGGGCCGCGCAGTTCGCGGTGGTCGCGGCGCGCGGCGCGGTGGCCGACAGCGGGATCGACCTCGCCGCCCACGAACCGCACCGGGTGGGCGTCACCATCGGCAGCGCGGTCGGCGCCACGATGGGGCTGGACGAGGAGTACCGGATCGTCAGTGACGGCGGCCGGCTGCACCTGGTCGACCACGAGTACGCCGTACCGCACCTCTACAACTACTTCGTCCCGAGCTCCTTCTCGGCCGAGGTCGCCTGGACAGTGGGCGCGGAGGGCCCCAACACCGTGGTGTCCACCGGCTGCACCTCCGGCATCGACTCCGTCGGCTATGCCGTCGAGCTGATCCGTGAGGGCTCGGCCGACGTGATGATCGCCGGTTCGTCCGACGCGCCGATCTCGCCGATCACCATGGCCTGCTTCGACGCCATCAAGGCGACGACCCCGCGCCGGGAGGACCCCGAGCAGGCCTCGCGGCCGTTCGACGGCACCCGCAACGGGTTCGTGCTCGGCGAGGGCTGTGCGGTGTTCGTCCTGGAGGAGCTGGAGAGCGCGCGGCGGCGCGGGGCGCACATCTACGCCGAGATCGCCGGCTACGCCACCCGCAGCAACGCGTACCACATGACCGGTCTGCGGCCGGACGGCGCGGAGATGGCCGAGGCGATCACGGTGGCGCTGGACGAGGCCCGTATGAACGTGGACCAGATCGACTACATCAACGCCCACGGCTCCGGCACCAAGCAGAACGACCGGCACGAGACGGCCGCCTTCAAGAAGAGCCTCGGCGAGCACGCCTACCGCACTCCCGTGAGCTCCATCAAGTCGATGGTGGGGCACTCGCTCGGCGCGATCGGGTCGATCGAGATCGCCGCGTCCGCGCTGGCGATGGAGCACCACGTGGTGCCGCCCACGGCGAACCTGCACACCCCCGACCCGGAGTGCGACCTCGACTACGTGCCGCTCACCGCCCGCGAGCAGCTGACCGACGCGGTGCTGTCGGTGGGCAGTGGGTTCGGCGGCTTCCAGAGCGCGATGGTGCTCGCCCGTCCCGAGAGGAGCATGGCATGAACGCGGTCGTGGTGACGGGCCTCGGTGTCACGGCCCCCAACGGCCTGGGAGTTCAGGACTACTGGGCGGCGACGCTCGCCGGGAAGAGCGGCATCGGGCGGATCACCCGCTTCGACCCGTCGAGCTACCCGGCGCGGCTGGCCGGTGAGATCCCCGGCTTCGCGGCCGAGGAGCACCTGCCGAGCCGGCTGCTGCCGCAGACCGACCGGATGACCCGGCTGGCACTGGTCGCCGCCGACTGGGCGCTCGCGGACGCGGGGATACGGCCGCAGGACCTGCCCGGGTTCGACATGGGCGTGGTCACGGCGAGCTCGTCGGGCGGCTTCGAGTTCGGCCAGGGTGAGCTGCAGGCGCTGTGGAGCCGGGGCAGCCAGTACGTCAGCGCGTACCAGTCGTTCGCCTGGTTCTACGCGGTCAACAGCGGCCAGATCTCCATCCGGCACGGCATGAAGGGCCCCAGCAGCGTCGTAGTCAGCGACCAGGCCGGCGGGCTGGACGCGGTGGCGCAGGCACGCCGCCAGATCCGTAAGGGCACGCCGATCGTGGTCTCCGGCGCCGTGGACGCCTCCATCTGCCCGTGGGGCTGGGTCGCCCAGCTCGCCGCGCAGCGACTGACCACGCGCGACGAGCCCAGCCAGGCGTATCTGCCCTTCGACGGGGCCGCCGACGGGTATGTGCCGGGCGAGGGCGGTGCGCTGCTCGTCATGGAGTCCGAGGAGTCGGCGCGGTCGCGCGGTGCGCGGATCTACGGCGAGATCGCCGGGTACGCCGCGACGTTCGACCCCGCACCGGGCGCCGAACGCCCGCCGGCCCTGCGCCGCGCGATCGAACTCGCCCTGGACGACGCAGATGTGCGGGCCGACCAGGTGGACGTGGTCTTCGCCGACGCGGCGGCCGACCCCGAGCTCGACCGCATCGAGACCGAGGCGATCACGGCGGTCTTCGGCCCCCGCTCCGTCCCGGTCACCGCCCCCAAGACGATGACGGGCCGCCTCTACTCGGGCGCGGCCCCCCTGGACCTGGCCACCGCCTTCCTCGCCATCCGCGACGGCATCATCCCTCCGACCGTCCACGTGACCCCGTCCCCCGACCACCCCCTCGACCTGGTAATCGACCGCCCACGCGAGACCACACTACGAACGGCCCTGATCCTGGCCCGGGGGTATGGGGGGTTCAACTCGGCGGCGGTGGTGCGGGGGGTGGCCTGAGGGCCCGCCGCCGATCGGGGCCCGGGGCGAGCTGACATCTGGCCAGCGGCCAGCGGCCAGCGGCCCACAGCCCACGGCCCACAGCCAGTGGCCTCCCGCCAACAGGCCACTGGTCCCCGGTCGACAGGCCACTGACCTCCGGTCAACCGACCTCCGACGAACAGGCCACTGACCGCCCGCCCACCAACCGCCCGCCCACCACCAGCCACCGACCACCAGGCCGGGCCACCAACACCACTACCAACCCGTACCCGAAAGGAACCCCACGTGGAACCGCAGCAGTTCACCCTCGACGACCTCAAGCGCATCCTCATCGAGGGCGCCGGCGCCGAGGAGAGTGTCGATCTCGACGGCGACATCCTCGACGCGGACTTCGAGCACCTCGGCTACGAGTCGCTGGCGCTGCTCGAGACCGGCGGCCGGATCGAGAGGGAGTACGGGATCGTCCTGGACGACGACGTCCTGTCGGAGAGCAACACGCCCCGTGCCCTGATCGATGCGGTCAACACCCAGCTGGGGGGCGGAACTCAGGCTGCCGCCTGACGCCTCGCCGTACCCGACATTTCGTGATCATGCCGCCGTCGGCGCATCCCCCACTCCACTCACCCGGCGGCGGCTCACCACCCGTCCCCCGTCCCCCCACCACCCCCCATCCCCACACCCCTCCGTAGTCCTCCACCCAAGGGAGTTGAAAGAGCATGCCGCAGCACCAGACGCAGCGCGTCGCGCTGATCACCGGAGCCACCAGTGGCATAGGCCTGGCCGCGGCCCGGCAGCTGGGCGCCGCAGGGCACCGCGTGTTCATCGGGGCGCGTGACGCCGACAACGTGGCCGCGACGGTCAAGCAGCTCCAGGAGGAGGGGCTGGAGGCGGACGGCGCCGCCGTGGACGTCCGTTCGGCGGACGCCGTCCAGGCCTTCGTGCAGGCCGCCGTCGACCGCTTCGGCGCCGTCGACATCCTTGTCAACAACGCCGGCCGCAGCGGCGGCGGAGTGACCGCCGACATCGCCGACGAGCTGTGGGACGACGTCATCGACACCAACCTCAACAGCGTCTTCCGGATGACCCGCGAGGTGCTCAACACCGGCGGCATGCGCGGCCGCACCTGGGGCCGGATCATCAACATCGCGTCCACCGCCGGCAAGCAGGGAGTCGTCCTCGGCGCCCCCTACTCCGCTTCCAAGCACGGCGTCGTCGGCTTCACCAAGGCCCTCGGCAACGAGCTCGCCCCGACCGGCATCACCGTCAACGCCGTGTGCCCGGGCTACGTCGAGACCCCGATGGCCCAGCGCGTCCGTCAGGGCTACGCCGCCGCCTACGACACCACCGAGGACGCGATCCTCGAGAAGTTCCAGGCCAAGATCCCGCTCGGCCGCTACTCCACGCCGGAGGAGGTCGCCGGAATGGTCGGCTACCTCGCCTCCGACACCGCCGCCTCCGTCACCGCTCAGGCGATCAACGTCTGCGGCGGCCTGGGCAACTTCTGATCCCCGCCGGCTCCCGAGGACGCCCACTCCAGACGCCGGCGCCGACACCCGCCTGCCGGACCAACACAGGAAGATGAGGACGAGGACGTGACCACGACGGAAGAGACAACCCGCGAGGTGGCGCACGAGATCACCGTCTCGGCCCCCGCCGACGCCGTCTACCGGCTGATCGCGGAGGTGGAGAACTGGCCCCGGATCTTCCCGCCCACCATCTACGTGGACCACCTGGAAAAGGGCGAGCGCGAGGAGCGCATCCGCATCTGGGCCACCGCCAACGGCGCCCCCAAGAGCTGGACCTCGCGCCGCACCCTGGACCCCGCGAACCGCCGGATCACCTTCCGCCAGGAGGTCTCCGCGCCCCCGGTCGCCGCGATGGGCGGCGCCTGGGTGATCGAGGAACTGCCGGGCGGCGACTCCCTGGTGCGGCTCCTGCACGACTACCGAGCCGTCGACGACGACCCCGAGGGCCTCGCCTGGATCGACGAGGCCGTCGACCGCAACTCCCGCTCGGAGCTGGCCGCCCTGAAGGAGAACGTCGAGCGCGCCCACGCCACCCGCGAGCTGACCTTCTCCTTCGAGGACACGGTGCTCATCGAGGGCGCCGCCAAGGACGTGTACGACTTCATCAACGAGGCCCACCTCTGGGTGGACCGGCTGCCGCACGTGGCCCGCGTCGGCTTCGAGGAGCCCACGCCCGGCCTCCAGGTGCTGGAGATGGACACCAGGGCCAAGGACGGCTCGACGCACACCACCAAGTCGTACCGGGTGACGTTCCCGCACCGCGCGATCGCCTACAAGCAGGTCACCCTGCCGGCTCTGATGACGCTGCACACCGGCCTGTGGACGTTCGAGGAGTACCCGCGCGGGGTCGCCGCCACCTCGCAGCACACGGTCGTGCTCAACCCCGACAACATCGAGCGGATCCTCGGCCCCGACGCGACCGTCGAGGACGCCCGGGAGTACGTCCAGGGCGCCCTGAGCACCAACAGCCGCGCCACGCTGGGGCACGCCAGGGACCACGCGGAGAAGAGCCGCTGACCATGGCCGACGACACCTCCCGGGCCGCGGCGGACCACACCTACCGGGCCACGGGCGACGACACCTCCCCGGCCACCCGGGTCATCGTGGTCGGCGCGGGCCCCGTCGGCCTCTTCCTCGCCGGCGAGCTGCGCCTCGGCGGCGCCGACGTGGTCGTACTGGAACGCCTGCGCACCCCCACCACGGAGTCCCGGGCCTCCACGCTGCACGCCCGCACGGCGGAACTCTTCGACTGCCGCGGGCTCCTGGACGCGCTCGGCGACCCGCCGCGGGAGCCGCGCGGCCACTTCGGCGGCGTACCGATGGACCTGACCATGCCCGGCCCGTACTCGGGCCAGTGGAAGGTGCCCCAGACCAGGACCGAGGAGCTGCTCCAGGGCTGGGCCGGCGCCCTCGGCGCCGACGTCCGCCGTGGCTGGGAGGTGCGCGAACTCGCCCAGGAGGACAGGTACGTGGAGGTCACGGCCGACACCCCGGACGGCGTACGTCGGCTGCGGGCGGCGTATGTCGTCGCCTGCGACGGCGAGGACAGCACCGTGCGGCGGCTGACCGGGGTGGCCTTCCCCGGCACCCCGGCGGGCCGGGAACTGCTGCGCGCTGACATCGCCGGGATCGACATCCCGAACCGGCGTTTCGAGCGCCGGGAGCACGGGCTGGCCATCGCGGCCCGGATGCCCGGCGGTGTCACCCGGGTGATGGTGCACGCCTTCGGCCGCCCGGCCCGGCCGCGGACGGGACCGCCGGAGTTCGCCGAGGTGGTGGACGTATGGCGAAGCGTCACCGGCGAGGACCTGAGCGGCGGACGCCCGGTGTGGCTCAACTCCTTCGGCGACGCCAACCAGCAGCTGGAGCGGTATCGGCACGGGCGGGTGCTGTTCGCCGGGGACGCCGCCCACCGGCAGATGCCGAGCGGTGGCCAGGCGCTCAACCTCGGCCTCCAGGACGCGGCCAACCTGGGCTGGAAGCTGGCCTCGGTGGCGTGCGGCCGGGTCCCGGCGGGGCTGCTCGACACCTACCACGACGAACGGCACGAGGTCGGGCGCCGGGTGCTCGCCAACATCCGGGCCCAGGCGCTGCTGTTGCTCGGCGGGCCGGAGGTGGAACCGGCGCGCACCCTGCTCGGCGAGCTCATCGCCGCGGGACCCACGCGGGACCACCTCGCGGCGATGATCACCGGGCTCGACATCCGCTACCCCATGGGCGGTGGCACCCACCCCCTGCTCGGCGCCCGGCTCCCGCTCGGCACGCTGCCGACGCCGGACGGCCCGGTCGGCGTCGCCGAGTCCCTGCGCGACGGACGCGGACTGCTGCTGGTCGCCGACTCCGCCCGGGCCGAACTGCGCTGGCTCGGCAAGGTCTGGTCCGACCGCGTCACTCCGGTGGCGGTACGACCGGACGCGGCCGAGCCGCTGCACGGTGCCGACGGGCTGCTGATCCGCCCCGACGGCCATGTCGCCTGGGCGGGGGAGGACCCGTGGGCGGCGTCGGCGGCGATCCGCCACTGGATCGGACGGCCTGATCCCGGGCTCTGACCGGGAGACGCGGCACCGGACACCACAGTCATGGCAATTCGGATGAAATCATCTCAATTCAGGTTCAGAGAGGGAAGCGCTGTGGACACGGATGTGACGGACGTGATCGTCGTCGGCGCGGGGCCGACCGGCCTCATGCTGGCCGGGGAACTACGCCTGGGCGGCGCCCGGGTCGTCGTCGTGGAGAAGCTGGCACGGCCGACCGGGCAGTCCCGGGGGCTGGGGTTCACGGCCCGCGCGATGGAGGTGTTCGACCAGCGCGGGCTGCTGCCGCGGTTCGGCACGCTGGAGAAGAGCCCGATGGGCCACTTCGGCGGCGTGCAGTTCGACTACACCGTCCTGGAGGACGCCCACTTCGGCGCCCGGGGTGTCCCGCAGTCGCAGACGGAGGCCGTCCTGGAGGAATGGGCCGGCGAACTGGGCGCGGACATCCGGCGCGGCTGGGAGCTCGCCAAGCTGGCCGAGGACGGCGACGGCATCGAGATCGTGGCGGTCACGCCCGAGGGCGAGCAGCGGCTGCGCGGGGCGTACCTGGTGGGCTGCGACGGCGGGCAGAGCGTCGTGCGCAAGGCGGCCGGGTTCGACTTCCCCGGGCTCGCGGCCACCCGCCGCATGTACCTGGCCGACGTCACCGGCTGCGAGATCCGGCCCCGCTTCCTGGGGGAGCGGCTGGACAACGGCATGGTGATGGCCGCGCCGCTGGCGCCGGGCGTCGACCGGATCATCGTGTGCGAGGACGGCACGCCGGCCGGGGACCGCCCCGAGGAGGTGGAGTTCGACGAGGTCGCCGCCGCCTGGGAGCGCATCACCGGCGAGTCGCTGGCCGGTGGCGGCGCCGACTGGGTCAGCTCCTTCACGGACGCCACCCGCCAGGTCTCCGCCTACCGCAGGGGCCGGGTGCTGCTCGCCGGAGACGCCGCGCACGTCCATCTCCCGGCCGGCGGACAGGGACTCAGCACGGGCGTGCAGGACGCGGTCAACCTCGGCTGGAAGCTGGCCGCGGTGATCCGCGGTGAGCTGCCGGACGCCCTCATCGACAGCTACCACGACGAACGGCACCCCGTCGGCGCCCGGCTGCTGATGAACACCCGCGCGCAGGGCATGATCTTCCTCGGCGGCGCCGAGGCCGACCCGGTGCGCAAGGTGTTCGGCGAGCTGATGGAGCTGGAGGACGTACGCCGCCGACTGGCCGGCGTCGTCAGCCACCTCGACATCACCTACGACCTCGGCCCCGGCACCCACCCCCTCGTCGGCCGCCGCCTGCCCCCGCGCCCGCTCCAGCTGGCCGACGGCACCCCGACCACGACGACGGCCCTGCTGCACCCGGCCCGCGGTGTCCTGCTCGACCTGACCGACGACGCCACCGTCCGCGAGGCCGCGGCCACCTGGGCCGACCGGGTCACCGTCGTCACGGCCACCCCCGAACACTTCGGCGTCTTCGCCGGCGCGACGGCCCTGCTGGTCCGCCCCGACGGCCATGTGGCCTGGGCGGCCGTCGGCGAGAGCACCACAGCCTCCACCCGGCGCCTACCGACCACCACCGCCGCCCCCGCCTCCGGCCCCACGACGGCCGACGGCCGTGTCTCCGGCCCGCTGGCCGCGGACACGCCTGTCTCCGCTGTCTCCGCGCCCGCCTCCGGTGCCGTGCCCACCGGCGCGCCGGCCTCCGGCCCCATGGCCGCCGGAGCTCCCGGCCCCGTTCCGTCGCCCGCCGGCGGCCGTATCCCCAGCCCCACGGCTGCCGACAGCCCCGTCCCCGGCACCCCCCGCGGGGCCGAGGCCACGACGCCCGAGGCCGACTGGCCGTTCGCGGACGACCCGACCGGTATCGAGGCCCTCGTCATCGCCCTGCACCACTGGTTCGGCACCCCGGAGGTGGCGTAGCACGATGGTCACGTCCCTGTCGGTCGGCCCGCGCGTGCGGCGGATCACGCTCGATGCCGCCGGGTACACCCTGTCGGCCCTGCTGAGCGCACCCGAGAGCACGCCGCCGCGTGCCACCGTGGTCGCGCTGCACGGGGCCGGGATGAGCGCGGGGTACTTCGACGGCGGGGCCCAACCGGACGCCTCCCTGTGCGCGTTGGGAGCGCATCTGGGGTACGCGGTCCTCGCCGTCGACCGGCCCGGCTACGGCGACTCCGCCGCCGGGCTCCCCGAAGGCCTGGACCTCGCCGGGCAGGCCCGCGTTCTGCGGGCCGCGCTCGACCACTTCGACGCCGAGTACGACATCGGCATCGGTACGTTCCTGCTCGCGCACTCCTTCGGCGGCAAACTCGCCCTCACCCTGGCCGCCGACGCCCCGCCCGCCGAACTGCTGGGCCTGGACATCTCCGGCTGCGGTCACCGCTACGCCCCGCGCTCCGCGGAACTGCTCACCGGCCCCGACCGGGCCCGCTGGAAGCACAACTGGGGTCGGCTCGGCCTCTATCCGCCCGCCACCTTCAAGCGCAGCGCCGCCTTCGTGAAGCCCATTCCCGAACTGGAGCTGCGGGCCGCCTCGGACTGGCCGGACGTCTTCGACGCGCTCGCCCCGCGCGTGCGCGTCCCCGTACGCATGACCTTCGCCGAGCACGAACTGTGGTGGCGGCACGACACCGACGCCCTCGACGACCTGCGGGCGAGGCTGAGCGCCGCGCCGCGCGTGGTCGTCGACCGGCAGCCGGACGCCGGGCACAACATCAGCCTGGGCCTGACGGCCCGCGCCTACCACCTGCGCGCGCTCGCCTTCTTCGAGGAGTGCCTGTACTTCGAGGAAGGCATGCCGGAGCGGGACGGTCCATGACCCCGGCCAGGACACCACGCCATCCTCGACGCACAGCACTGCGCAAATCCCGACGACCGCCCCGCCGACTCCTGGCCACCAGCCTGCGCTCCCTGACCGTGCGCAACTTCCGTCTCTTCGCCGGCGGTCAGATCGCGTCCGCCACCGGCACCTGGATGATGGTCGTCGCCCAGGACTGGCTCGTACTCGAACTGACCGGCGACTCCGGCACGGCCCTCGCCACGGTCACCGCGCTCCAGTTCACGCCGATGCTGCTGCTGACGCTGTACGGCGGCCGTATCGCCGACCGGTACGACAAGCGGGCCCTGCTGACGGGCGCCAACGTCGTCTCCGGTGTGCTGGCGCTGCTGCTCGGCCTGCTGGTCACCGGCGGCGCCGCCGAGCTGGGGCACGTCTACGTCTTCGCACTCGCCCTCGGTGTCGCGAACGCCGTGGAGGTCCCGGCCCGGCTGTCCTTCATCGCCGAGCTGGTGGGACCCGACCTGGTGCCCAACGCGTCCGCGCTCAGCGGCGCCTACTTCAACATCGCGCGGGTGCTGGGCCCGTCCCTGGCCGGGCTGCTGATCGAGGCCGCCGGCACCGGCACCGTGATGCTGCTCAACGCGGCGAGCTACGCGGCGACCGTGGCCGGGCTGCGTGCCATGCGGCCCGGGGAACTGCACCGACCGCCCCGCCCGGCCGCGGGCCAGGCCCGGGTCACCGAAGGACTGGCCCATCTGAGGTCCCGGCCCGACCTGGTGGCGACGCTGGCCCTGCTCGCGGCGGTGTCGCTGTTCGGCCTGAACCTCCAGCTGACCCTGCCGCTCATGGCCCGTACCGTCTTCCACACCGACGCCGCCGCCTTCGGTCTGCTCACCGCGGCGCTCGCCGCCGGATCGCTGCTGGCCGCCTTCACCGGCACCCTGCGCCGAGGCCGCCCGCGGGCCCGCCTGGTCATCGGCTGGGCCTGCGCCTTCGGCGCCCTCGCGGCGGCCACCGGCTGGGCGCCGAACCTGGCGACGGCGCTGGTCCTGCTGGTACCGACCGGCTTCGCGTCCCTGTACTTCGCGCAGGCCGCCAACCACCGCGTCCAGCTGGGCAGCGACCCCGCCTACCGGGGCCGCGTCATGGCCCTCTACACCCTGATCCTCCAGGGCAGCGCCCCGCTCGGCGCCCTGTTCGTGGGCGTCGTCACCCAGTACCTCGGCACCCGTTCCGCGCTGTGGGCGGGCGGCCTGCTCTCCCTGGCGGCCGCCCTCGTCGCGGCGGCGGCCGACCGCAGTGACACACGCGCCGCGGCCACCACCCAGGCCGACCGGCCCCAGGAACACCCGCACCCCCACCCCCACCCGGCGGACCCCAGAACCGACCTCAAAACCGACCTCAAAACCGACCCCACAACGAAACCCGCATCCGAACCCACGCCCGGCACCGGGAGCCGCCCATGAACCTCCCCCATGTTCCGAACACGCCACGCGGCACCCGGGAGTTGGGCCCGTCGGACCTGCACGTCTGGCTGCTGCCGCCCCCCGCCTCACCGCGCGACATACCGGTCGGCGACCTCGACGAGCACGAGCGGCGCCGTGCGGCCGCCTACCGCAGGCAGAGCGACCGGCAGATGTACGTCGCCGCCCACGTGGGCCTGCGCCGGGTCCTGTCGGTCTACACCGGCGTAGCACCCCGGAGCCTGCCCCTCGGCCGGGAGTGGTGCGAGGAGTGCGGGGAACGGCACGGCCGGCCGGTCCTGGTCGATCTGCCGGGCGCCCCCGAGTTCTCGCTCTCGCACAGCCACGGCCTGGCCCTGGTCGCGGTCGCCCGCACTCGCGTCGGCGTCGACGTCCAGGCGCTGCCGTCGCCGGAGACCGTCGACGCCTGTCTGCCCCTGCTGCACCCGGCCGAGCGGCAGGAGATCACCCGGCTCCCCGGCGACCGGCGCCAGACGGCCTTCGCACGGCTGTGGTCCCGCAAGGAGGCGTATCTGAAGGGCCTCGGCACCGGGCTCGCCCGCGCGGCCGACCTCGACTACCTCGGCGAGGCCGCCGAGTCCTGGCGCCCGACCGGCTGGACGGTGCGCAACATGCCCCTGTGCGACGGCCATGTCGGCGCCGCCGCTCTGGCCGGCGACAAGGACTGGCGGTCCGCCCTGCACCCGGTGCCCGCCGAGTGGCTCCACACCCGGGACGCCGGCCTGCGGATCTCCGCCGTCCAGCCGGCCCTGCGCACGGTACTGCGCGCCCACGACCCGTCCGCCGTCCGGACGCACGCCCTCATCGACACCAGGAACAGGAAGGAAAGGGCCCAGGCATCATGACCGTAACCGTCACCGAACCCCGAGCTCCCGAAGCTCCCGTGCTCGACACCGCCCCGGACACCAGCGAGGCGGACCGGCTCACGGAACTGCGGACCATCAAGGAAAGCGCCCGCAACGGCCCCGACCCCAAGGCCACCGACCGCCAGCACGCCAAGGGCAAGCTGACCGCCCGCGAACGCATCGAACTCCTCCTCGACCCCGGCTCGTTCACCGAGGTCGAGGCCCTGCGCCGACACCGCGCCCAGGGTTTCGGCCTGGAGGCGAAGCGGCCGTACACCGACGGCGTCGTCACCGGCTGGGGCACGGTGGAGGGCCGCACGGTCTTCGTCTACGCCCATGACTTCCGCATCTTCGGCGGCGCCCTCGGCGAGGCCCACGCCCAGAAGATCCACAAGCTGATGGACATGGCCATCGCGGCGGGCGCTCCCCTGGTCTCCCTCAACGACGGCGCGGGCGCCCGCATCCAGGAGGGCGTCTCCGCGCTCGCCGGCTACGGCGGCATCTTCCAGCGCAACACCAAGGCGTCCGGCGTCATCCCGCAGATCAGCGTGATGCTGGGCCCGTGCGCGGGCGGCGCAGCTTACTCACCCGCCCTGACCGACTTCGTCTTCGCCGTGCGCGACATCTCCCAGATGTTCATCACCGGCCCGGACGTGGTGAAGGCGGTGACGGGCGAGGAGATCACCCAGAACGGACTGGGCGGCGCCGACGTGCACGGCGGCATCTCCGGCGTCGCCCACTTCGTCTACGACGACGAGCGCACCTGCCTCGAAGAGGTCCGCTACCTCCTGTCGCTGCTCCCCTCCAACAACCGCGAACTGCCGCCCGCCCACCCGACCGACGACCCCGCGGACCGCCCCGGCGACGCGCTGCTCGACCTGGTCCCCGAGGACGGCAACCGTTCCTACGACATCCGCAAGGTGATCGAGGAACTCGTCGACGACGGCGACTACTTGGAGGTCCACGCCGCCTTCGCCACCAACATCGTCTGCGCGCTGGCCCGCCTCGACGGCCACGTCGTGGGCATCGTCGCCAACCAGCCCGCCTCCATGGCCGGCGTGCTCGACATCCGGGCGAGCGAGAAGGGTGCGCGGTTCGTGCAGTTCTGCGACGCGTTCAACATCCCGCTGATCACCCTGGTGGACGTGCCCGGCTTCCTGCCCGGGGTCGACCAGGAGCACGAGGGCATCATCCGCCGCGGGGCGAAGCTCCTCTACGCGTACTGCAACGCCACCGTGCCCCGCGTCTCGGTCGTCCTGCGCAAGGCCTACGGCGGCGCCTACATCGTCATGGACTCCCGCTCCATCGGTGCCGACGTCGCCCTCGCCTGGCCCACCAACGAGATCGCCGTGATGGGCGCGGAGGGCGCGGCGAACGTCGTGTTCCGCCGGGAGATCGCGGCCTCCGACGATCCCGAGGCGATGCGCCGCCAGAAGATCGCGGAGTACAAGGACGAACTCGTCCACCCCTACTACGCGGCCGAGCGCGGCCTCGTCGACGACGTGATCGACCCCCGCGAGACCCGGCAGATCCTCAGCCGCGCCGTGGCGATGCTCGCCACCAAGTCCGCGGCCCTGCCCACCCGCAAGCACGGCAACCCGCCCCAGTAGGAGCCCTCATGACCACGGCCCAGACTCAGACTCAGACCTCGACCCCGCACCCGTCGACCTCCGACCTGCTCGCCGCCACGTCCTTCAAGGTCCTGCGGGGCGAGCCGAGCCCCGAGGAACTCGCGGCGTTCACAGCCGTCCTGACCCTGCGCCTGACCACCCCGGACGCCCCCACCCCGAAACGCCCCACCACGGCCCACTGGACCCGCCCGGAACGCCTGCGCGCCTACGCCTGTCCACGGGCCTGGCACAGCTGAGTCACCAACTGCCCCCTCGTCGCTGTCCGTTGTCGCACGACAGCACGCCGTAGCCGGTATGGTTACCCCCGTGACGCACCCGATGGGTGCGTCCTCCCTTCATTCCGGGCCCCACCTCGTCGGGGCCCGGCCCGACGAGAGCGGCTCCGGGACCGTGGCTGGCCGCCTCGCGTCGAAGGGAGGACGCCCCCGGATGGGCGGTCACGAGGAGCAGAAACTGACTTTCGTCATGCGGCTGATCCGGCTCCTGCCGGAGCGAGCGGCGAGGCACGCGAGGAGGTGGCTGCTCTGGTGGTGCAGCAGGTAGCCGGATGTCCCCATACCACGTGGGGACCTCCGACAGGCCCTTGCTGAGCTCGGGCCACCGTCCACACGGCCGGGCGAGGGCCCTTCTGCACCCAAGTACAGCACAACGGCCTCCCACCCGGCACCACGATCACCCACTGTTCACGCGACCGCGCACCGAGCCGACGGCCCCTGTCGCGAGGGCGATGAGCAGTGCCGCGGCCGCTGCCGTGACCGGCACGCCGTAGGCCGCCGCGGGAGAGAGGTGCTCCGCCAGCCAGCCGCCGGTCGCGCTGCCGCACGCGATGCCGCCGAGCAGGGCGGTCACCGCGAGGGTCATCCCCTCGTTGAGGTGGCCTTCCGTGGTGCGCTGCTGGACCAGGGCCATGTTGGTGATCATGGTCGGAGCCGTGGCCATGCCGGCGAACAGCAGCGCGACGCACAGCAGCGGGAGCGAGCCGGTGAGGGACGCGGCGAGCAGGGGCAGTGTCAGCAGCGCGGTCATCGCGGCTATGCACCACACGTAGCGGTACTCGGCGGGACCGGAGAGCCGCAGCCGCCCGTACAGCAGACCCGCCGCACAGGAACCGGCCGCCTGGAGCGCGAGCACCGCACCCGCCGCGGTTCGGTGGCCCTGGGCGTCCGCGAACGCGATCGTGACGACCTCCGTCGACCCGAACACCGCACCCATGGCGAGGCAGACGGCCAGCAGCGGGGGCATCCCGGGGGCGCGCAACGGTGACGTGCCGGCGGCCGTGGGGGCCCACGGCGGCGGTTCCGTCGACCGCTGGGCCGCGAACGCCAGTACGCCCGTCACCAGGAGCACCACCCCGACGAGCGTCCCCGCCTCCGGGAAGAGCGTCCCGCACAGGAAGGCCGCGATCACCGGACCCAGCATGAAGCACAGCTCGTCCGCGGCCTGTTCGAAGGAGTTCGCGGTGTGCAGGGCCTCGGCGTCGCCCTTGAGCAGGTGCGCCCAGCGGGCGCGTGACATGCCGCCGGTGTTGGGGGTCGTCGCGGTGGCGGCGTACGCGGCGAAGAGAGTCCAGGCGGGGGCGTCGTAGCGCACGCACAGCAGCAGCGCGAGGCTGCCCAGCGCCGCGCAGAGCGTGGCGGGTACGGCGACCCGGGCCTGGCCGTACCGGTCGACGAGCCGCGCCGTCCAGGGGGCGACCAGCGCGGTCGCCGCGAGGCCGGTCGCGGTGACGGCGCCGGCGAGGGCGTATGACCCCCGGGTACCGGCGATCATCACGACCGCGCTCACGCTGAACATGCCCATGGGGAGGCGGGCGGTCAGGTTCGCGAGGGTGAAGGCGCGGGTGCCGGGGTGGGCGAAGAGCCGGCGGTACGGGCGGGACGTGTGACCGGCGGAGGGGGCGGGGGCGTTCGTGGACGGCGATTGCGGCATGGCCCCACCGTCGCCCGCAGTGGATCAAGGGGTCCAACACCTGTTCGGGACGGATTCACGCACCTGTGTTGTGAGAGACGCGCGAGCTGTAAATTCCCCCGCATGCCAGCTGCCGCCCCCGCCCACCTCGACCCCCGCCTCCTGCGCGCCTTCCTCGCCGTGGCGGACGAGCTGCACTTCACGCGCGCCGCGGCCCGCCTGTACGTCGCCCAGCAGGCGCTGAGCCGGGACGTACGGCGGCTGGAGCGGGAGTTGGGCGCCGAGCTGTTCGTGCGGACGACCCGGCACGTCACGCTGACGGCCGACGGCGAGCGACTGGTGCCGTACGCCCGCCGTGCCCTCCAGGCCCAGGACGACCTGCTCGCCGCCTTCGGCCAGGCGCGGCCCCTGCTGGTGGACCTGAACTCGCCGGGCCTGGCCACCGGCCGCCGGGTCCTGCACCGGGCCCGCGAACTCGCCCCCGAGCACGAGCTGATGGCCCGCTACGAGAGCGGCCTGACGGGTGCGGCCGCAGAGCTGGTCGCGGGGCGGCTGGACGTGTCCTTCGGACGGTTCGCGGGACTGGACCCGGCGCTGCGGGCCGGCCTCGACCATCAGCCGGTCCGCTACGAGCCGATGGCGATCGTGCTGCCCGAGGACCATCCGCTGGCCGCCCTGGAGCGGGTGCCGCTGGCCGCGCTGGCCGGCGAGACCGTGTACGCCGGTGCCGGCAACCCCCGTACCCCGGAGTGGACCGACCTCGCGCACCGGCTCTTCGACGGGCGGGGCATCGAGGTCGCCCCGCCCGCGCCGCTCGCTGTCGGTGACGAGGAGTTCCAGCGGATCATGGCCAAGCTGCGCCACCCCGTCCTCGCCGTGGTCGACTTCCCGGCCATGCCCGGGACCGTGCTGCGCCCCCTGGCCGACCCCGTGCCCCTGTCGCCGGTGTCGCTGGTGTGGCGAAAGGGCCTCGCGCACCCCGCGTTCGACGCCCTGCGACACGCCGCGGCCCGGCTCGCGGCCGAAGAGGGGTGGCTGGAGCCGCCCGCCGATGGATGGGTCCCGGACGCGGACTCCACATCCTGGGTGTATACAACTAACGGCCCGACGTGAGCGCTATCACTTGTACGTCAAATGTCCCTTATTTGCCGATGTACTGAGTCGGATAACACTTTCCTCCGTGGAGAGATTGTGAAGGGCGCTGGTAATTTGTAGGCGCGCTGGACTGTGAGGTCGGCATATACCGAAGGCGAGGGGGAGGTCGTGGCGCCGAGGGGGAGTGGGGAGGAGCGGGAGGAGCCTCAAGAGCGGGACGCCACCATGCAGCTGAAGGTGTCCGGTTTGTTTCCGGTGGACCAGACCGTGCAGTTGCGTGTGCCGTCCCAACGCATATCCGATGCCGAAAGCGAATCGGCGATATCCGAAATATCCCGTTCCGTAGAGGCGGACTCATCGCAGCGAATACCCGGCGATGACACGCCCGACCAGCAGCATCGCCGCAGAAACCGCAACCGCCGCAAAGCCCCCAGCCCGCCCCTGGGCCCCCGCCTCGTCGCCGCTCTTCACCTGGCGCCCCTGCTGGCCTTCCTCGCCCCCCACGTCGCCCCCCTGGCCGACCGCCTCGCGCCCTATGCCCGCCGGATGCGGCCGCAGTACCCCCGGCCCGGACGCACCGGATGGCGCCGGTGGCTGCCCTCCTGGCGGCAGTGGCTCGGCGGCGCACTCGCCGGCGTCGGCCTCAGCGGCCTCCTCCTCGCCGTCGCCTACGCGGCCACCGACATCCCGGACAACCTCAACTCGTACGCCACCCAGCAGGACAACGTGTACTTCTGGGCCGACGGGACGCCCATGGCCCGTACCGGCTGGGTGCAGCGGCAGGCGATGCCGCTGAAGGACATCCCCGACGACGTCCGCTGGGCCGTCCTCGCAGCGGAGAACGCGAGCTTCTACAGCGACCCGGGCATCTCCGTCCAGGGCATCACCCGCGCCCTGTTCCGCACGCTGGGCCAGGGCGACACGCAGGGCGGCTCGACCATCACCCAGCAGTACGTCAAGAACGTCTACCTGAACCAGGACCAGACGCTGCGCCGCAAGGTCACCGAGGCGATGATGGCCCTCAAGCTCGACAACCGGATGAGCAAGGACGAGATCCTCGAGAGCTACCTGAACACCAGCTGGTTCGGCCGGGGCACCTACGGCATCCAGCGCGCCTCCCAGGCCTACTACGGCAAGGACGTCAGCGAGCTCAACGCCAGCGAGGCCGCGTTCCTGGCCGCCCTGCTCAAGGGCGCAGGCCTGTACGACCCGACCCTGAGCAGCGCCAACCGCGCGCGGGCCGTGGAGCGCTGGTCCTGGACGCTCGACCGGATGGTCCAGATTGGCAAGCTCTCGCAGGCCGAGCGGGACACCTACAAGAAGTTCCCCGAGCCGCTGAAACGCAACCCGCTGTACGACACCGGTGAGCAGAGCGACTACCTCGTCGAACTCGCCTCCCAGTACGCCAAGAAGGCCGCACAGATCTCCGACAAGGACTTCGACCTCGGCGGCTACCAGATCTACACGACCTTCGACAAGCGACGGGAGGACCAGCTCACCGAAGCTGTCACCAAGGCGCGCAAGAAGGCTCTGAAGGACGACCCGAAGGCCGCGAAGAGCGTGCACTACGGCGCGGCGTCGGTGGCCTCGGACGGCCGGATCCTCGCCATGCACGGCGGGCCCGACCACCGTAAGCAGGGCTACAACGAGTCCAACGCCACCACCGTCCCGGCCGGTTCGGCCTTCACACCGTTCGTGTACGCGGCCGGTCTGGAGCACGGCGTCCGCAAGACCCGCGACGGGGAGGCGACCGCCGTCACCGGGGACTCCGTCTACGACGGCGACGACGACGTGCCGGTGACCACGCCGGAGGGGCCGTACTGGGACCGCAGCGGCCGCAAGGTGGCCGCCAGCAACGACGGCAACAAGTCGTACGGGCAGATCTCCCTGCACCGGGCGATGGCGCTGTCGGTGAACACGCCGTTCATGCAACTCGGCATGGACACCGGCCTGGACAAGGTGCGCTCCACCGCCGAGGCCGCGGGGCTGCTGAGCTCCAGCATCGGGGCCCAGGTGCCGACGCTGTCCATGGGCAGCTCGACGCCCAGCGCCATCCGCATGGCCAGCGGCTACTCCACGTTCGCCGCGGCCGGCAAGCACACCGAGCCGTACTCGGTGCGGCGGATCACCCACAACGGCGACAAGATCTCCCTGAACCTGCCGGACCCGCGCCGGGCGGTCGGCGCCGACGTGGCCGAGGAGGTCACCTCCGCGCTCACGGACGCCTTCCGGACCGCCCACCCCGATGCGGCGCCCGCCACCGCGCAGGTGGCCGGGAAGGCCGGGACGACACCCAAGGACACCGCCTCCTGGTACGTCGGCACCCACAAGTCCGTCTCCACGGCGGTCGTCGTCTACCGCATCGACCTCGCCAAGAGCCTCGAACCACTGCCGCTGAAGGGCCTCGCCGGCACCGCCGACGACAGCGTCCCCTACGGCATCTGGTCCGGTGCCATGAGTCCCCTCGGCTGACCACCGACCCCCGGTACCGCACTCCAACCGTCAGGAGAATGAGCCGCACATGAAGTCACCGTCTGGGCGTCGCCGCAAGGCCCGGGCAGCGCGCCGCACCGCCGCCGCACGCCGTCCGGGGTTCCTGGCCCTGGCGGCGCTCCTCGTCGTCGCCTCGCTGACGGCGGGCTACCTGGTGCTGAACCGCACGGGGAACACCGAGCCGACCGCGTCGTCCGGGGGACAGCGCAAGGCGGGCGGGGCGGGCGCCAAGGAACCGCAGTGGGACGGCAGGACCAAGATCCTGGGGGACGGCTCCACTTCCTACACCGGTCCGCAGAAGGGCCAGTTGAAGCCGGTGCCGCTCAAGCCCGGACAGAAGCCGCCGCAGTTCGTCGTCTTCTCCTGGGACGGCGCGCTGGAGGGCGACGACGAGCTCTTCTCCCACTACCGCGAGGTGGCGAAGAAGTACGACGCCCACATGACGTTCTTCCTCACGGGCATCTACCTGCTGCCGAAGGACAAGAAGGCGCTGTACGACCCGCCCCAGCACGACAGGGGAGCCGCAGCGATCAGCTACCCCACGGACGAGCACATCCTCACCACGGTGGAGCAGCTCGGCAAGGCGTGGCAGGACGGCAACGAGATCGGCACCCACTTCAACGGCCACTTCTGCGGCGAGAAGGGCGGCGGCGACTGGAGCGTCGAGGAGTGGAAGAGCGAGATCGACCAGTTCAACTCGTTCGTGTCGAAGTGGAAGACCAACACCGGCGCCACGGATCTCCCCCCGCTGCCGTTCGACGTCTCCAAGGCGATCACCGGCGGGCGGGCCCCTTGCCTGGAGGGCCAGGAGAACCTGCTGAAGGCCGCCAAGGACTACGGCTACCGCTACGACGCCAGCTCCGCCGGCGACTTCCAGATATGGCCGACCAAGAAGAACGGCATCTGGGACTTCCCGCTCCAGATGCTCCCCTACGAGGGGGGCAAGTACCAGGGACTCTCCATGGACTTCAACTTCCTCTACAACCAGTCCGACGGCGAGACCGAGGGCGACCCGGCCCGGTACCCCCAGTGGGAGGAGGAGACCGTCGGCACCTACCAGGCGGGCTTCAACCGCGTGTACTACGGCAGCCGGGCGCCCCTGTTCATCGGCAACCACTTCGAGGACTGGAACGGCGGCATCTACATGCGGGCCGTCGACCGGATCATCGAGGAGGTGTGCACCAAGAAGGACGTCAAGTGCGTGTCCTTCAAGGAGCTCGCCGACTGGATGGACGTGCAGAAGCCGGCGACGCTGGAGCGGCTGCGCAGCCTCGATCCGGCGCAGTCCCCGGACTGGTCGACCGTCGTGCAGTGACGTTCGCATAACGTCCTCGAATCACGCACGCATCCCCCTTCACAACAGCCACACATGTCGTGCGAAGATGCGCTGCCCCCGGCATCCGTCCGCCGGGACTAGAGGGGAACCATCAGTGAAGACAAGGAAATTGAGCCGTACGCGGCGACGCGCCACCATACTCGGCGCGGCGGCCGCCTCGGTCGTCGCCGGAGCGGCGATGCTGCCCAACTGGAGCGCGGGCGCCGCGGTCGTCGACGACCCCACGGTGGACGCCCGGACCAAGGCCACCTTCCAGCAGCTGGCGGACGCGGTCTTCACCGACCGTACGGACGCGCTGGTCGACGGCCGGCAGGGCAACCGGGACAAGCCGCTGACCGACGGCTTCTCCGGTGACGTCAGGATGTCCGCCGGTACGGCCCGCAGCGAGGACGCCGCACTGTCCGCGCTGGACCAGCGCAAGGACAAGCTCGCGAAGCTGGGCGAGAAGTACAGCAAGGGCAGCACCACCGTCACTCTGGACGCCACCAGCGTGAAGGGCCGCAAGGCCAAGGTCGCGGTCACCGAGACCACCACCCTCACCTACGAGAAGGTCCGCGGCAGCGAGCCGGGGACCACCGGGTTCCAGGCGCACCACGAGCTGACGTTCAGCGCCGACCGGCGGGGCGACTGGCAGCTGACCGGAATCCGCGCGACCGACGAGGGCGACCTCGCCGTGAACTCGACGGCCAGGCCGGCCGTCGAACCGATGACCGCGAAGGTCGCCAGCACCACGCCGTCGGCGCCCAAGGCGTCGACCTCGTACCCCGGCCCGGCCAACCCGAAGAACTTCACCGCGTCCGGCCTGGACTACCCGGCCATGGCCACCTACGCCAAGCAGTACTGGTCCAACTACAACCCGGCCTACCCGAACTTCAACGGCCAGGGCGCGGGCGGCGACTGCACCAACTTCGTCAGCCAGTCCCTGAAGGCGGGCGGCTGGAAGCACGTCCCCGGCTACGTGTACGACTACACCAAGTGGTTCGGCAACGCCGACATCCAGTCGCACTCGTTCATCGGCGTCAACGAGTGGTCCTGGTTCGCCCAGAACTCGAAGCGGACGACCAGCCTCGCGAATGTCTACCAGCTGGACGTCGGCGATGTCCTCCAGCTCGACTTCGACAAGGACGGCTCGAAGGACCACACCATGATCGTCACGTCCCGCAACCGCGGCGTGCCGTATCTGACGTACCACTCCACCAACACCTACAGCAGGTCGGTGGCGAGCATCATCGCGTCGTACCCGAACGCTCTGTACTACGCGTACCGCACCTGATCCGTGCCACCCCCTGGCCGCCGGTGTCGTCCACCGGCGGCCAGGGACCGGGTCACCCGATGGCGATGCGGGTCTTCCAGTAACTGGCCGCACCGATGATCTCTGCGCCCGACCCCGGCACGACGGTGGCCTTGCCGCCCGCGTAGAAGCGCACGGACCCGTCGGACCGCACGCCCCATATGTCCGGGACGGTGTCGCCGTTGGCGTCGGGGGTGCCCATCAGCAGCGGGAAGTTGCTGACCGCCCACCCCGAGGCGCCGTACTCACTGTCATCGCCCCCGGCCGAACTTCCGGCATTGCCCAGTGACGTCAGGCTCACCCCGCCACCGGATGCGGCGATGCCCTTGCGCAGCAGGAGCCTGCCCGACGAGTCGGACCGGTAGACGAGGTCGGTGACTCCGTCGCCGCTGATGTCCAGCGCGCTGACGATGTCCCGGCTGGTCCATCCCGAGGCCCACAGCCGGGTCGCCTGGTCGATGGTCGCCCCGTGGTAGCCGGTGAAGACCCACAGCTCGTCGCCGATGGTGGCGAAGAAGTCGGTCCGGCCGTCCCCTGTGGCATCGCCCGCCGACACGAACTGGGTCAGGTCGGCGGGGTTGGGGGCACCCTCCGGGAGGAGGATCTCGCGGCGCTTGTCGATGTTGACGGCGCCGTATCCGTCACCGGGGTACACCCACAGCTTGCCCCCGACGCGGACGACCAGGTCCTGGAGGCCGTCACCGCCGTAGATGTCGCCGTTGTGGGTGATCAGGGCGCCCTTGAAGTGGCCATTGGGCGCAGCTGCATAGGGTGGCAGCTCGTCGCCGTTGGGGTCTTTCTCGGGGTTGGCCCGGTAGGCGCCGGGCATCGAGTAGTCCAGGTCGCCACTGCCCTTGGCGAGGTCGGTGGCGGTGGCCTGCGACGGATACATGCCCAGATTGCCGGCCTCGGTGACCACCATCATGTCGGGCAGCTTGTCGCCCGTGAAGTCGCCGGGCGAGTCGGCCTGGTCCCGGGGCGTGACGTAGAAGAAGTACTTCGTGGCATCCGAGGGATTACCGGCGCTGTCCACGGCCCTCACGTAGAGCACGTTGGGCCCGGCCGTCGGCGGTTTGGCGTTGGAGATGATCGCGCTGACGCTGGTGGCCGTGCCGGCGGTGCGGGGAAGGCTGCCGGTGTAGCTGGCCGAGTTGAAGCCGTACTCGTAGCGCACGACGTCGCTGTTGAGCGCGCGGACCGTGAACGATCCGGGTGTGCCGAACTTCTTGGTCGACCAGTTGGCGTCCTCGCCGTCGTTGCCGAAGCCGTTCTCGCCGCCGTCGGCGTTGGGGAAGTCGGTGGAGCTGACCTTCGGCGGCTTCGGCACGGTGGTGTCGAGGACGAAGCGGCATGGCGTCCTGGCCGGCGCGAAACTCGAACTCACACCGGCGTCGTCGACGGCGCGTACCCGCCACGAGTACAGGGTTCCGTTCGTGAGCTTGCTGGTGGAGAAACCCGATGTCGTGCGCAGTGCGGTGCCCTTGTCACCGCCGACGGACACCTTGCCGGTGGAGCCCAGCAGATCGCCCTTCGTGTCCCACTTGCCGTGCGGCCACAGGTCAAAGTCGAGGTAGTCGAGGTTGTTGTCCTTGTCGGACCCCCGCGCGGTGAACGTCAGGTCGCCCGAGCCCATGCGGACGTACGGCTCGGTGGTGGTGCACTTGGCGTCGGGGCCGAGGTCGAGCGACTTGGAGTCGATGGTGGGCTTGCGGTTGTAGACGAGTTCGAGGACCGGGGCGTTGTCGCCGTTCGCCTGGAACTTCTTCCACGAGTACTGCGAGTGCTCGTCCCGTGCCCGCAGGCCGAAGGTGATGGTTTCCTTGCCCTGGTCGGCCTGCTTCTGTGCCGCCTTGCGCACGTCGAACGTCTCGTAGGCGTCCCGGCATCCGGACTTGTATCCGTGCGCGAAGCTCTTGGTCGCGAACTTGTTGCCGTCGTGCAGTTTGGGTGCGTTCTTCCAGTTGGTCTTGCCGTTGACCGACCCGGTGAGGTGCACGCTCATCGAACGGGCGCTGCAGGACCAGGAGTAGGTCTCCAGCATGCGCAGCTTCGCGCTGGTGATCTTGGTGCCCTTGAGGTCCTTGTCGAAGGCGATGTTGAAGTACGAGCGGGAGGTGCCCCACGTGTCCGACTCGAAGCCGACACGGGCCTCGTGCGTGCCGCCCTTGTTGAAGCCCTTGCCGTTGTAGAAAGTGGCGTTCGGATGACGGCTGTAGGCGGTGGTCCAGTTCTGCGTGTGCTTCTTCACCGACGGGTCGATGAAGACGGGGTACGTGGTGGCCGGGTCGTCGAGGAAGGCCAGGTCGGGGGTGAGCTTCCAGTTCGGCCCCGTCAGGCTGGGCTCGACCAGCTCGCCGCGCGAGTCGGGCGAGGGGCCGTCGAGCCCGGGAAGGCTGAGCGTGGCCGCCGAGCCGGTCTGCGAGGGCGCGGGCGTCGGTTCGGCCGGGGCGGACGGCAGCGGGGACTCCGGCACCGAGGGCTCGGGGCCGTCGGTGGCCGCCGGCAGCGTCTCAGGGGCGGTGTCCGCCTGCTCGTCGGTCTCGATGAGCTCCTCGGTGGGGCTCGGACTCTCGCTCGGCCCGTCGGTGGCCGATTCGGCCGGTGCGGGGCTCTCCGACGTGGTCGGCTGGGCGGTGGCGCCGACCGATCCGTCGGTGACGGCAGGCCGGCCGCTGCTGTCCCACATCAGAGGGGTCGGCGACATCGCGACCTCGTTGGCGAAGACGTCCTCGGCGGTGAGGATGCCCGTGATCGGATCCAGCCGGAAGTTCAGCGTCGGGGAGGTGATGCCGTACGAGATCTGCCGGGCCCGGGGATCTGCCGCGGCCTGCCGGTTCTTGAGGACCAGCAGTTGGGCGAACCCGTCGTCGTCGGCCGTCAGCACCAGGTCGGCGCCCGGGAAGATCTCGGGGTACAGGGCGCGCGAGCCGTCGATGATCGGAGCCGGGATCGTGCCCGGCCAGGTGAGCTGGATCTCCTGGCCGTCGGCGGTCAGGGTGACCAGGGGGCTCGCGGTCTCATCAGCGGCGGCTCCCTTCAGCCCCTGCACCAGAGAGGCCCGGCGCACGGTGGAGCGCGAGGCGCGCTGCTCTCGGCCGCCCGCCGCGGAGCCGGCCGAGAACACGACTCGGGTGTTCGTGGCCCGGGGCTGCCAACCGGCCTTCGTCCGGTGGAGGTCGTAGTCGATCTCCCTCCATTCGCCGCCCACCTTGGCCCGGACCGGAGGCGAGTACAGCTTCTTGGCCATCAGACCGTCGGGCCGAGCCCACGTAGTGGAGTGCGCGGTGCGCAGCGCGGTGACCTCGACGGACTTGCCGGTCTTCGACGCCCGCGCGATCGCGGCGGCCTCGACCACGGGCTTCGCCTTCGCCTCTCGGGCGGACGCGTCACGCGGACCTGGGCCGTCCGGACCGAGGCCGATGAACGCGATGCCGGTAGCGGCGAGCGCCGCGGTCACTATGGCGGCGGTGGTCCGCCGTCCGGGCGCACGGCGCCAGTTACGCGTCTTGCGCGTCATCGGGCGAGCTCCCCTTCCCCCTTGGAACCGGCGGCGGGACAGGGCGCGGCCGGGCGAGCCGATGATGACCCATGAGCGGGCAGTCGTCACGCTTCGCGAGCGGTGAAGGGGTTTGAGCCGATCAACCTCGGTGGCCGTAAGGGTGGTTGTGCGTGGAGAGCAGTAACTCGGCTATGTCATCTCGGACTTGTGGGTAAACCACCGCGAATCATTGATTAACGCGGCTGATTTGACTGCCATTTGCCAAGGGATTTACGAATCAAGCGGTTGATCGCGAAGGTGCAATACCTTCCGCTATCCCGGAAAGGTACCAAACTCGGGCATCACGTACCGCTATGGATCGTTACGCACCGTGGTGATCATCACATCCGCACATCTGATCTAGCGGAACTCCACGAAGTGGTCACAAAATCTGCGCTATCTGATACGCCATCACGCGTGGTCCGAACCCGGTCCCGCCTCGGTGGTCCGGGGGGACTTCGTCGTGTTCGGTCGCTTTTCGCATGTCCGTCGCCGTCATCTGCGTCGTCTGCGCACGGCCGTCGTACCCGTCCTCGGTGCCGCCCTGCTGGTGGGCCTGCTGCCTGCGCAGTCGCTGGCTCTGCCGCCCGACCCAGCAGTTGAGGAGAAGGGTCGCGAGACCCTGGACCTGGAGACGCTCGACCAGGACGAGCCGGTCGCCGGTGAGACCTTCGAGCGGGACCTGGAAACCCTCAAGGTCGAGATCCCGCAGGACCAGGAAGCGGCTCCCGCGGGCACAGCCACCGCGCCGGTCGCCGACTCCGGGACGGTCAGCTTCGGCTCTACGGCGGCGGCCACGACACCGGCCTCGGCACGCGCAGGCACCACCGCCCGGCAGGCCGCCCTGACCCCTGTCGACGACCTACCCGTCAGTCTCGGGCAGGCCCCGGACCAGCAGGCCCCGACGGGCACCTGGTCCGTCCAGGTCTTCGACCGCACCGCCCCCGTCTCCCAGGGTGTCGACGGCGCCGTCGTCAAGGTGCAAGCGCCCGCGACCGGTTCGGTCCCGATCTCGGTCAAACTCGACTACGCCAAGTTCAAGAACCTGTACGGCGCCGACTGGGCCTCCCGGCTGCGCTTCGTCCAGTTCCCCGAGTGCTACCTGACCACGCCGGACGTCGAGGCGTGCCAGACATACGAGGAACTGGAGACGGCTAACGACACCAAGTCCCGGTCGATCACTGCGACGGTCGACACGGCGGCGGATGGAACGGTGACTCCGGCTTCGGCGGGCGCCGCCGACTCCGACGGTCCGTCCGTCGCCCGGGCCGCGTACCGCACGTCGGTCACCCCCGTTGCCGCGACCGGAGACGCCGCGGTCATCGGTGCGGTCGACTCCGGCGGTGGTGCGGGCGGTACCTTCAAGGCCACGCCTCTGGCCTCCAACGGCAAGTGGGGGGCGGGCGGTTCGTCCGGTGCGTTCACGTGGTCGTACCCGCTGACGCTTCCCGCGGCTCCGGCCGGCCCGGCTCCCGGCATCTCCTTCAACTACAACTCCCAGACGGTGGACGGCCGTGTCGCGGTGTCCTCTCCGCAGTCTTCATGGATCGGCGAGGGCTGGGACTACGACCCCGGCCACATCGAGCGCCGCTACCGAACCTGTCAGGACGACCGCAAGACGCTGAAGTCCGGCACGCCCAACAACTCGGCCAAGAAGGACAAGACGTCCGACCTGTGCTGGGTGTCGTACAACGCGGTGATGTCGCTGGGCGGCCGGAGCGTAGAGCTGGTGCGGGACGCGCCGGCGGGCAGCAACCCCGAGACGGACACCGAGATCTACCGCCCCCAGAGCGACGATGGAACCCGTGTGGAGCGCCGGACGGGTGGAACCAACGGCGACAACAACGGTGAGCACTGGATCGTCACGACCCAAGACGGAACCAAGTACTACTTCGGACTCAACCAGGTCGGCGGCGGCCACGCCGACACGAGCTCCGTTTCCACGGTCCCCGTCTTCGGCAACCACCCGGGTGAGCCCTGCCACGCCACCGCCTTCGCCGACTCCCGCTGTGGTGCCGGCAAGAAACAGGCCTGGCGCTGGGGCCTGGACAAGGTCGTCGACGTGCACGGCAACGTGATGGTGGTCAACTGGAAGCAGGAGTCCAACTACTACGCCGTCAAAAAGAAGTTCAAGGTTCCTGAACAGTACGACCGTTACGCCTACCCGACCTCGATCGAGTACGGTCTGCGCTCGTCCGACCTGACCAAGGCGTCCGTCATCGTCGAGTTCGGCGTCAAGCAGCGGTGCCTGAAGTCGGACACGGCCTGCGATGCCGCCAACTTCGCCAAGACCGACGACCCTGGCGCATACCGCCCTTGGTGGGACACGCCCGGCAACCTCAACTGCAAGTCCACGTCAAAGCTGTGCCCGTCATTCCCGTCCTTCTGGACGCAGATGCGTCTGGACTCGGTGACGACGAAGGCCGCACGCGCAGGACAGACGGGCCTGGGCAAGGTCGACACGTACGAACTCCACCAGTCCTTCCCCGAGGACTGGTACGACACGGCCCCTGGCCTGTGGCTCAACTCGATCACGCGACGCGGCTTCGCCCCCGGGGACACCACCGGCACCCTCCAGCACAAGGACGGCGTCAGCTTCGCCGAGTACTCGGTCGGATCCATCTCGCCTCTGCGGGGGCGCCTGAAGGACCGCCAGTTGCCGAACCTGGTGCCGAGCGGCCCGAACGACCAGCGTCCCGCGTTCACGCGCCCGCGCATCGGCACGGTGGCCACGGAGCACGGCGGTGACATCGAGGTCGAGTACACAGGCGGCTGCGCCACCGAGCCGTCCGAGGACAAGGGCGAGAAGAACGGCACCTGCTATCCCGTCCGCTGGTCGCCCGACGGCGACGAGAAGACGCCTGCGAAGGCCTGGTTCAACAAGTACGTGGTCGACTCCGTGACCGAGACCGACAAGGTCACCTCTCGCGGCAAGCCCATCCGCACGACGTACAAGTACACGGACCCCGCCTGGGCCAAGAGCGACGACGAGTTCACCCGCCCGTCCCTGCGTACGTACAGCGTCTGGCGCGGCTACCGCCAGGTGGCCGTCGCCAAGGGCAGCAGAACCAGCAAACAGCCGAACTACCCGCAGGCCCAGTCGTACTCCGAGACCCGGTACTTCCAGGGAGTGGGCGGCGCAGTCAAGGACTCCACGGGCACGCACACGCTGGTCGCCGACGACGCGCCGCAATACGCGGGCGTGACGGCGGAGAGCATCACCTATCGCGACGCCGACAAGCGGATCCACAAGCGCACACTCAACTACCCCTGGTCGAAGCAGACCGCATCCCGCCCTCGGGAGGCCGACAACGGCACGGACATGGATCCGCTGCTCGCGCACCGCAGCGGGATCGAGCGTACGGAGGAGATCCAGCCCGTCGACAGCAGTTGGCGGTCCGTCCGGACACTGACGACGGTCGACGACACATACGGCCTGCCGATCCAGGTGGAGACCGCCGTGGTGAAGCCGAACGGCGGCACCGGTGAGACCCTCTCCGAGCAGACCTGCACCAAGACGTCGTATGTTCACAACACGTCCGCTTGGCTGATCGGCCTGCCGAAGGAGCAGCGCAGCACGGGCACGTCCTGCGCGGCCCACGACACGGCTGACCCGGCCACCAAGCTCATCAAGGCGGTGCGCAACAGCTACGACGACCTGGGGTACGGCGAGATTCCGACGAAGGGGCGGGTCACCTCCTCTGCCGGCGTCAACGGTGCCGGAACCTCGTACTCGGTCGTCACCAAGACCACCTACGACCTACTGGGGCGCATCCGCACCGTCACCAAGCCGGGCGCGGGCACCACAGAAACGCAGTACACGCCTGCGGATACGGGCGGACCGGTCACCTTGGTGAAGACGATCAACGCCAAGGGCCACGCCGTCACAACGGCCTTCGACCCAGGCCGCAGCCTGGCGCTGACGGTCACGGACGCCAACGGCCGAGTCACGCGCAACGAGTACGACGCCCTCGGCCGCCTCGTGAAGGGCTGGTCGCCGTCACGTTCCTCGGGCGGCAAATCCCCGGACGTGGAGATCGCGTACCAAGCGGCGGTGGCCACCTCCACCGCGACCAGGCCGGCCACCGTCACCACGAAGACACTGAAGGACGACGGCACGTACAGCAGCCAGGTGACGATCTACGACGGCCTGATGCGCCAGGTCCAGACCCAGTCCGAGGCGCACGGACCAGGCCGGATCATCACCGACACGAAGTACGACGACCACGGCCTGGTCCTCGAGCAGACGAGCGGCTACCTCGCGAAGGGCGAGCCGGCGGCCGAGTTGTTCGCGCCGAGATCGAATGCGCTGATCCCGAGCCGGCTCCAGTACATGTATGACGGGCTGGAACGGCCGTCGATCCAGCTGACGTACCACGGCGACACATACAGGGCCGACTACCTCTCGTACACCTTCTACGACGACACCAGCGCCTTCACGGACCCGGCGGGTTCGACCGCCCCTCAGACGCGCACATACACCGACGCCCTGGGCCGGGTCACCGCCATCCGCCACTACAAGGACAACGCCGCCAAGACCAACTGGGAACCGGCCACTTCCGAGACCAGTGGCCGCAAGACGACGTACGAATACGACGCCCGCGGCTACCGCACGAAGGTCACGGACCCGGCGGGCAACGCCTGGACCTACACGTACGACGCCCGGGGCCGCGTGACCTCGACCACCGACCCCGACACGGGCAAGACGGATACCTGGTACGACGAGGCCGACCGGCCGGTCAAGACGACGGATGCCAAGTCACGGTCGACGTACACGGATTACGACGAGCTCGGCCGGGTGACGCACGTCCGTGATGGCTCGGCGACCGCCGCCCCGGTCAGGTCGTTCACGTACGACAGCCTGCCGGGCGCACTGGGCCAGCAGGTCGCCGCGACCCGGCACACGTCGGGTGGCGACTACATCAACCGGGTCACCGGCTACGACACCGACTACCGGCCCACGGGCAGTGAGACGGTGATCCCGTCGAACACGCTGACAGCGGGTCTGTCGGGAACGTACGCCTCCTCGTACACCTACACCCAGACCGGCCAACCGCAGTCGGTCACTTTGCCGGCCGTAGGCGGACTGGCGAAGGAGAAGGTCGTCACCCGCTACAACAGCGACGGCCTGCCCGAGTCGACCTCCGGCCTTGCCTGGTACACGTCCGACGCGACCTACTCGCCGTACGGCGAGGTCCTGCGCACGGTGTCCAGCTCCCAGCCCCACCGGGTCTGGACCACCAACTTCGTGGACCCGCGCACCGGCAGCCTCCAGCGCACGGTCACCGACCGCGAGACCTCAGGACCGCACCGCATCACGGACAGCTACTACTCATACGACGCGTCCGGCGGCATCACCTCGAACGCCCGCCAGCTGTCGGAGGCTTCCGGCTCGACGTGGGACACCCAGTGCTTCACGTACGACGTGATGGGCGAGCTGGTGAACGCCTGGACGTCCAAGATCACCCCGGCCGGCAACGGCACCGGTTGCAAGGCGTCGAACGGCACGACCTGGGGCTACCGCACGGACTACCGGAACTCCTCCGGCCCGGTGGCCCACGCTCCGGACACCGCGAGCGACAGTTCCAGCCCCGACGCCTCCTTGTCGTCGACCATGTCGGCCGCTGCACCTGACGCGCAGTCCGTCGTCACTGGAGCGACGGCGTACCGCCAGTCCTTCACCTTCGACTGGCTGGGCAACCGCGCCTCGCTGACGGAACACGACCCGGCGGACGCGACCAAGAACGTCACCTACACGTACGGCTACGCCACCGCATCGCAGCCGCACACGATGAAGTGGATCAGCTCCACCCCGTCGGGCAAGGGCAGCAGTTACACATACGACGCCGTGGGCAACACGGAGGTCCGCGATCTGCCCGCCACCACCCAGAACCTGACCTGGACGTCCGAGGACAAGCTCGACACGATCACCGCCGACGGCAAAAAGACGACGTACGTCTACGACGCCGCCGGCAACCGCATCTTGGAGAACTCACCGTCGGGCTCGACGCTCTACCTGGGCGGGGCGGAGGTGACCACGAACTCCGCGGGCGCGATCACCAGGGCCTCCCGCTCCTACGCCCAGCCCGGTGCACCCACGGTGACCCGCACCGCGAGCAACGGCGCGACGACGGGCCACAAGCTGAACGTCCTGCTCGCGGATCACCTCGGCACGGCAAACACGTCTGTGGAAGTGTCGAGCGGCCAGCCCGTCACCCGCCGTTCGTTCAAGCCTTATGGGGAACTCCGCGGCCCCAAGCCGTCGACATGGCCGAACAAGCGCAGCTACCTGGGCGTTGGCATCGACGACGCAGCCACGGGCCTGACTCACGTCGGAGCCCGCGAGTACGACCAGAGCTCCGGCCGCTTCCTCTCCGCGGACCCGGTCATCGACTTCGCTGAGCCGCTCCAGATGAACGGCTACGCGTACGCGGGCAACAGCCCGGTGTCACATTCCGACCCCACCGGACTGTGCCGCGCCGACCAGTGTGGTGTCGGAGTCCCGAAGGGAGACGGATCCGGCGAAATCATCACCACCGGCCCCATCGACCCCGGCAACCCGAGCGCGGGCAGCTGCCACAACGGAAGCTGCTCTCGCCCTGCCGGCGGTGGCGGTGGCGGCAACGACTCGGGCAACGGCGCGGCGTGGGTCAGCAGCCAGACGCCCACGACGAACGACATCCAGGATCTGCTGCGGCATTTCCAGATGAACAGCCCGAACGGTGACTCGCCGAACAGCAACTACTGGGTCACCCCTGTCTATGAGAACAGCGGGCCGGCCAACGCGTGCTTCGGTCGTGAGGCTTGCCGTCAGGCGTACAAGTACCTGCTGAAGCACGACGATGTGGCGAAGGCCAAGAGCATCGCTGCCAATTATTGCGTCGAGAACTTCAACAAGTGTGTGGCGGACGCCGAGGCCTTCGAGCGCGGCAAGCTCATCGAAGACTTCATAGCTGTCCTGATCACCGGCGGCCGGTCCCCGAAGGCGACCAAGGGACTCGGCGGGTGCAGGTGCTTCCTGGCCGGCACGAACGTTCTCATGGCGGACGGCACGACTAAGGACATCGAGGACGTCGAACTCGGCGACGAGGTCCAGGCCACCGACCCAGAAACCGGTGATACCGGCCCCCGGAAGGTAACCCGGCTAATCCGGACCGAGGCCGACAAACACTTCAACGAGCTGTCCATAGCGACGGCGGACGGCATCGAGAAGCTCACCGCCACCCACGAGCACCCGTTCTGGTCTCCGTCGGAGCGTATCTGGGTCGAGGCGGGAGACCTCAAGCCTGGCACGAGTCTTCTCACCGACGAGGGCGACACGGTCATCGTCACCGCCAACCGTGCCTTCACCAAGCACGCCCGTACGTACAACCTTACGGTTGACGACCTGCATACGTACTATGTGCTGGCAGGCGAGACGCCGGTCCTCGTTCACAATTCGAATTGCAAGCCGGGGACACTCCCGGGAACCCGGTTCGATGTGCCGGAGGCGCCGGGTATCTACACCATTCACTTGAATGACGGAACGAAGTACGTAGGAAGCTCCACAACAAGCATCAGGGAGAGAGTGAATAAGTCGATGCGGTCGAAGCATGCGGTCAGCAAGGCCGGATATACGACCGGCGACGTGGTGAACGTCACCTACTTCACCCTGCCTAGCGGTACGAGTAAAACGGCGATTCGCCGGATGGAACAGACGATGATGGAAGGGGTGAAGGCGAGGGGTGGGACTCTCTTGAATCGAAGGGACCCAGAGATTGAAGTTCCAATTGGCGGATACTTGCCGTAAGTCTCTACTGGAGTTTGTGATGGGAACTTGGGGCTCAGGCCCGTTCGACAGTGATACGGCGGAAGATTTCCTCGATGAGCTGGAGAGGTATCCCGCACCGCAGCGTCTGGAAGCCGTCGAGCGTACTTTCCGTGCCGCCATTGCGGCGGATGGAAGTTCCAGCTCATCGGTGCTGCCTGAGGAGGTAGTGGCTGCTGCCGCTGTAGTGGCGGCCAATGTTCCAGCCGGGCATTCCTTGGCTTGGAATGAGGAATACCCGAGCATCACGGAATGGCTGGCGAAGCCGATTGCGCCCGCCCTTGCCTCGTCTGCAATCCAGGCGCTTGAATCGGCAGTGCCCGCAGATGGCTGGTTCTGGAGGAGCTGGGTCGACGCTGACGAGAGGGTCGAGGCTCAGGCTGCAATCGACACTTTGAGGTCTGTATTGCGCCCTCCCAGCGGAGGATATTCTCGATAGAGCGGATCGATGTCGATCCAGTAGTCGACTGCAAATGAGGAGCCCTACCGGGAGCGTGAGCCGGTGGGCCTTCGGCGGTATGGTCGAGCGCCTCGAGTCCATCGCCGGCCGTGGTTTGGCCGTTCGTACCGTCGACATGCCCTTGGCGTGCGGAGCCTCATGGACGACTCGAGTGGACGATCTCCGCGAGGACCTCGCTTGGTTGTGTTGGCGGCGGCACAGAAGTTCCTCGGTCGGCCCAAGGGCGCGTTGGCGACACTCGAATTCGTCTACCCTCCGGAGAGCCGTGAACGCACGTTAGTGCGACGTTGCGTTCAGCAGCCTCACCGAAGGCTGAGTTGGCATCGAGGATTGGGGCTGGAGACCTTAATGAAAACGATCGGCGGCGCGCTCGCGCGCATGACGGCAGGCACCGTAATGGTCCTGTTGCTCGTTGCCGGATGCGGGGAGAAGGACGGAACGGATGCTGCGGGTTCCGTGGGAGCTGGTCCGTCGTTGGACGGCGCTCCCAACAAGCCATGGACTGAGGCGGAGCTGAACGAGGTAGCGCTCAGTGACCGTGACGGATACGAGGTGTCCGGCCGGGTGCCGATGAGCGCCAGGCCTTCAACCAGGACAGCGGATCCTGCTATGTGCAGCCCGATCCTCCAAGCACTGGGCAAGAGCAGCAGCACCTATGCCGCCGGCGCGCGGATCGGTCGGATCTTCAGCTCTGAAGGTTCGGGTTCCGGGGCGACCATGACTCTCGCGTCGCACAGAATGGCGGATGCGAGAGCTGCAGTGGCGGCATTCCGCACGGCGGCCGAAAAGTGTACGGCCTTCCGGGACGTGGAGCAGTCGTACGACTACGAGGCAGTCGAGGCCCGGCTCGACCCCGGATATGGGGATGAATCCGTCTCCCTGCGGCTCGTGCAGGTCGTGTCGTATCCAGATGGGGAGTCGTTGAGAGTTCCCTTCGCGGTGGTAGTGGCACGAAAGGGGGCAACGGTCGGGACCTTCTATGACTTCAACCCGCCAAGCGGGGTGAAGGGCGTGAGTCCGGCTTCCGTTCCGGATGATCTTGTGAGAGTGCAATTGGACAAGCTTGGGCAGCTGGATACAGCTGAGTGATCGGCATCGTCGATCCCGGGATGCCGTGAACGCATCCGCCGTTGCTCCTGTCGGCCCGGGACACGGCCAGCGGGCCCCGTTCGGGGCCCTGAGGAAGCCAGCCCGTCTTGGGTCCCTGTGCTCCAGAGCAACCGCTGCGCTCGGAGCCGCCTACTCTCCCCATGCACAGGGCACGGCGACCAGAACCTCTCATCCCCCCACCCCCCACCGTGAGAGCAAAGTTCCTTTCCGGTCACCCGATGCCACAGCCCCGAAACGCGCCCTCCCTACCTTCGGGATCAGCCACTCATAGCGCGACCGAGCAGCGCGACCGAGCCCCGAAGGAACCGTGGAGGCGTCATGACAGCCCCGAGTACAGCCCCCGCCGCAAGCAGGGGAGGCCGCTGGATCGAGCACTGGGACCCCGAGGACGAGGCCTTCTGGAAGGAGACCGGGGAGAAGGTCGCCAAGCGCAACCTCTTCTTCTCCGTCCTGTCCGAGCACATCGGGTTCTCGATCTGGACCTTGTGGTCGGTGATGGTGCTGTTCATGGGGCCGGAGTACGGGCTCACCCCTGCGGACAAGTTCACGATCGTCTCGATGGCCACGCTGGTCGGCGCCATCGTGCGCGTCCCGTACACCTTCGCCGTCGCCGTCTTCGGTGGCCGGATGTGGACGGTCGTCTCGGCGAGTCTGCTGCTGGTGCCGACGGTCGCCGCGTTCGCCGTGATGGAGCCGGGAACGTCGTTCACGACCTTCCTGCTGTGCGCGATGCTGGCCGGCGTCGGCGGCGGGAACTTCGCCTCCAGCATGACCAACATCAACGCCTTCTTCCCGCTCCGTAAGAAGGGGTGGGCGCTGGGCCTGAACGCCGGCGGCGGCAACATCGGCGTGCCCGTCGTGCAGCTCGTCGGGCTCGCGGTCATCGGCGCCAGCGGCGGGCCGCGCCTGCTGCTCGGGATCTACATCCCGTTCATCGTGATCGCCGCCGTCCTCGCGTGGTTGAAGATGGACAGCATCTCGTCCGTCAAGAACGACACCGGCGCCGCCAAGGACGCCGCGAAGGACGCCCACACCTGGATCATGTCCTTCCTCTACATCGGCACCTTCGGGTCGTTCATCGGATACTCCTTCGCCTTCGGGCTGGTGCTCCAGACGCAGTTCGGCCGTACACCGCTCCAGGCCGCCTACGTCACCTTCATCGGCCCACTGCTCGGCTCCCTGATCCGGCCCGTGGGCGGCTGGCTCGCCGACCGGTACGGCGGCGCGAAGATCACGCTGTGGAACTACGTCGGTATGGCCGCCGCGACTGCTGTGGTCGTCGTGGCCTCGATGCAGAAGTCGCTGCCGCTGTTCACCACCGCGTTCATCGCCCTGTTCGTGCTCAGCGGCCTCGGCAACGGCTCGACGTTCAAGATGATCCCCGGCATCTTCCACACGAAGGCTCTGGCCAGGGGGCTCGAAGGTGAGGAGGCCGCCGCCTACGGCCGCAGGCTCTCCGGTGCCTCCATGGGGCTCATCGGCGCGGTGGGCGCACTCGGCGGACTCGGCATCAACCTCGCCTTCCGCCAGTCGTTCCTCACCGTGGGCTCCGGCACCGGCGCCTTCGTCGCCTTCCTCGCCTTCTACGGCCTCTGCTTCGCGGTCACCTGGGCCGTATACCTTCGCCGCCCGGCCGCCGCGCAGACCGACACGGCACCTGCCACCGACGCAAAGCCGCAGCTCAGCTACGCCGAGGTGTGACGTAACACCACCGACATCAAGTCGAACCGAGCCTGTCACGCACCGTTGACAGGCTCGCTCGGCATGCAGGTGTAACCACCAAGGGCGCGATCGGGATCCAGAAGACCAGGAGTCAGAAGACCAGGCGTCAGAAGACCAGGAGCCAGGAGATCTGGAGCCGGAAGATCAGGAGCCGCTCCCGCCGACCCCGGTGGGAGACCCTGGTGCAGGCATCACAACTCGAGTGCGGGACGAGAGTTATGTACGACGAACAGCAGCAACCCGAACACGGGCCCCTCGCGGGATTCACCGTGGGCGTCACCGCCGCGCGCCGCGCCGACGAGCTCGGGGCGCTGCTTCAGCGGCGCGGCGCCGCCGTACTGCACGCCCCCGCCCTGCGCATCGTGCCGCTGGCCGACGACAGCGAACTGCTCGCGGCCACCAAGGAGATCATCCAGCGGACGCCGGACGTCGTGATCGCCACCACCGCGATCGGCTTCCGCGGCTGGATCGAGGCCGCCGACGGCTGGGGCCTCGGCGAGGACCTGCTGGAACGGCTGCGCGGCGTCGAACTGCTCGCGCGCGGCCCCAAGGTCAAGGGCGCGGTACGGGCCGCCGGGCTGACGGAGGAGTGGTCGCCGTCCAGCGAGTCCATGGCCGAGGTGCTGGACCGGCTGCTGGAGGAGGGCGTCGAGGGGCGCCGCGTCGCCATCCAGCTGCACGGTGAGCCGCTGCCCGGGTTCGTGGAGGCGCTGCGGGCCGGGGGAGCGGAGGTGCTCGGGGTGCCGGTCTACCGGTGGCTGCCCCCGGAGGACATCGGGCCGGTCGACCGGCTGCTGGACGCGGCCGTCTCCCGAGGCCTGGACGCCCTCACCTTCACCAGCGCCCCGGCCGCGGCGTCCCTGCTGTCGCGGGCCGAGGAGCGCGGCCTGCTTCCCGAACTGCTCGCCGCCCTCAACCACGACGTCCTTCCGGCCTGCGTCGGCCCCGTCACCGCACTGCCCCTGCAGGCGCTCGGCGTCGACACGGTCCAGCCCGAGCGCTTCCGGCTCGGACCGCTGGTCCAGCTGCTGTGCCAGGAGCTGCCGGGGCGGGCCCGGTCGCTGCCGATCGCCGGGCACCGGGTGGAGATCCGGGGCCATGCGGTCCTGGTCGACGGGGCGCTGCGCCCCGTACCGCCCGCGGGCATGTCCCTGTTGCGGGCCCTGTCCCGACGGCCGGGCTGGGTGGTGCCCCGCGCGGAGCTGCTGCGTGCCCTGCCGGGCGCCGGCCGCGACGAGCACGCCGTGGAGACGGCGATGGCCCGGCTCCGTACGGCCCTGGGGGCGCCGAAGCTGATCCAGACGGTGGTGAAGCGGGGGTACCGGCTGGCGCTGGACCCGGCGACGGACGCGAAGTACGCGGACGAGTAGGGAGGCACCCGGCGTCGGAGTCACCCTCTGGGGGCCCGCGGCCCCCAGCCTCCCGCCGTCGGCCCTGAGCGGGCCTCGTCCTCAAACGCCGGCCGGTCCGATGGTGCCGACCGGCGCTCAGCCGAACCCCGCGAGATCCGCCCGTACAGGACCAGCGCCCGCCCCAAGCACCCCAACGCCACCGTCGACAGCACCGTCCGTACGACATTCCACGCCAGCCACGGGTCCTCGAACTCCTCCCGCAGGGCGGTCGGATCACCGGCCCCCTTCAGGCTGTCGTTCAGCGGGATGCTGAACAGGACGGTGACCACGAAGGCCAGCCCGTACGCGGTCGCCGCCGCCCATACCCACCCCCGGTAGGGCGTCCCGCGGACCTGCCACGCCGATACGCCCGTCAGCACCATCGCCCCGAAGAAGCTCAGGAAGAACACCGGGTTCTCGAACGCGTCGTTGATGTCGCGCATGACCTCGACGTACACCCGGTCATCGCTGCGCGCCAACCCCGGCATCACCCCGCAGGCGAAGATGTAGAAGGCCCCGGCGATCAGGCCCATCGCGACCGTGGCCGCGCCCAGTACGGTCCCCACGACTTTGCTGTTCGGTGTTGTGGTCATGCCCTCCAGTCAACGGACCAGCACGCCCCCCGAACATGGCCGTCACGCGCAGCCGCATACGCGGACGTCCAGGCCCGCAGGCGGTACGAGGGGTTCCGGCCCCGCCCCCGGGCAGGCACTGTTAGGGGGAACGGTTCTCCCCAGCTCTCCTCACGGCATCTCACCGACCCCTCATGACCGGGGTGACCCCTAGGCGGTGACAGGCACATGGCACTGGGTACGGCCACGGGCGCGCTCGAGCTGCGGTTCGACGCCGGGCGGATCTGTCTGGATCTCCTCGCGACCACGCACCCCGAGGAACGGTTCGACTCCGTCGAGGTGTTGTGCGCCTGGATCGTCGGGGCCGGCCTCGCCCCGCCGGGCACACCGCTGACCCACGCCGACGCCTCCTGGCTGGCGGGCTTTTGCGAACTGCGCGGCTGTATCGACCAGTTGGTCCGCGGTGATCTCGCCTCGGGGCTCTGGACGTCGTACGACAGGCCGTCGTACGACATCGCGCTCGCCCGCGTGAACGACATCGCCCGCGTGGCGCCACCGGCCCCCCGTGCCGTCAGGGGGGAAGACGGCACCCTCGTACGGCAGTTGGATCACCCGCCCGAGTGCCCCGCCCTGCTCGGCGCCGTCGCGCGGGACGCCCTGGAACTGCTCACCGATCCGGCCGCGCGGGCCGGACTGCGGGAGTGCGAGGGCGACAACTGTCCGATCGTTTATGTCGATACGTCCCGGGGGCGCAGGAGGCGCTGGTGCTCCAGTGAGGTCTGCGGGAACCGCGAAAGAGTGGCCCGGCACCGTCGCCGCGCGGCACTCACCCGAGCCTGACAGTCCGTTATGCGGCTTCTGTGGAACGACTGTCGAAGTGATTTCGATTACACGTCGTTTACCTACGGGGCCGTAGGGAAGCCCTCTTTCGATCTTGCCGTTGTGGCGGAAATGTAAAGATCGCACGGTGGGAATGTGCTGCCATGTCCCGCTCGTCACGTCACTCCGAAGAAAACTGTCGCCTCTGTTTGAACACTCAAAGCGCCGCTTGCGTACGGGTAGTCGAGCGACCGACTGGGGGAACCCCCGGACATCGGAGGTGGGCGTGCGCAAGGATTCCGTCGTGGCCAATGAACGTGGATCGAGGGCCCGACATCGCATGTCCCAGCCCTCGGAACCTGATGAGGAGCTGATGCGTGCGCTGTACAGAGAGCACGCCGGACCCCTCCTTGCGTATGTCCTTCGACTGGTCGCCGGTGATCGGCAACGAGCAGAGGACGTTGTGCAGGAGACGCTCATCCGTGCCTGGAAGAACGCCGGACAGCTCAATCGAGCGACCGGATCGGTACGCCCCTGGCTGGTGACGGTCGCCCGGCGCATCGTCATCGACGGCCACCGCAGCCGGCAGGCCCGGCCGCAGGAGGTCGATCCGTCGCCGCTGGAGGTCATCCCCGCGGAGGACGAGATCGACAAGGCGCTGTGGCTGATGACGCTGTCGGACGCACTCGACGACCTGACGCCCGCCCACCGGGAAGTCCTGGTCGAGACGTACTTCAAGGGGCGTACGGTCAATGAGGCGGCCGAGACGCTGGGCATACCCAGCGGCACCGTTCGCTCAAGGGTCTTCTATGCCCTGCGGTCGATGAAGCTGGCTCTGGAGGAGCGGGGGGTGACGGCGTGATGAGTGTTTACGGGGGAAACCAGGGATTCGGGATGGGCGGTTCGGGTATGTCTGGACCCATGACGGGACATCCGGTTCCGAGCGAACACGAGACCGTCGGCGCCTACGCCCTCGGAATTCTCGACGACGCCGAGGCAACCGCTTTCGAGGCACATCTCGCGACCTGTGAATGGTGCGCCCAGCAACTGGACGAACTCGCCGGGATGGAGCCGATGCTGGCCGCGCTCGCGGACCTGCCGGGTACCGGTTCGCCCGCGATCGGCGAGTCCCTGTCGGCGAAGCCCAGCCCGCGCCTCGTGAACAAGCTCGTCGACGAGGTCGCCGAGCGCCGCGCCCAGAAGCGCCGGCGCAGCTTCTACATGGTGGCCGCGGCGGCCGCGCTGATCGTCGGCGGTCCCTTCGTGGCCGTGGCGACGAACGGCGGCGACTCGGACGGCGGCGGCAGCCCCGGTCAGACCCTCGCGGCCAACCCCGCCAAGGAACTGTTCACCGGTACCGAGAACAAGGTCTCGGGGACCGACCCGACGACCGGCGCCAGCGCGACCGTCGGCATGTCGGAGAAGGCGTGGGGCACCGAGACGGCCCTTGAGCTCAAGGGCGTCAAAGGCCCGCTCAAGTGTTCCCTGATCTTCGTCAGCAAGGACGGCGAGCGCGAGACGGCCGCTTCCTGGTCCGTCCCGAAGTGGGGCTACGGCATCCCGGACGCCAAGACCGAGCAGGCCAGGAACCCGCTCTACGTCAGCGGCGGCGTGTCCATGTCCCCCGACGATGTCGATCACGTAGAGGTCATGGACTTCGACGGAAAGAAGATCGTCGAGGTAGACGTGTAGTCGCCGTAGCAATTCCGGGTCCCCTTCGCGTACGGTTGACGGCTGCCCAGCACGTCAGAAGGGGGCCCGGTGGCCGCTCAGGCTCCGCAGGAAACCGCGCTCGAAGACTCCTTGAGAGATCGGGAGATCGGCGTCGAACAGGTACACCTGGACCGGGTGTACCAGCGCCTCGAGGAGAAGATCCACGAGGCGGAGTTCCTCATGAACGACGCGGCCCAGCGCGGCCAGGTCGGCACGCCCGGTGCGCTCGCCGAGCGGGACGCGCAGGTCTTCCGCGCAGGTGTCCACCTCAATCGGCTCAACAACGAGTTCGAGGACTTCCTCTTCGGCCGTATCGACCTGCTGCCCGGCAAGGACGGCAAGAAGGGACCCGACGGCGCGTACACCGCCGTCGAGCCCGCCGAGGGCGCGGTCCGCGAGGACAACACCGCCGACATCGCCGAGACCCTGCACATCGGCCGCATCGGCGTGCTCGACCAGGACTACGCCCCGCTGGTCATCGACTGGCGGGCGCCGGCCGCGGCGCCCTTCTACCGCTCGACGCCGGTCGACCCCGGGCGGGTCGTACGGCGCCGGGTCATCCGCTCCAAGGGGCGCCGGGTGCTGAGCGTCGAGGACGACCTGATGCGTCCCGAGCTCAGGGCGTTCCTCGGCGGCGACGAACTGCCCGTCATCGGTGACGGCGCCCTCATGGCCGCCCTCGGCCAGGCCCGCAGCCACACCATGCGGGACATCGTGGCGTCCATCCAGGCCGAGCAGGACCTGGTCATCCGCGCGCCCGCCGCCTCCGTGACGTACGTCGAAGGCGGCCCCGGCACCGGCAAGACCGCCGTCGCCCTGCACCGCGCCGCCTACCTGCTCTACCAGGACCGGCGCCGGTACGCGGGCGGCATCCTGATCGTCTCGCCGACCCCGCTGCTGGTGGCGTACACCGAGGGCGTGCTCCCGTCGCTGGGCGAGGAGGGCCAGGTCGCCATCCGCGCGATCGGCTCCCTCGTCGACGGTGCCGAGGCCACGCTGTACGACTCCCCGGCCACTGCCCGCGCCAAGGGCTCGTACCGCATGCTCAAGGTGCTGCGGAAGGCGGCTCGGGGCGCCCTGGAGCTGGGACCGGGCAGCGGGACCGATGCGCGTCGGCCCGCCGGCGACACCGCGGCGAACCGGGCGGGGCAGCTCGCCTTCGGCGATGACGGCACGGACACCGACGAGTCCGCGCGGACCCCCTCCGGTCCGCCCACCCGGCTGCGCGTGGTCGCCTTCGGGCGCCGGCTGGAGCTGGAGGCCGACGCGCTGGAACGTATCCGCCGCACCGCGCTGGGCGGCACCGCACCCGTGAACCTGCTGCGCCCGCGCGCCCGCAAGCTGCTGCTCGACGCCCTGTGGGCGCAGTCGGGCGGCGCCGGCCGGCACACCGACCCGGAGCTCGCCGCCGAGCTGCGCGCCTCCTTCGACGAGGACGTCATGTCGGAGGACAGCTTCACCGCCTTCGTCGACGCCTGGTGGCCGGAGCTGACCCCGAGGGCGGTCCTGACGGCGATGGCCGACGAGCGACGCCTCGGCCGCTGGGCCCGCCGGGTCCTCAACCCCGGTGACGTGCGCAAGGTCGCCCGCTCGCTGAAGCGGGACGGGTACTCCGTGCACGACATCGCCATGCTCGACGAGCTCCAGTCGATCCTCGGCACCCCGGCCCGCCCGAGGAAGAAGCGCGAGCTGGACCCGCTCGACCAGCTCACCGGCCTTGAGGAGCTGATGCCGGTGCGCGAGGAGTCGCAGCGCGAGCGCGCCGAGCGGCTGGCCGCCGAGCGCACCGAGTACGCCCACGTCATCGTCGACGAGTCCCAGGACGTCACGCCGATGCAGTGGCGCATGCTCGGCCGCCGCGGCCGGCACGCCACCTGGACGGTCGTCGGCGACCCGGCCCAGTCCTCCTGGTCCGACGTCGACGAGGCGGCCGAGGCCCGCGACGAGGCCCTCGGCACCCGCCCGCGCCGCCGCTTCCAGCTCACCGTGAACTACCGCAACCCGGCCGAGATCGCCCAGCTGGCGGCGAAGGTGCTCGCCCTCGCCATGCCCGGCTCGACGTCACCGTCGGCGGTGCGTTCGACCGGCGTCGAGCCGCGCTTCACCGTCGTACGGGACTCCCTCGCGCAGACGGTCCGCGAGGAGGCCGCCCGACTGCTGGACCGGGTCGACGGCACGGTCGGCGTCGTCGTCGCGATGCAGCGGCGCGAGGAGGCGGCCAAGTGGGTCGCCGGGCTCGGCGACCGGGTCGTGGCGCTCGGCAGCCTGGAGGCGAAGGGGCTGGAGTACGACGCGACGATCGTCGTCTCCCCGGCGGAGATCGCCGACGAGTCCCCGGCCGGCCTGCGGGTGCTGTACGTCGCGCTGACCCGGGCCACCCAGCAGCTCACGGTGGTGTCGGGGGAACGCGACGAGCCCGACGCAAGCGGGGTGCCGGACCTGCTCCGAGATTGATCCCGCTGAACCACCGGTACGGGAATGGCCTTACGGGATCGGTTTGTTAGCCTGGGTGTGGCACCGGCTCGATCCAAGCCCCCGGGCCCAACCTTCGTCGCTACGAGCGACCACTTGCCGCGAGGCGAGCATGGCGGGTCGGTGTCATGAACGTTGGAGAGACCCACGTCACGAATGTGACGTGGGTCTCTTTTCATGGGAAGGCGTGGCGAACAATACGTTCGCAATCCAAGCCCGGCTAACTCCTACTCGGCGGTAGGTGCGACGATCGGACGGCATCCAGCGTCACAGGTGAAAGCAGAGGAAGTCGGCCATGGCAACGGCGCCCAGCGTCTCCTACTCGATGACGGTCCGGCTGGAGGTGCCCGCGAGCGGAACCGCGGTCTCCCAGCTCACCGGGGCCGTCGAGTCCCACGGAGGCTCGGTCACCGGCCTCGACGTCACCGCCTCCGGGCACGAGAAGCTCCGCATCGACGTCACCATCGCCGCCACCTCCACCGCGCACGCCGACGAGATCGTCGAGCAGCTGCGCGGCATCGAGGGCGTCACCCTGGGCAAGGTCTCCGACCGTACGTTCCTGATGCACCTCGGCGGCAAGATCGAGATGCAGTCCAAGCACCCCATCCGCAACCGTGACGACCTGTCCATGATCTACACGCCGGGTGTGGCGCGGGTCTGCATGGCGATCGCCGAGAACCCCGAGGACGCGCGGCGCCTGACGATCAAGCGGAACTCCGTTGCGGTTGTGACGGACGGCTCGGCGGTGCTGGGCCTGGGCAACATCGGCCCGAAGGCCGCGCTGCCCGTCATGGAGGGCAAGGCGGCCCTCTTCAAGCGGTTCGCCGGCATCGACGCCTGGCCGCTGTGCCTCGACACCCAGGACACCGACGCGATCGTCGAGATCGTCAAGGCGATCGCCCCCGGGTTCGCCGGCATCAACCTCGAGGACATCTCCGCGCCCCGCTGCTTCGAGATCGAGGCGCGGCTGCGCGAGGCCCTCGACATCCCCGTCTTCCACGACGACCAGCACGGCACCGCGATCGTCGTCCTGGCCGCCCTCACCAACGCACTTCGCGTGGCGAGCAAGGCGATTGAGAACATCCGCGTCGTCATGTCCGGCGCCGGCGCGGCCGGTACGGCCATCCTGAAGCTGCTGCTCGCCGCGGGCGTGAAGAACGCCGTCGTCGCCGACATCCACGGCGTCGTGCACGCCGGGCGCGAGGACCTGCGCCAGGCCCCCGCCGACTCCCCGCTGCGCTGGATCGCCGACAACACCAACCCCGAGGGCCTGACGGGCACGCTGAAGGAGGCCGTGCGGGGCGCGGACGTCTTCATCGGCGTCTCGGCCCCGAACGTGCTCGACGGCGACGACGTGGCCGCCATGGCCGACGACGCCATCGTGTTCGCGCTCGCGAACCCGGACCCCGAGGTCGACCCGGCAATCGCCCGCCAGACGGCCGCAGTTGTGGCCACGGGCCGCTCCGACTTCCCGAACCAGATCAACAACGTGCTGGTCTTTCCGGGTGTCTTCCGCGGTCTGCTGGACGCGCAGTCCCGCACGGTCAACACCGACATGATGCTCGCGGCCGCGAAGGCGCTGGCAGATGTGGTGACCGAGGACGAGCTGAATCCGAACTACATCATCCCGAGCGTGTTCAACGACAAGGTCGCGGGTGCGGTCGCCGGTGCGGTGCGGGAGGCGGCGAAGTCCGTCACCGCGGCGGGTTCGGCCGAGTAATCACCGGGTGTCGCTGCCTCACAGCCCTGAAAAATGTGTATGGGCTGTGAGGATCGCCACGGCAAGCCCTTGTGACGGCGCGTCGTGGAACCTGGGGCCTATTGCTGCCGTTTATCGTGACGCGAAAAGCTCAGGCCCTCTCTTCGTGTGACTCCCAAGGGTGTTCTCACGACTCCTCCGGGTGCCGGATTGGCTTTCCCGCCGCAGGTAGGGGCAGGATGCGTCTCTGGGCGCGAGGGTCCGTGGACGGACCCGGGTCCGGGGACTGTCCGAGGACCCTGGCAGCATCGGCTTCGCTGTGCCCAATGCGGCTCCGCCGCGTGGCACGCCTCAACAGCAAGAAGAACACGGGAGTAACAACATGAACCGCAGTGAGCTGGTGGCCGCGCTGGCCGACCGTGCCGAGGTGACCCGCAAGGACGCCGACGCCGTGCTGGCCGCGTTCGCCGAGACCGTCGGCGAGGTTGTCGCCAAGGGCGACGAGAAGGTCACCATCCCTGGCTTCCTGACCTTCGAGCGCACCCACCGTGCCGCTCGCACCGCGCGCAACCCGCAGACCGGCGACCCGATCCAGATCCCGGCCGGCTACAGCGTGAAGGTCTCCGCGGGCTCCAAGCTCAAGGAAGCCGCCAAGGGCAAGTAAGGGCGCGCGAGCGCCGTTGTGGCGTGGCGCCGTGGGCGACTGCGGGCTCGCCGTGGCTGGTCGCGCAGTTCCCCGCGCCCCCTTTAGGGCGCTGCAGTAACGCCGATGGGGCGGCCACCCGGTTCGGGTGGCCGCCCCATCGGCTTACGTGTGTCAGCCGAGGGCCTTGCCCGGCAGTTCCACCTTCGCGCCGAGCTCGACCAACTTCTCCATGCTGTGTCTGCCCGGGGGGTGACCCCCGGGCAGACAGCCGGGGGCGGCGCTGGGCCGCCCGGGGCTGTGAGGTGTCGTCAGCCGAGGGCCTTGCCCGGCAGTTCCACCTTCGCGCCCAGCTCGACCAACTTCTCCATGAAGTTCTCGTAGCCGCGGTTGATGAGGTCGATGCCGTGGACCCGGGACGTGCCCTGGGCCGCCAGGGCCGCGATGAGGTACGAGAAGCCGCCGCGGAGGTCGGGGATGACCAGGTCGGCGCCCTGGAGCTTGGTGGGGCCGGAGACGACCGCGGAGTGCAGGAAGTTGCGCTGGCCGAAGCGGCAGGCGGAGCTGCCGAGGCACTCGCGGTAGAGCTGGATGTGCGCGCCCATCTGGTTCAGCGCGGAGGTGAAGCCGAGCCGGGACTCGTAGACCGTCTCGTGGATGATGGACAGGCCGGTCGCCTGCGTCAGGGCCACCACGAGCGGCTGCTGCCAGTCCGTCTGGAAGCCGGGGTGCACGTCCGTCTCGAGGGCGATGGACTTCAACTGGCCACCGGGGTGCCAGAACCGGATGCCCTCGTCGTCGATCTCGAAGGCACCGCCCACCTTCCGGTAGGTGTTGAGGAACGTCATCATCGAGCGCTGCTGGGCGCCACGGACGTAGATGTTGCCCTCGGTCGCGAGCGCCGCGGACGCCCAGGAGGCCGCCTCCAGGCGGTCCGGGAGGGCGGCGTGGGTGTAACCGCCGAGCGTGTCCACACCGGTGATGCGGATCGTCCGGTCGGTGTCCATCGCGATGATGGCGCCCATCTTCTGCAGAACGCAGATGAGGTCCTCGATCTCGGGCTCCACGGCAGCGTTGGACAGCTCCGTGACGCCCTCCGCGAGCACCGCCGTCAGCAGCACCTGCTCGGTCGCGCCCACCGACGGGTACGGCAGCCGGATCTTCGTGCCGCGCAGCCGCTGCGGAGCCTCCAGGTACTGCCCGTCCGCCCGCTTCTCGATGGTCGCGCCGAACTGCCGCAGCACCTCGAAGTGGAAGTCGATGGGTCGGCCGCCGATGTCGCAGCCGCCGAGGCCGGGGATGAACGCGTGCCCGATGCGGTGCAGGAGGGGGCCGCAGAGGAGGATCGGGATGCGGCTCGAACCCGCGTGGGCATCGATGTCAGCGACGTTCGCGCTCTCCACGTGGGAGGGGTCCATCACCAACTCGCCCGGTTCCTCACCCGGACGGACCGTGACCCCGTGCAGTTGGAGCAGACCGCGGACGACCCGGACGTCACGGATGTCGGGTACGTTGCGCAGTCGGCTTGGCGCGCTGCCCAGCAGGGCGGCGACCATGGCCTTCGGTACGAGGTTCTTCGCACCGCGGACACGGATCTCGCCCTCCAGCGGGGTTCCGCCGTGGACAAGCAGGACATCGTCGTTGACGGTCATGTATCTCGCGTTCCGATGAGTTGGGCAGGGGCCAGGAGGGAAAGGGTAATCGCCGCAGACCCCCCTTCTGTAAGCCCAAGCACGCCTCAGGAACGTCATAGGTCTGTCACAACACGAACCGTTCCGCCACGAGTACGAGCGGTCACCGTTCCGGCCGTGCGCCGGGGGACGCTCCTTTCCGCCCTGAGCTGCATTCACTGACGAACCGGCATTGCCTCCCCACGCGAAGGGAAGATGCGGGATCATGTCTGGCATGACCGAGGTGTCCTCGCTCACAGGGCGGCTGCTCGTGGCCACGCCCGCCCTGGCGGACCCGAACTTCGACCGCGCGGTGGTGCTCCTTCTCGACCACGACGAGGAGGGCTCCCTCGGTGTCGTCCTCAACCGTCCCACGCCCGTGGACGTGGGCGACATCCTGGAGGGCTGGGCGGACCTCACCGGCGAACCCGGTGTCGTCTTCCAGGGCGGCCCGGTGTCCCTGGACTCCGCGCTCGGCGTCGCCGTCATCCCCGGCGACGCGAACGGCGAGAGCGCCCCGCTGGGCTGGCGCCGGGTGCACGGCGCAATCGGGCTCGTGGACCTGGAGGCGCCGCCGGAGCTGCTCGCCTCGGCCGTGGGCAGCCTGAGGATCTTCGCCGGGTACGCCGGCTGGGGACCCGGCCAGCTGGAGGACGAGCTGGTGGAGGGTGCCTGGTACGTCGTCGAATCGGAGCCCGGGGACGTCTCCTCGCCGGCGCCGGAAAGACTCTGGCGCGAGGTCCTGCGCAGGCAGCGCAACGAGCTCGCGATGGTGGCCACCTATCCGGACGACCCTTCGCTCAACTGATGCCTGTGAGCTTCAGTACCCTTGGCGACATGAGCACTCTCGAGCCCGAGCGCGGGACTGGTACGGGAACCCTCGTAGAGCCGACGCCGCAGACGTCCCACGGCGACGGCGACCACGAGCGCTTCGCCCACTACGTCCAGAAGGACAAGATCATGGCGAGCGCACTCGACGGGACCCCCGTCGTGGCGCTCTGCGGCAAGGTGTGGGTGCCCGGCCGCGACCCGAAGAAGTACCCGGTGTGTCCCATGTGCAAGGAGATCTACGAGTCCATGGGCGCCGGCGGCGACAAGGGCAAGGACGGCGACAAGAAGTAGCGGTCCCTTCCGTTCGGCAGACGTAAGGCCCTCAGGGTGCGTTTTGCGCGCCCTGAGGGCCTTTGTGCTGTCCACGCGTTGCAGGGAGTGCGTTCGCCGGTCACAGAGTGGTTGAGACCTCTTGTGATCGTGTTCATGAAGTCCCTAGCCTCCGAGTGTTGTGCACAGCGAAACCGTCATTGCGCATGTTGCAACACTCCATCGGAGGAGCACTCCATGAACGCCAGGAAGCCGTCCGTCCGTTTCCTTGGGGCCACCGCTCTCGCGGCCGCCACCCTGATCGTCTCCGCCTGCGCCCCGCAGACGTCCACCAACTCCTCCTCCGACAAGGACGAGAAGACCGGCACCCTGCGGGTCTGGCTCTTCCAGGAAGTCGGCAACAAGCCGAAGGAGAAGGTCGTCGACTCCGTCGTCACCGCCTTCGAGAAGGCCCACGAGGGCACGAAGGTCGACGTCGAGTACATACCGATCGAGACCCGCGCCCAGCGCGTCAAGGCCGCCTTCAACGACCCGAAGTCCGCGCCCGACGTCATGGAGTACGGCAACACCGACACCGCCGGCTATGTGAAGGACGGCGGACTCCTCGACGTCACCAAGGAGTTCGGCGACTGGACCGAGGCGAAGGACACCGACCCCACGGCCAAGCAGTCCGTCACCGTGGACGGCAAGATCTACGGCGCGCCCTTCTACGTCGGAGTCCGCGCCCTGTACTACCGCACGGACGTCTTCGAGGAGCTCGGCCTCGAAGCGCCGAAGACCATGGACGAGTTGGCCGAGACGGCCCGCAAGATCCGCGCCGCGAAGCCCGAGCTGTACGGGCTCGTGGTGGGCGGTGCGTACACGTACGGCGCGATGCCGTTCGTGTGGGCCAACGGCGGCGAACTCGCCACCGGCAAGGGCGGCTCGTACGCCTCCGCCATCGACAGCGCGGCCGCCCAGAAGGGCATCAAGGCGTACACGTCCCTGTTCAGCGACGACAACTGTCCCGCCGCCAAGTGCGCCGGCATGGGCGGCAACGACACGATCACCGCGTTCGCCGCGGGCAAGGCGGGCATGGCGATCGGCGGCGACTTCAGCCACACGGCCGTGGAGGCCGGGAAGGCGAAGGGTAAGTACGCGGTCGTGCCGCTGCCGGGCGTGAAGGCCGGTTCCATCGCGCCGGCGTTCGCGGGCGGCAACAACATCGGCGTCCTGAAGAGCACCTCGCACCGCACGCTGGCCGTCGACCTCATGGAGCAGCTGGCCTCGAAGAAGACGCAGACCTCGATGTTCGGGGCGATGGGCTTCCTGCCCACCTTCTCGGACGTACGGCAGCAGGTCGCCGCCGAGGAGCCGTACGTCAAGCCCTTCGCGCAGACCCTGTCCGCGGGCACCAAGTTCGTCCCCGCGTCGCCCGCGTGGGCGCAGATCGACTCCTCGCTGGTGCTGCCGACGATGCTCCAGGAGGTCATCAGCGGCAAGAAGGACGTGCCGGCGGCCGCGGGTGAGGCGGCCACGAAGATGGACGCCGCGTTCGGCTCCGCCGGGTGACGCGGGTGCCCAGTGGGTCGGGGGTTGTGGAGCGTCGGCGGGTGCGGGTGGATCGTGGCTGGTCGCGCCCGCGCGGCGGTAGCCGCAAGTTCAACAAGGCCCCGCGCCCCCAGGGGCGTCCGCGTGGGCGGAGTCGGACGACACCCTGGCTCTATCTCGCCCCCGCACTCGTCGTCCTCGGCGGGCTGCTCGTCTATCCCATCTATCAGCTCGGGCTGATCTCGTTCTTCGAGTACACGCAGGCGCAGGTCAGTGGCGGGGAGCCCACCACCTTCCAGGGGTTCGGCAACTACTCGGAGTTGTTCTCGGACTCCCAGTTCTGGCAGGTGCTGCTGGCCACGGTCGTGTTCGCGGCGGCGTGTGTCGTGTCGACGCTCGCCGTCGGGTGTGCGCTCGCCGTGCTGCTCACGCGCGTGCGTGCCGTGCCGCGGCTCGCGTTGATGCTGGCGGCGCTGGGGGCGTGGGCGACGCCGGCCATCACCGGGTCGACCGTGTGGCTGTTGCTGTTCGACCCGGACTTCGGGCCGGTGAACCGCATCCTGGGGCTGGGCGACCACTCGTGGACGTACGGGCGTTTCAGCGCCTTCTTCCTCGTCCTGCTCGAAGTGGTGTGGTGCTCCTTCCCGTTCGTGATGGTGACGGTGTACGCCGGTATCCGCTCCGTACCGGCCGAGGTGCTGGAGGCCGCCGCGCTGGACGGGGCCTCGCAGTGGCGGATCTGGCGGTCGGTACTGGCGCCGATGCTGCGGCCGATCCTCGTGGTCGTGACCATCCAGTCGGTCATCTGGGACTTCAAGGTCTTCACCCAGATCTACGTCATGACGAACGGCGGCGGCATCGCGGGCCAGAACCTCGTGCTGAACGTGTACGCGTACCAGAAGGCCTTCGCGTCCTCGCAGTACAGCCTCGGCTCGGCGATCGGCATCGTGATGCTGCTGATCCTGCTCGCGGTGACGCTGGTGTATCTGCGGCTGCTGCGCAAGCAGGGGGAGGAACTGTGAGGTCCGTGAAGTCCGTGGGTTCCGTGCCCTTCGTGCGGCGGCCCTGGCGGCTGCTCGCGGAGGTGTCCGCGCTGCTGATCGCCGTAGTGGTGGCCTTCCCCCTGTACTGGATGGTGCTCAGCGCCTTCAAACCGGCGGGGGAGATCGAGTCCAGCGAGCCACGGCCCTGGACGCTGGCCCCTTCCCTGGATTCCTTCCGCCGGGTGTTCGAGCAGAACGAATTCGGCCGCTACTTCCTCAACAGCCTTGTCGTGGCGTGCACGGTCGTGCTCGTCTCGGCGTTGATCGCGTTTCTCGCGGCGACCGCGGTGACACGATTCCGCTTCCGCTTCCGGACCACTCTGCTGATCATGTTTCTGGTGGCGCAGATGGTGCCGGTGGAGGCCCTGACGATCCCCCTGTTCTTCCTCATGCGGGACTTCGGCCAGCTGAACACGCTCGGCTCGCTGATCCTGCCGCACATCGCCTTCTCGCTGCCGTTCGCGATCTGGATGCTGCGGGGGTTTGTGAAGGCGGTTCCCGAGGCGCTGGAGGAGGCCGCGTACATCGACGGGGCGAGCCGGTCGCGATTCCTGTGGCAGATCCTTTTCCCGCTGGTCTTCCCGGGGCTCGTGGCCACCAGCGTGTTTTCCTTCATCTCGGCCTGGAACGACTTCCTCTTCGCCAAGTCCTTCATCATCAGCGACACTTCCCAGTCGACCCTCCCGATGGCCCTGCTCGTCTTCTACAAGCCCGACGAGCCGGACTGGGGCGGCGTCATGGCGGCGTCGACGGTGATGACGATTCCGGTGCTGATCTTCTTCGTGCTCGTGCAGCGCCGGCTGGTGTCGGGGCTGGGCGGAGCGGTAAAGGACTGACGTGACTGAACTGATTCCAGCGCCGGGCCATGTGACAGGCCAGGGCTCGCGCTTCTTCGAACTGGGACCGGCGACACGGGTGGCCGCGGGAGAAGGCACGGAACGGACGGAACGCTGGCTGCGCGCATCGCTGGGCGCGGCCACCGGGCTGCCGCTGACGCCCGGGCAGGCGGACGAGGCCGACGTCATCCACCTGTCCATCGACCCGGTGGTCGCCGAGGACCTGGGCGAAGAGGGCTATCGACTCACCGTCACGCCCGAAGCCGTCCATCTCGCGGGCGGCGCCCCCGCCGGTCTCTTCTGGGGCGCCCAGACGCTACGGCAACTGCTCGGCCCCGACGCCTACCGCCGGGCCCCGCTGCCCGACCGGCAGTGGCAGCTGCCGGAGATCCACGTCCAGGACGCCCCCCGATTCCGCTGGCGCGGCCTCATGCTCGACGTCTCCCGGCACTTCATGCCCAAGGACGGCGTCCTTCGTTACCTCGACCTGATGGCCGCCCACAAACTCAACATCTTCCACTTCCATCTGACGGACGACCAGGGCTGGCGCGTCGAGATCAGGAAGTACCCCCGGCTCACCGACGTCGGCTCCTGGCGGGCGCGTACCAAATTCGGCCACCGGGCCTCCCCGCTGTGGGACGACAAGCCGCACGGTGGCTCCTACACCCAGGACGACATCCGCGAGATCGTGGCGTACGCCGCCGAGCGGCATATCACCGTCGTCCCCGAAATCGACGTACCCGGCCACTCGCAGGCCGCGATCGCCGCGTACCCGGAACTCGGCAACACCGACGTCATCGACACCTCCGCACTCACCGTCTGGGACACCTGGGGGATCAATCCGAACGTACTCGCCCCCAGTGACAACACCCTGCGCTTCTACGAGGGGGTGTTCGAGGAACTCCTGGAGCTGTTCCCCTCGGAGTTCATTCATGTCGGGGGTGACGAATGCCTCAAGGACCAGTGGCGGCAGTCGCCGACCGCGCAGGAGCGCATCAGGGAACTCGGGCTGAAGGACGAGGACGAGCTCCAGGCGTGGTTCATCGGCCACTTCGACACGTGGCTGGCCGCGCGCGGGCGCAGGCTGATCGGCTGGGACGAGATCCTGGAGGGCGGGCTCGCAAAGGGCGCGACCGTGTCGTCCTGGCGCGGCTACGCCGGCGGCATCGCGGCGGCCCGCGCGGGCCACGACGTCGTCATGTGCCCCGAGCAGCAGGTGTATCTGGACCACCGTCAGGACGCGGGCGCCGACGAGCCGGTGCCGATCGGGTACGTCCGCACCCTGGAGGACGTCTATCGGTTCGAGCCCGTTCCCGCGGAGTTGACGCCGGACGAGGCGCGGCATGTGCTCGGGACGCAGGCCAACGTGTGGACCGAGGTGATGGAGGACCACGCACGCGTGGACTACCAGACCTTCCCGCGCCTCGCCGCCTTCGCCGAGGTCGCCTGGAGTCGCCTTCCGGCCCCGGCGGAACGGGACTTCGCCGACTTCGAGCGGCGGATGGCTGCCCACTACGGGCGACTTGACGCCCTGGGAGTCGCCTACCGTCCGCCGGCCGGACCGCGGCCGTGGCAGCGGCGCCCCGGGGTCCTCGGCCGCCCGATCGACGGCCCGCCCCCGAACAAGTAAGTGAAAAAAACCGGCAAGGTGTCACCGAAGAGTGTCAATCGGTACTCACCGGAGATGCCGTGCGAAAACGGACCATCTCCCCGATGAGGTGGGCGAATGCCTCCTAGCGGACCCGTGTCCTCGGGTCCTGCGAAGATGTGCCAGAGTTGCCACGTCCGCCCTGTCAGCACGTACCGTACGGCAGCACAGGTGGGACCAGGTGGGGCAGCGGGAAGGGGCAGCCGGTTTGACCACGCACGCACCGCAGGCGGCGCAGTCCGTCACGCTGCCCACGACGCTGGACGAGGCCGTCGCGGCACTGGCCGCCATGCCCGCCGCCGTGCCCGTCGCGGGTGGCACCGACCTCATGGCCGCCGTCAACTCCGGGCAGCTCAGGCCCGCCGCGCTGGTCGGCCTCGGCAAGATCAGCGAGATCCGCGGCTGGCAGTACCAGGACGGTCACGCGCTGCTGGGAGCCGGCCTCACGCACGCGCGTATGGGCCGCCCCGACTTCGCCGCGCTGATCCCGGCGCTCGCCGCCGCCGCCCGCGCCGCGGGCCCGCCGCAGATCCGCAACGCGGGCACGCTGGGCGGCAACATCGCCTCGGCGTCCCCGACCGGTGACGCCCTGCCGGTCCTCGCCGCCCTCGAAGCGACCCTGATCGTCGCGGGCCCGGGCGGAGCCCGCCGGGAGATCCCGGTGTCGCACCTGCTGGCCGGCATGGAGATGCTGCGCGCCGGCGAACTCATCGGCTACGTGCGCGTGCCGCTGCTGCACGCCCCGCAGGTCTTCCTCAAGGCCACCGGCCGCACCGGCCCGGGGCGCGCCATGGCGTCCGTCGCCGTCGTCCTCGACCCCGCCCGGCGCGGCATCAGGTGCGCAGTGGGCGCCATAGCGCCGATGCCGCTCAGGCCGCTGGACGCCGAGCACTGGGTCGCCCAGCTGATCGACTGGGACAACAACCGCGCGATCGTCCCCGAGGCGCTGAACGCCTTCGGGGAGTACGTCGCCGCGGCCTGCATTCCGGACCCGACGCCGGCCGAGGACGGCTCCGTGCCGCAGCATCCGCCCGCCGTACTGCACCTGCGGCGCACCGTCGCCGCGCTGGCCCGACGAGCACTGGGGAGGGCGCTGTCGTGACCGACGACCAGCACGGAGAGGGCACGCCCCAGGGCGCGGGCCGCTGGGACCCGCTGCCTCAGGGCGACTACGACGACGGCGCCACCGCCTTCGTCAAACTCCCCGAAGGGGGCATCGACGCCCTCCTGGCCTCCTCGGACACTCCGCTCGCCGCGCGCGGGCACGGCTATGTGCCCCCGCAGATAACGGTCACGCCGGGACCGGGCACCGACCCCGCCGCCCCGGGCGGCTGGCCGGTCGCGGGTGCGCCCGACGGCAACGCGCAGTGGCCCGACCCCAACGCCGTGCCGCAGGACGGGGGCAGCGGCCAGTTCACGTACAACCCCGGGGCCACCCAGCAGTGGAACTTCTCAGAGACCGCCGCAGGCCAGGACGCCGCTGCCGCGCCCCGTCACGACGTCACCGGGCAGTGGTCGATCCCCGTCGCCGACGGTGACCTTCCGGACGAATCGGGCGAGTTCACCACGTCGTCGCTCGTCGAGCAGTGGGGCGGAACGCCTCCGGCCACACTGCCGGGCGGCGCGCCCGCGCCGTGGGCACCGCAGCCGACCGGGCAGCCGTGGGCACCGCACGCGCAGGCCGGGGTGGCCGGGGAAGCGGTGGAAGCCGGGCCCGCGGCCGGGCATCCGACGGGCGCCGGGCACGTGCCCGGACGACCGGGGCACCCCGGGGCGTACGCCGGTGACCAGCACGCCGTACACGCCGGCGACCAGCCCGGCGAGCGGCGTGCCGCGCACCCGCAGGACCAGGCCGCCCCGGGCGCGCCCGACTTCGCCGCCGAGGCGCCCACCCAGGACGCCGCCGAAAGCGCTTCAGAGGCCCCACAGGCCGCTTCCGGGCCCACCGGGCGTGCCACGGACGCCCGGGGCGCCGCAGAGGCCGCAGAGGGCCCGGCAGAGGCTTCCGCCGCGTCCGTCCCGGCCGAGGCCGGCCACTCCGACGCCGAGGCCGCGCAGGAGCCCGAGGAGACCGCCGCCTCCGACGAGGCACCGGCGCCCACCGGCGAGGAACACCCTCTCGCCTCCTACGTCCTGCGCGTCAACGGCGCCGACCGGCCCGTCTCGGACGCCTGGATCGGCGAGTCGCTGCTCTACGTGCTGCGTGAGCGGCTCGGCCTCGCGGGCGCCAAGGACGGCTGTTCGCAGGGCGAGTGCGGGGCGTGCAACGTACAGGTCGACGGACGGCTCGTGGCGTCCTGCCTGGTGCCCGCCGTCACCGCCGCCGGCAGCGAGGTCCGTACCGTCGAGGGCCTGGCCGCCGACGGGCAGCCCTCCGACGTGCAGCGCGCGCTCGCGCGGTGCGGCGCGGTGCAGTGCGGCTTCTGCGTACCCGGCATGGCGATGACCGTGCACGACCTCCTGGAGGGCAACCCGGCGCCGAGCGAGCTGGAGACCCGCCAGGCGCTGTGCGGCAACCTGTGCCGCTGCTCCGGCTACCGGGGCGTGGTGGAGGCCGTCAAGGAGGTCGTCGCCGAACGCGAGGCGCACTCGGCGGGCGACGACGGCGAACAGGACGGCGACGAGCCGCGTATCCCTCACCAGGCGGGCCCGGGAGCCGGCGGGGTCCACCGCTCGGCGTTCGAGGCCCCCGGTGCCATGGGACCGCATGACCAGGCGTACGGACAGGACGGAGGCCAGACGTGAGCAACGAAGCCGCCACCGCGACCACAGCCGCGGAGGCAGCCCCCGCCCCCGAGCCGATCCCGCACGGCCTCGGCGCCTCCCTGCCGGCCGCCGACGCCCGCGCCAAGACTGAGGGCACCTTCCCGTACGCGGCCGACCTGTGGGCCGAGGGCCTGCTGTGGGCGGCCGTACTGCGCTCGCCGCACCCGCACGCGCGCATCACGTCCATCGACACCACCCACGCGCGTGAGATGCCCGGCGTCCGTGCCGTCGTCACGCACGAGGACGTGCCGGGCAGCCCGCTGCTTGGCCGTGGCAGGGCCGACCGCCCGGTCTTCGCCTCCGAGGTCGTACGCCACCACGGCGAGCCCATCGCCGCGGTCGCCGCCGACCACCCGGACACCGCGCGCCTGGCCGCCGCGGCCGTCATCGTCGAGTACGAGGTGCTCGACCCGGTGACCGACCCCGAACAGGCCTTCGAGGCCGAGCCCCTGCACCCCGACGGCAACCTGATCCGCCACATCCCGCTGCGCCACGGCGACCCCGACGCGGCCGGCGACATCGTCGTCGAGGGCCTCTACCGCATCGGCCGCCAGGACCCCGCCCCCATCGGCGCCGAGGCGGGCCTCGCGGTACCGCGCCCCGACGGCGGCGTGGAGCTCTACCTCGCCTCGACCGACCCGCACACCGACCGCGACCGCGCCGCCGCCTGCTACGGCCTGGAGCCCGAGCGCGTCAAGGTCGTCGTCACCGGCGTCCCCGGCGCCACCGCCGACCGCGAGGACCAGGGCTTCCAGCTCCCGCTCGGCCTGCTGGCGCTCAAGACCGGCTGCCCGGTGAAACTGACGGCCACGCGCGAGGAGTCCTTCCTCGGCCACACGCACCGGCACCCCACCCTGCTGCGGTACCGCCACCACGCGGACGCCGAGGGCAGGTTGGTCAAGGTCGAGGCGCAGATCCTGCTGGACGCGGGCGCGTACGCCGACACGTCCTCCGAGGCCCTGGCCGCCGCGGTCGCCTTCGCCTGCGGCCCGTACGTCGTCCCGAACGCCTTCATCGAGGGCTGGGCCGTACGCACCAACAACCCGCCCTCCGGTCACGTACGCGGCGAGGGCGCGATGCAGGTGTGCGCCGCCTACGAGGCGCAGATGGACAAGCTGGCCAAGAAGCTCGGCGTCGACCCGGCCGAACTGCGCCTGCGCAACGCGCTGGCGACGGGCGACGTACTCCCGACGGGTCAGACGGTGACATGCCCGGCCCCCGTCGCGGAACTGCTCCAGGCCGTACAGGACCACCCCCTGCCGGCGCTCCCGAAGGACACGCCCGAGGACGAGTGGCTGCTGCCCGGCGGCCCCGAGGGCGCGGGCGAACCCGGTGCCGTACGACGGGGCGTGGGCTACGGCCTGGGCATGGTGCACATGCTCGGCGCCGAGGGCGCGGACGAGGTCTCCACGGCGACCGTGAAGGTCCACGACGGCGTGGCGACGGTGCTGTGCGCGGCCGTCGAGACGGGCCAGGGCTTCGCGACGCTGGCCCGGCAGATCGTCCAGGACACGTTGGGCATCGACGACGTGCACGTGGCGCCCGTGGACACCGACCAGCCCCCGGCGGGCGCGGGCTGCCGCGGCCGCCACACCTGGGTGTCGGGCGGCGCGGTGGAACGGGCCGCCAAGATGGTCCGTACGCAGCTGCTGCAGCCCCTGGCGCACAAGTTCGGCATGTCCACGGAGCTGCTCCAGATCACCGACGGCAAGATCACGTCGTACGACGGCGTCCTGTCGACCACCGTCACCGAGGCACTGGACGGCAAGGAACTGTGGGCGACGGCCCAGTGCCGCCCGCACCCGACCGAACCGCTCAACGACGCCGGCCAGGGCGACGCCTTCGTGGGCATGGCGTTCTGCGCGATCCGCGCGGTCGTCGACGTCGACATCGAACTGGGCTCGGTCCGCGTGGTCGAGCTGGCGCTCGCCCAGGACGTCGGCCGGGTGCTCAACCCGGCCCAGCTGGAGGCGCGCATCGAGGCGGGCGTGACGCAGGGCGTGGGCATAGCGCTCACGGAGAACCTGCGCTCCGCGCGTGGCCTGATCCGCCACCCGGACCTCACCGGCTACTCCCTGCCGACGGCCCTGGACGCCCCCGACATCCGGATCGTGAAACTGGTCGAGGAGCGGGACGTGGTCGCGCCCTTCGGCGCGAAGGCGGTCAGCGCGGTACCGGTGGTGACGTCCCCGGCGGCCATCGCGTCGGCCGTACGCGCCGCCACGGGCCGCCCGGTCAACCGCCTCCCGATCCGCCCACAGGCGGCGGTGGTGACCGGCCAGTGAGCCGGCGGCCCCTTCGGAGCTGAGCGCGGAAGGAGACCGCGGCGGGAGACCGCTGCGGTAGTTCTCGCGGCAACAGAACGCGCGAGAAGGGAACGCGCGAGGGTGGGCCGAGCGTCTGATGATGTGAAGCGCTGTCAGTGGTCGTGCCGATTCGGCGGGCGTTGTGATTCGGCGGGCGTTGTCAGTGGTGGCGCGTAGTGTTCTGGGCAGTGGGGACGGCGGCCGGGGTCGGCGGGCCGGTCGGTCGGCTGTGTCGTGCCCAGGGGTGGTGGGAAAGCGCATGCGGGGGAGCCATGAGCACGACGATCACGACGCACGCCGGTGATACGGCGATCATTCTGAGCGAGGCCGCGCTGGATCCGCACGTCACGCACGCGTCGACGCGGCGCTGGCTGACCGGACCCGGACTGCCCGGCGACAGCGGCGTGTTGAGCTTCGCCGAGCTGTGCCGGGACGGCCTGCGGACGGTGGCGGACTCGACGGGCGATCCGGCGGGCCGGCTCGCGGCGGAGCTGCGCGACCAGCTGGTGATAGGCGGACTGCTGGGCCCCGGCGGCCTGGAGACGGAATCGGTCCTGCTGGACGGCGCGACGGGCGAGGTCTCCACGGCGTACTTCCTGCACGACCGCCCCGACCTGATGGACCGTCGTGCGCTGGCGCCGTCGCTGCGGACGCTGGTCCGGTTCGCCGAGGCGACGGACGAACTGGCGGGCCTGCGCGGCCAGTTCGCCTCCTACGTCGGGCGCTACGGCCCGCAGGCGGTGGCGGACGCGTCCCGGCATCTGCTGGCGGTGTTCGACGAGGGCGCGGACGGCGAGCCGGCGCCGTTCTGGAGGATGGCCGCCCTGATCCGCCCCCTGGCGCTCGTGGCGGGCCGTGCCGGGCATTCGGGCCTCGCCCTGGACCTGCCCCGGCGCCTCCTGGACCAGGAGTTCGGGCAGGGCAAGGTGGTGCGCTTCGAGGAGGTCGACTTCCCCGCCACGCTCACGCACGAGCCGACGCGCCGCTTCCTTCGTGAGGTGGGCCTGCCGGAGAACGGCTTCCTGTTCTGCCTCGACACCGATGTGCCACTGCAGACGCTGGCCGAGTACTACTCCGACGACGAGTGGTCGGCGGAACTGCCCCTCGGGGCCGGCCACTTGATTCGCCTCGGCCATCTCGTGGAGGACAACAGCCTGGTCATCGACGGCGCGACGGGCGCGGTCCTGAACTGGAGCGAGCCCGAGGCGAGGCTCTTCCCCCTGAACACGGACGTGTCCACCCTCGCCTTCACGCTCTGGCTGCTGCACCGCGAGCAGGCGATCGACGAGCAGTCGGGCCACGCACTGACGACCGACACCTACGACCAGCTGGCCATGACCATGCTCCAGGTCCTGTCGACGGTCGACCCGACCGGCATCAGGGCTGCGGGCGGGGACGGCCGGCACTACTGGACCGAGGTGTTCAAGGACGAGTCGAGCGGGGTGCTGGAGTCGGTGGGCGGGGTGTGGTGAGGCATGCGACGCGGGGCTGGGCGGCCGGCTGATCACCGAGACCCTGGAAGGGCCCGCCTCCTCCAGACCCACGTCGCGCGGACGACGCCGTATCCCTGAGGCGCCGTCAGGAGGACTTGCCGACGGCGCGGCGACGGCGTACGGCCAGGACCAGGGCACCGCCGAGTGCCGCCACGGCGGCTGCGGTGCCGGCGATGAGCGGGGTGCCGTCGGAGCCGGTGCTCGCCAGGTTGCCGTCGACGGATCCGGTGGAGCCGCCCGTCGAGGTGCCGGACGACGTGGAGCCGGTGCCGCCCGTGCTCCCGTTGCCGCCGGTGGACTGTCCCTCGGGGTCGTTGCCGTTGCCGGCCGTGGTGGAGCCGCCGTCCGTGGATCCGCCGCCGGTGGAGGAGCCGCCGGAGGTGGCCGGGCCGGGCTCGTAGTCGGTCGGGATGGCTATGCGGATCTGGGCCTTGTCGTTGGCGGGGTTCTTGTCGAAGGCCGGGTGGATGTCGTAGACGGAAGTCGCCTTCACCTCACCGGTGGTGGTCCGGGTGTCCTCCCCGATCTTCAGCATGAAGGTGAAGGAGAGGGACTCGCCGGCCTCGATGGTGTGGTCGGCCGGCCAGCAGACGTACGTGGACTTGCCCGGCGTCCCTCCGGGCCCGGACGGACCGTCGATGCCGAACGGCGCGCAGTCCTCAGGCACTTCGGTGGTGGTCGTGCCCTTCGGGATCCGCACCATGAGCGCCGGCTGGTCGTCGCTCTCCTGGTTCTGGATCCAGCCGGGGCCGTCATTGCGGAGCTGCACCGTGATGGACTGCTTGTCGCCCGCGAGGGCCTCCGTGTCCTCACCGACGGCGACGAGGTCGGCGGTGCTGTCCGCGGTCAGGGTCAGGCGCCGGTTGCTGTCGTCGAACCCTTCGCCCGGGGCCTCACCGGTGGCTGAGGTGCCGTACTCGACCGCCTCCATCAGGGCGTGGGGCAGCGCCTTGAACCGTACGGGCGTCTCGACCGAGGCGCCGGGTTCGATGACGGTGTCGAGCTCGCACAGCGCCTGCCTGACCTTGTCCCCGACGGTCGAGTAGGTGCAGCCCTCGACGGCCGCCGGGAAGTCGAGCCCCCGGGTCAGCCGGATCCGGAAGGTGACGCCGTCCGCGGCCGCCGTGCCCTTGTTGGTGATGATGACGTTCTCGTCGTACACCTCGCCCGGCTTGGGAGACGCACTCGGCAGAGTCGAGATCACCAGGGAGGGGTCACCCTCCTCGGCATACGCCGCGGGGGCGACGACTGCGGGCAGCGCCGCGACGGCGGCGGCAGCGGTCACGAGGGCCGCCGAGTGACGGATGTGCGAGGGGCGGATGCGCTGGCGCACGGATGGGTCTCCTCGTAGGACAGGAAGTACGGCGACCGGAGGTTGGCCGTCCAGTCATGTACTGGACACCTGGAGGGCGCCTGGGGTTGTGCTGTCCGTACGTGGAACTGTCACTGGGCCGTCAGGGGCAAGCAGGCGTCAACTCCGCCTTCCAGCCCTCTGATGAAGGCGTTGCTCCGCTGATCGGCGTTCCCGTGGTCCCCCTCCGCGGTCCAGGGGAGTTCGTCGGAAACGCTGTGGATGGCCTCTATCAACTCTTTGGCGTCGCCTTCTTCGAACACAATTGTTTCGTCGTTCTGGGCGCCTTGGAGCTCTGCTCCCGCGATGCAGTCGGCCTGTAGTTCGCCGGCGACTTCTTGCAGTTGGCTGTTCAAGCGGTTTTGTATGGCGTGCCCCCACTCGTGCGCCACGATGAAGTACACATAGGCATCGCCGGTCGAATAACCCTCGCGCATGAGTCCGACGTCCCACGCCAGGTAGTCCTCCGGCCGGCAATAGGCCGCGTTGCCCGCCTCCAGTTGCTCCCCGCCGCAGGTGGGGACGTCTGCGGAGGTACCGTCGTACAGGCCCAGCACGTCGGGGGACGCATAGGTACCGGTGAAGTATTCGGGCCAGTGCCTGGTCCAGAATGCGTCGACGCCTTGCACCGCCGTATCTATGTCCTGCTCCATTGTGTCGACCGCTTTTACCCCGACCGCTCTTGCGTCGACCGCTTTTGCAGGGGCGCCGTATGTGTGTCCAGTGGTGACGAACAGCAGCGGAGCGATCGCTGCCGTCATGCATACACGCAGCCAGAATTCCCTGCTCATGGCAACCTCTGCGAAGGGGAGGGAAGGGAGGGGGAGGCGAGTAATGCGTTGAATGCAATTCAACACCCGGAACTGGCAGGTCGCATCCTCAACTGGGAGCCCGAGGCTCCCTGTTCGAGTCGCTGCACAGCAGGCTCATGTACTCGGGCGGATCTGAGTACATGAGCCCTGTTCGCGCGGCGGGCCGGCCGCAACGCTGGGCCCATGCGCCAAGGACCACTGAGAATCGCCCCCTCCCTGCTGCCGACCCTCGTGACGGCCGGCATATCGCTCGCGGGCTGGGCCGCCTGGCTGGGCTGGGACCAGCACCGTGACATACAGCCGGACGGCTCGACGACCGGCCCGTACGAGGCGTGGCAGGTGATCGGCCTCGTGCTGACCCTGCTGGTGCCGCTGTACTGGGTGGCGTCCCGGCACCGCGGCACGGTCGCCGTGTTCGGCCCCACGATGGGCCTGGCCGTCGCCGCCTTCTACGACTGGTCGGACGACGCCTCGGGCCTGTACATGGTCGGCGTGGTGATGGTCACGGCCGGAAGCCTCGCCGCGACGGCCGCGGTTTCCGCCGTGATCGGAGCCATGCCCTGGAACGGGCGGCGAGCCGGGGGCCGACAGCACCCTGCATTGTGAGGCGGACCGACGCGGGCGTCGGCTAGGGGAAGAGAGGCCGTGGCGGGATTCGAACCCACGTAACTCGCTTTGCAGGCGAGCCCCTGAACCACTCGGGCACACGGCCGTTGCACCGGCTTCGGGCGGGCTGCCCTGGTCGGTGAGTCGACCGTAGGCGGGGGTGTGCGGGCCGCTCAAGGGAATCGGTGAGGCTGCAATGGGACTGCCACACCGCGTTCATGAACGGCGTCGGTGGGGCGTCGGTCGTACGACCAAGGTCCCGGGACGGGGCATCCTTCCGACAGGGGTCAATGTCAGTTGTGGCCCTTACGCTGGCGGACATGACTGCCCTCGAGCCGCGCGACGCCGGTGTCGCGAAGAGATCCGATGTCCCCCCGGTCCCCGAGTCCGAGGGAACCGTGCTGAGCCGGGACTATCGGGCCCTGAGCATCGGGATCGTCTCCGTCGTGCTGCTCATCGCCTTCGAGGCGACCGCCGTCGGGACGGCCATGCCGGTGGCGGCGCGGGAGCTGGACGGGGTGTCGCTGTACGCCTTCGCGTTCTCGGGGTACTTCACCACCAGCCTGTTCGGGATGGTGCTCGCGGGCCAGTGGTCGGACCGGCGCGGGCCGCTCGGCGCGCTCACCGCCGGGATCGCCTCCTTCGGGGCCGGGCTGCTGCTCGCCGGGACCGCGGGGGCGATGTGGCTGTTCATCCTCGGGCGGGCCGTGCAGGGGCTCGGCGGCGGGCTCGTGATCGTCGCGCTGTACGTCGTCGTCGGGCGGGCCTACCCCGAGCGGTTGCGGCCGGCGATCATGGCGGCGTTCGCGGCGAGCTGGGTCGTGCCGTCGATCGTGGGACCGCTGGCCGCCGGGGCGGTGACCGAGCAGCTGGGCTGGCGCTGGGTGTTCGTCGGGATTCCGGTGCTCGTCGTGTTTCCGCTCGCGCTCGCGCTGCCGCAGATACGGCGGCGGGCGGGAGGACCGGTCGACGCCTCCGCCCGCGGTACCTCGTTCGACCGGCGCCGGATCCGGCTCGCCCTCGGCATCTCACTCGGCGCGGGGCTGCTCCAGTACGCCGCCCAGGACCTGCGGTGGCTCTCCCTCGTCCCCGGCGTCGCGGGCGCCGCGCTCCTCGTGCCGGCCGTGCTCGGACTGCTCCCGCGCGGCACGTACCGGGCGGCGCGCGGACTGCCGTCCGTGGTGCTGCTGCGCGGGGTCGCGGCGGGGTCGTTCATCGCGGCCGAGTCCTTCGTGCCGTTGATGCTGGTCACCCAGAGGGGGCTGTCGCCGACGCTCGCCGGGTTCTCGCTCGCAGCCGGCGGGGGGACGTGGGCGCTGGGTTCGTGGATGCAGTCGCGGCCGCGGGTGGAGCCGTACCGGGACCGGTTGATGACGCTGGGGATGGTGCTGGTGGCGGCCTCCATCGCCGCGGCGCCGAGCGTGCTGATCGAGTCCGTGCCCGCCTGGACCGTCGCCGTGGCATGGGCGTTCGGCTGCTTCGGGATGGGGCTGGTGATCTCCTCCACGAGCGTGCTGCTGCTCCATCTCTCCGCCCCCGAGGATGCCGGTACGAACTCCGCAGCCCTCCAGATCTCCGACGGCCTGTCCAACGTCGTGCTCCTGGCCGCCGGAGGCGCCGCCTTCGCCGCCCTGGGTGGTGGCACGGTGAGCCATGCGGCCACGGGGGCGTCCGGCGCCGGGTCGCATCCGGCGGCGTTCGCGGCGGTGTTCCTGCCGATGGCGGGGGTGGCGTTGGTGGGGGCTTGGGTGACCACTCGGGTGCGGGAGCGGTGAGTTGGAGCGGGGAGGGGGTTCGCCCCCGCCGCCCCTACCCGTCCCGTGCTCCAGGGGCTCCGCCCCCTCGCCCCCGACCGCCTCTGGGGGCGGCAGCCCCCAGAGGCCCGCTGTCGGCCCTGAAGGGGCCTCGTCCTCAAACGCCGGACGGGCTGGATGAAGCGGGCCAGCGTCGGGAGGTGGCGTCTCCGAGGGGCTCGGGGGCCTCGTTCACCGCCCTCGCCGAGCACGCGTTCGACGGGCGGGCGCCCGAGGCGCGGGAGCCCGGGCCGCTCGCGTCGGCGGTGCACCGGCCCGTACCCGCGTGTTCGGTACCTCGGCCTACGACGACCTCCACGAGCAGGCCGTAGCAGTGCTGCATGCCATCGCCACCAACCACCCCTTCGTCGACGGCAACAAGCGCACCGCCTGGCTCGCCACCGCCACCTTCCTCGCCCTCAACGGCGTCGACCTCACCGGTGTCGATCAGGGCGTGGCGTACGCGCTGGTCATCGATGTCGCCTCCGGTGACGAGGAGGACATCGCCGTGCTCGCGGGCCGGCTGCGGCGGTTGTGACGTCGGTCCCACCCACGTGTGACCCGGCCCCGCTCGCCCCTGGACACGGTCGGGCCGCCGGTAGGGTGGCCCGGTTGTCATACGTAGCCGAGTCACCAACACCCGTACGCCGAGCCGCCCGACCCAAGTCCCCGGAGACCGTGACTACCACCGCCGCCAGCTCCAGCTCTGCCTCCCACTCCCACCACCTGTCACCCGCCTTCCCGGGCCGCGCCCCCTGGGGCACCGCCAGCAAGCTGCGTGCCTGGCAGCAGGGGGCGATGGACAAGTACATCCAGGAGCAGCCGCGTGACTTCCTCGCGGTCGCCACTCCCGGCGCCGGGAAGACGACGTTCGCGCTGACGCTGGCCTCCTGGCTGCTGCACCACCATGTCGTGCAGCAGGTCACCGTGGTCGCGCCGACCGAGCATCTGAAGAAGCAGTGGGCGGAGGCGGCCGCGCGCATAGGCATCAAGCTCGATCCCGAGTACAGCGCCGGACCGCTCGGCAAGGACTACCAGGGCGTCGCCGTGACCTACGCGGGTGTCGGCGTGCGGCCCATGCTCCACCGCAACCGGGTCGAGCAGCGCAAGACCCTCGTCATCCTCGACGAGATCCACCACGCCGGTGACTCCAAGTCCTGGGGCGAGGCCTGCCTGGAGGCCTTCGAGCCCGCCACTCGACGGCTCGCCCTCACCGGTACGCCGTTCCGGTCGGACACCAACCCCATCCCCTTCGTGACGTACGAGGAGGGGAACGACGGAATCCGGCGGTCGGCCGCCGACTACACGTACGGCTACGGCAACGCCCTTGCCGACCACGTGGTGAGGCCGGTCATCTTCCTCTCCTACAGCGGCAACATGCGCTGGCGCACCAAGGCGGGCGACGAGATCGCCGCGCGGCTCGGCGAACCCATGACGAAGGACGCCATCAGCCAGGCCTGGCGTACGGCGCTGGATGCGCGCGGCGAGTGGATGCCGAGTGTGCTGCGCGCCGCCGACCAGCGGCTGACGGAGGTCCGTAAGGCCATCCCGGACGCCGGTGCGCTCGTCATCGCCTCCGACCAGGACTCCGCGCGCGCCTACGCCAAGCTGATCCGGGAGATCACCGGCAACAAGGCGACCCTCGTCCTCTCCGACGACGCGGGGGCGTCCAAGCGGATCGACGACTTCAGCGGAAACAACGACCGCTGGATGGTTGCCGTACGCATGGTGTCCGAGGGCGTCGACGTGCCGCGGCTCGCCGTCGGCGTGTACGCCACCACCATCTCGACCCCGCTTTTCTTCGCGCAGGCCGTCGGCCGTTTCGTGCGGTCCCGGCGGCGCGGCGAGACCGCCTCCGTCTTCCTGCCGACGGTCCCCGACCTCCTCACCTTCGCCAACGAGATGGAGGTCGAACGCGACCACGCCCTCGACAAGCCGAAGAAGGAGGGCGAGGAGGACCCGTACGCCGAATCCGAGAAGGAGATGGAGGAGGCGAACAAGGAGCAGGACGAGGACACCGGCGAGCAGGAGCAGTTCTCCTTCGAGGCGCTGGAGTCCGAGGCCGTCTTCGACCGGGTGCTCTACGACGGCGCCGAGTTCGGCATGCAGGCCCATCCCGGGAGCGAGGAGGAGCAGGACTACCTCGGGATTCCCGGCCTGCTCGAACCCGACCAGGTGCAGATGCTCCTCCAGAAGCGGCAGGCCCGGCAGATCGCGCACAGCCGCAAGAAGCCGGACGCCGAGGCCGACCTGCTGGAGCTGCCCGCCGAGCGGCGGCCCGTCGTCTCGCACAAGGAGATGATGGAGCTCCGCAAGCAGCTCAACACGATGGTGAGCGCGTACGTCCATCAAAGCGGCAAGCCGCACGGGGTGATCCACACCGAGCTGCGGCGCGTCTGCGGCGGGCCGCCGAGCGCCGAGGCCACGGCCGGGCAGCTGCGCCAGCGCATCGCCAAGGTTCAGGAGTGGGCCACCCGGATGAGGTGACGCCGGGCGCGTACGGGGGAGTGCGCGCAGGGCTCCGTACGCCGTACGTATCCGGGCAAACGGGAGTGGTCCGTACCGGCCGCTGCCCGGATTCTGGACGGAGCCTTCCGCTCAGCGAACCGGCTTCGCTAATGTCCCGCTACGCACACGCCCCGTGGCAGCGCCGCCGCGGAGCGCAGCCGTGAAGCGACGCGGTCCGGACAGTCGGTCCGGGCCGCCGGCCGATCGGCGGCCTCTGAAGCGCGTCACTGACGGGACTCGGTGACGCATCCGCCGCGAGGGGGCTGCCGACCTCACCACTAAGGAGTGGGCGTCGTGACCGCGGAGACCTCTCAGACGCTCGACCGGGGACTGCGCGTCCTCAAGCTGCTGGCCGACACCGACCACGGGCTGACCGTCACCGAGCTTTCCAACAAACTGGGCGTGAACCGGACCGTTGTGTACCGGCTGCTCGCCACGCTTGAACAGCACGCCCTGGTACGCCGTGACCTGGGCGGTCGCGCCCGCGTCGGGCTCGGTGTGCTGCGTCTGGGCCGACAGGTGCATCCGCTGGTACGGGAGGCCGCGCTGCCCGCGCTGCGTTCGCTGGCCGAGGACATCGGGGCGACGGCCCACCTGACGCTGGTGGACGGCACGGAGGCGCTGGCCGTTGCCGTGGTCGAGCCGACCTGGACCGACTATCACGTGGCCTACCGGGCCGGTTTCCGGCATCCTCTGGACCGCGGTGCCGCGGGCCGGGCCATACTCTCCGCCCGGCAGCAGCCGCTGCAGGAGCCCGGATACACCCTGACCCATGGGGAGTTGGAGGCGGGAGCGAGCGGAGCTGCCGCGCCGTTGATCGGCGTGACGGGCGTCGAGGGCAGCGTGGGTGTGGTGATGCTGGCCGACGCGGTGCCGGAGCGGGTGGGGCCGCGGGTCGTGGACGCGGCTCGGGAGGTGGCGGAGGCGTTGCGCTGACGCGGCGCGGGAGTGGCGGAGGCGAGGCGTTGACGCGCGGGTGCCCTAGGCAGGGCCCCGCACCACCTCCGACACTCGTGTCATGACCTCACTGAGCATCCGCACCGTCCACGGCCCCGCCGGGTTCACCGCTGTTGCCGACTACTTCAGTGACGTATGGCAGACGCCTCGCACCGCACCGCCCCTGCTGCCCGAGACGTTGAACAGCCTCGCCCACGCCGGTGGGGCGGTGCACGCCGCGTACGACGGGCAGCGGCTCGTCGGTGCCTGTGTCGCCGTGTTCGGCCCGCCGGCGTCGCGGGAGACGTACTCGCTGCTGGCCGCTGCCGAGCAGGGGCTCGGGCCGCAGATCAAGCGGGCGCAGCGGGCCTGGGCGGTGGAGCTCGGGGCGCTCACCATGCGCTGGACCTTCGATCCGCTGGTGGGCCGCAATGCCCGGTTCAACTTCGTGAAACTCGGCGCCACCGGCACCGGCTACCTCGTCGACTTCTACGGCCCCATGGCGGACGGAGTGAACGACGGCGACGAGAGCGACCGGCTGGAGGTGACCTGGGACCTGATCGGGCCACCGCAAGGTCTGTCCGGCCACGCCGGGCCCGGCACCCCGGATCGCGAGGCCGCGCCCGCCACCCACACGGCCCCCGACGGCGGGCCGCTCGCCCGCCGGGACCCTGAGGACCGGTATGTCTGGTGCCGCGTACCGGACGACATAGTGGCGCTGCGGGCCGCGGACCCGGAGCTGGCGCTGGGCTGGCGGCGGGCCGTGCGCGAGGTGTTCACGAAGGCCTTCGCCGACGGGTTCACGGCGACGGACATGTCCCGGGACGGCTGGTACACGCTCACCCGCCGGGAGGCCACCTCGTGAAACTCGAACGCGTCGAGATCGTCCACGTGGCGATCCCGCTGGTCAGCCCCTTCCGTACGTCCTTCGGCACGATGACGACGAAGGACACCTTCCTGCTGCACGTCGTCACGGACGCGGCCGAGGGCTGGTCGGAGTTCGCGGCCGACCCCGAGCCGCTGTACTGCTCGGAGTTCGTGGCCGGCGCGGAGATCGTCCTGCGTGACTTCCTGCTGCCGCGCGTCGCCGCCCTGCCCGTGCTCGGTGCGGCCCACCTCGCCCCGGCGATGGCGGGGATCAAGGGGCACGAGCTGGCGAAGGCTGCGCTGGAGACGGCCGTCCTCGACGCGGAGCTGCGGTCGTACGGGATGCCGCTGGCCACGTATCTCGGGTCGGTGCGCGAGCGGGTGCCGGCCGGGGTGTCGGTCGGGATCAGGCCGACGGTCGCCGAGTTGCTGGACGACGTCGAGGGGTATCTCGCCGAGGGGTACGTCCGGATCAAGCTGAAGATCGAGCCGGGCTGGGATCTGGAGCCGGTACGAGCCGTGCGCGACCGCTTCGGAGCGGACCTGCCGCTCCAGGTCGACGCCAACACCGCGTACACGCTCGCGGACGCCGAGCATCTGCGGCGGCTGGACGAGTTCGGGCTGCTGCTGATCGAGGAGCCGCTCGCGGAGAACAACCTGTACGCCCACGCCCGCCTCCAGCAGCGCATCGCGACCCCCGTCTGCCTGGACGAGTCCCTGCACAACGCCGCCGACACCGCGTCCGCGATCGCGATGGACGCGTGCCGCGTGGTGAACGTGAAGCCCGCGCGGGTCGGGGGATACCTGGAGGCGCGGCGCGTGCATGACGTGGCGTACGCGCACGGGGTGCCGGTGTGGTGCGGCGGCATGCTGGAGACGGGCATCGGCCGCGCCCCGAACCTGGCGCTGGCGGCCCTGCCCGGCTGCACGCTCCCTGGGGACACCTCGGCGTCCAGCCGCTACTTCGCCGAGGACATCACGGAGCCATTCGTGCTGGTCGACGGGCACCTTCCGGTGCCACGGTCGCCGGGCATCGGGGTGGCGCCGGTGCCCGAGACACTGCGGCGTTTCACGAAGGACAGGCGCGACCTGTACGTCACCTGACGAGCCCTGCGCGTGACCCGAACGGGGCAAACCCCGGCAGCTTTGACCTGCGCCTGGCCGGAACCCGCCGCCACGTTAGATTGATCCCGTGCTTTCTCGTCTCACGCGCCCCCGGGCCGTCGCCGTCTGCGCCCTGCCGGTCGTGGCCCTGCTCGCCACGGCCGCCTTCGCGCCGCTGCCGTTCTCGCTGACGCAGCCCGGTCTGACGGCGAACGTGCTGGGCGACAACAAGGGCGAACCGGTGATCACGATCTCCGGGGCGCCGACCCGTGACACGAGCGGCCAGCTGCGCATGACGACCATCGAGGCGACGTCCCCCGACACGGACGTGCGGTTCGGGGACGTGATCGACGCCTGGTTCAGCACGGAGAAGGCGGTCATGCCGCGCGACTCGGTCTACCCGAGCGGGCAGAGCACCCGGGAGATCGAGCAGTACAACACCGAGCAGATGAAGGAGTCCCAGGACGCGGCGACCGAGGCCGCCCTGAACTACCTGGACCTCGACGACAAGAACATCAAGGTCACCCTCACCCTCGCGGACGTGGGCGGCCCGAGCGCCGGTCTCCTCTTCTCCCTCGGCATCATCGACAAGCTGAACGGCAACGGCGAGGGCGGCGACCTCACGGGCGGCCGCAGCATCGCCGGCACGGGCACGATCGACGCGGCGGGCAAGGTCGGCGCGGTCGGCGGAGTCTCCCTCAAGACCCAGGCCGCCAAGCGGGACGGGGCGACGGTGTTCCTGGTGCCGAAGGCCGAGTGCGGCGACGCGAAGGCGGAACTGCCCAAGGGGTTGCGGCTGGTGCCGGTGACGACGCTGAAGGGGGCCGTGGGCGCGCTGGAGGCCCTGGAGTCGGGCAAGGGGACCGTACCGAGCTGCTAGCCGACGGCGGCGACGGCCGGCCGTGGCGGGGTGGCGAGGCGCAGGCCATCCTCGAGTCCACGGCGTAGCGCGTGGAGCAGCTCAGCTCAGCTCCTCACTTCACGAACCCCTCCGCCTTCATCCAGTCCAACGCCACCTGATGCGGATCCTCCCCGTCCACGTCCACCTTCGCGTTGAGGTCCTGGGCGACCGTGTTGTTCAGCTTCTTGGTGATCGGGTCGAGGACGTCGGGGATGGCCGGCCATTCCTTGAGGGTATTGGTGTTGATCACCGGGGCGGCGTTGTAGTTGGGGAAGAAGTGCTTGTCGTCGTCCATCACCACGAGGTTCATGGACTTGATGCGCCCGTCGGTCGTGTAGACCTCGCCGTAGGTGCAATTCCCCTTCGCGGCCTGCGTGTAGATGATCCCGGTGTCCATCTGGGTGATGTTCTTCGTCGGTACGTTCATCCCGTACGCCTTCTGCATCCCCGGCAGCCCGTCCGCCCGGTTGGCGAACTCGACCTCCACGCACAGCGTCACCGCGGAGGGGTCGGACTTGGACAGCGCGGCGACCTCGGAGAGATCGTTCGTGCGGTACTTCTTGTGGTTCGCCTGGTTCATCGCCAGGGCGTACGTGTTGTCCAGCGCGGACGGCGGGAGCCAGGTCAGCCCGTTCTTCGCGTCCTCCTTGCGCACCGCCTCCCACTGCTCGTGCGGGTCGGTGATGGGCTCGCTGTGCCCCAGGTAGGTGATCCAGGCCGTGCCCGTGTACTCGTACCCGGCGTCGGCGTCGCCCTTGCGCACCGCCTCGCGGCTGCCGATGGAGCCCTGGATGCCGGTGCGGTCGAGGACCTCCGCGCCGGCCGCCTCGAAGGCGATGCCCATGATCGCGCCGAGGATGAGCTGCTCCGTGAACGACTTCGACGTCACCGTCAGTTCGGCGCCCTCCAGCGGCTCGCCCCGTCCGATGCTTCCGGGCCGTACGTCGTCGACCATGGGGGAGCCGCTGGTCAGGCCGCACCCGGCGGCCGTCACCAGCAACCCCGCCGCGAGCAGGACGGTCGGCCGCCTCATAGGTCCAACCCCCGTGGCCGCAGCAGCACTTCCACCAGCGATGCCAGCCAGTCCACCAGCAGGGCGAGGGCGACCGTGAGGATCGAGCCGAGGACCAGGACCGGCATGCGCTGGTTGGTGATGCCGGCCGTGATCAGCACGCCCAGCCCGCCGCCTCCGCCGAAGACCGCCAGGGTCGCCGTACCGACGTTGAGGACCAGGGCCGTGCGCACGCCCGCCAGGATCAGCGGGACCGCCAGCGGCAGCTCCACCCGCGTCAGCACCCCCGTCGCGGACATGCCGATACCGCGCGCCGCCTCCAGCAGGGTCGGGTCGTTCGCCTTGAGGCCGGCGATGGTGTTGGACAGCACGGGCAGGACGGCGTAGGCGATCATGCCGATCAGGGCCGCCTTCCGGCCGATGCCCAGCCAGATCACCAGCAGGGCGAGAAGACCGATCGCGGGGGTCGCCTGGCCCATGTTGGCGAGGGCCATGGCCACCGGTGTCGCCTTCCTGAACGCCCGCCGGGTGAGCAGGATCCCCAGCGGGATCGCGATGATCAGCACGAAGAAGGTGGAGATCGCAGTGAGTTCGACCTGCTCCCACAGGGCCTGCGAGACCTGACCGTTCGACAGCGCGTTCTCGGAGACCGGGTCGAGGTCGGCCTGCTGGAACCACAGCCAGGTGGCGAGCAGCAGCACCACCAGCATCGCCGGCACGATGGTGAGCCGTTGCCAACTCAGCTTCCGGGCCGGGCGCTTCGTGGCGACGGGCGAGCTGGTCCCGTCGTTCCCGTCGTTCCCGTCGAGCTCGTCGCGGTCGGGCTCAGCGTTTCCGGGCGCCTCGCCGGGCTCGGACGTCTCCTGCACCCGGGACGACCTCGGGGTCTCGGGAGTGCTCACGCCTTCTGCTCCCCTCCGTCGCCCTCCTGCTCGGCGTGCGTCCGCCCGGCCCGGGAACCCTCCAGCTCGTGCTGGGCCTCCAACGCCTCCAGCCGGTCCGCCTCCAGCAGCTCGTGCACGGAGTTGATCAGCGTCTCCATGTCGACGACGCCCGTGTACTCACCGCGCCGCCCGGTCACCACCACCCGCCCCGCGTTGTCGGTGAGGACGGCCTCCAGGGCGTCCCGCAGCGTGGCGTCCCGTGTCACCGTGTCGGTCACCAGCGTCCCGGCCCGCGCGAGCGAACCCCTGGCCCGCATCAGGTCGCCGCGCCGCAGCCACTTGTAGGGCCGGCCGCGCTTGTCGAGCAGCAGGATCTCGTTGGTGCCGCTGGAGCGCAGCCGGTTGAAGATCTCCTGGAGCGGGTCGTCGAAGGTCACCGTCGGATAGTCGGTGATCTCCACGTCCCGTACCCGGGTCAGGTTCAGCCGCTTCAGCGCCGCACCGGCTCCGACGAACCCGGACACGAAGTCGTCCGCGGGATTGGTGAGGATCGCCTCCGGGGTGTCGAACTGAGCGATGTGCGACTGTTCGCGCAGAACGGCGATCCGGTCACCGATCTTGATCGCCTCGTCGAAGTCGTGCGTGACGAAGACGATCGTCTTGTGCAGCTCGTGCTGCAGCCTGATCAGCTCGTCCTGGAGGTGATCACGGGTGATCGGGTCGACCGCGCCGAACGGTTCGTCCATCAGCAGCACCGGCGGATCGGCGGCCAGCGCCCGTGCCACGCCCACGCGCTGCTGCTGCCCGCCGGAGAGCTGGCGCGGATAGCGGCCGTGGAACTCGCCCGGGTCGAGCCCGACGAGGTCGAGCAGCTCCTCGACCCGCGAGCCGATCCGCGTCTTCGACCAGCCGATCATCTTCGGTACGAGGCCGATGTTCTGCGCGACCGTCATGTGCGGGAACAGGCCGGCGGACTGGATGGCGTAACCGACCTTGCGGCGCAGCTTCACCGGATCGATGTCGGTGACGTCCTCGCCGCCGATGCGGATACGGCCGCCGGTCGGCTCGATCAGCCGGTTGATCATCTTGAGCGTCGTGGACTTCCCGCACCCGGAGGGGCCGACGAGGATGACCACCTCGCCCGCCTTGATCTCCATGTTCACGCTGTCCACGGCCGGCTGCGGGCTGCCGGGATACCGCTTGGTCAGGTTCTCCAGCTCGATGGAGGCTCCGTGGTGGCCGCTGTCGGACTCGTGCTCAGACACGGATCCCCCTGGGGATGGTCAGCCGTCCGATCAGGACGTACGCGGCGTCGAACAGCAGCGCCAGGATGATGATCCCGACCGTGCCCGCGAGGACCTGGTTGAGCGCGTTCGCGCTGCCCAGCGACGCGAGCCCGCGGAAGATCACATTGCCGAGGCCGGGTCCTGAGGCGTACGCCGCGATCGCCGCGATGCCCATCAGCATCTGCGTCGCGACCCGGATCCCGGTCAGGATCGGCGGCCAGGCGAGCGGCAGCTCCACCTTCAGCAGCTGGGTGAGCCGGGACATGCCGATGCCCCGGGCCGCCTCCACCAGGGACGGATCGACGCCGCGCAGCCCGACGATCGAGTTGCGCACGATCGGCAGCAGGCCGTACAGCGTCAGCGTGATCACCGTGGGCGGCACGCCCAGCCCCACGATCGGAATGAGCAGACCGATCATGGCGAGCGACGGAATGGTCAGGATGCCCGCGGTGGTCAGCGTGGCGAAGTTGCCGGCCCACTCGCTGCGGTACGTGGCCACGCCGATCAGCACCCCGAGCAGGGTCGCCACGACCATGCACTGGAAGACGGCGCTGGCGTGCTGGTAGGCGTCGGTGAGCAGCTGCTGGTGGCGGTTGCCCAGGTACTCCCAGAAATTCACTCGGACTCACCCCACCAGGTCGCGGGCTAGCTGTGCGCCCGGTCCTCCGCCGCCTGCTCCACCAACGGGATGGTCCGCAGCGGAACGGGGTTCTCCATCACGATCGCCGTGGAGGCCCGGACGATCCCATCGAAACCGACAACCCGGTCGATCACACGCTGAAGATCGGCGTTGGAGCGCGCGACGAGGCGGCACAGCATGTCCCCGGTCCCGGTGGTCGTGTGCAGCTCCAGCACCTCCGGCACGGTCGCCAAGTGCGCCCGTACGTCGGCCCCTTGCCCCTGCCGGATCTGCAGGGTCGCGAAGGCGGTGACCGGATACCCGAGAGCCGCCGGATCGACCTCGGGACCGAACCCGCGGATGACTCCGTTCGACTGAAGCCGGTCCAGCCGCGCCTGCACGGTCCCGCGGGCCACCCCCAGCCGCCGGGACATCTCCAGCACCCCGATCCGCGGCTCCCGCGCCAGCAGCACGATGATCCGCCCGTCCAGATGATCGATCGCCACGACAGCCCGCCTCTTCTCGCCACTGGGGGTGGTCATCCTGTACAGAAAGCCCGCAGAGCCGGGCCCATCACTGAGCACATTGCCCAGCCGAAAACCAAACTATTGCGCACCTTGCCGCATGGCGTGAGGCTGCGCTTATGACGCAGACCACACACCACACTCCCGACACCGCCCGGCAGGCCGACCCCTTCCCGGTCAAGGGAATGGACGCGGTCGTCTTCGCCGTGGGCAACGCCAAGCAGGCGGCGCACTACTACTCGACCGCTTTCGGCATGCGTCTCGTGGCCTACTCCGGACCGGAGAACGGCAGCCGCGAGACCGCGAGCTACGTACTGGAGAACGGCTCCGCCCGCTTCGTCCTCACCTCCGTCATCAGGCCCGCCACCACCTGGGGCCACTTCCTCGCCCAGCACGTGGCCGAGCACGGCGACGGCGTCGTCGACCTCGCCATCGAGGTGCCGGACGCGCGGCAGGCGTACGCGTACGCGATCGAGCACGGCGCCACGTCCGTCGCCGAGCCGTACGAGGTGAAGGACGAGCACGGCACCGTCGTCCTGGCCGCCATCGCGACGTACGGCGAGACCCGCCACACCCTCGTCGAGCGCACCGGCTACGACGGCCCGTACCTCCCCGGCTATGTGGCGGCGAGCCCCATGGTCGAGCCGCCCGCCCAGCGCACCTTCCAGGCGATCGACCACTGTGTCGGCAACGTCGAACTCGGCCGCATGAACGAGTGGGTCGGCTTCTACAACAAGGTCATGGGCTTCACGAACATGAAGGAGTTCGTGGGCGACGACATCGCGACCGAGTACAGCGCCCTGATGTCGAAGGTCGTGGCCGACGGCACGCTCAAGGTCAAGTTCCCGATCAACGAGCCCGCCATCGCCAAGAAGAAGTCCCAGATCGACGAGTACCTGGAGTTCTACGGCGGCGCGGGCGTCCAGCACATCGCGCTCAACACGAACGACATCGTCGAGACGGTGCGCACCATGCGCGCGGCCGGCGTCCAGTTCCTGGACACCCCGGACTCGTACTACGACACCCTCGGCGAGTGGGTCGGCGACACCCGCGTCCCCGTCGAGACCCTGCGTGAGCTGAAGATCCTCGCGGACCGCGACGAGGACGGCTATCTGCTGCAGATCTTCACCAAGCCGGTCCAGGACCGCCCGACGGTCTTCTTCGAGATCATCGAACGCCACGGCTCCATGGGCTTCGGCAAGGGCAACTTCAAGGCCCTGTTCGAGGCGATCGAGCGGGAGCAGGCCAAGCGCGGGAACCTCTGACGGCCTGCTGATCCTCTTCCGGCGTGCGGGTTCCACGGGGGGACCCGCACGCCGTACCGCCGTACGCTGACTCCATGGCCAGGATCAACGACGTCGGCGGCGTCGAGGGATTCGGTCCCGTCGACATTGCGGACGACTCCGAGCCCTTCCACGCCGACTGGGAGGCGCGCGTCTTCGGGATCTGGAACGCCCTGCGCGGGCAGCAGATCTTCAATCTGAACGAGTTCCGGGACGCGATCGAGTCGATCCCGCCGCGCGAGTACCTGGCGGCGTCGTACTACGAACGCTGGTTCCTCGCGATCAGCGACCTCCTCGAACGCAAGGGCGTGCTGGAGCCCGGCGAGCTGCATCGGGACGAGCCCGATGGCTGACCGTTTCGCCCCGGGGTCGCGTGTGGTGACGTACCTCCACGACCCGGCCCACCACACCCGCCTGCCCCGCTACGCACGCGGCAAGCGGGGCGTCGTGATCGAGCCGGAAGGGCCCGCCGAACTGGCCGACGTCAGCGCGCAGGGGCGTGCGGACGTGCCGGTGGAGCAGGTGTACGCGGTGCGGTTCCGGGCGCGTGACCTGTGGGGCGAGGGCGACCATCACGTCGTACTGGACCTGTGGGAAAGCTACTTGGAAGAGGACCGTGGCGATGAGCGGTGACCACTCCGACGCGACGATCGCCCGCCGGGTGCGGCGCCTGGAGACCCTCCTGGAGGAGAAGGGCGTGCTCACCGGCGGGGAACTGGACGAGGCGATCGACGCGTTCCTCGCGGGCGCCTCGCCGGCGAGCGGAGCGCAGGTCGTCGCGCGGGCCTGGACCGACGAGGACTTCAAGTCCCGTCTGCTGACGGACGGCACGGCGGCCGTGCGCGAGCTGGGCTTCATGGACGGCGGCTACCAGCGCCTGCGCGTCGTCGAGAACACCGCGTCGACGCACAACGTCATCGTCTGCACCCTCTGCTCCTGCTACCCCATCCGCCTGCTCGGCCCGTCACCCAGCTGGTACAAGTCCGAGGCGTACCGCTCCCGCGTGGTCCGCGAACCCCGGGCGGTCCTGACCGAGTTCGGCCTCGACCTGCCGGCCGACACCCGGATCACGGTGTGGGACTCCAGCGCGGAGACGCGCTACATGGTGCTGCCCCGCCGCCCGGAGCACACGCAGGGGATGCCGGAGGCGGAACTGGCGGGGCTGGTCGGCCGCAACGCGCTGATCGGCACGGCGGTGCTGTAGGCACGGGTCACCGCCGCTTCGGCTTGGCGTCCATGTCCGGTACGTCCTCCACCGACGGTTCTCCCAGCTCCTTCAACGTCGCCTCGGCCAGCGGCACCCGCGTCGGAGAGAAGTGCGGGTTGATCCGCAACGCCTCCTGCAGATGCCGCCGCGCGGCCCCGGACATCCTCAGTTCCAGCTCGATCATGCCCTGGTGATAGACGTACAGCGCACTGCGCACCCCGCCCCCGCGCTTCTTGTCGTTCGCCAGCCTCGCGAACTTCAGCGCCTCCTCGGCCTCCCCGGCCCGGTACAGCGCCCACCCCAGGGCGTCGGCCACCGCGACCCCCGGCTGCCGGCGCCACTCGGTGCGCAGCCGCTGCACGGCGGAGTCCGGGTCGCCGTGGTCCGCCTCGAAGTGGCCCAGCACCAGTTCGTCGTCCACCCCGCCGGCCGCGGCCCGTGCAGTCCGCTCCCGCAGCAGGTCGTACTGCACGCGCGCCGCCTGCCCCATGCCCAGCGCCTCGTACAACTCGCCCAGTTCCAGCGCGTACTCGGGCAGCGGCTGCTTGGCGAGGGCGGCCCGGTACGCGTTCAGCGCCTCCGTCGTGCGGCCCAGTGCCGCCAGCGTCCGCCCCTGCCCGGCGAGCGCGGCCCGCTGGTCGGGGTCGAGGCGTACGGCCGCCTGGAAGTGCCGCAGGGCCACGTCCAGGTCGCCGCGTTCCCAGGCGAGCTGCCCGGCCCGTTCGAGATACGCGGCCCGCTCGGCCGGGGCCTCGGCGGCAGCCGCCGCGTCGGACAGCGCCACCGCCGCGTCCTCCCGCCAGCCGCGGTCCCGGTAGACGGCCGCCGCCCGGGCCTGCACCGCCGGACCGGAGCGCAGGTCCAGCAGCCGGTCCAGGGTCCGCTTGGCCGCCTTGTGGTCGCCCAGCCCCGTGTAGGCGTCGATCAGGGCCGGATAGGTCGTCCACCGCTTGCGGTCCGCCTTCAGCGCCGCCTCGCCCCAGGTCCGCGCCGCGCCGAAGTCCCTCCGCGCGTTCGCCAGTGCCGCCATGCCGGCCAGCGCCTCGGCGTTCGGGTCCCGCACCTTCAACGACGTACGCAGCGCCTTCTCGGCCTTCGGGTAGTACTCCGGCTCGGCGGTGCGCCGCCCCTGCTCCGTATACGCCGCGCCCAGCACCGCCCACGAATGGGCGTCCCCCGGATGGGCCTGCAGATGCCTCTCCCGCTCGTCGATCAGCACCGCCAGATCGGGCAGCGCGGCCGGCACCCCCGCGGTGACCGCGGCGAGCGCCTGCGCCCCCGGTGCCGGCGCCGGTGCCCGCGTCCCACCCGGACCCCACGGCAGCAGCACCAGCACCCCGCCGAGCACGGCACACCCCGCCACCGCGGCCATCAGCACCCGCCGCCGGATGCGCCGCCGACGTCCCGGCGTGCCCGGTCCGTCCTGCACCGCGTCCTGCACCGCGTCCTGCGAGGCGTCGTTCTCCATGCCGCTGCTCCCCGCGGCGCTGTTCTCCATGGCGCTCACTGTGCGTCAAGCCATGCGTCAATACGACGACCACACCCGTCCGAACCCGACCGCCGTACGTGGGGTTCACACCGATGGCCCCGAGTGCGACGCTGTGATCATGAGCCGTACCGAAGCCGCACCCGACCAGGCCCGGGGTGACCTCACCGAGCGGCTGCTCGCGGGTCTGCCTGCCGAGGCCGTCCTCACCGACCCCGACGTCACGGCCGCCTACGCCAACGACATGGCCAGCTTCTGCCCGGCCGGCGCCCCCGCCGTCGTCGTCCTGCCGCGGACCGTCGAAGAGGTCCAGCACGTCATGCGCACCGCCACCGCCCTGCGTGTCCCGGTCGTCCCGCAGGGCGCCCGGACGGGCCTGTCGGGAGGGGCCAACGCCTCCGACGGCTGCATCGTGCTGTCCCTGACCAAGATGGACCGCATCCTGGAGATCAACCCCGTCGACCGCATCGCCGTCGTCGAGCCCGGCGTCATCAACGCCGCCCTCTCGCGCGCGGTGGGCGAACACGGCCTGTACTACCCGCCGGACCCCTCCAGCTGGGAGATGTGCACGATCGGCGGCAACATCGGCACCGCCTCCGGCGGCCTGTGCTGCGTGAAGTACGGGGTGACCGCCGAGTACGTCCTCGGCCTGGAGGTCGTCCTCGCCGACGGACGGCTGATGTCCACGGGCCGCCGTACGGCCAAGGGGGTCGCGGGATACGACCTGACCCGCCTCTTCGTCGGCTCCGAGGGCTCGCTCGGCATCGTCGTACGCGCCGTCCTGGCGCTGCGGCCGCAGCCGCCGCAGCAACTGGTCCTGGCCGCCGAGTTCGCGTCGGCGGCGGAAGCCTGTGACGCGGTGTGCCGGATCATGGCCGGCGGGCATGTGCCGTCGCTGCTGGAGATCATGGACCGCACGACGGTCAAGGCCGTCAACGACCTCGCGCACATGGGGCTGCCGGAGACGACCGAGGCCCTGCTCCTGGCCGCCTTCGACACCCCGGACCCCGCCTCCGACCTCGCTGCCGTGGGCGCCCTGTGCGAGGCGGCCGGCGCCACCCAGGTGGTCCCGGCGGACGACGCGGCCGAGTCCGAACTCCTCCTCCAGGCGCGGCGGTTGTCCCTCACCGCGCTGGAAGCAGTGCGCGGCGTGACGATGATCGACGACGTGTGCGTGCCCCGCTCGCGGCTCGGCGACCTGATCGAGGGCGTCGAGCGGATCGCCGAGAAGCACCAGCTCACCATCGGGGTCGTCGCCCACGCCGGCGACGGCAACACCCATCCGACCGTGTGCTTCGACGCGGCCGACCCCGACGAGTCCCGGCGCGCCCGCGAGTCCTTCGACGAGATCATGGCCCTCGGCCTGGAACTCGGCGGCACGATCACCGGCGAGCACGGCGTGGGTGTCCTGAAGAAGGAGTGGCTGGCGCGCGAGATCGGCCCCGTCGGGATCGAGATGCAGCGGGGTGTCAAGCGGGTCTTCGACCCGCTGGACATCCTGAACCCGGGCAAGCTGTTCTGATCCGTCCCTCGGGCACCGCTCACTGGGCGAGCAGCTGGTCGAGCGCGTCGTCGATCCCCAGCTGCCCGCCTTCAGTCCCTGGGGGCACCACCCGCAAGGTCCGCTCCAGCCAGGCCGACACCTGCGCCGCGGGTGCCTCCAGCAGCGCGTCCCCGTCCGGCGAACTCAGCGCCATCAGCACCACACTGCGGCCCTCGACCTTCGTCGGCCACACCCGCACGTCCCCGTGCCCGCACGGCCGGAACACCCCCTCCACGAGGAGTTCGCGGGAGAAGGTCCAGTGCACCGGGTGCTCGGAGTTGATGTGGAAGGCGACGTGGACGGCGTACGGATCGTCGCTGTGATAACTCAGCAGCGCCGGCACGCAGACGCTGCGCTCCGGCGACAGGATCAGCCTGAGCTCCAGTTCGCGCTCGACGACGGTGTGCTCCATGGCGTGCGTTCCTCTCTCGTGACGCATGCCTGCCCTGTATGGGCGGGCCCGTACGAGTGGAGAGGGAGCACAGGGGTGGACCATTACGCGGGTCCGCAGAACTTTTTCCCGCCCCCGCTCCCACGGCCGTACCGCACATGTGAAGCACGTGTACGAGGTTGCCCGGAAAGGGGTGGGTCCTACGGGACTGGCGGTGGTTGTTGCGTCGGTCTGATAGATGTGGAGGCCCCTATTTGACCCACGAGCAGATACCGGACGACGGACATGAGCGCCCCAACCCCGGCCCCAGGTGACGACAGGCCCCGCGAAGGGTATTACCCGGACCCGTCCATTCCTGGATATGTCCGGTACTGGAACGGCGCCTCCTGGGTGCCGGGCACCAGCCGTCCGGCGCCGACGGACGGCGAATCGCTCGCGCCGCCGCCCGGCGCGAACCCCGATGGGCCCTCGGCGGCCTCGGTCGAGGAGACCGGCCCGCACTTCTTCGACGAGGAGCCGGCCCAGGGGCCCCTGCCGGCGGACGCCCAGCACGGCAGCCGGCCCGAGCCGGCGTCCGCCTGGGGTGCCGACCCGGCCCACCAGGCCGGCTTCGGCGGCGAGCAGGACCACCGCGTCTCCTGGGGCAACCCGCAGGAGCCCGACCCGAGGGACCCGCGCGCGGCGGCGGCCACGGGCGGCACCGCCCGCACGGATAGCAGCGCCTCGATCCCGCCCGCCGAACCGGACGCGCCCGCAGGCGGCGTCGCCTCCGGTGACACGTTCATGATGCGCAGGCCCGTGGCGGACTCCGGCGGCCAGGCCACTCCCGGCATCCCGGGCCCCGGCGGCCCCGCCCCCGTCGACGGCACCATGGCGATCCGCGCGCTGTCCCCGCGCACGGGGCAGCAGGGCCGGGCGGCCGGGGCGCAGTCCGGGAGCACGGGCGCGTCCGCCGGTTCGGGCGCCGCACGTCCGGACGCGGACCGCCCCTCCGCGGCCGGCGCCCCGCAGGGGCCCGGCTTCGGCGCCGGGAAGGCCGCCGCCGAACGGGCCGCAGGGGCCCAGGGACAGGCTCAGACGGCCGCCGGGGCCGCGGCTGCCGCCCAGGCCGCCACCGGCGCCCCCGCGGCCTTCTCCGCCCCGCAGCAGGCCTCCCCGAGCATCCCTCAGCAGTCCGGCGGCACGCAGCAGCCGGCGGCCGCGGCCGGCACGCCCTTGTCGTCGGGTTCCGGCGGCGGCCAGTCGTCCTGGGCGCAGCAGGTGCACCGGCTCGCGGGCCCCGGCGACGACCAGCCGGTCGCCCCGTGGAAGCCGCCGACCCTGGACCCGTTCCAGGCGGCCGCCATGCGTCAGGCCGCCGCCCGCCCCGCGGGCCTCGGCAAGCGGCTGGCAGCCCGGCTGGTCGACACCGTCGTGCTGGCCGCCGTCACCGCCGTGGCCGCCGTCCCGCTCGGCACCAAGGCGCTCGACCACGTCAACGGCAAGATCGACGCCGCCAAGCTCTCCGGCGAGACGGTCACCGTCTGGCTGCTGGACGGCACGACCTCCGCGTATCTCGGCGTCATCCTGGCCGTGCTGCTTCTGTTCGGCGTGGTCTACGAGGTCCTGCCCACCGCCAAGTGGGGCCGCACGCTGGGCAAGAAGCTGCTCGGCCTTGAGGTGCGGGACATCGAGGCCCACGAACCCCCGGTGTTCGGCGCGGCCCTGCGCCGCTGGCTCGTCTACAGCATCCCCGGCCTGCTCGCCGTCGGCGTCGTCGGCGTGCTGTGGTGCCTGTTCGACCGGCCCTGGCACCAGTGCTGGCACGACAAGGCGGCGCGTACGTTCGTTGCGGGCTGACCGCGTACGGCAAACGGCCCGGATGATTCCGTAGCCCGGACGGCCCCGCGCGGGATGCGGAGCCGCGCGGTTCGCGGTCGACTCGGGCCATGAGCAGCGAACCGCCTCCCGGCCCCGGTCAGCAGCCCCCGGAAGACGATCCGTTCAAGAAGCAGCCCCCGCCCCCGTCCGGCGGCTCGGGTTCGCCGTACGGTGATCAGCCGCCGTACGGCGACCAGCCTCCGCCCCCTCCCGGCGGCCAGCCGCCGCCCCCCTACGGTGGCGGCGGCCCGTACGGAGGCGACCCGTACGGCGGCGGCGGTCAGCCCGCCGACCCGCTCGCCGGGATGCCGCCGCTCGCCGGCAGCGGCAAGCGCACGCTGGCCCGCATCATCGACATGATCCTGGTGGGCGTCGTCGTCTGGCTGCTCACATGGGGGTTCGGCGTCACCGAGTACGACGTGGACACCGACAAGGTGGAGTACGGCAAGTCGTTCCTGCAGTCACTCGTCGCCGCCGTGCTCTTCATCGGTTACGACACCTACTTCACCGCCACGACGGGGCAGACGCTCGGCAAGAAGCTGCTCGACATGCGGGTGGCCAACCTCGACAACGGGGCCACGCCCTCCGTGCAGACCTCGCTGATCCGTGCGGCGGTGCTGTGGATCCCGTTCGCGTTCTGCTGCGCCTGCATCTGGACCGTGATCTGCGGTGGCTGGAGCTACTTCGACCGCCCCTACAAGCAGGGCCTGCACGACAAGTCGGCGAAGACGGTGGTGGTCAGCACCAGCTGACGCCGACGCCGGCAACCGGAGTCGGTTGCCGGCGGCCTGCGTGCGTCAGGACTGGGTCAGGACAGGCTCTTCGGCCTGTTCCCGTTCGGTGCGTACGGGCTTGCGCACCGCCACCACGCGGGGCTTCTTGGGCATGGGCACCGTCATGGCGACCAGCAGCCCGAGCAGAAGCGCCGATACGGCGATGACCGCGATCCCCACGCCCGAACTGGTCTGTGACAGCAGCAGCATGGCGAGCGTCGAGAAGATCACGGTGCACGAGCCGTAGGCGAGCTGTGCGGCAGTCGGACGAGGCATGATCATCGTGTCCTCGGAATCGGGTGTGCACGGGGGTCTCGGCCTGGCTTTCCGCCGACGTCCGGGCGTTCCGCCATCCGACTCTAACGGCGTGCATGCCCGAGTGGAACAAACCGTAAGCGTGACCTGACCAACAGGGCCGGTGCACGGGGGGCGCACGGAGTCATCTCGTCCACCAAGTGGACAGCGACACGCGCCCATTGCCGGAAAGGTCGTTGTCCGCTAAACGAACAACAACTCCGCATAATGCGTTGACCTGTCCAAGTCAAGGTCTGTTTTTTCTGCTTAACCTCTAGTCAAATGTCGTCACTTGACTACACGCGTCCATCAGGCGCACGCGGAAACTCCACGACCAGGACCCTTCCTTCCGCGTGCCCGGACGCGGGGGAGGAAGCAAGTGACCAGCAGACCCTGGACGTTCCGAACGGCGGCAACCGCCGTCGCGCTCGCGACCGCAGCGGCGACTTTCTCGACCTTCGCGGTGGCTCAGGCCGACGAAGGCGCGCCGGCGGCGTCCGTCGAGCGGCACGACCCGGCGGAGCACACTCACGCCGACCACAACCTCGACGGCCCGATGAGCAAGACTCAGGAGGCGCAGCGCGAGGAGGCCCTGAATCAGGTCCTGTCCGGCCGGACCAAGGCGAAGAAGCGCGACGGCTCGCAGGTCGTCGAGCTGAAGAGCAAGAAGGGCGACAGCAAGTACGTCGAGCTGGGCCGCGAGAAGACCGACAAGATCTTCACGATCCTGGTCGAGTTCGGCGACAAGATCAGCGAGTTCGGCGGCACGGCCGGCCCGCTGCACAACCAGATAGCCAAGCCCGACCGCAAGAAGGACAACTCCACGGCCTGGAAGGCCGACTACAACCAGAAGCACTTCGAGGACCTGTACTTCGGCACCGGCAAGAAGACCGAGTCGGTCAAGAAGTACTACGAGAAGCAGTCCTCCGGCCGCTACTCGGTCGAGGGTGAGGTCTCCGACTGGGTCAAGGTCCCCTACAACGAGGCCCGTTACGGCAACAACGCCTGCGGCCAGACCAACTGCTCCAGCGTCTGGAACGTCGTCAGCGACGGTCTGAACGCGTGGGTCGCCCAGCAGAAGGCAGCTGGGAAGACCGACGCCGAGATCAAGGCGGACGTCAAGCAGTTCGACCAGTGGGACCGCTACGACTTCGACGGCGACGGCGACTTCAACGAGTCCGACGGCTACATCGACCACTTCCAGGTCGTGCACGCCGGTGAGGACGAGTCCGCGGGCGGCGGCGCGCAGGGCACCGACGCCATCTGGGCCCACCGCTGGTACGCGTTCGGCACCGACGCGGGTGCCACCGGTCCCGAGGGCAACAAGCTGGGCGGCGCGAAGATCGGCGACACCGGCGTCTGGGTCGGCGACTACACGGTCCAGCCGGAGAACGGCGGCCTCGGCGTCTACGCCCACGAGTACGGCCACGACCTCGGTCTGCCGGACCACTACGACACCCAGGGCGGGGAGAACTCCACCGGCTTCTGGACCCTGATGTCCTCCGGTTCCTGGCTCGGCACCGGCAAGAACGAGATCGGTGACCTGCCGGGCGACATGACCGCCTGGGACAAGCTGCAACTGGGCTGGCTGAAGTACGACAGCGCCAAGGCCGCGACGAACTCGTGGCACAAGCTGGGCGTCGCCGAGTACAACACCAAGCACAAGCAAGCCCTCGTGGTCGACCTGCCCAAGAAGAAGGTCACCACCGAGATCGTCGCCCCGGCGCAGGGCGCGAACCAGTGGTGGAGCGGCAGCGGCGACAACCTAGCCAACACGCTGACCCGTTCGGTGGACCTCACCGGCAAGTCGGCGGCCTCGCTGACCCTCGACGGCTGGTACGACATCGAGGCCGAGTACGACTACCTCTACACCGAGGTCTCCACCGACGGCGGTGCCAACTGGACCGCCATCGACGGCACGGTCGACGGTGCGGCCCTTCCGAAGGACGCCAGCGGCAAGCCGGCGATCACCGGCACGGTTGACGCGTACAAGAAGCTGGCCTTCCCGCTGGACGCCTACGCCGGCAAGAAGATCGACCTGCGCTTCCGCTACCAGACGGACGGCGGCGTGGCCCAGAAGGGCTTCGCGGCCGACCAGATCACCGTGACCGCCGACGGCACGGCCGTGTTCTCCGACAACGCCGAGGCCGCCGACGCCGCTTGGAAGACGAAGGGCTTCTCGCGCATCGGCGCGTCCATCACGGACGACTACGCGCAGTACTACATCGCCGAGAACCGTCAGTACGTGTCGTACGACAAGACCCTGAAGACCGGCCCGTACAACTTCGGCTTCTCGAAGAGCCTTCCGGACTGGGTGGAGCACTACGAGTACCAGAACGGCCTGTTGATCTGGAAGTGGGACACCTCCCAGCAGGACAACAACACCAGCCAGCACCCCGGTACCGGCCTGGTCCTGCCGATCGACTCCCACCCGACCCCGCTGAAGTGGTCCGACGGCACGCTGATGCGCAACCGCATCCAGTCCTACGACTCGCCGTTCAGCAAGTTCCGCACGGACGGCATGTGGCTGCACAACGCGGACGTCGCGACCAAGATCCCGTCGAGTGCGGGGGTGTCGGTCTTCAACGACCGCACCAGCACGTACTACGACGCGGCGAACCCGGCCGCGGGCGTCAAGATCACTGACACCAACACCAAGATCAAGATCGTCAAGGAGGCCAAGGACGGCTCGACGATCGAGCTCGAAGTTGGTCCCGCGGTGAAGTAATCCGCATGTTCGCAGGTCAGAGCACTATCGGCGGTGACCCCCTGGCGGGGTTGCCGCCGGTCGTGTTTAGGTGCACCCTGTGCTTCCGTTATTGACACCGGAACCGACATCGACCCTGACACCGACTCGCACGGGGGTGTGACCGCATGGCCGCAGGAGGTTTCTGCAAGCTGCCGACCGGCAGCGTCGTGGTGGCGCTGAACCTGCCCAGACCCACCGCCGACGGCACGGGCTGCGTCCGTGTCCTCGTGCACGCCCACAACCGCGCCCGAGCCCTGACCAGGCTCCGTAATCTGGGCATGCGCGCCGTCTACCTGCGGGGCAACGCCGCCCCGCCGACCCCTGACGAGATCACGGCGGTCCTGCACCACCCCGACGGCCTGATATGGCGAACGGCACCTGACAACGGTGTCGCGATCGCCCCGGACCTCGCCCAGGAGCTGTGGCACCCGATCAGGGCGCTGATGAGGCGCCCGGCGGCACCGGCGTGAGCCACTGCGCGAGGCCTGTGTAAGCCGCCGGGCGACGACCTAGGCGACGACCGGCTTGCCCGTCAGCTCGACGCCGGCCTCGCGCATCTCCTCGAGCGCCCGGTCCGTGGTCTCCGAGGCCACCCCGGCGGTCAGATCCAGCAGCACCTGCGTACGGAAGCCCTCCCGCGCCGCGTCCAGCGCGGTCGCGCGCACACAGTGGTCCGTGGCGATGCCCACCACGTCCACCTCGACGACCTCCCTGGCCCGCAGCCAGTCCGCCAGCCGCACCCCGTTCTCGTCGGCCCCCTCGAACCCGCTGTACGCCGCCGCGTACGCCCCCTTGTCGAACACGGCGTCGATCGCGCCGGACGCGACCGCGGGGGCGAAGTTCGGGTGGAAGCCGACCCCCTCCGTGCCGGCGACGCAGTGCGCCGGCCAGGAGTGGGCGAAGTCGGGGTTCGTGGAGAAGTGACCGCCGGGGGCGATGTGGTGATCGCGGGTGGCCACGACGTGCTGGTAGCCCGACCCGGCCGCCTGCCCGATCAGCTCGGTGACGGCGGCGGCCACGTCGGCACCGCCGGCCACCGCGAGGCTGCCTCCCTCGCAGAAGTCGTTCTGCACATCTACGACGATCAAGGCGCGGCGCATGGTCGTGGTCCTTCGGTTATGGACGCTGAGGTCGGGCGGTGCGGAGCGTGCGGGCCCGGCCATGAACCTCCGAGCCTAGAGACTTCGGGTGCGGTGCGGGAGGGGGCATGGAGTGAGCGCGCCGGGCGCACTCGCTTCACGCCCCCGTCAGGCTCCCCGAGCGCCCGTTGACATATTCCGTCGGGATGACAGGTTCCCCGCGCGACAGCTGGGTCGCCGACAGCGGCAGGTTCGCGCGAGCGGCGGTGTGCCGGTCCCGTACGACGTCCAGCGACTCACGGGCCACCACGTCACCGCCCTTGACCAGCTCGACCAGCAGCTGCCGGTCGGCGAGAGCGTCCGGGAGCGGCCCGGTGCCGACGACCTCGGCCTCGGCGACGCCGTACTCGTCGAGGCGCCGGGCCGCCCACTTGCGCCCGCCGATTGAGGTCTTGCCGCCGGTGGACTTCTTGGCGACCGGCACCAGGGGTGCCGTCGGGTCGGTGGACTCCGCGCGGGCGACCAGCTTGTAGACCATCGAGCAGGTCGGGTGCCCGGACCCGGTCACCAGCTGGGTGCCGACGCCGTACGCGTCCACCGGCGCCGCGGCCAGCGAGGCGATGGCGTACTCGTCCAGGTCGGAGGTCACGATGATCCTGGTGTCCGTCGCACCCAGCTCGTCCAGCTGCTGCCGGACCCGGTGCGCGACCAGCAGCAGGTCGCCCGAGTCGATCCGGACGGCGCCCAGCTCGGGTCCTGCGACCTCGACGGCCGTACGGACCGCCTCGGCGACGTCGTAGGTGTCCACGAGCAGCGTGGTGCCACGGCCCATGGACTTCACCTGGGCCTGGAAGGCGTCCCGCTCCCGGTCGTGCAGCAGCGTGAAGGCGTGGGCGCTGGTGCCGACGGTGGGGATGCCGTAGCGGAAGCCCGCGGCGAGGTCGGAGGTGGAGGTGAAGCCGCCGAGGTACGCCGCCCGGGACGCGGCCACCGCGGCCAGCTCATGGGTGCGCCGGGCGCCCATCTCGATGAGCGGGCGCTCACCGGCGGCCGACGACATCCTGGACGCGGCCGCGGCGATCGCGGAGTCGTGGTTGAGGATGGAGAGGATCACCGTCTCCAGCAGGACGCACTCGGCGAAGGTGCCCTCGACCCGCATGATCGGCGAGCCCGGGAAGTAGACCTCGCCCTCCGGGTAGCCCCAGATGTCGCCGGAGAAGCGGTAGTCCGCGAGCCAGTCCAGGGTCTCCTCGTCGACGATCTTCCGCTCGCGCAGGAAGGCGAGGACGTCCGGGTCGAAGCGGAAGTTCTCGACGGCGTCCAGCACGCGGCCGGTGCCCGCCACGACGCCGTAGCGCCGCCCCTCCGGCAGCCGCCGGGTGAAGACCTCGAACACGCTCCGCCGCTCGGCTGTGCCCGCCTTCATGGCGGCCTGCAGCATCGTGAACTCGTACTGATCCGTGAAGAGCGCCGTCGAGGGAACATCCACCGGCAGCCCAAGGTCCGCTGTGTTCATGGAGATGGATGCTACCCCCATCTCGTCAGTTTGACGATTTCTGGGGCGGACGTCACAACAGGCGCGGTTGCGCAGCCCGTTTGTGCGACCACCCCCCTGCGGTGGCAGCATGGGCACTGTGACGTCACCCGCTCCCCTAGAGATCGAACGCACCGAGTCGGCGGAGGAGGTCTTCGCCGTCCCCGAGCCGGACGTCCCCTGGGTCACCATCGTCCACAACGACCCGGTCAACCTGATGAGCTATGTGACCTACGTCTTCCAGTCGTACTTCGGCTACCCGAAGGACAAGGCCACCAAGCTCATGCTTGACGTCCACCACAAGGGCAGAGCGGTCGTCTCCAGCGGCAGTCGCGAGGAGATGGAGCGCGACGTGCAGGCCATGCATGGCTACGGTCTGTGGGCCACCCTCCAGCAGGACCGCAAATGACCGCTCGCCCGCAGCCCGGGAACCCCCGACAGGACCGGAAGTAGCGAACCTCCTCCATGCCAGGAACCTTCGAACCGCTCCCCGGCGGCGGTGCGGCCGTCGCCCTCGACGACGTCGAGATCTCCATCATCCGGTCGCTGGCCGTCCAGCTCCTGGAGCTGATCGGCCCCGGCCCCGCCGAGGACGCCCCCGACGACCCGCTCGCCGAGCTGTTCAACGACGGGCCGAGCGAACCGCCCGCCGACCCGGTCCTCAAGCGCCTCTTCCCGGACGCCTACGGCGACCCCGAGGGCACCCCGCAGGCCAAGGAGGCCGAGGAGCAGCGGGCGTACTCCGCGGAGTTCCGCCGCTACACCGAGAACGACCTGCGCGCCGGCAAGCGCGACAACGCGCTCACGGTGGTCCGCTGCCTGGACGGGCTCAGCACCGCCTCCGCCGGCGAGGGGGGTGCGGTGCTCAAGCTCTCCGTCGAGGAGTCCCAGCAGTGGCTCGGCGCCCTCAACGACCTGCGCCTGGCCATCGGCTCGCGCCTGGACATCGCCGACGAGGACGACACCGACCTGCTCTACCGGCTCCCGGACGAGGACCCGCGCAAGCCGATGGTGATGGCGTATCTGTGGCTGGGCGGTCTCCAGGAGACGCTGGTCGGCACGCTGATGCCTTAGATTGCGACGCTTCTGTAGCGATGTGTGACGGTTTTGTGTTCGCTCAGCGGACGCTCAAATCCGGATAACGATCACGTCACCGCCGCCACCCACCTTGGGGGGCGGCGTTCCGTTTGTCCGGTTCTTCTTGTGCGATGCGCCACATGTCCTTTGGTCGATCAGTGTGACGGCCGTGATAAATCTTCACGACGCCCGACGAGCACCACCCGAATGTTCGGCCGGGTGCGCCAGTTGGTCGACGGATCGTCGGCCGGGCACAGCTCCAGCAATCCGGGGGGATCGAGACCCGATCCGAGGCCGACGAAGGGCCCGGGTCGGCATGGAGAAAGGCGCACTACACATGACCTCTGCGAAGGTCACTGACGAGAACGCCACGGGTGCCCCGGAAGAGGGGTACGAGCGAGGCCTCGGCAGCCGTCAGGTCCAGATGATCGCCATCGGCGGCGCCATCGGCGTCGGACTGTTCATGGGTGCCGGAGCGAACATCGCGAAGGCCGGCCCCAGCATCATCCTCATGTACGCCCTCGCGGGCGTCGTCATCTTCTTCATCATGCGGGCCCTGGGCGAGCTGCTCCTCTACCGGCCCGTCTCCGGCTCCTTCGCCGAGTACGCCCGCGAATTCCTCGGCCCGTTCTTCGGGTTCGTCACGGGCTGGACGTACTGGCTCATGTGGGTGGTCACCGGCATGGCCGAGCTCACGGCCGCCGCGATCTACATCCACTTCTGGTTCCCGGAGATCCCGCAGTGGGTCAGCGCCCTGGTCTTCCTCGTGGTGCTCTTCGGCGTCAACCTGATCTCCGTCAAGATCTTCGGCGAGGTCGAGTTCTGGTTCTCGATGATCAAGGTCACGGCCATCATCGGCATGATCGTCATCGGCCTCGGCGTGCTCACCCTCGGCTTCTCCGACGCCGGTGACACCGCCACCGTCTCGAACCTCTGGTCGCACGGCGGCTTCTTCCCGAACGGCATCGGCTCCAGCCTGATGACGCTCCAGGGCGTCATGTTCGCCTACCTCGCCGTCGAGCTCGTCGGCGTCACCGCGGGCGAGTCCGAGAACCCCGAGAAGACCCTGCCCAAGGCCATCAACACGCTGCCCTGGCGCATCATCGTCTTCTACGTCGGTGCGCTGCTGGTGATCCTCTCCGTGGTCAAGTGGACCGAGTTCTCCGCGGGCGAGAGCCCGTTCGTCCACGCCTTCGGCAAGATCGGCATCCCGCTCGCCGCGGGCATCGTCAACTTCGTGGTGCTCACCGCGGCCCTGTCGTCCTGCAACTCCGGCATGTACTCGACCGGCCGGATGCTGCGCGACCTCGCGTCCAACAGCGAGGCCCCGCAGGCCTTCGGCAAGCTCAACGCCCGCAAGACGCCCGCCGTCGGCATCTCGGTCTCCGTGGCGCTCATGGGCATCGGCGTCGTCCTGAACTACGTCGTCCCGGAGAAGGCGTTCCTCTACGTCACCTCGGTCGCCACCGCGGCAGGCATCTGGACCTGGATGATGATCCTCGTCAGCCACATCCGCTACCGCGCCGCGGTGGACGCGGGCCGACTGCGTGCCTCGTCCTTCCCGGCTCCCGGCGGGGCGCTGTTCAGCTGGGTCGCGCTCCTCTTCCTCATCGGCGTGACCTTCATGATCGCGTACGACAAGGACGCGCGGGTCTGCCTGTACGTCGCGGCCGGCTGGGCCGTCGCCCTGGGCGTCGGCTGGGCGTTCCTCAAGCGCCGCAACCCGCAGCTCGCGGCCCGCCGCGGCGACGAGCCCGAGCTCGAAAAGGTCGGCTGACACCGAGACCGTGGACGTCCAGCCGTAGGGGGCACTCGTGGCGCCCCCTACGGCTGCCGCTCAGGACGTCCACACCCAGGACGCCTCTACGTCCGGCATATGGGCCGTCCCGTACCACTCTTCGGTACGGGACGGCCTGTTGCTTATCCTGACGAGCATGCTGACCATCACCCAGGCCCTCGTCGACCAGATCGTCGCCCACGCGCGCAAGGACCACCCCGACGAGGCGTGCGGCGTCGTGGCGGGCCCGGCGGGCTCGGACCGCCCCGAGCGCTTCATCCCCATGCTGAACGCGGCGATGTCGCCCACCTTCTACGAGTTCGACTCGGGCGATCTGCTCAAGCTCTACCGCGAGATGGACGACCGCGACGAGGAGCCGGTGGTCATCTACCACTCCCACACGGCCACCGAGGCCTACCCCTCGCGCACCGACATCTCCTACGCCAACGAACCCGGCGCGCACTACGTCCTGGTCTCCACCGCCGACACCGACGGCCTCGGCGAGTTCCAGTTCCGCTCCTTCCGGATCGTCGACGGCGAGGTGACGGAGGAGGAGGTCAAGGTCGTCGAGGCGTACTGAGCCAGGCGGACCGCGGCTCACCGAGCCGGTCTGAACAGCGCGGTCTCACTCCCCGGCCGTAAAGCGTCCGCGATGTGGGATCACATTCCAAAAGCCGGACCGGGAATCGATACGATGACCCCATGGTTTTTCACGACGTGAGCGAGAAGACGCCGGGCATGCTGCTCGTGGCGCGGCTGCACGTCGACCTGTGCAGGCTCGCCAGCGCCATCTGTTGACGCTGCCCCTGCCGCCGTACGGCCGTGAGCCGCGGCGCCTCACACGCACCACCCCCGCTGTACTTGCGCTGCCGCGCGCCCGACTGACTACTCCCGACAGGAGCCCTGAGCCATGGCCATCGAGGTCCGCATCCCCACCATCCTCCGTACCTACACCGACGGTCAGAAGGCGGTGGAGGGCAGTGGTGACACCCTCGCCGAGCTGTTCACCGACCTCGAGACCCGGCACGCGGGCATCCACGCCCGCATCGTCGACGACGGCCAGCTGCGCCGCTTCGTCAACGTCTACCTGAACGACGAGGACGTCCGCTTCCTCGACGGCATCAACACCAAGGTCGCCGACGGCGACAACGTCACGATCCTGCCGGCCGTGGCCGGCGGTATGGCCTGATCCACATGCGCTACGACTCCGCGCTCGCCGCGGTGGGCAACACCCCTCTGGTGCGCCTGCCGCGGCTGTCGCCGTCCGAGGACGTCCGCATCTGGGCCAAGCTGGAGGACCGCAACCCCACCGGCTCGGTCAAGGACCGCCCCGCTCTGCACATGATCGAGCAGGCGGAGAAGGACGGCCGTCTCACCCCGGGCTGCACGATCCTGGAGCCGACCAGCGGCAACACCGGCATCTCCCTGGCGATGGCGGCGAAGCTCAAGGGCTACCGGATCGTGTGCGTGATGCCCGAGAACACCTCGCAGGAGCGCCGGGACCTGCTCGCCATGTGGGGCGCGGAGATCATCTCCAGCCCCGCCGCGGGGGGCTCCAACACCGCCGTACGGGTCGCCAAGGAGCTGTCCGCAGAGCACCCCGACTGGGTGATGCTCTACCAGTACGGCAACCCCGACAACGCGGGCGCCCACTACGCCACGACCGGCCCGGAGATCCTCGCCGACCTCCCCTCGGTCACCCACTTCGTCGCCGGCCTCGGCACCACGGGCACCCTGATGGGCGTCGGCCGCTATCTGCGCGAGCACAAGCCGGGCGTGAAGATCGTCGCCGCGGAACCCCGCTACGACGATCTCGTCTACGGCCTGCGCAACCTCGACGAGGGCTTCGTACCCGAGCTGTACGACGCCTCCGTCCTGACCACCCGCTTCTCGGTCGGCTCGGCCGACGCGGTCACCCGCACCCGCGAGCTGCTCCAGCAGGAGGGCATCTTCGCGGGCGTCTCCACCGGAGCCGCCCTGCACGCGGCGATCGGCGTGGGCAACAAGGCGCTGAAGGCCGGCGAGAGCGCGGACATCGTGTTCGTCGTCGCCGACGGCGGCTGGAAGTACCTCTCGACCGGCGTCTACACCGCGGCGACGACCGAAGAGGCCATCGAGACGCTCCAGGGGCAGCTCTGGGCGTGAGCCGGTCGGCACGATCGGCCGGCTCGGGGTCCGCGAGGCCCTGACGGGGCGAGTGACGGCGCCCTATGTGGCGAGGTGACGGACCTGGTCCCAGACGACCGGGTCCATCACCCCCACCCGCCGCCGGAAGTCCGACACCGGGACGTCCCGCAGCTCGCCCGTCTCCAGGAAGCTCGCCCGCCCACGGGTGTCCCCGACCGAGCCCGGCGGCAGCGGAATGACGCCGTGCCGCTCGTCCCGGTACTTACTGGTGATCTTCGCGACCGTGACCCGCTTCCCGCGCACCGCGAGCACCAGACAGGGCCGGTCCTTCGCGCCCGGCCCGTCCTCGTAGGGCACGTTCGCCCACCAGATCTCCGCGGGCTCGGGACGAGCGGTGCTGCGCCCCCGGGTACGTCCCCCGGGCCGCGCCGGCGGCCGGGTGCGCCGCCCCTCGGGCCGTCTTCCCCGCCCCCATCCGTCCACGAGCGTGGCGATGAGCGCGAGCAGTACCACCGCCGCGAGGGCGAGCCACCAGGACGTGTCCATGGGCACGAAGGTACCGGCGCGCGCCCACTCCGCGCGCCGTCACTTCCGCCTCATACGCCCCGCATCCAGCCGAACGCGTGACACCACAGGTGAGTTCGCCCACAACAGCCCTTGGCGGAGGAGCGACCAAAGGTTTTGCGCCTTACGCTCGACAAACCGCACGACCCCCGATGCCAAACTTCTCGATCTTCTCATTTTCCGCCAGCGGAGGTTTCTGTTTCATGAAGCTCACCGTCGTCGGCAGCTCGGGGTCGTTCCCGTCCGCGGAATCGGCCTGCTCGAGCTACCTCGTCGAGGCCGACGGCTTCCGGCTGCTTCTCGACATGGGCAACGGCGCCCTGGGCGAGCTGCAGCGCCACTGCGGTCTCTACGACCTCGACGCGATCTTCCTCAGCCATCTGCACGCCGACCACTGCATCGACATGTGCGCGTACTTCGTGGCGCGCTACTACCGGCACGACGGCGGTCGCTGCGACCCGCTCCCGGTCTACGGACCCGAGGGCACGGAGCACCGGCTGACCACCGCCTACGCCGACACCCCCACCGCCTCGTCCATGAGCGAGGTCTTCGACTTCCACACGGTCAAGCCGTCCACCTTCGACATCGGCCCGTTCACGGTGCACACGGAACGCGTGGCCCACCCCGTCGAGGCGTACGGCATCCGGATCGAACACGGTGGAAGGACACTGACCTACTCCGGCGACACCGGCGTCAGCGCGACCCTGGACGAACTGGCCCGCGACGCCGACCTGTTCCTGTGCGAGGCCGCCTTCACGCACGGCAAGGAGAACATCCCCGACCTGCACCTCAACGGCCGCGAGGCGGGTGAGTCGGCAGCCCGCGCGGGCGCCCGCCGCCTGGTTCTCACCCACATCCCGCCGTGGACCGACCCCCAGGTCAACCTGGCCGACGCGCGTGAGGTCTACGACGGTCCGGTGGCGCTCGCGGCGCCCAGGCAGACGTACGAGATCTAGCCCGGTCGGGCACCGGCCCGTACGGGGTTCAGGTCCGTATGCGCCCGAAGGCCCCGGAACCTCATCGGTTCCGGGGCCTTTGTCGTCGCTACCAGGCCGACCGGCTACTTCGCCTCGGCCTTCTGGAGTTCGGCGAGCTCCTCGTCGGACTCGCGGCCCGGCGTCGGCAGGTTGAACTTCGTGATCGCGAAGCGGAAGACCACGTAGTAGACCGCGGCGAAGCACAGACCCACCAGGGCCAGGCCCCACGGGTTGGTGGCGATGCCGAGGTTCAGGAAGAAGTCGACCGCGCCGGCCGAGAAGCCGAAGCCGTCCTTCATGCCGAGTGCCCAGGTCAGCGCCATGGAGACACCCGTCAGCACCGCGTGGATCGCGTACAGGACCGGCGCGATGAACATGAAGGTGAACTCGATGGGCTCGGTCACGCCCGTGACGAACGAGGTCAGCGCGAGGGAGAACATCATGCCGCCGACGACCTTGCGGCGCTCGGGGCGGGCGCAGTGCACGATCGCCAGACAGGCGGCAGGCAGGGCGAACATCATGATCGGGAAGAAGCCGGTCATGAACTGTCCGGCCGTCGGGTCGCCGGCCAGGAAGCGGGCGATGTCGCCGCTCTTGCCCTCGTACTCGCCCGCCTGGAACCAGGGGAAGGAGTTCAGCAGGTGGTGCATGCCGATCGGGATCAGCGCACGGTTGGCGACACCGAAGATGCCGGCGCCGACCGCGCCCGAACCGACCAGCCACTCACCGAAGTTGTGCAGACCGGTGCCGAGGACGGGCCAGATGTAGCCGAAGACGATGCCGATCAGCAGACCCGCGAAGGCGGAGAGGATCGGCACCAGGCGACGGCCGCCGAAGAAGCCCGCCCAGTCGGGCAGCTTGGTGCGGTAGAAGCGCTGGTAGAGGAGGGCGACGACGATGCCCATGACCACGCCGCCGAGGACCTTGGCGTCCACCGCCTGCTCGACCATGACGATCTTGCCGTCGACTATGGCTTCCTTCTTGGGCAGGCTGCCGTCGGTGAACGTGCCCAGCACGTTCTTGAAGACCAGGTAGCCGACGACCGCCGCGAGCGCGGTCGAGCCGTCCGACTTCTTCGCGAAGCCGATCGCGATGCCCACCGCGAAGAGCAGGGCCATGTTGTCGAGGATGGCGTTGCCGCCGGCGGTCATGAAGCCCGCGATCTTCGTCAGGAAGGCGGGGTACTCCGGGTCGCCGAGCATATCGGCGTTGCCGAAGCGGACCAGCAGTGCGGCGGCGGGCAGCACAGCCACCGGCAGCATCAGGCTGCGGCCGATGCGCTGCAGGACAGCCATCGCGCCGGCGCCCTTCTTCTTGTCGGCCGCGGGAGCGGCGCTGGCCGTGGTCACAACTTCCTCCAGAGGGCATGGCGCCGCCCGGGGAAAAAGGCTGGGGACGGCGGCGTCTCATCGCCATGCGGAAACGCCGCATGGTCTACACCACTTAGTGGTGTAGACCTGTTGTAGCACGGTGAAGGGCGGATAAGGAACCCGCGATTTCTGTGACGAATCGGCTACGCCGCCCCCGGCGAACCGGCTACGCCTTCGTCGCGTCCTCGACCTCCTCGTCCGGCTCCCTACCCGGCGTCTTGAGATCAAACTTCGTGATCGCGAACCGGAAGATCGCGTAATAGACGACGGCGAAACACAGACCGATGGGAATGATCGCCCAGGGTCTCGTGGCCAGATTCCAGTTGATGATGTAGTCGATCAGCCCGGCCGAGAAGCTGAACCCGTCATGGACCCCCAGCGCCCAGGTCACCGCCATCGACACACCCGTCAGCAACGCGTGCACCGCGTACAGCAGGGGCGCGATGAAGAGGAACGAGTACTCGATCGGTTCCGTGATGCCGGTGACGAACGACGTCAGGGCCACCGACGTCATCAGACCGCCGACCTCCTTGCGGCGGCTCGGCTTGGCGCAGTGGGCCATGGCCAGGGCCGCGGCCGGCAGGGCGAACATCATGATCGGGAAGAAGCCCGAGGTGAACTGACCGGCGTCCGGGTCGCCCGCGAGGAACATGTTGATGTCGCCGTGCACGACCTCGCCGTCGGGCGTGGTGTAGGTCCCGAACTGGAACCAGATGGGCACGTTGAGGAACTGGTGCAGGCCCACCACCAGCAGTGCGCGGTTCGCGATGCCGAACACTCCCGCGCCCCACGAGCCCAGGTCGCTCATCCAGTCGCTGAAGCTCTCCAGCGCGTCACCGATCGGCGGCCAGACCCACAGGCACAGCACCGCGAACACGATCGCCACGAACGCCATGATGATCGGGACGAGACGCCGCCCGTTGAAGAAGCCGAGCCAGTCCACCAGCTTCGTACGGTGATAGCGGGCCCAGAAGAACGCGGCCAGCAGGCCGATGACGATGCCGCCGAAGACGCCGGGGTTCTGGTACTCGAAGACGGTCACCGTCCCGTCCTCCACCTGGCAGCCCACGTTCGGGACCGCCGTCGAGCCCCCCGGGCAGTCCTCCGGGAACTCGCGCAGCACGGTGTAGTAGACGAGGAAACCCACGACCGCCGCCAGCGCCGTCGAGCCGTCGGCCTTCTTCGCCATGCCGATGGCCACGCCCACGCAGAACAGCAGCGGCAGACCGAGCGAACCGTCGAGCAGCGCGCTGCCCGCGCCGTCCATCACCTTCGAGACGTTGTCCCAGCCGAGCCCCTCGTCGCCGAACACATCCGGCTGTCCGAGCCGGTTGAGGATACCGGCGGCGGGCAGAACGGCGATCGGGAGCTGAAGGCTGCGGCCCATCTTCTGCAGGCCCTGGAACGCGGTGTTCCAGCGGGCGCGCGCCGGGCTGATGGCGGAGCTGTCGGCACTCATGGACGCCCCTCGGTAAGGTGGTGTAGACCAGTTGTCGGACGGTTCCGCTGTCGTGAACGTCATCCTTCGGCACGTACGGCATGACCGCTCGCAAAGATGGGCCAACTGTGGGTTACTGCGACAAAGCGGTTCGGATCAGGGAGAAGGAACATGGCCAGCAAGGCTGAGAAGATCGTCGCCGGGCTCGGTGGCATCGAGAACATCGAGGAGATCGAGGGCTGCATCACCCGGCTCCGCACCGAGGTCAGCGACCCCTCGCTGGTGAACGAGACCGCCCTGAAGGCCGCCGGCGCCCACGGCGTCGTGAAGATGGGCACCGCCATCCAGGTCGTCATCGGCACCGACGCCGACCCGATCGCGGCGGAGATCGAAGACATGATGTGAAGCGCGGGCATCGTCCCGGGCTTCGGCCCCTGACGGACCCTCCGCTTCACCCCTGAGGGCCCCTTCCCACCACGGGAGGGGCCCTTCCGCAACTCGGGCTAGGCTCGACGCCATGTCCTCACTGCCTCGAATCGACGGCCGCACCCCCGAACAGCTCCGCCCGGTCACCATCGAACGCGCCTGGAGCAAGCACGCAGAGGGCTCCGTCCTCGTCTCCTTCGGCGACACGAAGGTCCTGTGCACCGCCTCCTTCACCGAAGGCGTCCCGCGCTGGCGCAAGGGCAGCGGCGAGGGCTGGGTCACCGCGGAGTACGCCATGCTGCCCCGCGCCACCAACACCCGTGGCGACCGCGAATCCGTCCGGGGCAAGATCGGCGGCCGTACGCACGAGATCAGCCGCCTCATCGGCCGCTCCCTGCGCGCGGTCATCGACTACAAGGCCCTCGGCGAGAACACGATCGTCCTCGACTGCGACGTCCTCCAGGCCGACGGCGGCACCCGCACCGCCGCCATCACCGGCGCCTACGTCGCCCTCGCCGACGCCATCGCCTGGGCCCAGGGCAAGAAGCTGATCAAGCCCGGCCGCAAGCCGCTCACCGGCACCGTCAGCGCCGTCTCGGTCGGCATCGTCGCCGGCGTGCCGCTCCTCGACCTGCGCTACGAAGAGGACGTGAAGGCCGACACCGACATGAACGTCGTCTGCACCGGCGACGGCCGCTTCGTCGAGGTCCAGGGCACCGCCGAGGCCGAGCCCTTCGCCCGGGAAGAGCTCAACTCCCTGCTCGACCTGGCGGTTTCGGGCTGCGGGGAGCTGGCGGACCTGCAGCGCAAGGCCCTTGATGCGGTCCTCGAAAAGTAAAGGGCGCACCAAGAGCAGTTGCGGCTTCGGGCAACCGTGCTGCGATTCCTGGCGTCACTAGGGGTACGGGCGTACGGCACACCGCTGTGCGCCCGGCCAATGCACAACGGGGGCCTGCGAGGCCTGAGCAGGGAGGGAACGTCAAGCATGGCCACGAGCCGACGCCGCCGAATCACCATAGCCGCCGCAGCCATTGCGGCAGTCGGGCTGACGGCCGGGCTGACCACCGGCTGCGATGCCGTCAACAAGGCGCTGGACTGCGTCAGCACCGCCGACGCCATCGCCGACAGCGTGACGGAACTCCAGCAGGCCGTGGAGAGCGCCGCGAACGACCCGACGCAGCTCGAGGAGTCGCTGACCTCCATCGACAAGAACCTCGACAAGATCGGCGACAAGACGGACAACGCCGACGTCAACAAGGCGGTGGACGACCTCCAGCAGGCCGTCACCAACGTCCGCGACTCCGTCAGGAACGGCGACGAGACCCCGGACATCACCCCGGTCACCGACGCGGCGGGCGAGCTGACGAAGGTCTGCACGCCGTAACGCTGCGCTGGCTGGGCGGCGCATCTCGTCTGCCGGGTTCTGCCGGTGAGTGGCTGCGGGTTCAGTGTGGCTGGTCGCGCCCACGCGGCGGAGCCGCACATGTCACAGCCCCGCGCCCCTGACGGGGCGCGGCCAAGGGGGCGTCAACGAGCATGGCGCTCCCGGGATACTGGTCCCCATGACCCGCCTCATCCTCGCCACCCGTAACGCCGGAAAGATCACCGAGCTCAGGGCGATCCTCGCCGACGCAGGCCTGCCCCACGACCTCGTCGGCGCGGACGCCTACCCGGAGATCCCCGACGTCAAGGAAACCGGCGTCACCTTCGCCGAGAACGCCCTGCTGAAGGCCCACGCCCTGGCACAGGCCACCGGCTTGCCGGCGGTCGCCGACGACTCGGGCCTGTGCGTCGACGTCCTGAACGGCGCCCCCGGCATCTTCTCGGCCCGCTGGGCAGGCCGGCACGGCGACGACAGGGCCAACCTGGAGCTGCTCCTCGCCCAGCTGGGCGACATCGACGAAGCCCACCGCGGCGCCCACTTCGCCTGCGCGGCGGCACTCGCCCTGCCGGACGGCACGGAGCGGGTGGTCGAGGGGCAGTTGCGGGGCGTCCTGCGCCAGACGCCGGTCGGCACCCACGGCTTCGGCTACGACCCGATCCTCCAGCCGGACGGCGAGACCCGGACCTGCGCCGAGCTGAGCCCCGAGGAGAAGAACGCGATCAGCCACCGGGGGAAGGCGTTCCGGGCGCTGGTTCCGGTGGTTCGGGAGTTGTTGGGCTGAGGCCCACACGGAAACGGCCTGCGCATCGATCCTTCGATGCGCAGGCCGTTCATGTGCGGCGGAAGGGATTCGAACCCTCAAGCCCTATCAGGGCCACAGGACCTAAACCTGCTGTGTCAACCGTTGCACCACCGCCGCGCGTTGCCTGCCATCGTACCGGGAGGTGCGCTCCGGTCCGCTTGGTCGTTGTCCGATGTGTGCCGCTGTGGGCCTGCCCCAGGAAGTGCGCGGTCGGGACCTCGTGCTCGGCCCGCTTGCCGCGCCCTCGGTAACTGCCTGTTGTCGAGCGGCAGTTGGGGCGCAGCAGTACCTCAGGTTTCCGAATTCGGTTGTTCCGCAGAGGGAGCGGCTCGCTGAGCCCTACCGGTTCGATCGAGCACAGAGCCCAGCGCTCCGCGACGCTCAGTTCGCGCATGCCCCGCTTGAGTCGCATGTTCATGGCTCGCGCGGAGCAACGAACCGCTCATCGGACGGTCACGGCAGGGCTGATATGGTGTGGATCACCAGGCAAGCCTTCCGGGCTCGGGCAATCGAGCGCCCCGGGAGGCTTTTTTCATGACCATTCACTCAGCGCAGCCCAGCAGGCGTACTCCACCCGGCGACCTCACGGTCCGTCCAGCCGCTCCCGCCGACCGTCCCGCCGTTGAACGGCTCTGGCTGATGTTCAGGCACGACATGTCGGAGTTCGGCGGGCACCTGCCCAACCCGGACGGGACGTTCCGCAGTGAGCGGCTGGAGGCTGCCTTCAGTGGCTCCGCCGACTGGGCGCCGTACCTCGTCTGCAGGGGCGAGAGTGCTGCCGGATTTGCGTTCGTGCGGGGTCTCACCGGGCCCGCACGGGTGCTGAACAGCTTCTTCGTCGTGCGCGGAATCCGGCGTACGGGAATCGGGCTGCAGGCCGTTCGGGACGTCGTCGCCCTGCACCCGGGGCGTTGGGAGATCGCCTTTCAGGACGCCAACAGGGGCGCGGTTCTTTTCTGGAGGCGTGTTGCGGAGGATTTGGCGGCGGGAGTTTGGAAAGAGGAGCGCAGGCCAGTGCCCGGGCGGCCTGACCTGGCCCCTGACCTCTGGGTTTCGTTCAGATACCCAAGTCCTTGATGATCTTCGCCACGTGTCCCGTCGCCCGCACGTTGTACAGGGCCCGCTCGACCTTGCCCTCCTCGTCCACGACGATCGTGGAGCGGATGACGCCCATGTAGGTCTTGCCGTAGTTCTTCTTCTCGCCGTAGGCGCCGTAGGACTCGGTGACCGTCTTCTCCGGGTCGGCCAGCAGCGTGATCTTCAGGGACTCCTGCTCGCGGAACTTGGCGAGCTTCTCCGGCTTGTCGGGGGAGACACCGATGACGTCGTAGCCGGCGCCGGCCAGCAGCTCCAGGTTGTCCGTGAAGTCGCAGGCCTGCTTGGTGCAGCCGGGCGTCAGGGCGGCCGGGTAGAAGTAGACGATGACCTTGCGGCCCTTGTGGTCCGACAGGGACACGTCGTTGCCGTCGGCGTCGGGCAGGGTGAAGGCGGGGGCCACGTCCCCCGGCTGGAGTCGCTCGCTCATCGAACCAGCGTAACCGGGGAGCCTGACAGTGCGGTCCGGCGTGGAACTGACAGACTGTCCGGAAACAGCATCAGCTTCACTTCGGAGGCCGTACGGTGGCGGACACGTCGGACACCAGAACACCGGCGCAGATCGAGGCGGACATCAAGGCCCGCCGCGCTGTGCTGGCCGAGACGCTCGACGAGATCGGGGTGCGGGTGCACCCGAAGACGATCGTCGGAGACGCCAAGGCCAAGGTCGTCTCGAACATCGATCACTCGCTCGGGCGGGCCTACGTCGAGGTCAACCGGGCCATGAGCGATGTGCGGGCCAAGTTCACCGACGAGGAGGGCGCGCCCCGGCTGGAGCGGATCGTGCCCGTCGCCCTCGTCGCCGTCGGTCTCGTGGGCCTGCTGGCCCTCGGTACCCGGCGCCGCAGGGGCTGAGCGGCGGCGGACCCGGCGGCGTGCGCAGGCGGCAAAGGCAGGTAGGTTCAATGGCGTGAGCGCCAACAGAAACGAGCACAGCACCCACGACGACAAGCTGCCCATCCGGATGCTGCACGACCGGGTGCTCGTGCGGCAGGACACCAGCGAGGGCGAGCGGCGTTCCGGGGGCGGCATCCTGATCCCCGCCACCGCGGCCGTCGGCCGTCGGCTGGCCTGGGCCGAGGTCGTCGCGGTGGGGCAGAACGTACGGACCGTGGAGCCCGGCGACCGGGTCCTGTACGACCCGGAGGACCGTGCCGAGGTCGAGGTGCGCGGGGTCGCGTACGTGCTGATGCGCGAGCGTGATCTGCATGCCGTGGCCGCGGACCGGTTCGAGGGGTCGGAGGACTCGACGGGGCTGTACCTCTGATTCAACGGCTCCAAAGGGCTGGTGGCTTTTGCCACCAGCCCTTTTCGTTGTCCTTTTGCTATCTTTGAAGGGATCCCGACGAGACGCGCCGTACCGGGTGAACGCAAAGACGACGCACCGAATGGTTTCCGTCCTTGCGAAAGGTGCGTCTCATGGCCTGGGTCCTGCTCGTCGTCGCCGGTCTGCTCGAGGTCGGCTGGTCGATCGGCATGAAGTACACCGACGGTTTCACCCGGCTCGTCCCCAGCCTGTTCACCGGCGCCGGCATCGTCGCCAGCATGGTGCTGCTGTCGTACGCCGCGAAGTCCCTGCCCATCGGTACCGCCTATGGCGTCTGGGTGGGCATCGGGGCGGCCGGCGCGGCGGTGGTGGGCATGGTGGTGCTGGGGGAGCCGGTCACCGCCGCGCGGATCTTCTTCGTCTGTCTGCTGCTGGTCGCCGTGGTGGGGCTCAAGGCGACCAGCGGTCACTGATCGGGGCCGCCGGTGTTCCCGGACGTCCCTCCGCCTCCGCCGGTGTCGCCTCCGCCGGTGGAGGTGCCACCGTCCGTGGTGCCGCCGTCGGTGGTGCCTCCGGTGTCGGTCCCGCCCGTGGTGCCGCCGTCCGTGGTGCCGCCGTCGGTGGTGCCTCCGGTGTCGGTCCCGCCGGTCGTGCCGCCGTCCGTGGTGCCGCCGTCGGTGGTGCCGCCGGTCGTGTCGCCCGTTGTGCCGCCGTCCGTCTCACCCGGCGTCTCACCGCCGGTCTGGCCCTCGGTGTCCTGGCCGCCCGTGGTCGGCTCCCCGGTGGTGCCGCCGTCGTCCTGGCCACCGGTGCCCTCGTCGCCCCGGGTGGGGTCGGTCGTCGGGTACTGGGGCACGTCGGAGCCCTCCTGGAGCTCCAGGTCGAAGTCGCTGACCGGCTTCCCCTTCAGCGCGGCCTCGGTGTACTGGGCCCAGATCTCGGTGGGCGCCCCGCCGCCGTTGATGCGGGCCAGGCCCATCGCGCCGTACAGCGACTTGTGCTTGGCCGTGACCGGGTCCTGGCCCATGACGGAGACGACGGTGGCGAGGTCGGGGGTGTACCCGGCGAACCAGGCCGCGGTGTCCTCCTCGGCCGTACCGGTCTTGCCCGCCGCCGGACGACCGGCGGCCTGCGCCGCGGTGGCGGTGCCGTTGTCGACGACGCTCTGCAGGACGGACGTCGTGGTGTCGGCGGCCTCGCGGCTGATGACCTGGGAGGTCTTGCGCTCCGGCAGCTCGATGACGTCGGCGCCGTCCTTGGTGACCTTCTCGATCATGGTGTACGTGCCGTGCTTGCCGTGGTTGGCGAGTGTGGCGTAGGCCTCCGCCATGTCGAGGACGCTGGCGGTGGCGGTGCCGAGCGCGATCGACGGGTACGGCTGGAGGTCGGGGGTGCCCGCGGGCAGGCCCAGTTCGACCGCGGTGTCCTTCACCTTGTCGGGGCCCACGTCGACGGCCATCTGCGCGTACACCGAGTTGACGGACTTGTCGGTGGCCTCGCGGACGCTGATGTCGCCGTAGGAGACGTCGTCCTCGTTCGCGGGGTCGTAGCCGCCCGTCCAGCCCTGCACCGGGCGCTTGTTGGTGCCGTCGTAGATCGTGTTCGGGGTGATCGGGCGGCCGTCCTGCGTCGTCGAGTCGTTCTCCACGGCCGAGGTGAACACGAACGGCTTGAAGGTGGAGCCGACCTGGAAGTCCCGGCGGGTGGCGTTCGGGGTGTACTGCTTGACGTAGTCGATGCCGTTGTACATCGCGACGACCTTGCCGGTCTTCGGGTCGACGGAGGCGCCGCCCGCGCGGACGTATGTGTCGACCTTGTTGTTCTTCTTGTCCAGCTTCGACATCAGCTTGTCGTTGACGGCGTCGACGAAGGCGTCCTGCCGCTTCTTCTGAAGGGTGGTGGTGACGCGGTAGCCGCCGGCCTCCAGCTCCTCCGCGCTGACGATCTTGTTCTGGGTCAGATAGTCCTTGACGATCTGCACGATGTAACCGCGCTGCCCGGACAGGTTGGTGGAGGCCGTCGCCTCCTTCGGCATCGGGAACTTGATGCCCGTTCGCTCGGACTCGTCGAGCCAGCCCTTGGTGACCATGCCGTCCAGGACGTAGTTCCAGCGGGCCAGGGCCGCGGACTTGTTCTCCGGGTGGGCGACGACGTCGTACTCGCTGGGCGCGTTGACCAGCGCGGCCAGATAGGCGGCGCGGCCCGGGTCGAGGCCCTTGGCGTCCATGCCGTAGTAGGCCTGGGCGGCGGCCTGGATGCCGTAGGCGTTGCGGCCGAAGAAGCTGGTGTTGAGGTAGCCCTCGAGGATCTCGCTCTTGGTCTTCTCGCGGTCCAGCTTGATCGAGATGAAGAACTCCTTCACCTTGCGGGTGACGGTCTGCTCCTGACGCAGGTAGTAGTTCTTCACGTACTGCTGGGTGATCGTGGAGCCGGACTGCTTGCCCTTGCCGGTCGCCGTGTTCCAGCCGGCGCGCAGCATCGCCTTGGGGTCGATGGCGGACTCGGTGTAGAAGTCGCGGTCCTCGGCGGCCAGGATCGCGTGCTGGGCGTCCTTGGACATCTGCGCCAGGGTGACGTTCTCCCGGTTGACCTGGCCGTCGCGGGCGATCACCGAGCCGTCCGCGTACATGTACACGTTGGCCTGCTTGGTCGCGAGCGCGTTCGCCGGCGGGATCTTGACCAGGGAGTAGCCCAGGAAGAACAGCCCGAACAGCAGCAGTGTGCCGATGACGAAGGTGCCGAGCACCATCCGCCAGGTCGGGATGATCCGCCGCCAGCCCGTCCTCTTCGGCCGCCCGGGCTTCTCGTTCGGCTGCTGGGCCTGTCCCTGCGGCTGCGGCTGCGGCTCGTCACTCATCTCGTGCACGGACTCCTGTTTCGCGTCGTACGTTCCCGTACGCCTCGTACGCCTAATGCGCCCCCATTGCTGAAGACTCTCGCATCGGGCGTTCCGTTCCCGGAAACCGGCGCGTGTCTGCGGAAAGTGAGCAGACTCTCCCGCCTGGCGGAGCCCGGAAATTGGCTGGCAGCGCCTGCCGCGCGCGCACTAGGCTCCTGCGCTTCGGTGCCGGGCGCGGGCGAGGAGGGCTGTGGATGTGGGATCGGGGCGGTTGTACTTAGCCGTCGCGGTGGGCGGGTTCAGAAGGTACGCGACCTATCGGGCGGCGACGGCGGCCGGGGTGTTCACCAACACGGTCTTCGGCGTGATCCTCGTTTACACCTATCTGGCGCTGTGGGACGAGAAACCGCATCTCGGCGGCTACGACCAGACCCAGGCCGTCACCTACGTGTGGCTGGGTCAGTGCCTGTACGCCACGCTGGCCATCCAGGGCGGCGGCGCCGAGAAGGATCTGATGCAGCGCATCCGCACCGGTGAGATCGCCGTCGACCTGTACCGGCCGGCCGATCTCCAGTTGTGGTGGCTGGCCGGGGACGTGGGGCGGGCGCTGTTCCAGATGCTGGGGCGGGGAGTGATCCCGTTCGCGTTCGGCGCGCTCTTCTTCCCGATGGCGCTGCCGGCGGACGTCACCCTTTGGGCGGCGTTCGCGGTCACCCTCCTGCTCGCGACGCTCGTCAGCTTCGCGATCCGCTATCTGGCGGCTCTGAGCGTGTTCTGGCTGATGGACGGCATGGGCGTCAATCAGGCCCTGATGATCACGGGGGTCTTCTTCTCGGGCATGGTGCTGCCCCTGAACGCCTTCCCGGGCGTCCTCGGCGAGATCGTGCGGGTGCTGCCCTGGGCGGCGCAGATCCAGATGCCGGCGGACGTGCTGATGGGGGAGACCGACCCGCTGCGCGCGTACGCCTTCCAGGCGGCGTGGGCGGTGGTGCTGCTGGCGGCCGGGCGGCTGGTGCAGTCGGCGGCGACGCGGCGGGTGGTGGTGCAGGGTGGGTGAGATCTCCGGGGTCACCGGGGTGTCCCGGGCCGGTGAGGGGCTGCGGGCCTACCGGCTGATCGCCGGGATGTGGATCCGGTCCGCGATGACCTACCGCGCCTCGTTCGTCGTCACGGTCTTCGGCAACCTGCTGGTGACCGGTCTGGACTTCGTGGCGATCCTGCTGATGTTCTCGCAGGTCGACTCGCTGGGCGGCTGGTCGCTGCCCGAGGTCGCCTTCCTGTACGGGCTGTCCGCGACGGCGTTCGGGATCGCCGACCTGACCTTCGGCTCGATGGACGTCCTCGGCGGCCGGATGCGCGACGGCTCGTTCGACACGCTGCTCGTGCGGCCCGTCCCGGTGCTGGCCCAGGTCGCCGCGGACCACTTCGCGGTGCGTCGCCTCGGCCGGATCACCCAGGGCGCGCTGGTGCTGGGCTGGGGGCTGCTGGCCGTCGACGTGGACTGGACGGCGGCGAAGGTGCTGTTGGTGCCGGTGATGCTGGTCTGCGGCGGGGTGATCTTCTGCGCCGTGTTCGTGGCGGGCGCGGCCTTCCAGTTCCTGGCGCAGGACGCCGCCGAGGTGCAGAACGCGTTCACGTACGGCGGCACCACGCTGTTGCAGTACCCGCCGACGGTGTTCGGGAAGGACTTCGTGCGCGGGGTGACGTTCGTGCTGCCGCTCGCCTTCGTCAACTGGGTGCCGGCCTCCTATGTGCTGGAGCGCCCGTATCCGCTCGACCTGCCTTCCTGGACGGCCTTCGCGTCGCCGCTGGTGGCGGCGGTGTGCTGTGCGCTGGCCGGACTGGCGTGGCGGGCCGGGCTGCGGTCGTATCGGAGCACGGGGAGTTAGGGGCAGCGGTGGATGGCATGGACGACATGAATGGTGTGAGTGCCGTGGACGGCGGGGCGGACGCGTTCATCGAACTCGACGGCGTCGAGAAGGTCTTCGAGGTACGCAAGAAGACCGGTTTCCTCAAGCGGGAGCGGCGGCAGGTACGGGCCGTCGACTCGATCTCCTTCCGCGTGGCGCGCGGCGAGATGGTGGGCTACATCGGGCCGAACGGCGCCGGCAAGTCGACGACGATCAAGATGCTGACCGGCATCCTGACCCCGAGCGAGGGCCGGCTCCGGGTCGCCGGCATCGACCCGTCCCGCGAGCGGATGCGGCTCGCGCACCGGATCGGGGTGGTGTTCGGGCAGCGTACGACGCTGTGGTGGGACCTGCCGCTGATCGACTCGTACAAGCTGATGCACCGCATGTACCGCATCCCGGACGGTCGTTACCGCGAGAACCTCGACCGGCTCGTCGAACTGCTCGACCTGGGCGCGCTGTTGGACGTCCCGGTGCGTCAGCTCTCCCTCGGGCAGCGGATGCGCGGCGACATCGCGGCGGCGCTGCTGCACGATCCCGAGGTGGTGTACCTGGACGAGCCGACGATCGGGCTCGACGTGATCTCGAAGGCGAAGGTCCGGGACTTCCTGCGGGAGTTGAACGTGGAGCGCGGCACGACGGTGCTGCTGACCACGCACGATCTCCAGGACATCGAGCAGTTGTGTTCACGGGTGATGGTCATCGACCACGGGCGGCTGATGTACGACGGTCCGCTCGCCGGGCTGCACGAGGTGGGGGAGAGCGAGCGCACACTGGTCGTCGACCTGGAGCGGGAGCTGCCGCCGATCGAGGCGCCGCCCGCGCGGGTGGTGAAGGTGGAGGGGCCGCGGCAGTGGCTGGCGTTCCCGGCGGCCGAGTCGGCAGCGGTGCTGGTGGCGGCGATCGCGGCGGAGTATCCGTTGGTGGATCTGTCGGTGCGGGAGCCGGACATCGAGGCCGTGATCGCCAAGATGTACGCAGAGCAGGCCGAGCGGGCCATCTCGTAGCCCACGATCTCGTAGCCCCCGGGCGGGGTTGCTCGTAGGCTGCTTGCATGACCGACGACGTCCCGGAGCTTCGTGCCTCCGACGCAGATCGTGAACGAGTCGCCGAGGTACTGAGGGACGCCGTCGCGGAGGGGCGTCTCGACATGGAGGAGTTCGAGGAACGCCTGGATGCCACGTACAGGGCGCGTACGTACGGGGAGCTGGCGCCGCTGACCCGGGATCTGCCCGTCGGCGCGGTGGCCGTTCCCAAGGTCGACATGGTCAAGAAGTCCGGGGTGCCGGACGGGAGTTGGGCGGACCGGATCGTCGGCGGCGAGGGGTCGTCGACGGGGGGTGTCGCCGTCATGTCCGGGTTCCAGCGCAAGGGGCGGTGGACCGTGCCCCGGCGGTTCAACTGCTTCGCCTTCTGGGGCGGCGGGGAGATCGATCTGCGCGAGGCCAACTTCGCGGACCGCGAGGTCGTGATCAACTGCATCGCGATCATGGGCGGGATGCAGGTGACCGTGCCGCCAGGCGTCGAGGTCGTCGTGCGGGGGATCGGGATCATGGGCGGGTTCGACCACCGCGAGGAGGGCGTGCCGGGGGATCCGGGCGCCCCGCGCGTGATCGTGACCGGGTTCGCCTTCTGGGGCGGCGTGGGGGTCGAGCGCAAGCGCACGCGGGAACAGCGCCAGGAGCTCCGCGAGGAGCGCCGGCGGGAGAAGCTGGCGCGACGGGAACAGCAGCGGGAGCTGCGGGCGTCGATCCGGGACGAGCAGTACGAGGCGCACCACGAGATGCTCGACGAGCACCGGGACATGTGGCGGCATGCGCACGGCGACCGCCGGGACCGCGGCAGGCGGTCGCGGGAGCGGGACGAGGACTGAGCTCCAGGCTTCTCGGGAGGGGCGTCGCCCGGGCGGCGCGACTGTCCGCAGCCGGCCGAGGGCTTGCCCCTACAGCTTCGCCGGAGCCGCGCCCCTCAGGTCCTCCAGGTTGAAGGCCTCTCCCATGCGGTCGTAGCCCTTGTCGCTGGGGTGGAGGTGGTCGCCGGAGTCGTAGTCGGGGCGGAACTTGCGGGGGTTGTACGGGTCCCGCAGGGCCTCGTCGAAGTCGGCGACCGCGTCGAAGACCCGGCCGCTGCGGATCTCGGCGTTGATCTGCTGGCGCACGTTCTCGCGGGCGTCGGTGTAGCCGCGGTGGCCCTGGAAGGGCATCAGGGTGGCGCCGACGACCTTGATGCCGCGTGCGTGGGCCTGGCGGACCAGGGCGCGCAGGCCGTCGAGGATGCGGTCGGGGTCGGCGAGCCTGGGGTTGCGCAGGATGTCGTTGACGCCGAGGTCGATGACGACGACCTTGACGTTCGTACGGGCGAGGACGTCGCGGCCGAAGCGGGTGAGTCCGGCCTCGTTGTTCGCGGGGCGCCCGGTGCCGCTGACGAGGATCTGGTTGCCGCTGATGCCCTGGTTGACGACGCTGTAGCGCGGCACGTCCTGGCGGGCCGTGATCGCCGCACGCAGCCGGCGCGAGAGGGCGTCCGTCCAGCGCCGGTTGGCGTTCTCGGTGGACGTGATGCCGTCGGTCAGCGAGTCGCCGAAGACCACGACGGTGCCGTGGGACTCGTTGCTGAGGACGTCCAGCGCGGTCAGGTAGCGCCAGGAGCCGACCTGCCCGGTGTACGCCACGCCGGTCGCGTCCTCGGTGACGTCACCCTCGGCGACGTAGCTGATCTGGCGCGCGTGCGGGTGGTAGGTCACCGGGCCGGACGGGGTGGGGGAGTAGGTGGTGACAAGGATGTCGGTGTCCGCCGGGACGGCGATGCGCACGGCGTCGCTCAGCACCTGCTGCCCGGGCGGGATGACGACCGTGGTGTTCCCGCCGAAGGTCAGCCGGCGCATGGTGTCCACGATCGCCGCCGCGGTCCCGGTGCCGGCGGCCACGGCGACGGAGGCGTGCGTGATGGTCAGCGCGGACTGGCCGTAGAGGTTGGACAGCGTGATCCGGGCACTCGTACCGCCGACGCTGGTGTGCACGACGTTGCGCACCGAGCGGCCCGCGAGGCCTTCTATCTCGGTGCCGGGCTCGGAGCCGACCGGGGAGGTCGACCAGGCGCCGACCCAGATGCCGGTGGAGGCCGGGGCGGCGGGGCCCCGAGGGGCGCCTTCGTTGGTGGGGGTGCTCTTGCTGGTGGCGCTGCCGTCGTCGGAGGCGACTCCGACGTATATGGCCGCGGAAAGCGTGACGATCAGGGTGACGATCGCGGCGAGCAAGGCATAACCGTTACGCCTGGTCATGCGGTGCGTGTCTCCTCGGGCGGAATGGGAGCCCGAGGCTCCGATGTGATCACCTCATGATGCGTCATAAGGCGGAGGGGAGTTGCACGGACCCCCCATTGGGCCGCCGGCGTTCATCCGGAGTTCGTCATCGACCTCCCCCCACGGAACAGACGCCGGGAACTCTTGTTTCGTTCCAGGAGTCGGTCAGGTAGGGACAATGAGTACGGGGGATCCTGGACGGGTGGAGCGGAATGGAACGTACGAATCCGGAAGAAACGGGAACGCGTGACGTAGAGCAGCATGCCCGGCCGGGCGCTGCCGGTAACCGGCGCGTCCCCGCATCGGCCGTACGTGCGATGACGACGTTCACCGCCGCCGACGAGGAGAAGCAGCGCGGCGTACGGCGCATGAAGCTCACCGCGACCGGCCTGCTGCTGTTCGTGGCACTGGTGTACGTCCTCGCCAAGGTGGCGTCGCACCAGGGCGCCGGAGAGTGGGCGAACTACGTCGCGGCGGCCGCCGAGGCCGGCATGGTCGGCGCGCTCGCGGACTGGTTCGCGGTCACGGCCCTGTTCCGGTACCCGCTCGGCATCCCCATCCCGCACACCGCGATCATCCCCAACAAGAAGGACCAGCTGGGCGTCTCGCTGGGCGAGTTCGTCGGGGAGAACTTCCTCTCCGAGGACGTCGTACGCCAGCGCCTGCGCGCGGTCGGCATCGGCAGCCGGCTGGGGGTGTGGCTGGCGGACCCGGAGCACGCGGACCGCGTGACGGCCGAGCTGTCGGCGGCGCTCAGAGGCGCCCTGGCGGTCATGCGCGACTCGGACGTCCAGGCGGTGGTGGGGGAGGCGATCACCCGTCGGGCCGACGCCCAGGAGATCGCGCCCGGCATAGGGAAGATGCTGGACAAGATCGTCGCGGACGGCGGCCACAAGCGTGCCGTCGACCTGATCGTCGCGCGGGCCCAGCACTGGCTGATCCTGCACGACGAGGAGATCATGGACGCGGTGCAGGGCGGCGCCCCCGGCTGGACCCCGAGGTTCGTCGACAAGCGGGTCGGCGAGCGCGTCTACAAGGAACTGCTGCGCTTCGTCACCGAGATGCGCGACATGCCCTCCCACCCGGCCCGTGCCGCCCTCGACCGCTTCCTCACCGACTTCGCCTCCGACCTCCAGTCCGACACGGACACACGCGCGCGTGTCGAGCGGCTCAAGGGCGAGGTGCTGGGGCGCGGCGAGGTCCAGGACCTGATCGCGTCGGCGTGGACCGCCGTACGGTCGATGATCGTCTCGGCGGCCGAGGACGAGCGCAGCGAGCTGCGCCTGCGCGTGCGGGCCTCGCTGCTGTCGCTGGGCTCGCGGATGGCGGTCGAGCCGCGGCTGCAGGCCAAGGTCGACGGCTGGGTCGAGGGCGCGGCGGTGTACGTCGTCACCACCTACCGCAAGGAGATCACGTCCCTGATCACGGACACCGTGGCGAGCTGGGACGCCGAGCACACGACGAAGAAGATCGAGGCGCACATCGGACGCGATCTGCAGTTCATCCGGATCAACGGCACGGTGGTCGGCTCGCTCGCCGGCCTGGTGATCTACACGGTGTCGCGGGCCCTGGGGGCGTAGACCCGCTCCAGGGTCCGGGTGGCGTAGACCCGCCCCCTTCAGGGCACTCGGCTCGGGTTCCGCTCGATGGGGAGGGAGCCCATGACCACCGCAGAAGCCGAGACCGGCCGTACCGTCACGACCGACATCCCCGCCCGCCTGGACCGCCTCCCGTGGTCACGCTGGCACTGGACGATCGTGATCGGTCTCGGCACCGTGTGGATCCTGGACGGCCTGGAAGTCACGGTCGTCGGCAACATCGCGCCGCGCCTGTCCGAGCCCGGCAGCGGACTGCCGATCACCTCCGGCCAGGTCACCGGCCTGGCCGCCGCGCTGTATGTGGCCGGTGCCTGCCTGGGCGCCCTGTTCTGGGGCCGCCTGACCGACCGGTGGGGCCGCAAGAAGCTGTTCATGATCACGCTGGCGGTCTACCTGGCGGCGACGGCGCTGACCGCGGTCTCCTTCCACACCTGGTGGTTCTTCCTGTTCCGCTTCCTGACCGGCTTCGGCATCGGCGGCGAGTACGCGGCGATCAACTCCGCGATCGACGAGCTGATCCCCGCGCAGTACCGCGGCCGCGTCGACCTGATGATCAACGGCAGCTTCTGGCTGGGCGCGGTCGGCGGCTCGCTGCTGTCGATCGTCGCGCTGGACACGGCGATCTTCCCGGCGGACGTCGGCTGGCGGCTGACGTTCGCGCTCGGCGCCGTCCTCGCCCTGGTCATCCTCCTGGTCCGGAGGCACGTCCCGGAGAGCCCACGCTGGCTGCTGATCCACGGCCGCGACGACGAGGCGGAACGGATCGTGTCCTCCATCGAGGAACGGGTGGAGGCCGAGCGGGGCGAGTCGCTGCCGCGCGCCGAAGGCGAGCTCACCATCCGCCAGCGCCGCAGCGTGACGTTCGTGGAGATCGGCCGCACGGTCTTCTCCAAGTACCGCAGGCGGGCGATCCTCGGCTTCTCCCTGTTCATCGGCCAGGCGTTCCTCTACAACGCCATCACCTTCGGCTTCGGCGCGATCCTCACCACGTTCTACGACGTCCCGAGCGGCAACACCGGCTACTACTTCGCGGTCATCGCGGTCGGCAACTTCATGGGCCCGCTGCTGCTGGGCAGGCTGTTCGACACGGTCGGCCGCCGCATCATGATCTCGTCGACGTACCTGCTCTCGGGCATCCTGCTGTTCGGCACGGCCTGGCTGTTCGACCAGGGCACGCTCAGCGCCGGCACACTGACGGCCTGCTGGTGCGCGGTCCTGTTCTTCGCGTCGGCCGGTGCGTCGAGCGCCTACCTCACGGTGTCCGAGGTCTTCCCGATGGAGACCCGCGCGATGTCCATCGCCTTCTTCTACGCCCTCGGCACCGCGGCCGGCGGTATCAGCGGCCCCCTGCTCTTCGCCAACCTCACCGAGACGGGCAAGGTCGGCGACACGGTCCTCGCCTTCCAGATCGGCGCGGCGCTGATGTGCCTGGCGGGCCTCGTGGCGGCGTTCCTCGCGGTCCGCGCGGAACGCCGGTCGCTGGAGGACATCGCCCGGCCGCTCACGGCGGTGACGAAGCCGGCTCGGGCGGGGACTGCCGGGGCTACGGAGACGTAAGGGACGAAGCCCGACCGGGGACAGGAGTCGGAGCCCTACTGGGATGCGTCCCGGGCCCGCTCCCTGCGCCGCAGCAGGAGCAGGCCGCCGGCGAGGGCGGTGATGCCGGTGGCGGCGGTCCAGCCGATGACGTCGTCGGAGCCGGTGGCAGCGAGGTCGCCGGCGGTGGAGGAGGCGGCGGACGCGGAGGGCGCTGCCGTGGCCCCCGTCTGCGGCCGGGCATCCGACCCCGACCCCGACCCGGCCGCCGGGGACGCCGCCCCCGAAGCCGCCGGACCGGCCGAACCGTCCGTGCCCGCCCCCGCCCCCGTCACCTTGTCCCGCGTGAACGCCAGTGTGCCGAAGCCCAGTTGGTCGTACCCCCCGCTGTTGGGCCCGTAGTCCCCGCCGCCGCCCTCCGGAGAGGCCTTCGCGGCGATCCGGGTGAGGTACGACGCCGGCAGGCCCCGGCGCTTGGTGTAGTGGTTGGCGATCATCGCCCAGATCGGGCGGGTCATCGCCGGGTCGACGGGCGCGGCCTCGGTCACGGTCTCCGACCCCGACCAGCCGTTGATCGCACCCTTCCTGCGGGTGTTCGAGGTGAAGGGCACCTCCCCGCCCATCGCCCACTTGGCCACGTACTGGGCGCCCTTGAGGAAGCGGCTGTCGTCGTAGCCGTACAGGTCGATGCCCTGGTTCCAGGCCATCTCGCAGAAGGTGCCCATCAGGCCGACGCCGAGCAGCGCGTGTCCCTGGTCGCGGCCGGCCTCCAGCCACTCGGCGAGGCCGTCGTCGCGTACGACGGGAATGGCGTTGCGGATCGAGCCGAGCCCCTCGCCGTGCTTGAAGTACTCGACCGCGCGGGCGACTTGGGCCTTGTCGTCGCAGAGGACGCCGGTCGCCAGGACGCAGCACATGGCGGTGAGGTCCCAGTTGGTCCAGTAGTTGGAGATGACGGCGCCGTTGTGCTTGACCAGGAAGCTGTCGCTCAGCGGCGCGAAGACGGTGGTCAGCATCTCCTGGAACCGCCCGAGCTCGAAGTCGGGGTGGTCGCGCACGAGTTCGGCGGCGTTGGCGATCTGGTAGCCGTAGATCCCGGCGGCGAGGAAGCGGTCGGCGTTGCCGGCGAGCGTGGTCAGCTCGGCCGACCAGGCGTTGAGGATCGCCACGGCGGTGTCGAGGTGCGCGCTGTCGCCGCTGACGTGGCCGCGCAGGGCGTTCTGGTAGGCGGCGTGGATGTCGTTGTAGAGGATCGCGTAGTTCTGGCCGGCGCCTCCCCGGACCACGGTCGCCTGCGGGTTGGCCGTCCAGCCGCTCCGGGCGTGCCGGTTGGCGGTCAGCTTGGCGAACCCGGCCGTGTGGGGAGCGGCGCCGGCCTTCACCTTGGCGGCCATCCGGTCCAGGTCGGCGCGGGTGTGCAGGAGGCCGGGGTGCGCGAACGAGGCGCCGGCGGCGGCTGCCGGGGGCGCGAGAGCGGTCGTACCGATGCCGATGCCGATTCCGGCGCCGGCGCCCATTGCGGCCCCGACGGCTCCGGCGGTCGCACCCGTGGCCTTGAGCATGCTCCGGCGGCTGATCTGTCGTGTCACGTGGCTCATTCCTCGCGTGCCTGGGGCTGGGGACGGTGAGGAGACGGGGTGACACTGCCGGGGATAACAGAAATTCCGGCCGCCGGTATCGCGGCCCACCGACGACCCCGGCCGAAACCCCGGCCGACGATCAGGAGCCGCACCCCATGACGATCCGCAGGATCATGCCCGACTTCCAGGTCGGGTCCGAGGAACAGATGGAGACCAACCGGGACTTCTACGGCCTGCTCGGCTTCGAGGAGGTGATGAACATGGGCTGGGTGATGACCCTGGCGTCCCCCGCCAACCCCACCGCCCAGATCAGTTTCTTCACCGCGGAGCGCACCGCTCCGGTCGTCCCCGACCTGAGCGTGGAGGTCGAGGACGTCGACGCCGTGTATGCGCAGGTACGGGCGGCGGGAGCGGAGATCGTACGGGAGCTGCGGGACGAGGAGTGGGGCGTACGGCGGTTCTTCGTACGGGATCCGAACGGGCGGGTGGTGAATGTGCTGACCCACCGGTCCTAGCGGCCGCGGGTCGGGGCGGTCAGCCCCGGCGGTCCGCCACCGCCCACGACGCCAGGGCCACCGCCCCCGCCACGCCGAACACGGCGGGCCAGGCGCCCACCTTCTTGGCCAGCGGGTGCGAACCGGCGAAGGCGGCGACATACGCGGCGGTCAGCGCGCCGGCGGCCTTCCCGCCCGCCTGCTGCCGCCACTGCTGCGCGGCCGCGGCCCCGGCGAGGGCCAGTACGGCCCCGCCGAGCTGCCGCTTCCTGGTCCAGCGGGCCACGCCGTAACCGCCGACGAGCCCGCCTGCGGCGACCGCCGCGCTGGGGATCTTCGCCATGTCTGCCTCCCACCATTTCAGCCGGCAACTCCTGCCGGCCTCGATGCTCCGAGGCTAACCGGCGTCCCCCTTCCGCAGCTCGGCCCGGGCCCGCAGCTCCGACACGTACCCCGCGCCGATGGCGCACCCGGCGGCGGTGAGGGCGAGGCCCAGGACGCCCGGGTTGACGTAGCCGGGCACGTCGCCGTTGTCGTAACTCCCGCCGTCACTGGTCTCGCAGACGAAGGCGAGAGGGACGTACGTGATCGTGTAGTCGACGATCTGGATGCCCTGCTGAGCCCGTTCCCACCAGCCCGCCGTACGGCAGGATCGAGGTGGCGACGAGTCGGTGCCGCCGTCCTCCGCCGTCATCACCGCGCCTGTGACGGCGAGCAGCCCCCAGGCGTACATGGCCAACGCACCGGCGCCCGCGAGGGCCGCCAGTCCGCGCAGCAAGCCGGGGGTGCCCGTGCGTTGTGCGCGCCGGTCGGCCAGGGTGCGGGCGCCGTAGCCGCAGAGCCCGACCGCGGTGATCACCGCGATGACGACGAACAGCAGGAACAGCAGGAACACATGTCCTCCAGACAGTGGTCTCACGGGCTCGGTGACATGGCGTCACAGATCCGGGATCACAGCACATCCGCCAGACGGTCCACCTGGTCCGGGTCCAGGCCGTAGCAGTAGAGCATGACCTCGTCGGCGCCCAGGTCGGCGAAGGCGGTGAGTGCGGCGCGGATCTCGGCGGGCGTGGTGAGGAGGCCGTCGACCATGCGGTCGGCCGTGCCGGTGAAGGCGTAGTACGCGTGCATGCGGGCGCGGGCGTCGTCGAGCACGTCCGGTGGGCCGAGCGCGACGTTGACCTGAGCGACGAGGCGGGGTTCGCCGTCGCGGCCGTACTCCGTCCAGAACCCGCGGACGGCGTCGAACAGGCCGCCCGCCCAGGAGGGCGCCGCAGCCGCGAGGAAGCCGTTGCCCCAGCGGGCGACGCGTTCGAGGGCGGCCGGCTTGAAGCCGCCGAAGAGCAGCTCCGGGCCGCCGAGGCGGGCGGGCACCGGGCCGATCGGGCCGACGCCGTCGCCGTAGGGATCGCCGTGCCACAGGCGGCACATTGTCGCGAGCTGCTGGTCCAGGCGCCGGCCCCGGGTGCGCAGGTCGGTGCCGGTGGCGCGGTGGTCGTCCTCCCGGCCGCCGATGCCCAGGCCGAGGACGAGCCGCCCGTCGGTCATCCGGTCCAGGGTGGCGGCCTGCTTGGCCAGCAGGGCGGTGTCGCGCAGCGGGGCGAGCAGCACCTCGGTCTGGACGCGGACGCGCGTGGTGGCGCCGGCGAGGAGGGCCAGTGCGACCAGCGGTTCGGGGTTGTCGTAGACGAGCCGGTCGAGCAGACCGAGGGTGCTGAAGGGACCGGCGTCCGCGCGCCGGGCCCAGGTGAGCAGGGCGGCCGGGTCGCCGACGGGCAGGCCGATGCCCACGTTCGTACCGACGTTCATGAAGGGGCCTCCGAAAGAGGGGTCGACAAAGACGACTGCCGCCCCTTCGGCACCTCGGTGAGCTCGGTGTGGCTCAGTGAGGTGGGACGTTCCCGCTCTGCGGCTTGCTTCCAGGGGAACGTCTCTTCGAAGTGAACTCACTGTAGAACGGGCCGGTTTCACGGGACAAACCATTTGTGTGCTCGGCGGGCTGTGCTCAGTTCCGCTTGTCGTCGTCCCGCCGGTGCGGCGCGGTCGCGGCGAGGTGCTCGGCGAGGGCCTGGAGGACACAGAGGTTCGGGATCCCGGAGGCGACGGTTCCCCACACCTGCCACCTTCCGGCGGCGGTGCGCACCCCGAAGGACCCGTTGAGGACCTCGATCCGGCGGACCTGCTCCCAGCGCAGGGAGGCCCCCCGGGAGCCGACCGCCTCCCTGGTGACCCACACGGGGCCGAACGCGAGCCGCGCCCCCTCGGCCAACGCGGCCAGGGCCCGCGGCAGCTGGGCGTCGGTGACGGCCCGGCGGATCTCCGGGCCCCACACCTCCGGGTGGCCGAAGTCGCCGCAGCGCAGCACCATCCGCTCACCGTCGACATCGACGAGTACGTAGGCGCGGGCGAGGCCCTGCGGGGACAGCACCCGGCGCCGCCGCACCACCGTGCTGTCGTACCGCACGACATGAATCCGCCCGGCGCCGGCGACGGTCAGCCCGCGCTCGTACAGGTCCAGCCGCGCACGTGCCCTGGCCCCTGCGGGGCCGCCGCCGACCCTCAGCAGTCGACGCACGACCCCGACCGCGGCGCCCCGGCCCCCGGGCCCGGCTCCCCAGCCCCCGGGTCCGGTGAACGGCGCCCCATAGGTGGCCTGCCGCCTGCCGAGCCGGGCCCGTCCGGCGGCTTCGGAGACCCTGGCCAGCAGCAACTGGGCGGCGCGGGCGGGGGAGGGGTTGCCCGGGCGGGCGGCGGAGGGGTCGTCGCCTGCGCGGGTGGGGAAGGGGTCGTCGTCGCCTGCGCTGTCCGCGGAACGGTCCCGGTGACTCCCGTCGCTCACGCCGCACCTGCCTGACCACGGCGGGGAGCGGTGCCGTTACGGCGGGAAGCCCTGCCGTTCGGCCTCTGGCCCGTGCCGTCCGGCCCCTGCCCCCTGCCGACCCGTCCCTGGCCCGTGCCGACCCGCCCCTGACCCCCACCATCCCGGCCCCGCTCTCCACCGTCCCGGCCCCGCCCTCCACCCTCCCCCCGCAGCACTGACCACCGTGCCCGGCACAGCAGTTCCCCCGGGGGCACCCCCAATTCGTCCGCGAGGCGGCGGCCGGTGCGGTTGAAGACGGACAGGGCCTCGGCGCGGCGGCCGTCGCGGTTCAGGGCGTGCATCAGCAGTGCGGCGACGGGTTCGTTGAGTGGCTGTTGGAGGGCCAGCTCGGACAGGCCGGCGGTCGCTTCGGCCACCCGGCCGAGCCTGAGCTGCCACTGCGCTTTCCGCTGCGCCAGGGCGACCCGGCGCTCGACGAGCCGCAGCCGCTCCAACTCCGCCAGGGGCCCGGGCAGTCCGGCCAACGGCTCACCACGGAACAGATCCAGCGCCCGCCCGCACAGCCGCACCGCCTCGGCCGGATCACCGGCCCGCTCGGCAGCCCCGGCCGCGGTGACGAGTTCCTCCATGCAGGTCACGTCCACGTCGACCGCCCCGGGCGCCAGCCGATAGCCGTACCGGTCGGTCCTGATCACCGAGTCCTGGCACTCCCCGAGCCGCAGGCCCTTGCGCAGCCGGTAGACGTAGACCGGTACGACGTTCCCGCCGGGCGACTCCATCCCCCATACGCCGTCCAGCAGTTCCTGCCGGCTGACCGACCGACCCGGGCTCAACGCGAGCGCCGCCAGCACGGCCTGCTGCCGGACCGGCCCCACGTCCACGTGCTCCCCGGCGAACCGGGCCCGCAACGGGCCGAGCAAGGAGACCCGGAGCCGTGTACCGGGCGCCGCTGGGCCGGTCCGTGCGTGGACCGTCGTCCCCCGTCCCGCCGCCCGCCTGCGCGGCCCCTGTCCCGGTACGACCAGCCCGCAGTCGAAGGCGTGCACGATGGCGGCGGTCCGGTCCCGCAGCCCCAACTTCACCAGGACGCGTCCCAGTTGCCCGGCCACCTCATGCTCGGGCAGCGCGAGCGCGTCGGCGATCTCTGCGTCCTCCAGGCCGCATCCGAGCGCGTAGAGCAGCTCGCGCTCCTGTGAGGTGAGTGCGTGCGGGGTGAGGGCGGTCGCGCTCGGGTGTCCCTGGGGTGCGGTCGTCGTCGGCATGGCGGTTCCCCGTTTCTCCGGACCGGGCAAGGCACTGGCTGCAATCGGCAATCGGCAATTGCTGCGCACTCGCCGCCCTTGATCCGGTCGATCCCGTTGGTCCTCTCGAAGGTGCCGTGGTGGAGGAAACGTGGACAGGACATTGAGGCGGTCATATGTGGCCGGTGGCCGCGCTAGAGTCCCTCACCTGCGAAAAGTCGACATCCCAGGGGGAAGGGTCGTGACTTGTGGCCGGTGAGTTAGGCGAGTCCGAGGCGTTCGGCGAGGTGCTGCGACGGCTGCGGGTCCGGGCGGGGCTGACCCAGGACGAGCTGGCGGAGAACTCCGGGGTGAGCGAGCGCACCATCCGCCGCCTGGAGACCGGCAACCGTACGAACCCGCGCATGACCACGGTGCAGGAGCTGGCCAGGGCGTTGCCGCTACGGCCGGAGGAACTGGAGCAACTATTCCGCGCCGCCGTCCCCAGGAACCTGGACGGCGGCCAACAGAGCGGCCAACAGAGCGGCCAACAGGGCGATCAGCAGAGTGAGCAGCAAGGCGACCAGCAGGACGGGGCCAAGGAGGAGCCCGGCACCAGTTCTACGGCCGTAACGGATGCCGACGCCGATGCTGACGCCAACCCCGACGCCACCCCCAACCCCAACGCCGAGCCCGCCGCCGGCCCCACCCCCGACCCCCCGTACGCCCCACCGACCGAGCCTTCCTCGACACCCCCCGACCCCGCTGAGCAACTCGCCAAGCAGGTAGCCGCCCGCTGGCAACGCGAGGAAGAACAGCGCCAGGTCCAGGACCCGTTCCCGCTCCCCGTCCGCTGGCGGACGGCGTCCGAGGCAGTGACCGACCACTGGGCCAACATCCTCCGGCTCCCCGCGAGAGGCACGGCCGACCCCCTCGACCTGGACGGCCAACTGGACGAGATCAGCGACACCTACCGGCGCATCCCGTCCGGACGCCTCGTCGTCCTGGGCAGATCCGGTTCGGGCAAGACGATCCTGGCCCTGCGCTTCGTCCTCGACCACCTGAAGTCGCGCACCCCCACGGAACCCGTCCCGGTGATCTTCAGCATCGGTGCCTGGAACCCCACCACCCTCACCCTGCGCGACTGGCTGACCGGCCAGCTGACGCGCGATCACCCGGGTTACGCCGCACGGGGCCCCGGCCGGGAGAGCCTGGCCTCCGCGCTGGTCGAGTCCGGCCGCATCCTCCCCGTACTGGACGGCTTCGACGAGATGGCCGACGGTCTGCGCCGCCCCGCACTCGAGGCCCTGAACGCCACCACCCTCCCCCTGCTGCTCACCAGCCGCCCCGCCGAATACGCCGCCGCCGTCGCCGAGACCGACGTACTGACCGCCGCCGCCGCAATCGAACTCACCGACCTCACCCTCGACGACCTGGCCGACTACCTGCCCCGAACCACCCGCAAGACCGACCGCGCGGACCCCGCCGCGAACGCCTGGAGACCCGTACTGACCGAACTGGCCAGGCGGCCACACCACCAGCCGCACCAGCAGCCGAACGAGCCGCACCAGCACCCGAACCAGCCCCACCAGCAACCGGAAAGTGACCCCACCTCGCCGCTCGCCGAGGTCCTGGCCACCCCCCTGATGGTCGCGCTCGCCCGCACCATCTACAGCGACACCCCCGACCACGACCCGGCATCACTCCTCGACACCGAACGCTTCGGCACCCCGGAGGAGTTGGAGGACCACCTCCTGGACAACTTCATCCCCACCGTCTACCGCCACCGACTCCACCGGAGCCCGACCGGCAAGCCGCCCCCGGACTTCGACGCGGAACGCGCCCGGCACTGGCTCGGCTACCTCGCCCACCACCTGACCCGGCTGGAAACCCCCGACCTCGCCTGGTGGCGACTCGGCAACGGACTGAGCCGCTCCACCCGCACGCTCGTCACCGCCCTCGTGACCGGCCTGGCGATCGGCCTCGTCGACGGGGCCGCCGGTCTCGCCATCGGCGGCATGCTCCTGGGCTCCATCGTGGACGCGTCGGCCGTCGGGCTCCTCGCCGGCCTCATGTTGGGGCTCGTGCACTGGCTGACGTACTCGGTCAAGGGGAAGCACGTAACGCCGTCCGCCGTCCGCTTGCAGATCCGCGGCAGACCGGAGTCCACCGCATGGAGGGCCGGCCCCCGACTGCTGATCGGCACACTGGGCGGAGGGTTCTTCGGATTCGCCTACGGCTTCGTGGCGGGCGTGGTCAAGGCGTACGGCTGGCAAGCCGCACTCCCGACCTGCCTGCGTATCGGGCTCGTCGACGGACTCGTCTTCGGCGTCGTGTTCAGTGCCGGGGCCGGCCTGACCTTCTGCCTCCTCGGTGTCCTCGAAAGCCCCCTCGACCTCGACTCCGTCGTCAGCCCACGCAGCCTCCTCAACACCAACCGCGCCACGGTGACCACCCAACTGCTCGTCTGGGCACCCACCTTCGGGGCGGTGGTCGGGTTCGGCAGCGGTGCGGCGATCGACCTCCTGCAGGGGCCCCTGGGCCCGCTCGTCTGGTCCTCCGACGCCAGCCTCGTGCTCGGCATCATCAGCGGCCTCGGCGGCGCCCTCGGATACGCCCTCACCCTGACCGCCTGGGGCCAGTGGCTGGTCCTCACCCGGATCTGGCTGCCGTTGACCGGACGCCTGCCCTGGGCCGTGATCACGTTCCTGGAGGACGCCTACCAGCGCGGAGTGCTGCGCCAGGCAGGGGCGGTCTACCAGTTCCGGCACGCCCGCCTCCAGCATCACCTGGCCCGACGCCATCGGGATCGGCATCGATAGCTGGATCGGCATCGGTAGCGGCAACGCCGTCGTCGTCGCCCCGGCTTTCACGACGATTTCATCGCCTCTCCCTAGCGTCTCGCGCCACAGCACCAATCAGTAGGAGCCACGACGGCCGACGCCATCGGAGTCACGACCTCGGCGTCACCTCATCGGCACCACGGACACAGGGGGACACCCATGCCCAAAGCGAACCGACTCATCCGCCGCGCCAGGACCGTCGCCATCGCGGCGGCGATGACGGCCGCCGCCGCCCTCACTCCCACCGTCGCGCAGGCCGACGAGGCACCCGACCACTACTACATCGAGCTCGGCGGCACCGGCTCCGCACAGCCCGCGCCCGCCTGCACCGGGACGTTCTACTACGCCAACCAGCACCTGGAGGAGGGCGCCGAGGTCGTCCCCGTCTGCTACCCGGCCAGCGCCGGCCCCTGGCTCAACGGCCAGAACGCCCCGGACATCACCGCGCCGAGCTACGACAACAGCGTTGCGCAGGGCTACGGCAACCTCCTGGCGGCCGCCGAGGAGACCCACCGCAAGAACCCGACCGCGCGCCTCACCATCGTCGGCTACTCCCAGGGCGCACAGGCCGCGGACGCCGTACTGGAGACGATCGCGAACGGCGGCACCGCCATCCCGCGCGAGCTGGTCGACGGCAAGCTCTACGCCGACCCGAAGCAGCCCGGCACCGGCATGTGGGCCAAGGTCCCCAAGGGCCTGGGCGCACTCGGCTTCACCTCCACGGGCCCCGGCCCCGACGAGTTCCAGGGCGTCCCGGTCGCCCGCTTCTGCATCCGCGGCGACCTGGCATGCGACGCCACGACCCCCGTGGCCGCCCTCGACTTCTTCCTCACGGACAAGCACAGGCGCTACGCCCTGGACGGCAACGTGATGGCGCAGACCATCGCCAAGCAGGGCCTCAACGGCGTGTTCTGGTACGAGTCCTGACCTCGCCGGGGCACCCGGAGGGGAGGGGGCGGAGGCCGGCGGTTGAACCTCGGCAACGACTGCGGAAGCCGACCGGCAATCGGCTGTGACTCACGTCACCGCCACCCCCTGAAAAGAAAGCGGGTGCCACCCCCGCGGTGCTGGCATGCTCATGCGTGACTACTGGGGGGTAACCGCCGTCTGCGCACAGCGCGGCAACGGCCGTACGGGCACGCCTGGATGACCGGCGTGCCCGCTCCCCATGTGTCACCTCCTGAAGCGCACCCCCATACCCCGCTCCCGAGGAACACGCGTGCACAGACCCAAGCTCAAGCGGCATGCCCTACTGACGGCAGCCACCCTCGCGGCCGTGCTCATCACGGGCTGCTCGACCAACTCCCCGACCACGACCGACCCGGCGGCCAGGGCGGCGGCCGAGACCCCGGACCCCGCCGCGGCCCAGGAACAACTCGCCGTCGTATCGGCCCCTTCCGGTACGGCCACTCCCACCGCAGTCGCCGACGGAGGTGAGGGAGGCACGGCGAAGAAGTCGTCCCTCAAGGTCGCCTCGTACGACAGGAAGTCCGGACGGGCCGTCATCTCGTCGCCGCCCGTGCCGAAGCCGCCGGCCGCCCCGTCGACCAGTGCCAGCCTCTCGCCCACCCCGCCCGCGGAGCCCTCGACCAGCCCCTCTGCCTCCGCCTCCGCTTCCGCACCCACCCAACCCTCGGTATCCGTCGGCGACTTCATTGCCAGCGCCCCGGCTCCCGGCGCCCCCGACGGCGTGCTGGCCGAGGTCACGCAGGTCGTGGGCGCCACGGAGGACGGCGATACGACGGTCGACACGGAACCGGCGAAGCTCAACTCCGTGCTCGGCGAGAGCAAGGCCAAGGGCACGGTCCCGGTGGACCCGTCGGCCATGGAGGTCGAGCCCCTCCTGAAGGGCGTGAAGGTCTCCTGGGCGAAGACCGGCGACCTCCACTTCGGCCCCGAGGGCGCGAAACTCCCGCTGGGCAGCCTCCGCATCGACGTGGGTGCGGCGGTCGCCACGGCCGAGGGCGCCCCGGCGTCGGCGGCGGCCTCGGTGGAGGGCTTCGTGCAGCTCGCGCCGGAGGTCGCGTTCTCGTACGACGGTTCCGGCGACGGCACGGGTGCCTCGCCCGGCGGCGCCTTCCTGGGCCTGTCGGGTGACTGGGCCTCGAAGTGGTCCCTGAAGGGCCGCGCCGCCGGCTCGACCAACGAGCAGCCGATCCGCATCCCCTTCGCCGAGCTCCACTCCGACCCGGTGATCCAGGTCGGCCCGATCCCCGTCGTCGTCAACCTGGACCTCACGTGCTACATCCAGGTGAACGCGGACGGCCGAGTCACGGTCGACGTCGAACAGGACGTCAAGGGCGACTTCCGCGTCGGCGGAACCTTCTCCTGGGCCAAGGGCTGGACCCCGGTCAGCGAGTCCGAGATGACGGGCGAGGCCCTCAAGGCCACGGTCACCGCGGCCGGCGACGTCAAGGCCGCGCTCGGCGCCGAGGCCACCGTGGGCCTCTACGGCACCGTGGGCGTCACCGCCGACCTGGCCCCGTACGTCCGCGCCCACGCCGAGGCATCGGCGGAGGGCTCCTCCGACGGCACGGGTTCGGTCACCGGCACCTACGCCCTCTACGGCGGCGTGGACCTGACCGGCTCCCTCCAGCTGCAACTGACCATCTTCGGCACGCCCATCTTCCAGAAGAAGATCCCGCTGGGGGCCCTGAACCGTGAGTGGCTCCTGACGGAGGGCAAGGGGGAGGCGGCGACAACCGGCCCGCCATCGACAAGAACGAGAACGACCGGCTGACCTCGCGCGGGCCGCGCCGACCGTCACCCACGTCGGCGCGGCCCGCGCTCGCCTCGCGGCCGTACGGCGTCAGTCGCCCGAGCCGGAGTTCGAGCCGGACCTCGACCCACGTCCGGAACGCCCCAACACCCGCACCACCTCGCCCAGTCCCAGGGTCACGGTGGCCACCCCACGAACCCAGCGTGGTCCGCCCCGAGACGCCCACACGACACACACGCACCCTGCGACGGCGAGCAGGAGAACGCCGACCAAGACGAGCACGATCATGCTCATCCCCCTTCTTCCTCTGTGGTCCGCGCAATACTCCCAGCCGACGCTCGGCCCCGGCCCTCCGGCCCAGGTGCGCCGTTGCTTCAGGACTGTTGAGGGGGATGGGGCATCTGAGGCACCTGAGGCGTCTAAGGCATACGCCAGTACTGCCGCCGCTTCTCGTCCCGTACGACCACGCCGAGCCGCAGCAGCTCCCCACGCAGCTCCCTGGCGTCCTCGGCACCCTCGTCCTTCTCCCGGGCCGCCGCCCGGGCCCTGAGCAGTGCGTCCGCCCCGACGGGCAGTCCGGGCATCCCTGGAACCCACCGCCGGAACTCCTCCCGGTGCGGATCCTCATCGGCCCACCGGTAGCCATGCTCGGCGAAGGCATCGGCGACCCGCTGCCAGGACAGCCCGCACTCCTCCCGAGCGATCTCCATACCGTCCGCCCCGAGCAGCACGAGCTGCTTACCGTCCCGCACCACCAGGGCGATCTCATCCCGCCCGAACTCCTGCGAAGAGTCCCTGACCCTGAGGACGACACGACCGGCGGAGACACTCAGCGCCAACGACTCGTGCACGGCGACGAACCCCACCACCAGCCCCACCAGCGCCCCCACCCCAACGCCCCCGACGCCGAGCCACGGCTCCGGAACGGACGTCAACAGCTCGGCGGGCCCCTGAAGGGGCGCCCAAGCCAACGTCACGAGCCACTTCGCCAGAAGAGTGACCAACCACCCGACCACGGCCCCGCACCCCACGCAGAAGAGGGTGAGAAGCCAGGCCGACTCGGCGAGCACAGTGCCCTTGCCGACGGCGGGCCGCCCCATCGCCGCGCGCCCCGCATCCCCCGTAACCTCCATGCCCCCCGTCCGTCCGTGTATCCGCTGCTGCTGCTGCTGCTGCTCATCTCCCGCGTCCGGTCCGGTCACCGGCACGGCGTAGCGCCCAGTCTGACGACAGCCCGTACTGCCTGTCATCGTCCGATGGTCTACGGCGCTGCGACTTTGGTTGCCTGCGACTGGTCCGTTGGTCCGGGGAGGGTCGCCCGGTGATAACAAGACGTAGGGCCCGGTGCCCGGGCTTGCGGCCCGGGCACCGTGGCCCTTTTTCGCATAACTGCGCGACGGATAAGCCGTCGGTCAGTGGTGGCAATCGGAGCCGACGTCGTTGTACATCGCGCCCGGGCTGCCCTCACCGTTGACCAAGTTCCCCGCAAGACCGGGGAGCACCCCGACCTGACCGAGAATGTCGATGTTCAGGTCGTGGGACTTGCAGTGCCCATGCCCATGACCATGGCCGTCGGCGGGCAGTGCGGTGGCGGTGCCGGTGGCTATGAGGCTCAGAGTCCCGACCATCGCGGCCGCAACAGCGGCCTTCTGAAGCTTGCGCATGTCTCCTCCTTGGGTCGAGTAGAGCGCACACTAAAGATCCACATTGCGCTCATTTCGGAGGCTAATCCGATATGCGTCGTGGCGCTCATTGGGGCTGCCATACGGGGTACGGTCGTGAGGGGTCATCAGCTTCGGGTGTGAGGCCTCGTCAGTCGGGGCGCCTGGTACGCGGGTGGTTGGTGCAAGTGAGCAGTCATGCCGCGGGGAGTGAGAGCGCGTCAGTTTCGAGGCTGAGATCGGTGAGGCGGTGAAGGCTAAGTCGGCTAGCTTGCGGTGATGCCCGAATACGACCACACGTCTGCAGGCAGCTCATAGTGCAGCTGCCACGTGATGGCCATGGGCTTGCTGCCCTCGTGCTGGACATACGTCGCCGGGCCGAGCAGCATCCAGGGCTGGGCCTTGCCGATATCGGTGTCTTTGTAGCGCCGCATGAACAGCAAAACGTGGCTGCCGCGTTGCTGGTGCTGCTGGTAGCGCAGGCCAGTGGGAGAGGTGGCCACGGTCGTGCTCTGGGACTCCCAGTGGAAGAGGGAGGGACTCAACGCGTAGTCCTTGTAGCGGACTGTGGGGGAGAAGTCCTTCTCATTCTTCTCAAGGGTGATCAGCAATGCATCGGTCTGGTTCTGCTCGTCCCACAGGACGCCCTGTGCAAAGGAGCCGGGCATCTGACCGCCGAGGCGGGCGACACCGAGTGCGGCGAGGATCTCCGAGCGGTTGTATGCGCTGTGGATCTTCAGGGGGATGTGGGTGTGCGGACCCTCCAGTGGGAGGGGGAAGTGGTCGGCTTGCCCCATCGCGTGGTCGAGTACCTGTCGCAGTTCGCTACGGAAAGCTCGCTGCCCACGGAGCGATTCGAGCCCTTCCGTATACGAGCTGAACCCGCCAGCCTTATCCCAGAGGTTGAAGAACAGCATGCGTGCGTACGTCTGGTCTGTAGCGCTCAGCGACTCATACGTCGGTGCGTCATCGCTCAACAAGCGGGTGTAGGCATCGGCGCGCTGGCGGTCGTCGACGTGCAGAAAGGCATGCACACGCTTCAACAGGTCCTCTTCGCCGGCTTGTTCAGGAAGCTCGGCCAAGCCAGCGCGGCGTAGGACCGTGGTCCACGAATTGCTCGACTTATACAGCTCCCGTATTTCACGGCGACTCTCCTTGAGGTAGTCGGCCAGGAGCAACGTGTCGAAGGCCCTCACCTCCTTCGCGAGAGTCTGGACGGTCGCCTTGATCTGGGTGCGTATGTTGTCCAGCACCAGCCTCTTGGACTTACCTTCAAGGATGATCTGGCAGCCGGAAGGCAGCAGAGGGAAGTCGTGCTCGGCATGCTCAAGGAGCCGGTTGCGCGACAGGTTGGTCATCGCGCGGAACTGCTCCTCGAACCGGAACTCGGCACGATGTTGGCCGATGAAGTCGAGCACAGTGAGTACGGGCTTGTCCGGGGTGCGGCGCAGGCCTCGACCAAGTTGTTGAAGAAAGACGGTGGCGCTGCTCGTGGGGCGTAGAAGGAGAAGCGTATCGACGTCGGGGACGTCCAAGCCCTCGTTGAAGAGGTCTACGGAGAAGATGACTTGGATCTCTCCGGCTTTGAGCTGGGACAGAACCTGGTCACGGACTTCGGGCCTGGAAGCGCTGTCCAAGGCTGCAGCCCTGAAGCCTGCATCTTGGAAGCACTTTGCCATGAAGTGAGCGTGCTTCTTGCTGACGCAGAATCCGAGTGCCCGCATGCTCAGCGGATCGGACACCTTGTCCCGCACCTGCTTGATGACGATACGAGCGCGCGCATGATCGGCCGAGAACAGGTCGCCGAGCTGGCTCTGGTCGTATGCACCAGAGCGCCAGTTGAGGCGGGTGAGGTCCGTGCCGTCGGGCACGCCGAAGTAGTGGAACGGGCAGAGAAGGTCATTGTCGAGGGCCTCCCAAAGCCGCATCTCGGCGGCGATTCGGCCTTCGAAGAACTCGTCCTGCACGTTCAGGCCATCTGCGCGCTCGGGAGTGGCGGTCAGACCGAGGAGTTGCTTCGGCTTGAAGTGGTTGAGAACGCGGCGATATGTCGTAGCCGTAGCATGATGGAACTCGTCGATGACGATGATGTCGAAGTGTTCCGGGTCGAACTGGTCGAGTCGCTGGTCGGTGAGCGACTGAACGCTAGCGAAGACGTGCTCCCAGTCGCTCGGTAGCTCGCCGCTGAATAGCACCTCGCCGAAGGAGGCGTTGTCGAGTACTTCGCGGTACATACGGAGTGACTGCAGCAAGATCTCCTTGCGGTGTGCCACGAAGAGTAGCCGTGGGTACTTCCTACCGCCCAATTCCTTGTGCAGGTTGCGGTAATCAAGGGCGGCCATGACTGTCTTGCCCGTACCGGTGGCGGCGACAAGCAAGTTGTGCTGGTGGCCTCGTACCTCACGCTCGACTCGCAGTCGCTCCAGCATGTCGGCCTGGTGCGGGTGCGGGCGAACCTCAAGGCCCGAGAGGCTGATCTTGAAGTCTTGGCTTGACGGCGCACCGCCTGCCACGGTCAGAGCTTCGTCCAACTTGCGGGCGTCGCGATCGGGGTCGTAGGACTCGAAAGCGATGTCGTTCCAATACGCGTCGAAGGTGGCCTCGAATTTGTTGAGGACGACTGGGGTGGCCACTGATGACAGGCGTACGTTCCACTCTAGGCCGTCGAGGAGGGCAGCCTTGGAGAGGTTGGAACTGCCGACGTACGCCGTGTCGAAACCGCTCTTGCGTCGGAACAGCCAAGCCTTCGCGTGGAGACGGGTCGAGCGGGTCTCGTAGTTGACCTTCACCTCAGCGCCGAAGTCGCGGACCAGCCGGTCGAGTGCGTGGCGGTCGGTTGCCCCGATGTAAGTGGTCGTGATGACTCGGATCTTGACACCGCGATCCCTGGCGGCGCGGAGAGAGTCTTCGAGTACGCGCAGGCCGTACCACTTCACAAAGGCGCAGAGCAGATCAATGTGGTCCGCTGTGGCTAGCTCAGCGCGCAGCTCACTGCCGAGGTTCGGGTCCTCGGGGGAGTTGGTGAGGAGGGCTGTCTCCGAGAGAGGCGTCAGCGGGCGTATCGCGTAGACGCCGGGCGCCTCCTTCTCGGCCAGAGCGAGAAGTTGGCGAGGTCCGTCGGAGATCAGATCCGGCGTGTCACTGCCTTCGAGGTCGGTCGAGTTGGATGCGAGCGACTCGATGATCCGGTTGGCGACGGCGACGCGCTTGTCATGGGGCAGCTGACTTAGCCGCCGACTGACGGCCTGACTGATGTGGCGGGCGAGTACGTGGGGTGACGATTCTTCGCTGACCTCTTCGTCGATGGCCTGCCAACCAGCTGCGCTCAACCGCTCCACTTGCCCCAGCACGCGTTGGGTGACGAGTTCCTCATAAACACCCGCGACAGGCTGCGACAGATCCCCCGGCTGAGCCACGCTGTTTCCCCAATCCCCGACGCACAGCAGTGGCTCTGTTGTAGCAGGTGGTACCGACATTCCCCATGGACGGCTTGAGTTTCTCTGAAGGTGCCGTTGGACCGCCCGCTTCCTTGGCAGTGTCGTGCTTCCGCGGCCCGCGTCAAGGGCGCTTCACTCCGCTCCGCTCCGTTCCGCGTCGGCTGCGCCGATGGCCCTTCGGGCCACCCTTGACCCGGCCCGCTCCAGCACGGGGGAGAAGCGAGCGGGCGGCCCGGAGGGATGGGTGGCCCAGGTTGGTTGGGGGATTGGTCGGCTGCGTGGCTGGGCGGGGTGAGTGGCGCGTCTGCGTCTCGGGGCACGCCGGGTGGACTCAGCGGCTTGTGGCCGGTGGGTGGGGCTTGTTCGGGCAGGTGTTGGTGGCCGGTTCGTCCGGTGGTCCCGGCTGCGCTCGGGGCGCCGTCATCGGGGCGTCAGGCCGGCGCCTGCACCCCGTGGCACTCCCCATAAACCCGCCCCGACCCACACCAGCAAACCGCCCCCCGCTGCGGCGGCCAAGCCACCGCTCGCCCCCGGGCCGCCAGCGTCGTCGCGTACTGCGGGAGCAGGGTCGTGTCCTCCGGGGACGAGAGTTCCGAGGCGGCGAAGGCTTCGTAGGACGGGACCGTGCCCGTCACGATGCCCAGGTTCGGGGTGCCGGAGGAGGACAGTTCCCTCAGGGAGCCCTCTATCGTCGCCAGGTGCTCCTCGTGGGAGGGGTACTCGGCCGACAGCGAGGGATACGCGGAGAGCAGCTCAGTCAGCTCGTCCGCCGTCCAGTGCAGGACCGCCACCGGGAACGGGCGGGACAACGCCTCCCGGTACGCGCCCAGCTCCGCCCGCAGCCGCGAGATCTCCGCCTCCAGCTCCGCCGGGTTGTCCGAGCCCAGGGACCAGACGCGCTTCGGGTCGTGGAGTTCGTCGAGGGAGATCGGCATCGAGTGGAGGGTGTCCGCGAAGATGTCCCACTCGTCGTGGGCCACGCCCAGCATGCGGCGTACGCGATGGCGGCCGAAGAGGAGGGGATGCGCGGAGTACGGGGGCTCCGCCACGTCCGTCAGGAGGAGCTGTACGCCCTCCGTGAAGGCCTCCTGCGCCTGTTCCAACTCGTCGTGGGCCTCCAGGGCCTCGGCGACGATCACCCATGCCGCCGGGTCCCGCGGGGCGGACGAGCGGACGCCCTCGATGATCGCGCGGGCCTCTGCCTCGTGGCCGTACTCCCACAGGTTCGATGCCTTCAGGGCTCGTACCAGGTGAGGGTTGTCCAGGGGGGTCGACGACGACAGCAGGCGGTCGTAGAGAGCGGTCGCGGCAGGGCGGTCGCCGGACAGTTCCAGGTGGGCCGCGGCCTGGAGGAGCAGGGCCTCGGCGTCCTCGGGGTAGAGGCCGGCGGTTCGCTCCAGGCGTGCCGCCTCGGCGGTGTGGTCGACGTTTTCGGCAGGCGTGTCGGGGCGCATGGGGGACACCGTACTGCCCGTGGATGGCCGAACGGAGGGGAGAGGGGGAAGTAGGGGGCAGATATTGCCTGGTCCAGGCCGTTCCTGGGTGCGGTGGGGGCCGCGGACGTTCACCGCCGACAGCGCGATCAGCAGCATCGTTCCGGCAACCCCCAGATCCAGATCCCCCTCAGCCCCCCCTCAGCCCCCCTCAGGCCCTCCCTCAAATCACCCCCCTCAGATCACCACCCCGTCGACCTGCAACGTCTGCACCGCCTTCGCCGCGAACGGCACCGCCACCGACTTTCCGCTCAGGTACGTGTTCGCGTATGCCCGGTACTGGTCCCCGCCCGTCGTCACCGTGTTCCAGCGCGGGACCAGGCCGCCCGAGCCGCCGCTCACCGTCGTGAAGCGGGACAGGTCGAAGGTCAGCGTCTGGGCCGACGTCGACGTGTTCACCGCCACGATCACCAGGCGGCGCGCCGACGCGTCGTAGGCCGCCGCCGCGTAGCTCACGCCCGTGTCGAGGATCCGCATGCCGGGGCGGATGTGGCGGCTGAACTGGGCCATTACGTAGTACTTGGTCTGGATTGTGGTGGGTTGGAGGGTGTTCGCGTCGTACGCGATCATCGCCCAGCCCGTCGACGGGTCCATGACCTGCCAGTAGCACCAGGCGGTCGGGTGCAGCCAGCGGAAGTCGTAGCAGAGGTTGGAGGCCAGGGTGAGGCCGGTGCCGTCGCTGTCGCCCGTCTCCGAGTTCCAGAGTTTCTTGCCGGACGTCGTCACCACGTCGGTGTAGAGGAGGTCCCTACGGCCGCCCGAGCCCTGGTAGCCGTGCACGTTGACCTGCGAGACCAGGGCCTTCGTCGACGTGCCGAAGGACCCCCACGTCGAGCGGGCCGTGTCGTAGTTCGTCTCGTCCGAGGCCGCGATGCGGATGCCCGTGAGGCCCCGGCTGTCCAACTCGCTGCGCATGTACGGGAGTACGGCCGCCTGGACCGCCGGGTCGAGGTGGCAGCCCTCCTGGGTGCCGGTCGCCGTCCACCAGCTCGACGCCGGCTCGTTGAAGGGGTCGACCGTCGCGAAGTTCACGCCCCAGTTGTTCCTGGCGTACAGGGCCGTGGCCGCCAGGTGGGAGGCGTGCTGGCGGTAGTTCCAGGTCTGGAGGTTGTTGCCGCCGCCCGCCGCGCCGGAGGGGTTGTGGTTGGAACACATCCACCACATGGGGGAGTTGGCGAAGAGTTCCGTGGTCGCGCCGCGAGCCGTGGCCTTTGCCAGCATCGCTCGCTGGTTCGCGTCCGCCGTCCACTTCCAGGCCGAGGAGGTGGGGTCCTCGTTGTTCCAGTCCTGCCAGAAGCCCTCGATCTGCTTGAAGCCGGGGATGTTCGGCGACTCGACCATCGTCTCGCCGTTCACGCTGTTCCAGCTGCACGCGCCGAGGTTGTAGCGGGCGATGTTGAGGCCGAGGCCGGGAAGGGTCGTGCCGTTGTACGTCACCGAGTTGGTGGTGAAGAACAGGTCGGCGAAGTCGTTGCGGTTGCCGAAGACGTTCGCCCACCAGGCCAGGGACGTGCCCCAGCCCTCCCAGGTGCCGTACGAGGTGCCGGGGTTGACGGCGATCGTGGCGTCCGCGTGGGCGGTGCCCGTTGCCAGGGCGCTGCCGAGGAGTGCGCCGCCCGATGCCGCCAGCAGAGTTCTACGTCGGATCATGACTTCTCCGCTTCGCTCAACGGCCGGTGTCGGCGCTGTCGTCGTCGAACCGGCTCCGTGGCTGGTCCCGTTCGTGCCGTTGATGCCGTCAGGAAGCATCGGGTGTGGCATGTGAGGTTGTCGAGCGTTCTGACAGCCCTTTCTCAAACCTGTGGAGGAAGGGGTGGGGTGAGCGTTCGGAGGGTCGGACACGCACGGGTCTGGAGACCTTTCGCGGCTGCGCCTATCGTGCGGGCGGCCACGGTAAATGACGCCCCGGCAGACCCGAGGAGGCTCACGGATGGTGCGGGTTCGCGTCGTGCAGCACGGCGGGCTTCGGCGGCGGGCCCTGCGGCGCCGTGTGCTGTGGGGTGGCGGGGAGTTGCTCGTCACCGTCGGGGTGGTGCTTCTGCTGCTGGTCGTTCACCAGGTGTGGTGGACCAACCGGGAGGCGAGGGAGGGCGCCGGGCGTGAGGTCCGTGCCCTGGAGCGGGCCTGGGACGGAGCGGGCGGCGACTCCCGTACGGCCGTATCGGCGCCGTCGGCCACGGCCGCACCCGCGCCCGCGGACGCCGCCGCGGACCCCGGGGTGTCCGAGCCGGCCCCCGGCCCCCGGCGCCGGTCCGCGGCCCCGCCCGCCCCCGACTGGTCCCAGGCCTACGCCATCCTCAGCATCCCGCGCCTGGGCCTGCGCGTGCCCGTCGCCGAGGGCGTCAGCCAGGCCGGAGTCTTCAACAAGGGGTACGTCGGGCACTACCCGGGGACCCAACAGCCCGGCCAGGCCGGCAACTTCGCCGTCGCCGGGCACCGCAACACCCACGGTGAGCCCTTCCGGTACATCAACCGGCTCGCGCCCGAGGACATCGTGCGGGTTGAGACGCGGAGCGCGACGTACACGTACGCCGTCGACCGGACCCTGCCGCAGACCGCCGCCCATGACGGCGATGTCATCGGGCCCGTTCCGCGCTCCGGCGTCAAGCCGGGCTACGGGTACGAGGACCCGGGGTACTACCTCACCCTCACCACCTGCACGCCCGAGTACACCTCGAAGTACCGCCTGGTGGTGTGGGGCAAGCTCGTGTCGATGCGCCCGCGCTGAAGCCGCAGCCCTCAGGCTGCCGCCCCCCGCTCCCGCAGCACTCCCACACTCACCGCCGCCACCAGCGCCAGCCCCGCCGACACCATCATCGCGATGTCCGCGCCCCGTGCCAGGCCGCCGCCGGCGGACGTGGCGAGGGCGATGGTCAGGGCCACTCCGGCGCAGGAGCCGATGTAGCGGAAGGTCTGCTGGGCGCCCGAACCCATCGCGGCGCGCTGGGCCGGTACGGACTCCACCGCGAGCAGTGGCAGCGCCGCGTTCAGCAGGCCGCTGCCGATGCCGGCCAGCAGCAGGCCGGGCAGCAGCCGGAGCCAGGAACCCGCGTCCAGCGCGCCCAGCATCGCCAGGGCACCGCCCGCGTGGAGGGTGAAGCCGATCGCCAGCTGCCACCGCGATGACACCCGGCCGGACAGTCTGCGGGCCTGGAGGGCGACCGCGAAGGACAGGCCGGACCAGAGGAGGAACAGCCAGGCCGTGTCCATCGCGGACAGTCCGAGCGTCTGCTGGAGCAGTGCCGGCAGGAAGCTGAACAGGCCGATCACCGCGAGCCCCGTGAACAGGCCGCCGGCGGAGGAGGCGAGGAAGCGGGAGCGGCGCAGCAGGGACAGGTCGATCATCGGGGTCGCCGTGCGGCGCTCCACCGCGACGAAGAGACCGAGCAGGGCCGCGCTTGCCAGGAGCAGCAGGCCCACGGGTGCCCGCAGCCAGCCGTCCCGGCCCAGGGTCAGCGCCGCCACCAGCGCGACCAGGGCCAGTCCGAAGGTGACGGCTCCGGCGAGGTCGGGCCGGCCGCCGCGCGGGGCGCGGGACTCGGTCAGGGCCCGCGTGGACAGGGCCGCCACGATCAGCGCGGCGGCGCCCAGGACGCCGTACCCGAGCCGCCAGTTCTGTATCGCGCCGGTGACGACCGGGCCGAGCGCGATGCCGCCGCTCACGAAGGCGCCCCAGACGCCGGTCGCGTGCAGGCGGCCGCGCGCGGTCGGGAAGGCGTGGACGATCAGGCCGAGACTGCTGGCGAGGAGGGCCGCGCTCGCCGCGCCCTGGGCGACCCGGGCCAGCGTGAAGAGCCAGGTGGTGGTCGTCAGGGCACCCAGGGCCGTGGTGATGCCCAGGGCGAAGGTGCCCGCGACGAAGATCCGGCGGCGGCCGTAGTCGTCGGCGAGGCTGCCGGCCACCAGCAGGAGGGCGGCGAGGCCGAGCGGGGTGCCGTTCAGGAGCCAGGCCTGGGCGGAGAGCGGAGTGTGCAGGGCGGCGGCGGTCTGCGGGAGCGTGACCATCGGCGCCGTGTACGTCATCAGGGCCACGACGGTGGCGGCGCTGGTGAGGGCGAGGGTGGCACGCGGGTTCGCGGGCTGCTCCGCGGTGGGAGCGGGGGAGGGCGCGGCCTGTGTCTCGGGCGCCGCCGCAGTGAGAGTTCGTTCATTGAACCGTGGCATGCGGCCCACCGTAACATCGTAGGTTCGTTCATTGAACCAAGATGGTGGAAAGGCGTTACAGTGGGCGTCATGGCACTGGGCAAGGACTACGCGACACAGGAGTGCTCGATCGCCAGGGCGCTGGAGATCGTCGGCGAACGCTGGACGTTGCTCGTCGTCCGCGACGCCCTCTACGGTGTCCGGCGCTACAACGACTTCCTCGTCCACCTGGGCATCCCGCGCGCCGTCCTCGCGGCCCGCCTCCAGGCGCTCACCTCCGAGGGCATCCTCGACAAGCGCCGGTACCAGCAGTCGCCGCCGCGCGACGAGTACGTCCTCACCGACCGCGGCATCGCGCTGTGGCCCACCCTGCGCTCGCTCGGCCTGTGGGGCCGCGAGCACTTCGGCGAGGAGAAGCTGCGCGTCTTCCGGCATGCCGGCTGCGGCACGGAACTCGGTCCGTACGGCGAATGCGCCACCTGCGGAACCGTCGTGCCCGTCCCGGACGTCGAGATGGTGCCGGGACCGGCACTCGACCCGGACCCGGCGGATCCGGTCAGCCGGGCGCTGCTCAGGCCCAAGCGCCTGCTCCAGCCCATCGAGGCCGAACCGGCGGCGTGACGGATCCTGCGCATCCTGTATAAACGAACATCAGGACGAGTCGATGTGAGCCGTACGAGGGGAGGGCCGCCGATGATCCGCAGTTGGACGCGTCTGCGTCCCGCCGCCGCGCTGGTGCTGCTCTTCCTTGAGATCGCGCTGCTCGACACCGGCAGCCTCTCCGCGACCGTCGCGCTGGCCGCGACCGCCGCCGCCGGTTCCGCGTTCGCCGTCTGCTCGCTCCTCGCCTCGCGCGCCGCGCCCGCGGTGCCGCCCACGCGCGTGCGTACGGCCATCCGCGACCGGGCCCGCCGTACGGCATTCCTGCCGCAACGCGACCCCGACGCCTCGGGCCGGCCCCGGCCAAGGGCACCCGGACACGCCCTCCCGGCGACCGTCGCGTAGGGCACGCACCTCCAGCACCTCCCACGTGTGACCCCGCGCGGGTCGTCATGCCGCCATGCCGAATTCCGGCATTTCTCTCATCGCACCGGCACGACGAGACCCTCGGAGGGCTCACCCATGTCCGTTTTCGCCGACCTTGTTCAGCAACTCGCCGACCTGCTCCAGCCGCTGTTCGGCGCCACCGCGGCCGCCGCCGCGATCGTCCTGTTCACCGCGCTCGTACGGCTGCTCGTGCATCCGCTGTCCCGGGCCTCCGCACGCGGGCAGAAGGCGCGGGCCGAACTGCAGCCGAAGATCGCCGAGCTGCGCAAGAAGCATGCGAAGAACCCCGAGCGACTCCAGCGGGCCGTGCTGGAGCTGCACACCGAGGAGAAGGTGTCGCCGCTGTCGGGGTGCCTGCCCAGCCTGTTCCAGCTGCCGGCCTTCTTCCTCCTGTACCACCTGTTCTCGAACACGACGATCGGCGGGAAGGCGAATGAGCTGCTGTCGCACCAGCTGTTCGCCGCGCCCCTCGGGGACCGGTGGGCGGACGCGCTCGGCGACGGCGGTGTGTTCGGGGGTGCCGGGCTCGTGTACGTCGGGCTTTTCGTGGTCGTCGCCTGCGTCGCCGCGTTCAACTATGGCCGTACGAAGCGGATGATGGCCGCGAATCCGGCGGTGCCGGTGGTCGACGGGGAGCCGGTGCCGGGGATGGGGGCCATGAGCAAGGTCATGCCGTTCATGTCCTTCTTCACGCTCTTCACCGTGGCGGTGGTGCCGCTGGCGGCCGCGCTGTACGTCGTGACCAGTACGACGTGGAGCGCGGTGGAGCGGGCTGTGCTCTATCGCTGAACGCCGGGGATCCCTCGCCTACGGTCCAGTACGTGAACCGGGTATTGCGGACTGGCCGTAGACCTTGGAGGATCGACCAGTCCTCCGATGGCTGCACCCGTCGGCGGGCGCCCGCGATCGAGGGAGATTGTGATCATGAAGCTGCTGCGAGTCGGTACGGCGGGAGCGGAGCGGCCCGCGCTGCTCGACGCCGAGGGGACCCTGCGGGACCTGTCGGGCGTCGTGCCGGACATCGACGGACCGCTGCTCGCCGACGACGCCGCGCTCGGCCGGATCCGCGCCGCGGCGGACGCCGGTGAGCTGCCCGAGCTGGACGCGGCCGGGCTGCGGGTCGGACCGCCGCTGGGGCGCATCGGCAAGGTCGTGTGCATCGGCCTGAACTACCACGACCACGCCCGCGAGACCGGCGCCGAGCCGCCCGCCGAGCCGGTCATCTTCTTCAAGGCCGCGGACACGGTCGTCGGGCCGAGCGACACGGTGCTGGTCCCTCGCCGGTCGACGAAGACCGACTGGGAGGTCGAGCTCGCGGTCGTCATCGGACGTACGGCCCGGTATCTGGGGTCGGCCGAGGAGGCGCTCGCGCATGTCGCCGGGTACGCCGTGGCGCACGACGTGTCCGAGCGGGAGTTCCAGATCGAGCGGGGCGGGACCTGGGACAAGGGCAAGAACTGCGAGACGTTCAACCCGCTGGGGCCCTGGCTGGTGACCGCGGACGAGGTGCCGGACCCGCAGAACCTCGCGCTGAAGCTGTGGGTCAACGGCGAGCTTAAGCAGGACGGCACCACGGCCGAGCAGATCTTTCCGGTCGCGGAAGTCGTCCGGTACGTCAGCCAGTTCATGACCCTGTACCCCGGGGACGTCATCAACACCGGTACGCCGGCGGGGGTTGCGCTGGGGCAGCCCGAGCCGAAGCCGTTCCTGCGGGGCGGGGATGTCGTCGAGCTGGAGATCGAAGGGCTCGGCCGGCAGCGGCAGGAGTTCAAGGACGCGTGAGCGCTCCGCTGGGAGAGCCGGGGAACTGCGGGCGGTTCGTCAGCTGCGGGTAGTCCGTGGCTTGTCGCGCAGTTCCCCGCGCCCCTGAAGGGCAAGGCGTTGCCCTTACTGCTTCGCCAGGAAGTGCTCCAGGGCCTCCACCACCATCCGGTGGTCCTCCAGCTGGGGCAGGCCGCTCACCGTCACCGATCCGATGACGCCCGCACCCTCGACGTTGATGGGGAACGAGCCGCCGTGGGCCGCGTAGGTGTCGGGGTCCAGGCGGGAGGAGTCCTCGAAGGTCGTGCCCTTGGCGCGGAAGCGGGCGCCGACGACGTAGGAGGACGTGCCGTAACGCTCCACCACCCGGCGCTTGCGGGCGATCCAGGCGTCGTTGTCGGGGGTGGAGCCCGGCAGAGCCGCGTGGAAGAGCTGCTGGCCGGCCCGGTGGATGTCGATGGCGACCGGGGCCTGGCGCTCGCGGGCCGTCTCGACCAGCAGCGAGCCCAGGGCCCAGGCGTCCTCATACGTGAACCGGTGGAAGACCAGGCGGCGTTCCTGGGCCTCCAGCTCCTCCAGGGACGGGGTGATCTCCGGGTGGAACTTGGGGGTGATCCCCGGGTTGTGCGTCTTGCCGGTCATCACAGCTTCACCACCACTGCCTCGCGTGCCGAACGGGCCGCCGCTTCCAGTACGTCGAGGGCGGATGCCGCCTCCAGGGCCGTCACCGGGTTGGGGCCGCCGTCCAGCAGGGCCTTTGCCACGGCCGCATAGTAGGCGGGGTAGTCGCCGGGGAGGGTGCGTTCGGCGCGGCCGCCGCCCGTCAGCGGGGATTCGCCGGAACCGACCCGGCCCCACAGCGACTCGGGTTCCGTGCCCCAGTCCGCCGTCGTGTCCGGGCGCCGGCCCTCCCGCAGCGCCGCCTCCTGCGGGTCCAGGCCGTACTTGACGTAGCCCGCCTTGGAGCCCAGCACCCGGAAACGCGGGCCCAGTTGGGCGGTCGTCGCGGAGGCGTACAGGTGGGAGCGGACGCCGTTCGCGTGGGTGAGCGCGATGAACGTGTCGTCGTCCGTCTCCGCGCCGGCGCGGCGGACGACCGCCTCGGCGTACACCTGTGTGACCGGGCCGAAGAGCACCAGTGCCTGGTCGACGACATGGCTGCCGAGGTCGTACAGCAGACCTCCGATCTCTGCCGGGTCGCCGGACTCCCGCCAGCCGCCCTTGGTCTGCGGACGCCAGCGTTCGAAGCGGGACTCGAAGCGCCATACGTCGCCCAGTTCGCCCTCGGCCAGGAGTCGGCGCAGCGTCAGGAAGTCGTTGTCCCAGCGGCGGTTCTGGAAGACCGACAGGAGCAGGCCGCGCTCCTCGGCCAGTGCCGCCAGCTCGCGTGCCTCGGCCGCGGTGCCGGCGATCGGCTTGTCGACGACGACCGGGAGGCCCGCCTTCAGGGCGGCGGTCGCGAGCGGGACGTGCGTCTTGTTGGGGGACGCGATGACGACCAGGTCGAGGTCGTCGGCGCGGGCGAGCAGTTCGTCGGGCGTGGCGGCGACGCGTACGTCCGGGTGCTCGGTGCGGGCCTGCTTCTGCCGCTCGGGGTTCGACGTGACCACCGTGTCCAGGGCGAGCCCCTCGGTGGTGGCGATCAGCGGGGCATGGAAGACGGAGCCTGCGAGGCCGTAGCCGACCAGGCCGACGCGGAGGGGAGTAGCACTCATGAATCCCACTTTCGCAACGCTGTTGCCAAAGTGCAAGCGCCGGGGACAATGGGTGGGTGAAGCGTGGTGTGGACAGTGGCCCGGACGGTGGCGTGAACAGGTCGAAGGGTGGTGCCGGTAACGGCGCAGGTACCGGTACCGGTACCGGTACCTGCGGCGGGGGCGGACTCGGTGGCGTGAACCTGGGCGCCCTGCGCAGTCACAACACCGCGCTCGTGCTCGACCTGCTGCGCACGGCCGGTGCCGAGGGCATCAGCCGGCTCGAACTCGCCGAGCGCACCGGCCTCACCCCGCAGGCGGTCAGCAAGATCACCGCCCGGCTGCGGGAGGACGGGCTCGCTGCGGAGGCGGGACGCCGGGCGTCGACGGGAGGCAAGCCGCGCACGGTGCTGCGGCTGGTACCCGAGGCCGGGCATGCGGTCGGCGTCCATCTGGACCGGGACGAGCTGACGGCCGTGCTCTGCGATCTGAGGGGCGCCGTGGTCGCCCAGCGCCGGACCCCGCTGGACCTGGGGGCCGGCGCGGAGACGGTCGTCGAGCGGGCCGTGCGGGAGGTGGGGGAGCTGGTGGCCGGGGGCGGTCGCCCGGGTGCCGTACTCGGCGTCGGAGTGGCGCTGCCGGGGCCGCTCGACCACCGGCGCGGTGTGCTGCACCGGGTCACCGGGTTCCCGGAATGGAACGGCTTCCCACTGCGGGACGTGCTCGCACGTCGGCTCTCGCTGCCGATCGTGGTCGACAAGGACACCAATGCGGCGGCGCTCGGGCTGGCGGTGGGGGGCGCGGTCGGGGGTGAGGTCGGGGGAGGGATGGCGTCCGGCGCCGGCGCGCCCACCAATGCCGGGTTCGGCGCCGCCTCCTTCGCCTACCTCCACTTCGGTGTGGGCATCGGCGGCGGGCTCGTCATCGGGGGAGCGGTGCACCGGGGGACCCGCACCGGAGCGGGGGAGTTCGGGCATCAGGTGGTTCAGCTGGACGGCCCGCCCTGTGGGTGCGGGAATCGCGGCTGTGTCGAGGCATTGTGCCTGGCCGCCGTGGCGCGCGGTGACCTGGCGGAGGCAGCTCGGGTGCTCGGCACCGCAGCGGGCAACCTGGTTGCGCTGCTCGACGTGGACCTCGTGCTGCTGGGCGGCCGTACGGTCGCAGCCGCCCCGGAGACCTTCGTACGCGGGGTCGCCGCCGTCCTCGACGAGCGTGCCCGGCGCGCGGGCGAGGACGCCGTGCCGGTGCGGGTCGCCGCCGGCGGGGAGCGCGGGGTCGCCGAGGGGGCGGCCCAGTTGCTGCTGGCGCCGTTGTTCGGGCGGGCCGAGGGGTGAGTCGGCGGCGGTGAGGCGAGTGGCCGTGCCCTCGGTCCCCACGACGGGCGTCCGCTGATCGAGCGGACTTGCGAAGCCGTACGGAATGGCACCGCCGGGAAGTCGTCCCGACCCGGCATGGTCATGTGTTCATGCGACTGCACTCACCCGCCTCCCTCTGCCTCGCAGCAGCCGCCCTCCTCGCCGTGGCGCCCCCGGTGCGCGCGGAGCCCCCGGCCGAGCTGCCCAGCTGCGCCACCGACGACCGGGCCTTCCCCCTCACGACCCGCCTCCACGGCGGACCCGACACCTACGTGGCCGGCGGCGGATTCGGCACCTGGTACCTGGACCTCACCAACAAGACCGGCCGGACCTGCACCGGCATCCACCCCGTCGTCGTCCTCATCGACGCCAAGCGAGCCCTCAAGCCGTCCCAGCCCCGCCTGGAGTTCTACGGCAGCCCGAGCGGCAGCCCGAGCGGCAGCCCGAGCAGCAGTCCGAAGGGTGGGGCGGACGGCGGCGCGGACAGTGCCCGCCCCCACCCCGTCCGCTTCGAGACGACCGACGAGGACGAACTCGTCGGCGCCTTCGGCGGGTCCGCCGACTCCGCCGAAGGCGCCGACTCCGGCGACTTTCCCGGCTTCACCGTCGGCCCCCGCAAGACCATCACCGTGAAGGTCCGGCTCGCCGTCACCTCGGACGCCGTACCGAACAAGGTCACCGCCAACGCGGCAGTCGTCCAGCGTCACGAGGGCGACGGCGACTGGGTCGGCCAGTCCAACGACTACCGCTTCACCATCGACGCCGACCCGGCCGACCCGGCCCGCCCGACCGGTAAGGGCGAGGCCGCCGACACGACCTCCCCGACCGGCCGCGACTCCTCGGATTCCTCGGCCTCCCCTGCCGCCTCCGCCGCCGCGAACCCCTCGGCGACCCCCGGCGCCGACAACCCACGCGGCCATCTCACCCTCGCCGACGAACTGGCCCGCACCGGCCTCACACCCCCCGGCGCCACGTTCGCCACCACCGCGGCCCTCGTCCTGGCCGGCATCACACTGCTGGTCGCGCGGAGGCGCCGCTGAGGGCGCCCGCTCCGTCTGCGACGATCCCTGCGTGGACTACCCGAACAACCAGGCCCCCGGCGCCCCCGTGCGCCAGGGCATCCCGGAGCACGGCCGGATCCCGAAGTACTACGCGGTGAAGGCCCGGCTCGACCTCCTCGTCGGCGAGCTCGGTGAGGGCGACCCCCTCCCCACCGAACGCGACCTCTCCGAGGAGTACGAGGTCGCCCGCGAGACCGTCCGGCAGGCGATCCGCGAGCTGGTGCTGGAGGGCAAGCTGCGCCGACGGGGGCGGGGCACGGTGGTCGCCGGGCCCAAGCTCGAACAGCCTCTCTCCCTGGCCAGCTACACCGAGGGCGTACGGCGGCAGGGGCGCACCCCCGGCCGTGGCCTCGTCACGCTCGACCGCTTCCCCTGCCCCGCGGCCCTCGCCGCCGAGACGGGCCTCGTACGCGGCGAACCCGTCTGGCACATGGAGCGCGTCCTGCTCGCCGACGACGAGCGGGTCGGCCTGGAGAGCACGTACGTCGCCGTCGCCCGGGTGCCCCGGCTGGACGCCGACTTCGACCCCGACTCCTCCTTCTACGCCTTCCTCAACGGACAGGGCATCGTCTTCGGCGACGCCGACGAGCGCCTGGAGACCGTGCTGGCGACCCCGCGCGAGGCCCTGCTCATCGGGACGCCGCCCGCCCTGCCGATGCTGCTGATCCACCGGGTCTCACGGGACACGGACGGGCAGCCGCTGGAGCGGGTGCGGACGCTGTTCCGGGGAGACCGGTTCTCGTTCACCACTCATCTGCGTGGCTGAAAAGTCCGGATTTCGGCCCGTTTGCCATGCGGTCAATTATCACGAAGAGATAACGGGTCTAGCCCAAATGTGATGGCCAGTTCACGCTCTCGTTGTCAGCCGGACCCTTCCGGTTACCCGATCCCGAGGAGCGTTGCCGTCGTGAGAGTGATAGTCGTCGGAGCCGGCGTGGTGGGCACCATGCACGCCTGGCAAGCAGTGGAACGCGGCCACGAGGTCGTACAGATCGAGCGCGAGGCGGAGGCTCGCGGCGCGTCGTTGCGCAACTTCGGACAGATCTGGGTGAGCGGACGCGCGGGCGGCGAGGAGCTGCGGACCGCGCTTCGGGCACGGGAGCTGTGGGAGGAGATCGGAGCCCGCGTGCCGGGCCTCGGCTTCCGGCCGAACGGCTCCCTGACCCCCGTCCGCGGCGACCTGGAGCTCGCCGTCGCCGAGGCCGCCGTGGCGCGCGAGGACGCCGCCGCCCGCGGACACAAGCTGCTGACGCCGGACGAGGCACGCGCCGTGAACCCCGCCCTGCGCGGCGACTTCACCGCCGCCCTGTACTGCGAACGGGACGCCGCCGTCGAGCCGCGCACCGCACAGCTCGCCCTGCGCGAGGAGCTGCTGAAGTCCCCGAACTACACGTTCAGGCCGGGCCGGGAGGTCCGCGAGGTCATCGGCGGCAGCGCCGTCCGCGACGACCACGGGGACGTCCACAGCGGCGACGTCGTCGTCCTGTGCACCGGCGCCTGGCTCGGCGGACTGGTCCGTGAGCTGGCCGGCCCCGACCTGCCCGTGCGCCGCGTCCGCCTCCAGATGATGCAGACCGCCCCGCTCGGCGAGCCGCTGACCACCTCGGTCGCCGACGCGGACAGCTTCCGCTACTACCCGGCGTACGCCTCCGCCGCCCTGGACGCGCTCGGCGCCGGGCAGCCGCAGGCCGAGACCGCCGCGGCCCACCGTATGCAGCTGCTCATGGTGCAGCGCGCCGACGGCGGGCTGACCATCGGCGACACCCACGAGTACGAGCACCCCTTCGCCTTCGACACGCTGGAGGACCCCTACGACCACCTCACCGAGGTCGTCGAGTCCTTCCTCGGCCGCCCGCTGCCGAAGATCCGGCGCCGCTGGGCCGGCGTGTACGCGCAGTGCACCGACACGACCCGGGTCGTGCACCGGCAGCAGGTGCGCGACGGGGTGTGGCTGGTGACCGGGCCCGGCGGGCGCGGGATGACCTGCTCGCCCGCGATAGCCGAGACGACCGCGAACGAACTGGGCTGGTGAGGAAGTTGACGATTAATCAGTCGATTAATCAGTCGGTCCATCAGTCGGTCAGTCAGCAGACGCGGCTGGTCGTGCTCGACATGGCCGGTACGACCGTCGCCGACGGCGGCCTCGTCGAGCGGGCCTTCGCGGCGGCCGCCACCGAACTGGGCGTCGAGCCCGGCTCCCCGGACCACGCCGACAAGCTCGCCTACGTCCGCGCCACCATGGGCGAGTCCAAGATCTCCGTCTTCCGGCACCTGTTCGGCGACGAGGAGCGGGCACAGCGCGCCAACGCGGCCTTCGAGAACGCGTACGGCGAACTCGTCGACGGCGGGCTCGTCGCGCCGATCCCCGGCGCCCGCGAGGCCATCGAGGAACTCCGGGCCGGCGGCCGTACCGTCGTCCTCACCACCGGCTTCGCCCGGGTCACCCAGGACGCGATCCTCGACGCGCTCGGCTGGCAGGACCTCGTCCCCCTCACCCTGTGCCCGGCCGACGCCGGAGGCCGGGGGCGGCCGTACCCGGACATGATCCTCACCGCGCTCCTGCGGACGGCTGCCGCCGACGACGTCCGGGAGATCGCCGTGGTCGGAGACACCTCCTACGACATGCTCAGCGGCGTCCGCGCGGGCGCGGGCCTGGTCGCCGGTGTCCTGACCGGCGCGCACGACTCCGACGCGCTGCGGGCGGCCGGCGCGACCCATGTCCTCGGCTCCGTCGCGGAGTTGCCAGGAGTGCTGACGTGAGCGGCATCCGCTTCGACTCCGTCAGCGTCGCCTACGACGGCAACGTCGTCCTCGACTCCCTCGACCTCACCGTCGAGCCCGGCGAGGTCATGGCGCTGCTCGGGCCGTCCGGATCCGGCAAGACCACCGCGCTGCGGGCGGTCGCCGGGTTCGTACGGCCCGCCTCCGGGCGGGTCTTCCTCGGCGGACAGGACGTCACCGACCTGCCGCCGTACCGGCGCGGCATCGGGATGGTCGTCCAGCAGTACGCGCTGTTCCCGCACATGCGGGTCGAGGAGAACGTCGCCTTCGGACTGAAGGCGCAGAAGGCCCCCAAGGTCGCCAAGGCCGGGATCCGCACCCGGGTCGCCGAAGCCCTGGAGATGACCGGCATGGCGGCCTACGCCCGCCGCTACCCGCGTGAGCTGTCCGGCGGCCAGCAGCAGCGCGTCGCCATCGCCCGCGCGCTGGCCATCCGCCCCGGCGTCCTCCTCCTCGACGAGCCGCTGTCCGCCCTCGATGCCCGCCTGCGCTCCGGCATGCTCGCCGAACTGGCCCGTCTGCACCGCGAGTTGCCCGACGTCACGATCCTCTACGTCACCCACGACCAGGTCGAGGCCCTCACCCTCGCCGACCGGATCGCGGTGATGGACAGCGCCCGCCTCCAGGCCTGCGGCACCCCGCGGGAGCTGTACCGGGCGCCGGCCGACGAGTTCACCGCGTCCTTCGTCGGGAACGCCAACCTGCTGCCGGTGACGGTGGGTTCGGGCGGTGTCGCCTTCGGCGGCGGCGAGCTGAAGGTGGACACGGAGGGCGCGGCGCGGGGCGCGAGGGCGACGCTGTGCGTACGGCCCCACCTCGTCGGCCTCGGCGACGGACCCAACCGGCTCGCCGGGACCGTGACGGAGATCCAGTGGCGCGGGTCCACGCACCGGCTGTACGTCGAGGTCGACGGCCACCGGGTCATCGCGGACCTGCGCGAGCTCAAGGCGCCGCCCGCCCACGGCGACGAGGTGACCCTGCACTTCTCCCCGGACGACGCGGTGCTGCTGACCGCCGGAGTCACCCATGACTAGCGCGGTGACCACCGGCAGGACCGGCGGTACGGCCAGAACGCTGCTGTGGGCCCTCCCACCCGTCGCCCTCCTCGCCCTCGTCTTCCTCTACCCGCTCGCCCTCGTCGTCCAGCAGTCCCTCCAACCGGACACCGGCGGCACCTCACTGGAGCCGTACGCCGACGTCTTCGCCTCCGAAGCCTTCCGTGAGGCGCTGTGGACCACCGTGTGGCTGGCGGTCGGCTCGACCGTCGGGTGTCTGGTCCTCGGGTTCGTGATCGCGCTCGTCATCGCCTTCGTGCCCTTCCCCGGGGCACGGGCGGTGGCCCGCTTCATCGACGTCTTCCTGTCCTTCCCGTCCTTCCTGATCACGCTGGCCCTGCTGTTCATCTACGGCACGGTCGGCATGGCCAACGGCCTGTGGACCGACGTCACCGGCGCCCAGGACGGCCCCTTCCAGTTCCTCACCACACCCTGGGGGGTCCTGCTCGCCGAGATCACGTACTTCACGCCGTTCGTCGTACGCCCCCTGCTCGCTGCCTTCTCCCAGCTGGACACCGCCCAGCTGGAGGCGGCCAGTTCGCTCGGCGCGCGTCCGCTGCGCATCGTCCGCCGAGTGATCCTCCCCGAGGCGCTGCCCGCCCTGGCCGCCGGCGGCAGCCTCGTGCTGGTGCTGTGCCTCAACGAGTTCGGCATCGTCCTGTTCACCGGCGCGAAAGGCGTCACGACCCTGCCGATGCTCGTCTACAGCAAGGCGATCCTGGAGTCCGACTACCCGGGCGCGTGTGTGGTCGCCGTCGTCAACGTCCTGATCTCCGTGGGCCTCTACGGCCTTTACCGGGTGGTGAGCCGCCGTGCTCGTGCATAGCCGCGGGGCCAAGTGGGCCGTATGGGCCCTGTTCCTCGTCCTGTTCCTGCCCTTGTTCGCCCTTCCGCTCCTCGTCGTCCTCGGCGCCTCCTTCGCCACCAACTGGTCGAGCGTGCTGCCCTCCGGCTTCACGACCGGCCACTACAGCGCAGCCACCCGCGGCGAGGCCCTCCAGGCCCTCACCACCAGCCTGGTCACGGCCGCTGCCGCGAGCCTGATCGCCCTGGCCGCCGGCACCTGGGCGGCCCTCGCGGCGGCCGGGCTGAACAAGCGGTACCGCAGGGTCCTGGACGCGCTCTTCGTCCTGCCGGTCGCGGTGCCCTCGGTGGTCGTCGGCCTCGCCATCCTGGTGGCGTTCTCCCAGCCGCCCTTCCTGCTCAACGGCACCCGCCAGATCGTGATCCTCGCCCACACCGTCCTGGTCACCGCCTTCGCCTACCAGTCCGTGTCCGCCGCCCTCGCCCGCCTCGACCCGGCGTACGAACAGGCCGCCGCCTCCCTCGGCGCCCGGCCCGCGTACGTGTTGTGGCGGGTCAGGCTCCCCCTCCTCCTGCCGTCCCTCACCGCTGCCGCCGGCCTCTGCTTCGCCCTGTCCATGGGCGAGTTGAGCGCCACGATGATGCTCTACCCGCCCGACTGGACCCCGCTGCCCGTCCTGATCTACGCGGCCACCGACCGCGGCGCCCTGTTCGCCGGCTCCGCCCTCGCGGTGGTCCTGATGGCGGCGACGCTGCTCGCGCTGTTCGCCGTCTCCCGCATCCGCACCCGAGCCTCGTACCGCTGATCAGCGCCTCTTTGACAATCCCCTTTCAGTGCAAGGAGTTCACCTCGTCATGCCCAGAAACACGCTCAGGATCGCCCTCGCGGTGTCGCTCGCCGCCACCCCGCTGCTCACCGCATGCGGCGGCAACTCCGCCGCCGCCGACGAGAAGGTCGTCACCGTCTACAGCGCCGACGGCCTCAAGGGTGAGAAGGGCGACGGCTGGTACGACCGGATCTTCAAGGACTTCGAGAAGCAGACCGGCATCAAGGTCGAGTACGTCGAGGGCGGCTCGGGCGAGATGGTGCAGCGCGCCGCGCGCGAGAAGCGCAACCCGCAGGCCGACGTGATCGTCACGCTCCCGCCCTTCATCCAGCAGGCCGACGGCAAGGGCCTGCTGCAGAAGTACGCCCCGAAGGGCTCCGACCAGGTCAGCGGCGCCGACAAGGGCGCCGACGGCACCTGGACCTCGGTCGTGAACAACTACTTCGGGTTCATCTACAACAAGAACGAGCTGAAGCAGGCGCCCACCACGTGGGAGGAGCTGCTGGAGGGCACGTACAAGAACAAGCTCCAGTACTCCACCCCGGGCGTCGCCGGTGACGGAACGGCCGTGCTCATCAAGGCCATGCACGACTTCGGCGGCGAGAAGCCCGCCATGGACTACCTCCAAAAGCTCCAGTCCAACAACGTCGGACCCTCCGCCTCCACCGGCAAGCTGGCGCCCAAGGTCGACAAGGGTGAACTGCTCGTCGCCAACGGTGACGTCCAGATGAACTTCGCCCAGTCCAAGACCATGCCGAACCTCGGCATCTGGTTCCCTGCGAAGGACGGCGGCAAGCCCACCACCTTCGCCCTGCCCTACGCCGCCGGTCTCGTCACCGACGCCCCCCACACCGAGAACGGCAGGAAGCTCCTCGACTTCATGCTGAGCCAGGACGCCCAGAAGCAGGTCAGCGAGATCGGCGGCGGCTTCAGCGCCCGCCAGGACGTCAAGGCCACCGACCCCAACGCCACCGCGCTCGCCGAGATCATCGACGGTGTCGAGGTCTTCGAGCCCGACTGGGACGACATCGACAAGAACCTGACCTCGTACGTGGACGCCTGGAAGTCGGCCACCGACAGCTGACCCACGACAGCTGACCCACCCCCGTACGGACCGCACCACGCAACGCCCCTGGCACCACACCGGGGGCGTCGCCATGCCCGCTCCCACCCGCTCAGGAGGATCACGTGACGTCACACCTGTCCCGCCGCACCGTCCTCACCACCACCACGGCGACCGCCGCCGCCCTCGCACTCGGCGCCTCCACCGCGCCCGGCGCCCACGCCCTGCCCACGCTCCCGAACGGCACCAGCAAGGACAAGGTGCTCGTCATCGGCATGGACGGCCTGCGGCACGACCGCATCGACGCGGCCGACGCCCCGCACCTGAAGGCCATGATGAGCGAGGGGACGTACGGCACCTCGCTGCTGTACTCGGGCCCGATGGCCGCCACCTCCTCGGGCCCCGGCTGGTCCACCATCGCGACCGGTGTGTGGCCCGACAAGCACGGCGTGAAGGACAACACCTTCATCGGCAAGAACTACGCCCGCTACCCCGGGTTCCTCGCCCGCCTCGCCCAGGTCCGGCCCGCCCTGTCCACCTACGCCGCCGTCGACTGGAAGCCCCTGGACACGCAGGGCACCGTCACCCCGGGCGCGGACGCGAAGCTGGTCCTCGACGGCGACGCCGACGGCTACACCGGGCACGACGCCACCATCGCCGCCGAGACCGAGGCGCTGCTGCGCAACCAGAACCCGGACGTCCTGTTCGTCTACTTCGGCCAGTCCGACATCGTGGGCCACAACCAGGGCGCGGGCAGCCAGGCCTACCTCGACCAGATCGCCGTCCAGGACGCGTTCGTCGGCCGGCTGCGCGCCGCGATCAAGGCCCGGCCCAGCTATGCCACCGAGCGCTGGACGGTCATCGTCGCCACCGACCACGGCCACACGGACCCGGGCGGCCACGGCGGGTCCTCGATCGAGGAGCGCCGCACCTTCGTCCTCGCCACCGGCCCCGGAATCGCCGCGGGCGCCCGCCCGATCGACACCCGGCTCGTCGACGTCGTACCGACCGTCCTCAAGCAGCTCGGCATCCCCGTCGACCCGGCCTGGGGCCTGGACGGCAAGCCGGTCCAGGAGCGCTCCGGCGACCCCTTCGACGCGCTCACCCTGGCCACCCGAACGGACGAGACGGGCATCCCGTCGACCGTCCGCGGCTACACGCACACCCCGCCCGGCGGATGGTCCGTCATCAACAACGCCATGGGCACCGGCGGCATGACCGAGTGGCGCGGCTGGGCGTTCACCACCGACGAGTTCTGGTCCCGCACCCAGCGCGACCAGTGGCGTGAGCTCAACGTCCGCGCCCGCGGCGTCTTCGCGGTCGCCGACTCCGACGAGTGGGCCGACAAGAGCTTCTCCGGCACGTACGACTCGACCCTCGTCACCCCCGCGTACGACGTCACCGGCACGACGAAGGTGCGGCTGGACTTCACGACCCTCTACCGGCAGGAGGGCTCCCAGACGGCCCAGATCCTCGCGTCCTTCAACGGCGGCACGCCCACCGTCGTCAAGAGCTACACCTCCGACGTCGTCTCTCAGCCGCAGTCCGTTTCCGTCGACGTCCCCTCCGGTGCCGCCAACGTGAGCTTCCGGTTCCGCTACACCGGGTCCAACAACTGGTACTGGGTGATCGACGGGGTCAGGATCAGCCACTCCTGATTACTCTGGGGGCGTCGGTACGCCGTGGTTCCGGCGCCCCCAGCTCATCCCGTACGCAGGCCAGGAGCACAGCAACATGGCAGACCGCAAGCCCATCGATTCTTGGCTCACCGACATGGACGGCGTGCTCATCCACGAGGGCGTTCCGATTCCCGGCGCCGACGCCTTCATCAAGAGGCTGCGCGAGTCCGGCAAGCCCTTCCTCGTCCTCACCAACAACTCGATGTACACCCCGCGCGACCTGCACGCCCGGCTGAACCGCATGGGCCTGGAGGTGCCGATCGAGAACATCTGGACCTCGGCGCTGGCCACCGCCAAGTTCCTCGACGTCCAGCGCCCGGGCGGCTCGGCGTACGTCATCGGCGAGGCGGGCCTGACCACCGCGCTGCACGACATCGGGTACATCCTCACCGACCACGACCCGGACTACGTCGTCCTCGGCGAGACCCGCACCTACTCCTTCGAGGCCATGACCAAGGCGGTCCGGCTGATCAACGCCGGCGCCCGTTTCATCTGCACCAACCCCGACGAGACGGGGCCGTCGACCGAGGGCCCGCTGCCCGCCACCGGCGCCGTGGCCGCGCTGATCACCAAGGCGACCGGCAAGCAGCCGTACTTCGCGGGCAAGCCGAACCCGCTGATGATGCGGACCGGCCTGAACGCCATCGGGGCGCACTCCGAGTCCAGTGCCATGATCGGCGACCGCATGGACACAGACGTGCTGGCCGGCATGGAGGCCGGGATGCAGACGTTCCTGGTGCTCACCGGGCTGACCCGGCCCGAGCAGGTGGAGAACTTCCCGTACCGGCCCTCCAAGGTCGTGGAGTCCATCGCGGACCTCGTCGACCGGATCTGAAACCCGGGGGCGGGGAAACGGGGTGCAACACGACCCGTACGGAGCAGTGCGGCCCCGCTGAGGATGCGGGGCCGGTGCCCCGGGGGGAGTCTCCAGGTAACTGGAGGTTCACGATGGGATCACTGCGGGTCACTCTCTGTGCGATGGCCGCTCTGGGCGCGGTCGCCGCCACTCCAGCGGCATACGCGGCGGACGGGGGTGTCTCGGTCAGCCCGTCGTCTCCCCGCCCGGGAGGGGAGATCGCGCTGCGAGTGAGCGGATGCCCGGAGCGGGCCGCCAAGGCCGTCTCCGAGGCGTTCGTCGCCGACGCCCGCCTCACCGTCGGCGCGGACGGCACCCTGACGGGCGAGAGCCGCGTCCGCTCCACGCTCAAGGCGGGCACGTACGACGTCAAGGTCGCCTGCGGGGAGCTGTCCCGCGGCGGCGCGGTCACGGTGGCCGGGCCGCAGGGCGCGCGGCACGGGGCGGAGCCGTCGGGCCACGCCTCGCCCGTGGCGCCCGTCCCCGCCGGCGGCGGTGGCACCGCCCGGCTCGCCGTCGTGGACGCCCGTGAGGCCGGGCCCGGCACGGCGCACACCGTGACGGGGCTGGTCCTCGCCGGCGTCGCCGCGACCGCCGTGGCGCTGCGCAGCGCCCGCCGCAGCCGCGAGCAACGCAGGCCGCACTGACCATGGCCGAGCACGAACGCCCCGCCTACGGGGGCCGGCTGCTCATGGGCGTGGCCTGGACCGTGCTGCTGCTCGGACTGTGGCTCTGGGGGCGCGAGGTCACCGACGTACAGCAGGGCATCTCCGCACCCGTGGCCGGCGACGTCGCCGCGGTCGGCCGTCCTCCGCAGGTGGACCTGCCGCCCGCCGCACGGCCGCTGGGCGACGCACTCCCGCAGCGCCTCGACATCCCCGGGCTCGGCATCCAGGCACCGGTGGCCGCCCGGGGCCTCGACCGGCACGGAGCCATCGATCCACCGCCCTACGCCCAGGCCGGCGAGGTCGGCTGGTACGCGGCCGGGGTCAGGCCCGGAGCCGTCGGAGCCGCCCTGATGGTGGGCCACGTCGACACCGAGAGCCGCCCTGCCGTCTTCCACCGCCTCCGCACCCTGAAGCCGGGCGCGACGGTGCGGGTACTCCGCGACGACGGCAAGGTCGCCGAGTTCACCGTGGACGACGTCGACATCGTCCCCCGCAACCGCTTCGACGCCCACCGGGCCTACGGCACGCACCACCAGGGTCGCGCCGAACTGCGCCTCCTCACCTGCGGCGGCACCTTCGACCGAGCGACCCGCACCTACACGGCGAACGTGATCGTCTCGGCGTACCTCACGGGGTCGGGGCTGTGACGGCCGTGGCCGTTCACCTGGCCCGGTCGACGACCGCTCCCCCGAAGTCGCCGACCGGGCTGGTCCTCGACCGCGCGCGCACGGGCTGCGGGAGTAACCCGGCGACCGGCGCGGGAGGCTTTGTGTGACCAGAGTGGGGGGCTCGTCCGACCGGGGGCTGGGGTCGTCCGGAAATGACTCTAGAGCGGATGGCGGCCGGGGCCCAGAGAAAGTTCGCGGGGGTACTACGTGCGTCCCTCGTCGTCCGCAGGCCCCGCCTCCCGACGCAGTTCGGCGTCGTCCGCGACCCGGTCGATGACCTCCTGAGCGACCCGGTCCAGCGGCAGCCGGCGCCGGCGTGCGTACTGCCGCATCGCCACGAAGGCGTGGTCCGCGGGAGTGCGCCAGCGCTCGGCGAGCATGCCCTTGGCCTGTTCGATGCGCACCCGGCTGGACAGCGCCTGCTGCAACTGACCGGCGAGGGTGCGGCACTGGACGTACGCCGTGTTGTTCTCCAGCCCCAGGGCCGCGCAGTCGGCGAGGAGCTGCGCCAGCCGCAGCGCCGTACCGTCCTCGGATCGGGAGTCCTCGGACCGGGAGTCGCCGGCGCGGGCGGCGCCGAATACGTTGAGCGCGCCGAGCAACCGGCCCCGGCGGCGCAGCGGGACCGCGTACGTCGTGGCGATGTCGTGGGCGAGCGCCCGCTCCGTGAACTCGGGCCAGCGGGAGCCCGTCCGGGCTGCTCTGATCGAGACCGGCGGCACCGGCCGCCCCGAGCTGTAACTGTCCAGACAGGGCCCGCCGCCGTACTGGGCCCGCAGCAGCTCCAAGGCGACCTCCCGGTCCGCGCCGCCCGCCGCCTGCGACACCGCCCGCCCGCCGTCGATCAGCATGAACCCCGCGCCCCACGCGGCCAGTACCCCCACGCAGTGGTCGGCGACGCCCGATAAGTAGTGCGCGGCCTCGAACCCGTCGACGAGCGTGTCCGCCGACTCCACCAACGCCTCTGCCAGCCGTATCTCCCGGGTCCTCCCGTGCATGACCGCACCCTCCCCTTCCCCTGTCGCCCTGCGTCCCCTGTCGTCGTCGCAGCCGTCATAGTGGCTGTAACAGCTCCCCGACAAGACTTGGCGAACTCGTGTGCCCCACGACACGTATGTCAGGATTGAGACTTGGAACAGTGCACCCGAGGGGGAGCTGGATGTACCTGAACAGGGGGGCCTGGCGGGGGGCTCGCGCGCGGACGTCCGCGGTGGTGCTGGGGGCGGCGCTGCTGATGGCGGGCTGTTCGTCCTCCGGGGACGGCGACGACCCCGACGACAACGCCGGCGCCGGAATCAGCCAACAGCCCAAGGAGACCGACCCGTTCTGGGTGAACCCGGACGGGAACGCGGCCGAGCAGGTGGCGGCCTATGTGAAGGCCGGTAAGAAGGAGGACGCCGAGGAGATCCGCAAGATAGCGGAGCAGCCGACGGGCGAGTGGATCGGCCCGGAGAGCCCGGAGCAGGAGGCACTCGGCTTCACCGAGGCCGCCGACAAGGCGGGCCGTACGGCCCTGCTGGTCCTCTACAACATCCCGCACCGCGACTGCGGCCAGTACTCCCAGGGCGGCGCCGCCGACGGCAACGCCTACCGGACCTGGATCGACGGCGTGGCCAAGGGCATCGGGGACCGGGACACGACGGTCATCCTGGAGCCGGACGCGGTACTGCACCTGGTCGACGGCTGCACCCCCGGCGAGTTCCACGAGGAGCGCTACGACCTCCTCAAGGGCGCCATCACCAAGCTCAAGTCCCTGAAGAACACCAAGGTCTACGTGGACGCGGGCAATGTCGGCTGGGGTCACCCCGACCAGATCTTCGAGCCCCTGAAGCGGGCGGGCATCGACCAGGCCGACGGGTTCTCCGTCAACGTCTCCAACTTCTACACGACCGAGGACTCGATCGAATACGGCAAGGAGCTCTCCGCCAAGGTGGGCAACAAGCCGTTCGTGATCGACACCAGCCGCAACGGCAACGGCCCCTACACCGAGGGCAACCCGGACGAGCGCTGGTGCAACCCGCCGGGCCGCGCACTGGGGGAGACGCCCACGACCAAGACCGCCGACCCGCTGGTCGACGCGTACGTGTGGGTCAAGCGCCCGGGCGAGTCGGACGGCGAGTGCAAGGGCGGCCCGAAGGCGGGCGAGTGGTGGGCCCAGTACGCCTTGGGCCTCGCGAAGGCAACGTCCTAAAGGCGCGGGGAACTGCGCGACAAGCCACAACGCTCCCGCACCCGAAGAACAAGGTGCGGGAGCGTTGCTGCATCTACGGCACCTTCACCCACTGCGCCTTCGACGGCGTCCCTTGATCATCCGTCACGAACAGCATGTACCAACCCGACGGAACCAGATTCCGGTTCGTCGGCACATCCACCGTGATCTTGTCACCGGACTTCTTGAAGTCCAGCTTCACCGACCGCTGGTCCACGTCCGTGACATGCGTCGACGCGCTCGGCCGCATGAGCCGTACGTTCTCGATGGACGAGGCGTGCTGCGAGGTGAACGTGCCCGTCCCGCCCCGCTTGATGGTCTGCGGACCGCCCGACAGCGACGGCTGCGCGTCCCGGTACAGATACGGCGGCGTGTAGATCTCGATCCGCTGCTCGAACTTGCCCGGCTTGGTGTTGGCCTTGTCGGCGTACAGCGAGTCCGAGCCGAAGAACATCACACGGCCGTCGGGCAGCAGGATCGACCCCGAGTGGTAGTTACGGCCCACCAGCGGATCGGCGACCCGGTCGAACTCCGTCGCGCCCGGCCGGTATAGGTGCGCCTGGAGGATGTTGGAGTCGCCGCGGCCCCGGTAGTCCTCGGAGCCACCCGACACCAGCACGGTGTCGTCCGGCAGTACCGAGGCCTGCGGATACCGCGTGCCCTTCTCCAGCGAAGGCCCGTCCGCGAACTTCGGACTGTCGGCCTGCAGGTCGATCAGCCGCGTCTTCTCGCTCGCCTCCTTGGACTCGCCGACGCCACCGCCGCCGATCACCATGTACTTCTCGTCCTGCGCGGGCGGCAGCAGCACCGTGCCGGAGGTCTCCAGCAGCTTGGGGTCGCTCAGCCCGGGCAGCTTGCTGAACTTGTTGGTGTCGACGTCCCAGATGCCGGGGTCGCGGCCCACGTCGTCGGGACCGTAGCCCGCGTTCGAACCCGAGTAGAAGATCTTCCCGTTCTCCAGCGGGAACAGCGCCGGGTACGTCGGGAACTGCCGTACCTTCGTCAGGTACGTCCACTTCTTGGTCTTCGGGTCGTAGACCTCGTTCTTGCCCGGCACCAGCTGGCCGATGTCGTCGAGGCCGGAGACGCTGAGGATCTTGCCGTTGCCGAGCGTGGTGAGCGTCGGGTACCAGCGGGCCTCGTGCATCGGGTCGACCTTGATGTACTTCTCGGCGACCGGGTCGAACTCGTAGGCGTCCCTGATGCCCTGGAAGTCCTTCTTGTCGAGGGCGAGCTTCTGCGCGATGCCGTACGTGTTGCGCGCGTCGGCGCCGGACAGCCCCTGGATGCGGTAGTTGTCCTGGGTGCCGGTCTCGTACTTGGCGCCCTTCTTCTGCGCCTCGACGTAGATCCGGCCGAGGCCGGGGTCGTTGCGCAGGAACTCGCCGGTCGCCTTGTCGAAGACCTTCTTCGCGCGCGGCACCAGCACCGGGTCCTTGGAGACGAACGTCTTGCCGTTCTCCTTGCCGGTGAACTTGGTGCCCGCGGGCAGCGTGATCGGCTCGTCCGGGTTCTCGTTGTGGACGATCATCAGGCCGCCGGCCTTGGTGACGTCACCCTTGAGCTTCTCGTACCGCTTCGTACCGCCCGCGATCAGCAGGTTGCCGTTGGACAGCTGGGTGTGGCCGGTGCAGAACAGGTCGTTCGGCGTCGGCACCTTCTTGATCGTGCCCTTGACCGGGTCCCAGATCCGGGTGTCGTACTTCTTCGCGTCGAAGTTGTCCTGATTGTTGCCCGAGCCCGCGATCAGCAGCACCTTGCCGGTGTGCAGGAGCGCCGCGTGGATCGTGTTGAGGCGGTACTCCTCGGGGAATTCGACGATCTCCCACTTGCCGTTCTCGGCTTTGTACTCGGGTCTGTTGATTTGGTACTGGTGGTATTTCTCGGTGCCGACGCGATACAGCCACGGCCCGTTCATTCCGGCCAGCGCGAGCACCACCGCCGTACCTATCGCGAGTCGACGGGCGCGGCGGCGGCCTGCACGGTCGTTCATTCCTTACGTCCCCCAAGTCCACCAAGGGCAATCTGCATGGTCTGGTCGGTGCCGCTGCCGGACGAGGCGGCCCAACTCGGTTTGTGCTGCGGCGCGTGGGCCGCGTGCGGGGCATGGGACGCGTGCTGCGCGGGCAGCGGTTGCGTCTCCGGCTGGTACGGCGCGGGCTGGGCCGGCACAGGCTGCGCCGGGACCGTCGCGGCGGGCTTCTTCCTCTCCTGCCGCAGCATGTAGCGCCAGGCGAAGATCGGCGTCGCGGTGATCAGCATGGCGAACGTCGCCCAGATGATCATCGCCGGGTGCGAGTGGCCGTACACGAAACCGGCGGTGATCGAGGCGCCGAAGATTCCGATGAAGTACCAGTGGTAACGGAAGGTCCCGAACCACCTGTCGGGGCTCGCGGAATCGCCCTTGGGAGTGACCACGAACTTGCTCTTCTTGCGCAGCGCGGAGTCGATCAGGGCCTTCGCGTACAGCGGCGCCGACAGCGCGGACATCACCATGCCGGCCACGCCGCCGGAGCCCTCGGGCTCGTGCGGCGAGACGTTGTGGCGGCGGTTCCAGACGTACAGACCGATCTGGAGCGCGGAGGCGTTGCCGTAGAGCATCAGCCAGATCGTCGGGTCGATGTTCACACCCGAGGCGCCCAGGCCCAGGAACAGCGCACAGCTCAGCGCCGCCAGGATCCAGTTCAGGGCCGACATCGGGTAGAAGATGATCATCATCGTGTAGTTGAAGAGCTTGCTCGGCGGCAGCGAGTACCAGCCCTTCCAGTACTGCTTGAGGATCGTCTCGTACGTCCCTCGCGACCAGCGCATCTGCTGGGTGAAGAAGTCCGTCCAGGCGCTGGGGCCCTCACCGACGGCGAGCACGTCCGGCGTGTAGACCGAGCGCCACTTCTTGCCCGTCGCCGGGTTCTTGTGGCGGTGGATCTCGAAACCGGTCGCCATGTCCTCGGTGATCGAGTCGTACAGACCGCCGATCTGCTTGAGCGCCTTGATACGTACGGCGTTCGACGTACCCACGAACATCGGGGCGCCGTAGCGGTTGCCGGCGCGCTGGATGAGGGCGTGGAAGAGGAACTGCTGGGACTCGGCGGCCTTGGTGACGAAGTTGTCGTAGTTGCCGTACACCTGCGGGCCGATGACGAAGCCGATGTTCGGGTCGCGGAAGAAGCCGAGCATCCGCTCCAGGTAGTTCGGCAGCGGCACGTGGTCGGTGTCGACCGAGGCGAAGAAGTCGTAGTCGTCGCCGTGCGCGTCCAGCCAGGCGTTGTAGTTGCCGTGCTTGGTCTTGGCGCGGTGCGGGCCCTTGGCCTGGTTCCACTTGGCGACGCCCTTGCGGGAGAAGTGGTGGACGCCGAGCCGCTTGCAGACCTCCTTGACCTCCGGGTCGTCGCCCTCGTCGAGCAGCCAGATGTGCAGAAGGCCCCGGTGGCGCAGCTTCACGGCCGCCTCCAGGGTCTTCGTCACCATCTCCAGCGGCTCCTTGCCGGGCACGAAGGAGGTCAGGAAGGCCACTCTCGTGCCGGTCTCGGGAACCACCGGGATCGGGTCGCGGGCGACGAGCGTGGCGTGCGCGTTCGACAGCACGTTCATGCAGCGGAAGAACTCGATCAGACCGATCGAGACGAGCATCACGATGTCGAGCGCGGGCAGGAAGTCGAAGGCGGGATAGTCCCGTTCGGTCCAGTGCTCCGGCTGCAGCAGCCAGAACAGCAGGACCAGCGACAGCAGCGGAGCGGCCGCCAGCATCAGCGCGACCCTGATCCGGTGCGGCTCCTGCGAGATCAGTGAGCGGTACTCGACCCGGTACGGCTTGTTCGGGTCGGGCTGGGTGAGGGGACCGGCCAGCCGGCTGTAGTGCTCGTAGTCGTACTTCGGCAGCGTCTTCTTGATCCGGCGGAACGCACCCGTCCGGGTATGCGAAGGCACCCTTAGCTGGGTGGTTTGAGACGGGTCGAAGTTCTGCCGGGCGCCCGTCGGCGTCGACGTCATGAGTCATCCCCCCACACGCGGGTAACCCCACGTGTCTGTCGGTTCCTTGACGGCTGCTCCAGTCCCCCTCGACCTTCACAGACGTATCAGTGGTGGGCCGCAGTCACCACGTCTTCCACACCTTAGACATGGAACAGCGACCTTCCGGTTGCATCATGCCCCCCTCGGCATGCGGTCATGAACGGGGCCCCTACCCCCGGCGAAAACCGGCAACCGGCTCCTTGCCCCCCAACTGCCGCGTATCCGCAGCATCTTGAAAAACCATCACCAGAGTTCTACGCCGTACCGCATGATCGCAAGATGCGAAACGAGGTGTTTACCGGTCATACGCGCTCATTGGGGCACCTGTGGGGGTGTTGTGTACCCGTCGTGGATACCCGGGCGCGGATGTTGCCGAAGTGCTCTCGTATGGCTCCCTCCGCTCGTATCGCATCGCCCGACCGCACCGCGTCCACGATCTCCCGGTGCTGCCGGCACGTGACCAGCGGATCCTGCGGGGCACCCCCGAGATCGGTGTGGACGCGGTGGAAGGCGTCCCAGAACGCCTCCATGACCTCGCCCAGCAGCGCGTTGTCCAGCCCCCGGTAGAGGGTGGCGTGAAACGCCCGGTCGGTGTCGGCGATGCCGTCACCGCCCCGCGCGGCCTGTTCCTCCATACGGTCGACGAGCGCATCCAGTTCAACGAGGTCGGTGTCCGGGAGCCGCCCCGCGAGCCGGGACACCAGCCCCGTCTCCACGGCCTCCCGCAGCTGCACCAGCTGGAGCAGGGTGTCCTCGCCCCGGCAGTGCCCGGCGACCGTGCGGAAGGCGAGGCCCTCGATCATCGGCGCCAGTGACATGGTCCCGACATACGTCCCGAAGCCGTGCCGGATCTCGACGATGCCCATCGCCTGCAACCCCTTGAGCGCCTCGCGCACGGAGTTGCGGCTGGCACCCAGATGAGTCATCAGCTCGGGCTCCGTCGGCAGCGGGGCCCCGGAGGCCAGCCGGCGGTCGATGATGAGCTTCTTGATCCGCTCCTGGAGGTCACGCGCTGCCATGACCAGAGAGTATCCGGCCAAACACGCGAAAAGCCCCCCGCTTGCACGAGGGGCTTCCACTGTCGGTGCGCCGCCAGGGACTCGAACCCCGGACCCGCTGATTAAGAGTCAGCTGCTCTAACCAACTGAGCTAGCGGCGCTTGCTGACGGCGTAACTCTACATGACCTGCGGGGGTGGTCCTGACCGTGAGGACGGGGCGGCCGGGGGCTCCGGGGCGGGCGTAAACCATTCGGACCGTCAACATGCGAGTCCGGAAGACAGTTGTGAGACTGGCGAGGTGTACTGCCGCGGAGATATCCAACTGGAGTGTGAGGGGAATCGCATGGAGACTCGGACTCCGGTATTCGAGGAATTCGACCCTGCGAGTGACTGTGACTGCCCGGGATGCGTTCACTGGAGACGCGTTCTGCCGCATTCCGCGACCGGCCGCCACCCGGCCGCCCACCGGGCGCTGATCCTGGCCGCAGCCGCCTCCACGACCCTCGCCGTAGGCCATACGGCTCCAGCCCTCGCCGCCCCCCACGTCACCGAACGTCCGGGCGTTCCCGCAGGTGACGACCCCGCTACACCCCAGGGAGGCCGGGCCCCGCTGCACGGGCCGGGTGGACAGCCGGTCTCCCCGGTCGGCCCGGTCGGCCCGGTCAAGACACCCGCGACCACCCGCGCGGAGATCATCACGCGGGCCAAGAAATGGGTCACCGCGAAGGTTCCGTACAGCATGTCCAAGTACTGGTCGGACGGATACCGGCAGGACTGCTCGGGCTTCGTCTCGATGGCCTGGAACCTGCCCGGAAACGAATGGACCGGCAGCCTCCACGAGTACGGCGTACGCATCACCAAGAAGGACCTGCAGCCCGGCGACATTCTGCTGTTCCACAATCCGGCGAACCCCGAGAAAGGCTCGCACGTCGTCATTTTCGGCGGCTGGACGGACCACACGCACACCTACTACGTCGCCTACGAGTCGACACCGCCGCACGCCCGCCGGAAGACCACCCCGTACGCCTACTCGAGCCACTCCGACCGCTATGTGCCCTACCGCTACAAGGGGCTCAAGACCGCCACGACGGAGACGGAACCGGCCACCGGGAAACAGGAGACCGGGAAACAGGAGACCGGGAAAGAGGGGACCGCGAAGCCGGCCACCGCGAAGCCGGACATCACGAAGCCGGACAGCACGAAGCAGGACCCCACCGAGCCGGCGACCAGCCAGCCGACCACAGCCCAGCCGACCACCCCCGAGCCGGCCGCTCCCGGGGCCCCGCCGAGCGCGACGGCGTACCCGGGACGGGCGTATTTCGGCCCGGGGGCCAACAACAAGCACGTCGACCGGCTGGGCCGGCTCCTCGTCGAGCGCGGCGCCGGCCGGTACTACACGTCCGGCCCCGCCTCGCGCTGGACGGACGCGGACCGCAGGGCCACACAGGCCTTCCAGCAGGCGCAGGGCTGGCAGGGCCAGGACGCGGCCGGGCTGCCCGGGCCGCAGACGTGGCTGCTGCTGGTGACGGGCAAGGGCAAGGACGTGCCGGGCGGGGCGGCCGGGCGCGCGCAGCCGGCGTCGCACGGCGTGCCGGGCTATCCGGGGCGGGCGATGTTCCGGCCGGGCGCCGACAACGAGTACGTCACCCGGCTCGGCAGGCAGCTGGTGAAGAAGGGGTTCGGCAAGCACTACAAGACCGGGCCGGGACCGCGCTGGGGCGAGGCGGACCGGCGGGGCGTCGAGGCCTTCCAGCGTGCCCAGGGCTGGCGGGGCGGCGCGGCGGACGGCCTTCCGGGGCCCGAGACCTGGCGGCGGCTCTTCTCGTAACGCCGCAGTCCGACAACCACTGTTGTGACGCATCTGGCGCGGAGGCTGGAGGCACGCATGACCACGACCACTTCTCACACGCCCGAACCCGAGGGGCTCGCGGGATTCGAGGGGCCGGCCGACGTGCCTGCCCGGCCCGCGAGGCTGATCCAGAACGAGGTGACCACCGAGATCCCCGTCCATCTGCTGTTCCGCGACGAGGCGGGACCGGTGTCGGTGCCGCTGCGGCCGACGGTCGTGGCGCGCCGGCAGGGCACGGGGGAGCAGCCGCGCCTGCGCCGTCCGATGCAGCCGAAGCCGCGTCCCGCGCCGGAGGTCGACCCCGACCTGGTGGAGCGGCCCGCGCGCGTGCTGCCCGGGGCGGCGGGGGTGCTCGCCGGTGCCTGCGGGGCGGCCGGGTGCCTGGCCACCTCGTGGTGGGCCGGGGTGCTGCCGCAGCTGGCGATGGAGGCACTGCGGCTGCCCGCGTCCGCGGGTGCCGGACTGGGTCCCGCGCAGTGGGCGGCGTACGCGGGGGCCGGAGCCCTGGGGTGCGTCGGCCTGGGCGGGCTCGCGCGGGGGCGGACCGGGCGGGCCTGGGTGCTCGGGCTGTTCGGCCGCTATCAGGGGACGGTCCGGCGCACCGGCCTGCTGTGGGTCAACCCGCTGCTGCTGCGCCGCCGGGTCGACGTACGGCTGCGGCACTGGCGCAGTGAGGCGATGCAGGCGGCGGACGGCAACGGGGTCGCGCTGCGGGCCGTCGTCCTGGTGGTGTGGCGGGTGAGGGACACCGCGCGGGCGACGCTCGGGGTGGAGGATCACGAGCTCTACTTGCGCGAGTGCGTCGAGGCGGCGCTCGCCCGGGTGCCGGTGGAGATGCCGGGTGCCACGCGGGGTTCCGCCGAGGTGACCGCGGACGCGTTGACCCGGACGGTCGTGCGGGACGCGGGCGCGGTCGGGCTGGAGGTGTTCTCGGTGCGGCCGGTGCGGGTGGAGTACGCCCCCGAGGTCGCCGCCGCCATGCACCGCCGCCGTATCGCCGCGCTGGACGCGCAGGCCCGGGCGACCATGCTCACCTCGGTCGTCGACTCGGTGGAGGACACGGTGACGACACTGACCATGCGGGGCCTGGTCGATCTCGACGACTACGAACGCAAGGCACTGGTCAAGGACTTGACGGTGGCGTTCTGCGCGGGGCGGGGGGAGACGGCCGTCTGACGGCGCGAACGTGACGGTACGGCGAACGTGTTCCTCGATTGGTATGGACATGTTCAACAGTCAGCAATAATCTGAGACTTGGTCTAGACCTGCAAGCTCGCCGAACTTCCCCCACGTTCCCAGGAGCAGCAGCATGCGCAGAAAGACCAAGCTGTCCGCCGCCGCACTCGGACTCACCACGGCCGGAGCCCTCGTGCTCTCCGCCGGGGGTGCGTCCAGCCACGGCTACACCGACCTCCCCATCAGCCGTCAGAAGCTCTGTCAGAACGGCACCGTGACCAACTGCGGGTCCATCCAGTGGGAGCCGCAGAGCGTCGAGGGCCCCAAGGGCTTCCCGGGCTCCGGCCCGGCCGACGGGTCGATATGCAACGGCGGGCTGGGCCAGTTCAGCCAGCTCAGCGCGCCGAAGACGCCGTCCGGCGGCGCCTGGCCCACCACCAGGGTGACCGGCGGTCAGAACTACACCTTCCGGTGGCAGTTCACGGCCATGCACGCCACGACCGACTTCCGGTACTACGTCACCAAGCCGGGCTGGAACCAGAACCACAACCTGTCCCGGTCCGACCTCAACCTCACGCCGTTCTTCACGGTCCCGTACAACGGGCAGCGGCCGCCGTCCACGCTCTCGCACAGTGGCAGGCTGCCGTCCGGGCTGAGCGGTCACCACGTCATCCTCGCGGTGTGGACGATCGCCGACACGAGCAACGCGTTCTACGCCTGCTCGGACGTCACGTTCTGAGGTTCTCTTGAGTCAGAACCCCGGCCGGCGTGGGTAGATCACTCCCACGCCGGCCCATCGGGGTCGGCGCACCGACCTCGGGGGATGAACCATGGACGCGATCTTCTACGTCATACCCGGTCTCATCATGGCCGTGGCCCTCTTCGTGGCGTACCGGGTGGTGTTCCGCTCGCTGCAGATGCGCAGGGCGTGGAACAGCGGGCTGACCGCGCAGGCACGCTGTCTGCGGTCGTACACGACCGTGAGCGGCGGCCACGGCAACACGTCCGTGCACACCACCCTGCACCACGTGTACGAGTTCGTCGCGCGCGACGGCCGCCTCGTCCGGTTCGAGGAGGAGGGCGGGCCGGGGGCGAGGGTCGAGGGGGACCTCGTCACCGTCCACTACGCCGAGGGCGCTCAGGTGGTGGCCACGGCCCATGCGCCGGGCCACGCCAGGCAGGCGGCGGCCACCGCCGGCATCCTCGTGTTCCTCGGGGTGGTCGTGGTGTTCTGCGCCGGTTTCATGAGCACCTACTCGGACATGTCCTCGGGCACGGACCCGATGAGCGGCTTCTGACCCTCCACATCTGACGGAGCATCAACTACCGTGCGCCGCCATGGAGTCCACTACGGGGCGCACGGTCGCGGAGCTCGTGGCGGCACGATGGGACGACCACCGGCCGGGGCTGTGGTTCGAGGGCGGGATGCTCACGCAGCACGAGATGGCGGCCGGGGCCGCCGTCCGGGCGGCGCTGCTGGCCGACCTGCTGCCGCCCGGCGCCGAGCCGCACATCGGGGTGCTGCTCGACAACACCCCCGAGTACCCCCTGTGGCTGAGCGCGGCCGCCCTCGCGGGGGCCGCCGTCGCCGGGATCAACCCCACCCGCCGCGGCGCCGAACTCGCCCGCGACATCCTGCACACCGAGTGCCGGGTGCTGGTCACCGAGCGGGCCCACCTGCCCCTGCTCACCGGCCTCGACCTGCCCGGCGTACGCCTGCTGCTGACCGACTCGGCGGAGTACCACGCCCTGCTCGCCCCGTATGCCGGCGCGCGGCCCGACGCCTCCCGTGCCGCCCCGCACGACCGGCTCCTGCTCTACTTCACATCCGGATCGACCGGCGCGCCCAAGGCCGCGATCTGCACCCAGGGACGGCTGGCCGCCGCCGGACGCTCGCTGGCCGACCAGTTCCGCGTCCGGCCCGACGACGTGCACTACGTCTGCATGCCGATGTTCCACGGCAACGCCGTGATCGCCGACTGGGCACCCGCCCTCACGGCCGGCGCGGGCGTGGCGCTGCGGCGGCGGTTCTCGGCGTCCGGGTTCCTGGCGGACGTACGGGCGTACGGGGCGACGTACTTCACCTACGTCGGCCGGGCGATCCAGTACCTCCTCGCCACCGAGCCCCGCCCGGACGACCGCGACAATCCGCTGCGGCTCGGCTTCGGGACGGAGGCGGGGGCGCAGGACGCCATGGCTTTCGAGCGGCGGTTCGGCGTGCGGCTGGTGGAGGGGTACGGCTCCTCCGAGGGCGGGGCCGCGATCCCGTGGGTGCCCGGGGCTCCCCGGGCGGCGGTGGGCCGGGCCGGGCCCGGGCTCGTCGTCCTGGACGCGCGGACGCGGGAGGAGTGCCCGCCCGCGGTCTTCGATCCGGCAGGGCGGCTGCTGAATGGCGAGGAGGCGATAGGGGAGCTGGTGAACCGGGGGCCGAACCCCTTCGAGGGGTACTGGCGCAATCCCGAGGCGGAGGCCGAGCGGCGGCGGGACGGCTGGTACTGGACCGGTGATCTCTTCTACCGGGACCGTGACGGCTATCTCTACTTCGCCGGCCGCACGGACGACCGGATCCGCGTGGACAGCGAGAACCTGGCCGCCGCGATGATCGAGAACATCCTCGCGCGGTACGAGGGGGCGGTGGCCGTCGCCGTGTACGCCGTGCCCGATCCGGTGACCGGGGACCAGGTGATGGCGACGATCGCCGGGACCTTCGATCCGGAGGCCTTCGCGGACTTCCTGGCCGCTCAGCCCGATCTCGGGACCAAGATGGCGCCCCGGTTCGTGCGGGTGGTGGAGCGGATGCCGGTCACGGCCACGAACAAGATTCACCGGGCGCGGCTGCGGACGGAGGGGGTGCGGTGCGCCGACCCGGTGTGGTGGCGGCCGCCCGGCGAGCAGGCGTATCGGAGACTGGAAGACGCCGAAGGGCCTCCCGCTCCCACGAGAGGCCCTTCACCGGTGCGCCGCCAGGGACTCGAACCCCGGACCCGCTGATTAAGAGTCAGCTGCTCTAACCAACTGAGCTAGCGGCGCATGACTCGCGCCGACCGCGCATTTCGTGCTCTCGCGGCTGGCGACGGAGAAAATACTACCTGGTCCGCGGGGGTGCTTCCGACCACCGTCAGATGGCGAGGCTGAGCAGCACCGGCGCCGCGTTCCGGTTCAGGGCGTCCGCCGCCTGGCGCAGCCGGTGGGCGTGCTCGAGCGGGAGCGACAGGGCCAGGCAGCCCACCGACGACCCGGCCGTGATCGGGACCGCCGCGCACACCGTGCCCACCGCGTACTCCTGGAGGTCGAGGTGGGGGACCGTCGGCGGCTGGGACTCCAGGCGGGAGAGCAGGACCCGGTCGCTGGTGATCGTGCGCGAGGTGAGGCGGGCCATCTTGTGGCGGGAGAGATGATCGCGCCGGCCGTTGTGGTCGAGCTGGCCGAGCAGGCTCTTGCCGATCGCGGTGGCGTGGGCGGAGAAGCGGAAGTCGACCCACTCGTTGACCACGGGGGTGGCCGGCCCCGCCGCGTACTGGTCGATCTTGATCTCGCCGTCGACGTACCGGCTGATGTAGACGGCGGCGCCGACCGAGTCGCGCAGCCGGTCCAGAGTGCGCTGGAGGTTCTCGCGCAGGGCCTGCTCGCGGCCCTGCGCGGAGCCGAGGCGGGCCAGTGCCTCGCCCGTGACGTACGCGCCGTCGGCCACCTGCTCCACGTAGCCCTCGCGGCGCAGCATCAGCAGGAGGCCGGTCAGGCGCTCGGGGTCGATGCCCGTGTGCCGGGCGAGCTCGGTGTCGGTGACTCCGGTGCTGTGCCGCGCCACGGTCTCCAGGACGCGCAGGGCGTCCTGGGCCGAGTGGTACGGCGTCGTCGGCTCGTGCTGCAGCGCCACGGTTCCCCCTGCGGTCGCACGTCGCTTCTCATTGGGCCGGGTTCGTGTCAGCCAATCTCCTTCACGATAACGGGCAAGAGGCTTGTAGTGAGCGGTCGTTGACGAGATTGCGACGCCCTCGACTGCGGTAGCAGCACTCTGGCATATGCCCACATCACTGGCCGGTCCCGAAGTCACAGCACAGCGCTGAGGAACTCCCTCGTGCGGTCGTTCTCGGGGTCGTTGAAGATCTTCTCCGGGCTGCCGGACTCGATCACCCGGCCGGAGTCGAACATCAGGACCTGGTCCGAGATGTCCCGGGCGAAATTCATCTCGTGGGTCACGCAGAGCATGGTGATGTCGGTGGTGCGGGCGATGTCCCGCAGCACGTCGAGGACGCCGGCGACCAACTCCGGGTCCAGCGCGGAGGTCACCTCGTCGAGCAGCAGTATCTGCGGCCGCATGGCCAGGGCCCGCGCGATCGCCACCCGCTGCTGCTGGCCGCCGGACAGCTGGGTCGGGCGGGCGTCGCACTTGTCGGCGAGGCCGACCAGGTCGAGAAGCTCGCGGGCGCGCGCCTCCGCCTCGTCCTTGGGCAGGCCGAGGACGGTGACCGGGGCCTCGGTGATGTTCCGCAGCACGGTCATGTTCGGGAAGAGGTTGAACTGCTGGAAGACCATCCCGATGTTCTTGCGGACCTCGCGGACCTGCTTCTCGGGTGCCGGGAAGAGCTTGTCCCCGGCCACCGTGATGGTGCCCTCGTCCGGCTTGAGCAGGGTCATCAGCAGCCGCAGGATCGTCGTCTTGCCGGAGCCGGACGGGCCGATCAGCGTGACGTGCTTGCCGGACTCGACGGAGAAGCCGAGGCCGTCGAGGACCGTGTTGGACCCGAAGCGCTTGGTGACGTGGTCGAAGCGGATCAGTTCGCTGCCGTCCACCGGCGGATTGGCGCTCGCGTCGGGATCTTTCATGAGAGGGGTGTCAGCGGACAAGGCGTCGCTCCAGGGCTCGTACGAGAAGGGAGGCCGGGTAGGCGATGAAGATGAAGGCCACACCGATGACCGTCAGGGGCTCGGTGAACTGGAAGGTGTCCTGCGCGAACAGCCGCGCCTGGCCGAGCATCTCCATGACCGTGATCGTCATCAGGATGGGTGTGTCCTTGAGCATCGCGATGACGTAGTTGCCGAGTGCGGGCACGACCCGGCGGATCGCCTGCGGGAGGATCACCACCCGCCACGTCCTGGTCACCGGCAGGTTCAGTGCCGTCGCGGCCTCCCACTGGCCGACGGGCACCGCTTCGATGCCGGCCCGGTAGACCTGCATCGTGTACGTCGAGTAGTGCAGCCCGATCGCGAAGACACCGGTGGTCAGCGCCGAGGCTGTGATGCCCCACTCGGGCAGCACGTAGAAGAGGAAGAACAGCTGCACCAGCAGCGGGGTGTTGCGGATGAACTCCGTGACCGCCCCGACCGGCCAGCGCACGAACCGGCTCGGTGCGCGCATCAGCAGCGCCCACACCAGGCCCAGCGCGAACGAGATCAGCGAGCCGAGGGCCAGGATCTGCAGGGTGAGCAGCAGTCCGTCCCAGAAACGCGGCATGAAGTCGGCGACAGCGCCCCAGTCCCAGGTCATCAGAGAGCACCTCCCGCGCCGACGCCGGTCGTTTCAGGACGGTGCAGCTCCTGGTCGGGCGTACGCCCGACGGACTTGCCGACACCGGCCTTGAGCTTGCGCTCCAGTCCGCGCATCCCCCGCGTGAGGAGGAAGGCGATGACGAAGTAGATCACCAGGACGTACGTGTAGATCTCCGCGCTCTCCTGGAGCGCGAGGCGCACCAGGTTGGCGCTGAAGGCCAGGTCGCCCATGCCCATGACGGACACCAGTGCGGTGCCCTTGAGCAGCTCCACCAGCAGGTTGTTGAAGGAGGGGATCATCTCCGGTATCGCCTGCGGCAGCATGATCAGCCGCATCCGCTGCCACGGCGTGAAGCTGAGCGCGATGCCGCCCTCACGCTGCGCCGGATCGACGGAGTTGAGGGCGCCGCGCACGATCTCGGCGCCGTACGCCCCGTAGGTCAGCCCGAGTGCCAACGTGCCCGCCCACAGGGGCACCAACTGCCAGCCGAAGGCGACCGGCAGCACGAAGAACACCCAGAAGATCATGATCAGGGCGGAAGTCCCGCGGAACACCTCGGTGTAGACGCCCGCGAGGAAGCGGACTATCCACAGCCGGTGCGTGCGGGCCATGCCGACCCCGAAGGCGACCGCCGTTGCCACCAGTGTGCTCAGCACCAGCAGCTGGACGGTGATCCAGATTCCTTGGAGTACGAGTTCCCAGAGTCCCGAGGTCATCCGCTCTTCCCTCCGCCGCACAGCTCCTTCGCGGTGAGGTCGGTCATCTCTGCCTCGGTGAAGCCGAAGGGCTTGAGGATGCGGAACAGTTCGCCGCTCTTCTTCAGCTTGTGCAACTCGACGTTGAAGGCGTCCCGCAGCGCGGTCTCCGTCTGCCGGAACGCGAACGCGCCGCCGTCGACGTGCGGTTTGCCGCCGACGAGGGGCGCGAAGGCCTTGGTGGACTCAGCCTTGGCCGACTTCTTGACGACCTCACGGGTGGTCAGCGCCGTACCGGCGAAGACGTCCACGCGTCCCGCCTCGACCGCGTTCAGCCCCGCGACCTGGTCCGGGACGATGAGGATGTCGCTCTCCTTGTACCCCGCCTCGACGGCGTACTGGATCTCGGCATAGCCGGTCCCGGTGGCGAACTTGGCCTTCTTCTCGACGACGTCCTTGTAGTCGTGCAGCCCCTTCGGGTTGCCCTTGCGCACGATGAAGGAATCGAGCATCTGGTAGTCGGGGTCGGAGAAGATGACCTGTTCACAGCGTTCGGGATTGACGTACATCCCGGCGGCGACGGCGTCGAACTGCTGGGAGTTCAGCCCGGGGATCAGCGACCCGAACTCGGTGGGCACGGGCTGCACCCGGTCCACGCCGAGCCGCTTGAAGATGACCCTCGCCAGCTCGGGGGCCTCACCGGTGAGTTCACCGTTCTTGTCGATGTACCCGAAGGGAATCTCACCCGCGATTCCGAGCCGTACGACACCGGCGGCGCGCAGCCGGTCGAGCAGCTCGCCGCCTCTTTTGGTGGAGGCGGTTGCCACGCGTGAGCAGCCTGCCGCGCCCAGCGCGCCGAGCGCCGCCACCCCCGCGAGCAGCGACCGGCGTGTGGTCCCGGATCTGTGTTCGACTTGTGTTCGGACATGTTCCATAGGTGGAGCCATGGCGGCGCGGCTACCCGAGACCATGCGATGTATGCACCCTTGAATGCATGACTGAACGGTTCATCGAGGTGTCGCTGGTCAAGCGGGGCATCCACTGCACCGCAAAACTCCTGGACGACCGAGCCCCGCTCACCTGCGCGGCCGTCTGGGACGCCCTGCCCCTGACCGGCGACGTCTACCACGCCAAGTACGCCCGCAACGAGATCTACGCCCTCTTCCCGCCCTTCGCGGAAACGGAGCCGCCGCTGGAAAACCCGACAGTCACCCCCATTCCGGGCGATCTGTGCTATTTCGCCTTCGCGGGAACGGAACTGGGCACCAAGTCCTACGGCTACGACCGTGAGGTCCGCCCCGGCACGACGGTGGTCGACCTGGCCCTGTTCTACGAGCGCAACAACCTGCTCCTGAACGGCGACGTGGGCTGGGTGCCCGGCATCGTCTGGGGCCAGATCGTGGAGGGCCTGGAGGAACTGGCCCAGGGCTGCAACGACCTGTGGCGGGCAGGAGCGCTGGGAGAGTCCCTGAGGTTCCGGCGCCTCGAGTGACGCGTCGCCCGGGCGCGCCCCTCGAGGTGATCGACACCGGTACGACCGTCAGGTCCCGGAGGGTGTGAGGCCGGCCCAACCGGTCTCGTACAGCGCGTGAGCCGCCCGTAGCACCAGATCGTCCCGGTGCCGGGTGGCCACGAGTTGCAGACCGATCGGCAGACCGTCCCCGTCCGTGCCGACGGGGACGGTGGCCGCCGGCTGCTGGGTCAGGTTGAAGGGATACGTGAACGGCGTCCAGCCTGTCCACCTGCGATGCCCCGAGCCCTTCGGGACCTCGGCGCCCGCCTCGAAGGCCGTGAGCGGGAGGGTCGGGGTGACGAGCAGGTCGTAGGTGTCGTGGAAGTGGCCCATACGGCGGCCCAGTTCCATGCGGACATCCACCGCGGCCAGATAGTCGAGCGCGGAGAGGCGGGCCCCCGTGTCGCAGATCTCCCTGAGGCCGGGGTCGAGCAACTCCCGCTGATGCGGGCCCAGATGCTGGGTCACCCGGGCCGCGCCGGTGAACCACAGGGTGTGGAAGGCCTCCACCGGGTCGGTGAAGTCGGGGTCGGTCTCCTCGACGAACGCGCCCAGCCCCGCCAGCCGCTGCACCGCCCGCCGTACCGCCGCCGCGACAGCCGGGCGCACCGCCACCTGCCCGCCGAGCGAGGGCGAGTAGGCGACCCGCAGCCCGTGCACCCCTCCGGCCAGGCCCGACACGAAGGAACCCGGCGCCGACGGAAGGGCCGACCAGTCGCGGGAGTCGGGCGTGCCGATGACGTCCAGGAGCAGGGCCGCGTCGGCCGCGTCACGGGTCATCGGGCCGACGTGCGCCAAGGTGCCGAAGGCACTCGCGGGGTACAACGGGACACGGCCGTACGTCGGTTTCAGGCCAAAGATGCCGCAGAACGCCGCCGGGATACGGACACTGCCGCCGCCGTCCGTGCCCAGCGCGAGCGGCCCCGCGCCGAGCGCCACGGCCGCCGCCGCGCCACCGCTGGAGCCGCCCGCGGTGCGGGTCGGGTCGTAGGGGTTGCGGGTGACGCCGGACTGGGGTGAGTCGGTGACGCCCTTCCAGCCGAACTCCGGGGTCGTCGTCTTGCCGAGGAAGACGGCGCCGTGGGCGCGCAGCCGGGCCACGGAGGGGGCGTCCTCGTCCCAGCTCCCCGTCTCGGAGATGGTTTTCGAGCCCTTCAGCGTCGGTCCGCCGCGCATCAGCAGGATGTCCTTCACGGTGACCGGAACCCCGTCGAGCAGCCCGGCCGGTTCGCCGCGCCGCCAACGGTCCGCCGACGCGCCGGCCTGCGCGAGCGCCTCCTCGGCGGTCAGGCGCACAAAGGCGTTGACCTCCGGCTGGATCCGTTCGGCCCGCTCCAGGGTCGCTCGGGTGGCGTCGACGGGGCTGAACTCTCCTTTGCGGTAGCCGTCGAGGAGTTGTACGGCGGTCAGTTCGGTGAGATCCGTCATGCGTCGCCCTCCAGCCGTAGACATCAGCGTCCGGGTACGTACCCACGCTGCTTGTCGACCACGTTCTGCAGCGGTCTGCCCGCCTCCCACCGCTCGTACAACTCCACGAACTGAACTCCGAGTTGATCCCGCCAGCTGATCGTGTCCCCGCTCATGTGCGGCGAGACGATCAGGTTCGGGACCTGCCACAACGGGTTCTCGGGGGCGAGGGGTTCCTGTTCGAAGACGTCGAGCGCGGCCCCCGCGATCCAGCGCTTGGTGAGGGCCTGGGCCAGGTCGTCCTCCACCACCAGCTGTCCGCGCCCGACGTTGATGAACCGGGCGGAGGGCTGCATGACGCCGAAGCGGCGGGCGTCGAACATGCCGTGCGTCTGGTCGGTGAGCGGCGCGGCCGCGATCACCCAGTCGGCTCGGGCGATCAGCCGGTCGAGGTCGTCGGGGCCGTGGATGCCGGTCCGCGGGGTCCGGCCGACCAGCGCGGTGGTGATGTCCAGGGCCTTGAGCGTGCGGGCAATCGCCCGGCCGATGGGGCCGGATCCGACCACGCACGCGCGTGTGCCGGCGACGCGCTGCCCCTCCCGGTGCCGCCACTCCCGGGCGCCCTGCAACTCCAGGGTTCTCGGCAGGTCCTTCGCCATCGCCAGCACCAGCGCCGCGACGTACTCGGCGATCGGCTGGTCGAAGATCCCGCGCGCGTTGGTGACGAGGGTGTCGGACTCGGTGAGTTCCGGGCACATCAGATGGTCCACGCCGGCGCTGGCGGTGTGCACCCAGCGCGGCCGGGGTCCCGCGCCGGGCCACGCGTGCCGTACGGCGTGGGAGGTGAAGTCCCAGACCAGCAGCACGTCGGCGTGCGGCAGCCGCTCGGCGAGGGTCGACTCGTCCGCGTGCTCGACGCGGGCGCGACCGGTGAGACGGCCGAGGCGGGGGAGGGGCTCGGCGTCGAGGACGAGGAGCGTGGGCGGGGCGTCGGCCCGGCGGTCGGGCCGGGGGTCGGAGGCGGGTGTCGGACCGGGGGTGGGTGCCGTCATACGGGGTCGTCTCTCCGGGGGTCTGCGGGGGCGATTCGCGGAGTTCTGCTGGATCGGATGGCCGTCTGACATGCGAGGTTTGACCACGCTCGCACCCGAACCTACCTTCGTCAACACGGGCATGCGTACGGTCCGTTGCTCACCTGTTTCTCGTAGTGAGGGCGGTGCCTGCAATGAGCTCCCTGGACATCTCCTTCCTCGGCGGACCGCGACCCCAGCGTGGGGTCGGCGTCGTGGCCCCCTTCGACTTCGCGCTGGACCGCGAACTCTGGCGCTGGGTGCCGGACGAGGTCTCGCTGCACCTGACCCGAACACCGTTCGTCCCGGTCGAGGTCAGCCTCGATCTGGCCCGCCTGGTAAGCGAGCACGAGACGCTGAGCGAGGGCGTGCGCACCCTGAACGCGATTGCCCCCGAGGTCATCGCCTACGCCTGCACCTCCGGCAGTTTCGTCGGCGGCATCGCGGGCGAGCGGGCGATGTGCGAGGCGATGACCCGGGCGGGCGCGGTGCCTTCCATCACCACGTCCGGCGCGCTCCTGGAGGCGCTCGCCGAGCTCGGCGTACGGCGGGTGGCGATCGTGACGCCGTACACCGTGTCGGTGACGCGGGCGCTGGAGGAGTACGTCGCCGAGGCCGGGACCGTGGTCACGGGGTGTGCCTTCATGGGGCTGACCCGGCACATCTGGAAGGTGCCGTACCGCGATGTGGCCGACATGGCCCGCCAGGCCGTACGCCGTGCCGCCGACGCCCTCTTCATCAGCTGCACCAACCTCCCCACGTACGACGTGATCCCCCAGCTGGAGGCGGAACTGCGCATCCCGGTGCTCTCGGCCAACCAGGTGACCATGTGGGCTGCGCTGCGCCGACTGGGTACCCGAGCGGTGGGGCCGTATCAGGCGCTGATCGATCCGGCGGCGCGTGGCGGTGCGGCACTTCCGGAAGTACCGGATGTACCAGAGCAGGAACAGCAATAGGAGCAGCAAGCAGCAGGAAGGCTGACATGACGGCACTCGGATTCCTCTACCCGGGCCATTCCGCCGAGGACGACTATCCACGCATCGAGCAGTTGCTCGCCAGCGACATCCGGCTCGACCTGGTGCACACCGACATCGGCGAGGACGCGCACCGGGTGGACGCGCTGCTGCAGATGGGCTCTGCCGAGCGCCTCGCGAAGGGCGTGGAGGAACTGCGGCTGACGGGCGCCGAGGCGGTCGTGTGGGCGTGCACCAGCGGCAGCTTCGTCTACGGCTGGGAGGGCGCCCACGAGCAGGTGCGCACCCTGGCCGTCGCGGCGGGCATGCCGGCGTCGTCGACGTCCTTCGCCTTCGCGCACGCGGTCCGCGAGCTCGGGGTGCGGCGGGTGGCGATCGGCGCGACGTACCCCGACGACGTGGCGGGTCTCTTCTCGGACTTCCTGCGCGCCGCAGATGTGGAGGTGGTGTCGGTCCGGGGGTCCGGCATCATCACGGCGGCGGAGGTCGGCACCTGGGGCGAGAAGGAAGTGTTCGCCCTGGCGAAGGAGGCCGGCCACCCCGATGCCGAGGCGATCCTCCTCCCGGACACGGCCCTGCACACCGCGTCCCACATCCCGGCCCTGGAGCAGCACCTCTCCAAGCCGGTCCTCACCGCCAACCAGGTCACGGTCTGGGAGGCCCTGCGGCTCACGGCCCGCCGCGTGAACGCTCCGGCACTGGGCGCACTGTTCACGAGGGAGCCGCTCGTCCAGGCGTAGTGCCCCCTTCGGCCACCGTCCCTGAGGGTTCCGCCCTCAGGGACAGCGGCGGGAATAAACCGGAGCCACCCTCCTGTTAACGCCGGACGGACACCGCACGGCACAACCGCAGGAGGCACACGTGGCGGCAGACGAGACCCGGGGCGCGGCGGACGAGATCCGGGGCACGGCGGACGAGATCCGGGGCACAGCCCAAGGCACCGCCCCCGTCCCCCTCTCCGTACTGGACCTGGTCACGGTCAGCTCCGGGCACACGGCCACCGAAGCCCTGCGCACCAGCGTCGAGCTGTCCCGCCTCGCCGAAGCCCGGGGCTTCCACCGCTACTGGGTCGCCGAACACCACTCGATGCCGGGCGTGGCCTCGTCCTCCCCCGCGGTGATCCTCGCCCACCTGGCCGCCCACACCACCCGCATCCGCCTCGGCTCGGGCGGCGTGATGCTCCCGAACCACGCCCCGCTGATCATCGCGGAGCAGTTCGGAACCCTGGAGGCCCTGGCCCCCGGCCGCGTCGACCTCGGCCTCGGCCGGGCCCCCGGCACGGACGGCGCCACGGCGGCCGCCCTGCGCCGCACCGACCACCTCAACGAGGGCGCCGACGACTTCCCCGAGCAGCTCGCGGAACTCACCCGCTTCCTCGACGACGACTTCCCGGACCGCCACCCCTACCGCCGTATCCACGCCGTCCCCGGCCCGGTCCAGGCGACGTCACCCGGCGGCGTCCAGTCCCCGCACCGGCCCCCGCTCTGGCTGCTCGGCTCCTCCGGCTTCAGCGCCCGCCTCGCCGCGGTCCTCGGCCTGCCCTTCGCCTTCGCGCACCACTTCTCGGCGCGGAACACCATCCCGGCCCTGGACCTGTACCGCGAGTCCTTCCGGCCCTCGGCCGTCCTCGACCGCCCATACGCCCTCATCGGCGTCTCCGCGCTCGCCACCGACGAGGAGAAGGAGGCCCGCCGCCAGGTCGAGGCCGCCGCCCTCGGCATGGTCCGCCTGCGCACCGGCCGCCCCGGCCTCATCCCGGCGCCCGAGGAAGCCGGGGCCTACGAATTCACCCCGATGGAGCGCGAGTTCGCCGACTCCTGGAACGCCAACGTCATCCACGGCACCCCGGACGAGGTCCGCTCCGGCCTCGACGACCTCCAAAAGCGCACCGGCGCCGACGAGTTGATGATCACGAGCAACGCACCCGGCATGGACGTACGCCTGCGCTCCTACGAACTCATCGCGGACGCCTACGGGTTGCCGACCTCCTGACCCGATCGGCTACACCCGTACGCCCAGCAACTCGGAGATACGATCCGGCGACACCGGCCGCGAGTACAGCCACCCCTGGCCGGTGTCGCAGCCGATCCGCCGCAGCCGCGAGGCCTGCGCCAGCGTCTCCACGCACTCCGCGGTGACCGTCAGACCCAGCCGGTGGGCCAGCTGGATCATCGCCTCGACCACGACCTCGTCGGCCGGGTTCGGAGGCACGGCCGCGCTGTTGTCGCTCTCGTACTGGAAGCCCCGTACGAAGGAGCCGTCCAGCTTCAGGACGGAGACCGGCAGCCGGCTGAGGTACGCGAGATTCGAGTAGCCCGTGCCGAAGTCGTCGATCGCGATGCGTACGCCCATGTCACTGAGGGCCTGGAGGTCCTGGAGCGGACGTCCGGACGAGCCCATGACCGCCGACTCGGTCAGCTCCAACTGGAGCAGATGCGGGGCGAGTCCGGTCTCGTCGAGGATCCGGGCCACGTCCGCCACCAGGTCGGAGTCCCAGACCTGGCGGACGGCCACGTTCACGCTCACGAAGATCGGCGGCTCGTCGGGGTGGGCCACCTGCCAGGACTGCGCCTGGCGGCAGGCGGTCTCCAGGATCCAGCGGCCGAGCGGCACGATCGAACCGTCCTCCTCGGCCAGTCCGATGAACCGATTCGGCGCCAGTACGCCGAACTGAGGATGATTCCAGCGGACAAGCGCCTCGACACCGCGCAACCGGCCGTCGTCCATGCTCACCAACGGCTGGTACTCCAGGGCGAACTCACCGCGCTCGATCGCCGGCCGGAGGGTGGAGGCGAGGGCCTGGCGGGTCATGCGGTGGGCGTTGCGTTCGGGGTCGAAGAGCGTCCAGCGGTCCTTGCCGTCGGCTTTCGCCCAGTACAGCGTCGTGTCGGCGGCCTGCATCAGGGCGGTCGGGGTGGTGCCGGCCGCGTGGCGTTCCACGACGCCGATCGAGGCGGACACCGACAGCCGCCGGCCGGAGACGTCGAAGGGGGCGCGCAGGGACTCGAGCACCGACTCGGCGAGGTCGGCCAGTTGTTCGGTGCCCGTCGAGTCCTCGACGAGCAGGGCGAATTCGTCACCGCCGAGCCGGGCCACCAGGGGCGGGATCGACCTGGCCTGTCCCGCCTCCTCGGCGCAGTGCGTGAGCCGCTCGGCCACGGCGGCCAGCAACTTGTCGCCGACCCGGTGGCCGAGGGTGTCGTTGATCGCCTTGAAACCGTCAAGGTCCAGGTAGCACAGGCCGATTCGGCCGGTGGTGCCGCTCTCGTCGTACGACTCCACCTCCAGCGCGGCCGTCAGGCGCTCGAAGAACAGGGTGCGGTTGGGCAGCCGGGTCACCAGGTCGTGCATCTGCAAGTGCCGCAGCCGCGCCTGGAGTTCGCGCTGGGAACTGATGTCGGCGACGGACAGCAGAACGCCGCCGGGCTCCGCGCCGGGCAGGGGTGCGACCGTGACCTGCGCCCACAGGGAGCTTCCGTCCTGGTGCTTGATGCGGCGCGTGCAGCTCAGTTCGGCCTGCCGGCCGCGCAGCACCTCGCGGTAGGTGTGCCAGGTGCGGGCGTCGGACGCGAGGTCCACCAGATCGGCGGCGACCGCCCCGGGGAGGTCCTCGGGGGTCGTGCCGAGCAGGTCGGCGAAGGACGGGTTGGCACCGGTCACCAGGCCCTCGCGGTCCACCACGGCCATCGCCAGGGGGGCGGCGGAGAAGGCTGCGTAGGCGGCGGGGTGGGGCGGCGCCGCGGTACCGGGGGATGGCTGTTGATTACTCTCTGTCACGGCTGCCCCGATGAGGTCTGCCGCGGGCGTCGGCCCTTCGGACGTTCCGCTCACCGCTCGCTCCCGCAGTGCACTCGTTCTTCGGATGGGTCTCATCGGAATGGCCGGCCGGGTGAAGGGGGGTGCCCCCCTGCTCGAGCGAAGTCGAGCCCTGGGGGCGGCCACCGGGCCGTGTCCGTGCAGGAAAGTGTCAGGAAAGTGTGCCGATCATAGAGGCTGGCCCGAGGGCCTTCCACCTACTGTTCAGTGTTCCCGCGTGACGCGCGCTTCTGACAGATCGTTTCTGCCCGCACGTGGACGGCTTCTTAGGACCCCCGACCAGTTGTGACGTTCCGTGAGCGATTCGGGGGTGTCGGTTCTGGCGATCCCTCGGCGCTCTCACCCGTCTGGTGCAGCTGAACAGGACGTAGTACGACAATCCGACACAGGCTGGGTGCGGTGTCCCGCGAGCCGCTCCCGGAGGTCCACGTGCCGCGTCAGTTCCCCCTGCTCCGTGGGCTGGGCCTGCTGCGGGACCGGCCCCGACTGCGCAGCACCGCCGCCGTGTTCACCACGATGTCGGCGCTCGCCGCGACCTCCCTGTTCGCCGGCCCGTCGGTCGCCGAACCGTTCGACCCCACGCCCTGTGCCCTCAAGCGCACCGCGGCCCACCACTCCGAGGGCCTGAACACCTGGAACGCCGCCTATCCGCGCCCGAACCGTGAGCTCGACGCGGTCATGGTGTTCCTGTCCTTCCCGGACTCGGCCCCCCTGACGACACCCGCCGAACTGACGGCCGACCACTTCCCGGCCACCACCCGCTTCTTCGAACGCGCCTCCTACGGCAGATTCACCCTGCGCCCGCATCCGCTCCGGCACTGGCTCCGCATGCCGCGTCCGTCGACGGCGTACGCCATACAGCGTGACTGGCGCGCCGCCGACCGGGCCGCCTATCTGCGCGACGCCCTCGCCGCGGCGGACCGGGAGGTGGACTTCTCCCGCTACGACATCGTCTACTTCGTCGCCGACCCGGACGCGCCCGGCGTCGACTCCGACGCGACGAAGGTCGTCAACCTGGACGCCCCGCTGCGGGCCGACGGCACCGACATCCGGCGCGTCGTCACGGTGTTCGAGAACCATCCGCCGGACCGGCTGGTCCTCGCCCACGAGACCGGCCATGTCTTCGACTTGCCGGACCTGTACCACCGTCCGGTGGACGGCAAGGGCGACTGGGACACCTATGTCGGCGATTGGGACCTGATGGGCAGCCAGTTCGGCATGGCGCCGGATCTGTTCGGCTGGCACAAGTGGAAGCTGGGATGGCTGGAGCCCCGCCAGGTGGTGTGCGTGCAGGGGCAGGGCGCCGGCTCCACGCGGCTGACGCTGGAGCCGCTGTCGGCGGGGCCCGGGGTCCCGGCGCAGACGGGGGCGCCGGGGTCGCCCGGCCCGTTCGGAGCGGTCGGTTCGTACGGTTCGTACGGGGCGTACGCAGGCACATACGGCGGTTCGTACGGCAGTGCCCAGGGCGCCGCCGTCCCGGGCTTCGGGCTGGGCCACGGCATCAAGCTCGCCGTCGTCCCCACCGGGCCGGAGAGCGCCCTCGCCTTCGAGGTGCGCGGCTCGGTCGGCAACGACGCGCAGGGCTGTCGGCAGGGCGTGCTGGTCTACCGGGTGCGCAGCGAGACCGAGTCCGGGGGCGGGCCGGTCGAGGTGATCGACGCCCATCCGCACACTGAGGCCTGCTGGGAGGAGTCCGTGTATCCGCCGCTCGCGGACGCGCCGGTGGGGCTCGGCGAGAGCTTCACGGTGCGGGAGGAGGGCGTGCGGGTGGATGTGGAGGGGCGGACCGCTGTGGGGGCGTGGACGGTGAAGATCACGGCGGTCAGGTAGCGCGTGCGCCGAGTGCGGGGTCGCGTGGCGGGCCGGGTGCACGCCGGGGTGGTACGGGCACGCCTGGTGCCCGGTGGTGTGCCGGGGCGGTAGCGGTACGTGTCGTGGGCCGGTTGTGTGCCGGGCCGGCCGGTTGTGCGCCCGGCGAGCGGGTTGTGCGCCGGGTGGCATGGGAAGAGCCAGTGTTTCCGCGAGGGGCTTTCACCGTCTGCGCGCCGCCAGGCAGGTGCCGGGTCGGACTCGAACCCCGGACCCTCAGCCGCCCCTGCCCTACGGGACCGGGAGCTCCCTCAAATGCGAAGGCCCCCCGCTTCCGCGAGGGGCTTCACTGTCTGTGCGCCGCCAGGGACTCGAACCCCGGACCCGCTGATTAAGAGTCAGCTGCTCTAACCAACTGAGCTAGCGGCGCCTGCTGACGTCGTAGACCTTAGCACCCTGATCGGGGTGGGGAAAAATCGATATCCGAACGGCAGCGCGAGCCGCTCGCACGGCCGCCCAGACCAGTACCTCGGGGCCCGGCAACCAGGGATTACGGGTGTCGGGAGCGACCAGCCAGCGGGAGCCGGAGGGGGCGTCGGAGGCGCACTCGCCAGGGACGGTCACCGCGTCTCCGGTGCCGTGGCACAGGAGCGGCGGGACGTCGCCCACGCGGCCGAACTCCTCCCACCGCAGCAGCGAGGGCAGCCGCTGGGCCGTGCCGGGCGCGGCGAACAGCAGCATCCGGCCCCGGAGCATCGCCACCGGCCCCGATCCCGGGCCTTCCTCCCAGAGCCGGTCGACCATGCGCCGGCCGAAGATCGAGGGTGCGCTCACGACGTCGAAGACGGAACCGCAGCCCAGGACCACGGGGGCCGTCGGCTGCTCGTCCCAGAGCGCCCGGGTGCTGCGCGGATACGGTTCTGCGGAAGCGAGCCAGGCGGCGCCGTCCGCGGTGAGGGAGGCGGGCGATAACGGGGCGTTGCGTGTGCTGCTCATGGCAGATACATCTACCGACGGTGAGCGCTTGCTTCCCGAGAGTTCCCGGAAACCGGGACAGGGCGGGGTGGCAGGGCGTATCTTGCCCGCCCACCTGGCATATGCCATGGGGGTCACGCCGGGGGTCACACAGGATCGACGTGCCCCGGTCCCTCGACCCCCCGCATCAGATCCCTGCCGAACTCCACCATCTTCTTGGCGTAGTCCTCGGTCCACTCGGCCCGCGCGGCGATGTCGGCAGGCGTCAGCCGGTCGAAGCGCCGGGGATCCGCCAGCTGGGCCGCCGCGATGGCCTGGAACTCCATCGCACGGTCCGTCGCCGCCCGGAACGCCTGCGTCAGCTCGGTCGCCCGCGCCAGCAGCGCCTGCGGGTCGTCGATCGACTCCAGGTCGAAGAAGTGCTCCGGGTCGGAGGCCGCCTGCGCGGGCTCGAAGAGCAGGGGCGCGGGGCGTAGCCGCGGTTCGTTCCGACGCGGCGTGGGCTCCGCCATGTCTTGTCCTCCTCGTACGTCACCGATCTCGTAAGTCACCGTCCCCCGCCCCCGCAAGCGGAGGCATCCCCAGCGGACCGGCCCACCGTCCATTGTCCCGCGTCCACGCAAGTGGGCACCGGGCGCAGGTCAGAGGCACCGTCACCGGGCCCTACCCGGGCCGCCACGCCACCCGATGCTCGGCGAGCCGCGCCAGCACCGCATGATTCGCCTCCCACCCGTCAGGAAACTTCACCACCGTCCCCAGTTGCACCGGCTCCGTCGACGGATAGTCGTCCAGCAGTTCGCTCACCCCCGCCCGGCACACCACGATGCACGCGTGGCGGTGGCGGGAGGCGAGGACGCACAGGCGGCCGGTCTCCAGGTGGAAGGCCGTGGCGTCGGGGCGGCCGGAGAGGGGGTGGAGGACCACGGTCACGTCGTACTCGCGGCCCTGCAGGCGATTCGCCGTGTCCACGGTGACGTCCGTCACCCCCAGCTCGGTCAGGGCCGCCCGGACCGCCGCCGCCTGGTCCCGGTGGGCCGTGCCGACCGCGACCCGGTCGGCCGTGAGGGGCGCGGGATCCGGCGAGCGTTCCGACGTCGCCGCGCCGCCCCGGTCCAGCAGGCGCCGTACGACCGTCGCGACCGCCCGTACCGCCTCGGGGTCCGTGCGCGGGGTGTGCCGGGCCGGCAGCTCCAGCAGGCCCCAGCCCGACCGAGCCGCCTCGTCGATCACCCGGTCCGGGCCCGAGCCGTCCGACGGGAACGCGAAGGCCAGGCTGCGGTCGCCGTGGTCCGTGCCGCTGCGGAAGGGGGTGTACGGGTAGAAGGCGTCGGAGACCAGGGGTGCGGCGGAGGCCGGGAGGCGCCAGGAGACCGGAAGGCGGTGCTGAGGCAGTTCCGGATTGTGGGCCAGAAGAGTGGTCACGGCGGACCCGGAGGGGTCGTACGACAGGCCCGCCCACTGCTCGCTGCCGACGATGGAGAAGGGGTCCAGCTGACCCGGGTCGCCGACGAACAGCGTCCGTTCGAAGAGGCCGGCCACCGCGAGCAGCGAGTCCGAGCGCATCTGGTACGCCTCGTCGACGATCGCGTGCCGCCAGGGCTCGTCGACCTTGACGTGCGCCCACTTGGCCGCCGTCGAGATGACGACCGACAGGCCGCTCAGGTCGCCCGCCTTCGCCGACTTCCGTACGTTCGGCAGGTCATCCAGCGCTTTGTCGTACGGGTCGGCGTCGCTGCTGTGCAGGCGCCCCACCGGCAGCTCGGGGTTCTTCTCGGCGAGCCTGAGCACCAGGTCGTCGACCTGGGCGTTGGTCTGCGCGACGACCATCAGCGGGCGCCCGGCGTCGGCGAGTTCGAGGGCCGCGCGGACGACGAGCGTGGACTTGCCGGCGCCGGGCGGGGAGTCCACGACGACACCGCGCGCGGTCCCGTGCAGCGTGTCGTGGAGGATCGCGTCGGTGGCCTCCGTCGCCGCGGCGCCGGGGTTGAACACGGCCGTCACAGGACGTCCTCCTGGGTCAGCGGATCGGCGGCCTCGGACACCTGCTCCCCGGGCGGCCCGCCGTGCGTCCACGGCGTCTCCTCCGGATCGGGCAGCTTCGCGCCGCCGCGCTGCTCGTGCTCGAACAGCGTGAAGCAGACCAGGTCGCCCTTCTCCGGCACCGACCCCTCCTCCGGCTCCTTGCCGCGGCCCATCTTGTCGAGCACCCGCAGCACCATCAGCGCGCCGTCATCCCCGAAGTCCCCCTCGTAGCCGACGAACTCCGCCGACTGAGGCTTCCCACCCAGCGACCGGAACACCTTGGCGCGCTCGCCCAAATGCGGCCGGTCATCCGTGCGAACGGTCACCAGGGGGCGCGGACTGGGCCGTTTGCCCTCGCTGTACGCCATGACGACATCGGTGACCTCGCCCGCGAACGCCTCCCCGGCCAGCCGCCGCCCCGCCATCACCAGCGGGTCGTCGAGCGCCTCCTGCGCCTCCAGCCGGGCCTGTTCGCGCTCGCGCGCGGCGAGCTTGTTGGCTGCGGTGACCGCGTCGTCGCGGCGCGGCTGCGGCGGCTCGCCGGCCACGACGCGGTCGCGGTGGCCGGTGAACGACCAGCGGTCCCGGGTCCACCGCTCCTCGACCCGCCCGGCCTCGGGCAGCTCCCGCACCAGGTCGAGGCCCCGCCACACCGCGTCCCAGGTGGGCCGGGTCCGGCTCGCGACGAGGGCCCGGATCTCCCGCTCGGCGGCGGTCAGGTCCCCGAGCCGGTCGTCGGCCTCCAGCCCGTCCTCGGCGGCGGCGAGGGCCGTACGCGCGCGGTCGTAGCACTCGATGGCCGGGGCGAGCAGCTTGTTGTCGAAGGCCGGGTCGGTGGCGGGACCGGCGGGCGGGCACAGCAGTTGGCCGTCCCGGTCCCGCGCGAGCTCCGCGCGCAGGGCCGCCTCGGCGCCCGTCTCACCCTCCGGCGGGGCGATCCACGCGAGCAGCGCGCCCAAGTGCTGGTCCTCCAGGGTGGACTGGCCGGTCGCCCAGTGCCGGGTCAGCACGTCCGTCATGGCCAGCAGCAGCGAGGAGCCCGGCACGCGGGCCCGCTCGCCGAAGTGGGTCAGCCAGCGGCCGAGCAACGGCACGCGCGGGGGCGCGGGATACGGCGTCTCCGGGTCCTGTTCCGCCGTACGCCGGAAGCGCATGGAGCGGCCGAGGAGGCGCACGAAGTCGACGCCCGCGCGGCTCGGCACGATCAACTGCGGGGCGTCCGCGCACAGTTCGACCTCGACCTTGACCCGCTTGCCGGTCTCCGGATCGGTTTCGCTGCGCTCGGCGGCCTCGACGTCCTCGGCGAAGGCGTCGAGGTACGGCAGGACGACGTCCGCCAGCTCGGACAGGAAGCCGAACCTGAGGTCCCGGTCGCGCGGCTGCGCTACGACCAGCAGGTGCGGGGCGTCCCGGTCCGTGCCGACCAGCGCGCCGAGCGGGGCGCCGGCCTCACCGGCGGTGGTCAGCGGCACGAAGACCAGGGGCCGCTCGGACAGGTGCCGGTGGCGGACGGTGGCGGCGGGCTGGGCGCGGCCCGTGCTGACGGCTTCGAGGCGGGCGAGGGTGGAGATCAGTGACACGCGGCCACCGCCTCCTTGCCGAAGGCACCGGCATCCCGGCCGAGGTCCCGGGCGTCCCGGCCGAGGGCCTCGGCCCGCAGCCACGCGGCCCTGCGCAGGGCCGCCACCGCCGGGTCGGCCGGGTCGCCGGACTCGCCGCGGGCCGCCGAAAGGACGCCCTCGACCGTCGTCAGGTCGCCCAGCTCGGCCCGCACCGAACGGCCCAGCGATGTCACCGCGCCGGACGCGCGCGAGCGGGAGCGGCAGTGGAAGGCGAGCTCGCACGCGGACAGGCACTCGGGCGCGTAGGTCGCCGGGACCGACTCGACGGCGGCCGTCAGGTCGGCCTCGGGCAGCTCGGGGGAGAAGCAGGTGCCGTCGGGGAGCGTGTCGGCGATGTCCTCGATGCGGGTGAGGCGGGCCAGCTGGCGGGCGGTCACCGCGCGCTGCTTGCGTACGTCGACGGCCGAGGCGGTGGGGAGGTTGGAGAAGTCCTTCGGGCAGACGAGCAGGATCCGGTGGCGCACGCGCGGGGCGGGTGCGCTGTCAGAGGCGCTCCCCGGCCCGGGCGACCGGGCCTCCGGCTCCGCGCCGAGCCGGCCGGCGATCTGCTCCAGCGCCAGCACGTACACCGCCGCCTGCCGGGCGGCCGCGCCCACCTTCGCCGGGTCCGCGGAACCGTCCAGCATCGGGAAGGACTTGATCTCCACGACCGTCCAGCTGCCGTCCGGGTGCACGACCACGGCATCCGGCTCCAGGAAGGCCGGCGACCCGGCGACGTCCAGCGCGAGCATGGGGTGGTCGAGCAGGGTCCACTCGCCGCGTGCCTCGGTGGCCTCGCGCAGCGCCAGTGCCGTACGGGCCGTGCGGCCCTCGGGTCCTGACGCGACGAGCTCGGGCACATGCGCGTGGGCGGGCGGTTCGGCACCGCGGTCCAGCTTCTCGTGGACCAGGCGCAGCAGCTCCGCCCCGCCGTCCGCCTTGACCTTGGCCTCGAAGGCGTTGCCGCGTGTGAAGGCGAACTGTGACTGCCCGAAGACCGCCGGCGAGCCCAGCGCGCTCGCCAGCGCGGCCTTGTTCACCCCGGCGCCGTCCAGGATTGCTCTGCGCTTGCAGCCGGGGTTGGCGGCGAGGGCGGCCAGGGCGCGTGCGTCCAGCGCCTTGGCCGGGACTTCGGGACCGCGCAGCTCAGCGAGCCGGTGCCGGAGCGCCGTCCCCCGCGTCCTGGGGAGAGGCACTCGGCTCGGCTCCGGATCCGAACCGGGACTCGCGCTGCCGTGGAATTCGCTCACCCGCGGAAGTCTGGCATCCGCCACTGACAATTGAGGAAGAAGCGTCGGCAGAGCCGCTCCCGACCGAGGCGCCGGAGCCGCTCGTGACCGTGGCACCGGCGCGGCTCGGGACCATGGCGTCGGCGCCCCTCGTGACCGCGCCGACGGAGGCCGTCGCGACGGGTGCGGCCACCGCGAAGCGCGCCCGGACCCGGTCCGCGGTGCGCAGGACGTACGGCGTCAGCAGCAGCCCGGCGCCCATCACGGCGGCGCCCGCCACCGCGTCGAGGAAGTAGTGGTTGGCGGTGCCCATCACCACGATCGTCGTGATCAGGGGGTAGGCGACTGCCGCGACCTTCGTGAGGCGCGTCCCGCCGTACCGCCACAGCATCACCCCGCACCACAGCGCCCAGCCGACGTGCAGGCTCGGCATGGCCGCGTACTGGTTCGTCATGCCGCCGAGGCCCTTGGGCGCGCTCGCCTCGCCGCCCCACCAGCCGTACGAGCTGTACTGCGCCATCGTGTCCACGAAGCCGTAGCTCTCGGCGAGCAGCCGGGGCGGGCAGGTGGGCAGCAGGGTGAAGCCGATCAGGCCTATGAAGGTCGACGTCATCAGCCAGGTGCGGGCCGCGCGGTAGTGCACGGTGCGGGACCGGAAGATCCAGACCAGCAGCACGGGCGTGACCAGGTAGTGCAGCGACGCGTACCAGAAGTCCGCCGGGACGCCGATCCAGGGCTCGCGGGTGAAGAGGCGGTTGAGCGGGTGCTCCGCGTTCAGGTGCAGGGCCTTTTCGATGTCCAGGATCGCCAGGCCGTGGTCGACGGCGTGCGAGACGTCGCCCCGGGCGAGCAGTCGGCCCGCCGAGTAGCAGGCGTAGACCAGCAATATCAGCGGCAGCTCGGTCCACCAGCGCAGGCGGGTCCGCGGCGTCGCCTCCACGCCAGCTATTTCGGCGTGTGGCATCCGATCGCCTCCCCCTTCTTGTCAGCGCCCGGTTGACCGGCCGTACCACTTTACGGTGTATGCGCGAGCCCCCTTCGGGCGCCCCGGCCCTCAAGACGCAGAGATCGCCCACCGGGTTGCCCGGGTGCGGCGTGCGCGATGATGGACACATTCCGCTGCTCGTATCTCCCGGAAAGGCCCCTTCATGGCACCGCGCATCCTGCTCGCCCGGCACGGACAGACGGCGTGGTCGCTGTCCGGCAAGCACACGGGCAGGACCGATGTGCCGCTCCTGGACGAGGGCCGCCAGGGCGCGAAACTGCTCGGCGAACGCCTGCACCGGCCGCCGTACGACGGGCTGGCGGGGGTCGAGATCCGCACCAGCCCGCTGTCACGCGCGCGTGAGACGTGCGAACTCGCCGGCTTCGGGGACCGCGCGCGTACCTGGGACACACTCATGGAGTGGGACTACGGCGCCTACGAGGGCATGACACCGGCGGACATCCAGGCCGTCCGCCCCGGCTGGCTCATCTGGCGCGACGGCGTGCCCGAGGGCGAGACCCTGTCCGAGGTGACGGCCCGGGCCGACGAGGTGGTGGCTTGGGCGCGCGAGGCGGACCGGGACGTGCTGGTCTTCGCGCACGGGCACATCCTGCGGTCCATAGGCGCGCGCTGGCTGGGGCTGCCGCTCGACTTCGCGGCACGGATACGGCTCAACCCGACGTCACTGTCGGTGCTCGGATGGGCCTACGGAGAGCCGGCGATCGAGAGCTGGAACGACCTGGGGCACCTGGCCGGATAGCGCTCCCGGCGGTGTGGCCCGCGGGCGGTCACGCCGTGCGCGGCACGCTCGCGTGGCGTTCCAGGAACGCCGACACCCCACGCGCCCTGCGGTGCGGCAGCAGCACCCGCGCCGTCCCGGCCAGCATCGTCTGGACCCGCGACGACTGCACCTGGTCCAAGAGGTCCAGCACCCGCATCCCGGCCGTCGCGGCCTCATCGGGACGGCCCCCACGGGCCAGGTCGTCCGCCAGTTCCGCCGTGTAGAGGGCGATGTTGCGCGTGAAGTGCGGGTCCTGGAGCTGCGCCGCCCGCCCGGCGTGCCGCGCGGCCCGCGGCCAGTTGCCCAGCATCGACCAGCACTGCGCCTCCAGGATCTCCAGCTCGGCCTCGCCGTAGAAGCTCATCCACTCGGGGTCGGCGTCCGCGTGCCCCCGGTCGTAGAGGGCGTGCGCGCGGGCGAGGGCCTGTTCGCAGCCGACGCGGTCGGCGAGCCCCGCCCAGCCGCCGGCCTCGCGCAGCGCCAGCAGCGACATCAGGCGCGAGGAGCCCAGGGGCCGCGCGACGCGTTGCGCGGCCTGCGCCGCCCGCACGGCCTCCCGCGGCCGGCCCGCGTCCCGCGCGAGGAAGGACGTGTTGCAGAAGGCGTGCGCCTCCAGCGCCGGGTCGCCCGCCATCCGGGCCGTGGCCAACGCCTCCGCGTAGTGCGAGCGAGCGTCGTCGAACCGTCCCGAGTCGTGCGCCAGCCACCCCACCGAGATGGCCAGTTCACCGGCGCCCGAATGGATCCGGTCACCGGTCGCCTGCCGGGTCGTACCGGCGTCGAGCAGCTCGTACGCCGCACGCAGCGGAGCGGCCGCGCGCCGGTAGAGGCCGTCGGCCCCGTGCCGGTCGTCGAGCAGCCGGATACGGCGTACGGCCTCCTCCAGCGCGTCCGCCTCGCGGCCCCCGACACGTCTGACGGGACGCTCCGCGGCCGCGGCGTCGAAGGTGAGCCCCAGGGGGCCCAGCGAGGCGGCGGCCACCGTGGCGCTCCCGCCGGTCATGAATGCGCGACGCAGCACGTCGCTCTCCTCGTGGATCTCGTCGTTCTCGTGGTTCTGCTCTGCTCCGCACGCGGCGCACGCGGCGTACGCGGCGTACGGGTCGTGCGGGTCCTGCGGGTTCAGCGAGTCCTTCTGGTCATACGGCTCGTGGGCCCCCCACGTCTCACTCGTGACGCACACCGGGCTCGTGAGGTGCACGAGGGGCGCGTCCTCGTCGGCACGCGCCCGGCGTCCGCGTACGGACGAGCGGGGCGCGAAGCCGAGGTCGGTGAGCGTGCGGCCGGGGAACATGTGCAGGAACACCCGCTCGTACGCGTAGTTGGGGCAGCGGATCTCGCCTGCCTCGACCCGCCCGACGTAACGAGCGTCACAGCTGACCCGCTCGCCGATCTCGCGCGCGGCTCGTCGTACCGCCGCGGCGAACTCGGCCGGCGAGCGCTGTCCGCGCAACTGCCGGAACGCGAGGTTCGGCCGTGGCGGCCTGGGGGACTGGGACGAGGTCAGCTCTGACGACGCCATGGCCGGGTCCTCTCATGCGAACCGTCGAACCATGCCGGAATCCGGGCGAGTTGAACGGAATGTCCGTACCGGGTATCCGTACCGAATATCCGTGTGGTGCCCTTGCTGCCGGCGGGCAAGAACGTACCTGCTGTAGCGGAGCCGCCACGCAGTGTTTGGCTACAAAACGGATATCTCATACAGGATCTGCCATGAACTGCCATCCTTTGCGGCGGACTTCCGCCGTAGCCGTTGACGCCGCGCCGCGTTGAACTCTTCGGACTGCAAAAGGGGTTCCGTGGTGGAGGTCGGGATGAAGACCAGCCAGAGCATCGCTCCGCATACGCCGTCGACGACGGTGGGGCACGCACCGACCGCACAGTGCAGCGAGCCGCCGGAGGCGGGCTGCGACGTGGTCACGGTTCCGGCGCGGCAGGGCCTGGAGGCGGTCGACATCCTGCGGCGGGGCGCGACCGGGGAGGCCGTGGGCCCCGTCCTGCACGACGACGACTGCGACACCTTGGGCTTCGTGGTCCCGCCGGGCACCGCTGCCGCCTGGGACGTGCCCGGCAGCACCTGCACGGAGACCGACGGCCGGGGGATGAGCCTGAACCTGAACCCCGAACCGCCCGTCGAGGGCTCGGACTGGCTCCTGCCGCCCGGGGGCGCCGACCTGGCGACGGATCCCGCGGTGCTGCGGGCGGCGCTGGGGGAGGCCGCGCGGTTGATCGAGGCGGCCGACAACTGCAGCTGACGCCGCTGCCCGGGCGGCACCGCCTCCCACTTGCGACAATGACCCAATGAGCAAGCCCAGGAAAGCCCGGCGCCGGTCGGCCGCAGTCGATGCCGTCGTCGAACGCGTCGACGGAGGGCTCGCCGAGCTGATACCTGACCCTGACCGTGCCCGGGCCTGGACGCTCCTCATCGACGGCGCTCCCCAGTCGCACGTCGACCTCGACGACCCCGCCTACCTCTCCTTCGAATACCAGCGCCGCCTCGGCCACGTCATCGACCTCGTGACCCCACCCGGCAAACCCGTGCAGGCCGTGCACCTCGGCGGTGGCGCCCTCACGCTCGCCCGCTACGTCGCCGCCACCCGCCCCCGCTCCACCCAGCAGGTCGTCGAGCGGGACGGCGCCCTCGTCCAACTGGTGAGGCGGGAGCTGCCGTTGGATCCGAACGCCCGGATCCGGGTGCGGTCGGTGGATGCCCGGGATGGGCTCGCCAAGGTGCCCGACGGGTGGGCCGACCTCGTCATCGCCGACGTGTTCAGCGGGGCCCGGACCCCCGCCCACCTGACCTCGACGGAGTTCCTCGACGACGTACGCAGGGCCTTGAGGCCCGGCGGCGTCTACACCGCCAACCTCGCCGACGGGCCGCCGCTCGCGCATCTGCGCGGCCAGATCGCCACCGCCGCCGCCCGGTTCGCCGAGTGCGCGCTGGTCGCCGACCCGACCGTGCTGCGCGGCAAACGCTTCGGCAACGCGGTTCTCGTCGCCGCCGACCGGCCCCTCCCGGTCGCCGAACTGACCCGCCTCGCCGCCTCCGACCCGCACCCTGGCCGGGTCGAACACGGCAGGTCCCTCACCGACTTCACCGGCGGTGCCGTAGCCGTCACCGACGTGGCGGCAGTCGCCTCACCGGCGCCGCCGGCCTCCGTCTTCCGATGAGCCGACGCAAGCGCGGTGGCGGTCAGTAGGTCCCGATCTCCACCCGCGGCGGCCCGTCGTGCCACGTGCAGAACACCGACACCCGGTCCGCGCCGGAGCCGAACTCCACCCGGATCCACGTCTCCGTCTTCCACACCTGCATCGACCAGCCCGCACCAGGGGTGGCCGAGACGAGCGTCGCGGAGGTCTCGCCGATGTCGAAGACCGCGCGGCCGCCGTCGGTGTCATAGCTCTTGACCTGGCCGGACGTGGTGGGGGAGGGGTTGGGGCTCTTCGGCGGCGTCTTCGACGGGGCCGGAGTGCGGGGCGTCCCGGCCGGCTTCGGCGAGGGACTGGTGGGAGCCTTCGAGGGGGTGGGCCGGTTCGTGGATGACGCCAGCGGCCTCGACTCCTGTGTCGTCCCGTCGGCCGCCGTGATGGGCAGGGCGCGCGGCCGGTCGTACACCGTGCCGGCCATCACCGTGTGGACACCCCACCACGACAGCGTGACCGCCGCGCCCGTGGCGAGCGACCAAGCCAGTACGTGTACGAGTCCTCTGCGCATCGCGGGCCATACTGCCTCACACGTCCCGGACGTGTCGCGCCGTTGCCCCACGGCGGCCATGGACGCCGAGTTGTCCACAGGAGGCGAGTTGTCCACAGGCCCGGACCGGGCTCGGGCGCATGGCGTACGGTGCGGCGCATGGCAAGTGTGCTCGTGGTCGAGGACGACCAGTTCGTGCGCTCGGCGCTGATCCGGCACCTGACCGACGCCACCCACACGGTGCGCAGCGTCGGCACGGCACTGGAGGCGCTGCGCGAGGTCGCCCATTTCCGCTTCGACGTCGTCATCCTGGACCTCGGTCTGCCCGATCTGGACGGCTCCGAGGCCCTGAAGATGCTGCGCGGCATCACGGACGTACCTGTGATCATCGCCACCGCACGGGACGACGAGGCGGAGATCGTCCGGCTGCTGAACGCAGGGGCGGACGACTATCTGACCAAGCCGTTCTCGGTGGAGCACCTGTCGGCCCGGATGTCCGCAGTGCTGCGCCGGGCCCGCTCCAGCGGCGGCGAGGCGGCCCCCTCCAGCGTGCTGCGCGTGGGCGGCCTGACCGTCGACCCACTGCGCCGCCAGGCCGAGTTGGACGGCGCGAGCCTCGACCTCACCCGCCGCGAGTTCGACCTGCTCGCCTTCCTGGCCGGACGGCCCGGGGTCGTCGTTCCGCGCAAGGAACTGCTCGCCGAGGTGTGGCAGCAGTCGTACGGCGACGACCAGACCATCGACGTCCATCTGTCCTGGTTGCGCCGCAAACTGGGCGAGACCGCCGCCAACCCGCGCTATCTGCACACCCTGCGCGGCGTCGGCGTGAAGCTGGAGCCGCCGCGATGAGATGGGCACTGGTCAAGGTCTGCCTGGCGGTCACCGTCATGGTCGTGGTCGCCTTCGCCGTCCCGCTCGGCCTGGTCATCAGGGAGATGGCCCGCGACCGCGCCTTCTCCAACGCCGAGCGGGAGGCCGCCGCCGTCGCCCCGGCGCTGTCCATCACCACCGACCGGGACCAGCTGGAGCGGGTCGTCGCCTCGGCCGGGTCGGACGCGGGCATGGCCGTGCACATACCGGCCTCCGGTGACGCGGCCGCCGTCGACCTCGGCCGGCAGCGCGCCGCCGCCGACGACATCGCGACCGTCCGACGGCTGGGCCGCGCCTCGACCACCGAGGTCGCGGGCGGGTCCACGCTGCTCCAGCCGGTCGCGCTGAGCTCCGGCGAGATCGCCGTCGTCGAGGTGTACGTCCCCGAGGCGGAGGTCACCAACGGCCTCACCACGGCCTGGGCCGTGCTCGCCGCAGTCGGCCTCGCCCTGATCGTCGGGTCGGTCGCAGTCGCCGACCGGCTCGGCGTACGGATGGTGCGGCCCGCGCAGCGACTGGTCGAGGGCGCGCACGAGCTGGGGGAGGGCAAGCTGGGCGCCCGGGTGCCGGAGGAGGGGCCGAACGAACTGCGGCTGGCGGCCGTCGCGTTCAACTCGATGGCCGACCAGGTCGTACAACTCCTCGCGAACGAGCGTGAGCTGGCGGCCGACCTGTCCCATCGCCTGCGGACCCCGCTGACGGTGCTGCGGCTGAACGCGGCCTCGCTCGGGGACGGTCCGGCCGCCGAGCAGACCCGGGCCGCCGTCGCCCAACTGGAGCGCGAGGTCGACACGATCATCCGTACGGCCCGGGAGGCCAAGCCGCAGACGGTGGCGGCGGGCCCGGGCGCCGGGTGCGACGCGGCCGAGGTGGTGCGCGAGCGCATGGCGTTCTGGTCGGCGCTGGCGGAGGACGAGGGCCGCAAAGTGCGGGTGGCGGGCGTGGACCGGCCGGTGCGGATACCCGTGGCCCGGGCGGATCTGGCGGCCGCGCTGGACGCCCTGCTCGGCAACGTCTTCCGGCATACGGCCGAGGGCACCGCGTTCGCGGTGGACGTGCACAACGGCGAGGACGCGGTGATCGTGCTCGTCTCCGACGCGGGGCCCGGCATAACCGACCCCGAGGCGGCGATGGCGCGCGGGCGGGGCTCGGGCAGCGCCGGGTCGACCGGCCTCGGGCTGGACATCGTGCGGCAGCTCGCGGAGTCGACGGGCGGGGACGTACGGATCGGGTCGTCGGTGCTCGGCGGGACCGAGGTGCGGATCTGGATCCAGCTGGACGCGCGGGCGCCGGTGCGCAGGGGCCACCGGGGTTCGGTACGCCGTCGCCGGCCGGGCAGATTGGTCTCGACCTTTAACCGCCCCCGATCCCTTCCTTAAGCGCACCCTAAGGTCCCCAACCCTCGCCCGGATCAGGCTTTTTGCCCGATTCGAGATCGCTAGCGTGCTGCCGCACCCCCCACCCCGAACAGCAAAGGCAGACACGCGATGAGCACCCACCGGCGCAAGGTCAGCGGCAGGAACAAAGCGATCGGCGGTCTCGTCGCCGCGGCCGTGGTCGGCGGCGCCGCGCTCGTGTTCACCGGCACCGCGCAGGCGGCCGGGGTCGGAGCGGCGTACACGAAGACCAGCGACTGGTCGACGGGTTACACCGCGCAGTACGTCGTCACGAACAACAGCGGTCAGGCGCAGCAGGACTGGAAGCTGGAGTTCGACCTGCCGTCGGGCTCGAAGCTGAGCTCGCTGTGGAACGCCGAGTCGAGCGTGAGCGGGCAGCACGTCACCGCGACGCCGCCGAAGTGGGACAAGGACGGGCTGGCCGCCGGCGAGTCGGTGACGGTCGGCTTCGTCGTCAACGGCACGGGCGCTCCGGCGGGCTGTCTGATCGACGACGCGAAGTGCTCCGCGGACGACAGTGCGACACCCGAGCCGAGCGGCCGCCCGACGGCCACCGAATCCGCCCCGCCGAAGCCGACGGCCACCCCCACCCAGTCCGCGCCCCCCACGCAGTCCGCGACCCCCACCGCCAAGCCCTCGCAGACCCCCGGCTCCGGAACCGCCGCCACCGCCGGCTTCGCCCCGTACATCGACACCTCCCTCTACCCGGCCTTCGACATGGTCGCGAGCGCGGCGGCGACCGGCGTGAAGGACTACAACCTCGCCTTCGTCACCGACGGCGGCGGCTGCACCCCGAAGTGGGGCGGCGTCACCGACCTCGGCACCGACGCGGTGGCCGCGCAGATCGGTGACCTGCGCGCCAAGGGCGGCGACGTCCGCGTCTCCTTCGGCGGCGCCGCAGGCAGCGAGCTGGCGACGACCTGCTCCTCGGCGGACGCGCTGGCGGCGGCGTACGAGAAGGTCGTGAGCGCGTACAAGCTGACCAAGGTCGACTTCGACGTCGAGGGCGGCGCGCTGCCGGACAAGGCGGCCAACACCCGCCGCGCCCAGGCGATAGCCGAGCTCCAGGCGGACCACCCCGACCTGGACGTCTCCTTCACCCTTCCCGTGATGCCCGAGGGCCTGACGCAGCCCGGCGTCGACCTCCTCGCCGACGCCAAGAAGAACGGTGTGCAGATCGACACCGTCAACATCATGGCGATGGACTACGGCCCCGCGTACAGCGACGACATGGGCACCTACGCCGAGCAGGCGGCCACCGCCACCCAGGCCCAGGTCAAGAGCGTGCTCGGGCTCTCCGACAGCGCGGCCTGGAAGACGGTCGCCGTCACCCCGATGATCGGCGTCAACGACGTCGTCACCGAGATCTTCAAGGTCGAGGACGCCACCCAGCTGGTGAACTTCGCCAAGTCCAAGGGCCTCGGCTGGCTGTCCATGTGGTCGGCGACCCGCGACAAGCAGTGCGCGGGCGGCGAGAAGCCGGCGGCGGACGCGACGTGCAGCTCGATCCTCCAGGAGAAGTTCGCGTTCTCGAAGGCGTTCGCGGCCTACAACTGACCCACCCACCGGATCCATCGAGCCCACGGGGGCGTGCCCCGGCCGGTCTTCCCCCCCATCCGGCCGGGGCCGATCCGTCTAGATCTCCGGTTCCACCGCCGGCAACGTCCCCGTCCGAGCCGCCTCCCCGTACCAGTACGCACTGGACTTCGGCGTCCGGGCGAGCGTCGAGTAGTCGACGTACACCGCCCCGAATCGCTTGCTGTACCCGTACGCCCACTCGAAGTTGTCCATCAGGGACCACAGGTAGTAGCCCCGGACGTCGGCGCCGTCGGCGATCGCGCGGCGGACCGCGGAGAGGTGGCCGTGGAGGTAGGCGATGCGCTCGGGGTCGTGGACGCGGCCGTCGGGGTCGGGCTTGTCGTCGTAGGCCGCGCCGTTCTCGGTGATGTAGAGGGGCAGGCCCGGAGCCTCCCGGGAGTAGCGCATGATCAGCTCGTGCAGGCCGGTCGGGTCGATGGTCCAGCCCATCTCCGTGCGCTCACCCGGGGTCTGGTGGAACAGCACGTCGTCCGCGCCCGGCCATGGCGAGTGCTCGCTCGCCCCGTGGCCGTCCGCCCGCGGGCCGCTGACGTCCGTCTCGGCCGCCGACACCAGCGCCGGGGTGTAGTAGTTCAGGCCCAGGGCGTCCAGCGGCTGGTTGATCGCCGCGAGGTCGCCGTCGAGGACGTACGACCAGTCCGTCACGGGCTCCGTCGCCGCGTAGAGCGTCTCGGGGTAGACGCCGTGCAGGATGGGGCCGTGGAAGATCCCGTTGGCCAGGTCCTCGATCTTCCGGGCCGCCACCAGGTCCGCCGGGTCCTGCGAAAGCGGCCGGACCACCGAGGAGTTGAGGCTGAGCGCCACCGAGTTGCGGGCCGGCATCACCGAGCGCAGGGCCGAGGTGCTCAGGCCGTGCGCGAGGTTGAGGTGGTGGGCCGCCCGCAGCGAGGCCGCAGGTTCCGTACGGCCCGGTGCGTGCACGCCCGACCCGTAGCCCAGGAACGCGCTGCACCACGGCTCGTTCAGCGTGATCCACTGCTCCACGCGGTCGCCGAGCGCCTCGCCGACGATCTTCGCGTACTCGGCGAACCGGTACGCCGTGTCGCGCTCCGGCCAGCCGCCCGCGTCCTCCAGCTCCTGCGGCAGGTCCCAGTGGTAGAGGGTGACGGCCGGCTTGATGCCGTGCGCGAGCAACTCGTCCACCAGCCGACGGTAGAAGTCCAGGCCCCGCTGGACCGCCGGCCCGCGGCCCGTGGGCTGCACGCGCGACCAGGAGATCGAGAAGCGGTACGCGGTGAGGCCGAGCTCGGCCATCAGCGCCACGTCGTCGCGGTAGCGGTGGTAGTGGTCGACAGCGATGTCACCGTGCTCGCCACCGGCGGTGCGCCCCGGCGTGTGACTGAAGGTGTCCCAGATCGACGGGGTACGGCCGTCCTCGCGCACCGCCCCCTCGATCTGGTACGCGGACGTCGCGGCGCCCCAGAGGAAGGCGGGCGGAAACGACACGGAGGTCATGGGCTCAGGCATGGAAGCGCTCCCATAGGGGGTCGTGGAGACCGACGGGTAGGAGGGGAGGGGGACGACGGGATACGGCGATCAGGAGCTGGATACGGGGATCAGGGAATGCGGGGATGAGGGACCGAGGGGATGAGGGATGAGGGGCCGAGGCGGCAATGACCCGGCCCCCGGGAGACGTACTGGAAGGGCGATATGGCCGCAGGTCAGCCCTTGATCGCGCCCTGCATGATGCCGCCCACGATCTGCTTCCCGAACAGCAGGAAGGCGATCAGCAGCGGCAGCGTGCCGAGCAGGGCGCCCGCCATGATCACCGCCTGGTCGGGAACGTAACCGGTGCCGAGCGAGTTGAGGGCGACCTGCACGGTCGGGTTCTCCTGGTTCAGGGCGATGATCGGCCACAGGAAGTCGTTCCAGGCGAACACGAAGGTCAGCAGGCCGAGGACGGCCATCGCGGGCCGGGCGGCCGGGAACACCACATGCCAGACGACCCGCAGACTGCTCGCGCCGTCCACCCGCGCCGCCTCGATCAGCTCGCTCGGCAGCGCCTGCACCAGGTACTGCCGCATGAAGAACGTACCGAAGGCCGTGCACAGCGTCGGCAGGATGACCGTCTGCAGCTGGTTCGACCAGCCGAGGTCCGCCATCCACAGATACAGGGGTACGACCGCCAGCTGCGGCGGGATCATCATCGTGAAGATCGTCAGCAGCAGCAGGACCCCGGAGAACCGGAAGCGCAGCTTGGCGAAGGCGAAACCGGCCAGCGTGGCGAACAGCACCGTGCTGATGGTGATCGTGCCGGCGACGAACATGGTGTTGAACATCGCCTTTCCGAGCCCGGCCTCCTCCCACGCCCGGTCCATGTTCTTGAACAGGTTCCCGCCGAACCACAGCGGCGGCGGCGTCTCCGCGAGCCGCCGGTCCGTGCGCGAGGCCGCGATCGCCGTCCACACCAGCGGGGCCAGTGAGACGAGTGCGAAGACGGCCAGGACGACATAGGTGAGCGGGCCGGCGTGCAACTGCTTGCCCGCGCCCATCACGCGAGAGCGCCGGGGCTGCCGTACCTTCTGGGCCGGGATCTGAGGAGTCGTCAGTTCACTTGTTGTCATTGGGACTTCCTCAGCCGTCGGGACACCAGCAGTTGGATCACGGCGACGATCAGCAGGATCAGGAACATCGACCAGGCGATCGCGGACGCCTTGCCGAGGTTGCCGATGATCCAGCCCTGGTCGTACATGTACAGACCGAGCGTCTGGTACTGGTGCTCGGAGCCGCCCTTCGAGCCGCTCACCCCGCCGAACAGCAGGGGCTCGCCGAAGAGCTGGGTCGCGCCGATCGTCGAGACGACGACCGTGAACAGGATCGTCGGCCGCAGCTGCGGGATCGTCACATGGATGAACTGCTGCCAGCGGTTGGCGCCGTCGATGGCGGCCGACTCGTACAGGTCGGCCGGGATCGCCTGCATGGCGGCGAGGTAGATCAGCGCGTTGTAGCCGGTCCAGCGCCAGATCACGATCGACGAGACCGCGAACTGCGAACCCCAGTCGGACTCACGCCAGTTGACCGGGTCGATGCCGACGAACTCCAGCAGCCAGTTGATCATGCCGCCGTCCCAGGAGTACAGCAGCACGAACACCAGCGTCGCCGCCGCCACCGACGTGGCGTAGGGGGTGAGCATCACGACCCGCCACACGGTCGAGCCGCGCAGCTTGTAGTTGAGCAGGTGCGCCAGGCCGATCGCCATCAGCAGCTGGGGCACCGTGGAGATCACGCCGATGGTGAAGGTGTTCCACAGCGCGTTCCAGAAGAAGTCCGAGGACAGCAGGTTCTGGTAGTTGTCCAGGCCGGCCCAGGTCTGGCCGTCCAGGTTCGCCAGCTGCACGTTGTGCAGCGAATACCAGGCCGTGTAGAGGAGCGGGATCAGCGAGAACGCCCCGAAGACGATGAAGAAGGGGGCGATGAACGCGTACGGCGACGCCTTCATGTCCCAGCGGTACAGCCGGCTCCGCCAGGAACTGCTCCCCGGCGGCGGCGTACCGCGACCGTGCGCGCGGCCGGCCGCGCCCGGCTGGTCACCGGGCGCGGCGTCGGCGCTCGACGCGGGGTGCGCGAGGGCCTCTTTGGAGCTGGTCACTGGCCGAGCACGTCCTTGATCTCCGCGGTGGCCGCGTCCCAGCCCTCGTCGGCGGACTTGCCCTTCTGCTCGACCTGAAGGATGCCGATGTCGGTGATCGCGGTGCCGATCGGCTGGTCCTTCGCGCCCAGGTACTGGGTCGGAATGGTCTCGGCGGAGGCGGAGAAGATCTCGGTGATCGGTGCGTCAGAGAAGTACGCCTGCGTCGCGGTCGCCGGCTTCAGACCGGAGTACGCCGACGGGGTCGACGGGAAGCTGGCCTGCTTGGCGAAGACCTTCGCCTGCTGCTCGGGCGCGGTCAGCCACTTCGCCAGCTTGATGGCCTCCTTCTGGTTCTTGCTCGCCGTCGGCACGCCGACGAACGAACCGCCCCAGTTGGCCGCGGTCGGCGCCGCCGCCACGTCCCACTTGCCCTTGCCCGCGTCACCGGACTTCTCCTGGATGTAGCCGATCATCCAGGCCGGGCAGGCCACGGTGGCGAAGGTGCCGTTGGCGTAGCCCTGGTCCCACGGCTTGTCGAACTGCTTCAGCTTCGCCGACATGTCGCTGGTCGCGACCTCCATGGCGACGTTCCAGGCCTTCTTCACACCCGCGGACTTGTCCCAGACGACGTTGCCGTCCTTGTCGTAGTACCGCTCGACCTCGCCGCCGAGGGCCGCGTTGTAGACGGAGGAGGCGGAGTCCACGAACTTGGTGCCGCTGGGCGCCTTCTTCATGTAGTCCTTGCCGAGGTCGACGTACTTGCCCCAGTCGCCCTTCCACTGCTCGGCGAGCTTGGCGCGGTCGGTCTCCAGGCCGGCCTTCTCGAACAGGTCCTTGCGGTAGCAGATCGCCATGGGCCCGATGTCCGTCCCGAGCCCGATCAGCTTGCCGTCCTTGGTGGTGGCCTGCGCGTTCTTCCAGTCCAGCCACTGGGACTTGTCGGCCTCCTTGCCGAGGTCGACGAACTTGTCGGCCTGCGTCTGCACGGCCTCGGTGATGTTGCCGACCTCGATCGCCTGGATGTCGTCGGTGCCGGAACCGGCCTGGAGGCGCGTCAGGGTCTTGGGCCAGTAGACGTCGGTTCGGGTGGTGACGTTCTCCTTGATGGTGATGTCGGGGTTGAGCTTCATGTACTCGTCGTAGAGACCGGCCTGCTTGTAGCCGAAGACACCGAAGGTGCCGATGGTGAGCGTGGTCTTGCCGCCCCCGCCGTTGCCTCCGCCCTCGCCCGAAGAGCCGTCGTCCGAGTCCTCGGCGCAGCCGGCGAGCAGCCCTGTCGTCAGCGCGGCTGCGACCGCGAGGGTCATCAGCCGGCGGGACCCGCGGGTACTCGTGCGCATTGCGTCCTCCTGTTGCCTGACGTGCCGACCCCCCGGCCAACGGCATTGTTGGGCCCGTTAGTTCGTCATCTTGCGTCGCTGCGGCTCGGGCGGGGAACGTGCGGGATGTGTATGTGTCAGGTACTGTGGGAGCGCTCCCACAGGTGATGTGTTGAAGGGTCGTCGGTCCGGGCGGGGGTGTCAAGGGAGCGGACGCGGAGTTCTGCGTTCAGTTATCGGGCCGTTAACTGGACCGAGTTGAGCCCGTCCGGGGTCTGAGGGTGCCGGCCCTCAGCAACGGTCACTCTCCCTGGCAGGACTGTTAAATTCCAGGCCGGCGCAAAGACAACGGCGGGAAGGCGGAGCCCATGGCAACCCACGGAGCGCGGGGCCGGAGCGGCGGGCGGCCCACCCTCGAAGAGGTGGCGGCCCGCGCAGGGGTGGGCCGCGGCACCGTCTCCCGCGTGATCAACGGCTCGCCCCGGGTCAGCGACGCAACCCGCGCGGCGGTGGAAGCGGCGGTGGCGGAACTCGGCTACGTCCCCAACACGGCGGCCCGCGCCCTGGCCGCGAACCGCACCGACGCGATCGCCCTGGTCGTGCCCGAGCCGGAGACCCGCTTCTTCGCGGAACCGTACTTCTCGGACATGCTGAAGGGCGTCGGCGCCGAACTCTCCGACACCGAGATGCAGTTGCTGCTGATCTTCGCGGGCAGCGACAAGGAGCGCCGCCGCCTGGCCCAGTACCTGGCGGCACACCGCGTCGACGGCGTCCTGCTGGTCTCGGTGCACGCGGACGACCCGCTGCCGGACCTGCTGGCCCAGCTGGAGATCCCGGCGGTGATCAGCGGCCCGCGCTCGGCCGCCGAGACCCTGACGTCGGTGGACTCGGACAACTACGGCGGCGCCCGCTCGGCCGTCGAGCACCTGGTGGCCCACGGCCGCACCCGGATCGCCCACATCACCGGCCGCCTCGACGTCTACGGCGCCCAGCGCCGCGTCGACGGCTACCGCGACGCCCTGCGGGACGTGGGCGTGGGGTCCGGCGTGGACGAGCAGCTGATCGAGCCGGGGGACTTCACGGAGGAGGGCGGCCGGCGCGCGATGGAGGCCCTTCTCGCGCGCTGCCCCGACCTGGACGCGGTCTTCGCGGGGTCGGACGTGACGGCGGCGGGCGCCCGCCAGGCCCTGCGCGAGGTGGGCCGCCGTATCCCCGACGACGTGGCCCTCGTCGGCTACGACGACTCCGCCATCGCCCGCCACATGGACCCGCCCCTCACCAGCGTCCGCCAGCCCATCGAGGAGATGGGCCGCCGCATGATCGACCTCCTCCTCACCGAGATCGCGGACCGCCGGCCGGCGGTGTCACGGGGGTTGGAGAGGAGGCAGGTGGTGCTGGCCACGGAGCTGGTGGAGCGGGCGTCGTCGTAGCGGCGTTTCGGGCGTGTGGTGATGTCACGGGCGCGGTGACGTCAGGGGTGTGGTGATCTCAGGGGCGTAGCACCCGTCGCCATCTCGTCTCGCCGTCCTGCTCCTCGTCCGTCGGAAGCAGCCCCGCGGCCCTGGCCACGGCGGTGGAGGCGAGGTGGTCGGGGTGGATGTGGGCCACCACGGTGCGGACCGGAGGCAGGGCGGCCTGCGCGGAACGCACGGCGGCCCGCTGCCGTAGCCATGCCACCAGCCCTTGCGCCGCCTCGCGGGCGTATCCGCGTCCCTGCCACCGGGTGCCCACCACCCAGGCGATCTCCGCGGTCGTATCGCTGATCGTGGCCTGGACCGTGCCGATGAGACGGGAGTCCGTGCGCAGGCGCAGGACCCAGTTGCACCACATGACGGACGGGTCCGGGGAGCCGGCGACCAGGCGTTCGTACCGGGTGCGCAGGGCTTCGGCGGAGAGGGGCGAGCCGCCGATGAAGGTGTGCAGTGCCGGGTCGGACAGGGCCGGGGCCATTTCCGCCGCGTGGTCGGCCCGGAGGGGGAGGAGATCCATGCGGGGCGTGCGGATCGGTTCGGTCAGCACGGGGGTCCTCTCAACTCGCCTCAGCGTGCCGGGTCCTGTCGGTGCCGCAGAACGCGATCAGCCGGTGACCTCTGTGTCGAGGTCACCGGCTGACTGCTCAGGGTGAGTGACGGGACTCGAACCCGCGGCATCCTGGACCACAACCAGGTGCTCTACCAGCTGAGCTACACCCACCATGACCGGCGATGTCTTCCGTGGAATCCCCGACCGGCCGAGAAAAAGTGTACAGGGTCCGAAGGGGTGCTCGCGCACAGCTTTTCGCGGTGGCCCCGAGCGGCCCCCTCGTACCCCTCCCGGACCGCTACTGAGCAGGCAGAACGTGCTTCGCGGCGATCGACTTCGCGGTGTCCGAGTCCGGGCCGGGCTGCGGTACGAAGACGGCCTCGCGGTAGTAGCGGAGTTCGGCGATCGACTCGCGGATGTCGGCGAGGGCGCGGTGGTTGCCGTTCTTCTCGGGGCTGTTGAAGTAGGCGCGCGGGTACCAGCGGCGGGCCAGCTCCTTGACCGACGAGACGTCGACGATCCGGTAGTGGAGGTAGTCCTCCAGCGTCGGCATGTCGCGCAGCAGGAAGCCGCGGTCGGTGCCGACGGAGTTGCCGCACAGCGGGGCCTTGCCGGGTTCCTTCACGTGCTCGCGTACATAGGTCAGGACCTGCTCCTCGGCCTCCGCCAGCGTCGTGCCGCCGGCGAGTTCGTCGAGCAGTCCGGACGCGGTGTGCATCTGACGCACCACCTCCGGCATCGTCTCCAGCGCCGCGTCCGGCGGACGGATGACGATGTCCACGCCCTCGCCGAGGACGTTCAGCTCGGAGTCGGTGACGAGGGCGGCAACCTCGATGAGCGCGTCGTCGGACAGCGAGAGGCCGGTCATCTCGCAGTCGATCCACACCATGCGATCGTTCATGCGACCACCCTAAGGCTGACGTCCGTCTTTGGGTGCCCCGCGTCGCAGTGGGCGTGCACGAACGCCGGGCGGGCTGAGATGCCCGCCCGGCGTTCATGAGGTCACGCTCCGCTGCGCTGCCCCGGCAGGGTCGCCCGGCCTCCGATGTACAGCTCCCGCCCGTTCTCCGAGGGCGCGGGCGGGCCCACGGGCGCCGGGGTGCGGCGCGTCTGGGGCGGGACCGGGCCGCCCTCCGCGTACGGGCTGGGCGGGGGGCCCGAGGGCATGGCGCCCGGACCGACCGTGGGCTCCGAGTCCGTCGGCCGGTCGCCCTGCGGACGGCGCGCACGGTACGCCGCCCGGTACGCGGCCGGAGACGAGCCGAGCTGCCGGCGGAAGTGGCCGCGCAGTGCCACCGGGGAGCGGAAGCCGCAGCGGCCCGCCACCTCGTCCACCGAGTAGTCCGACGTCTCCAGCAGCCGCTGCGCCTGCAGCACCCGCTGGGTGATCAGCCACTGCAGCGGGGCGCTCCCGGTGAGGGAGCGGAAGCGGCGGTCGAAGGTGCGGCGGCTCATGTACGCGCGTGCCGCCAGCGTCTCGACGTCGAACTGTTCGTGCAGGTGCTCCAGCGCCCAGGCGACGACCTCGGCCAGCGGGTCGGCGCCGATCTCCTCTGGTAAAGATCGATCGAGGTAGCGCTCCTGACCGCCGGTCCGGCGCGGTGGGACCACCAGGCGGCGGGCCAGAGCCCCGGCCGCCTCGTTGCCGTGGTCCGTCCGCACGATGTGGAGACAGAGGTCGATGCCGGCCGCCGTACCCGCCGACGTCAGCACATCGCCGTCGTCCACGAAGAGTTCTCGCGGATCCACATGCACCGACGGATAGCGCTTGGCCAGCGTCGGTGCGTACATCCAGTGTGTCGTCGCGGGGCGGCCGTCCAACAGGCCCGCCGCGGCGAGGACGAAGGCGCCGGTGCACAGTCCGACTATCCGGGCGCCTTCCTCGTGCGCCCGACGCAGAGCGTCGAGCGCATCCTCGGGCGGTGGCGAAGTGATCGAGCGCCAGGCCGGTACTACGACCGTGCCCGCCCTCGAGATCGCCTCCAGGCCATGTGGTGCGGTGAGTTCCAGGCCCCCTGTGGTCCGCAGAGGGCCTTCCTCGCCGCCGCACACGAGCAAGCGGTAGCGCGGCACGCCGGCGTCCTGGCGGTCTATCCCGAACACCGACAGCGGTATGGAACTCTCGAAGATGGGGCCGCCGCTGAACAGCAGCACCGCGACGATCTCCTTGCGGCGTCGCCCGGAAAGCTTCCGGGCCGCGGCTTCCGGCGCGGCAGTGGAGTCGTGGCTCATACTGCTAAGCCCCCCTCGGTGGTCGCGGCTCCTCGGTTGTGTCGCTCCTGCACGTTTCCCCTTGGTCCTGCACGAGTCCCCCGCCGTAGACAGTCAAGATCGAATCTACTGTGTCGCGTCACGCCTGAGTGGCCGGTTCGGCACTCGGTAGATTGTCGACTTGGCAACTTGGCGTGAAGCATTCGATCACGAAGCGTTGCACTCCCGGGCCGTGCAGGGAAGTGCGCCTTGTCGCAGTGGCCAATCCACGTAGGGTGCGCGGGGCCCCTGAGGCCCTTTCCGTGCAGGTGGAACGGGGGTTGGGAGGTGTTCTGGGCGGGGGATGCATGCGCGCCAGAAGTTGGCTGAAAAGCAGCGTGCCCGTGCGCGGAAACCGGTCAACCGACCGGTGTATTTCCCCCAGTGTGACGTCCGCCTCTATGAGCCCCTGTTCCGGTCCTGTGGTGACGTCCGCGGCGCCGGGGCGTCGGGCCGAACTGCTCCCCGGCCTTCAGGCGGGCCGCGCCGCGTTCCGACTGGCGCAGCAGCAGGCGGCACACGGCCGTCACGGCGGCCAGCCCGAAGGCCGTGCCGGCGGCGCCGGCGAGCGAGGTGCCGTACCAGAGGAGCACCACAGGGACGAGGACGCAGCTGAAGGCCGCCCAGCGGACCACGTCGGTGACGCTGTCCTCGGTGGGTGTGCGGGGTGCGGACATTGGGTGCGTGCTCCCTGGGCTCCCTGGGTGGTGGCTCGTGGTGATCAACGCATGGTCGAGCGGTCGGTAACTGGTACGCGGCCGTCATGACCTCCCGACGCGGGTGAACCCTGTGCAAACCGCCTGTACACCGCAGCAACCATTGCGTGACGGGCGCCCCCTCGTGCATGCTCCCTGGAACCCGCAACGACCGAGAGCGGGGATCTGGGCGAAGGAGGCGTGCCGCCGTACCCTTGGGGTATGGGGTTGGGAAGACCATTCCCGGACACAGCTCCGCCGCAGACTGCTGGATCCGTCAGCGAGCTCCGCTCGCGGGCCCACCCATAAAGGATCAATACGCCGAGACAGCCATGGCCGGTCACGAATTCTTCGAACCCGCGGACCGCAAGCGGCCCGTCGCCGACCCCACGGCGGCCGAGCCCCTGGCGGCGGAACAGCCACGCCATTCCTGCGACCCCGCTTTCAAGCACGGCGTCGTCGTCGGCTTCGACGGCTCCACGTCCAGTGAGCGCGCCCTGGCGTACGCCATCGGTATGGCTCATCGCTCCGGGTCGGGCCTGATCATCGTCCACGTCGCCAACCGGCTGCCCACCACGGTGTGGGCGGGCTGCGAGCCGCCGGTCTTCGTCGACGTGCCGGACCACCGCACCGAGGTGCTCGGCCTCGAACTCGCCTGCGCGGAGTATCTCGCCGAGGTGCCCTGGATCCTCGTCGAGCGCGGCGGAGACATCTGCCACGAACTCGAAGAGGTCGGGCGGGAGTACGAGGCGGACGCGATCGTCGTCGGTTCCACGCACGGCATCGTCGGACGGATCTTCGGCTCCGTCGCCGGGCGGCTCGCCAAGCGGGCCAAGCGTCCCGTCGTTGTCATTCCGTAACTCGCCGTTGTCCCATGTGAGATGAGCCGTTCGGGACGTCGCCCCCCTTCTTGCAATACGTGAACTTACTCGCGCGTAGAGGTGTTTGTGCCTTTGTGAAGGGCATATATCGCTCACTGCACAATGCACATGCATGAAGGGAGCCCGCCGTGGACAACGACGTCTCTGCGGGAAGCGGAATAACCACCGTGGTCGGCCGACTCGCCCTCGGTGTCACCCTGTTGGCCTTCGGGCTGGGGTACGCCGATGTGATCGACGGCGTGTCAGCTGCTGACGCCGTATCAATCGCCCAGTACGTGGGCGGCATTGCCCTCTTCGTCGCCGGCCTGCTGGCCCTGCGCGACCATGACGCCGCGAACGGGACCGCGTTCGTGGCGCTCGGCGCCCTGTGGTTCACCTGGGCCGTCTCCGCCGACAGCCAGGTGTCCGCCAACGCGGCCGGGTTGTTCCTGCTGCTGTTCGCCCTCGTGGCGCTGACGCTGACCCTCGCGGGGGGCGACCAGCTCGGTCAGGCCGCGTACGGGTTGTTCTTCGTGTCCCTGCTGCTCATGGCCATCGCCGGCTTCGCCGACAACGACGGGCTCACCAAGGTGGGCGGCTGGTTCGCCGTCGCCGCGGGTGCGGTGGCCTGGTACGCCGCGACTGCGGCTCTCGCGCACTGGCCGACCGCACTTCCGCGACGCGCTGCGGGCCGGGGGGTGACGGCCACCGGTTAGCTGCGCCGGCTGGGGGGTTGGGCGGCTCCCCGGCGAAATGACGGACCCCCCGTTAGTGGTGGCATCACGGGGGGTTCGTCGCTGTTTCGTTGGCCTCTGCGGGTGCGTGGGGGCTGATCGCGCAGTTCCCCGCGCCCCTGGGCCGGCTATTCGACCGTTACCGACTTGGCGAGGTTGCGCGGCTTGTCGATGTCTCGGCCCAGGGTCAGGGCCGTGTGGTAGGCGAGGAGTTGGAGGGGGATGCCCAGCAGGATGGGGTCGAGTTCGTCCTCGTTCTTGGGGACGATGATCGTCTGGTCGGCCTTTTCCTGGGGCTGGTGGGCCACTGCGAGGATCTTGCCGCTGCGGGCCTTGATCTCCTCCAGGGCGGCGCGGTTCTTCTCCAGGAGGTCGTCGTCGGGGACGATCGCGACCGTGGGGAGGGCCGGCTCGATCAGGGCCAGCGGGCCGTGCTTGAGCTCGGAGGCCGGGTAGGCCTCGGCGTGGATGTAGGAGACCTCCTTGAGCTTGAGGGAGGCCTCGCGGGCGACCGGGTAGCCCCGGACGCGGCCGATGAAGAGCATCGAGCGGGCCTCGGCGTAGCTCTGGGCCAGCTTCTCGATCTCGCCCTCCTGCTCCATGATCCCGGCGATCTGGGCGGGCAGCTTGCGCAGGCCCTCGATGATGCGCTTGCCGTCGCGGACCGAGAGGTCGCGGGTGCGGCCCAGATGCAGCGCCAACAGGGCGAAAGCGACCGTCGTGTTGGTGAAGCACTTCGTCGAGACCACGCAGACCTCGGGGCCGGCGTGCACGTAGATGCCGCCGTCGGCCTCGCGGGCGATCGCGGAGCCGACCACGTTCACGATGCCCAGGACCCGCGCGCCCTTGCGCTTCAGCTCCTGGACGGCGGCGAGGACGTCGTACGTCTCACCGGACTGGGAGACCGCGATGTACAGGGTGTCGGGGTCGACGACCGCGTTGCGGTAGCGGAACTCCGACGCCGGCTCGGCGTCCGCGGGGATGCGGGCCAGCTCCTCGATCATCTGGCCGCCGATCATGCCCGCGTGGTACGAGGTGCCGCAGCCCAGGATCTTCACGCGGCGGATCTTGCGGGCCTCGCGGGCGTCCAGGTTGAGGCCGCCGAGGTGCACGGTGGAGAAGCGGTCGTCGATGCGGCCGCGCAGGACGCGGTCCACGGCCTCGGCCTGCTCGTGGATCTCCTTGTGCATGTACGTGTCGTGGCCGCCCATGTCGTACGACGCGGCCTCCCACTCGACGGTCGTGGGCTCGGCCGTCGTACGGGTGCCCTCCGTCGTGTAGGTGCGGAAGTCGTCGGCCTTGAGGGTGGCCATCTCGCCGTCGTCCAGCGTCACTATCTGCCGGGTGTGGGTGACCAGGGCCGCGATGTCCGAGGCGACGAACATCTCCTTCTCGCCGATGCCGAGGACGACCGGGGAGCCGTTGCGGGCGACGACGATGCGGTCCGGGAAGTCGGCGTGCAGGACCGCGATGCCGTACGTGCCCTCGATGAGGCGCAGCGTCTCGCGGACCTTGTCCTCCAGCTTCTCCGCCTGCGAACGGGAGATGAGGTGGACGAGGACCTCGGTGTCGGTCTCGGAGAGGAACTCGACGCCGTCGGCCTCCAGCTTGCGCCGCAGGTCGGAGGCGTTGTCGATGATGCCGTTGTGGACGACGGCGACCTTGCCCTCGGCGTCCAGGTGCGGGTGGGCGTTCACGTCGGAGGGGGCGCCGTGGGTGGCCCAGCGGGTGTGGGCGATGCCGGTCGTGCCCTTGAAGCGCGCCGGGACCTTGGCCTCCAGGTCGCGCACCCGGCCCTTGGCCTTGACCATCTTCAGGGCGGGCGCCTTCGGGGAGGAGACGACCACGCCGGCCGAGTCGTAGCCGCGGTACTCCAGGCGCTGCAGGCCCTCCAGCAGCAGGGGCGCCACGTCACGCTTCCCGATGTATCCGACGATTCCGCACATATATATAGGTATCCCTAGCCGTAGACGATGCGGCGCAGCTGGCGGAGCGTGAGCTCCGGTGGTGCCACCGCCCGGTATTTCAGGTCCGCCTCGATCCGTTCGAAGATCTCCGCGTTCACCAGTCCCTGGGCCTGGAGCTCGCGGTGGCGGCGGCGGACGACCTCTTCGGTCGTCTCGTCGAAGTAGGCGAGCACGTCCTGGATCACCCGCAGTGCCTCGCCCCGGCTGAGGGGCGTGCTGCGGGTCAGGTGATCAACAAGGTCGTCGTGCACTCGGTAGATCCTGAGGTATGAGGGAGCGCTTCGCAAGAATCCTGCCCGATTTCGGGCAGCTGCCTGGTAATCGGCTGGCAATCTGCTGTTGAACCTCCTTGGAAGAACATTGAGGGTCTCATGGGGGCCTGTTCCGGAGCCGTCCATACCGCGGCCCGTATCCCGTTGCCTGAGGGGACGAGTTTCGGGCGCCATGGACATTCCTCGCATGGGAGTACCCCAGCAGCTGGCCGAGCGCATGAGCATGGCCGAGCAGCACGCATACCTGCGCGCCAAGTTCTCGCGGCGCACGATGATCAGAGGCGGCGCCGTCACGCTGGGCGCCGTCGCGGGCGGCACCTTCGTACCCGGCGCCACCGCACAGGCCGCCGTGCCGACGCGGACGGCCCCGCACACCGAGACCGTCGACGGCGCCCTCGTCGCCCCCTTCGGCCGCCACCTCGCCTACGGCAACGACGCACGCACCGAGATGACCGTCTCGTGGCAGGTCCCGGTCGCCGTGAAGAAGCCGTTCGTGCGGATCGGCGCCCACCCCTGGGACCTCTCCCGCAAGATCGAGGCCGAGGTCCGCACCCTCCACACCCCGGCCGGCGTCGGGGCGAGCGCCGACCACACCCAGTACTACGTCCACGCCAAGCTCAGCCACCTGCGCCCGGGCCGGACGTACTGCTACGGCGTCGGCCACCAGGGCTTCGACCCCGCCGAGTCGCACCTGCTCGGCACCCTCGGCACCTTCACCACCGCGCCCGCACACAAGGAGCCGTTCACCTTCACGGCCTTCGGCGACCAGGGCGTCAGCTACCACGGCCTCGCCAACGACAGCCTGCTTCTCGGTCAGGACCCGGCGTTCCACCTGCACGCCGGTGACATCGCGTACGCCGACCCGGCCGGCCAGGGCAAGGCCGCCGACACCGGCTTCGACTCGCGGGTGTGGGACCAGTTCCTGGCCCAGACCGAGTCGGTCGCCAAGTCGGTGCCGTGGATGGTGAGTTACGGCAACCACGACATGGAGGCCTGGTACTCGCCCAACGGCTACGGCGGCGAGGAGGCCCGCTTCACGCTCCCCGACAACGGGCCGGACCGGAGGAACCTGCCGGGCGTCTACTCCTTCGTCCACGGCAACACCGCGGTCATCTCGCTCGACCCGAACGACGTGTCGTACGAGATCCCCGCCAACCTCGGCATCTCCGGCGGCACGCAGACCAAGTGGTTCGAGGCGCAGCTGAAGAAGTTCCGGGCGGCCCACGACATCGACTTCGTCGTCGTGTTCTTCCATCACTGCGCGTACTGCACCTCCACCGCGCACGCCTCGGAGGGGGGTGTGCGCCAGGAGTGGGTGCCGCTGTTCGAGAAGTACCAGGTGGACCTGGTCATCAACGGCCACAATCACCAGTACGAGCGCACGGACGTGATCAAGGGCGACAAGGTCACGAAGAAGCTGGAGATCGGCGGCACGGCGTACCCCGAGACCGAGGGCGTGGTGTACGTGACCGCGGGTGCGGCGGGCCGCAGCCTGTACGCGTTCAGCGCTCCGGACTCCTACGAGGGGCACGAGAACGAGGTCGACTCCGTGGCCTCCTTCGTCAACCTCAAGGACGGCAAGCAGAACGAGACGGTCGCCTGGTCCCGGGTGCGCTACCTCAACTACTCGTTCCTGCGGGTGGACGTCCAGCCCGCCCCGCGGGGCCGCTACGCCACCCTGAAGGTCCAGGGCATCGCCGAGACCGGTGACCGGATCGACCACTTCACGGTGGCTCGCCGGGCCAAGTAGGCCCACGCGGGGCCCCGGTAAGTCCGCTACATCCGCTTGAGAACCGCCTGCTTGGCCAAGGTGAACTCCTCGTCCGTCAGCACACCCGTGTGATGGAGCTCGCCGAGTTCGCGCAGGCGGCGCAGGAGGGCGTCGTGGTCGTCCTCGGCGGCCGCGACCCGAGGGGAAGGCAGCTCCGGTCGCGCGTCCGCCACGGCCGTACCGGCGGCCCTGGCCGGATGCGGGAGGCGGGCCTGGACCGCCGCCGCGACCAGGGCCATCAGCGGGTCCTTCTTGAAGCCCCACAGCTCCACCGAGTTCGGGTCGTACTTGGGCGGGGCCTTGGTGGGCGCGTTCCTGACGGTGAAGCGGAGGTGCCCGTTCTCCAGGCCCGCCGCCGGATGCCACTCCACGGCCGTGAGGTCGGTGACCGTGAGGGAGCGGCTGCCGGCGGCGGCCTTGGCGTCCTCCGTCTTCCAGTTCCACTCCAGGCGGATGTTCTCGCCGTCGAAGGTCGCGGTGCCGTCCCCGGCGGAGACCGACAGGGGCACCGACGGGCCCGGCAGCAGGTACGCGTCGACCGGGTCGGCCGGGACCTGGTCGAGCAGCAGGGCGTTGCGCACCTCGTCCACGAAGTACTCGGCGACGCCGTAGCGGTCGGACTCGACGATCAGCTGATACGGGTCGTTGGGCTCGGTGAGCCGGCCGCCGGTGGCGTGCAGCAGCGGGTCGGCGCCGTCACGCAGCCGCAGTCGCAGCCGCCCGGCCTTCTTGCCCTGCTCGAAGGAGACCCCCGCCAACGCCCCCAGGGGGACGACCAGTTCACCCAGCGTCTTGCGGAACAGGCTGACGTTCTTGTCCCGTCCGGGAGTCAGCCGTAGTGCGTCGCCGTCGAAGACCCACGTGCCGTCCTTCTGGATGATTTCCGCCATGGGGTGGATTGTTCCACCAGTCTCACGAGAGAGTGGTCCAGACCTCTTGGCTCATGGAAGGGACGGCCTTGTGAGACAGCGCCACAGATCGTTTCGCCTTCTCGGTTCCCTGCTGCTCGTCGCGATGGGCGTCTCCGTGACGGGGGCGGCCCCCGCGCCGGCGGTGTCGACCACCCCGCTCGACCGGGTGGTCCCCGCGCCCGCCTCGGTCGCCCCGAGCGGATCCCCCTACCGGATCACCCGCGACACCCGCATACGCGTCGACGACTCCCGCGAGGCCCGCCGCGTCGGCGACTACCTCGCGGCCGTCCTGCGCCCCTCCACGGGCTACCGTCTCCCGGTCACCGCCCACGGTGGCGGCGGTATCCAACTGCGCCTGGCGAAGGGCTCGTACGGCGACGAGGGCTACCGCCTCGACAGCGGCCGCAAGGGCGTCACCATCACCGCGGCCCGGCCCGCCGGGCTCTTCCACGGCGTCCAGACCCTGCGCCAACTGCTGCCGGCGGCCGTCGAGAAGGACTCCGTCCAGCGGGGCCCCTGGCTGGTCGCGGGCGGCACGATCAAGGACACCCCGCGCTACGGCTGGCGCGGCGCCATGCTCGACGTCTCCCGGCACTTCTTCAGCGTCGACCAGGTCAAGCGCTACATCGACCAGCTCGCCCTCTACAAGATCAACAAGCTGCATCTGCACCTCAGCGACGACCAGGGCTGGCGCATCGCCATCGACTCCTGGCCGCGCCTGACGACGTACGGCGGCTCGACCCAGGTCGGCGGCGGTCCCGGCGGGTACTACACCAAGGCCGACTACAAGGAGATCGTCCGGTACGCGTCCTCCCGCTATCTGGAGGTCGTCCCCGAGATCGACATGCCCGGCCACACCAACGCCGCCCTCGCGTCCTACGCCGAGCTGAACTGCGACGGCGTCGCGCCCCCGCTCTACACCGGCACCGAGGTCGGCTTCAGCTCGCTGTGCGTCAACAAGGACATCACGTACGACTTCGTGGACGACGTGATCCGGGAGCTCGCCGCGCTCACGCCGGGCAAGTACCTCCACATCGGCGGGGACGAGGCGCACTCGACCAGCCACGAGGACTATGTGAAGTTCATGGACCGCGTGCAGCCGCTCGTCGCCAAGTACGGCAAGACGGTGGTCGGCTGGCATCAGCTCACCGGGGCGACTCCGGCGAAGGGCGCTCTCGCGCAGTACTGGGGGCTGGACGGCACGAGCGCCGAGGAGAAGGCGCAGGTCGCCAGGGCCGCGCAGAACGGGACGGGGATCGTGCTGTCCCCGGCCGACCGGATCTACCTCGACATGAAGTACACGGCGGACACTCCGCTGGGGCTGGACTGGGCCGGTCTGGTCGAGGTGAGGCGGTCGTACGACTGGGATCCCGGCAACTACCTTCCCGGGGCGCCCGCTTCGGCGATCCGGGGTGTCGAGGCGCCGCTGTGGAGCGAGACGCTCACCAAGTCCGCGGACATCGAGTACATGGCCTTCCCGAGGCTGCCGGGCGTGGCCGAGCTGGGCTGGTCGCCGGCGTCCACGCATGACTGGGATGCCTACAAGGTGCGGCTTGCTGCGCAGGCTGAGCGGTGGGAGGCGTTGGGGATCGGGTTCTATCGGTCGCCGCAGGTTCCTTGGCCTACGGCGTGAGCGCGGTTCTTCGTCTGCGGGCCGGTGGGGGCTTGTCGCGTCCCGCGGCGGAGCCGCAAATTGACACAGCCCCGCGCCCCTGAAGGCCTGAAAGCCTCAATGCCGACGGGCACCCCGGGGGACCGTACCCCGGGGTGCCCGTCTGTCTGTGTGGGGCCGTGGACTACAGCCCTGCGATGGGGTTCTTCAGGTTGCCGACCAGCTGGAGGGCGCCGGCCGGGTCCGCGAGGTCGACCATCTGCTTGTTGTTGCGCAGCTGGAGGCGGTTGAGGCAGGACAGGGCGAACTCGGGGGCGAACATGTCGTACTGCTTGAACTTGTCGGCGAGTTCGGGCACCGAGTGCTGGTAGTCCCGGGTGACCTCGGCGACCGTGCGCCAGAAGTCGTCCTCCTCCAGGATTCCCTCGGCCGCGAGGTTGGCGGCGAGGAAGCGGAAGAAGCAGTCGAAGACGTCCGTGAAGACGGACAGGAGCTTCTTGTCCTCGGGGACCTCCACGCGCAGCCGTTCGACCGTCGGCGGCAGCACCGCGTCCGGGTCCATGACCGCGATCTCCTCGGCGATGTCCTTGTAGATCGCGCGCTCGACGGCGCCGTCCCTCAGGGCCAGGATGACGTTCTCGCCGTGCGGCATGTAGACGAGGTCGTAGGCGTAGAAGCTGTGCAGCAGCGGGGTGTAGTACGCCTTCAGGTAGCGGCGCAGCCACTCCACCGGTGCCAGCCCCGACTGCTCGATCAGCGCGCCCGCGAAGGACGCGCCCTCGTGGTCGACGTGGACGAGGGACGCCATGGTGGCCAGCGACTCGCCCTCCCGGAGGGAGGCGACGGGGCTCTCGCGCCAGAGCGCGGCCAGCATCTTGCGGTACGGCGAGTAGCGGTCCGTGGCCGCCTCGTACTCCAGGTGCCGGTAGCCGACGGCGGCGCGCTCGCGGATGATCGACAGGCCGGTGTCCCGCAGTACCGGGTCGTTGTCGATGAGCTGGGCGAGCCAGTCGTTGATGGCCGGGGTGGCCTCCATGTACGCCGCCGAGAGGCCGCGCATGAAGCCCATGTTGATGACGGACAGGGCCGTCTTCACGTAGTGCTTCTCGGGGCTGGACCGGTTGAAGAAGGTCCGGATCGACTGCTGGGCCAGGTACTCGTCGTCGCCCTCGCCGACGCAGACGAGGTGCCCCCGGGCGACCTCGGCGGCGAAGGTGACGGTGAGCTTGTTCCACCACTGCCAGGGGTGGACGGGGATGAGGAGGTAGTCGGCGGGGTCGAGGTCCTGGTCGCGCAGGACGCCGTTGAAGCGCTCGACGGTCTCCTCGCCCAGCTCCTGCCGTACGAAGGACTCGTAGTCGATGCCGACGCCGGCCGTGAACGCGGCGCGCGAGCGGTGGGCCGCGAGCCACACCAGGCGGACCGGGCTCGCGGTCTCGGGGGCGTACGACAGGTACTCGTGGATGCCGAAGCCGAGCCGCCCGTTGTTGGCGACGAAGCAGGGGTGGCCCTCGGTCATGCCGGTCTCGATGGCCTGGAAGCCGGACTTCACGAGCTCCGCGACCGGGACCTGCGGCTTGGTGAGCTTGTAGCAGGTGCCGGAGAGGGTGGAGGAGATCTCCTCCAGGTAGACCGGCAGGACCTCGTCGCTCAGGCCCAGGGACTTCTGCAGCTCGATGAAGAAGTCCAGGGCGGCGAGCGGGAGTTCGGCGCCGTCCCGGTGGCGGGTGATCGAGTCGGCGTCGACCTGCCAGTGGTCGAGGGCCCGGATCACCGCCTTGAAGGTGTACCGCGTCAGACCGTCGTCGCTGCGGACGGCGTACTCGCCGGCGCCGGTGGCCTCCGGCGTGATGAGCCGCTCGTGCGCGAACTCGGCGAGTGCTTTGCGGATCAGGAGGCGGTTGGCCCGCGCCCAGCGGTGGGGGGACAGATGCGCTACGGCGTCGGACAGGGTCATACAGCTACTCCTCGGGCGGACAAGAACTGATCGCGCGTGCAGAAGCTCAGCAGCGCGCGCTTCTCCGGCTTGTCGATCTCACGGTCGGGAACAAAGCCCACGGCCTCGTTCAGCGCGTGTACGGCCTTGTTGCCCACGTCGGGCTCCACGACGACCCGGCGGGTACCCGGGTCGGCGAACAGCTCGTCCATCACGGCGGTGATGACGGCGCGGGTGAAGCCGCTGATGGGCCGGTCGGTGGGGGCGACCAGGAAGTGCATGCCGACATCGCCGGGCTCGGGCTCGTACAGGCCGACCAGCTCGACGTACCGGGGGTCGTACTTCTCCATCAGGAACGCCGGTTCGCCGTCGTGCAGGCCCAGGTAGGCGTGGTGGTGCTCGTGGGCCGCGATGCGCATGTACTCGCGCTCGACGTCCTGGAGTTTCGCGTCCTGCATCATCCAGAAGGCCGCCTTGGGGTCGGTTACCCAGCGGTGCAGCAGCTCGGCGTCCTTCAGGGGGTCGAGGGCGCGGACGGTGAAAGTGCCAATGCTCATACGGAGAACTCCTGGAACGCGATGGTCTTCTCGACCGGGTAGTACTCGGTGCCGAGCAGCTCGCGGATGATGTACGCGTTCCGGTACGGGCCCATGCCCAGGTCCGGGCTGGTGATGCTGTGCGTGTGGACGCCGGCGTTCTGGAGGAAGACGCCGCGGCCGGTGACGTCGACGGCGTAGTTGCGGGCGACGTCGAAGTTGCCCTGCGAGTCGTAGACCAGCCGGTCCTTGACGGGAGCGAGGAACTCCGGCTCGGCGTACTTGTAGCCGGTGGCCAGCACCAGGCCCTGCGAGTCGAGGTCGAAGTCCTTCTGCTGCTCCTCCTGGCGGAAGGACAGGGTGTACGTGCCGTTCTCGTACGCCGCCCCGTTCAGCGAGGAGTTGGTGAGCAGCCGGGTCGGGACCGGGCCGCCGAGGTTCTTCTGGTAGAGCAGGTCGAAGATCTCGTTGATCAGATCGCCGTCGATGCCCTTGAACAGGCCCTTCTGCTCGGCCGTGAGGCGGTAGCGGGTCGCCTCCGGCAGCTCGCGGAAGTAGTCGACGTACTCCGGCGACGTCATCTCCAGCGTGAGCTTGGTGTACTCCAGCGGGAAGAAGCGCGGGGAGCGGGTGACCCAGTTCAGCCGGTAGCCGTGGACGTCGATCTCGCTGAGCAGGTCGTAGTAGATCTCCGCCGCGGACTGCCCGGAGCCGACCAGCGTGATCGACTCCTTCTTCTGCAGCTCCGCCTTGTTCTGCAGATAGCGGGAGTTGTGGATGAAGTCGCCGCCCAGGCCCTGGCAGGCCTCGGGTATGAAGGGCGGGGTGCCGGTGCCGAGGACGAGGTGACGGGCGCGGTAGGTGTCACCGGCGGTCGTCGTCACGACGTACAGCTCGTCCTCGTACGTCACCTCGGCGACCGTCGTGCTGAAGCGGATGCTGCTCAGCTTGTTCGCGGCCCAGCGGCAGTAGTCGTCGTACTCGACCCGCAGCGGGTAGAAGTTCTCCCGGATGTAGAACGAGTACAGGCGGCCCTTCTCCTTCAGGTAGTTCAGGAAGGAGTACGGCGAGGTCGGGTCGGCCAGGGTGACCAGGTCCGACATGAACGGGGTCTGGAGGTGGGCACCGTCCAGGAACATGCCCGCGTGCCACTCGAAGTCCGGCTTCGTCTCCAGGAAGACGCCGTCGAGCTCGTCGATCGGCTCGGTCAGGCAGGCGAGGCCGAGGTTGAACGGGCCGAGCCCGATCCCCACGAAATCATGGGTTTTGGTCGGGTTTTCAGGACGCGCGGTCAAGGGACTCTCCCAGGTACTGCTCGGCGTGGCCGGCGATCAGGTCGAGGACGGCGGCGATGTCTTCGGTCGTCGTCTCGGGGTTGAGCAGGGTGAACTTCAGGTAGTGGCGGCCGCCCACCTTGGTGCCCGCGACCACCGCGTCGCCGGAGGCGAACAGGGCCTTGCGGGCGTACAGGTTGGCGCGGTCGATCTCGGCGGGGTCGGTGACGGCCGCCGGGATGTAGCGGTAGACCAGGGTGGACAGCGACGGCTCGACCACGACGTCGAAACGCGGGTCGGCGGCCAGCAGCTTCCAGCCCTCCACCGCCAGGTCGCAGACCTCGTCGAAGAGCTGCCCGATGCCGTCGGCGCCCATCGTGCGCAGGGTCATCCACAGCTTGAGGGCGTCGAAGCGGCGGGTCGTCTGCAGGGACTTGTCGACCTGGTTGGGGATGCGCTCGGTGACCATGCGGCGCGGGTTGAGGTACTCCGCGTGGTAGGTCGCGTGGCGCAGCGTCGAGGCGTCGCGGACCAGCACGGCCGACGAACTCACCGGCTGGAAGAAGGACTTGTGGTAGTCGACGGTGACGGAGTCGGCGCGCTCGATGCCGTCGATGCGGTCCCGGTACTTCACGGAGGCGAGCAGTCCGCAGCCGTAGGCGGCGTCGACGTGCATCCAGGTGCCGAACTGCTCGCACAGCTCGGCGATCTCGGGCAGCGGGTCGATGGAGCCGAAGTCGGTCGTGCCGGCGGTGGCGACGACGGCCATCGGGACCAGGCCGTCCTTCTTGCAGCGCTCCAGCTCATGGGCGAGCGCGACGGTCTGCATCCGCTTGTCGTGGTCGACGGGGATGGAGACGACGGCGTCCTGGCCGAGCCCGAGGAGCTTCGCGGACTTCTTCACGCTGAAGTGGCTGACCTCGGAGGCGAAGATGCGCAGTTTCGCCAGGCTGTCGGACTTGGCCTCCTCGCGGGCCAGCAGCAGCGCCTGGAGGTTGGACTGCGTGCCGCCGGAGGTGAAGACACCGTCGGCGTTCTCGCCGAGGCCTATTCGGGCGGTCGTCCAGTCGACGAGCTTGCGCTCGATGAGGGTGCCGCCGGCCGACTGGTCCCAGGTGTCCAGGGAGGAGTTGACGGCGGAGAGGATCGCCTCGCCGAGCACGGCCGGGATGACGACCGGGCAGTTGAGGTGGGCGAGGTAGCGGGGGTGGTGGAAGTAGATCGCGTCCCGGAGGTAGACGTCCTCCAGCTCGTCGAGGACCGCGGCGGTGTCGTGCAGCGGCTGGTCGAGGTCGATCGCGTCGATGGCCGGGGCGAGGGCGTCGACGGTGACACCGGTGAACGGACGGTCGGTGGCGGCGAGTTTGGCTGCCACCCGCTCTATACCTTCGGTCACGGAGCTGCGGTACCGCTCCGCGGTCGTGTCATTGAGCAGGTGCGAGCGCATGGGGAGGTCCTCCGGTGGGGACGGGCCGTGTGGTGCGGGGTGCGGGGGGCGTGCGTGAATTTAGGTTAGCCTAACCTAAGTAACGCGAACTCAGGGCAGCCTCGACCGTGACTGTGATCACGTGGCTCCCGGCGGTAACTACTCGGCTGCGCGCAGCTGTTCCTCGGTCATGCCCTGGCGCCAGTAGCCGACGAACGTCACCCGGCGCCGGTCGATCCCGCGCTCACCGACGAAGTGCCGGCGCAACGCCTTCACGCGGCCGGACTCACCGGCGATCCAGACGTACGGACGCTCGGCGGGCGGCAGTTCGGCGGCGCGGACGGCATCGAGGCCGTCCTCCTCGACCAGCCAGGTGATCTCGGCCTCGGCCTCGGTCACCAGGTCCTGGATGTCCCCGGCGTCGTGCACCTCCAGCCACACCCGGGCGCGGGTCCCGGCGGGCAGGGTTTCGAGGATGGCGGAGACGGCGGGCACGGCGGTTTCGTCGCCCCAGATCACCACGAGGTCGGTGTTCTGCGGGGGCCGGAACCGGATCGCCCGGTTGTCGGCGATGGCCGGACCGAGCAGCAGGACCCGGTCACCGGCGGCGGCGCGGGAGGCCCAGTGCGAGGCGGGCCCGGCGGGTTCGTGCAGGACGAAGTCGATGTCGATCTCGTCGGGGTTCCGGCGCAGGGCGCGGAGCGTGTACGACCGCATCACGGCGCGGACGTCGTCAGGGAGTTCACGCCATCCCTGCCACCAGCCGTCACCGAGTTCGAGGGGAACCTGTGGCTCGGTCTGGCCGGGATGCGGCAGGAAGATCGACAGGCTCTGGTCACACCCGTCGGAGTGGAAGGCGTGCAGATCGGCCCCGGCGAAGGTGACCCGGACCAGGGACGGCCCGAGCCGCCGCGTCCGTACGACCTGGAGGGAGAAGAAGCGGAAGGGGGCGGCGACGGCGGTGGTCATGGGGGTAACTCCCGAATCGACGTCAGGGGATCCGACCTGCTTTTAGGGGCGCGGGGAACTGCGCGACCAGCCACAACGGGCCCGCAGTCGCCCCGCCACCTCAAGGGGCCCTTGTCTAGGCGACCTTCTTGGCCTTCTCGATGGCCTCGGCCAGGCTCGTCAGCAGCGGCGTGCACTTGTCGTAGGACAGGATCGGCTCGGGAGAGCGGGCGATGACCTGCCCGGCCTTCACCGCAGGCAGCTTCTTCCAGGTGGCCTCGGTGATGTCGGCGGGCTGGATCGTCGAGGAGCGGTCGTCCATCATGATGATGTCGGCCGGGTACTTGTCGACGTTCTCCCAGCTGAGGCTCTCGAACCAGCCGCCGCCCTCCTTCTTGGCGCTCTCCGGCGGCTCGACGAACTTCACGCCGAGGGCCTTGAAGTACTCAAGGTCGATGGAGAGGTTCGTGCCGGAGACGTAGAAGATGTCCTGGCTCGCGGAACCGGCCAGCACCTTGATCTCGGGGCGGGCCTTGGCGGCCTTGCGCACACGCTCGGCCGCGGCCTCGAAGTCCTTCTTGGACTGGGCGACCTTGTCGGCCTTCATGTCCGCGCCGAGGGACTCCGCCAGCTCCCACATCTTCTGCAGCGGCTGGGTGATCTGGCGGTCGTAGACGGAGATCGCGGCGCTCGGGGCGAGCTTGGCGATCTTGTCCTTGGAGGCCTCGGGGACGTACCAGAGGGTGCCCGCGCTGTCGAAGGTCGTGGAGATGAGGACCTCGGGGGCGAACGCCGCGTACTCCTCTACGTTGAACTGGTCCCAGACGTTGCCGAAGACGGTCAGCTTGCTGATGTCCATGTCGCCGGCCTGGACGTCGGCCTTGCCGTCCTGCGTCTTGGTCGGGCCGAAGACGCCCTTGACCTCGATGCCGTAGTCGTGGAGTGCGGCAGCGACACCGACGAAGGCCACGATCTTGGTGGGGACCTTGTCGAGCTTCACGGTGGTGCCGCGGTCGTCCTTGAACGCCCAGGGGCCGGACTTGGCAGCAGTCGTGGCGTCGTCCGAGCCACCGTTCTTCGCGTCGTCGTCCCCGCAGGCTGCGAGCACGGCGCCGAGGCCGAGGGCGCCGCCCGCGGCGAGGATGCCGCGACGGGTGAGGTGGGTGGCTCTTGCGTTGGACATGGGTACGCTGCTTTCGAACAGGGCTGATCACCGGCCGGACAATTCGAAGGTAGGTTAGCCTAACCTGAGCTGATCTCCCAGGGGTGGGTCCCTTGTGATCGAAGCTGTGCGTCCCCTGAGAGATGTGTACCTGAACCAACAAGGTTCAACGCCCTTGCATTGAGGGCTTGTTGACGCCCTTCGCGTGTATCGCGGGCATATCGAAAATCGCATACGCCGCGGCAACGGACCCTCCGTCTCCAATGGGGGCATGAACCCCAACGCATCCTTGTCGGCACCGCCCCGCCGCACACGCAGGATCGTGCTCCTCGGTCTGGCGGTCCTCGGCGTCGCGAGTGCCCTGTTCGTCGTGCGGGGGCCGCTCATGATGTCGGCTCCGAGGTGTATGGCGGGTCGGTGGCACGGCTGCTTCGACACCTTCAACGGTGTGGTGCTCATGACGTTGGTCGCGCTGCCGTTGGCCGTGCTGGTGGCATGGGCGTTGGCACGGCGTCGGCGTGCCGCCGGGGTCCCGTCGGCGTGGCGGACGTCGCTGGCCGAGGTGGGCATGGTCCACGGGACACTGCCGTTCCTGTGGCTGACCATGATGCCGGGCGCCCTGCCCGGCATCGCCCCCGCCCGGGTGAGTCTGGTGCCGCTGCGGGACCTGGTCACGATGGGGCCGCTCGGGATCGTCGGCAACCTGCTGGTCTTCGCGTCCCTGGGGTTCTTCGCCCCGATGCGGTTCGCGGCACTGGCGTCCGTGCCGCGGATCCTGGCGCTCGGGGCGGGCTGCTCGGTCCTGGTCGAAACCGCACAGTACGTGCTGCGCCTCGACCGGGTGTCGTCCGTGGACGACGTGTTGGTCAACGCCGCCGGCGCCGTGCTGGCCGCGCTGGCATCGCGCCGCTGGTGGCGCACCTCGGCGGACGCGCCGTCGGACCGGCCTCGCCCCGCGCCGGCTCCGACGGGCTGAGTCGTGTGCCGGTGTGCACAGGTCTTTGCGCACGTCCTTGCACATGTCCTTGCATACGTCCGCGATATGTTCCGCTGCTTAGGCTCCGGGTATGCGCGTACTGATCGTGGAGGACGAGCCCCACTTGGCCGAAGCCGTCCGTGACGGTCTACGGCTGGAGGCGATCGCCGCCGACATCGCAGGCGACGGCGACACCGCCCTGGAGCTGCTCAGCGTCAACTCCTACGACCTCGCGGTCCTCGACCGTGACATCCCCGGCCCCTCCGGCGACGAGGTCGCCCGGCGCATCGTCGCCTCCGGCAGCGGCATCCCGATCCTCATGCTCACCGCTGCCGACCGGATCGACGACAAGGCCTCCGGGTTCGAGATCGGCGCCGACGACTACCTGACCAAACCGTTCGACCTGCGGGAGCTCGTCCTGCGGCTGAGGGCGCTCGACCGCAGGCGGGCGTATGCCCGGCCCCCGGTCCGCGAGATCGCGGGCCTGCGGGTCGACCCGTTCCGCCGGGAGGTCTTCCGCGACGGACGCTATGTCGCGCTGACCCGCAAACAGTTCGCCGTCCTCGACGTGCTCGTCGCCGCCGAGGGCGGGGTCGTCAGCGCCGAAGAGCTGCTCGAACGGGCCTGGGACGAGAACGCCGACCCCCTCACCAACGCCGTGCGCATCACCGTCTCCGCACTGCGCAAACGGCTCGGCGAACCATGGATCATCGCCACGGTGCCCGGCGTCGGCTACCGGATCGACACCGGTACCCCGCATGACTAGACGCCCAGGGCTCAGTGCCCGACTGAAACTCACCCTCAGCTACGCCGGGTTCCTCGCCGTCGCCGGCGCTCTCCTGCTGACCGTGGTGTGGATGTTCCTGCTGCGCTACGTACCCGACAACCCCCAGGGGCTGCTCGGGATCTCGCCCAACCGCTATCTCCTTGTGCGCACCTTCTTCCCCGCCGCGGCCGTGGCGATGGGTTTCCTGCTCGTGTTCGGCCTCCTCGGGGGATGGATCCTCGCCGGCCGGATGCTCGCACCGCTCACACAGATCACGGACGCGGCACGGATGGCCGGGAACGGGTCGCTGTCCCACCGGATCCGCATGAAGGGCCGCCACGACGAATTCCGTGACCTCGCTGATGTCTTCGACACCATGCTCGAACAACTCGAGTCCCACGTCGGCGAGCAGCAGAGATTCGCCGCGAACGCCTCCCATGAACTGCGCACCCCGCTGGCCATCTCGCGGACGCTCCTCGACGTCGCCCACAAGGACCCGACGCGGGACCGGGGCGAACTCATCGAACGCCTTCAGGCCGCCAATACGCGCGCGATCGACCTCACCGAGGCCCTTCTGCTGCTCAGCCGCAGCGACCGCGGGCACGTCAGCCGCGAGAGCGTCGACCTCTCCCTCGTCGCCGAAGAAGCCGCCGAAACCCTGCTTCCCCTCGCCGAACAGCGCGGGATCACGCTCGACGTCACCGGCGGGGCGACAAGGACCGGCGGCTCCGCGGAGCTCCTGCTGCGGATGGTGACGAACCTCGTCCAGAACGCCATCGTCCACAACCTCCCCGCCGGCGGCACCGTGACGGTCCACACCGAGACACACGGCGACACGAGCGTGCTGCGGGTCGAGAACACGGGCCGGACGCTCCCGCCGGAACTGCTACCGGCCCTCACCGAACCCTTCCAGCGCGGCACGGAACGCGTACGCACCGACGAGCACGCCGGGGTCGGCCTCGGGCTGGCCATCGTGCACAGCATCGTCCGCGCCCACGACGGAACCCTCGGCCTCGTCTCCCGCCCCGCCGGCGGTCTCCTCGTCACGGTCCGGCTTCCCGGTACGCCGTCGGTACCGTCCCCGGGCGGGACCCGCTGAATCGTCGAAGAGAGCTGTGAGGCTCCCGGGACAGCGGGCCCGCCCGGCCGTGGGACTCAGCCCACCAGCCCCAACTCCCGCGCGATCAGCATCCGCTGCACCTCGCTCGTGCCCTCGCCGATCTCCAGGATCTTGGAGTCCCGCCACATCCGGGCCACCGGGTACTCGTTCATGAAGCCGTAGCCGCCGTGGACCTGCGTCGCGTCGCGGGCGTTGTCGACCGCGATGGTGGAGGAATAGAGCTTCGCGAGCGCCGCTTCCTTCTTGAATGGCTCCCCGGACACCAGGCGGGAGGCCGCGTCGCGCCAGGCGAGGCGGGCCGTATGGGCCTTCATCTCCATGTCGGCGATCTTGAACTGGATGGCCTGGTTGGCGCCGATGGGGCGGCCGAAGGCGTGACGTTCCTTCGCGTACTTCACCGACTCGTCCACACAGCCCTGCGCCAGGCCCGTCGCCAGTGCCGCGATGGCGATGCGGCCCTCGTCCAGGATGCGCAGGAACTGGGCGTACCCGCGGCCCTCCTCGCCGAGGAGGTTGGCCGCCGGGACGCGGACGTCCGCGAAGGACAGCTCACGGGTGTCGGAGGCGTTCCAGCCGACCTTGGAGTACGGCGCGGCGACCGTGAAGCCCGGGGTGCCGGACGGGACGATGATGGACGAGATGAGCGGCTTGCCGTCCGGCTTGCGGCCCGTCACCGCCGTGACCGTGACCAGGCCGGTGACGTCCGTACCGGAGTTGGTGATGAAGCACTTGGTGCCGTTGATCACCCACTCGTTCGTCGACTCGTCCAGGCGGGCCGTGGTGCGCGTCGCGCCCGCGTCCGAGCCGCCGTCGGGCTCGGTCAGGCCGAAGGCGCCGAGCATCTCGCCGGAGCACAGGCGGGGGAGCCACTCCCGCTTCTGGGCGTCGGTGCCGAACAGGTGGATCGGCATCGCGCCGAGAGAGACGCCCGCTTCGAGCGTGATGGCCACCGAGGAGTCCACGCGGGCCAGCTCCTCCAGCGCGATGCCCAGCGCCAGATAGTCGCCGCCCATACCGCCGTACTCCTCGGGGAACGGCAGGCCGAACAGGCCCATGCGGCCCATCTCCCGCACGATCTCGTACGGGAACTCATGACGCTCGTAGAAGTCGCCGATCTTGGGCGCCACGACATCGTGGGCGAACGCCTCCACCGTGCGGCGGAGTTCCTCCAGATCGGGGGAGAGACGGTGGTCCATGGCTCTTCACTGCTCCTTGTGGGACAGGGCTCGTACGGTGCGGGACGGGCTGGGTCGGCCCAGTTGCTCGGCCATCCACGCGCTTGTGGCGACTAGGCGGTCGAGGTCGACTCCGGTGTCGATGCCGAGGCCCTGCAGCATCCACACGAGGTCTTCGGTGGCGAGGTTGCCGGTGGCGGACTTGGCGTAGGGGCAGCCGCCGAGGCCGCCGGCGGAGGCGTCGACGGTGGTGACGCCGTGTTCGAGGGCGGCGTACGTGTTGGCCAATGCCTGGCCGTAGGTGTCGTGGAAGTGGACGCCGATGACGTCTGTGGGCACGCCCTCCTCGCCCAGCACGGAGAGGAGTTCCCGCACATGGCCGGGCGTGGCGACGCCGATCGTGTCGCCCAGGCTGAGCTCGTCGCAGCCCATGTCGCGCAGTGCCCTGCACACGCGGACCACCTGGTGGACCGGGACCGCGCCCTCCCAGGGGTCGCCGAAGCACATGGAGACATAGCCGCGGACATGGATGTCCTCGGCCTTGGCGCGGGCCACGACCGGCTCGAAGACCGCCAGTGACTCGTCGAGCGTCCGGTTGAGGTTGGCCTTGGCGAAGGACTCCGTGGCGCTGGCGAAGACGGCGACCCGGCGGGCGCCGAGGGCCAGGGCGCGGTCCAGGCCGCGGTTGTTCGGGACCAGGACGGGGAGCGCCACCGGGAGGTCGCTGACGAGCGGGAACAGCTCTTCCGCGTCGGCCAGTTGGGGCACCCACTTGGGGTGGACGAAGCTGGTGGCCTCGATCGTCGTCAGCCCCGCCTCGGCCAGCCGGCGCACGAACTCCGCTTTGACCTCGGTCGGCACGGTCGACTTCTCGTTCTGCAGGCCGTCGCGGGCCCCGACCTCGTGGATGCGGACGCGGGCGGGCAGACCCGGCGCCGGCACGACCATGGGCAGTGTCATCGCTCCTCCTGTGCGGCGTCGCTCGCCGGGGTGATGACCGCCAGGACCTGGTCCATGGCGACGGTGGTGCCGGGTGTGACGTCCAGTTCGGCGACCGTGCCGGCGTGCGGGGCGGAGATGACGTGCTCCATCTTCATCGCCTCGACGACCAGCAGGCTCTGCCCTGCGGCCACTTCGTCGCCGACGGCGACCTTCACCACCGTCACCGTGCCAGGCATCGGCGCGGTGAGGGAGTCGGCGCCGGAGTGCCCGGCTCCGGTGAGGGACGCGGCGACCGGGTCGTGGTCGCGCACGTGCCAGGCGTCGCCGTCCCGGCCCAGCCAGGTGCCGTCCGGCAGGGCGGCGAGGTCGAAGGTGTGCCGGACGCCGTCCAGGGTCACCGACACTCGGCCGTCCGTGACGGTGGCGGAACCGCGCGGGGCGTACTCCACCGGGTCCTGCACCCGCAGCGGGAAGCCGACGGGCTTCGGGGTGCCGCCGAGGCGCCAGCCGCTCGGCACCGAGAACGGGTCCGTCCAGCCGTCGCCCCGCGGCCGCAGCGCCTCCATCCGGACGGCCGCCGCCGCCTCGTAGACCTCGTCGGGTACGTCCGTGGCGACCAGGTCGTCCACCACGCGCTCGACCAGCCCGGTGTCCAACTCGCCCGCGACGACCGCCGGATGCGCGAGCAGCCGCCGCAGGAACCCGGCGTTCGTCTGCACGCCCAGCGTGACCGTCTCCGCGAGAGCCGCCCGGAGCTTGCGCAGCGCCGTGGCGCGGTCGGGGCCGTACGCGATCACCTTGGACAGCATCGGGTCGTACAGGCTGCCGACCTCGGTGCCCTCGCTGAGCCCGGAGTCGGTGCGGATGCCGTCGCCCTGGGGCTCGCGCAGCTTGCGGACCGTGCCGCCCGAGGGGAGGAACCCGCGCGCGGGGTCCTCGGCGCAGATCCGGGCCTCCACCGCGTGCCCGGTGAGGCGTACGTCCTCCTGCGCGAAGGCCAGCGGCTCGCCCGCCGCCACCCGCAGCTGCCACTCCACCAGGTCGAGTCCGGTGATGAGCTCGGTGACCGGGTGCTCGACCTGGAGGCGGGTGTTCATCTCCATGAAGTAGTACGAGGACGGGTCGCCGCCCGGCACGATGAACTCCACCGTGCCCGCGCCTCGGTAGCCGCAGGAGCGGGCCGCCTGTACGGCGGCCTCGCCCATTCCCGCTCGCGTGGCCTCGTCGAGGAGCACACTCGGCGCCTCCTCGATGATCTTCTGGTGCCGCCGCTGCAGGGAGCACTCACGCTCCCCGAGGTGGACGACGTTCCCGTGGCCGTCGGCCAGGACCTGGATCTCGATGTGCCGGGGCCGGTCGATCCACCGCTCGACGAGGAGCGTGTCGTCACCGAAGGAGGCGCGTGCCTCACGGCGGGCGGCGGCGATCTCGTCGCCCAGCACGGCCGCGTCCCGCACCAGCCGCATGCCCTTGCCGCCACCGCCGGCCGACGGCTTGAGCAGCACGGGCATGCCGATCTCACGGGCGGCGTCGGCGAGTTGGGCGTCCGTGAGCCCGCTGCCGCTGGAGCCCGGGACGACCGGGACGCCGGCCGCCTTCACCGTCTCCTTGGCCCGGATCTTGTCGCCCATCAGCGAGATGGCGTCGGCGGGCGGTCCGATGAAGACCAGCCCGGCGTCGGCGCAGGCACGCGCGAAGCCGGCGTTCTCCGCGAGGAAGCCGTACCCCGGGTGGACGGCCTGGGCGCCGGTGCGGGCCGCCGCCTCCAGCAGCCGCTCCACCGACAGATAGCTCTCGGCCGCCGGCGCCGGACCGATGCGTACCGCCGTGTCGGCCTCACGGACATGCCGGGCGTCGGCGTCCGCGTCGGAGAAGACGGCCACCGAGCGCACGCCCAGCGAGCGGAGCGTACGGATCACGCGGACGGCGATCTCGCCCCGGTTGGCCACGAGGACCGTGTCGAACATGGTCTGCGTCATCTGCACAGTCCCCCTCACATCCGGAAGACGCCGAACTGGGGGTCACCCAGGGGCGCGTTGGCACAGGCGGTCAGGGCGAGGCCCAGCACCTGACGGGTCTCCAGCGGGTCGATCACGCCGTCGTCCCAGAGGCGGGCCGTCGCGTAGTAGGCGTTGCCCTGGCGCTCGTACTGCTCCCGGATCGGCGCCTTGAACGCGTCCTCGTCCGCGGCCGGCCAGTCCTCGCCCCGCGCCTCCAACTGGTCCCGCTTGACGGTCGCGAGGACGGACGCGGCCTGCTCGCCGCCCATGACGGAGATCTTGGCGCCCGGCCACATCCACAGGAAGCGGGGCGAGTACGCCCGCCCGCACATCGAGTAGTTCCCGGCGCCGTACGACCCTCCGACCACGACCGTCAGTTTCGGCACGCGCGTGCAGGCCACCGCCGTGACCATCTTGGCGCCGTGCTTGGCGATGCCGCCGGCCTCGTAGTCCTTGCCGACCATGAAGCCGGAGATGTTCTGGAGGAAGACCAGCGGGATGCCGCGCTGGTCGCACAGCTCGATGAAGTGGGCGCCCTTCTGGGCGGACTCGGAGAACAGGATGCCGTTGTTGGCGACGATGCCGACCGGGTGGCCGTGGATCCGGGCGAAGCCGGTGACGAGGGTCTGGCCGAACTCGGACTTGAACTCCGAGAAGCGGGAGCCGTCGACCACGCGCGCGATGATCTCGCGCACGTCGTAGGGGGTGCGGGAGTCGACCGGGACCGCGCCGTAGAGGCCGAAGGGGTCGACCTTCGGTTCCGTGGCGGGGGTGACCTCCCAGGGGAGGGTGCCGCGCGCGGGGAGCGTCGCGACGATGTTCCGCACGATCCGCAGCGCGTGCGGGTCGTCCTCGGCGAGGTGGTCGGTCACGCCGGACACCCGGGAGTGGACCTCACCGCCGCCCAGCTCCTCCGCCGTGACGACCTCACCGGTGGCGGCCTTCACCAGCGGGGGGCCGCCGAGGAAGATCGTGCCCTGGTTGCGGACGATGACGGCCTCGTCGCTCATGGCCGGGACGTAGGCCCCGCCGGCCGTGCACGAGCCCAGCACGGCGGCGATCTGCGGGATGCCCGCGCCCGACATGCGGGCCTGGTTGTAGAAGATCCGCCCGAAGTGCTCCCGGTCCGGGAAGACCTCGTCCTGCATGGGCAGGAAGGCGCCGCCGGAGTCGACGAGGTAGAGACACGGCAGGCGGTTCTCCAGGGCCACCTCCTGCGCGCGCAGGTGCTTCTTCACGGTCATCGGGTAGTACGTCCCGCCCTTGACCGTGGCGTCGTTGGCGACGATCACGCACTCGCGCCCGCTGACCCGGCCGATCCCGGCGATGACGCCGGCAGCCGGGGCCTGCCCGTCGTACATGCCGTCGGCAGCGAGCGGAGCGAGCTCCAGGAAGGGCGAGCCGGGGTCGAGGAGCGTGTCCACGCGGTCGCGCGGCAGCAGCTTTCCGCGCGCGGTGTGCCGGGCGCGTGCCTTCTCGCCGCCTCCCAGCCGGGCGGCGGCCAGCTTGCCGCGCAGCTCCTCCACGAGCGCCCGGTGGGCCTCCTCGTTGGCTTGCCAGGCCTGGGACGCGGGATCTGCCGCGCTCGCAAGCTCCGGTGCCTCGTGCATCGTGCGGTCCCCTCACCCAGTGGTCGACCAGTTAATGAGCGTTAACGCATTTCCTTCAGGTTAACGACCGCTAACCTCCCTGTCTAGAATTGCTTCCATGGCCACCAGAACCGACGCCCCGACCCGCCGCGAACAGATCCTCAAGGAGGCCGCGCGGCTCTTCGCCGAGCGTGGATTCCACGGCGTCGGTGTCGACGAGATAGGCGCCGCCGTCGGTATCAGCGGCCCCGGTCTCTACCGGCACTTCGCCGGCAAGGACGCGATGCTCGCCGAACTGCTGGTCGGCATCAGCGGACAGCTGCTGACCGGCGCGAAGCGGCGCCTCGCGGAGGCCGACGGCGTGCCGCCGGAGGCGGTGCTCGACTCCCTCATCGAGGGCCACATCGACTTCGCCCTCGACGACCGTCCCCTCATCACCCTGCACGACCGCGAGCTGGACCGCCTGCGCGACAGCGACCGCAAGCTCGTACGGCAGCTCCAGCGGCAGTACGTCGAGCTGTGGGTGGAGGTGGTGCGCAAGGTGTACCCGGAGCTCACGGAGCCGACGGCCCGCTCGGCCGTGCACTCGGTGTTCGGGCTGCTGAACTCGACGCCGCACCTGGGGCGGCCGGGGGCGCTGCCGGGGCGGGGAGTCACGGCGGTGCTGCTGCACCGGATGGCGCGGGGGGCGTTCGGGGCGGCCGGGGTGGAGTGAGCCGTACGGCGTCCGGAGCTATCCCTCGGCCGGGGCGCTCAGGTGACGCAGTACGGCCAGGACGCGGCGGCTGTATCCGGTGGTACCGGTGAGGCCGAACTTGTCGAAGATCGCGTTGGTGTGTTTCTCGACCGCGCTCTGTGAGACGTAGAGCTGCTGTGCGATGGCCGCGTTGGTGCAGCCCTGCGCCATCAGGGCCAGCACGTCGCGCTCCCGGGGCGTGAGCCCGTGCAGCGGGTCGGTGCGGGCGCTGCGGGCGAGGAGCCGGCGGACCACCTCGGGGTCGAAGGCGGTGCCGCCGGCGCCGACGCGCTCCAGGGCGGCGAGGAACTCCTCCACCTGCATGACCCGGTCCTTGAGCAGGTACCCGACGCCCTCGCTGCTGCCGCCGAGCAGCTCGGTGGCGTAGCGGCGCTCGACGTACTGCGACAGCACGAGCACGGCCGTACCGGGATGCAGCTCACGGATCCGCAGCGCGGCGCGCAGCCCCTCGTCGGTGTGCGTGGGCGGCATCCGGACATCCACGACGACGATGTCGGGCGGCTCGGCCGCCACCGCCACCAGCAGCGCCTCCGCGTCCCCGACGGCCGCCGCCACGACATGCCCCTCCTCGGCCAGCAGCCGCACGAGGCCTTCTCTCAGCAGTGCCGAGTCCTCGGCGATCATGACGCGCATGGGAGCTCCGCGGTGATGAGGGTGGGGCCGCCGGGTGGGCTGTGGATGGTGAGGTGGCCGTCGAGGGCGGCGATGCGGCGGGAGAGGCCGAGGAGGCCGCCGGTGGTGGGGCGGTGGGGGGCGCCGCCGGTGCCGTTGTCCTCGATGTGGATGAGGATGCCGTCGTGTCGTCCGGTCACGCGGATCTCGGCCCGGGTCGCGCCCGAGTGTTTCAGGGTGTTGGTGACGGCCTCGGCGGCGACGAAGTACGCGACCGTCTGTACGGGGACCGGGGGCGGGGTGCCGTCGAGGGCGTACGTCACCTCGACGGGCAGGACCGAGCGCTCCGCGAGTTCCTCCAGGGCCGCGGCCAGCCCGCGCTCGTCCAGGGCGGCGGGGTGGATCCGCCAGGCCGTCTCGCGCAGCTCCGTCAGTGCGTGGGCGGACTCCTCGTGGGCCTGGCGCAGCAGCGCGTCCGCCTTGGCGGGGTCCGTGGCGCGGCGGGCCCGGCCCAGCAGCATGCCCAGGGCGACCAGGCGCTGCTGCACGCCGTCGTGCAGGTCGCGCTCGATGCGCCGCCGTTCGTCGTGCACGGCCTGCATCACCCCGGCCCGGGTCTCGGCCAGTTCACCGACCCGGCGCCGCAGCAGTTCCGTCTCGCTGGGGCCCAGATGCCGCCGGGCCAGCTGCTCGTCGAGCTGCGCCAGCCCGCGCCCGCCCTGTGCGCACAGGAACAGGAGGAAGACGCCGCCCAGCCCGGACAGCGCGACGGTGCCGAGATGGTCGGGATCCATCACGAACCAGGCCCACACCAGCAGGGACGCGTAGGCGAGCCCGATCAGCGAGGTCAGCAGCACCAGCAGCCCGAACAGGCCGAGCGGCCAGCGTGCCGCCACATACCCGTACGCGGCCTGCCCGGTGCGCGGCGGGTCCAGCTCGGCGGCGTGGAAGACCGCGAGGCGGCGCCGCTCCAGGGCGGCGAGGCGCAGCGCGCTCGCGGGGACGGAGGAAGTGCGCCGGGCCGTCGGCCTGCGCAGCCGGCCGCCCAGGACGAGGACGAGTTCGGCCACCGCCGTGAGCCCGCCCAGCAGCAGCCCGGCGGCGAGGCGGAGCCAGCGCTCGGTGAATCCGATCACGACGGGTCAGGCTAGCCAAGGCGGCCGGGGCGGCGCCCTGCGGAAAACCGCTCTCTTCTTGTGCGGGTTCCCACAGCCCGATCTGAGGCCCTCCTCATACCGCCTTTAGGTCAAGACTTCGTAAAGTGGCCCGCATGATCATTGCTGCTGCGTCCGAGGCGCCCGTCGGCGGAGTCGCCGGCTGGGCCGCCGACCTGATGGAGAAGCTGGGCGGCCCCGGCGCCGGACTGGCCATCGCCCTGGAGAACCTGTTCCCGCCGCTGCCGAGCGAGGTGATCCTGCCGCTGGCCGGGTTCACGGCGAGCCAGGGCCGGATGGACGTCGTCGGGGCCGTCGCCTGGACGACGGCCGGTTCGGTGGTCGGCGCACTGGCCCTGTACCTGCTGGGCGCGCTCCTCGGCCGGGACAGGCTGATCTCGGTGGCGGCGCGGCTGCCGCTGGTGAAGGTCGCGGACGTGGAGCGGACCGAGGCCTGGTTCCTCCGGCACGGCACCAAGGCCGTGTTCTTCGGCCGCTTCGTGCCGGTCTTCCGCAGCCTGATCTCGATACCGGCGGGAGTCGAGCGCATGCGGCTCCCGGTGTTCCTCGCCCTCACCACGGCCGGCAGCCTCATCTGGAACACCGCCTTCATCGCCGCCGGCTATGCCCTCGGCGCCCGCTGGCACGAGGTCACCGACCTGGTCGGCCTCTACTCCAAGGCGATCCTGGTGATCGTCGTCGTGGCGGCCCTGGCGTTCGTGGGCGTACGGCTGCTGCGGGCCGGGCGCGGGCAGCGGCGGCGTCCGGTCGGGTCGGGTTCGCAGAAGCGCCCCTAGGGCGGTCCTGGAGTGACGAGCGTTACGGACCTTGACCCCTGGACGCCTGTGGATACCCGCCGGTACGGTTGAGTGAGCAAGCGCTTAGACATGTACCGGTGGAGGTGGGCGGCGTGCGCCGTACGGTGTTCAACGAGGATCACGAGGCGTTCCGGGAGACCATCCGCGCCTTCATCGAGGCCGAGGTCGTCCCGGTCTACGACGAGTGGTTCGCGGCGGGCCAGGCGCCCCGCGACTTCTACTACAAGCTCGCCGAGCTCGGCGTCTTCGGCATCCGCGTCGACGAGGAGTTCGGCGGCGCCGGCATCGAGTCGTACAAGTTCGAAGCCGTGATGTACGAGGAGACCGCGCGCGCGGGCGTCCAGTTCGGCGGCTCCGGCGTGCACGTGCTGCTCGGCCTGCCGTACATCAAGATGCTCGCCTCCGACGAGCAGAAGAAGCGGTTCCTGCCGAAGTTCGTCTCCGGTGAGGAGATGTGGGCGCTGGCGATGACCGAGCCGGGCACCGGCTCCGACCTCGCGGGCATGAAGACCACCGCCAAGCTGAGCGAGGACGGCACGCACTACGTCCTCAACGGCGCCAAGACCTTCATCACCGGCGGCGTCCACGCCGACCGTGTGATCGTCTGCGCCCGCACCGACGCGCCCAGCGCCGAGGACCGCCGCCACGGCATCTCCCTGTTCGCCGTCGACACCAAGTCCGAGGGCTACTCCGTCGGCCGCAAGCTGGACAAGCTCGGCCTGAAGACCTCCGACACCGCCGAGTTGGCGTTCGTCGACGTGAAGGTCCCGGTCGAGGACCTGCTCGGCGAGGAGAACAAGGGCTTCTACTACCTCGGCCACAACCTGGCCTCCGAGCGCTGGGGCATCGCCTTCGGTGCCTACGCGCAGGCCAAGGCCGCCGTCCGGTTCGCCAAGGAGTACGTGCAGGACCGCACCGTCTTCGGCAAGTCCGTCGCGTCCTTCCAGAACACCAAGTTCGAGCTGGCGGCCTGCCAGGCCGAGGTCGACGCCGCCGAGGCGGTCGCCGACCGCGCGCTGGAGGCCCTGGACGCCGGCGAGCTGACCCCCGCCGAGGCCGCCTCCGCGAAGCTCTTCTGCACCGAGGTCGCGCACCGCGTGATCGACCGCTGCCTCCAGCTGCACGGCGGCTACGGCTTCATGAACGAGTACCCGATCGCCCGCCTGTACGCGGACAACCGCGTCAACCGGATCTACGGCGGCACCAGCGAGATCATGAAGTCGATCATCGCGAAGGACATGGGCCTGTAGGACACGGACTCGTAAGGTCCGCGCAATTACCTGCCAGTAGAAAAGGTGCCATGAACCAGGCACTACAGGGACTCCTCGATCTGCTCGACCTGGAGCAGATCGAGGAGGACATATTCCGCGGCCAGTCCCGGTCCGCCGTCGTCCCGCGCGTGTTCGGCGGACAGGTCGCGGCCCAGGCGCTCGTCGCCGCCGGGCGTACCGTCCCCGAGGACCGGCACGCGCACTCGCTCCACGCGTACTTCCTGCGCGCCGGGGACCCGGGCGCGCCCATCGTCTACAACGTCGACCGCATGCGCGACGGCCGCTCCTTCACCACCCGCCGGGTGGTCGCGGTGCAGCACGGCAAGCCGATCTTCGCCCTGTCGGCCTCCTTCCAGCTGTACGAGGAGGGGATGGACCACCAGGCCCCCATGCCCCCCTCGCCCGACCCGGCGACGCTGCCCACCTCGGAGGAGCGGCTGCGGGACTACGACCACCTCGATCCGGCGGTGGTGGAGAAGTTCCTGGAGGCACGCGAGGCGGTCGACCTGCGCTATGTCGACGAGCCGCCGTACGGCAGGTTCGGCGAGCCCCGCGAACCGCACTCCCAGGTGTGGTTCCGCACCAACGGCAAGCTGGCCGACGACCCCCTGCTGCACGTCGTACTCGCCACGTACGTCTCCGACATGACCCTCCTCGACTCCGTCCTGCTCGCGCACGGGCGGGGCGGCTGGGCGGTCGGTGACGTCGTCGGCGCCTCGCTGGACCACGCGATGTGGTTCCACCGCCCGTTCCGCGCGGACGAGTGGCTGCTGTACGACCAGGAGTCACCGTCGGCGCACGGCGGACGCGGCCTCGGGCAGGCCCGCATCTACACCCAGGACGGGCAGTTGGCGGTGTCGGTGATCCAGGAGGGCGTGGTCCGGATCCCGCGGTGACCCGCCCGCGCCCTGTCCGCAGGCCCTGACGTCAGGCCAGATCGACGCGAGGGTCGACGGCCCAGTGGTTGCTGTGCAGGACCCGGTCGGCGAACGTCACCTCGCGTTCGCCGTGCAACCGGAAGCCGAGCGAGCGGCAGATGCCGTTCGAGGCTCCGTTTCCCGTGGCCGGGAAGGCGTGCACGACACCCCAGCGGTCCTCGTCCCGTGCCTGTTCGAGCAGGGCCCGGACGGCGCGCTTTCCCAGCCCCCGGCCCTGGAACTGCGGCAGGACCATCCAGCCGATCTCGGAGACGGCCCCGTCGTCGGTGTCGTACGACCAGATGGTCACGCTCCCCGCCACCACGTCGGGCGTGTCCGGCTCCGGCACGATCATCTTGATCCAGGCGAGATCCGCCGCCGCCTCCCGGGCGTCCCGAAGGACCTTGTCCCGTATGCCCTCGCGCGGAAGGGGGCCGCCGAGGTCCCCCATCATCACGGGATCGCAGCGCAAACGGACGTAGGCGTCGACGTCGTCCGGCGTGACGTTGCGCAACAGCATCGGTCCCCCCGTCCGTTCTAGCCGAGCCCCGCCTCCGCCAGCAGGAACGCCGTCATCGGGTCGTAGTGACGCGGGCTCACCACATGGTCGTCCAGCGGTACCACCACCTGCACCGTCCCCTCCGCCTCCGCGAGGAACAGCGCCGGGTCGTTGCAGTCCGCGTAGCCCATGGAGTCCACCCCGTGCTGTCCGGCGTAGCCCGCCCAGCCGTGGTCGGCGACGACCAGGTCCGGCAGCGGACGGCCCTCGCGCTCAAGTCCCCTGAGGATGGCCTTCATCGGCTCCCCGGAGTGGGTGTGCCAGAGGGTGGCGCCGTGCTCCAGGACCGCGACGTCCGCGAACTGCATGACGTAACCCTCGTCGGTCTGGAGACCTTCCGGGATCACGACGATCTCGCAACCGGCCGTGCGCAGCGCGTCCGCCGTCGCGCGGTGGACGTCCAGCAGACCGCCCGGGTGGCCGGTCGCGAACAGGACCCGCTGGCCGCCGTCCGCCGCCTTGCGCAGCCGGGCCGCCATCCGCTCCAGCGCGGCCACCGTCAGCTCGGGGTCGATGGTGTCCTGGCCGTGGCGGTGCTCCGCGTCGTCGTTCACGCCGACGCGCTCCGCCATCACCGCGAGCACGTCCTGCTCGTCGGTCCAGCGGTCGCCGAGCTCCAGGCCGAGCCAGTAGTGGCGGTCGCCGTTCGCCAGCTTGCGGTAGTGGGAGAGGTTGTTCTCGCGGGGCGTGGCGACGTCGCCCGCGATACGGGTTCTGACGAGGTGGTCGACGAGCTCGGCGCGGCTGGGTGTCCCGGGTATCGGCATGGTTCCCATTGTGAGGCAGACAACTGCGGGAACGGCCGAGTCCGGGGCGCGTGCGACGCGGGTCACTTGCGGATCATGGCTCGATCCGGCGCAGGGCGAACCACAGTTCCATCCGTACGTCCGGGTCGTCCAGGTCCGTCTCCAGCAGCGCCGAGCACCGGGCGATCCGCTGCCGGACGGTGTTGCGGTGGACGGACAGGGCGACGGCCGTACGGTCCCAGCTGCCGTGCAGGGAGAGCCAGGTGCGCAGGGTCTCCGTGAGCGGGGCGGTGAGCGGCGCGAGGAGGTCGCGGGCGTGGGCCTGAGCCTCGTCCGGGGCGAGCAGGTCGGCGAGGGCCGGGCGCTGGGTGCCGTGCCGGAACAGGGGCGTACGGGTGGCCCTCGCCCTGGACAGGGCCCGCGCCGCCTGAGTGTCCGCCGCCGGCCAGTCCGGCGCGGTCGCCGGGGCGCTGACGCCCAGGGTCCAGCCCGGCTGCGGGGCCGGCTCGCGGTCCGCCGGGGCGAGGACGCGTACGACGTCCGGCGCCAGGTCGACCAGCGGGGAGCCCAGCGCCGCGCCCAGCGCGGAGGCGGCCACGGGGTCGCAGGGCTGGGTGTCGGGACTGCCGTGGACCACCAGCCAGTGCTCGGCACCCAGCAGCGGGGCCACCGCCTCCGGCTCGGCCCCCAGCAGCATCCGCACGAGCGCCGACGACCGTGCCGCTCCCGAACCGCTCTGGTGCTCGCCGGTGAGAAGGGAGAGGAGCACGGCGGCGACGGAGGCGATGGTGTGATCGCCCGAGTCCCGGCGCGCGGCGGCGACACCGAGGACGAAGCCCTGTCCGCTGCCGAGGGCGTAGGCGGAGAGGTGGGTGCCGGCGATGGTGTCGGAGGCGGAGGAAGGGGTGGCGGGCGCCCCGGCGCCCGGGCGCGGGGCTTCGACGCGGGCGGTCTGCCCTGCGACGCCGCGACTGCCTGCCCGCGCGGCACCCGGGGCGCCGGTCGGCCGGGTGGTCTGGGCGCCGGTGGTGGCGCGCGCGGGGTGCGAGCCGGTGGCCGGTCGGGTGGTTTGCGGGCCGCCGGTTGGTCGGGCGGGGTCCGGGCCGGTGGCCGTGGACGTGGGCTGCGGGTACGTCGGCGTGTGGGGGCCGGACGGCTGCCGTGCGGGCTCGCCGCCCGCCGTCGGCACCACCGGCCGTACCACGCCCGCCAGCTCCGCCAACGCCGCCCGCACCGCGGCCCCCGGCACCGACCGCCCTGCCTCCCCGATCACCGCCCCCTCCGGCCCGTACAGCACCGCCCAGCCGCCCACCCGCTGGGCCAGCTGTCGCAGGACCGCGGGTACCGGGTCCGGGCGGGACGCCGCTGCCGCGAGGCTCTGCTGGGCCTCCGTCACGCGGCGCAGTTCGGTGTGGCGGGCCTGGGCCATGAGTTGCCAGACCGCGCGGGCCACGCCGGAGAAGGTGGTCTGCGGCGGGACCTCCAGGAGCGGGAGGCCGTAGGCGTCGCACGCCGCCACCAGGGCGCGCGGCACCGTGTCGTGCACCGGGGCGAGCCCGAAGCCGAGGGCCGCGCCGCCCGCCGCGACGATCCGCGACACGTAGTCGTCGAAGTACGTGCCCGAACCCGCCGCCTCCGGGACGTGGACACCGGCCGTCAGCAGCAGCTCGCCGCCCAGGAGGTAGGGAAAGGGATCGGCCATTTCCGAGGTGTGCGCCCAGTGGATCACCGTGTCCGCGTCGGCGGGTCCGGCGATCCGGCGCAGGGCCAGATCCTCTCTGGCCAGCAGAGCGGAGAGCGGTACCGGGGGAGTGGGCGGAACGGCCGGCTCCGGCATGTGGATGTTTCCTTCAGTCGCACAACCGCAGATGGATGAAACGTACACTTCGCAGTCGCTTTCCGGCCACCTAGTGTCGACCCCTGTCACCCGCCGGCGACTTCGAGTGTCCGAATTTCGAGTGTCCGATTGAGGGAGGTCCCTGTGGCCGTCGACTACGCAGTCATCGTCGTCTATCTGGCCGGCATGCTGGCCATGGGCTGGTGGGGCATGCGCCGCGCCAAGTCCAAGAGCGAGTTCCTGGTCGCCGGGCGCCGGCTCGGGCCGACGATGTACTCCGGCACCATGGCCGCGATCGTCCTCGGCGGCGCGTCCACCATCGGCGGTGTGGGGCTCGGCTACCAGTACGGCCTCTCCGGCGCCTGGATGGTGTTCACCATCGGCCTCGGCCTCCTCGCCCTCTCCGTCTTCTTCTCGGCCCGCATCGCCCGCCTGAAGGTCTACACCGTCTCCGAGATGCTCGACCTGCGCTACGGCGGCCGGGCCGGCGTCATCTCCGGCGTCGTCATGTGGGCGTACACCCTCATGCTCGCCGTCACGTCGACCATCGCGTACGCCACGATCTTCGACGTCCTCTTCGACATGAACCGCACCGTCGCGATCATCCTGGGCGGCTCGATCGTCGTCGCCTACTCGACGCTCGGCGGCATGTGGTCGATCACGCTCACCGACATGGTGCAGTTCGTGGTGAAGACCGTCGGCGTGCTCCTGCTGCTCCTGCCCATCGCCGTCGTCAAGGCCGGCGGGTTCAGCGAGATGAAGGCCCAGCTGCCCACCGAGTACTTCGACCCGCTCGGCATCGGCGGCGAGACGATCTTCACCTACGTCCTGATCTACACCTTCGGCATGCTGATCGGTCAGGACATCTGGCAGCGCGTGTTCACCGCCCGCAGCGACACGACCGCCAAGTGGGGCGGCACCGTCGCGGGCACCTACTGTCTCGCCTACGCCCTCGCCGGCGCCGTCATCGGTACGGCGGCCAAGGTGCTCTACCCCAAGCTCGGCAGCCCGGACGACGCCTTCGCGACCATCGTCAAGGACGAACTCCCGGTCGGCGTACGCGGGTTGGTGCTGGCCGCCGCCCTCGCCGCCGTGATGTCCACGTCCTCCGGCGCGCTCATCGCCTGCGCCACCGTCGCCAACAACGACATCTGGTCACGCCTGCGGGGGAGAATCACGACCGGTGAGCGCGACGAGGTGCAGGGCAACCGCGCCTTCATCCTCATCATGGGCCTCGCCGTGATCGGTACGGCCATCGCGCTCAACAACGTCGTCGAGGCGCTGACGGTGGCGTACAACCTGCTCGTCGGCGGACTCCTCGTCCCGATCCTCGGCGGACTGCTGTGGAAGAGGGGCACGGCGCAGGGCGCGCTCGCCGCCGTCACGGTCGGCGGTCTCGCCGTCATCACCCTGATGGCGACCTACGGCATTCTCGCCAACGAGCCCGTCTACTACGGCCTGCTGTCTTCCCTCGCCGCGTACATCGCCGTCTCCTTGATGACGAAGCCGACCGACGCGGCCGTACTCGCCGCCTGGCGTGAGCGCCTTGCCGGGCGGGCTCCCGAACTCGCGTCCGAACCGGTGCCGGCTCACCAGTAGAGTCATAGGCAGATATCACTCATACGCGATGAAGCGTAGGAAAGAAGGCATTTCACTATGACTGGCAACGAGACGCCCCGCGGCCCCGTCGACTCCTCCCGCATCCCGCGGTACGCCGGACCCGCGACCTTCGCCCGGCTCCCGCGCCTCGACGAGGTCGGCCGCGCCGACGTCGCCGTGGTCGGTGTGCCGTTCGACTCGGGCGTCTCGTACCGGCCGGGCGCCCGCTTCGGCGGCAACGCGATCCGCGAGGCGTCCCGGCTGCTGCGCCCGTACAACCCGGCGCAGGACGCCTCCCCCTTCGCCCTCGCACAGGTCGCGGACGGCGGCGACATCGCCGTGAACCCGTTCAACATCAACGAGGCCGTGGAGACCGTCGAGGCGGCCGCCGACGACCTGCTCGGCACCGGCGCCCGCCTGATGACCCTGGGCGGCGACCACACCATCGCGCTGCCGCTGCTGCGCTCGGTCGCCAAGAAGCACGGCCCGGTCGCCCTGCTCCACTTCGACGCCCACCTCGACACCTGGGACACGTACTTCGGTGCGGAGTACACCCACGGCACCCCGTTCCGGCGGGCGGTGGAGGAGGGCATCCTCGACACCGAGGCCCTCTCCCACGTCGGCATCCGCGGCCCGCTGTACGGCAAGCAGGACCTCACGGACGACGAGAAGATGGGCTTCGGCATCGTCACCTCGGCGGACGTCTACCGCCGCGGCGCCGACGAGGTGGCCGACCAGCTGCGCCAGCGCATCGGCGACCGCCCCCTCTACATCTCCATCGACATCGACTGCCTCGACCCGGCCCACGCGCCCGGCACCGGCACCCCCGAGGCCGGCGGCATGACCTCGCGCGAGCTGCTGGAGATCCTGCGGGGCCTGGCGTCCTGCAACCTGGTCTCGGCGGATGTCGTCGAGGTGGCGCCCGCGTACGATCACGCCGAGATCACGTCGGTGGCCGCGTCCCACACGGCGTACGAACTCACCACGATCATGTCCCGCCAGATCGCGGCGGCCCGGAAGGACTCGGAAGCGAAGTGACTCACGACCACGACCTGGTACTCCGCCCGACTCAGGCGCAGATCGACGCTGCCCTGAATCCACCCGCCGGGCGCAACGGCGGGGACCTGGTCGTGGAGACGCTGGCCGGGCTCGGCGCGACGACCGTCTTCGGGCTGCCCGGCCAGCACGCGCTGGGCATGTTCGACGCGTTGCGCCGTTCCGACCTGCGGTACATCGGGCTGCGGGTGGAGAACAACGCCGGGTTCGCGGCGGACGCGTACGGCCGGATCACCGGCGAGGCGGCCCCGCTGCTGCTGTCGACGGGCCCGGGGGCGCTGACCTCGCTGGCCGCGCTGCAGGAGGCGGCCGCGGCGTCGGCGCCCGTGCTGGCGATCAGCAGCCAGATCCCGACGGCGGGGCTGGGCGGCGGCAGGCACGGCTATCTGCATGAACTCCCCGACCAGGCGGCCTCGTTCAGGGGCGTGGTGAAGTCGGTCCACACGGTCCGCACCCAGTCCCAGATCCCCTCCGCGCTCGAAGCTGCCTGGAAGTCGGCGCTGACGGCCCCGCACGGCCCGGTGTGGGTGGAGATCCCGCAGGACGTGCTGCTCGCCGAGACGTCGGTCCCGGTGGTGACCGGCGGCGACGCCTTCCCCGAGGAGCTGCCGCCCCGCCCCGAACTGACGGCGGTGGCCGCCCACCTGCTCTCGCACGCCGAGCGCCCGGCGATCATCGCGGGCGGGGGAGTGGTACGGGCGGACGCCTCGGGCAAGCTGAGGCAGCTGGCGGAGACGCTCCAGGCGCCGGTCGTCGCGACCCCCGGCGGCAAGGGCGCGTTCCCCTGGACGCACCCGCTGTCCCTCCAGTCCTGGATCGAGGACCGGCACACGACGGACTTCCTTGAGGACGCCGACGTACTCCTGGTCGTCGGCTCGGGCCTCGGCGAACTCTCCTCGAACTACCACACGTTCAAGCCGCGGGGCCGGGTCATCCAGATCGAGGCGGACCTCGGCAAGCTGGAGTCGAACCACCCGGCACTGGGCATCCACGCGGACGCGCGGCTCGCGTTGCAGGCGCTGCTGGAGACGGTGACGGAGCGTACCGACCCCACCGCGTCCGAGCGGGTACGAGCCGTCCTCGCGAAGGTCGCCGACCGCATCGCCGCCCAGGAACTCACCCTGGAGCAGGACGTGCTGGCGTCCGTCCGCAAGGCGCTCCCCGCCGACTCGCCCTCCTTCTGGGACATGACGATCCTGGCCTACTGGGCCTGGTCGGCCTTCGACGCCAAGGGCCCCAACCACATGCACACCGCCCAGGGCGCCGGCGGCCTCGGCTACGGGTTCCCGGCGGCGCTCGGCGCCGCCGCCGCGGACCCGACCCGCCCGGTGCTCGCGGTCTCCGGCGACGGCGGGGCCCTGTACTCGATCGCCGAGCTGGCCACGGCCAGGCAGTACGACCTGCCGGTCACCTGGCTGATCGTCGACGACGGCGGCTACGGCATCCTGCGCGAGTACATGACGGACGCCTTCGGCGAGGCCACGGCGACGGAGCTGACCCGCCCCGACTACGTGGCCCTGGCCGAGTCCTTCGGCGTCCCCGGGGTCCGTACGACCCCGGAGACACTGGAGGCGGATCTGGCGAAGGCGCTTCAGACTCCTGGCCCGTCGGTGGTCGTACTCCCGGCGGTCCTGCGGATGTTCGCGCCCACGCACCTCACGGCGTGAGGACAGGCGCGGCCTCCTGATCGTCCGCGTCGTAGACGTGGGCGCGGTTGTGGCAGGCGTCGTCCACGGCGGGGCCGGTCAGCGGCAGGGCCCATGGGACGAGCGCGAGTGCCTCCTTGCAGAGGCCGGCACCGGAGTGGCCGGCGATGGTGATGCGGCCCCGGTCGCCGTCGTCGGCGTGGGCCGGGGCGGCGAGTACGAGGGCTGCCATGGTGAGCGCGGCGAGCGCGCTGATCTTCTTCATGGCCGGGTCAACGGCGGCAGATACGCGCAGGTCACTACGCTGCACAGGTGGTAGCCGAACGCGCCAGGGCCGACGGGGCCCTGGCGCGTCCGCGGCTGCTGAAACAGGGCCGGGTGGCCTACCAGATCGCCTCGACCCACTCCGGGTGGTCGATGAACGGGTTGCGGTTGCCCTGGTAGCTGTCGTAGATGACCTCGTTGCGGCGCTCCTCGAAGGCGTTCGGCGGGTCCTCGTCGTTCCACTGCTTCAGGACCGAGAGGCGGCCGTGGTACGGGACGCTGCCGTTGATCGAGTCGTTGGCCTCCAGGTCGGGCCAGCTGTCGTCGCCCTCGTAGCGGACCGCGATGTAGAGGATCATGCGGGCCACGTCGCCCTTGACGGCGTCGCGCGGCTCGAAGGAGTTGGAGTCGGTGAGGCTGCCGCCGGAGTTGGTGAAGCTGCTGCCGCCGTGGTCGAAGTCCTTGTTGCCGCGGATGCTGTTGACCTGCACGTCCTCGGGGCGCAGGTGGTGCAGGTCGGTGCCGGGGCCGGCGGAGGTGCCGAAGTCGCCGTGGGACTGGGCCCACACGTGCTCGCGGTTCCAGTTGCCGGTGTTGCCGCCGTTGAGGGACTTGCTGCGGGAGATGCCGCTGTAGAGCAGGATCACGTTGTTGCTGTTGTTCGGGTCCTGGTCGGTGACCTTCAGGGCGTCCCAGACGGCCGAGTACGAGAGCCTGGTCTGGTCGCCGATGATCTCGTGGAGCGAGTCCTTCAGGGCCGTGCCGGTCTTGCCGATCGCGTCGGCGTAGTACGTGTCGTCGTACTCCGTGGTCGTCGCGGCGGCCGGAGCCGCGGTGAGCGCCGGGGCGGTGAGGCCGACCAGGACGGCGGCCGTGGTCAGCGCGACCGACTTCCAGCTGCGTATGCGTGTCGCCAGCATGTGGGGGTCCCATCTACGCGGGTTGAATGGAGGCGGCAAACGGGAGAGTGACATGGACATGTGGTCGTGTCGAGGGTTTGCACGTGTCCATTGGGTGACGGGAAGCGGCAAAACGGGGCTTGTCCGTGCGAGTTGACACGACGGAACGGCCCCTGGAATTCGCCGTAAGCCGGGAGCCGTTCCGTGTGCAGCGGGGTGGGGTCAGCTGACGTCCGACGGGTCCAGACGGTAGATCGACGACTGCGTGGACGTACTGCTGTCGTCCGAATCGGAGTCTGAGGTCGAGCTCTTGCTGTACTCGCTCTCCTTCACCGCCGTCCCGTTCTTCTGCACCCACTGAGTGACCTCGGAGCTGACGTCGCTGCCGCCGCCGGGGCCGCCGCCCATGCCGCCGCCACCGAGCTGGATGTAGTGCAACTCGCCCTTCTTCACCAGCTCCTTGAGCCTGGCCACGGTCATCGCCTTGTCGCTGCCGGACCAGCCCCACATGGAGATGACGGGCTCACCGCTGCTGACGATCAGCTGGGCCGCGCTCTGCGAACTCGACACGGCCAGCAGCCACTTGGCGCCGTCCTGGTGCTTCTTGAGGTAGCTGATGAGCTCGCTGCTCGCGTCGCCGCCCATACCGCCGCCACCGCCTGTACCGCCGGGGCGGCCGCCCGTGCCGCCGGAGCCACCCGGTGGCGTACCGCCCATCTCGGCGTTGCCGCCGGAGGCCTGGCCGCCCTGTCCGCCGGGCAGTTGGCCGCCCCCGCCGCCCGGCATCTCGCCGTTCTGGCCCTGCTGCCCGCTGGCCTGGCCGTTCTGGCCCTGTTGCGCGCCCCGGGGCCCACCGGTCCCACCGCCCGGGAAGCCACCCCGGCCGCCGCCCCCACCGGGCCCGCCGCCGAAGCCGCTCCCCGTCGAGGGGCCGGCCGTCGGGTTCGTACCGCCCATGCCGCCGCCCGAGCCGGACGGCACCGACCAGGCGTACGCCGCCGGGCCCGCCACGGCTGCGACGACCGCCGCCACCACGGATGCCGCCAGCAGCCGTACCCGTGTCCCGGACGCGGACCGGAAGACGAGCAGTCCCAGGATCGCCAGCGTCATGACGACGGCGATCGCCGGCCACAGCCAGGTGTTCCAGCCGGAGGCCCGCCGCAGGAGTACGACCGCCCAGACGGCCGTGACGGCCAGTCCCGCCGGCAGCACCCACGCCCACCGCTTGTCGGTGCGGAACGCGCGCAGCAGCATCACGCCGCCGCCTGAGCACAGGGCCGCGATGCCGGGGGCGAGCGCGGTCGTGTAGTACGGGTGCATCGTGCCCTCGGCCATGGCGAAGGTCAGGTAGTGCAGGGCAGTCCAGCCGCCCCACAGCAGCAGCGCGGCCCGGGTGAGGTCGGTGCGCGGGGCGCGGCCGCACAGGACGAGGCCGCCGACGCACGCGATTGCGGCGAAGGGGATGAGCCAGGAGATCTGGCCGCCGAGGATGTCGTTGAAGAGGCGGCCGAGCCCTGCGGTACCGGAGAAGCCGCCGCCCCCGCCTCCGCCCCCTCCTCCATTGCCCTCGCCGCCGAGGATCCGGCCCAGGCCGTTGTAGCCCGTGATCAGGTCCCAGGCCGAGCCGTCCGTCGAACCGCCGATGTAGGGGCGGTCGTCGGCCGGGACGAGGGACACCGCCGCCGCCCACCAGAAGCTGGAGACGGCGAGAGCGACGCCCGCGACGAGGAGGTTGACGACACGCTTCACGAGCTTCGGCCTCGCCGCGTACAGGTACACCGCGAAGACGGCGGGCAGCGCGATGTACCCCTGGAGCATCTTCGTGTTGAACGCGAGCCCGAAGCACACCGCGGAGCCCACCAGCGGCAGCAGCCTGCCGTTGTGGACGGCCCGCAGGGCGAGCGCCGCGCCGCCGGCCATCAGGAACACCAGCAGCGTGTCTGGGTTGTTGTCACGGTTGATGGCGACCGTGATCGGCGTCAGGGCCAGGACGAGCGCGGCCACCGTCGCGGCGCCGTGGCCCCACACCCGCTTCACCGAGGCGTGCACGATCCAGATCGTCGCCAGCGCGACCAGGACCATCGGCAGCATCATCTGCCAGGTGCCGTAGCCGAACACGCGGCACGACAGGCCCATGACCATCAGGGCGAACGGCGGCTTGTCGACGGTGAGAAAGTTGCCCGCGTCCAGCGAGCCGAAGAACCACGCCTTCCAGCTCTGCGTGCCGCTCAGCACGGCCGCGCTGTAGAAGCTGTTGAGGCTGGAGCCGGACAGGTTCCAGGAGTACAGCACCGCCGCCAGGATCAGGATCGCGATCAGCGCGGGGAGTGACCAGCGCGGTGCCTTGCCCGGGGGCGCCGCGGGCGGGGCCGGGGGCGGCACGTCGGGGGTCACGGTCGTGTGGGGGTGGGGATCGGTGGCTGATGTCACCCGCGCATCGTGTACGGCGGGGGTGGGTGCGGGCTGTGCCGGACCTGGGGCATGCCTGTGGATCGCAACCCGGCAGCGGCCGGCGCAGTACTACGCTGAACGCCACGCCACCACCGGGAAGCAGCACAAGTCCCGCTCTTGATAAGTGAATTGGAGGCATTGATGCACGCTGCGGTATCTGCGTCGGCCCGAAGACGTGGCTTTGGCTGTGCGGTGGGAGTGGCAGGGCTGCTCGCCGCGGTGGGATGCTCGGCGGACGCGACCGGCAGTGGTTCCGGAGACGGTCACGGAGGGGGCAAGGCCACTCAGAAGCCGAGCGCGTGCTCGCTGCTGAAGCCCGATGACGTCCGATCGGCTTTCGGCGGTGTCGGGGACCCCTTCAACAGCACCCGGCCCGATGCCATCGACGGACAGCGCCCGTGGGGGTGCACATGGGGCAACCAGACCTCCTACGCGAGCGTTACGGAGACCGACGCGGAGCGCTATCGCGCCGACATCAAGGCGCCTGGCGGGGACGTGATTCCCCAGAACATCGGGGAGGGAGACTCCTTCGCGGTCTACCCGGCCGCCGATGACGAGCCGATGCGGTTCGCTTTCACCGTTGGGTCGGCCTACTACCGGCTGACCGTGGTTCCGGCACGCGACGGGGACTACCCAAGATTCCAGCAGAGCGACATCGGTACCGACTTGCTCCGGCTGCTGATTCCGGCCATGGAAAGCGCTCTGAGCTGACGCCCGGCGCAGGTCGCGGTCGCGATCGGCTCAGGGCCGTGATTCCTTGACAGCCGTGACGAACGCCGACCAGTTGGCGGCGGAGAAGACCAGCGCGGGGCCGTGCGGGACCTTGGAGTCGCGGACGGGGACGCCTGAGGGGTGGTTGTCGAGGACTTCGAGGCAGCTGCCGGCGTTGTTGTCGCTGTGCGACGACTTGCGCCAGCCGCTCAGCGTGGCAGCGTTCTGGACGGTGCGCTCAGTCATGGTGCTCGTACTCCTTCGCAGTGGCCGCCAGCAGGGCCAGTGAGTCCTTCAGCGGCATGGCGTCGCTCAGGGCCAGAGAGTAGAGATGCTGCCACTTCTGCACCATGGGCGGGGAATCGTGCAGGCGCCCCATGTACCCGCCCTCGGTGTATGCCAGCGGCGGTTGGTCCTCGAACCACATCAGCGTGAGCATGCTGTGGGCCAGCGGATGATGGCCCACGTCAAACGGCAGTACATGCACGCGGATACGTCCAGCCTCCGCAAGGTGGACGACGTGCATGATCTGCTCCGCCATGACATCCCCGGTGGCCACGGGGCGTCGCAACACCGTCTCGTCCAACAGCGCCCACATTGCGGGCGTCAGAGGATCTTCGAGAATCTTCCCGCGCTCAAGGCGTGTGACAACGCGCCTGTCACATTCCTCTTCACTCACCGGAGGGAAAATCGACCCCAAAACGGCACGCGCGTACCTTTTCGTCTGGAGGATGCCCGGGAAGTACGCCAGAGCGAACTCGCGGATCACTACTGCCTGTTGTTCGAGGACGCGCACCTTATCGAAGTACTCGGCGATCGACTCCTCGTCGTCCTGCGGCAGAAAGCTGCTCAGCACATCCCCCGTGCCCAGAGCCACGTCGAGCCGCCGAGCATCCTCCCTCGAAGGAACCCGCCGTCCCGCCTCGATATGCGCGATGTGCGAACGCGTCATGAACGCCCGGTCGGCCAGCTCCTCCTGCGTCAGCCCCGCCGCCTCGCGCTGCTGCCTGAGCCAGTCACCGTACGTTTTGCCCATGGCCAACCCCCTTGTGACAGGCGCCTTGTCACACGCAACCCTCTGGCGAGGCTAGCCCGATCCGTCTCAGTCTGTGAGTTGATCGCTACAGAACGCGATACCCCCGCGACCGTCCGACCGGTCCGGGGGCGTGGTCATCAACAAACGCTAGGAGCCGACGACATGAGTCACCGTATCGCCCAACTCTGCGCGCCGCTGCTACGTCTTCTGCGCCGCCCGGCCCGGAAGGCGAGCCATGCTGTTCGCCGCCGGCCGCCCGTCCACCAGGCCGGTGTCCACACAGCGACGGCGCCGCCTCTGGTCGCCGTGCCCGGGATCGGCATCGGGTCCTGCGGCATGATCCCGGCGCGGACGGAGGTCACACGATGAAGGAGGACATGCGCAGCGCCAACCCCGCGACAGGTGTACGCCTGCTCCCCTGGACCGGGGAAGGCGGCAAACCGTGCTATCTCGACACCGGCGGAACCGGCCCTGTCTCGCGGGTGGCGGATGCAGTCGAGAGCGTTCAGCTCGGTATGGCCGGCGAGCTCCTTGAGCACGTGGCCGACATGCTCGACGACCGCCGGGTGACACCGGCACAGCTCCGCTTCCTGCTGGCCCGCATGAGCGAGGCGCTGACCGATGTCCGTCGGATCGCGGAGAGCCGGGGTGCGCGTGTTCCCGTCCTCGCCTGTGGCGACTCCGACCAGTGATCAGACATGCGTAGTGGTCCCGAACACACGCCGCGGCTGAGCCGTGTCGTGCCGATCGCGGCCCATCGGCTCGTGGACGAAAGCCGCAGCAGATCCAGCTGCCGGTCTGCGCTTTCGGCGCACGGACAGGACGGACGGGGCGGATAGTACGGAAAGTACGGACAGGGGCGGACGGTGCGCCGTCGCGGTCATCGTGCGTACAACCTTTCACACGTGCTCGTTGGTCAGAAGGACATGACCCACGGGACAGCGAGCAAGAAGACAAGGCGCGTCTCCGGACGCGCGAGAGCGGGCGTCGCGGCAGGTGTGGGCGTCGGCGTCGTCATGGCGTCCATAGCCGTCGCCACCCCCGCCGTCGCGGCGCCTTCGCCCACCGTCAGCTGTACGTCCGCCAAGGCCGGCCTAGCCGCCAAGTTGACGCAGGACATCACCGCCGCCCTGGCCAACCGCAAGGGCACCATCGCGGTCGGCCTCTACGACCGTTCCACCAACACCACCTGCGCCCTGCGGGCGTCCAGCGCCTATGACTCCGCCAGCGTCGTCAAGGTCACCGTGCTGGCCGCGCTGCTGTGGGACGCGAAGAAGCACAACCGGTACCTCACCGCTCGTGAGACGTCCCTCGCCAAGGCCATGATCACCAAGTCGGACAACGCCGCGACCAGCACGCTCTGGAAGCAGCTCGGCCTGACGAAGATCAAGGGCTTCCTCTCGGCCGCCGGTATGACCCAGACCAAGCCCGGCGCGAACGGCTACTGGGGCCTGACCCAGATCACCGTCACCGACGAGCAGAAGCTGCTGAAGCACATCACGGCCAAGAACGCGGTGCTCAGCGACAACTCCCGTGCCTACATCCTGCAGTTGATGGGCCAGGTCGTCTCCTCGCAGCGCTGGGGCACACCGTACGGAGTGCCGTCCGGCGTCACGGTGGCGGTCAAGAACGGCTGGCTGCAACGCGCCACCCAGGGCTGGCGGGTGCACAGCGTCGGCGCCTTCAAGGGGCGCGGCCACGACTACGTGATCACGGTGCTCACCCATGGCAACAGCACCATGAACTACGGCATCACGACCATTCAGGGCGTCGCCAAGGTCATCCACAAGGACCTGGCCGCGAGCTGAGCCTTCACGAGACGGCCCACCTCGCGTCACCCACCCGTCCTACGGTGACCCCCATGCGCCTGAGAACCGTACTCGCGACCGCCACCGCGGGCCTGGCGGCGGCCACCTGCCTCACCGCCGCCGGCCCCGCGAACGCCCACGCCACCTCGCCGGGCCGCCACGCCTGCTCGCCCTCCGTCTCCATCGACCGCTTCTCCGACGCGCTCGACAAGACGACGTACGAGGGCACCTTCGTCGGTAACTTCTCCGCGCTCGCCGTGGACGGCGACGGCTCCCTCGCGGCCCTCTCCGACCGCTCCTCCCTCTTCAGCCTGAACGGCAGGACGCTCGCGCCGAGGAAGGCCGTCCCGCTCGCCGACGAGAGCGGTGCCGCCCTCGACTCCGAGGGCCTCGTCATCGACCGGGACGGCACCCGGCTGATCTCCTCGGAGACCGAGCCGTCCATCCGCCGCTACTCCCGCGACGGCCGGATCCTCGACCGCCTCCCCGTGCCGGCCGCGCTGAAGGTCGCCCCGGCCGGCCGCGCCGTCTCCAACGGCACCTTCGAGGGCCTGACCCTCCTGCCCGGCGGCCGCACCCTGCTCGCGTCGATGGAGTACGCCCTGACCGGCGACAGCGCCGACATCGTCCGCTTCCAGACCTGGAACCGGACCAAGGGCGGCTCCTTCGAGCTCGGCCGCCAGTACGCCTACCGCGCCGACACCGGCCTCGGCGTCCCCGAGGTCCAGGCGACCCCCGACGGCCGCCTCCTCGTCCTGGAGCGCGGCTTCACCGCAGGCGTCGGGAACACGGTCCGGCTCTCCCTGGCCGACCCGCGCCGCGCGACGGACACCAGCGGCGTCGAGAAGCTCACGGGCCAGGACGGTGTCCGCCTGATCAAGAAGACGCTCCTCGCCGACCTCGTGAACTGCCCGTCACTGGGAGCGACCGCCAAGCAGCCCCAGCCGAACCCGCTCCTCGACAACATCGAGGGCATGGCGATCACGGGGTACTCGAAGGGGCGCCTGAAGGTGCTGCTGGTCAGCGACGACAACCAGAACGCCGTACAGACGACCCGGTTCTATTACCTGCGCGTACGTATCTGAGCACGCCCCCGGCTTTGTTGCGGCGGGATGAAATCGAAGCTCGTCGGCGTTGGTGTCTTCCGGTAGATCAGGACGGACGGAGGGCACCGGCGTGGCAGTGCAACGGGGATGGGCACGACGGCTGTGGGGCTATGCCTGGCGCTATCGCAAGGACGTGATCCTCGCCCTCGGCTCCTCCCTCGTCGGAATGGCCGTCATGGCGGTCGTCCCGCTGATCACGAAGGTGATCATCGATGACGTCATCGGCGACCACACCCGCGGCATGGCCGTCTGGGCCGGCCTGCTCATAGCCGCCGCCTTCGTCGTCTACGTCCTCACCTACATCCGCCGCTACTACGGCGGCCGCCTCGCCCTCGACGTCCAGCACGATCTGCGCACGGACATGTTCGGGACGATCACCCGGCTCGACGGGCGGCGGCAGGACGAGCTGTCCACCGGGCAGGTCGTCGGGCGGGCCACCAGCGACCTCCAGCTGATCCAGGGCCTGCTCTTCATGCTCCCGATGACCATCGGGAACTTCGCGCTCTTCCTGATCTCCCTGATCATCATGGCGTGGCTGTCGCTGCCGCTCACCCTGGTCGCCCTCGCCGTCGCCCCGGCCCTGTGGTGGATCGCCAAGCGCAGCCGGACCAAGCTGCACCCCTCCACCTGGTACGCCCAGGCGCAGGCCGCCGCCGTCGCCGGCGTGGTCGACGGGGCCGTCAGCGGCGTACGCGTGGTGAAGGGCTTCGGGCAGGAGGAGCAGGAGACCGGGAAGCTCAGGGAGGTCAGCCGGCGGCTCTTCGCGGGGCGGCTGCGCACCGTCCGCTTCAACTCCAAGTACACCCCGGCCCTGCAGGCCGTCCCCGCTCTCGGGCAGGTCGCGATGCTCGCGGTCGGCGGCTGGCTGGCGGTGCGCGGGCACATCACGCTGGGCACGTTCGTGGCGTTCTCCACCTACCTCGCCCAGCTGGTCGGCCCAGTCCGGATGCTCGCCATGGTCCTCACGGTCGGGCAGCAGGCCCGCGCCGGCACCGAGCGCGTGCTGGAGCTGATCGACACCGAGCCGTCGATCAAGGACGGCACCAAGACGCTGCCCGCCGACGCCCCCGCGACCGTCGAGTTCGACGACGTGTCGTTCGGCTACGACGACGAGCGGCCGGTGCTGGACGGGCTCTCCTTCGAGATCCAGCCAGGCGAGACCCTGGCCGTCGTCGGCTCCTCCGGCTCCGGCAAGTCCACCGTCTCCCTCCTCCTCCCGCGCTTCTACGACGTCACACGCGGCGCCGTCCTCATCGGCGGCCACGACGTCCGCGAGCTGACCTCCGACTCGCTGCGGGCCGCGATCGGCCTGGTCCCCGAGGACTCCTTCCTCTTCTCGGACACCGTCCGCAACAACATCGCCTACGGCCGTCCCGACGCGACCGACGAGCAGATCGAGGCCGCCGCACGCGCCGCCCAGGCGGACCGCTTCATCGCCGAGCTGCCCGACGGCTACGAGACCACGGTCGGCGAGCACGGCCTCACCCTCTCCGGCGGCCAGCGCCAGCGCGTCGCGCTCGCCCGCGCGATCCTCACCGACCCGCGGCTCCTCGTCCTCGACGACGCGACCTCCGCGGTGGACGCCCGCGTCGAGCACGAGATCCACGAGGCGCTGGGGCACGTCATGGAGGGCCGCACCACCCTCCTCATCGCGCACCGCCGCTCCACCCTCGGCCTCGCCGACCGCATCGCCGTCCTCGACGCCGGCCGCCTCGCCGACATCGGCACCCACGAGGAACTCCAGGAACGCTCCGCCCTCTATCGGCGTCTCCTCACCGACCCCGACGAACTCGGCGGCGTCTCACCCGGCCACGCCCAGCCCGCCTGCCCGCAGGAGGACACCTCCGTACGCGACGAGCTGGACGCCGAGTTCGACGCCGAGCGCGGCGTGACCCCGAGGCTGTGGACCGGCGACCGCGAGCGGCGGGACCCGGCGCTCACGGAATCCCCGGCCACACCCGAACTCCTCGCCCAGGTGGAGGCGCTGCCCCCGGCCGTCGACCGACCCGACATCGACGAGGCCGACGCGGTCCGGCCGGAGGAGTCGTACGGCCTGAAACGGCTGCTGCGCGGCTTCGCGCTGCCCCTGCTGATCAGCCTCGGCCTCGTCGCCATGGACGCCGGCATGGGACTGCTGCTCCCCGTCCTGATCCGGCACGGCATCGACTCGGGCGTCACGCAGGTCGCCCTCGGCGCGGTCTGGGCGGCATCCCTGCTCGCCCTGCTCACCGTGACCGTCCAGTGGGTGGCGCAGATCGGCGAGACGCGGATGACCGGACGCACCGGCGAGCGCGTCCTGTACTCGCTGCGGCTGAAGATCTTCGCCCAGCTCCAGCGGCTCGGACTCGACTACTACGAGCGCGAGCTGACCGGCCGGATCATGACCCGGATGACGACGGACGTCGACGCGCTGTCGACCTTCCTCCAGACGGGCCTGGTCACCGCGTTCGTCTCCGTGGTCACCTTCTTCGGCATCATGGTCGCCCTGCTGGTGATCGACCTCGAGCTCGCCCTTGTCGTCTTCGCGACGCTGCCGCCGCTGATCGTCGCGACGTACTACTTCCGCCGGGCCAGCGTGAAGGCCTACGAGCTCGCCCGTGAGCGGGTGTCCGTGGTGAACGCCGACCTCCAGGAGTCGGTGTCCGGGCTGCGGATCGTGCAGGCCTTCCGGCGCGAGCGGGACGGCGGCGCACGGTTCGCCGAGCGCAGCGACAGCTACCGCAGGGCCCGTATCCGCGGGCAGTTCCTGATCTCGATCTACTTCCCCTTCGTGCAGTTCCTGTCGTCGGGGGCCGTGGCGGCGGTGCTGATCGTGGGCGGCGGCCGGATCGGCGACGCGACGCTGACGACCGGCGCGCTGGTGGCGTATCTGCTCTACATCGACCTGTTCTTCGCCCCCGTCCAGCAGCTCTCCCAGGTCTTCGACGGCTACCAGCAGGCCACGGTCTCGCTCGGCCGCATCCAGGAGCTGCTGCGGGAGCCGACCTCGACGAAGGCTGCCGCCGAGCCGCTGGAGGTGCTGTCGCTGCGGGGCGAGGTCGCCTTCGAGGACGTGCACTTCAAGTACGGCGACGACGAGGCGGCGCTGAGCGACGTCGCCCTGCGGATTCCGGCCGGGCAGACGGTCGCGTTCGTCGGTGAGACCGGCGCGGGCAAGTCGACGCTCGTGAAGCTGGTGGCGCGGTTCTACGACCCGACCGGCGGCCGTGTCACGGTCGACGGCACGGACCTGCGCTCCCTGGACATCACGTCGTACCGCCACCGGCTCGGGGTCGTCCCGCAGGAGGCGTATCTCTTCCAGGGCACCGTCCGCGACGCCATCGCCTACGGCCGCCCCGACGCGACGGACGCCGAGGTCGAGGCCGCGGCCCGCGCTGTCGGCGCCCACGAGATGATCGCCACCCTCGACGGCGGCTACCTCCACGAGGTCGCCGAGCGCGGCCGCAACCTCTCCGCCGGGCAGCGCCAGCTGATCGCACTCGCCCGCGCCGAGCTGGTCGACCCCGACATCCTGCTCCTCGACGAGGCGACGGCAGCGCTGGACCTGGCCACGGAGGCCCAGGTCAACCACGCCACGGACCGCCTTGCGGGCCGCCGTACCACCCTCGTCGTCGCGCACCGCCTGACCACGGCGGCCCGCGCGGACCGGGTCGTGGTGATGGACCACGGGCGGGTCGCGGAGGACGGTACGCACGAGGAGCTGCTGGCGCGCGGCGGGCAGTATGCGGAGCTGTGGCGGACCTTCATCGGGGCGGCGGAGCCGGAGGAGCCGGTGGGGGCGGCCCGGTAGGTGCCGCGCGGCGGGCGGCTGTGACGGCCGTGCAACCATCCGGCATACGCCGTGCGTCCGTACACCAGTACGCTCATCGCCGGTGTACGGGGAGGACAACCAAGTGGACAGAGGTGCGATACGCCGACGACTGGCCGTCGGCCTGGCGTTGCTGACCGCGTCCGGACTGCTCGCGGTCGCGGTGCCGGCGGAGGCTCAAGCCGCCGCCTCGCGCTGTGAGGGACGCAAGGTCAGGACGTACCCGTTCGCCACCGGCACCCTGTACGTCTACAAGCGGGGCGGCCACATCTGCGCGATCACCGTGCCCAAGGACCCCGGGCGCAGGCAGAAGATGATGGTCAGCGTGCAGGCGTACCGGGCCAGGGCGGTCGTCGACGAGGGCCAGTACAGCCGCCGGGCCGGCCCGGTCACCGTCCACGCCGGGCACCGCTGCGTGTGGGTGAAGGGGAAGGTGGGGCGGGGGTCGGTGAGCAAAGGCTGGATTCTGTGCTGACCGGTTGGGCCGCCGCCGCCCTCCGCGCGCCACGCCGGCCGCTCCTCTCTGTCTGAACGCCTCCATCTGCCCTGCTTCCCCTGATGTCTCCATCTCCCCTGTTGTCCCGGTGAGTTGACCGATAGCTTGCGCCGGACATCTGTTTCCCAGGGGAGGGTGCATGGCGCGCAAGACCCTCAGATGGCTGCTGGCGCTCGCGCTTTTCATAGGCGCGCTCGGCACGGCTTCGACAGGGGCGGCCACCGCCGCCGAGCCGGACATCAAGCAACGTCTGCTGTCCGTACCGGGCATGAGCCTCATCGAGGAGAAGCCGTACCCCGGTTACCGCTTCTTCGTCCTCGCGTACACCCAGCCCGTCGACCACCGCAACCCGTCCGCGGGCACCTTCCAGCAGCGCCTCACCGTGCTGCACCGGAACGTCTCCCGCCCGACCGTCTTCTACACCAGCGGCTACGAGGTCTCCACGACACCGAGCCGCCGCGAGCCGACGCAGATCGTCGACGGCAACCAGGTCTCCATGGAGTACCGCTTCTTCACACCGTCCCGGCCCGAAGCGGCCGACTGGACCAAGCTGGACATCCGGCAGGCGGCGGCCGACCAGCACCGTATCTTCGCGGCGCTGAAGCCGATCTACGACAAGAAGTGGCTCTCCACCGGCGTTTCGAAGGGCGGCATGACCGCCACGTACTACGAGCGCTTCCACCCCCGTGACATGGACGGCGTGGTCGCCTACGTCGCCCCCAACGACGTCGTGGACAACGAGGACTCGGCGTACGACCGCCACTTCGCCCACGTCGGCACCAAGGCATGCCGGGACCGGCTGAACGGGGTGCAGCGGGAGGCACTGGTGCGCCGGGAGCCGCTGAAGGAACGGTACGCGGCGTACGCGGCCGAGAACGGCTACACCTTCGACACGCTCGGCAGCCTGGACAAGGCGTACGAGGCGGTCGTCCTGGACTACGTCTGGGGCTTCTGGCAGTACAGCCGGCTCTCCGACTGCGACACGATCCCGGCGGACGCGGCGCACGCCACCGACGAGGCGATCTGGAACTCCATCGACAAGGTCGGGGGTTTCTCCTTCTACACGGACCAGGGCCTGGAGCCGTACACGCCGTACTACTACCAGGCGGCTACGCAGTTGGGCGCACCGGCGATCGGGTTCCCGCACATAGAGCGCAAGTTGATCCGCTACGGCTACCTCCCGCCACGCGAATTCGTCCCACGCGAGATCCCGACGCGATTCCAGCCAAGGGCCATGCGCGACGTGGACACCTGGGTCCGCCACAACGCCCAGCACATGATCTTCGTCTACGGCGAGAACGACCCCTGGGGCGCGGAACGCTTCCGAGTCGACAAGGGCGCGCGTGACGCCCACGTCTTCACGGCACCGGGAGCCAACCACGGGGCGCTCGTGGCAGGCCTCGTGCCCACCGAGCGCGAGTTGGCCACGGCCCGCATCCTGAAGTGGGCGGGCGTCGCGTCACCAACGACCCAGCCGAGGCCGTTGGCGGCGTACGACGCGAAGCTCGACGCACGGGGCGTGGAACGGGGGTTCGCGCTGCGTCCGTGACATCCGTCGGCCGGTGACCGACGGCGGGCGCGAGAGCCCGCCGTCGGGGCGGCGCAGTCCGTCGGGCATACGGGTCGGCCGTTGCCTCACACCGGCCGCGCGCAGCCCACCGGTTTCTCGCCGCCCAGCTGGACGTACAGCGCCGTCGACAGCGGGCACTTCGCCCGCTTGTCCACGGCCTTGGTCACCTCGTACTGCGGTTTCTGCCGCCCCTCGCCGTCGCACGTCGTCTCGCGCACCTGCCCGTCGCCGGAGCTGTAGACGCAGTCGCCGACGATCGTGCGGGGTCCGCCTCCGCTGCCCGGGTCGCCGGGGTGGGGCGGCGCCAGGTTGCGCATGCAGGCGTAGCCCTGCGGGATCGCGCCGTCGCCGTCCTCGTCGGACGTCCGGCTCTGTTCGCTGATGTGCAGCACGAAGTCCGTGGTCCCCGGGCACAGCGGCCCGTCGCCGACCTTGCCGTCGTGCCGCGCCACGACCCGCGCCGCCGCCCGCTCACCGGTGCAGGACACCTCGGTGAAACTCGTCGTCCCGAAGGAACTGCACTCGTCGACGCCGAGGAACACCGCGCCGTAGCCCGCGGGCCGCGTCGGCGGGGTCAGCAGCTGCTCGCCGGCGCCCCCTGGCTCGCTCCGGTTCGCGCTCCCGTTCCCGCTCTCACTGAGCCGCCCGTTCTGCTCCGCCGCCCCCGACGGACTCTGACACCCCGTCAGCAACGCGCTGAGCAGCGCAAGCAACGCGGCGGCCACCCCAACAGCACTTCTCGCACGCATCGCACTCCCCCCGGTACCCCCGCCCAGCGTGACCCGCCGCAGCGGGCCCACGCCAGACATGTGGGGTCCTTTGCGTCGGTTGGGGGTGAGTGCGCCCGTTGTGTGACGTACGGGCGCTACGCCCAAAGTGCTACACGACGCTAACCGCGCCCGTACGACAGTCCGTGGCCGATGGGATACAGCACCCGCGTCGGATCGTCCGCCTGCTGCACCGGCACCGGCAGCTTCCCGCGCGGTGCCACCCGCCCGGCGATCACCCGCGCGGCGGCCCGCAGCTCGACGTCGGTCCAGGAGTAGGACGCCAAGTACGCCCGTACGGCGGGCAGATGGGCCACGTCGTACGGGTTGCGGACCGCGACCGCCACCACCGGCCTCCCCGTCGCGAGGAGCTGCTCGACCAGCGCCTTCTGCGTACTGCTCGCCGTGACGTTGTACGTCCCGACCACCACCGCGTCCGCCGCCCGAGCCGCCTCGACGGCCTTGGCGATGGCGGCGGAGGACGGCGCGGTACCCGTCGACAGGGCGGTCGCCGTGAAGCCCAGCTCGGTGAGCGCGGCGGCGAGCACGCCGGTCGGCGGTCCCGTCGTGCCGGACGGGGAGGCGGGGTCGGCGCCGACGACGAGGATCTTGGGGTGGGAGCGCCGGGACAGCGGAAGGGTCGAGTCCGCGTTGACGAGCAGGGTCGTCGTCCGCTCGGCGATACGGTCGGCGGTCCTGAGGTGGGACGCGGTGCCGACGTTCCGGTCGACCCCGCCCTGGCTGACGTACGGCGCGTCGAACAGCCGCAGCTTCGCCTTCAGTCGCAGGATCCGCAGGATCGATTCGTCGAGCCGCGCCTCGGTCAGCTCGCCGTCCTGGACGGCCTTCAGGACCGCGTTCCAGGCGATGTCGAGGGAGGGAGGGTTGAGGAGCTGGTCCACGCCCGCCTTGAGCGCGAGGACGGGGACGCGGTCGTCGCCGTACTTCGTCCGTACGCCCTCCATGCCGAGCGAGTCGGTCACCACGAGCCCGTCATAGCCGAGCTCCTCGCGCAGGATGCCGGTGAGGATGGGTCGGGACAGGGTGGCCGGGTCGCCGGAGTCGTCGAGGGCCGGGACCATGATGTGCGCGGTCATGATCGAGTCGATGCCGGCCCGGATGGCGGCCCGGAAGGGCGGCGCGTCGAGCTGGTTCCACTCTCCGCGGGTGTGGGTGATGACCGGGAAGCCGTAGTGGCTGTCGACGGCGGTGTCGCCGTGGCCGGGGAAGTGCTTGGCGGTGGCCGCGAGTTGCCGTGAGTGCTGGTATCCGGCCACCTCGGCGGCGACCATGCCGGCCACCGCGGCCGGTTCGGCGCCGAAGGAACGGACGCCGATGACCGGGTTGGCCGGGTTGACGTTCACATCGGCCACGGGGGAGTAGTTCTGCCGGATGCCGAGCGCCCTGAGTTCCTGTCCGGCGACACGGCCGAGGGTGCGGGCGTCGGCGCGGGAGCCGCCGGCTCCGATGGCCATGGCACCCGGGAAGAGGGTGGCGGGCTCGCCGACGCGGCAGACGATGCCGTGCTCCTGGTCGGTGGAGACGAGGACGGGCAGGCCGCGGGGCTGGGCGAGGGACGCCCGCTGGATGCCGTTGGACAGGTCGGCGATCTGGTGCGGGTCGCGGGTGTTGTGCGCCCACGTGAAGTAGATGATGCCGCCGACCCGGTACTTGGCGATCAGCTCGGCCGCCGTACGGACGCCGATCTCCTTGAGGTTGGCGTCGATGTCGGCCTGGTCGGGGGCGGTGGCGGAGTGGCCGTAGACCCGCATGACGAAGAGCTGGCCGACCTTCTCCGGCAGGCTCATCCGGGCGATGAGGGCCCGCAGTTTCCGGTCGTCGTGCTTGCCGTCGGGGCCGGCGTGGGCGGTGCCGCCGAGGGCGAGGGCGGTGGTCATGCCGGCGGTGGCGGCGAGGACGGTACGTCTGGAGGGGACCGAGGTGTTTCCCATGCTTCCCGTGCTGGTGTCGGGCACGTGCGCTCCTTCCGGAGGTGGTGCGCTGAAGGAAACTTCCGAGAAGTCACCAATAACCGGGAAGTTTCTGCCAGTCAAGGGAGTACACGGCAACCGGTCGCCAAGGAGGGGCCGCCATCGGCGCAGTTGGAGGGGGGCGCGCCGATGACGGCATGCTGCCGGCCGCGGCACGGCGGAGAGGGTTGGTCAGCGATCGCAGCCAGCAGCGAGGGCCGACACCGCACCACGGTGACTCTCCGGCAGCTTGCGTGTTGGACGAGCGGGGGTGGGGCTGGGTTCCCGGGATGGGCGGAAAACGGGAAGTTGGTGAGGTGGGGGTTGGTGGGGCGGGTGGGGGCCGGGCAGGGGCTGTCCGGACGAGCGTCCCGTGAGGGGGCAGGCAGGCGGGTCCACCCCATGGACGCCCCCGCTTCGACGCCGCCGACCGGGCGATCATGTGGGCATGCCCGTAGTCGACATCCCCGGTTCCAAGTCCATCACCGCCCGCGCTCTCTTTCTCGCGGCCGCCGCCGACGGTGTCACCACCCTCGTACGCCCGCTCCGTTCGGACGACACGGAGGGCTTCGCCGAGGGGCTGGCGCGGCTCGGCTACCGGGTCGGGCGGACTCCGGACGCCTGGCAGGTCGACGGCCGCCCGCAGGGCCCCGCGGTCACCGAGGCCGACGTCCACTGCCGGGACGGTGCGACGACGGCCCGCTTCCTGCCGGCGCTGGCCGCCACCGGCACCGGCACCTACCGTTTCGACGCCTCGCCCCAGATGCGCCGCCGGCCCCTGCTGCCGTTGACCCGGGCCCTGCGTGACCTGGGCGTGGACCTGCGGCACGAGGAGCGGGAGGGGCACCATCCGCTGACCGTGACGGCGGCCGGCGTCGAGGGCGGGGAGGTGACGCTGGACGCGGGCCAGTCGTCGCAGTACTTGACGGCGCTGCTGCTGCTCGGACCGCTGACCCGCAAGGGCCTGCGCATCACGGTCACCGACCTGGTCTCGGTGCCGTACGTCGAGATCACGATCGCGATGATGCGTGCCTTCGGGGTGGAGGTACGCCGGGAGGGGAACGCCTTCCTGGTCCCGCCCGGCGGCTACCGCGCCACGACGCACGCGGTGGAGCCGGACGCCTCGACGGCGAGCTACTTCTTCGCGGCGGCGGCCGTCACGGGCGGCGAGGTGACGGTTCTGGGCCTGGGCGAGGGGGCGCTCCAGGGCGACCTGGGCTTCGTCGACGTACTGCGGAGGATGGGCGCGCACGTGGAGGTGGGCGCGCAGTCGACGACCGTCCGGGGGACCGGCGAACTGCGGGGCGTCACCGTCAACATGCGGGACATCTCCGACACCATGCCGACCCTCGCGGCCATCGCCCCGTTCGCCTCCGGCCCGGTGCGGATCGAGGACGTGGCGAACACGCGGGTGAAGGAGTGCGACCGGCTGGAGGCCTGTGCGGAGAACCTGCGGCGGCTGGGGGTGGAGGTGACCACGGGCCCCGACTGGATCGAGATCCGGCCGGGCGCGCCCCTCGCGAGCGGTGCGGAGATCAAGTCCTACGGCGACCACCGCATCGTCATGTCCTTCGCGGTGACCGGGCTGCGGGTGCCGGGAATCTCGTTCGACGACCCCGGGTGCGTACGGAAGACTTTCCCGGGTTTCCATGAGGAGTTCGGGGCGCTGAGCGCGGGGTTCTTGTCGCGGGGGGCGTCGCCCGACGGGGCCGCCGGCGGCACTGGACCGTCACGGCAGTGATCGGAAACCATCGGCCTCATGACCGCCTACCTCATCCTCCACGGCTGGCAGAACCGCCGCCCCAAGGACCACTGGCAGCACTGGCTCGCCGACCGGCTCGGCGAGTTCGGGCACCAGGTCGTCTATCCGCAGCTTCCCGAGCCGGACGATCCTGACCTGGAAGTCTGGTTGGGGGAGCTGGGGCGGCACCTCGGTGCGCTCGACGGCGGGGCGGAGCGGGTCGTGGTCGCGCACAGTCTGTCCGCGGTGCTGTGGCTGCACGCTGCCGCGCGCGGGATGCCGGGGCTCGACGTGGACCGGGTGCTGCTCGTCGCCCCGCCGTCCGGCACCGTGCTCGCACAGCACTCGGAGGTCGCCCGATTCGCGCTGCCGGCGCTGGAGTTCACCCTCCCCGGCCCGACCCGCCTGGTCGCCGGCGACGACGACCCGTACTGCGAGGAAGGCGCCGACAGCGTCTACGGCACCCCGCTCGCCCTCCCGACCGACATCCTCCCGGGCGCCGCCCACCTCGACCTGGACGCCGGGTACGGGCCGTGGCCCGCCGTGCTGGGCTGGTGCCTCGACCCCACGGCGCCGATCCTGGCCCGTCCCGAGTAGCGGCGGCGCCGGCGGCTACGCCGACTCGTTGAGCAGCCGCGCCAGATGGTTCCGTCCCGCGTCGAGCAGTTCGGGGAGGGGCGCGGCCTCCTCGTACCACCGCTTCTCGTACTCCCAGCACAGCCAGCCGTCCCAGCCGTGCCGGGAGAGGACCTCCACGCACTCGGCGAGCGGCAGCACTCCGGTGCCGAGCGGCAGCGGGGTCGTGTCGTCGGCGGAGGCGATGTCCTTGACCTGGACGTAGCCGAGGTACGGGGACAGGGCCGCGTAGCTCTCCGAGGGCTGCTCGCCGCCCAGCCAGGTGTGCATGACGTCCCACAGCGAGCCGACGTGCCGGTGCCCGACCAGGCCGAGGACGCGGATCGAGTCGGCGGCGGTGCGGTGCGAGTCGTGGGTCTCCAGCAGGATCCGTACGCCCATGTCGGCGGCGTACTGCGCGGCCGTACCCAGCCGCCGCGCGGCGATCGCGTCCGCCGACTGCGGGCTCTGCTCGGGGTCGGCGCCGGGGAAGACGCGGACGTAAGGGGCACCGAGGTCGTGGGCGAGGTCGATGAGGGTGCGCATCTCCTCGATCACCGGCCCGTCGTCACCGGGAGCGGCGACCCGGGCGTACCCGGCCAGGCCCAGGAGCTCGATGCCGGCGGCCTTGAACTCGGCTGCCACGTCGGCCCGTTCGGCGGGGCCCAGACCCGGATGCACCGGCTCCTCGGCGTGCGTGCGCAGCTCGACGCCGTGATAACCGTGCGCTGCCGCGAGCCGCAGCACGTCGGGGACGGGGAGACCGGGGACGCCAAGGGTGGAGAACGCCAGTTTCATGCATCCCACCTTGCCAGGGAAAAGAGGGTGCGCCCATCCGGCAGGCGGGCCGGGGGACGCTCCGGATCTGTCACCTCCTGCCCGCCGTACCTGATCTCACTCCTGCGTGCTGTGGAGATCCAGTCGCCAGTCCTGCCCGGTCAGGTCCTTGCCGAAGGAGCGGTGGGGTGTCTCGGCGGACAGGACGAAGCCGTGGCGCCGGTAGATGCGGCGGGCGGCGGCCAGGACGTCGTTGGTCCACAGGACGAGGTCGCGATAGCCCACACCGCGGGCGAAGTCGACGACGGCCGAGACGAGCCGGTCGCCGATGCCGAGGCCGCGCGCGTCGGGCTCGACCAGCAGCAGCCGCAGCCGGGCCGTGGCGGGCGCCTCGTCGCGGACGAGCATCACGCAGCCGACCGGCCGGCCGTCCAGCTCGGCGATCCACACCCGCTCCAGATGCGGATCATGATCCTCCGCGAAGTCCGCCACAATCCTCGCGACCAGCCCCTCGTAATCGGCGTTCCAGCCGTACTCGGCGGCGTACAGCGCGGCGTTGCGCTGCACGATCCAGCCGAGGTCGCCGGGGCCCGGCTCGCGCAGCAGGACGTCCTCGCGGCGGGGAGGGCGGCCTTCGGACAGGATCGTACGGACCGTCGTCATCGCCTCGGCGAGCCGTGGCCGTTCGGCGGCCGGCACGGTCGACAGCAGCGAGCCGACCGATTCGGTCGCCCGTTCCTCCAGCAGCTTGCCGGTCTCCCGGCCGCGCGCGGTGAGCGTGACGCGCCGCCGACGCGGGTCCTCCCGGGAGGGGGTGCGCTCGATGAGCCCGTCCTGCTCGAACTTGTTCAGGATGCGGCTCAGATACCCCGCGTCCAGGGAGAGTTCGGCCCGCAGGTCGGCCGCGTCCGTACGCGGGGAGTGCGCGAGCTCGTACAGGACGCGGGACTCGGTGAGGGTGTACGGGGCGTACAGGTGGCGGCTGTAGTCGAGGGCCCCGATGACGTTGGTGTAGAAGCGGTTGAAGGCGCGGATGTCATGCACGGTCATGGTCAATCCCGAAGGCTCCCCGCGGGGCCGCTGGGCCCCTGGTTCCGGATGTTTGACTCAGTCAGAGGTTTCGCTGAGTCGAGCCTAGGACGTCCGCGCCCTCGTCGCTAGCCCTCGGTGGCGGGCCGGTAGACGCACACCTGCGCGCCGGTCTTGGCCGCGGTGGCGGAGACGAGCTCCAGGGGCCGCTTCCCCCCGTCCTCCGGGAAGATCGACTTCCCGCCGCCGAGCAGCACCGGCATCACGACGAGCTGCAGCTCGTCGACCAGCCCCTCCTGGATGAGGGTCCGTACGAGGGTCGGGCTGCCCATCATCGCCAGGTCGCCGCCCTCGGTCGCGCGCAGTTCCCGCACCCGGGCGACGGCCTCGGCGCCGGGGATGAGGGTGGTGTTGTTCCAGGTCAGGTCGGTGTCGCTGAGCGTGCCGGAGACGACGTACTTCTTGATCGAGTTCATCCGGTCGGCGAACGGATCCCCGGCCCGCTCCGGCCACGCCGCAGCCATGGTCTGCCAGGTGCGGCGCCCGAACAGCAGCGCCTCGGCCTTCTGCATCCCCGCGTCGAAGGCCTCGCCGAGGACCTCCGCGTCGAAGTACGGATGCGACCAGCCGCCGTGCGCGAACCCGCCGTCGGTGTCCTCCTGGGGGCCGCCCGGGGCCTGGACGACGCCGTCGAGGCTGATGAACTCGGTGATCGAGATGCGCATGGGATTCGCTCCTGTTGTCCGCTCGGATGAGCCGGTGATTGCGGCATGGAAGACCGCAGTGGCGCCCGGAAATCATCGGTGGGTCGAAGAATTCGGTGGGTCGAGTCAAGACGCGGAACGGAGCATTCGGCAGGGGTCGTGGGCGGGCTACCTCCGTTTGGGCCTGTGCAGGGCGCGGGGGCCGCCGCGTCGCCGCAGCATGGTCGTGTCAGGCAGCATCATCGGCACGACTGGGAGTCTCCATGGCGACGAGCTGGGATCCTCGGGCCGCTACCGATCCCGCGGGCGGCGAGTGGCTGCCCGTCCTGGACATCCCTCCTGCCGCACGGCAGCGGCGCTGGACCGTCCTGCTGCGCTGGCTGCTGCTCCTGCCGCAGTTCGTGGTGGTCTGGCTGCTCTCCATCGCGGCGTTCTTCGTGACCATCGTCGGATGGTTCGCCGCCCTGTTCACGGGACGGCTGCCCGACGGGATCTTCCGCTTCCTCGGCTCGGTCCTCGCCTACCGGACGCGGGTCGGCGCGAGCGCGATGCTCCTGGTCGACCGCTATCCGCCGTTCTCGTTCTCGGCTCCCGACCACCCCGTGCAGATCGAACTGCGCGCCACGCCGCTGAATCGGCTCGCGGTGTTCTTCCGCCTGATCCTGATGATCCCGGCAGCGATCATCAACAACCTGGCGCAGGCAGGCTGGTTCGCGGTGGGCTGGGTGTTCTGGATCATCGGCATCGTGCTGGGACGACTGCCCGCGCCGGTCTTCGCCGCCACGGCCGCCGTGGCCCGCTACCAGATGCGTTTCACCGCGTACGTCACGATGCTGACCCCCGCCTATCCCAAGCGGTTGTTCGGCGACGAGCCGGTCCCGCAGGACGCGGTCCGCTCCGGCACCCGGCCGCTGCTCCTGGACACCGCGGCCAAGGTCCTCGTCGTGCTCTTCCTGCTCCTCGGCCTGGCCGGCCATGTCGTCAGCAGCACGGTGGACTACTACGACGACAACGATTCGCAGTACGACGGTACGGCCCCGGCTGTGCCGCCCGGGCGTTGAACAGCGGCGTGCGTCAGCGCGTCCGCCCGAGTGCGACGGACGGCACGCCTCAGGCCCCCTTGGGTCCCCCGGAAGACCCCCGAACCATCAACTCCCCGCGAATCGTGGCGATCTCGCCGAGCGGCGGCTCCTCCCGCCCCATCGCGATCCGCCCGGCCCGCGCCCCCGCCTCCGACAGCGGCAGCCGCACCGTCGTGAGGGAAGGCACCGTGTCGAGACTGAACGGCAGGTCGTCGAACCCGGCCACCGAGACGTCCTCCGGAATCCGCAGCCCGGAGTCGCGCAGCGCAGCGCAGGCGCCCAGGGCGACGGAGTCGTTCGCGGCGACCACGGCGGTCAACGACGGGTCCCGGCGCAGCAGTTCCAGCGTCGCCTCGTATCCCGACTGCCGGTCATAGCGGCCGTGCACCGTCCACCGGGGGTCCTCCTCGATGCCGTGCGCCTCCAGCGCCGCCCGGTGCCCCTCCAGCCGGTGCCGGGTCGTCGTCCGCTCCTCCGGTCCCGCGATGTAGCCGAGCCGCCGGTGCCCCAGCCCGATCAGGTGCTCGGTCAGTTCCCGCCCGCCGCCGCGGTTGTCGAAGGTCAGCGCGATCGCCCCGGTGTCCGGCGCCGGCGGCCGGCCGCAGAGCACGACCCGAGTCCCGGCGTCCGCCAGCTTCCGCAGTTTCGCCGCGACCGCGGCCGCGTGCGGGGCGTCCTCGACGGCGCCGCCGGTCAGGACGACCGCCGCGGCCCGCTGCCGCTGCAACAGCGTCAGGTACGTCAGCTCACGCTCCGGCGAACCTCCCGTGTTGCAGACGACCGCCAGCCGCTCACCGCCGGCCCGGCCGCCCGGACCGCCGATCTCGGACTGGATCGCGCTCGCCATGATCCCGAAGAAGGGGTCGGCGATGTCGTTGACCAGGATGCCGACCAGGTCGGAGGTGGCGGCGGCCAGCGCGCTCGCCGGACCGTTCAGCACGTAGTCCAGCTCGTCCACCGCCCGCAGCACCCGTTCCCGGGTGGACGCGGCCACGGGGTAGTTGCCGTTCAGTACGCGCGACACCGTCGCGGGGGAGACCTGGGCGCGGGCCGCCACGTCCGCCAGGGTCACCGTCATCTCGTCGTCCTCCGGTCGCGCATCTCGTCGTACCACCTCGTACGTGCTCACAGACAGGCCTGCCTCCTCGTAGACAGGTCATCCGCAGCCACGGTTCCGTGTATGTCGAGCAGACCTTACGGCCAGAAACCCCCGTTGTTCGTCCCCTCGAACAACTCAGGCTGGTCACGGTCTTGTCCGGACCGCTGCTCAGAGGCTAGCTTCTCACCATGTAGAAAGCGCTTGCTGTGACGCTCACCAGTGAAAGACCGGGCGTACGCGGCGCAGACCCCGCGTACGAAGGGAACGACGTGACACGCAAGACGGTGCGTATCGCCATGAACGGCGTGACAGGGCGCATGGGCTACCGCCAGCACCTGGTCCGCTCCATCCTGGCCATCCGTGAGCAGGGCGGGCTCGACCTCGGCGACGGCACCGTGCTGTGGCCGGAGCCGATCCTGGTCGGCCGTCGCGAGTACGCCCTGAAGGCACTCGCCGAGCAACACGGCCTGGACGCGCAGAACATCTCGACGGACGTCGACGCGGTGCTCGCCGACCCGGCCGTCGAGATCTACTTCGACGCCCAGGTCACCTCGGCCCGCGAGGAGTCGATCAGGAAGGCGATCGCCGCCGGCAAGCACATCTACACCGAGAAGCCCACCGCCACCGGTCTGGAAGGTGCCCTGGAGCTGGCCCGTCTCGCGGACGAGGCCGGCATCAAGCACGGCGTCGTCCAGGACAAGCTCTTCCTCCCGGGCCTGCTGAAGCTCAAGCGCCTCATCGACGGCGGCTTCTTCGGGCGGATCCTCTCCATCCGCGGCGAGTTCGGCTACTGGGTCTTCGAGGGCGACTGGCAGGCCGCGCAGCGCCCGTCCTGGAACTACCGCGCGGAGGACGGCGGCGGCATCGTCGTCGACATGTTCCCGCACTGGGAGTACGTGCTGCACGAGCTCTTCGGGCGCGTGAAGTCCGTGCAGGCCATCGCCACCACCCACATCCCGCAGCGCTGGGACGAGAACGACAAGCCCTACGACGCCACCGCCGACGACGCCGCATACGGCATCTTCGAGCTCGACGGCGGCGCCATCGCCCAGATCAACTCCTCCTGGGCCGTACGCGTCAACCGCGACGAGCTGGTCGAGTTCCAGGTCGACGGCACGGAGGGTTCCGCGGTCGCGGGCCTGCGCAACTGCCGCGTCCAGCACCGCTCCCTCACCCCCAAGCCGGTCTGGAACCCGGACATCCCGGCCACCTACTCCTTCCGCGACCAGTGGCAGGAGGTCCCGGACAACACCGAGTTCGACAACGGCTTCAAGGCCCAGTGGGAGCTGTTCCTCAGGCACGTCTACGCCGACGCCCCCTACCACTGGGACCTCCTCGCCGGCGCCCGCGGCGTCCAGCTCGCCGAGCTGGGTCTGAAGTCCTCGGCCGAGGGCCGCCGTCTCGACGTACCGGAGATCCAGCTGTGACGATCCGACTGCCCGACTTCAAGGGCGGGTTGCGGGCGTACGAGCCCCGCCCGGAGCCCTTGGTGGTGACCCCCGGCACCCCCTTCACCTCCCGCACGGTCTTCTCCGCGGCGCACGTCGTCGCCGACCCGTACGCCGACGTCTCGCCCGACTCGCCCGCCGCCGTCGACTGGGACGCCACCCTCGCCTTCCGCCGCCACCTGTGGTCCCACGGGCTCGGTGTCGCCGAGGCCATGGACACCGCCCAGCGCGGGATGGGCCTGGACTGGGCGGGCGCGGCCGAGCTGATCCGCCGGTCGGCCGCGGAGGCCCGTGCGGTGGGCGGCCGTATCGCCTGCGGTGTGGGCACCGACCAGATCGCCGCGGGGACCCTCGAAGAAGTCCGGGCGGCTTACGAGGAGCAGCTCGCGGTCGTGGAGGAGTCGGGCGCCCAGGCGATCCTGATGGCCTCGCGCGCGCTGGCCGCCACGGCCAAGGGCCCCGAGGACTACCTGGAGGTCTACGGCCGGCTGCTCCGGCAGTCCGCCGAGCCGGTGATCCTGCACTGGCTGGGCCCGATGTTCGACCCGGCGCTGGAGGGCTACTGGGGCTCGTCCGACCTGGACGCGGCCACCGACACCTTCCTGGAGGTGATCTCGGTCCACCCCGACAAGGTCGACGGCATCAAGGTCTCCCTGCTGGACGCCCAGCGCGAGATCGACCTGCGTCGCCGCCTCCCGCAGGGGGTGCGCTGCTACACGGGTGACGACTTCAACTACCCCGAGCTGATCGCGGGCGACGAGCAGGGATTCAGCCACGCCCTGCTCGGCATCTTCGACCCGCTGGGGCCGCTGGCGGCCCAGGCCGTCCGGGTCCTGGACACGGGCGATGTCGAGGGCTTCCGTGAACTCCTCGACCCCACCGTCGAGTTGTCCCGCCACCTCTTCCGGACGCCGACCCGCTTCTACAAGACGGGCGTGGTCCTCCTGGCCTGGCTGGCCGGCCACCAGTCCCACTTCACCATGGTCGGCGGCCTCCAGTCGGCCCGCTCCCTGCCGCACTTCGCCCGCGCCTACGAACTCGCCGACGGACTGGGCCTGTTCCCGGACCCGAAGCTGGCCGAGGAGCGCATGAAGAACCTGCTGTCCCTGTACGGGGTGAACCAGTGACAGAGCTCGCGCGTTTCTCCATCAACCAGATGACGGTCAAGCAGCTGTCGATGCCGGAACTGGTCGACGCCTGCCGCGAGTCGGGCGTCGCGGGCGTCGGCCTGTGGCGGGAGCCGGTCCAGGCGTACGGCCTGGAGGCGACGGCCAAGCTGGTCCGGGACGCGGGCCTGACCGTCACCACCCTGTGCCGGGGCGGGTTCTTCACGGCGATCGACCCGGCGGAGCGTGCGGCGGCCCTGGACGACAACCGCCGCGCGGTCGACGAGGCGGCGACGCTGGGCACCGACGTACTGGTCCTGGTGTCCGGCGGCCTGCCGGCCGGCTCCAAGGACCTGCACGGCGCCCGGGAACGGATCGCGGACGCGCTGGCGGTGCTCGGCCCCTACGCCGAGGACCACGGCGTGAAGCTGGCCATCGAGCCGCTGCACCCGATGTACGCCTCGGACCGCTGCGTCGTCTCGACCCTGGCCCAGGCGCTGGACCTCGCGGAACGCTTCCCTGCCCACCAGGTCGGCGTCACGGTCGACACGTACCACATCTGGTGGGACGACAACGCGCCCGGACAGATCGCCCGCGCGGGTGCGGGCGGCCGTATCCACACCTTCCAACTCGCCGACTGGACCACCCCGTTGCCGCAGGGCGTGCTCAACGGGCGTGGGCAGATCGGGGACGGGGCGATCGACATGCGGGAGTGGCTCGGGTACGTGACGGCGGCGGGCTACACCGGCGCCATCGAGGTCGAGCTGTTCAACGACGGCCTGTGGGCACGCGACGGCCGCGAGGTGCTGGCGGAGACGGTGACGCGGTTCGTGGAGCACGTGGGCTAGCGCAGAGGGGATTCGACGGGACGCCGACGGCTTTCGGGTCGTCGGCGTTCCTCATGTCCGCCGACGCGCTGGCCGCGCCGGACACGCAGGGCGGCGACGCCGGCTCCGAGGCCCGCGTCTGGGTCGGGGCCTACGGCAAGGCGGCCGAACGGTGACGGGGGCCGCTCACGGCGGAGGGAGCAGCGTGCCCAGGGGCCCGAGGTCGAGGTTGAGGTCCTCCAGGGTGAGGTCGTAGCGGTCGCAGAGTTCGGTCATGCGGTCGTGGAGGAGCATCAGGGTGAGGCCGAGGCGTTCCTCCTGGTCCTCGGTCAGGTTGCCCTCGTCGACGCGGTGCAGGGCCTGGCGCTCCATCAGCTGGCGCAGGAGTTCGACGATGGTCAGCACCAGCTTGACCAGGTCGCGCTCCACGGTGTCGGGGTCGGCGTGGAGGCGGCGGGCGGCGGACCGCCCCGCGGATGGTGACGCCATGTCGTCCGGGCTCGCGGGAAGCAGCGAGAACGCGCGGTGCGCGGCCTGCGCGACCTCGCGCAGCCGGTCGGGGGACGGGCGGTCAGCCGGACTCGTCACCGTGACCGCCGTACTCCGTGGGCGTCCGGTCCTGCAGGACGGGCGCCCACTGCTCCTCCATCTGCTCGCGGATGGCGATCACCACCGCGCGCAGCGAGATCCGTACCAGGTCGATGTCCGCGATGGACAGCACGACATCGCCGGTGAGCACCACCCCGCCGCTCAGCAGCCGGTCGAGCAGGTCGATCAGCGCGACCTGGCGTCCGGCCAGGGGGCGGTCGTCGTCGTAGTACTCGGTCACCGTTCTCGCGCCCCTTCGGCGGGAGTCGCGAAGGAGTACGGCGCCCAGGGCCCGGTGACCTCCACCCGTACGCCCGGCAGGTCGTCCGCGGCGTGCAGCATCCGCTCGCGGAACTCCGCGGCCAGGTGGCGCGGTACGAGGTAGGCGTCGTTGGCCAGGTTCTCGCCGCGGGCGTCGGCCAGAGTCCCCTGCTGCGGGCGGTGCCGGGCGCGTTCCACCGCGAGCCCGCGCGCCCGCTCCTCCGTGCGGCGCATGGCCTCCTCGGCGGCGCGCCGGGTGTCCTCGTGCGCCTGGCGGTGCTGTCTGCGGGTGCGCAGATACGCGCGTCCGGGGGCCGGGCCGTCGGCGGAGCCCGGTGCGGCGGACGGGGTCGCCGGCTCCGAGGCGAGCGGGACCTCGGCGTACACCTTCACGCCCCACTCCAGGTGGGCGTCGAACCGGGCGAGCAGTTCGGCGAAGGCTTCCTGACGTTCGCTCAGCATCTGCTCGACCCGGCTCCCGTCGAGGTACACCGTGGCCAGCCGCAGGGGGAGAACGGTCATCCGGGCGGCCAGCGTCTCGATGACGAGGTGGTGGGCGCGGGCCGTCGACTCCAGCCAGTCGAGGTCCTCCAGGCGTGACTTCAGGGCCGACTCCGAGAAGTCCTCCCCGGGCACCTCGCTGACCGCGGCGGCCAGCGCGCCCGAGCCGACCAGGGTGACGGGGGCACCGGCCACCCCGCGGAGACCGGCCAGTTGGGCCTGCGTCTCCGCGCCGGGCGAGCGGACCACGGCATACGCGTAGCTCAGCCGCTGCCCGGTCATGACTCCCGGTCCTCGGAGTCGTCCTTCCTGCGCCGGGTGCGTCGCGGTTCGGCGGAGGACTCGCGCTCCGCCGCACGCGAGCGGCGCCGGCCACCCGAGCTCCGTTCGGGCAACTCGCCCGCGGACTCCGCCTTCTCGACCTCCTCGGCCCTCTCAGACCTCTCCACCTTGCGGCGCAGCTCCTCCACCTCCTCGCGCAGGCGCTCGTTCTGCTCCTTCAGGTTGTGCCGCTGGTCGGCTCGGGAGGACAGCGCGGGGTCGTGCTCCCACCAGTCGATGCCGATTTCCTTGGCCTTGTCGACCGAGGCCACCAGGAGACGGAGCTTGATGGTGAGCAGCTCGATGTCGAGCAGGTTGATCTTGATGTCGCCGACGATGACGATGCCCTTGTCGAGCACGCGTTCAAGGATGTCGGCGAGGTTCGCGCTAGATCCTCCGCCGCCGCCGTACGGAGACAGCGCCGGGGAAGTGGAGCGGCTGGGGACGGGCTCGGTCACGGCGTACTCGACCTCGTTTCCCGGAAGCACCCACGGTCGTCCCGGCCGCGCGCTCGGCCACGGTCAGACACGGCGGCGGCGCTTGCGGCGGGGTTGCTCGTCGGTGTCGTCGTTGCGGTCATCAGACTCTCGGTCTTGGCCCTCTCCCTCGTCCTCCTCCCAGTCGTCCTCGCGGCGTTCGTCGCCGAGCGGCAGCCCGCGACCCACGCATCACAGCCCGGGAGACTGTCCGCCCTTTCGCAGCTGGTAGGCCCTGATCTCCTCCAGACGGTGCAGCAGTGCCTCCTCCTGCTGTGCGAACTCCTCGTCGTCGATACGGCCCTCGTCGAGCGCCCGCTCCAGATTCACGAGCGCCTCCTGCACGGGGGTCGGGTCGTAGTACTCGTCCTCGGCGGTCCGGACCACCTTGTCGAGCACCCAGCCGACGCCCCGGACGGGAGCGAACGGCAGGGTCAGAATCCCGCTCACCAGTCCCACGGCACCTCCTCGGGCCTCACGTCAGACGAAGCTGTACGGCGGCAGGGGACCCCGCAGCCGCAACTCCACGCCCTCGCCGTAGCGTTCGGCCAGTTCCCGGCAGGTCCGGCCGAACTCCTCGAACCGCTCGTCGTCCACGAGGAAGGACGCGCTCACGAAGTACTGCTTCGACGCCGGGGCGATCTGCTCTGCCGACGCGAGCGGCCGCAGCGCGGCGAGGATGTCCTCGGCGATGGCGTTCTCGCGGCCCTGCACCTCCTGGGCCACCACCTGGCCGAGCGCCAGCCGGTCCTCGTACGTCCCGCCGCCCTCGCGGGTCCGTTCGTTCAGCTCACGCGCCTGCGGGCTCTGCTCCAGGACGGCACGCAGCGACGTGTCCTCGTCGAGGACGCCCTTGACGTTGAACTCCGCGCGCCCGGCAAGCTCGTCCAGCCGCTGCGCGAACAACTGCGCCCGCTCCTCCAGGACGCCGCGTACGGCCTCCTCGTCGGCGGCGACGAACCCGAAGCTGAGCGGCAGGGTGGGGCCGTCGGCCCACAACCGCTCCTGGACGTCGTTGTGCGCCTGCAGGTCCCGGCGGGCGACCGAGAGGTCGTCCGGGGCCTCGCTGACGACGGCACACAGGGAGTCGCCGCGCACCACGCGCACCTCGCCGGGCGGCTCGCCCACGCCCTTGACGTCGCTCAGATCGAGGGGATGCGAGTCCTTGGTGATCGCGTACACATACACGGACATCGGCTCGCTCACTCCTCCCGGTCCCGTGCGGAGCGGCGCCCCGACCGGCGTTCGGGACGCTCACGCCGTTTTCCGCGCGCCGGCCTGCGCTCCCGCTCGTCGTCCGTGTCCGCGTCCTCGTCACCGTCGCCCTTGAACGAATCGGTGACCGCCTCGACCGCGCCCGACAGCGCCCCCTTGCTCTTGCCGCGTGCCCCGCTCTCGACGGAGCCTCCGACGAGGTCGGTCAGCTGCGCGGGCGACTTGCTGCCCGACTCCAGATCCAGCCGGTTCGTCGCCTCGGCGAAGCGCAGATAGGTGTCGACACTGGCCACGACCACCCGCGCGTCGATCTTCAGGATCTCGATGCCCACCAGGGACACCCGCACGAACGCGTCGATGACCAGGCCCCTGTCGAGGACGAGTTCCAGCACGTCGTAGAGGTTCCCCGAGCCGCCGCCTCCGGCGGCGCCGGGCACACCACCTCCACCGTTGCCCTGTGGCACCACAGTCACGGTGTCTTCCCTTCCGGCTCGGCTTCCGGTGAAATCGGCAAAATCCGACTTCCCGGGGAAGCTTGGATAAAACCGACTTATCAGAGGATTCCTGACGAAAGGGTCGCGGCCTAGCGGCGATCCGTCCTGTCCACCTGCGAGCGCGTGTAACGACGTCCGCGCCTGTACGACACCAGCTGCCCCTCCCGGTCCAGAACCACCTGGTAGCTGGCCATCACGCTGGTCGTCTGGGGAATGCGTTCCAGTTCCAGGACCTCGACGTCGGCTTCCCAGCCCTGATCCGTCGGCTTCAGTGCGGAAACCGACTCGGGAACCCTCCCCAGCAGCTCGCTGAGCTGTTCCATCGCGGACCGTATGGCATCGGCGGCGGACATCCGCGTCCTGGCGGACGTCTGCCGTGCCGAGGAACGTGCCTTGCGCGGCTCACGATCACTCGTGATCATTCACCTTCTTGTTCCGACTTTTCAATCATCGGCGTCTCTCAAAGCCCACGCCACTTCTCGCCCGCTAGCTCTCCCGCCACCTCGCTCACTACCTCCCGGCGGCCCGTTTCGTGAGCACCGCCGGCACCACCGGCACCAGCATCTCCACCACCCGGGACACGGCACCCCGGGGCAGCCCCGTCCTGTGCGCCACCGCGTCCGCGACCGGCTCGGCCTCCTCCGCGAGCAGCCCGGCCACGAGGCCGCCGGTCGCGAAGCCGCCCACGGTGGCCACGCCGGTGAGCGGGGCGTCGTGCGGCGTCGCGACGGCCTCAGCCTCGCCGGACAGCGCGGCCACCGTCGTACCGACCATCTGCCGGGCCCCCGCCTCATCCGTGCCCAGCAGCCCCGCGATGTCCGCGATCCGGTGGTCGCCGAGCTCGTCGAGCACGTCGTCCTGGAGGGACGTGAGGGGGTTTGCATCTACCTCTGACATGTCTGAAACGCTACTTCTGTCCCGGTTCCCGGGCACGCCGAGGAGGCCCCGAAAAAATCCCCCGAAAAAATCCTCGGAGACCGTGCAACCCTTCCCGCACCTCGCCGGTCGTACTTGGCATCAGGACTCTTGGAGGGGGATCTGGGGGGATCGCGGGGGTTCTGATGGGGAGGGGAAACCCGAGGGGCTCGGTCGACGGACCGGGCCCCTCGAAACGTTCCCGGACCTGGGTGGGTTCCTGGAATTCGCGACCTGCCTAGAAGAAGACCCCGCAGCGCAGCAGCACATTCGCGTACGGCCGTGCCTCGCCGGTCCGTACGACCAGCCGTGCCCCGGCCGAGAGCTCCTTGAGCCGCTCGTGGGTGACCAGCCGCAGCTCGGGGAACTCCCCGTCCAGCAGCGCGGCCGCCGCGGGGTTCGCCTCGCGGATCTCCTGCGCCGCCGTCGCGCCCTCCACCACCAGCTCGGCCAGCAGACCGTCCAGCACTTCGGCGAACGACGGCACCCCGGCCCGGAACGCCAGGTCCACGACCCGGGGGCCGGCGGGTATCGGCATGCCCGCGTCGCACACCAGCACGCCGTCGCCGTGGCCGAGCTCGGCGAGGGCGCCGGAGAGGTGGCGGTTCAGGATTCCGGCCCGCTTCATCAGGACCCACCTTGCGAGGACACGCCGGATGCGCCGTCCGACTCCCTGCCGGGGGTCCGGGGGTTGTCCCCCGGATTGGCACAGCACAGCGCCTCGACCTCCGCCGCCGTCGGGAAGGACACCTGCGCGCCCTCCCGCGTCACGGCCACCGCGCCGACCCGGGCCGCGTACGCCGCAGCCTCCGCAAGGGACGCGCCCGTGCCGAGCCGCCACGCCAGCGCGGCCGTGAAGGCGTCGCCCGCCCCCGTCGTGTCCACCGCGTCCACCTTCACGGACGGAACCCGCGTCACACCCTGTGCGGACGCCACCAGCGCGCCCTCGGCGCCCAGGGTCACGACCACCGAGCGGGGGCCCTTCGCGAGCAGGATCCGCGCCCAGTCCTCGGGGGTGTCGCCCACCGCGGAGTCGCCGAGGATCACCTTCGCCTCGTGCTCGTTCACGATCAGCGGGTCGCAGGCCGCCAGCACCTCGGCCGGCAGCGGGCGGGGCGGGGACGGGTTCAGCACGAAGCGGCTGCCGTCCGCCAGGCTCCGGACGACCTCGACGACCGTCTCCAGCGGGATCTCCAGCTGGGCCGACACCACCCGCGACGCCTGGAAGAGGCTCGCGGCGGCCCGTACGTCCTGCGGCGTGAGCCTGCCGTTGGCTCCCGGCGAGACGACGATGCTGTTGTCCCCGGACGGGTCCACCGTGATCAGCGCGACGCCGGTCGGCGCGCCGCCGACCAGGACGCCCACCGTGTCGACGCCGGACTCCCGCTGCGAGTCGAGCAACAGCCGGCCGTGCGCGTCGTCGCCGACCCGGGCCAGCAGGGCCGTACGGGCCCCTAGCCGGGCGGCCGCGACAGCCTGGTTCGCGCCCTTGCCGCCCGGGTGGACGGCCAGGTCGGAGCCGAGCACGGTCTCGCCGGCACCCGGCCGACGCTCGACGCCGATCACCAGGTCGGCGTTGGCCGACCCTACGACCAGGAGGTCGTAGTCGTACATGTGGTTGCTCCCCTGATAGGTCCCCGTGGTGACGGCGGCGGGCGGCCGTCACCAGGTCCATGCTCCTGCAACGACCGCCCGCCCGTTCGCCGTTCCCCGATGCCCGGCCGGATGTCAGCCGGAGGCCGGCGGACGTCAGCCGCCGAAGCCGGCCACGTTCTCCTTCGTGACCACCTTCACCGGCACCTTCACCATCTGCTCGACCTTCTTGCCCTGAAATGCCTTGAGCGCGTTGTCCACGGCGATCTTGCCGAGCTGGGTCGGCTGCTGGGCCACGGACGCGTACAGCGAGCCGCCCTCCACCGCCTTCAGACCGTCGGGGGTGCCGTCGAAGCCGACCACCGAGACCGACTTGCCGGCCTTGGAGCCCAGGGCCTTGATCGCGCCCAGCGCCATCTCGTCGTTGGCGGCGATCACGCCCTGGACGTCCGGGTGGGCCTGGAGCAGGTTCGACATCACATCGAGTCCCTTGGTGCGGTCGAAGTCGGCGGGCTGCTGGGCGACGACCTGGATGCCCGGGTAGGCCTTGAGGCCGTTCGCGAAGCCCTGCGCGCGCTCACGGGCGGCAGAGGTGCCCGCCTGGCCCTGGAGGATCACGATCTTGCCCTTGCCGCCGAGCTTCTCGGCGACCGTCTTGGCGGCGAGCTCACCGCCGGCGACGTTGTCGGAGGCGACCAGGGCCTGCGTCTTCGCGTTGTTGACGCCCCGGTCGACGGCGATGACCGGGATCTTCGCCTTGTCGGCGGCCTTCACGGAGTTGCTGGCCGCGTCCGAGTCCACCGGGTTGACGATGATCGCGCCGACGCTCGAACTGGTGAAGTTCTGCAGCTGGTTGGCCTGCTGGGAGGCGTCGTTCTGGGCGTCCGTGACGGTCAGGTCGACGCCGAGCTTCTTCGCCTCGGTCTGGGCGCCCGCGCGGATCTGCACGAAGAAGGGGTTGTTGAGGGTGGACAGGGACAGCCCCATCTTCGGGTTCGACGACGAGGAGGAGCCGTTGTGCAGGAAGGAGGTCGCCCCCACGATCGCCACGGTGACGACCGCCGCGAGCGCGTACGTCCCCGCCTGCTTGCCCTTGCCGCCGCCGCCCGTGCCGGCCGCCACCGGGGTCGCCCCGGCCTTGCGGCGCAGCGTGTCGAAGAGGACGGCCAGTGCGATCACGACGCCGATGACGACCTGCTGCCAGAACGCGGACACGTTCAGCAGGTTCAGGCCGTTGCGCAGCACCGCCAGGATCAGCGCGCCGATCAGGGTGCCGGACGCCTTGCCGGTGCCGCCCGCGAGGGAGGCGCCGCCGATGACGACCGCCGCGATCGCGTCCAGCTCGTAGCCGTCGGCGGCCTGCGGCTGCGCGGAGGACAGCCGGGCGGCGAGCACGACGCCCGCCACGGCTGCGAACACGCCGGACAGGGCGTAGATGGCGAGCTTCTGCTTCTTCACGCGCAGACCCGACAGGCGCGCGGCCTCCTCGTTGCCGCCGATCGCGTACATCGAGCGGCCGATGTAGGTCCGGCCGAGCACGAAGGCGGCGATCAGACCCATCACGATCATCACGAGCACCGGCACCGGCAGCCAGCCGCCGAGCGTGTCACCGAGGTGCGAGACGGAGTCGGGGAGGGCGATCGGGGAGCCCTCGGAGATCACCAGCGACAGGCCGCGGGCCACCGAGAGCATCGCGAGCGTCGCGATGAACGGCGGGAGTTTGCCGTACGCGATGAGGAAGCCGTTGACGAGACCGGCCGCGATGCCGGTCGCCACGGCCAGCAGCACCGCTATGAAGACCGGCACCCCGTGCGAAGTCGCGGTCCACGCGAGGACGGTGGCCGACAGCGCCGCCACCGAACCGACGGACAGGTCGATGCCCGCCGAGACGATCACGAACGTGACGCCGAACGCGAGGATGGCGGTCACGGCCGCCTGGACGCCGACGTTCAGAAGGTTGTCGGTGGTCAGGAAGTCGCCGGACAGCGCCGACATGGCGATGACGAGGACGATCAGCGCGGTCAGCGCGCCGTTGTCGAGCAGGATTCGGCGAAGCCCCGAGGCGCCACTCGCGCCCGGCGTGCTCTTGAGCGTGTCAGTGGCCACGGGTGGCCTCCGTTCCGGTCTTGTCGGTGGTGGGGTTGCTGACGGCGAGTGCCATCACGGAGTCCTGGGTGGCCTCGTCGGCCGTGAGCTCGCCCGCGATCCGGCCCTGGGCCATCACCAGCACGCGGTCGCTCATGCCGAGGACCTCGGGCAGATCACTGGAGATCATCAGGACGGCGGCGCCGGCCGCGGTCAGTTCGTTGATGAGCTGGTAGATCTCGACCTTGGCGCCGACGTCGATCCCGCGCGTGGGCTCGTCGAGGATCAGCACCTTGGTGTCGGCGAGCAGCCATTTGCCGATGACGACCTTCTGCTGGTTGCCGCCGGAGAGCGTGCGCACGTGCTGCCCGAGGCCCGCCATCCGCACGCCGAGCTGCCCCGCGATCCGCGCGGCGGCCTCGCGCTGGCCCTTGAGGTCGACGAGCCCCGCGCGCGTGGCGGACCGCAGCGTCACCAGCCCGAGGTTCTCCTCGACGGACGCGTCCAGCACCAGGCCCTGGCCCTTGCGGTCCTCGGGGATGAGTCCGATGCCCGCGGTCATCGCCGCGTTGACGTCGCACTTCGGGACGGACGACCCGGCGACCTTCACGGCCCCCTTGTCGTACGGATCCGCCCCGAACACCGCCCGCACGACCTCGGTACGTCCGGCGCCGACCAGCCCCGCGATGCCGACCACCTCACCGGCGTCCACCTCGAAGCTGACGTCGTGGAAGACGCCGTCCCTGGTCAGCCCCTCGACGCTGAGCAACGCGGCGCCCTGGTCGGCGCGTTCACGCGGGTACTGCTGCTCGATGGAGCGGCCCACCATGAGCCGTACGAGCTCGTCCTCGGGCGTGGCGGCGGGGACCTGCCCGACGCTCTTGCCGTCGCGGATGACCGTCACCCGGTCGCCCAGGGCGGGGATCTCCTCCAGGTGGTGCGTGATGAAGACGACCCCGACGCCGTCCTCGCGCAGCCTGCGCACGATGGAGAAGAGCTTCTCGACCTCCTCGGAGGTCAGCACGGCCGTCGGCTCGTCCATGATCAGCACGCGCGCGTTCAGGCTGAGCGCCTTCGCGATCTCGACCATCTGCAGCCGCGCGATGCCGAGTTCACGCACACGCGCGCGTGGGGACACGTTGACGCCGACCCGCTTCAGCAGAACCTCGGCGTCGGCCTCCATCCGCTTCCGGTCGATCATCCCGAAGCGACGCGGCTGCCGCCCCAGGAAGATGTTCTCGGCGACCGTCAGGTCGGGGACGAGGTTGAACTCCTGGTAGATGGTGGCGATCCCGAGACGCTCGGAGTCCTGCGCACCATGGATGCGTGTCTCCTTGCCGCCGACCAGGATCCGCCCGGCGTCGGGCGTGTAGGCGCCGGAGAGCATCTTGATGAGGGTGCTCTTGCCCGCGCCGTTCTCACCGAGCAGCACATGCACCTCGCCGCGGCGCAGATCGAAGTCGACGCCGTCCAGGGCGACCACGCCCGGGAAGGTCTTCCGTATGCCCTCGATGCGCAGCAACTCGTCCGCGTTGCTCACGACTGGCTCCTGTTCGTTACGGGGGACGGCTCCGAAGAAGCCGGTTGCTCGCCGCACGAGCGGCGTACGACGAGACGGGCGGGGAGGGTGACGGACTCGCCGGGACGTCCTTCGACGCGGTCGACCAGGGCCCGTACGGCGGCCCGGCCCAGCTCGCCCGTCGGCTGGGCGATCGCGGTGATCGGCGGATCGGTGTGCACGAACCACCGGATGTCGTCGAACGCGGCCAGTGCGAGGTCGTCCGGCACGCGCAGCCCACGCGCGCGTACGGCGTCCAGCGCGCCGAGCGCCATCAGGTTGTCGGCCGCGAACACGACCTCGGGCGGCTCGGGCAGGTCGAGGAAGCCCTCGGTGACCCGGCGTCCGCTCTCGGCCTGGAAGTCGCCCTGACCTATGTAGGCGTCGGGGAGTTCGAGGCCGTACGCGCCGAGCGCCTCCCGGAAGGCCTCCACGCGCTCCCGGCCGGTCGTGGTCGCCGCCGGTCCGGCGATGATCGCGAGCCGCCGGTGCCCGAGCCGGTGCAGATGCGCCACGAGGTCCCGTACGGCAGCGCGCCCGTCCGACCGCACCACCGGCACGTCCACGCCGGGGATCCACCGGTCCACGAACACCATCGGCGTCCCCGCGCGGGCGGCGTCCAGCATCAGCGGCGAGCCGCCGTCGGTGGGGGAGACGAGGAGTCCGTCGATGCGCCGGTCCAGCAGGTTCCGCACGTGATGGTCCTGGAGGTCGGGCCGCTCGTCGGCGTTGCCGATGATGACGCTGTAGCCGAGCGCGCGGGCCTCCTCCTCGACGGAGCGGGCCAGTTCGGTGAAGTACGGGTTCATCACGTCGCTGATGACCAGACCGAGGGTGTGGGTCTGGTCGGTGCGCAGGGAGCGGGCGACGGCGTTCGGGCGGTAGCCCAGGGTCGCCACGGCGGCCAGCACGCGTGCGCGTGCCTCGGCACTGACCGACGGATGGTCGTTCAGGACGCGCGAGACCGTGGCGACGGATACGCCCGCCTCGGCAGCGACGTCCTTGATGCTCGCCATCGCCGCTCCACCTCCTTGTGGATCGTTCGTGGCCGATGCCGTCGTGGAATCGATTACATCGACGTGTACGGAGGATTGGAATCGATTACACGGCCGTTAATCAACCCCTCAACCACATCCCGAAACCGGATCGTGATGTCGGCCCTGCGCTGTCGCGGCGGGCCGCGGGGCGGTTCACGCTGGAAGTGCGGGGGCGTTTCCCCAGGCCCCGTGCGGGCCGGAGTGGAGGGATCATGACGGCAGCGACTCGCGACGAGGTGCCCGTCGTCCTTGGTGGCGACGGCGTGGAGGTGCGCACCGAGGAGATCGGCGGCGGCATGTCCGTGAGCTACATCAGCCTGCCGGAGGGCACGGACATGGGCCCCGCCCTCAAGGGCCTCGAAGGTGACGCCTGCCCGTGCCCGCACTGGGGTTACCTGCTCAAGGGCCGGCTGCGGATGCTGACGCCCGCGGGCGCGGAGTACTACGAGGCGGGCCAGGCCTACTACTGGGGGCCCGGCCATGTCCCGGTGGCCGTGGCGGACTGCGAGTTCGTCGAGTTCTCGCCCACCGAGGACTTCCGGCGGGTCATCGACCACGTGAGGTCACAGGCCGGGTGACGGCTGCCGGCCGCGGTCCACGGTCTTCCCGCGCTGTCCACAGCCGCCCCGCGTTGTCGTACCCGACCGGTAGCGTCGGATCATGTCCAATCAGGCGGGGACTTCCACGGGCGAGCGGCGGCTGGCGGTGCTCGAAGGCGTCCTGGAGCGGATCACGTACGCCAATGAGGAGACCGGCTACACGGTCGCCCGCGTCGACACCGGCAGAGGCGGCGGCGACCTCCTCACGGTCGTGGGTGCGCTGCTCGGCGCCCAGGTCGGTGAATCCCTGCGGATGGAGGGCCGTTGGGGCTCCCACCCCCAGTACGGCAAGCAGTTCACCGTCGAGAACTACACGACCCTCCTGCCGGCCACCGTCCAGGGCATCCGCCGCTACCTCGGCTCCGGCCTGGTCAAGGGCATCGGCCCGGTCTTCGCCGACCGGATCACCCAGCACTTCGGCCTGGACACCCTGAAGATCATCGAGGAGGAGCCCAAGCGGCTCATCGAGGTCCCCGGCCTCGGACCGAAGCGGACGAAGAAGATCGCCGACGCCTGGGAGGAACAAAAGGCGATCAAGGAGGTCATGCTCTTCCTCCAGACCGTCGAGGTGTCCACCTCCATCGCCGTGCGGATCTACAAGAAGTACGGCGACGCCTCGATCTCGGTCGTGAAGAACCAGCCCTACCGGCTGGCGGCCGACGTCTGGGGCATCGGCTTCCTCACCGCCGACAAGATCGCCCAGTCCGTCGGCATCCCGCACGACAGCCCGGAGCGGGTCAAGGCAGGACTGCAGTACGCGCTGTCGCAGGCCACCGACCAGGGCAACTGCTACCTCCCCGAGGAGCGCCTGATCGCGGACGCGGTGAAGCTGCTCCAGGTCGACACGGGGCTCGTCATCGAGTGCCTGGCCGAACTCGCCCAGGTCCCGGAGGAGGGCGGCGACCCCGGTGTCGTACGGGAGAAGGTGCCCGGTCCGGACGGCCACTCGGAGCCCGTGACGGCCGTCTACCTCGTCCCCTTCCACCGGGCCGAACTCTCCCTCTCCGCCCAGCTGTTGCGCCTGCTGCGCACCGACGAGGACCGGATGCCGGGCTTCCACGAGGTGGCCTGGGACAAGGCGCTGGGCTGGCTGAAGGGCCGTACGGGCACGGACCTCGCCCCCGAGCAGGAGGCCGCCGTCAAGCTGGCGCTGACGAAGAAGGTCGCCGTCCTCACCGGCGGCCCCGGCTGCGGCAAGTCCTTCACGGTCCGCTCGATCGTGGAGCTGGCCCGCGCGAAGAAGGCCAGGGTCGTACTGGCCGCCCCCACCGGCCGTGCCGCCAAGCGCCTGGCCGAGCTGACCGGAGCCGAGGCCTCCACCGTCCACCGCCTCCTGGAGCTCAAGCCCGGTGGCGACGCGGCGTACGACAAGGACCGTCCGCTCCAGGCCGACCTGGTGGTGGTCGACGAGGCGTCCATGCTGGATCTGCTGCTCGCCAACAAGCTGGTGAAGGCCGTACCGCCGGGCGCGCACCTGCTCTTCGTGGGCGATGTCGACCAACTGCCCAGCGTCGGGGCGGGGGAGGTTCTCAGGGACCTGCTCGCCGACGGCGGCCCCATCCCGGCCGTCCGCCTCACGCGCGTGTTCCGCCAGGCCCAGCAGTCGGGGGTGGTGACGAACGCACACCGGATCAACGCCGGGCAGCACCCCGTCACCGACGGCATGAAGGACTTCTTCCTCTTCGTCGAGGACGACACGGAGGAGGCCGGCCGGCTCACGGTGGATGTGGCGGCCCGTCGGGTTCCGGCCAAGTTCGGCCTCGATCCACGCCGGGACGTCCAGGTCCTGGCTCCCATGCACCGGGGCCCAGCGGGCGCGGGCACGCTGAACGGCCTGCTCCAGCAGGCCATCACGCCCGGGCGCCCCGATCTCGCGGAGAAGCGGTTCGGCGGCCGGGTCTTCCGCGTCGGCGACAAGGTCACCCAGATTCGCAACAATTACGAAAAAGGGAAGAACGGCGTCTTCAACGGCACCGTGGGCGTGGTCACCTCGCTCGACCCGGTCGACCAGCGCCTCACGGTGCTGACGGACGAGGACGAGGAGGTTCCGTACGAATTCGACGAACTGGACGAACTGGCGCATGCGTACGCGGTGACCATCCACCGTTCACAGGGAAGTGAATATCCCGCAGTGGTGATCCCCGTCACCACCGGAGCATGGATGATGCTGCAGCGGAATCTGCTGTACACGGCGGTGACCCGGGCGAAGCAGTTGGTCGTCCTCGTCGGTTCGCGCAAGGCGATCGGCCAGGCGGTGCGGACGGTGTCGGCGGGGCGGCGCTGCACGGCGCTCGACTTCCGGCTGGCGGGCTCCTGAACCTGCTTTCGACCCGTCGCAGAGCACGCTTCTGACCTGGCGGTTCGTGAGACGTCGAAAAAAATGATCGATCAAACGAGTCGTGAAGGTCACAGAGCCCTTCCAGATGGGGAAAACAGGGGGCAGGATGACAGGTTGGCGGCACTCAGTGCCGCCAATAGGCCCAATGGTCGACCCCGAGTGCACTCTCCTGAGCCGAATGGGGGAGGGTAGAGACAGTCAGGGCAACCTCGAAGATGAGGCACAACGTCGGTGAGGGAAGACGTGAGCGACAACTCTGTAGTACTGCGGTACGGCGACGGCGAGTACACCTACCCGGTGATTGACAGCACCGTCGGCGACAAGGGCTTTGACATCGGCAAACTCCGCGCCCAGACCGGTCTGGTGACGCTGGACAGCGGATATGGCAACACCGCCGCCTATAAATCCGCCATCACCTACCTCGACGGCGAGCAGGGGATCCTCCGGTACCGCGGCTACCCGATCGAGCAGCTGGCCGAGCGCTCCACCTTCCTGGAGGTGGCCTACCTGCTGATCAACGGTGAGCTGCCCACCGTCGACGAGCTCTCGACGTTCAAGAACGAGATCACGCAGCACACGCTGCTGCACGAGGACGTCAAGAACTTCTACAAGGGCTTCCCGCGCGACGCCCACCCGATGGCCATGCTGTCGTCGGTCGTCTCGGCGCTGTCCACGTTCTACCAGGACAGCCACAACCCGTTCGACGAGCGTCAGCGCAACCTCTCCACGATCCGCCTGCTCGCCAAGCTTCCGACGATCGCGGCGTACGCGTACAAGAAGTCGATCGGTCACCCGTTCGTCTACCCGCGCAACGACCTCGGTTACGTCGAGAACTTCCTGCGCATGACCTTCTCGGTCCCGGCCCAGGAGTTCGAGCTGGACCCGGTCGTGGTCTCCGCCCTCGACAAGCTCCTCATCCTGCACGCCGACCACGAGCAGAACTGCTCCACGTCGACGGTCCGCCTGGTGGGCTCGTCGCAGGCGAACATGTTCGCGTCGATCTCGGCCGGCATCTCCGCCCTCTGGGGCCCGCTGCACGGCGGCGCCAACCAGTCCGTCCTGGAGATGCTCGAGGGCATCCAGACCAACGGCGGCGATGTCGACTCCTTCATCCGCAAGGTGAAGAACAAGGAGGACGGCGTCCGCCTGATGGGCTTCGGCCACCGGGTGTACAAGTCCTTCGACCCGCGCGCGAAGATCATCAAGGCGGCGGCACACGACGTCCTCTCCGCCCTCGGCAAGTCCGACGAGCTGCTGGACATCGCCCTGAAGCTGGAGGAGCACGCGCTCTCCGACGAGTACTTCGTCTCGCGCAACCTCTACCCGAACGTCGACTTCTACACCGGCCTGATCTACCGGGCCATGGGCTTCCCGACCGAGATGTTCACGGTCCTGTTCGCCCTCGGCCGCCTCCCGGGCTGGATCGCCCAGTGGCACGAGATGATCAAGGAACCGGGTTCCCGCATCGGCCGCCCGCGCCAGATCTACACGGGCGTGGTCGAGCGCGACTTCGTCCCGGTCGAGGAGCGCTGACACCTGCCGGTGGGGCGCCGCGATCACCGGCGCCGTCACACGGATCCCGTATGCAGAGCCCTGCGCGCGACTTCGGTCGGGCGTGGGGCTCTTGTGCGTGCGGCGATCATTCTCGGTGCGCCGTGTCGGGCGTGGGGTGCCATAGGTGGCTTGTCGGGAGGTGGCGGGTACGAGAGCCGTTCCTCTGCCTGGCCGACGGCGGCGTAGTTACGGTCGGTTGCGGGGGGAGAGGGGCAGTGCCTGCCGGTGAGCGGCGCGACGCTTCTCGGCGCCCGGTCGTCCGGATCGCGCATGCGGAGCCCTGCACACGGCTTCGGTCGGAGGGGATCTGGGGGCGCGTACGGCCGGAAGGCCCCTGGCGGTGCGCTTCTCGGTGTTCCTCCGCGTGCTGTCGCCCTGGTCTGGGCTTGGGCGCTCGGGAGGCTGGTCGTCGGCGTGTACCGGAGCCCGTCCTTGGGTGAGTGGCCGACGGGCGGTGGCGTAGCCACGGTCCGTTGTGGCTGGGGCGGGCGCGGCTGTGTTGCGGGCCGGGGGGTCGGCATCTGCCGACGAGGGGCGCGGCGCTTTTGGCGCCCGGTCACTCGGGTCTCGTATGCAGAGCCCTGAGCGCGACTCGTTCCGGGCGGGTGCGGATAGCAGAAGGCGCCCTGGCGGCGGTCCCCCCACGGGCCGACGTCCAGGGCGCCTTCCCATGTCCCGGTGCGGATTCCCCCCACGGGATCCGGCCGGGCGTCTGAGAGAACAGCGCCTGAATCGCTGTGTTACTGCCGTGCAGTTGAGCAAAACGAGCGGAACTCGCCGTACTACTGCTGTGTGCGGTCTGCCGGGACAGCGCACGGTCGGGAGGGCCGCTCAAAGCTTCCCGACGTACGTGCCCCGGCAACGCAACTCTGAGGAAGTCCCCCAAGACATCCTCAGATGCCAACCAACGCCCCCCAAGACGCTGCCTGACATCGTCAACTTAGACCGTCGAACCCCTTCGATGGTTACGTTCACATCACTGTGATCTGCGTCTCTTGCATATGTCCGTTAGATACGCAAGAGCCCCGATATGCCGATCGGGACCCAAGCGTAAGGACGATGCGCGAGTCTTGTGAAGAGCTTATGTGAGCCTGGCGCCGGACTCCAGAGGGGTTCTTACTCGGACTTCGTCGAAAAGTCCGTAGCCTTCACCGAAAAGTCCGAAGTCGCAGGCTGTTCGACACCACGAAAACCGACGAAAAGGCCATCGCGGCCCCCGCGAGCATCGGATTCAGCAACCCCGCCGCGGCCAGCGGCAACGCGGCGACGTTGTACCCGAAGGCCCACACGAGGTTGCCCTTGATCGTGGCGAGCGTCCGCCGCGACAGCCGGATGGCGTCCGCCGCCACCCGCAGATCACCGCGCACCAGCGTCAGATCGCTCGCCTCGATCGCCGCGTCCGTCCCCGTCCCCATGGCAAGACCCAGATCGGCGGTGGCAAGCGCGGCCGCGTCGTTGACGCCGTCGCCCACCATGGCCACGCAGCGCCCCTCGCGCCGCAGCCGCCGCACGGCCTCGACCTTGTCCTCGGGCAGGACCTCCGCGATCACCTGATCGGCACCGATACCGACCGCGTCCGCCACCGCCTCCGCGACCGCCCGGTTGTCCCCGGTCAGCAGCATCGGGGTGAGCCCCAGCGCGCGCAGCTCCCGCACCGCCTCGGCGCTGGACTGCTTCACCGCGTCCGCGACGGCGACGACACCGCGGGCCGCCCCGTCCCACCCGACCACGACGGCCGTACGACCGCCTCTCTCGGCCTCTTCCTTGGCGCGGGCCAGCCCGATGGGCAGCACGTCGTAGAGGCGCCCCACGACCACGTCACGGCCCTCCACGCGCCCGCGTACGCCTCGCCCGGGCACGTTCTCGAACCCCTCGACCTGCGGCAGCCGCCCGACGCGCTGCTCCGCGCCCGCGGCGACCGCCCGGGCGACGGGATGCTCGGAGGCGTGCTCCACGGCGCCCGCGAGCCGCAGCACCTCGTCCTCGTCGGCGCGCTCGGCGGCGTACACCGCCTGGAGGCTCATGCGGCCGGTGGTGACCGTGCCGGTCTTGTCCAGGACGACGGTGTCGACCCGGCGGGTGGACTCCAGCACCTCGGGGCCCTTGATCAGGATGCCGAGCTGGGCGCCGCGCCCTGTGCCGACCATGAGGGCCGTGGGCGTGGCGAGGCCCAGGGCGCACGGGCAGGCGATGATCAGTACGGCGACGGCCGCGGTGAAGGCCGCGACCGTGTCGTCGGTGAGGCCGAGCCACGCGCCGAACGTGGCGACCGCGAGGAGGATGACCGCCGGTACGAACACCGCGGAGATCCGGTCGGCGAGCCGCTGCACCTCGGCCTTGCCGTTCTGTGCGTCCTCCACCAGCTTCGCCATCCGGGCGAGCTGCGTGTCTGCGCCGACCCGGGTCGCCTCGACGACGAGCCGCCCGCCCGCGTTGACCGTCGCCCCGGTGACCGCGTCGCCGACGGTCACGTCCACCGGCACGGACTCGCCGGTCAGCAGGGCGGCGTCCACCGCGGAGGAGCCCTCGACGACGGTGCCGTCGGTGGCGATCTTCTCGCCGGGCCGCACGACGAACCGGTCGCCGACCGCGAGCCGGCCGACCGGGACGCGGACCTCGCGTCCGTCGCGCAGTACGGCGACATCCTTCGCGCCGAGCTCCATGAGGGCCCGCAGTGCCGCTCCCGCGCGGCGCTTGGAACGGGCCTCCAGGTAGCGGCCGAGGAGGATGAAGGTGACGACCCCGGCGGCCACTTCGAGGTAGATCTGCGAGGCGCCGTCCACACGGGAGACGGTGAACTCGAAGGTGTCGTGCATGCCGGGCATGCCCGCGTCGCCCAGGAACAGCGCCCACAGCGACCAGCCGTAGGCCGCAAGGGTGCCCATCGAGATCAACGTGTCCATGGTCGCCGCGCCGTGCCGGGCGTTCGTGAACGCCGCCCGGTGGAAGGGCAGTCCGCCCCAGACGACGACAGGCGAGGCGAGGGTGAGCGCGAGCCACTGCCAGTTGTCGAACTGCAGGGCCGGGATCATCGACAGCAGGATGACGGGAACGGCGAGCACGGCGGAGACGGTCAGACGCCGGCGGTAGCCGGTCAGCTCGGCGTCTTCCGGGGGCTCGTCGGGCGTGGGTTCCGGGGGAGCCGGCTCCTCGGCCGTGTAGCCCGTCCGCTCCACGGTGGCGATCAGGTCGGCGACCTGGATGCCCGCCGGGAAGCTGACCTTCGCTTTCTCCGTCGCGTAGTTCACCGTGGCGGTCACGCCGTCCATGCGGTTGAGCTTCTTCTCGACGCGGGCCGCGCAGGAGGCGCAGGTCATCCCGCCGATGAGCAGCTCGACCTGCGAGGCGGCGGCCGTCGCGGGCGCGCCCGGTGCCTCGGTTATCGGAGGTTGGTCGGTGGCGCGGGTCATGGCCAGGCTCAGGCCTTGCCGACCAGCTCGAAGCCCGCCTCGTCGACGGCCGCGCGTACGGCCTCCTCGTCCAGCGGGGCCGCGGAGACGACCGTGACCTCGCCGGTGGAGGCGACGGCCTTCACCGAGCTGACACCGGGGAGTTCGGCGAGCTCGCCGGAGACGGCGCCCTCGCAGTGTCCGCAGCTCATGCCGCTCACCTTGTAGACGGCGGTGACGGAACCCGGGGTGTCGGTGTGGGCGGTCATGTGGATCTCCTCGTCGAGGCAGGTGGGGCTGTGGGGCCGGTGGGACTGTAGGGCGGGTGGGTCTGTGGGGCTGTGGGTCTGTGGGGCTGTGGGTCTGTGGGGCTGTGGGGGCCCAGGGGGGTCCCGCATCTCCAAGGTATACCCCTGCGGGGTATTTGCCCAAGGGGGGGTCGGCGCCTGACGGTACGGCGCGAGACACTCGAGGATGCGGCACGAACCACCCGAGGTGTGGCCGAACATGAGTGCGTCCGGCGTCATCGTCCCGGGATGCGGGTCGGCGCCGGGCGACGGACAGTGGGTCGAGGCGGGGGTCCTCGTACTCCGGAGCTGATCTATGCGTACCTTGCAGCAGAGCTGCGTCACGTCGCCGTTCGGGCCGGGTCGGGGCGGCCGGGCCGGTCGCCCACCAGCGGGTCGAGGTAGCGGATCAGGGCGTTCTTCAGCTCCTGGACGTAGGCGTCGCGCTCGGCGCCCTCGTGGCCGAGAACCAGCTCCAGACCCACCTTGTACATGCCCAGGCACATATGGGCGGTCCGGGTGAGGTCGGCCGGGACGGCATCGGGCAGGAACGAGGACAGCAGGTCCTCGATCCGGGACAGCAGGGTCGCGTGCAGGGCGTCGTGCTCCTCGGCGATGCGGCCGGGGATGTCGGGGCCGTGCATGAGCGCGAAGAACACCGGATGCTCGCAGTTGAAGGCGATGAACCGGTCGACGGCCGAGCCGACGGCCTCGTCCAGGGGAGTCGCGGGGCCGACCGGGGCGAGTGCCTCGCCGTACGTCTCGCGCATCTCGTGCATGAGGCGGTCGCCCAGCTCGATCGCGATCGCTTCCTTGTTCGGGAAGAACTGGTACAGCGTGCCCGGTGACACGCCTGCCTCGCGGGCGATGGCGTTGGTGCTGGCGGCCGTGTAGCCGGTGGTGGTGAAGACGGTGGCCGCGGCTTCGAGCAGCTGGGCGATGCGGCGCTCGCCGCGGGCCTGGCGGCGGCGCGGCTGCTCCTTCTCCTGCTGGACCTGGTCGTCCTTCTCCCGGTTGGCGGACACGCGTTATCCCCAGTTCTCCGAACGCGATTGACAAACGCGAGCGGTCGCTCGCATTCTTGAGAAACGCGAGCGATCTCTCGTGTTTGTCAGTCTATGGCAGTGACGGCTTCATGCTGCCCGGGCGGCGCACAGCATGGATCAGTGTGAAGGGGACACCGCACCATGACCGAAGTCAACAGGCCGCCCCGCGTCGGAGGCTGGACCCGTTTCGTGACGGCACGCCCCCGATTGTCGCTGCTCGTGGCCCTGGTGATCACCGCGCTCGCCGTGCTGGCGGGCAGCGGCGTCGCCGACCGGCTGGGCAGCGGCGGCTGGGAGGACCCGCACGCCGAGTCGACGTACGCGACCAAGGCGCTGGAGCGCGAGTTCCCCGCCTCCCAGCCCAACCTCCTGCTCCTCGTGGACGCGGGGGACGCCTCGGTGGACGACCCCGCGGTCGCCGCGGAGGCGCGGCGGATCGTCGCGCGCCTGGCCGGCGAGAAGGGGATCACGGGAATCGGTTCGTACTGGCAGGCGGACCCCTCGGCGGCTCCCGCCCTGCGCGCCGAGGACGGCCATGAGGCGTTGATCGCCGCCCGCATCACCGGCGACGAGAAGGCGGCGGGGGAGACCCTGGACCGCATCGCGCCCGAGTTCCGGGGTGCGCACGGCCCGGTGGACGTCAGCGTCGGCGGACCGGTCGCGGTGCGTCACGAGATGCAGACGATCATCCAGGAGGACCTGATCCGGGCTGAGGTGATCGCCCTGCCGGTCACGCTGGTGCTGCTGGTGATGGTCTTCGGCAGCGCGGTCGCGGCCCTGCTGCCGCTCGGCATCGGCATCGTGGCCATTCTCGGCACGAACGCTGTGCTGCGCGGCCTCACCGAGGTCACCGACGTCTCGGTCTTCGCGATGAACCTCACCACGGCCCTGGGGCTGGGCCTGGCCGTCGACTACGCCCTCTTCATCGTCCGGCGCTTCCGCGAGGAACTCACCACCGGCGCCGAACCGTTGACCGCGGTCGGCACGACCCTGCGCACGGCCGGCCGCACCGTCCTCTTCTCGGCCCTCACGGTCGCGGTGTCCCTCGCGGCGATGCTGCTCTTCCCGCAGTACTTCCTGCGGTCCTTCGCCTACGCCGGGATCGCGGTGGTGCTGCTGGCCGCGGCCGCCGCGCTGATCCTCCTCCCCGCGGCACTGGTCCTGCTCGGCCACCGGGTCAACTCCCTGGATCTGCGCCGCCTGTTCCGCCGCGGTCGGCGCGCGAGCGGGCAGCAGGACCCGAAGGCGGCCACTCTGGAGCCCGGCACCTCTGGCCCGTCCGTCACATCGGGCACGCCAGGCACGACCGGCCCGTCCAGCGCCGGCCCGACCAGCGCCTCGGAAGGCAAGGCCTGGGCCCGCACGGCGAACCTTGTCATGCGCCGCGCCCCCTTCTTCGCCCTGGGCACCACCGCCGTGCTGGTCCTTCTCGGGCTGCCCTTCCTGGGCGTGAAGTTCGGCACCGCCGACGACCGCCAGTTGCCGTCGAGCGCCGAGTCCCATGTCGTGCAGCAGCACATCCGCGACGGCTTCCCGGGCAGCCCCGGCGGCGGCCTGGAGGTGCTCGCCGAGGGACGCGCGACGCAGGCGCAGTACGCCGACTACAAGCAGCGGATCGCCGCTCTTCCGGAGGTGCTCCGGGTCGACGGGCCGCTGGTGCGGGACGACTCGGCGTACTTCACCGTGCTCCCGAAGGGCGAGGCGGTCGACGACCCGGCCCAGCGCCTGGTGGACGAACTGCGCGCCACGAAGGCCCCGTTCGACACCAAGGTGACCGGCGCGGCCGCGGTCCTGGTCGACTCCAAGGACGCGATAGCCGAGCGCCTGCCCCTGGCCGCCGCCTTCATCGCGATCGTCACCCTGTTGCTGGTGTTCCTGCTGACGGGCAGCGTGCTGATCCCGATCCAGGCGGTGTTGCTCAACGCGCTGAGCCTGACGGCGATGTTCGGCGCGGTGGTCTGGATCTTCCAGGACGGCCATCTCTCCGGCCTGCTCGGCTTCACCACCCCCGGCTCGATAGAGACGACCCTCCCGGTGCTGATGTTCTGCGTCGCGTTCGGCCTGTCGATGGACTACGGCGTGTTCCTGCTGTCCCGCATCAAGGAGGAGTACGACACGACGGGCGACCACGACCAGGCGGTCCGCCACGGTCTGCAGCGCACCGGAGGACTGATCACCGCGGCTGCCGTGATCCTCGCGGTCGTGATGGTCGCGATAGGCACCTCGCGGGTGACCAACACCAAGATGCTCGGCCTCGGCATCGCCCTGGCGGTGCTGATGGACGCGATGATCGTCCGCAGCCTGCTGGTCCCGGCGGTCATGCGTCTCACCGGCCGGGCCACCTGGTGGGCTCCGGGACCGCTGCGGCGCTTCCACGAGCGGTTCGGAGTCAGCGAGTCGGGCGACGAACCGACGCCGGCGCCGGCGGCCGAGCCCGCTGAGGAGCGGGACAAGGTGAGCGCGCACCGCTGACCTCCCAGCGGGCGTGGGTGCCATATCGCACACTCGGTGGGGCGTCTAGCGTTCCTGGACGATCTCCGTGCAAGGGGCGCGGCCGAAAGGAGACCGGCATGCGGGCAGTGGTGTTCGAGCGGTACGGCGAAGCGGCCGAGGTGCGTGAGGTGCCCGACCCGCACCCGGCCCCCCATGGAGTGACCGTGCGGGTCGAGGCGACGGGGCTGTGCCGCAGTGACTGGCACGGCTGGCAGGGCCACGACCCCGACATCCTGCTGCCGCATGTGCCGGGCCATGAACTCGCCGGCGTGATCGAGGCGGTGGGGGACCGGGTGACCGCCTGGCGCCCCGGCGACCGGGTCACCGTGCCGTTCGTGTGCGCCTGCGGCAGCTGCGCGGCGTGTGCAGCCGGCGACCAGCAAATCTGCGAGCGGCAGACCCAGCCCGGCTTCACCCACTGGGGCTCCTTCGCCCAGTACGTGGCGCTGGACCACGCCGACGTCAACCTCGTCGCCGTACCCGAGGAGATGTCGTTCGCGACGGCGGCCTCGCTGGGCTGCCGGTTCGCCACGGCGTTCCGGGCGGTCGTGCAGCAGGGCAGGGTGGCGGCGGGAGAGTGGGTCGCCGTGCACGGCTGCGGCGGGGTCGGCCTGTCGGCGGTGATGATCGCGGCGGCGTCGGGTGCGAGGGTCGTCGCGGTGGACGTCTCACCGCAGGCCCTGGACCTGGCACGGAAGTTCGGGGCGGCGCAGTGCGTGGACGCCTTGAGCACACCGGACACGGCGGCAGCGATCCACGCCCTGACCGGTGGCGGTGCCCACCTCTCCCTGGACGCCCTCGGCTCACCCACCACCTGCGCCGCCTCCGTCAACAGCCTGCGCGGCAGGGGCCGGCACATCCAGGTCGGCCTGCTCCCCTCGGAGTCCGGCACGACCCCCGTCCCCCTGGCCCGCGCGATCGCCCTCGAACTCGAACTGCTGGGCAGCCACGGCATGGCCGCGCACACCTACCCGCCGATGCTGGAGCTGGTGCGGTCGGGCGCGTTGCGGCCCGATCTGCTGGTGACGTCGACGATCACGCTGGACGCGGCGCCGTCGGCACTGACAGCGCTCGGGACGGCGCCGGGGGCGGGGGTGACGGTCATCGAGCCGTGGAGCTGAGATTCCTGGAGCCGGGATGGGTGGAGCTGGGACTGGTGGAGCCGGGATGGTCGGCGTTGAGGTCCGCGGAGTTGAGCGCGGCCCACTGGTGGTCGAGGAGAGCCATCAGCACCTCGTCGACCCATGCGCCGTCCCGTAGTTCGATCTCCCGCCGGATCCCCTCGACCACGAATCCGACCTTCTCGTAGACGTGCAGGGCACGGAGGTTGTAGGCATACGCCTCCAACTGGATCCGGTGCAGCCCCAGTTGCTCGAAGCCATGACCGACGATGAGCCGGGTGGCCTCGGTGCCCAGGCCCCGGCCTCGGCCGCGCGGTCCGATCAGCGTGCGGAAGGTGCAGCTGCGGGCGGCGGGATCCCACTCGTACAGCACGACCTCACCGACGAGTTCGCCGGTGGCGCGGTCGGTGACGGCGAGGTCGAGGCGGTCGGGCTGGTCGGAGCGGGTGCCGTACCAGGAGCGCAGCCGCTGCGGGGTGAGCTCGTCGGGCGGATCCCCGGTGAAGCTCCGGACCTCCGGATCGCCGATGATCTCCCACATCCCCTCGGCGTCCGCCTCGGTGAACGGGCGGAGCACGGTCCTGCCGCCGGTCAGGGTGGGTTTGACGGAGAAACTCATGGGGCGACTGTGCCCCACAGGGCGGTGGGGGCACAGCCGATTTTTTCCGGGAGGACGACTTCCCGGGAGGTCAATCCAATCTGCGCCCGCGGTTGCCCGGGCGGGATGCGACCCACGCCCGGACGGTGTCGGCGTACCAGAAGGGCTTGCCGCTCTCCACATGGTCGGGCGGCGGCAGCAAACCGTGCTTGCGGTAGGACCGTACGGTGTCCGGCTGCACCTTGATGTGAGCCGCGATCTCCTTGTAGGACCAGAGCCTTCGGTCGGTCATCGGTTGCACCTCCCTGCGCGCGCCGCGGCGGCGACCGGGGGCGGTCGTCGGGGGGACCGTGCGCTGCGCTGGCGATCACAAAGCCTGTGCCCCCGTCAACGACGCACCGTGAGAAGGGGACAGTGCCTGTGCACCGGGTGTGACGCAAGACCTGCGTACATGCGACATGTGTGACAGGGAAGGTGCCTTTGTGACACGAGTGCTGCAAAGGCACCAGAGTCGTACAGGGCGCGGCACATTGACAGCCAACGCCTGCTGCCGCAGAACCCGGCAGACGTCTAGGCGCCCCGCCTCTCCCCGGAGGGGCTCGTTCGAATGTCCGGACAAAATATTGACAGCCCTCCCCGGTCAGGCTAGAAAGCCGAAGAGAGCCGAAGCGCAACGCTGACAGAAGCGCCGCTGCAAGGGAGACCGAGGGAAGCCGATGGCGTACGACTTGATCACCATGGGGCGGATCGGAGTGGACCTCTACCCCCTGCAGACCGGCGTCCCGCTGCCGCAGGTCACGTCCTTCGGCAAGTTCCTCGGCGGCTCGGCGAGCAATGTCGCGGTCGCCGCGGCCCGCCTGGGACGCCGTACCGCGGTGATCACCCGCACCGGCGACGACCCCTTCGGCACCTACCTCCACGAGGCCTTGAAGGGCTTCGGCGTCGACGACCGCTGGGTCACCCCGGTCCCCGGCCTGCCGACCCCGGTCACCTTCTGCGAGATCTTCCCGCCGGACGACTTCCCGCTGTACTTCTACCGGCAGCCCAAGGCCCCGGACCTGGAGATCGACGCCCACGAGCTGGACCTCGACGCCATCCGTGACGCCCGTATCTTCTGGGTCACCGGCACCGGCCTGAGCGAGGAGCCCAGCCGTACGGCGACGCTGGCGGCGCTCGCCCATCGCGCCAAGTCCGGTACGACGGTCTTCGACCTCGACTGGCGCCCCATGTTTTGGAGGGACACAGCCGGGAGCGGCCCCGCCACGGCCCGCCCCTTCTACGCCGAGGCCCTGAAGCACACCACCGTCGCCGTCGGCAATCTCGACGAGGTGGAGGTCGCGACCGGCGTGCGCGAGCCGCATGCCGCGGCCCGGGCGCTGCTGGACGCCGGTGTCGAGGTCGCGGTCGTCAAGCAGGGCCCCAAGGGCGTCCTCGCCGTCAACAGCAAGGGCGACCAGGCCGAGGTGCCGCCGCTGCCCGTGAACGTACTCAACGGCCTCGGCGCCGGTGACGCCTTCGGCGGTTCCCTCTGCCACGGCCTGCTCGAAGGCTGGGACCTGGAGAAGATCATGCGGCACGCCAACGCGGCCGGTGCCATCGTCGCCTCCCGCCTGGAGTGTTCCTCCGCGATGCCGACGCCGGACGAGATCGAGGCCGCGATCACCGCGGGGGCCGTCAAGTGAGCGTCGACATCGGGGAACTCGTCCGCCTGCGCACCCAGCGCCCCGAGGCGATCGCGGAGGCGGCCGCCCGTCGCACCCGTCGCCCGCTGCTCGGCGACTCCGGCCGGCTGATGATCGTCGCCGCCGACCACCCGGCCCGCGGCGCCCTCGGTGTCGGCGACCGCAAACTCGCCATGGCCAACCGCGCCGACCTGCTGGAACGCCTCTGCCTTGCGCTCCGTCGCCCCGGCGTCGACGGTGTCCTCGCGACCGCCGACATCCTCGACGACCTGCTGCTGCTCGGCGCCCTCGACGGCAAGGTCGTCATGGGATCCATGAACCGCGGCGGCCTCCAGGGCGCGAGCTTCGAGCTCGACGACCGCTTCACCGGCCACCGCCCCGAGGACATCCAGCGCCTCGGCTTCGACGCCGGCAAGCTGCTCCTGCGGATCGACTACGACGACCCGGGCTCCCTGACCACCCTGGAGTCCACCGCCCGCGCCGTCGACGAGATGGCGGCACGTCAACTCCCGGTCTTCGTGGAGCCGTTCATCAGCCACCGCACCCCGGAGGGCAAGGTCGCCAACGACCTGTCCGCCGAAGCTGTCACCAAGTCCATCGCGATCGCCTCCGGTCTCGGCGGCACCTCCGCGTACACCTGGCTGAAGCTCCCGGTCACCGAGAACCCCGACGACATGGCCGAGGTCATGCAGACCTCCACGCTGCCGGCGGTTCTGCTCGGCGGTGAGGTCGGCGGCTCCATCGAGGAACAAGCCGGGGCATACGAGAAGTGGCGCGGTGCACTCCAACTGCCCACCGTGCGGGGCCTGGTGGTCGGACGCTCGCTGCTCTACCCGGCGGACGGGGACGTGGCCGGCGCCGTCGACACCGCCGTAGGACTGCTGTGAGGGCCTTATGACGAACCACGAGCCGCACAACGGGACGAACGACGGGCCGCACGCCGGGACGGGCAACGGGACCCACAGCAACCTGCGGATCGTGGAGTTGGAGCCCGGTGGCACGCACCTGTTCACCACCGGGGACAGTGAATGGATCGTGCTTCCGCTGAACGGTGGATGCACCGTGGACATCGAGAACGAGAAGTACCAACTCCTGGGCCGGGACAGCGTATTCAGTGGAGTCACCGACTTCGCCTACGTGTCCCGTGACGCCCGGGCACAGATCGCCTCCGGCGCGGGTGGCCGCTTTGCTTTGGCAGGAGCGAAGTGCGAGCGAAGACTCCCCGCCCGCTACGGCCCCGCGCCGGAGGTCTTTGTCGAAGAGCCTTCGCGGCCACGACATGTACTACGTCACCCGCCCCATGGCAGAGCTTCGGGCCTGCAGCGCGGTCGCCACCGGCTGTGGCGTGCCGTGTGCGTCCAGCGCCGAGCCCGCAAGGCGCGAACTCGGCCTGATGGCCGAAGGAGACGGTTTCGCAACGGTGTTGATCACCTGAGGTGCGGTGCGGGCCGTCGAGTCATAGGGGGCGGCGGAGCCGTACAGGAGTGGCGGATCTGCTTCCATCCGGACCACGCAGAAGGCACAGGGGGTTACCGATGACCTCAACGACGAGGCTCACGGTCGCGCAGGCGCTCGTCCGCTTCCTGTCCGCCCAGTACACCGAGCGTGACGGCGTACGACAGCGGCTGATCGGCGCCACCTGGGGCATCTTCGGCCACGGCAACGTCGCCGGGATCGGCCAGGCGCTCGTCGAGTACGGCGAGTTCATGCCGTACCACCAGGGCCGCAACGAACAGGCGATGGTGCACGCGGCGGTCGGTTACGCCCGCCAGTCGAACCGCCTCTCCACGCACGCCGTGACCACGTCCATCGGTCCCGGCGCGACCAACCTCGTCACCGGCGCCGCCCTCGCGACCATCAACCACCTCCCGGTGCTGCTCCTCCCCGGCGACATCTTCGCCACCCGTCCCGCCGACCCGGTCCTCCAGCAGCTCGAAGTGCCGTGCGCGGGCGATATGTCGGTGAACGACTGTCTGCGCCCGGTGTCGAAGTACTTCGACCGGATCACCCGGCCCGAGGCCCTGATCCCGTCGGCCCTCCATGCCATGCGGGTGCTCACGGACCCCGTCGAGACGGGCGCGGTCACCCTCGCACTGCCGCAGGACGTCCAGGCCGAGGCGTACGACTGGCCGGACGAGTTCTTCGCCGAGCGCGTCTGGGCCGTACGGCGTCCGGGCGCCGACCCCACCGAACTCGCCGAGGCGGTACGCGTGATCCGCGACGCCCGGCGTCCCCTCGTCATCGCAGGCGGCGGCGTCCACCACAGCCGCGCGGAGGAGGCCCTCGCCGAGTTCGCCGAGGTCACCCGCATCCCGGTCGCCTCCACGCAGGCCGGCAAGGGCTCCCTGCGCCACGACCACCCCCAGGACGTCGGGGGAGTGGGCCACACCGGCACCGCCACCGCCGACGAACTCGCCCGCACCGCGGACCTGGTGATCGGCGTCGGCACCCGCTACACCGACTTCACCACCGCTTCCGGCACCCTCTTCACCGGCGAGGGCGTGCGCTTCCTCAACCTCAACATCGCGCCCTACGACGGCCACAAACTCGCCGGCATGCCGCTGATCGCGGACGCCCGTACCGGCCTGGAGGAGCTGACCGAGAGGCTGGAGATGCACGACCACCGGGTCGCCGGCTCCTACGTCACCGAGTACACCGAGGACAAGGAGCGCTGGGAGCAGCGCGTCGACGCCTGCTACGAGGCCGACGAGCCGGACGTACGGCCGACGCAGCCGCAGGTCCTCGGCGCGCTGGACGCGATCGTCGACGAGTCGGACGTGATCATCAACGCGGCCGGTTCCCTCCCCGGCGACCTGCACAAACTGTGGCGGGCCCGCTCCCGGGACCAGTACCACGTGGAGTACGGCTACTCCTGCATGGGCTACGAGATCCCGGCCGCGATCGGCGTGAAGATGGCCGCGCCCGAGCGCAATGTCTGGGCGCTGGTCGGCGACGGCACCTATCTGATGATGCCGACGGAGATCGTGACCGCCGTGCAGGAGGGCGTCGCGATCAAGGTGTTGCTGGTGCAGAACCACGGGTACGCGTCCATCGGAGGCCTGTCGGAGGAGACGGGTGCCGAGCGCTTCGGCACCGCGTACCGCCATCGTGCGGCCGACGGCACTTTCACGGGTGCCCCGCTCCCCGTCGACCTGGCCGCCAACGTGGCCGGCCTGGGCATGCGGGTGCTGCGCGCGAAGACCGTACGTGACCTGCGCGAGGCGCTCACCGAGGCGCGCGCGGCGGACACACCCACATGTGTCTACGTCGAGACCGAAACGGCAGACACTGTGTCGGGCCCGCCGCCGGCGCATGCCTGGTGGGATGTTCCTGTGGCCGAGACCGCGACCCGACCGTCGGCGGTCAAGGCACGGGAGCTGTACGAACGGCACGTCTCGACCCGACGCCGCCATCTGTGAAGGAGTTACTGGGCATGACGAAGATCGTCAACCACTGGATCGGCGGCAAGATCGCCGAAGGCGCGTCGGGCACGTTCGGGCCGGTCACCGACCCGGCGACCGGCGCGGTCACCACGAAGGTCGCGTTCGCCTCGGTCGACGAGGTGGACGCCGCGGTCGCCGCCGCCAAGGAGGCCTACCTGACCTGGGGCCAGTCGTCGCTGGCCCAGCGCACCTCGATCCTGTTCAAGTTCCGGGCGCTGCTGGACGCCAACCGCGACGCGATCGCCGAGCTGATCACCGCCGAGCACGGCAAGGTGCACTCCGACGCCCTCGGTGAGGTGGCGCGCGGCCTGGAGATCGTCGACCTCGCGTGCGGCATCAACGTGCAGCTGAAGGGTGAACTGTCGACGCAGGTCGCGAGCCGCGTGGACGTCTCCTCGATCCGGCAGCCGCTGGGTGTCGTCGCGGGCATCACGCCGTTCAACTTCCCGGCGATGGTCCCGATGTGGATGTTCCCGATGGCCATCGCGTGCGGCAACACCTTCGTGCTGAAGCCGTCCGAGAAGGACCCGTCGGCGTCGATCAAGATCGCCGAGCTGCTGGCGGAGGCCGGTCTCCCGGACGGCGTCTTCAACGTCGTGCACGGCGACAAGGTGGCCGTCGACCGCCTCCTTGAGCACCCGGACGTCAAGGCCGTCTCCTTCGTCGGCTCGACCCCGATCGCCCGCTACATCCACACCACCGCCTCCGCGAACCACAAGCGCGTCCAGGCCCTGGGCGGCGCCAAGAACCACATGCTGGTCCTCCCGGACGCCGACCTCGACGCGGCCGCCGACGCCGCCGTGTCGGCCGCCTACGGCTCCGCGGGCGAGCGCTGCATGGCCATCTCCGCGGTCGTCGCGGTCGGCGCCATCGGCGACGAGCTGGTGGAGAAGATCCGCGAGCGCGCCGAGAAGATCAAGATCGGCCCCGGCAACGACCCGACGTCCGAGATGGGCCCGCTGATCACGGCCGTGCACCGCGACAAGGTGGCGTCCTACGTCGAGGGCGCGGCGGCCGAGGGCTGCGAGGTCGTCCTCGACGGCACCGGCTACACGGTCGACGGCTTCGAGGACGGCCACTGGATCGGCATCTCCCTGCTCGACAAGGTGCCGACCAACGCGAAGGCGTACCAGGACGAGATCTTCGGCCCGGTCCTGTGCGTGCTGCGCGCCGAGACGTACGAGGACGGCGTGGCGCTGATCAACGCCTCGCCCTTCGGCAACGGCACCGCGATCTTCACCCGGGACGGCGGCGCCGCCCGCCGCTTCCAGCTGGAGATCGAAGCCGGCATGGTCGGCGTGAACGTCCCGATCCCGGTCCCCGTCGGCTACCACAGCTTCGGCGGCTGGAAGGACTCGCTCTTCGGCGACCACCACATCTACGGCAACGACGGCACGCACTTCTACACCCGCGGCAAGGTCGTCACCACCCGCTGGCCCGACCCGGCCGACGCCCCCTCCGGCGTCGACCTCGGGTTCCCGCGCAACCACTGACGCCGAGCGCAACCACTGACGCCTGGCGTCGGGGCCGTCCGCATCGCGGACGGCCCCATTTTTTTGCGGGCCCGCGCTGCGGTTCCCGCACGCCCGGAAGTCGCGCTGCGGGCGGCCTTGACGCAACGTTAACGCGTGAAATGGTGCCGCATGGCTGCGGATTCCGTAGGTGAACACCCATTGACGTGATGGTTTCCGTCGATGTTGCATCCCCCTCGTGACCGACACCCTCACCCCTGTCGAGGGCGCCGTCGTCGAGGCGTCCGACAGCCCCAAGAAGCTCAAGCGCTCCATCGGCGTCGTCGGCGGCACGCTCCTCACGCTCTCCTGCGTGACCCCGGCGTCCACCCTCTTCGTGGTCGTCCCCGACCTGTTCGGCTCGCTCGGCACCGCCACCGCCCTGACGATCGCCATCGGTTCGCTGCTGTGCATCGCCGTGGCGTTCTGCTACTCGGAGCTGGGCACCCTCATCCCCAGCGCGGGCGGCGAGTACGCCATGGTGTCCACGCTGGCCGGACGGCTCGCGGGCTGGCTGGTGTTCGTGCTGTCGCTGCTGGTCGTCATGGTCGTCCCGCCGGTGATCGCGATGGGCACGGCCGACTACCTCGCCCCGATCGTCGACCTCGACCCGTCGATGGCCGGCGCCGGCGTCATGCTCCTCGCCACCCTCGCCGGCCTGCTCGACCTGCGCGCCAACGCCTGGATCACCGGCGTCTTCCTGGTCCTGGAGGTCATCGCCGCGGCCGTGGTGGCAGTGCTGGGCTTCGCGCACGCCGAGCGCGGCCCCGCGAGCCTGGTCTCGATGGAGGTGGCAGGCGCGGACGGCCGTACGGACACCGTGACGGGCCTGCTGGTCGTCTCCGGGCTCGCGATCGCCCTCTTCGTCACCCAGGGCTTCTCGACCGCCGTCTACCTCTCCGAGGAGCTGGAGAACCCGCGCCGCAACGTCGCCCGCACGGTGCTGGCCACCCTCGCGATCTCCGCCGTGATCATCCTGGTCCCGGTCGCCGCCATCACCCTGGGCGCCTCGGACATCGGGGAACTGACCGGCGGCGACATCGGCACGATGGTCACCGCCTGGTCCAACTCCGCGGTCGGCACCTTCGTCAGCCTCTGCGTAGCCCTCGCCATCATCAACGCGGGCATCGTCATGGTCATCCAGAACTCCCGCGTGCTGTTCGCCTCGGCCCGCGACAAGGCCTGGCCCGAGCCGGTCAACAACGTTCTCGCCAGGCTCGGCCGCTTCGGCTCCCCGTGGGTCGCCACCCTCGCCGTCGGCGTGCCGGGCGCCGCACTGTGCTTCGTCAACCTCGACACCCTGTACGGCGTCACGGGCGTCTCGGTGACCGGCATGTACCTGCTCGTCGCGGTCGCCGCGCTGGCGGCCCGCCGCAACCCGCACAAGCACACACCGGCATGGCGGATGCCGCTGTGGCCGGTGATGCCAGTGCTGTTGATCGTGGTTCTCGTGTACATCCTCAGCCAGCAGGAGACGAGCCACCTGCTCTGGACGGGCGGCATCACGGCGGTGGCCACCCTGTACTGGGCGCTGTACCTGCGCCCCCGCAGGCAGACACGGTGGCTCGTGACAATTCCGGAAGACCAACAGACCTGAAGGGGGGCGGGGAAGGCGCCGTCGTACCACGAACGCGGTAGACAAAATCCCCGCCGTACCCCCAGAGAAGGTCCCGCGATTCAGCCCTCGGTCGATAACTTGCCGACAGGTTCACCCCGTACCGTTGAAGCATGGATCTTCGACTGCCCGGACTGCGTGGGCGCGTGCGGAGGCCGCGACGGTGGATCGCCGTCGCGGCCTCCGTCGTCGTCCTCGCCGGCGCCGGTACATGGACGGCCGTCGCCGACGACGACGTGCCGCCGGTGCGCAGCACCGACCGGGTCATGGACATGGGCGGCGGGGTGCGCGTGGACACCTCGTACTTCACGTCGGGATCCGGCGGACGCCGCCCCGCCGTCCTCCTCGCGCACGGCTTCGGCGGCAGCAAGGACGACGTACGGCAGCAGGCCGAGGACCTCGCCCGGGACGGGTACGCGGTCCTGACGTGGTCGGCCCGCGGCTTCGGGAAGTCGACCGGCAAGGTCGGCCTGAACGACCCGAAGGGCGAGGTCGCCGACGTCTCCCGACTGCTCGACTGGCTGGCGAAGCAGCCCCAGGTCGAACTCGACAAGGCCGGCGACCCGCGCGTGGGCATGGCGGGCGGCTCCTACGGCGGCGCCATCTCACTGCTGGCCGCCGGCCACGACGACCGGGTGGACGCCATCGCCCCGGCGATCACGTACTGGGACCTCGCGGACGCCCTGTTCCCGAACGGCGTCTTCAAGAAGCTCTGGGCGGGCATCTTCGTCAACACCGCCGGCGGCTGCGACAAGTTCGAGACGCAGATCTGCGAGATGTACGAACGGGTCGCCGAGTCCGGCACCCCGGACGCAGCCGCCCGCACCATGCTGGAGGAGCGCTCACCGTCCGCGGTCGGCGACCGCATCGACGTGCCGACCCTGCTCATGCAGGGCCAGTCCGACTCCCTCTTCACGCTCGGCCAGGCCGACCGGGCGGCGAAGGCGATCCGCGCCAACGGCGCCCCCGTCGACGTCGACTGGATCTCCGGCGGCCATGACGGCGGCGACATGGAGACGAGCCGTATCCAGGGGCGCGTGCAGTCCTGGTTCGACCGCTACCTCAAGGACGACAAGAGCGCCGACACCGGCCCGGCCTTCCGCGTCACCCGCACCGGAGGCGTCGACTCCACCGACGGCCAGGCCATGCTGCGGGGCGCGAGCGCGGACACCTACCCCGGCCTGGAGAGCGGGCGGAAGTCCATCGCCCTCACCGGCCGCGAGCAGAGCTTCGCCAACCCGGCCGGCGCCAACCCGCCCGCCGTCTCCGCCCTGCCCGGCCTCGGCGGCTCCGGCGGCCTCGCCCAGCTGTCCTCGCTCGGCGTCGGGGTGTCGCTGGAATTCCCGGGCCAGTTCGCCGCGTTCGAGTCGGCGCCGGTCGACGACAACCTGCACATCACCGGCTCCCCGACGGCGACCGTCCACGTCAGGTCGACCAGCGAGGACGCGGTCCTGTTCGGCAAGGTCTACGACGTCGGCCCCGACGGCACCCAGCAGGTGCTGCCGTCGCAGCTGGTCACGCCCCTGCGCGTCGAGGGCGCCAAGTCCGGCAAGGACGTGACGGTCACGCTCCCCGCCATCGACCACGACATCGAGAAGGGCCACAGCCTGCGCCTGGTCCTGTCCTCCACGGACCTCGGCTACGCCTCCCCGGCCTCCCCGGCGACGTACACGGTCTCCCTGAAGGGCGACCTGTCGGTCCCGACCGCGCCCGGCGTGAGCACCGCCGAGGCCCCGCTGCCGGCCTGGGTCTGGTGGCTGCCGCTGACCGGCGTGGTCGTCGCCCTGGCCCTGCTGCTGACGGCCCGCCGCCGCACCGCCACCCCCGCACCCGACCCGGCGCTGGCCGAAGTTCCGCTCCAGATCACCGACTTGAGCAAGCGGTACGCGGGCTCACAGGACCGTTACGCGGTACGGGACCTGTCCTTCCGCGTCGAGAAGGGCCAGGTCCTCGGCCTCCTCGGCCCGAACGGCGCGGGCAAGACGACGACGCTGCGCATGCTGATGGGCCTGATCAAGCCGGACGCCGGCGAGATCCGCGTCTTCGGCCACGCCATCCGCCCCGGCGCACCCGTGCTGTCCAGGGTCGGCGCCTTCGTCGAGGGCGCCGGCTTCCTCCCGCACCTCTCGGGCCGGGAGAACCTGGAGCTGTACTGGCAGGCCACCGGCCGCCCGCCGCAGGACGCCCACCTCGACGAGGCCCTGGAGATCGCCGGCCTCGGCGACGCGCTCGCCCGCGCGGTGCGTACGTACTCCCAGGGCATGCGGCAGCGCCTGGCCATCGCCCAGGCCATGCTCGGCCTCCCGGACCTCCTCATCCTCGACGAACCGACCAACGGCCTGGACCCGCCCCAGATCCGCGAGATGCGCCAGGTGATGATCCGCTACGCGGCCGCCGGCCGCACGGTGATCGTCTCCAGCCACCTGCTGGCGGAGGTCGAGCAGTCCTGCACCCACCTCGTGGTGATGGACCGCGGCCGTCTCGTGCAGGCGGGCCCGGTCGCCGAGATCATCGGCTCCGGCGACACGCTCCTCGTCGGCACGGCCACGGCCGTCGAGGAGCCGGTCGTCGAGAAGGTCGCCGCTCTCCCGGGCGTGGCCTCGGCCGTGCGCACCGACGACGGGATCCTGGTCCGGCTGGACGCCGACGGCAGCGCACAGCGCCTGGTCACCGAACTGGTCCGCCTTGACGTGCCCGTCCAGTCGGTGGGCCCGCACCGCCGCCTGGAAGACGCCTTCCTCACCCTGATCGGAGGCTCCGCATGAGCACGCTCACCGAGCGCACCGAGGTCGCCTCCGGTTACCGGGCGGGCCGTACGCTGCCCCTCCGGGTCGAACTGGTCCGCCAGCTCAAGCGGCGCCGCACGCAGGTGATGTTCGGCATCCTGGCCGTGCTGCCGTTCGTGCTGGTGGCCGCGTTCGCGATCGGCGGCGAACCGGACGGCGGCGGCAACCGCATCACCCTGATGGACACGGCCACGGCGTCCGGCGCCAACTTCGCCGCCGTGAACCTGTTCGTCTCCGCGGGCTTCCTGCTGGTCATCCCCGTCGCGCTGTTCTGCGGGGACACGGTCGCCTCCGAGGCCAGCTGGTCCTCCCTGCGCTACCTGCTCGCGGCCCCCGTGCCCCGGGCCCGCCTCCTGTGGTCCAAGCTCGTGGTCGCCCTCGGCCTGAGCCTGGCCGCGATGGTGCTGCTGCCGCTGGTCGCACTGGCCGTCGGCACGGCGGCGTACGGCTGGGGCCCCTTGCAGATCCCGACCGGCGGCTCACTGGACACGGCCACGGCGGCGCAGCGCCTGCTGGTGGTCGTGGCGTACATCTTCGTGTCCCAACTGGTGACGGCGGGCCTGGCGTTCTGGCTGTCGACCAAGACGGACGCCCCGCTCGGCGCGGTCGGCGGCGCGGTCGGACTGACCATCGTCGGCAACGTCCTCGACGCCGTGACCGCCCTCGGCGACTGGCGCCACTTCCTGCCCGCGCACTGGCAGTTCGCGTGGGCGGACGCCGTTCAGCCCCGCCCCGAGTGGTCCGGCATGATCCAGGGCACCGCGATTTCCGTAACGTACGCCCTCATCCTGTTCGCCCTGGCCTTCCGCGGTTTCGCCCGCAAGGACGTGGTGTCGTAGGTCACCGGAGGATCACCCACCGGTCTCGACGGGCCGTCCCCGTGCCCTCTTCGAGACTCATCCGCAACGCTCCGTAGCGCACGTTCCGGCCCCCTGGCCCGTCACAGTCGCAGAAGTCGACGTCAACGGACCAAGGGGGCACGGACGATGAAGCGGTACCGAACACGAAGGCTGAACGTCACCCTGCTGGCGCTCACCACGGCGGGCGCCCTGCTGCTCACCGGATGCGGCGGGAGCGACGGCAGCGACAGCGGGGGCTACTCGGCGGACGACTCCAGCAAGGGAGGCGGCGACAGCCGAGACGCCTTCCCCGCCCCCGAATACAACGGGGACGACCGGCCCGACGACGACCAGGACGACTCCTCCCGCGACTTCGCGCCCGAGCCCGACCTCCTCTCCACCTTCGCCCTCGACGTCGACACCGCCTCCTACGGCTACGCCCGCCGCACCCTCGCCGAGGGCCGGCTGCCCGACCCGTCGACGGTCCGCCCCGAGGAGTTCGTCAACAGCTTCCGCCAGGACTACGACCGCCCCGACGGCAACGGCTTCTCGGTCACCGTCGACGGCGCCCGCACCGACCGCGAGGACTGGTCCCTGGTCCGCGTGGGCCTGGCCACCCGCCCCGCCTCCGACCCCGGCGAACGCCCGCCCGCCGCCCTCACGTTCGTCATCGACATCTCCGGTTCCATGGCCGAACCGGGCCGCCTGGACCTCGCCAAGGACTCCCTGGGCGTCATGACGAACCGGCTGCGCGACGACGACTCGGTCGCCATCGTCACCTTCAGCGACGAGGCCGAGACGGTCCTGCCGATGACCCGCGTGAACGACAACCGTGCCGAGATCCACGACGCCATCGACACCCTGGAACCCACCGACTCCACCAACCTCGGCGCGGGCATGGAGACGGGCTACGAGGCGGCCGTCGAAGGCCTCCGCAAGGGAGCCACCAACCGCGTGGTCCTCGTCTCCGACGCCCTGGCCAACACGGGCGACACCGACGCGGACACCATCCTCGAACGCATCTCCACCGAGCGCCGCGAACACGGCATCACCCTCTTCGGCGTCGGCGTCGGCAGCGACTACGGTGACGCCCTGATGGAACGCCTCGCCGACAAGGGCGACGGCCACACGGTGTACGTCTCGGACGAGGACGACGCCCACGAGGTCTTCAGCCGCCAACTTCCGCAGAACATCGACCTCACCGCCCGCGACGCCAAGGCCCAGGTCGCCTTCGACCCCGAGACGGTGCGGGAGTTCCGGCTCGTCGGCTACGACAACCGGCAGGTCGCCGACGAGGACTTCCGTGACGACAGCGTCGACGGCGGCGAGATCGGCCCCGGGCACACCGTGACCGCCCTCTACGCCGTCCGCACCGAGCCGGGCACGGAAGGGCACCTCGCCACCGCGAGCGTCCGCTGGCTCGACCCCAAGTCCCGGGCTCCGCGCGAGGAGTCCGGCCAACTGGAGACGGGCTCCCTCGAGGACTCGGTCTGGAACGCGAGCCCCCGCTTCCAGGTCACGGCCACGGCGGCGTACTTCGCCGACGCCCTCCGCCTCGGCGACGACCGCCGACCCTCTTTGCCCGGCGCCACCCGTCTGCCCGAACTGGCCGACCGGGCGGACGAGTTGGCCACGACAACGGAGGACACGGCCGTCCGCCACCTCGCAACAGCCATCCACCAGGCCACCAACCTGACCCCCACCGACTGACCCGGCCCAGTTTCCCTCGCCCCCGCCGCCCCTACCCGTCCCGTCCCTGGGGGCTGCCGCCCCCAGGGACCCCCGCTTCGGCCCTGAACGGGCCTCGTCCTCAAACTCCCCCAGAGGGGGCACCCCCAGACGGGCTGAATGATGCCCGGCGCTGAGAAGTGACCGGCGGAGTGGGCCGTGTTGGTGGCGCATCCCCGCGGCGCCGCAGTCGCCCACGGCCCCGACCCACCACGCACCCGCAGGCGCTACGCGCACCCCCACCGAAACAGCCACAGGCCGCCGCAGGCATCGCGCCGCCCAACCGCCGGAGGCTTGACCTTCCCTTACGCGCGAGTAAGTTGACCCCCCAGTAAGTCCACCTGGCACCGGGAGCCGACATGGGCGTACGCAAGGACCTGAAGCGAGCGAAGCAGCGTCGCAGCGACCTGATGGACCGCACCAGGGTCCAGGTCGTCAAGGACGCCGACGGCGTGGTCCGCGAGGCGAGCACGCCGCCCCTCGCGCCGCGCGCACAATCCGGCAGCATCGCCGACGTCCCTTTCACCAACGCAACCGAGGACCCCGACGCGACAGTCCTCCGCCGCCCCCAGCCCGACGGCACCTGGCACCCCATAACCGCCACCGCCTTCGCCCGCGAAGTAACCGCCGTCGCCAAGGGCCTGATAGCCGCGGGCGTGGAACAAGCCGACCGCGTAGCCGTGATGTCCCGCACCCGCTACGAGTGGACCGTCCTGGACTTCGCCATCTGGGCCGCCGGCGCGCAGACCGTCCCCATCTACGCGACCTCCTCCGCCGACCAGGTGGAGTGGATCGTCCGCGACTCCGGCGCCCGCCACATCGTCACGGAGACCGCCGAAAACACCACCACGGTGACCACAGGCACAGCCGCCCACTCCCACCCCCCGCACACCTGGCAGTTGGACGCGGACGGCCTCGCCGACCTCATCTCGCTCGGCCGCGACGTCCCCGACGAGGAGGTCACCAAGCGCCGTACGGCCCTGACCCCGGACACCATCGCCACCGTCTGCTACACGTCCGGCACCACAGGCAAACCGAAGGGCTGCGTCCTCACCCACGCCAACCTGCACGCAGAGGCCGCCAACACGGTCGAACTGCTGCACCCCATCTTCAAGGAGGTCACCCGGCAGACCGCCTCGACGCTCCTCTTCCTCCCCCTCGCCCACATCCTCGGCCGCTCCCTCCAGATCGCCTGCCTGATGGCCCGCATCGAGATCGGCCACTGCCCGAGCATCAAGCCCGACGAACTCCGCCCGGCGCTGAGGCAGTTCCGCCCCACGTTCCTCGTCGGTGTGCCGTACCTCTTCGAGAAGATCCACGACACCGGCCGCGCGACGGCCGAGAAGATGGGCCGCGCCGCCTCCTTCGACCGCGCCGACCGCACAGCCGTCCGCTTCGGCGAGGCCTACCTGAACAAGTTCCTCGACCAGGGCAAGGGCCCCGGCCCCGCCCTCTACGCGGCCTGGGCCCTGTACGACCTCCTGGTCTACCGCCGGGTCCGCAAGGAACTCGGCGGCCGCATGCGCTACGCCATCAGCGGCGGCTCCCCCCTCGACCGCAACCTCAACCTGTTCTTCTACGCCGCAGGCATCCTCGTCTACGAGGGCTACGGCCTGACGGAGACGACCGCCGCCGCCACCATCGTCCCGCCCCTGCGCCCCCGCCCCGGCACGGTCGGCCAACCCGTCCCGGGCACCGCCGTGCGCATAGCGGACGACGGCGAGGTGCTCATCAAGGGCGGCATTGTTTTCGGCTCGTACTGGAACAACCCGGCCGCCACCGACGCCGTCCTCCAGGACGACTGGTTCGCCACCGGCGACCTCGGTGCCCTCGACGAGGACGGCTACCTCACGATCACCGGCCGCAAGAAGGACATCCTCGTCACCTCCGGCGGCAAGAACGTCTCCCCGGCCGTCCTGGAGGACCGCCTGCGCAGCCGCGCACCGATCGGCCAGTGCCTGGTCGTCGGCGACAACCGCCCCTTCATCGGTGCCCTGGTCACCCTCGACCCGGACGCCGTGAGCCACTGGCTAGCCGTACGAAAGATGCCCGCCGACACCCCGATGTCCGAGGTGATCCAGGACCCCCGGATGCGCGCCGACGTCCAAAGGGCCGTCGACTACGCCAACGAGGCCGTCTCCCGCGCCGAGTCGATCCGCGCCTTCGCCCTGATCGAGGGCGAGTTCAACGAGGACAACGGCATGCTCACCCCGTCCCTGAAGGTCAAGCGGCACGCGGTGACGACGGCGTACGCGGCCGAGATCGAGGAGCTGTACGGCAACTGAGCGTCCGCTCCACCGCACCCCGTTGAAGCAGACTCACGTGGCCGCGGCGCCACCCCCCTGCGCCCCCTCCGCCGCCGGGGTGTCGCGCCGCAGGAACCGCTTGGCACGGCGCCGCGTCGCCGCCTCGGCCACGGCCGCCGCCAGCAGCGGGGCGGTGCGGCGCCGGGCCAGCAGGAACCGCTGGTTGAGGACCGTCTCGGGACACCAGCGGTACTTGTACGACTCCTCCCCGCGCAGCAGGCTCAGGGTCCGCGCGGAGTCGGGCGCGACCTGCCCGCCCGACTCCAGATCCTGGGTGGACGCGTGCAGCAGCATCGTCGCCACGTCCACCCTGCGCTCCCGCAGCACCGGGTCGAAGCCGTACATGTACATGCCCGTCAGACGGCCCGAGAGCAGCGTCAGATTGACCGCCACGACGGTGCCTTCGAGCAGGAACTCCGTCGCCACGGCCGCACCGGTCCGGGCCATCGGGACCGCAGCCCGGACCAGGTGCTCCAGGAACCTCGGCCGCAGGTGCTCCGAGGTCACCTGTCTGCCCTGCCACTGCTTGCGGTGCAGTTCGAGGAGCCGGCGCAGCGCGGCCTCGGTCTCGTCGTGACGCGCGACGCGCCATTCGATGCCGAGCCGGGTGAACTGGTTCACCTTGCTGCGGATCCGCCGCGCCCGCCCCGTCGGCAGCCGCCCGATCAGCTCGGTCATGGGGACGGCGGGCAGGTCCAGGCACACCGAGTCGTTCATCCGGCGCCGCGGGCCGCGCCAGCACAGGTAGACCCGCTCCATCGCACCGCCCGGCCGCACCTCACCGAAGTCGACCAGGGCGGTGCGCGCCAGGCCGGCCAGGGCGTCGGCCAGTGCCCCGGCGCCCGCCGCGGCCTCCTCCTCGTCGATGAGCACATCGCAGAAGTCGGTGATGGTGCCGCCGATCGGCACCAGCGCCGGCAGCGGGTGGTGCACCCGCATCAGCGGGGCCGCCGCCACCAGTTCACCGTGCCGGCGCACCAGAACGACCCGCAGCCGGCCGGGCCTGCCGTACGACAGCCACCACGAGTGCAGCCACGCGTGGCTCTGGAACGCCGTCGCGGACGGGCACGCCCCGCGCAGTCGCTCCCAGTCCTCGGTCAGCTCTCCGAAGGCGCGCTCGTCGGTGCAGACCTCCACCGACAGCGCGCGCCCCTGCCCGGTCACCCAAGGGTCCCGCGCGCGTCGGCGGCCCCGGCCGGCCCGGGTACGGAGGCGCGGCTGCGGTCGTCGTCGTCCCCGTCCGGCGTCCGCCGCGGCCGGGCCAGCAGCACGAGGCCGCCCAGCAGGCCGCCGGCGCTCGCGCCCACGAGCGAGGTCAGCGCCGGCGAGGCGGAGGACGGATCGGTGGGCTTCAGCGCACGGGAGAGGCGCTCGAGGCGGATGCCGGTGCGGGCCTTGGTGTGGTCCGCCTCGGTGATCAGCGCGCGGGACACCGCGTTGGCGATGTCGACGGCCTGGCCGGGCTTCGACGAGGTCGCCGAGATCGCCACCATCGGCGCGTCCGGCGAGGTCGCCACCTCCACGTTCTCGCGCAGCGTCGAGACGGGCACACCCGCCCACATCTGCGCGTCCGAGAGCACCGCGAGCTGGGTGGCCACGCGGCCGTACGCCTGTGCGAAGCCGAGCGCGTCGGTGCAGTCGGCCTCGGTGGTGCCGTTCGGCACGGCGACGACGGAGCTCGTGGCCGTGTACTGCGGCGGCCTGAGCTGGCCGTACGCGCCACCTGCCGCGGCGCCGACCAGTGCGGCGGCCGGCAGCCACCACCACGAGGACAGCCGCGTCACGCGTGCGCGCGTACGGTCGAACGGCCGGGCAGCCTCTTCGGGGTTGTCAGTCATGAGGAACTCGCTTCCAGGTTCGAGCCGGACAGAGCGTCCGTGTACAGATCCATCAGTTGGCGTGCGGTGCGCTCGATGTCATAGCGGTGGACGACGTCCGGGACGGTCCGCTCGGCCGGTCCCGCCGCCCGCAGCCGCAGCAGTTCCCGTACGTACGCCTCGGCGCCGCCCCGGACGCGCCGGGCACCGGGTGCCGCGTCCGGCGGCAGGTCCTCGACGGCGGGACAGCTCGCGTACAGCACGGGCAGACCGGCAGCCAGGGCCTCCACCACGGCCAGGCCGAACGACTCCTGCGGCGACGGCGAGGCGAGCACGTCCATGGCGGACAGCAGGGCGACCAGTCCGGGCGCTTCGTCGCCGGGTCCGGGCAGATACGGCCGCTCGCCCGCCAGCACCACCCGGTCCACGACGCCCAGCGCCCGCGCGGTACGCAGCAGCGCCGCCTGCTCCGGGCCACCGCCGACCAGCAACAGCCGTACATCTTGCGGTAGTTGGGGCAGCGCCTGCATCAGCAGGTCGAAGCGCTTGCCCGGCGTCAGGCGCCCCACCCCGCCGACGACGTACGCGTCAGGGGGCAGCCCGTGGAACGCCCGGGCCTCCTTGCGGAGCATCTCGTCGTAGCGGAACCGGGGCGCGTCGATGCCGTTCGGGATGACCCGGATGCGCGGCCCGGGCACGCCCCAGTGCCGCAGCCGTTCCGCCACCGTCGGCGAGACGGCCACGGTGGTGTGGCCGAGGCGCTCGCCGGCCAGGTACAGCGCGCGGACGCCGGCGGTCAGCGGGCGGCCCTCCAGACGGGTGTCGCCGATCGAGTGCTCGGTGGCCACGACGGTCCCGACGCCCGCGAGCCGCGCTGCGATCCGGCCGTAGAGACACGCCCGGTACAGGTGGGTGTGCACCAGGTCGTAGCGCCCCGCGCGGATCAGCCGGGCGAGCCGGGGCAGCGCGCCGAGGTCGCGGTTGCCTTCCATCCCGAGGTGGGTGACGCGGACCCCGTCGGCGGCCAGACCCGCGGCGACCGGGCCGGGGTTGGTCAGTGCCACCACGTCGCACTGCGCGGGGAGATGCCGCAGCAGCAGACGCAGCTGCTGTTCCGCTCCGCCCACGCCGAGGCCGGTGATGACGTGCAGGGCCCTCACACGGCCTCCAGGGCACGGCCGTGGATCCGGGCCAGGCGTCGCTTCAGCTCCAGCCGCACCGAGGTGTCCGCCTGCCCCATGTGGATGCGGGGCAGCGCGAAGTCGCCGGAGCCGGCCGGGCCGGGGGTGATGGCACAGGCGTAGCGGTAGCCGGCCCGGCGCACCGCGTCGGTGGCGCGCCGGTCGAGGTGGCCGTACGGGTAGCAGAAGCCTTCGATGTCGCCGCCGGTGATGGCGGCGAGCCGGTGCCGGCTGTCGTTGACCTCGGTGTGCAGTACCTGGTCGGACGCCATGGTCAGATCGACGTGGGTCAGCCCGTGCGAGGCGATCTCCATGCCCGCGGCAGCGGCGCGCTGGATGTCGTCCACGTCGAGCAGCGGCTTGCGCGGGCCGGTCCGCTCCCAGCTGTTCTCGCCGCCGAGCAGCCCGGGCAGCACGAACACAGTGGCGGTGAAGCCCCTGCGGCGCAGCAACGGCACGGCCGTGGTGACGAAGTCGGTGTAGCCGTCGTCGAAGGTGAGCCCCACCAGGCCGCGCTCCGTACCCCGGGCGCGCGCCGCGAGCAGCTCGCGCACGCTCACCCCGCGCAGGCCGCGGGCGGCCAGCCAGGCGAGCTGTCTGTCCAGCCGCTCCGGTGTGACGGTGATGTTGTACGGGTCGTCCGGGCAGTCCGAGACCGAGTGGTACATGGCCACCCAGGCGGCGGCACGCCGTCTCGGGCGTCCCCCCACGGCTGTTTCGGTGTCGGGTGCGTCCGGGCGGGGCGCGGCGGAGATGTCAGCGACCATGGCGAGGCTTTCGTGTGACGGAGCTACGGACGAAGTGCGTGACGGGAAGCAGGAGGGACCGGACGCCGGCCGCGTCGAGCAGCCGGGCCAGCAGCAGGAACACGCCGGTCACGCACATGCAGCAGACGGCGACGGCCGCCGCGGGCGAGTCGAACAGCTCCGCGCAGAACAGCCCGGCTCCGCCTGCGCACACGGCCGCGTACACCAGCCGGGCCAGTTCCGTGCCGACCCGTCGGATGTGCACGGGCACGGCGCGGGGCCCCAGCCCGTGCAGCAGGAGCAGCGCGGTGAGGGTGATGCCGGCGGCGTTGGCCGCGGCGATGCCGCGCGCACCCCACGGGTCCACGGCCCAGGCGCTGAGGACGACGGTGGCGAGCGCGCCCGCGCCCATCGCGCCCAGCGGGAACCAGGTGATCCGGCCGGTCGAGAAGTACGACCGCACCAGCGCCCCCACCAGCGTGTGCCCGAGCAGTCCGACCGCGTATACCCGCATGACGGCGGCGGTCGCGTCGGTGTCCTCTCCGGTGAACGCACCGCGCTGGAACAGCAGTTGGACGATCTGCGGCGCGCAGGCCACGACCACGGCGGCGCCGGGCAGCACGATGGAGGCCATCAGCGCCAGGTCCCGCTCGACCCGGTCGCCGGCCCGCCGCGTGTCGCCCTCGGCGATGGCCCGCGCCACCACCGGGAAGGTGACGACGCACACCATCATCGACAGCGACATCGGCAACTGGGCGATCTTCTGGGCGTAGTTGAGGTGCGAGATGGCCCCGGCGGGCAGCCCGGAGGCGAAGTACCGCTCGATGAGCACCTGCGACTGCCGGCACAGCGCGAAGAGCAGGACGGCACAGACGAGGGCCGGCACGATCGACCGGCCACGGTCCCCGTCGTACTCGGACCCGGAGGCCGTCGCGCACCGCTCGTCGCGCCCGGCGATCCGCCGCCACAAAGGCGGTACCTGTACGACGGCCATGAGGCACCCGCCGATCGCGACACCGAGCGCGGCGGACCGTACGCCCCAGCTCTCGCCGATGACGAGCATCGTGATGATGATCGCGACGTTGTACGCGATGTAGATGGCGCCCGGCGCGAGGTAGTTGCGGTGGGCCCGCAGCGCCGCGCTGCAGTACCCGGCGAGCCCGAAGCTCAGGACACAGGTCGCGGTCAGCCGGGTGCAGGACACGGCCAGGGACGGGTCGGACAGGCCCGGCGCGAGGACGGAGACCAGCAGCGGCGCCCCGGCCGCGAACACGGCGGCCGTACCGGCGAGGGCGAGGCACAGCCGCGGCAACGAGGCGGAGATCAGGGCCTGCACGGGGTCGGGCCCGCCGGTTCCGCGCGCCCGCTGCGCCAACGCCATGCTGAACGCGGGCACCAGCACGAACGCCATGCCGTCCTCGATCAGCAGCGTCGACGCCATCTCCGGCACCGTCCAGGCCACCAGAAACGCATCGGTCTCCGCCCCGGCCCCGAACAGATGCGCGAGCGCCTGATCCCGCCCGAGTCCCAGAAGCGCCGCGGCCATCGCCAACCCGGCCGACAGCAAGGTCGCCCTGGCGAGGAACCGCCCCGAGGGAGCACTGCCCCGGCGGGCCGCCGGGATGTCACGCCGGCCCGCGGGGACGGCCGGCGCATCGTGGGGGAGGTCCTCCACCGGTCGCGGGTCGCTGATGCCGGTCGGGTCGGCGACGTGGCCGTCCGGTGGAGGCGCACCCTCGGCGTCGGGCGCGCCGTCGGGGGCGCCCCCCGTCGTCGCCGGGTGGGCCGTCATCGCGGGCTCGCTTTTGCTGTAGGCGCCCCGTCCCGGGCGGCCAGCGCCCACCATGCCGCGAGGCCCAGGCAGATGCCCGTCAGGATGGTGGCGGGGCCGCCGATGTCGGAGTACAGGAAGTTGACGAGCTGCCAGAGCAGGAGGCCGCAGGCGGGGAGAGCGCAGTCACGGGCGCGAACGGTGCGGCGCAGCCGGCGCAGTGCGAACAGCAGCAGGGCCAGCCAGCTGCCCGCGACCGTGACCAGGCCCAGCAGGCCCTGTTCGCTGAGGATCAGCAGGTACATGTTGTGCGGGGAGAGCAGCGGCTGGCGCCGGTAGGCCTGGCCCGCCCCTCCCGTCTCGCTGCCGGACGACAGCGCGAGCGAGGCGTGGCCGTCCCGGTGTGCGGGAAAGCCCTTCAGCCCCACGCCCGTCACCGGGTGCCCGCTCCACATGTCGCCCGCCGCAGCCCACATGGTGTAGCGGTCGACGACCGACTGGTCCGGCGCGTCGGCGACCTGGGTGATGCTGGTCAGCCGCTCCTCCAGCGCCGTGGCGCCCAGACCGAGCCCGCCCACCAGCACCACGCAGACCGCGGCCATCGCCGCGAACACCTGCGCCGCCCGCCGCACCCCGGCCAGCAACAGCAGCGCACCGCCGGTGAGCGCGGTCGCGATCCAGGCCCCCCGGCTGAAGGACAGCGCGAGCGGCAGGAGCAGCACGAGCGCGCACGCGGTTGCCACGACCTGCTGTCGCCGTGCCCTCGTCCCGAGGGCGAGCCCGATCGCGGCCACCATCCCGAGCGACACGACGGTCGCCATCCCCATCACGTCGGACGGCCCGAACGTGCCCACCGCCCGGATGTCGGCTCCCTGATACGACGCCCCGGTTCCGGTGAGGTACTGGCGCACCCCGATCCCGCCCTGCCACAGCGCGAGGCCGACCAGCGACCACAACAGCAGCCGGGCGCCCTGCCGGTCGCGCACCAGCAGCAGCACGGCGATCGGCACCAGCACGAAGATCTGCAGATAGCGCGCCAGTCCGGCGACCGCGTCGACGGTGGTCACCGCCCCTGCCGCGGCGACCGCGATGCCCACCACGGGCAGCCCGAACACCACCGCGGCCGTCCGTGTCAGCGGCGCCCGCGCCTGCCGTACGGCGTGGACGACGGCACACAGCACGGCCAGTGCGGAGGCGGCGTCGGCGGGCGTCGCGGCCCTGCCCGGCGTGACGGGAAGCCCCAGCAGGACGACGACCGCCACGACCGGCAGGACGGGCAGGACGGACCGGACCCGGCGCACCGCCGGCCACGGCAGCGCGAATGCGGGCGAAGGTGCCGCGGAAGTGGTCACCGGTGCTCAGCTCCCCGTCGGCCGGACGAACTGTGCCGCCGTGCGCAGCAGGATGCAGACGTCCTGCCACAGCGACCAGTTGTCGATGTAGGCGTTGTCGTAGCGGCACCGGTCCTCGATCGAGGTGTCCCCGCGCAGTCCGTGGATCTGCGCGAGCCCGGTGATGCCGGTCCGCATCCGGTGGCGGGCCGGATAGCCCGGATGGGCCTGGCTGAACTTGGCGACGAAGAAAGGCCGTTCAGGTCTGGGCCCGACCAGGCTCATGTCCCCGCGGAAGACGTTCCACAGCTGGAGCAGCTCGTCCAGCGAGGTGCGGCGCAGGAAGTGACAGAACGCGCTCATGTCCTGCTCGTTCGCCACGCTCCAGCGCGTGGCCGCCTCGTGGTCGCTCGCCGGCCGGTGCGTGCGCAGCTTCAGCATCGTGAACGGCCGCCCGTCCTTGCCGATCCGCTCCTGCCGGAACACCACGCCGGGCCCGTCCATCGCCCGCAGCACGACCGCGCACACCAGCAGAACCGGGCCGGCCAGCACGAGCAGCGCCCCCGACAGCACGACGTCGAGCACCCGCTTGCCCACGCTCCCGCGCCGCAGCCCGCGCTCCGCACCCAGCAACCTGCGCGAGAAGCCGGCCAACTGCCCCGCCCCCTGGCGGTGCCCGCCGAGTCCGTACGCCGCCGGGTCCGCGTCGAGCTCCCACAGCACGCATCCGTACGCGGCCAGCGCCCGCAGAACTGCGGCCTTCTCCTCCCGGGTGCCGGCGCCCACCACGAGCACCTCCTCCACCCCGTTCTGGATCGCCGCCCGGCGTGCCTCCAGCGCCGTGGTGAGCACCGGCAGTCCGGGCTCGCCGTCGGTCTCGCCGAGGAACTCCGGGTCGTCGGCGACGAGACCCACCGGCCGTACTCCGCAGTCCGGTTGGCGCAGCAGCGCGGCCGAGACCCGCCGGGCCGTCGCGACCGGGCCGACCACCAGGGCGGGGCAGGGCCGGCGTCGCAGTGCCCGGTGCCGGAGCGCGTGCACCGCCGCCCGGCCCGCGCATGCTGCCGCGCAGTGCACCACGACAGCGGTGACCAGCACGGCCGGTGCGAGCGACCGCAGCGGAGAGAGCGCGACGACGGCCGCCCAGCCGACGGCGATCCGGCCACAGACGGCGGGCAGTTCGTCGAGCGCGCCGGGGACGACGAGGGTGTCGTACAGCGCGGCCCGCCGGTTCAGCACGAGCACACCGAGCGCGAGCAGGGCGATGACCAGCGGGTGCCTGTGGGACGCGGGCAGGACCCAGGCCCCCAGCAGGACGCCGCCGCCGTCGACGAACCACAGAGGCACCCGGGAGGTCCGGTGCGCACGACGGGCTTCCCGTCCGGCGGGCCCCCGGCGTCCGGCGGTGAAGCCGCGCGGGGCAAGGACGGTGACGGCGCCCTCGGGCGCCCGCTGCTGCCCCGGTGAGGCAACGGTGCTGTCCGCGGTCATGTGGTGATGCACTTCCTGCCCTCGTTGGGTCCGACGACCTGCGCGGTGACGAGGTCGAGCAGCTCGCGGTAGACGTCGCTCACGGCGTCCGTGGCGTGCCGCAGATCGTGGCCGGCGCGCACATGCGCGCGGCCCTGGGCGCCCAGCGCCGCGCGCAGCGGCTCGTCGAGCAGCAGCGCGGTGAGCGCCCGCGCCAGTGCGGCCGGGTCGTCCGGCGGCACCAGACAGGACGGCAGATGGCCGGGCGGAAGGCTCTCGCCCGCTCCGTCCACGTCCGTGACGACGACCGGCCGGGCACACGCCATGGCCTCCAGCGGGGCGAGCGCCATGCCCTCCCAGCGCGACGGCAGGACCACGACGTCGGCGGCCCGGTACCACAGCGCGGTGTCGGTCGTGGTGCCGGCGAACTCCACCGACGCGGGCGCACCGGCACGCAGCCGGTCGGCGTCCGGGCCGTCGCCGACCAGCACCAGTCGCGCCCCGGGCACCTGCCGCGCCACCTCGGGCCAGGCCGCCAGGAGCACGTCCTGCCCCTTCTGACGGCACAGCCGGCCCACGCAGACGACCAGTGGGCCGGCCCCGGACCGTGCGCTGTCTCCCTCCGGCCGGAACCTGTGGGTGTCGACCCCGTTGGGGACCACCCGCCACGGGGCGGTGATGCCCGCCCGCACCCCGGTGAGCCGCTCGGCCTCGCTCACGCACAGCACGCGTGCCGCCCAACGGGCCCCGAAACGCTCCCAGTCGAGCGCCACACGCGCGACGAATCCCTCCGCGGCCTCGAACGACCAGGCGTGCGGCTGGAACACGGTCGGCACGGCACCGCGCACCGCGAGCCGGGCCGCGAGCCCTGCCTTCGCGCTGTGCGCGTGCACCAGGTCGGGCCGCACATCGCTGCACAGCCGGGCCAACTGCCGTACCTCGGCCGGAAGTCGGTACCCCGGCGAGCGGGTCGCTTCCCAACGGCGCACGGTGCAGCCCAGCGTGCGCAGGGCGTCGGTCAGGGTGCCGCCCTGCGGACAGGCCACGGTCACCCGCAGCCCCGCGGCCAGTTGAGCCGCCACCAGGTCCGTCACGACCCGCGCGACACCACCCTCGACGGGCTGGGCCACATGCAGGATGTGCGGCGTAATGCGCATGACCGAGGCTGCCCTTCCGAGGAAAAGAGTCCGAACCAGCGACACGACGTGTGGCTTACTGGACCAAAGAGACGAGCAACACCAGCCACTTATCCATACTTATCCGAGAAGCAGTCAAGTGTGTTGGAATGATGACGTTTTCGGAGTTGTTTCTCGCAGGGGATCACCCATTCGGACCCGCTGCGGTTGCGCGGCAGCCGCCGATCGGTCTTCTCGTATGAGTTCCCGGAAGTTGGCGGCGGCAGAGTTTCCAGAGCGGCGTAGCCATCGTTAGCCCAGGAGAACGCGAGTTACCGAAGATGATTTTCCTGGAAAGGAACATGATGAAGAACCTGAAGGCTGCTGCCGTCGTCGTCGGCTCCCTCGCCATCGCCGGTGCCACCGTGCCCGCCGCCTCCGCGGTGAACATGCCGGCGTCGGGCCTCGTGGACAACGGGAAGACGGTCGCCCGCAGCCTCCCCTCGGCCGCCAAGGTGCCGACGGGCTACGTGGGGAACAACGTGAAGCGCACGACGGACAACGTGAAGAAGGGCATGAAGTCGCAGGGCGTCGTGAAGACCCCCGTCATCGGCGGTGCCCTGCCGAACCCCGTCGACGGCCAGCTGCTCGGTGGACTTCCGCTCCGGTAGACATCAGGTAGACCATTCGTTCCTTTACGCCGAAGGGGCCGGCTCCGGACTCGGAGCCGGCCCCTTCGGCTTGGGCCAAATGGAGGATTCAGGGTGACCGGAGGCGGAGCAACTCAGTTGGACCAAATGAATGGGCGCTCTTTCCTCCTCCTTGCTGGCGCTCCTTGACCTTGGGCCCTGTCTGCACGCTGACGCAGACAGGGCCCAAGGGTTTGTGCCAGAGGCTTTGGATCAGAGGCTTTGGATCAGAAAGGCGCGCACACGCCGATGGCGGCCCCCCGGCATACCGGCGGGCCGCCATGGGGTGAAGCACAGATCAGAACAGGAGGCCGCCGACGTGCGCGGCGGTGCGCCCCTGCTCGACCTTGCCGGTGTTGCAGCCGACGTACTTCGAGTTCGGCGCGACCGTGCCTCCGAGGACGGCACCGTTGGACCACGGGGCGATGCAGCGACCGTCGATCAGAGTGCCGTTGACGATGGCAAGACCCTGCTGCGGTTCGTTGACGACGACCGGGGACGACGAGAAGCCGCTGCCGCCCTTGACGGTGGTGGTGTTGGTGTCGGCCGCGGCGGTGCCACCGGACGCGAGGACGATGCCCGCGGCGATGGCGGAAATGGCTGTAACCTTGTTACGCATGAGCTGAGCCTTTCCGGGCTGCGTTGTGGGGTTTGCCTGCCTCGAACTGTTCGGAGCAGGGGTCAGAAGAGAAGGCCGCCCTTGTGAACGGTGCCGCGCCCCTGCTCGACTGTGCCGGTGTTGCAGCCGACGTACTTCGAGTTCGGCGCGACGGTGCCGGCGAGGACGGCGCCGTTGGACCACGGCACGGCGCAGCGAGCGTCGACGAGGGTGCCATTGACGATGAGAACGCCTTGCTGAGGCGCGTTCACCACGACCGGGGACGACGAGAAGCCGCTGCCGCCCTTGACGGTGGTGGTGTTGGTGTCGGCCGCGGCGGTGCCACCGGACGCGAGGACGATGCCTGCGGCGATGGCGGAAATGGCCGTAACCTTGTTACGCATGAGCTGAGCCTTTCCGGGCTGCGCTAGGGGTTTACCTGCCTCGAATTGCTCGGAGCAGGGGTCAGAAGAGAAGGCCGCCGCCGTGGACGGCGTTGCGGCCCTGCTCGACCTTGCCGGTGTTGCAGCCGACGTACTTCGAGTTCGGCGCGACGGTGCCGGCGAGGACGGCGCCGTTGGACCACGGCACCGCGCAGCGAAGGTCGACGAGGGTGCCATTGGCGATGAGAACGCCTTGCTGGGGTTCGTTCACGACGACCGGGGACGACGAGAAACCGCTACCGCCCTTGACGGTGGTGGTGTCGCCGCCGCTGCTCGGGTAGCCGCCGGCAGAGGCAATGCCGGCGCTGCCGACGACGGTGCTGAGGGCGAGGGCCGTGATGACCGCGAACTTCTTGGGCAACTTGGTTCCTTCCTGAATTCACGGTTGCGCACGCTTACGAAAAGGAAACCCGTATATGCATGCATAAGTCACGGTGGAAACATTCAAACGCGGCTAGATTCCATCGGATGGCGCAACGCCGAGTGTCCACCGGGAGTCGAGCCGTAATCCACGCGGTCTTCCATGAAATGCCTTGGATCGTTTGCTGAATGGCGCCGTTCAGAGCGGGCGCAGACATGCGTCCGGCCCACCGGCAAGGTGCGGGCCGGTGGGCCGGGACAGTGGTTCGCGGGTGCCAGGGGGCATGCGGGCCCGCCATGTGCGGAGGTGGCGCTGCGGTCCGGATCCAGCGTCCGGCCTACCTAAGGCCTCCGGCTGTCGAGAACCGGATCAGAGTCTCAGAAATCCGGGGCCGGCTTTCGCCGGTACGGCCGACTCGTACGGTTGCCGGGTCGTCACTTTTTGGGGAGCAGGGTGCCGAGACCGGACGCGGTCGGGGCCTGCAGCGGGCGGACCTGGACGGTGCCGCTGCCGGCCGGGTTCTTCACCGGAATCGTGGGCCGCTTTGCGGCATCCGGGTCCATACCGTCCAGGTATACGCCGGACATGCCCCCCGAGTTCTTCTTGTCGAACGCGCTGCCCTTGGCGATCCCGCCGTCGCGGGCCAGTCGCGCCACGGTGTCGGCCGCGGGCACCACCGCCGGCGTCACCTTGGTCGGGGACATGAGACCGAGCGGCCCGGCAGGGCTTCCCGATCCTCCGGCGGCCACCGCCGCAGCGGCCGAGCCACCCACAAGACCCGCACCGATGGCCAAAGCCGCAGTGGTGAAAACTGCCTTCTTCATCATTCACCTCGCTTGAAAGTACCTCTGATCCGACGGTTGGAGAACATAGCAGTCCAACAGCGCTGCAAAAGCGACGCGTTACTCCATACGCATGAAAGTCGGTGGAGTGGAGAATGGAATGCGCAACGGGATTCGGATCGGTTGGCATCTGGTCGGCGAATCAATTCATCGTATGGTGGTGCCGGGCAGGTTGGGCCGCTTGCGCGATCAAAAAGATGAATTTCGGAATTGACGGACGGAACCCTCGTCGAGCCGGTCCGGTTCGGGCCGTCCCGCGGCCTACCCTCGCCGCCATGACCACCGACAGCGACGTCTTCACGCCGGCCGCGGCCCTTGGCAGGTCGCTCATCTGGGCGGAGGAATTCACCGCACCGATCGCCTGGGGCGCCAGATGGACCGGCGACAGATCGAGCGCCTACCGCTACTGCGATCACAACCCCGACGACAACAAGCTCGACTGGCTCACCCCCAGCGCCGTGACCGTCTCAGGCGGCGTGGCCACGTTCACCGCCACCCCGGCCGGCCGCACCCTGGAGAACGGCCGGCAGGCCTGGCACACCGGCCTGCTCACCACCGAGTACTCCGCCGAGGAGTTCCGGGTCCGGGCCGGGGACTACATGGAGACCCGCGTCAGGCTGCCCTGCGGGACCGGAGCCTGGCCGGCGCTGTGGACCTGGAAGGACGGCGAGAACGAGGTCGACTGCTTCGAGTACCACTCGGACAACCCGCACCTGCTGGAGCTGTCCAACCACGTCAACCACGCCTCGACGTACCACACCGACGTCGACGCGATCGGCCCCGACAGGTGGGTGACCATCGGCACCGCCCTCGGCGCGACTTGCGTCGAGTGGTACGTCAACGGCGACCGCGTCTTCTCCGACGGCACCGGCGTCGGCCCCGGCTGGTCGGCGTATCCGGTCCTCAACCTGTCGCTGTGCGCCGGGCAGTACCACGCGGCCCCCTGCGACCCGGCCCCGATCACCTTCGACGTCGACTACCTCCGCGTCTACCGCTGACCACCTCCGGAAGCGGTCCGCGTCCCTCGTTCGGGCGGACGGCCCCCCGAGCTGTCGGCCGGTCGGGTGAGCGGACGCCGGAACGCTCCGCGGGCCGTCGATAAGGTCGCGCGGTGGCCCCTGACTCAAGCGCCTCTGCGCGGCCGATGCGCCGGACCGCCGGCGGCAGCCGGGCGTTCGCCCTGCTGCTGGTGCTCTGTGGGGCGGCCGGGCTGCTGGCCTCCTGGGTCATCACCCTCGACAGGTTCAAGCTGCTGGAGGACCCGGACTTCGTCCCCGGTTGCAGCCTGAACCCCGTCCTCTCCTGCGGCAGCGTGATGGAGAGCGACCAGGCCGAGGCCTTCGGGTTCCCCAACCCGATGCTGGGCCTGGCGGCCTACGCCGTCGTGATCTGCGTCGGCGTCAGCCTGCTGGCCGGGGCGGCGTTCCCGCGCTGGTACTGGCTGGCCTTCGGGGCCGGCTGTCTCTTCGGGGTCGGGATCGTGTCCTGGCTGCAGTTCGAGTCCCTGTACCGGATCAACGCCCTGTGCCTGTGGTGCTGCCTGGCCTGGCTCGCGACGATCCCGCTGTTCTGGTACGTGACGTCCTTCAGCGTGCGCAACGGCTTCCTGCCCGCGCCGGGCCCGGTGAAGACGTTCCTCGCCGAGTTCACCTGGGTGCTTCCGGTGCTGCACATCGGCATCGTCGGAATGCTGATCCTGACCCGCTGGTGGGACTTCTGGACGAGCTGACCATTGCACCGTATGGGCGCTACGGCGGTGACCGCGGGGCGACCTGCTCGGTTACTCGTACGAACAGCCGAACCGTACGAGGAGTGAGCGATGGCCGTCAGCGCAGACGGGGTCTCGGTGGGTGCGGTACAGGGGGCGGGCACCGCGGTGAGCAGGGGGCCGGAGCGGCGGACACGGCGGGAGTTGGGGCGGCTGCTGTTCGCCTCCGCCGCCGTGGCACTCGCCCCGGTCGTCACCGCCTCCCGGCCCTCCCGGTCGGCGGAGCGACCTCCGGACACCGACACCGCCTTCGACGAGACCTACCGCGGCCGCCGTATCAAGGGCGCCGCCATGTCCCTCGGCGGCCTCACCGCCCTGGACGTCGCCTGGCACGTCACCGTGGACGGCCGGCCGCTGCATTTGATGCGCCGTGCCGACGGCACCTGGCTGAGCATGGTCGACCACTACGGCTGGTACCGCACTCCGCTGGAGGCGACCCGCGCGGCCGTCGACGAACTCGGGTCCGGCGGGCGACTGCGTGACCTGGCTCCCGGGCCGTTCGGTGGTGGGCACCCGCACGGGGAGGCGCAGCATGGCGTACGTGCGTAAGAACGTGACCAAGCTGACGCGCACCGAGCGGCGGCGGTTCGTCGAGGCGCTGCTGGAGATCAAACGGCGCGGCGAGTACGACGAGTTCGTACGGCTGCACATCGCGCACTTCGTCGGGGACGGCCACCGGGGGCTGCGCGCCGCCCACATGGCGCCCTCCTTCCTGCCCTGGCACCGCAGGTTCGTGCTGGACCTGGAGAACGCGCTGCGGCGGGTCGACTCTTCGGTGACCGTGCCGTACTGGGACTGGACCCGGGACCGGAAGACCACCTCGCTGCCGTGGACCGACGAGCTGCTCGGCGGCAACGGGCGGCCCGGGGACCGGCAGGTGATGACCGGGCCGTTCGCCTACCGGACCGGCAACTGGACCATCCGGGCGAGCGTCACCGACGGCGACTTCCTCACCCGGGACCTGGGCCGCTCCCGCAACCCGATGGCCCTGCCCACCAGGGCCGACCTGAAGCAGGCCCTCGACGACCCGGTCTACGACGCCGCCCCGTGGGACTCGACGGTCACCAAGGGCTTCCGCAACAAGCTGGAGGGGTGGGGCACCGGCAGGGACTCCTGGCGCAACCACAACCGGGTGCACCGCTGGGTCGGGGGCGCCATGCTCGGTGGCGCGTCCGTCAACGACCCCGTCTTCTGGCTGCACCACGCCTTCGTGGACATGCAATGGCAGCGCTGGCAGCGGCGCCACCGCAAACACCGTTATCTGCCGGCGAAGCCGCCCGGCCGGGACAGCGTGCAGTACCGCCGGATCGTCGCCCGGGACGAACGGCTGCCGCCCTGGGACGTGACCCCGGACGAGCTGGAGGACGTGTCCAAGATCTACCGGTACGCCTGACACCCCGGCCCGCCGGAAAATCGCTCGGCCCCGCGGTCCATGGCCGTTAGCCTCCCGGCATGGCAACCGATCCGACGGAACAAACGGAACAACTGGTCCGGCTGTTCGCCGAAGAGACCCGGGTGCGCGCCTTCGCCGCCGTGGCGCTGGGGGCGCGGAGCGCCGAGCAGGTCGCCCTGGCGGCAGGGCTGTCCGCGAAGGAGACGGCCGTGTCGCTGCGGCGGCTGCGGGAGCAGGGCGTGGTGACGGCCGGGGACGACGGGGAACTGGCCGTGGCGTACGGCCTGTTCAAGGAGCAGGTGCGGGCGGCGGCGCGGCGGGAGGAAGGCAACGGGGCAGACCCGGGCCCCGCCTCCGGTGACGGGCCCACCGACATGGTCCTGCGGACCTTCGTCCGGGACGGGCGGCTGGTCCGGCTCCCGGCGCGGTGGACCCGCAAGAAGCTGGTGCTGCGGCACATCGCCGAGCAGACCTTCGAACCGGGCGTCGAGTACCCGGAGCGGACCGTCAACGAGAAGCTGCGCGCCTGGTGCGAGGACAGCGACGACATCGACCATGTGACGCTCCGGCGCTACCTGGTCGACCTGCATCATCTGCGCCGGAGCGAGGGCATCTACCGGCGCCCGGCCGAGGCCGAGCGGACGGCGGCCGACATCGCCTGACCGCGGCCGTCAGGGCAGCCGTCGTACCGGTGAACCCGCCAGGTACGCCTGGATGTCCTCGACCGCATGGCCGTAGTACGTGGCGTAGTTGGCCTGCGAGACATAGCCCAGGTGGGGTGTGGCGAGCAGGCGCGGCGCGGTGCGCATCGGGTGGCCGGCGGGGAGGGGCTCGGTGTCGAAGACATCGACGCCTGCGCCGGCGATGCGGCCCTCGTGCAGGGCGTCGAGCAGGGCGTCCTGGTCGACGATCGCCGCGCGTGAGGTGTTGATCAGATACGCCGTCGGCTTGAGCAGGGCGATCTCGGCGGGCCCGACGAGGCCGCGGGTGCGGTCGCTCAGCGCGAGGTGGACGGAGACGAAGTCACTGTCGGCGAGCAGGGCCTCCTTGGAGGGGGCCAGGTGGACGCCGACCTCGTCCGCGTACTCCTTGGTGAGGTTCTGGCTCCACGCGCTGACGTGCATCCCGAAGGCGAGGCCGACCTGGGCCACCCGGCTGCCGATCTTCCCCAGACCGAGCACGCCGAGCCGGCGGCCGTGCAGGTCGGCGCCGACGGTCTGCTGCCAGGGGCCGCCCGAGCGCAGGGCGTTGCTCTCCTGGACGAGGCCGCGGGCGAGGCCCAGCAGCAGGGCCCAGGTGAGCTCGACGGGCGGCGTGGAGGAGCTCGCCGTACCGCAGACGGTGACGCCGTGCGCCTCGGCGGCGGCGTAGTCGATGACCGTGTTGCGCATCCCGGAGGCGATCAGCAGCTTCAGCCGCGGGAGCCGGGCGAGCAGGGAGCCGGGGAAGGGGACGCGTTCGCGCAGGGTGACCACGACGTCGAAGTCGGCGAGGGCCTCGGCCAGGGCGTCCTCGCCGGGGAAGTGGGTCGTGAACTGCACGACCTCCACGTCGTCCGCGAGCGGCGACCAGTCGGCGACTTCGGTCGCGACGTTCTGGAAGTCGTCGAGCACAGCACAGCGCAGCCGCACGGTGGTTCCTCTCCATGGCCGGGGCACCGACTGGATCGACTCTACGACGGGTGGCGCGCGGGCGGATTGACCAGCAGCGGGTCCGTCACCGACCGTTGATCACGCGGGCGACCCGTCGTCCGTCGTTCGTCGTTCGTTCGTCCGTAGTCCGTCAAGGAGGGGCCCACCTTGTCACCACGCATCCTCGTCACCGGAGGCAGCGGCTTCATCGGCAGTCATGTCGTCACCGCCCTCCGGGAGGCGCAGCGCGACACGCCGGACCCGGTGCGGCTCCTGCTGCGCGATCCGGCGAGCCTGCCAACGGACGGCGGCGGCGCGGACGGTGGCCGCACGGCGGACGTCGTCCGGGCCGACCTGGCCGACGCGCCGTCGCTGCGTGGGGTCTGCGACGGCGTCGACGTCGTACTGCACTGTGCTTCCCACATAGGTGACGACATACCGCTCACCGAGGCCGTCAACGACCACGGCACCCGCGCCCTCGTCGAGGAGGCGACGCGCGCCGGTGTGTCCCGCGTCGTCTACGTCAGTACGGCCGCCGTGTACGGCCGGGGGCCCTTCACCGGTGCTCTCCCGGGCGAGTTGCCGCTCGCACCGGCCTCGCCGACCAGCCGTGCCCGTGCCGCCGCCGAACGGTATGTGCTGGACGCGGGCGGCGTCGTACTGCGCCCGCACCTCGTGCTCGGCGCCGGCGACCGATGGGTGGTGCCCGGCCTGGTCGGCCTGATGGGGCTGCTGTCGGCGGGGCTGAAGGGCGGCGCCGCCCGGCACTCGGTCGTCGACGTACGGGCGTTGGGACGCGCGGTGGTCGCCGCCGGTCTGTCGGACCGGGACCTGGCCGGCGTCCATCACGTCAACCACCCCGATCCGGTTGCCTGTTCGGAACTGCTGGACACGGTGGCCGACCGCCTCGCCCCGCACCTGCCGGGCGTACCCGTCGACATCGACGAGGCGCGGGCCCGCCTCGCCGGGCAGCCGCGCGCACTGCACCACCTCGACATGCTCGCCGTGGACCACTGGTTCGCGGACGACGGTTTCTGGGCGGCCGCAGGGGTGGAACCCGGGGCGGGTTTCGCGCAGGGCATGGCGGAACAGGCGTCGTGGTACCGGCGGTTCCTGGATCGCTGAGGGGTAGGGAAGGGGCAGGGACAGGGGCAGGGACTTCGTGGACAGCAACAGCACATTGACGGGCAAGATCGCACTGGTCACCGGGGCCGGCCGGGGCATCGGCAGAGCCATCGCCGGACGCCTCGCCCAGGACGGGGCGCTGGTCGGCGTCCACTACGGCCGCAGCGAGGCCGCTGCCCTGGAACTCGTCGAGGAGATACGGCAGAACGGCGGGCGTGCCTTCGCGCTCGGGGCCGAGCTGGGGGTGCCGGGTGACGCCGGGGCCGTCTTCGAGGCGTTCGACGCGGGGTTGCGGAAGGAGCGGGAGGAGTACGGGGGGTACGGCGCGGGGGAGGAGGGCGAGCGGGAGGAGTACGAGCGGTACGGCGCGGGGGAGAAGGGCGAGCGGGAGACGGGCGAGCGGGGGGATGGCGAGCGGGAGGAGGACGAGCGGGGGGAGGGCGCATCGGCGCCGGCCGCCGAAGGCTCGCTCGACATCCTGGTGAACAACGCGGGCACGAGCGGTTCGGGCCCCGTGAGTCGGGCCACTCCCGAGATCTTCGACCGCATGATCGCCGTCAACGCCAAGGCGCCGTTCTTCCTCGTGCAGAACGCGCTGCCGCGGATGCGGGACGGCGGGCGCATCATCAACATCTCCTCGCTCGCCTCACGGCGCGCCTTCCCCGAGTCCCTCGCGTACGCCATGTCCAAGGGCGCGCTGGACACGATGACCCTGGGTCTGGCCAAGGAGCTCGGCGGCCGCGGGATCACCGTCAACACGGTCGGGCCCGGGTTCATCGAGACGGACATGAACGCCCGCCGCAGGACGACGCCCGAGGCACGGGCCGCCCTGGCCGCACGGTCCGTCTTCGACCGGATCGGCAGACCTGCCGACGTGGCGGACGTGGTGGGGTTCCTCGCCTCCGACGCAGCTCGCTGGATCACCGGCCAGTACCTCGACGTCGGCGGCGGCACGGACCTGTGACCGGCCCTGACCGTAATGGGCCGATATGTTGTGATCTTCAGGGCGAGCTCAGGATGGGCGAGGACGGGAAGATCGGGATGACCGCGTCGTACGAAACCATCAACACCAGGCTGGACGGCAACGTCCTGTCCGCCACGTTCCACGCCCCGCCGCTGAACCTCATCGGCCCCGAGGTCGTGCGGGACCTGGTCGCGCTGCTGGACGAGCTGTCGGCCCCGACCGCCCCGCGAGTGGTGATCTTCGACAGCGCGGACGCCGACTTCTTCTTCCCGCACGTCGACCTGACGAAAGTCGCCGAGTACACCGCCGAGGCCGCGAAGGCCGGAGGCCCCGGCGACGCCTCCCTGGGGATGCTGTTCCGCAAGCTGAGCCGGCTCCCGGCCGTCACCATCGCCAAGCTGCGCGGCCGGGCCCGGGGGGCGGGCAGTGAGTTCCTCCTGGCCTGCGACATGCGCTTCGCCGCGCGGGAGAACGCCATCCTCAGCCAGCCCGAAGTGGGAATCGGCACACCCCCGGGCGCGGGCGGGATCCAGCACCTCACCCGTTTGCTGGGCCGGGGCCGAGCACTCGAAGCCGTACTGACCTCATCGGACTTCGACGCCGACCTCGCCGAGCGCTACGGATGGGTCAACCGTGCCGTCCCCGACGCCGAACTCGACGAGCTCGTGGCAGGCATCGCCGCGCGGATCGGCGGCTTCCCCCGCGACGCCCTGATCGCGGCCAAGTCGGCCATCAACGCCATCAGCCTGCCCACGCCCGCCGAAGTGCGCGCAGACGCCGCACTGTTCCAGCAGCTCGTCCGGGGCGAGAAGGCAACGCAGCGTACGGCCGAGCTCTTCAAGCAGGGCCTCCAGTCCCGGGGTGCCACCGAGTTCGCGCTCGGAGAGGCGTTGGGCAACTTGCCGCCCCTCGACTGAGTCGTCGCGGACAGTCGAGCGGGTTGGCCCACTCCCGCACGCTCGTGAACGCCCCTATATGCAGACGAGGTTGAGCTCGACGTGCTTCACGCCGGAGATGCCCTTCACTCCGTTTGGGCGCGGACGATCTGGAACACCTCGCCGTCGTCACCGAACCGGGCCCGCGGCGAGTCGGTCCATGGCACCGCGCGGCTCCCTCCTGACCTGCTGCTCCACAGACGCCGAGCGCGCTGGATCGGCTGAGCAAGCCTGCTCTGATCTCTGCCTCGCACAGCGCAGCAACCACGGTGTGGGCCCTCTTCGTGGGAGCCGTTCTCAGCGTGCCGGCGGTGGGCTGGTGCATCCGGATGAATCTCACCCGAGGCGCGATCCAGATTTTTCGGAGTTCCACAGTCTGGGGATGTCGAGAACGTGCGACCGGCTCCGTCCCAGGGACAGCAGCGGCCGGCACCGGCCGCACGAGGAAGAAGGAGAAACCAGCATGGCGATTCAGCGGATGGACAACGTCGGCATCGTCGTCGAGGACATGGATGCCGCCATCGCGTTCTTCGTGGAACTCGGTATGGAGCTGGAGGGCAGGGCCGAGGTCGAGGGCCTCGTCGCCGACCAGTGCACCGGACTCGACGGCGTGCGCTGTGACATCGCGATGGTCCGGACCCCGGACGGCCACAGCCGGCTCGAGCTGTCGAAGTACCACAGCCCCGCGGTGATCAGCGACGGGCCGCGCAACCGGCCGCACAACGTGCTGGGCACGCACCGCGTCATGTTCGCCGTCGACGACCTCAAGGACACCGTTGCCCGCCTGCGCCCCCACGGCGCCGAACTCGTCGGCGAGATCGCCCAGTTCGAGGACAGCCATCTGCTCTGCTACCTCCGCGGCCCGGAGGGCATCATCGTCGGACTGGCCGAGCAGCTGCGCTGAGTGTTTGCTGAGGAGGAGGAACCGAACCATGCAACCGAACGAGATCACCGAGGTACTGAACCGCCCGACCAGCCAGGAGCTGCTGGCCCGTGACGTGACCCGCCTGGCCTACGTCGCCAAGGACGGAACCCCGCGCAACGTACCGATCGCCTTCGTCTGGAACGGGTCGCACATCGTCATGTGTACGGCGACGAACGCGCCCAAACTGCCGTCGCTGCGGGCGAACCCGATGGTCGCGCTCACGATCGACACTGAGGTCCACCCGCCGAAGATCCTGCTGATCCGCGGCCGGGCCGAGCTGGACGTCGTCGACGGCATTCCCGAGGAGTACCTGCAGGCCAACGGCAGCTACCAGATGTCGGCCGAGCAGCGGGTCGAATGGGAGGCCGAGGTGCGCTCGCTGTACGACGGCATGGTCCGGATCGTGGTGACCCCGACCTGGGCCAAGCTGATCGATTTCGAGACGACGCTGCCGACCGCGGTCGAAGAGCTGGCCCGGCGGCGGGCCGAGCGCCAGGGCGCCTGAATCCCGTCTTGAACAGCAAAAACGCCCTCCCGAAGGAGGGCGGAGACTGGGCGCCCCCGGCAGGACTCGAACCTGCGGCCAAGCGCTTAGAAGGCGCTTGGCGTGTTCGCCGGGAGTCGGCCACTGACCTGGGCAGCTACGCCTTCCGCTGGCAGCTCGTCCCCTGCCGTCGACACGCATTCGACATGGCCCGGGACCGGTTCACGGTCGCCGGTAGGCCGATGGGTCGACACCCGCTTCTGGCGTCCTGCTGAAGGACACGTAGGCGGGGTGCTCTGGGTCTCCAACCTGTATGAGGGCGTAGAGATCAAGGTCATGGTTCGCGAATCTGTGGAGGAACTGGAGGAACAGCTCCAACTCCTCGTCCGACAGCCGCTCATCGTGCCGCTCGTTGCGCATGCGGTCACGATACGAGCGGAGGAGCTACGACCTGACGCGGGGCCTTCCTGCTAGCGGTTGATGGGAAGAGCGGCTTCTTGGATGCCCAGAACCGATGCCGGGCGGCGGCGACGCCGAGCCGCGCTGTGATGTCTGCCGGAGCCGGCACCTTGGCTTCGGCCCGGCTCTCCCAACCCCCTTGCCTGCCTGCGGCTTTCATTGCAGTGGCAGGGCCTTGCCACTCGATACGAGGTGATCCAGAAGCAACGGTCTAGGGCGAGAAGACGTCGGCTAGGCTGAGTGCCTCGAACTCATGAGTGAGTAGCAACGGGGGTTGTCATATGCCTACTTGGGTTGGCTTGCCATGCTCTGCGGGACCCCCGGGCCAGCCGAGCGGGAGCCGACGTGGCTTCTGACTTCTCCCGGCTGATGAAGCAGGACTTCTCCGACCTGGAAGCCGCGGTCAAGTCCTGGCGCGGGCTCTCGACGACCATGGACTCGCTCACCGACCGTCACCGCCGACAGGTCACCGGGCCGCTGCACCAGTCCTGGAAGGGCGATGACGCCGACGCGGCCCTCTTCTACTTGGAGGACGTCGAGTCGCGCATCGGTGTGGTCGAGACGGAGGCCATGGCCATCGCCGAGGTCCTGAACACCACAAGGTTCTGGATGGAGCAGTCCCGACCGACCTCCGTAACGCGGTGCGGCGTGCGGAGCAGGACGGTTTCGACGTCGACAACGACGGTTGGGTCAGCGATCCGACGACCTCGGGCCTTCCACGCCAGGACCCCGACGCACAGCAGATCATTGCGGACCGCAGCGCCCTGCTCGGGGAGCACCGCGCCGCCATCGACGAGGCCCTGGCTGCCGCGCACAAGGCCAGTAACGACGGCGCGAGGGCGCTCGCCGAGCTGAACGGCGACATTCTCACCGATCCGCTCAGCCGCGACGCGGCGGCGGAATCCGCCCGGGACGTCAAGAACGCGATGAAAGCTGTGGGTGTCCAGGCCCCGCAGATCCCTTCGGACGACCCGAAGGCTGCCGCCGACTGGTGGAAGGCCCTCAGCCCCGAGGAGCGTCAGACCTACACCACGCTCTACCCGAGGCAGATCGGAGCGACCGACGGTCTGCCGTCGGACGTGCGCGACGACGCCAATCGCACGGCCCTCGCCCAGGAAATGAATCTGATCCAGGAGGGCAACTGGGACGAAGGGTTCCCGGGGGACACCGATGAAACCGTCAACAGGCGCCTGAGCAATCTCCAGGTGCTGAACGACCGGCTCGAAGCCGCGGATGCCGCGCCAAGGGGCAAGGAGCTGTACCTCCTCGGCTACGACTCCAAGGACGACGGACGGGCCATCATCGCCATGGGCAACCCCGACACGGCCGCGCACACCGGCATCCTGGTGCCAGGCACCAACACGAACATGGACGCCGTACCCGGTCAGCTCGAGCGCATCGACAGGCTGCAGTCGGCGGCGGAGAGCCGGTCCAACGGCGAGAGCGTGGCGATGATCACCTGGCTCGGCTACGACGCCCCCGAGGCGTCCGCGACCGACTTCACCAGCGTCGGTGGAACCGGGCGAGCCGAGGAGGCCGCTCCTGACCTGCGGCAGTTCGTGGCGGGCTCGCATGCCGCGCATGACGGATCGCCGAGTCACACCACCGTTATCGGACACAGCTACGGCTCCACAGTCGTGGGTGCTGCCGCAGCCGGAGGCTCCGGCCTGGGCGCGGACGACGTGGTTGCAGTCGGTAGTCCTGGGATGACAGTGGACGAGGCCGAGGATCTGCAGATGGATCCCGAGCACGTGTGGGTCGGTACTGCGGAGGACGACGCTGTCGCCAACAACACCTCCGACTACACCCTCGGCCGCGACCCGACGCTTGGAGGCTTCGGTGGCAACAACTTCGAGGTCGACACCCATGGCCACAGCGGCTATTGGGACAGCGGGCCGTACGGACCCAGCGAGTCCCTCGACAACCAGGGAGCGATCATTGCAGGCAGGCAGCCCACAGAGGTTCCGAAGGAGGGCTCCGAGATGCCGCCGGACGCCTATATCGTCCCTGGTCTCTAGGCCCTTCTTCCGGACGATGCTGGCTGTCTCCGCAGTTCTCCTTTCAACTGGAGGTTGTGTGTCCCAGAGTGACGACGCGAACACCCCGCTGCCGCGGATGGAAAAGGACGCCGCGCTGAAGTGGGCCAAGGACTACACCGCGTACATGGCCAGGATCGCCGATGTCGAGCTCACCCCTTCGACGGCCAAGGTGCACTTCGAGGCATGTATCGGGGCGAACGACGAGGTGGCCGAGGACGGCCGGTACAGCCTCTTCTACTACGTCAATTCCCCGGCGCCCGTCACGGAGCACACGCGCGTCGTGAAGACGCTCCGTCAGGAGCTCTCCAAGCAGGGGTACGAGGTCACGGGATACCGGGAGTTCAAGGATGCCTACGAGTCGGCAGTGTTCAGGGCTGACAACAAGGAGAACTCCTATCGCGTGACGGCCGAGACCGTCGGCTCCGGCAAGACAAAGCCCCAAGCGCTCTCTTTCTCCGTACGCACCCCCTGCATGCTCCCGCCCGGTGCGAAGCAGCAGCAGTTCTGACCGATTGAGAGGAACTGGACGTGTCTCAGAGCACCAACGTCGACCCGGCCGAACTGCGCGCGTCCGCCGGCGCCTGCGACGGTGTATCCCAAACCATGAAGGGACCGGCCGACAAGGCCATCAGGGAATCGAGGACCGCGGGCAACTCGCTCACTGGCTGGTCGATCGGCGCCGCTTTGACAGAGATCGCCACCAGCTGGAAGCCGGCCCTCGACGGTCTGCACTCCCGCCTCCAGGCCGGCAGGGACAACCTCAGGTCGTCGGCGGACGGCCACGAATGGAACGACCAACGGACGTCCCAGGACTTCGAGAAGACCGGCACCGCGACACAGGCCACCTCCGGTGAAATGCCCGCGGTTCTGCGCCCGGGTACGGGCGAGCGCCACGCCCTCGGGCATCCGGGCAGCGCCCCGGGCGTCCAACCAGTGGGCCGGGGGTCCGGCGCCGGACCACTGGACCCGCGCACCTCGTACGGCACCACTATGCCGACGTACGACGAGACCATCAGTACTCGCCCCACTCCCGGCACGAACGACTTCGGCTGACTCGACACTCCTGCCTGACCGTCACAGACCTGCCGCAATCGGCAGTCGCGTCTGTATGAGCGACTATCAGGAACTAGCGTCTGGCAGGGCTTCTTTTCGGAACGTGGTTTCAGAGCCGCTGCCGTCGACACACATTCGACACGGCCCGGAGCCGGTTCAAGGCCACCGGTAAGCCGATGGGTCGACACCCGCTTCCGGCGTCCTGCTGAAGGACACGTAGGCGGGGTGCGCTGGGTCTCCAACCTGTATGAGGGCGTAGAGATCAAGGTCATGGTTCGCGAATCTGTGGAGGTACTGGAGGAACAGCTCCAACTCCGCATCTGAAAGCCGCTCGTCGTGCCTCTCGTCGGAAAGCAGTGGACCGACACGGGGGACATCCACGAACAACGCGACCTGAAAGGCCGTGCAGAGGGCGAGACCCGCACCGTCCCAGGACATCCCGCCCTCACGCGCATACTGCGGCAGCACATCGAGGACGAACGGCTCAAGCCGGGTGACCTGCTGTTCCAAGGCGAGTCGGGCGGCATCCTCGCTGGTTCCGTCATCCGTCGAGCGTGGCGCAACGCCCGTAAGGCCGTACTGCCCCCGCACGTCTTCGAGTCGCCCACCGGACGGCGCGTCTACGACAACCGGAACACGCGCCTGACGAAGTGGCTGAACGACGGGATCCCGCCTGCCCAGGTGGCCGACTGGGCTGGGAACAGCGTGGCCGTGCTCCTGGCGACCTACGCCCGATGCGTCGAAGGTCAGCTGCCCGACCTGAAGAGGCGGCTCGAAGCTGCCGGAGATCTCCCCGAGCGGTCGTCCGCTGGCTGACCCCTCGGCCGCCCAGAACTTCGACACGTATTCGACACAGCCACCCGCGAAAACCCGGTGACAGCCGGACAGCCCCGGAGTCTGCCCTTGATCATCAAGGGGGCGTCCGGGGCTTCGCCGCGCCCGGCATTACCCGCACTGACCAGCAAAAACGCCCTCCCGAAGGAGGGCGGAGACTGGGCGCCCCCGGCAGGACTCGAACCTGCGGCCAAGCGCTTAGAAGGCGCCTGCTCTATCCACTGAGCTACGGGGGCCGGTTGTGGTGGCCTCGGTCGTGGTGCGCCCGGGTGTGGGCTGATTCCGTGACGTTGCCGGGGACAAGGATAGGGCTCCCGCGTCCGTGTCCCTGTTGCTTCGCCTCCGTGGCTCGATGTGGAGGTTCGGTGAAGCGGTCCTGATAATCGCAGGCAGGTACGAATCGTGCACCGCTTTTGGCCTCTCGCGCCCCGGGTGTTGTGCACTCGTTATGCCTGGACTGTGCCTGTGTCCCAGTCGTCCCTTCCATCCCTTGTGTCCCGTCGGCGCGCAGACATACTCATATGCTTCAGAATTCCCCTAAAATTGGGCATTCTTCGCATGTGGTGACCTTGGACGTACGGCCTCAGCTGCTCGACGCACTTTCCGCCCTGCGCGACCGTGTCGCGGCCGCACGCTTTCCGCTGCCCCTGGCGGGGGCGCCACGCGCGCGTGCCAACCGCGACGAACTGCTCGCACAGCTCGACGACTATTTGGTGCCCCGCTTGAGAGAGCCCGAAGCGCCGTTGCTTGCCGTGGTGGGCGGATCGACCGGGGCCGGCAAGTCGACGCTCGTCAACTCGATCGTGGGCCGGCGCGTGACCGAAGCGGGAGTGCTGCGGCCGACCACGCGAAATCCCGTGCTGGTCTGTCATCCGGACGACCATCACTGGTTCAGCGGGGTGAGGGTGCTGCCCGACCTCACGCGCGTGTGGATGCCCGATCAGGATCCGGCGGAGGAGCTGATGGCGCCGGGCGAGGATGCCGCGCGCGTGCTGCGGCTCGAGACCGCCGACACGCTGCCGCCCGGGCTCGCCCTGCTCGACGCGCCCGACATCGACTCCCTGATCGCGGACAACCGAGCCCTCGCGGCCCAGCTGATCTGCGCGGCCGACATCTGGGTGATGGTCACGACGGCCGCCCGGTACGCCGACGCCGTTCCCTGGCATCTGCTGCGCACAGCCAAGGAGTACGACGCCACCCTGGTGACCGTTCTGGACAGGGTTCCGCATCAGGTCGTCTCCGAGGTGTCCCGGCAGTACGGCGCGCTCCTCACCAAGGCCGGCCTCGGTCACATCCCCCGCTTCACCGTGCCCGAGCTGCCCGAGTCGGCCTGGGGCGGCGGGCTTCTGCCGGCGACGGCGGTGGCACCGCTGCGCACCTGGCTCAGCCAGCAGGCCCAGGACCCGGGGGCGCGGGAACACGCCATCATCCGAACGGCCAACGGTCTGCTCGATTCGCTCAAGGTCCGCATGCCCGAGCTGGCGAACGCCGCCGCCGCCCAGTACGCGGCAGCGCTACGGCTCACCAGCGCCGTGGACAGTGCGTACGACAGCGAGTACGCGCGCGTACGGAGCCGGCTCCAGGCCGGTGCCGTGCTCGCCGGCGACGCGCTGAAGCGCTGGCGTGCCTTCCCGCTCGACTGCTCCGCCAGCGAGCTGCTGGAGTCGCTGGTGGAGAGCCTGAGCACGCTCCTGCTGTGCGCCGTCACCGCCGCCGACGAGCGCGTCGACGACGCCTGGCGGCGCGAACCGGCCGCCGCGGCCCCCGAACTGACGGGCCGCGACCCACGGCCGGCGAGCGTAGAACACCGCATCGGCATGGCCGTACGGCGCTGGCGCAGGGAACTCGAGGAGTACGCGGAGGACGAGGTGAGCGTCCTCGACCGCAGCGTCGCCCCCGATTCCGAGGTCGTCACCGCCCTCGTCGCCACCGCCCTGCTGGGCGGACGCCGGGCGCGGTCGGCGGGGGAGGGGCTCGCCGAACGGATCGGCGCGCACGGCGCGCTGCGGCTGCGCGACCGGGCCGGGCGGCTGCTCACCGAGCACCTGGACCGGGTCATGCACAACGAACGCGAGCGACGGCTCGCCCCGCTCGACGCCCTGGAGGTCCATCCGGAACCCCAGGCCGAACTCATCGCCGCGCTGTCCGTACTGCAGAAGGAGAGGTGACCGGTGACTGCCGTCACTGACCAGGACCACACGGAACACGCCGATCAGCAGAAGGACGGCGCCACGGGGCCCGCCGTGCGCGAGAACAGCACCCCGGCGAACGTCCCTCTGGAGGGCGCTTCCGGGAACCGCCTCCCCGCGGAGGGCGATCAGGCGGCGGGAGCGCCCGGCGAGGGCGAGGGTCCCGCAGCCGTCGAGGAGCCGGAGAACCGAAGCATGCTCTGGAGGAAGCTCGCTAAGTGGGACGGCCGGGCGGACGACGGCCACGCGCGCGTGGAGGACCTGACGGACAGTGACACGCCCGCGCGCGAGGGGGCCCTCGACTCCGGCGGCCGTGAGGATGGTGAGGCACAGATGCGGGTGAGTGTCCCCGAGCCCGGGGGGCGTAAGGACGTTGACGCGCACGCGCGTGGGGGCGCCGCCGATTCCGGCGGCCGTAAGGAGAGCGGCACGCCCGCGCGTGAGGACGCCCCGGACTCCGGCGCCCGCGAGGGCGGTGTCGCGCCCGCGCGTGAGGGGAGCCGTGACGCCGGGGCCCGCAGGGATGGTGACACGCCCGCACGTGGCGCTGCCTCCGACCCGGGCGGCCGTAAGAGCGGCGGCACCTCCCGACGTACGGATTCCTCGGCACGTACGGAGCCCTCGTCGTCCCGCACCGAGCCCCCGTCTCGCACGAAGCCCCCGTCCCGTAAGGACTCTCCCGCGCGTACACATCCCGCCCCTCGTACGGATTCCGCCTCTCGGGTGGACTCCTCCGCGCGGTCGGACGCCGCCCGCACGGAACCCTCCTCCGGTACGGACTCCGCGACCCCCTGGGACGACGGGCTGATCGCAAGGCGGGTGAATGAGAACGCCGCTCCGGAACAACCCGCCGCTGTGGAACCCCGCGCCTCCGGGGCGCAGGTCGTGACGCCGCTCGCGTACGACGGGGCATTGCGGTCCCGGCTCGACGCGCTGCGCGAACTGGTCGGGCTCTCGCGCACCCGGCTCGACAACAAGACGCTCTCCGAGGCGGGCCGGGTGCTCGACGAGGCGGCGGCGCGGCGCAGGCTCTCCGGGCAGCACACCGTCGTCGCCATCGCGGGCGCCACGGGCAGCGGCAAGTCGCAGCTGTTCAACGCGCTCGCCGGGGTGACCATCTCGGAGACGGGCGTACGGCGGCCGACGACCGCCTCACCCCTCGCCTGCAGCTGGAGCGACGGCGCGGTCGGCCTCATCGAGCGGCTCGGCATCCCACCGCGGCTGCGGCGGCGTCCCGCGCAGAACGCGGCTGCGGACGGGCAGCTGCGCGGGCTCGTCCTGGTCGATCTGCCCGACCACGACTCGGCCGCCGTGCAGCACCGCGAGCAGGTCGACCGCGTCCTGGGGCTCGTCGACGCGGTCATCTGGGTGGTCGACCCCGAGAAGTACGCCGACGCGGTCCTGCACGAGCGCTATCTGCGGCCCATGGCGGGACACGCCGAGATCATGTTCGTCGTCCTCAACCAGGTCGACCGGCTGCCCGGGGAGGCCACCGACCAGGTCCTCGACGACCTGCGGCGGCTGCTCGACGAGGACGGCATCGCGCTGGGCGAGCACGGCGAACCGGGCGCCATCGTGCTTGCGCTGTCCGCCCTCACCGGCGAGGGCGTCGGCGAACTGCGTGAGGCGCTCGGCCAGTTCGTGGCGGAACGCGGGTCGGCCGCGCGCCGGATCTCGGCCGACGTGGACGCCGCCGGATGGCGGCTGCGGCCCGTGTACGCCGCGCGGCGGCGGACCGGGCTCAGCGAGGAGGCGCGCGACGAGTTCTCCGCGCGCCTCGCGGACGCGATCGGCGCCACCGCCGCGGGCGAGGCCGCCGAACGGGCATGGCTGCGCAACGCCAACCGCGCGTGCGGGACGCCTTGGCTGCGGCTGTGGCGCTGGTACCAGGACCGGGGCGAGCCCACGACGGGACGTCTGTCCGTGCGGACGCAGACGGACGAGGAGGCCACCGCGCGGCAGCGCGTCGAACAGGCAGTGCGTACGGTCGCCGACCGGGCGTCGGCCGGGCTGCCCACACCGTGGGCGCAGGCGGTGCGCGAGTCGGCCGTACGGGGCGCTCAGGGGCTGCCGGAGGCGCTGGACGAGCTGGCCGCGCGGGCGGGACTGCCGCCCGGGCGGCCGCCACGGCCGGGCTGGTGGCCGGCGGCCGTCCTGGTGCAGGCGTCCATGACGATCCTTCAGGTCATCGGCGGGCTCTGGCTGGTGGGACAGATCGTCGGGGTGATGGCGCCCAACCTGGGAGTGCCGGTGCTGCTGATGACGGCCGGAATCGTCGGCGGCCCGTTCGTCGAGTGGGGCTGCCGGATGGCGGCCCGGGGGCCGGCACGGCGGTACGGCCTGGAGGCGGAACGGCGGTTGCGGGAGGCGGCGGCCGGGTGCGGGCGGGCCCGGGTACTGGATCCGGTGGCCTCGGAGCTGCTGCGATACCGGGAGGTCCGGGAGCAGTACGGGCGCGTGATGGGGGTGGGGTCCGCGGGGAGGTGACCTGAGCGGCGACGGCTGTGGAGGGGACCGGGGGGACCCTCGGGCGGCCACGAGCCCCACAAGCCCCACGAGCCCCACGAGCCCCGCGGGCCCGCCGGCACCGGGGCTCGTGGGTGCGGCGATCACCCGTCCGGGTGGCGGAGTTGTCCACAGGCACGCGGTGATCCACAGGGCTCAGCGGGCTCGGCCCGACGGAGGCAGTCTGGCTTCGCGGCGATCGCGAAGGACGGTCGGACGCAGCCGTACGGGACGGGCCCGTACGCGTGTCCGCCCGGCGGGAGAGGCCGGGCGAGGGGAGGGATCGAGATGAACGAGACGATCATCTGCGCAGTGGGCAACGTGGCGACACAGCCGGTGTACCGGGAGCTGACGACGGGACCGTCCGCGCGCTTCCGGCTGGCGGTGACCTCGCGCTACCTGGACCGCGGGAAGAACGAGTGGACCGACGGGCACACCAACTTCTTCACGGTGTGGGCCAATCGCCAGCTCGCCACGAACGCCGCCGGGTCGCTGAACGTGGGCGATCCCGTCGTGGTGCAGGGCCGGCTGAAGGTGCGCTCGGACGTACGCGAGGGGCAGAGCTGGACCTCGGCCGACATCGACGCGACGGCGATCGGCCACGACCTGGCGCGCGGCACGTCGGCCTTCCGGCGCGCCCTCAGGCCGGAGACGGGAGCCAGGGCCTCAGCCGCCGGCTCCGCATCTGTATCTGGATCCGCATCCGCGCTGTCCGAACCCGAGCCCGAGTGGGAGACGCCACCCGCCGACGTGGAATCCCCAAAGGCCGACTCCCAACGGGCGGACTCTCAACAGGCCCAGGAGCCAGTAGCGGTGACGTGACGTCAGTCACTTGAAGAGGCTGACCGAAGTGCGGCTTATCGGCGAATGCGTTCCGAACGACCCCGGTGGATTTGTCGATAAGCCCTGCTCGCAGGGGATCTTGGCGATAACGATTCCGAGTCGGATCGGCCCGCCGACGGGATCACAGGGAAGCGTGGTGCGCGGCGTACCTAGGATGCCGGACATAGCTCTCGGGGCTTGAAGCTTCTGCTGGTGGGACCGTGCCCCCCACGTCAACGGGTCCTGCTCGAAGGGGAATTCTGTGTTTGCTGCGTTCTCTGCGCTGTCGGTGCGCGGGCGCGGGGCGGCTCGACTGGCCGCCTCGACCCTGGTGTCCGGGCTGGTCGCCGCCTCGGTGGTTGCCGGTGCCGGCACAGCCGCGGCCGACGGGGCAGCCTGGAGCCAGGGCGGGGCGACCGCGACCATAGGTGGCCTCAAGACCTACGGCGGCGCTGTCGTCCACGCCGACTCCGGTGACCAGGAGATCTCGGCCGGCCTGTTCGAGATGTCCGTCGACGGCGGCGGCATGCTGCAGACGTACTGCGTCGACATCCACAACCCCACGCAGCGCGACGCCAGATATCACGAGACGCCCTGGAGCGGCACCTCGCTGGGCGCCAACAAGGACGCGGGTAAGATCCGCTGGATCCTGCAGAACTCCTACCCGCAGGTGAACGATCTCGCCGCCCTCGCGGGCAAGGCGGGCGTCAAGGGCGGCCTCACCGAGCAGGACGCGGCGGCCGGCACGCAGGTGGCCATCTGGCGCTACTCGGACGGTGCGGACGTCGACGCCGTCGACCCGCAGGCCGAGCAGCTCGCGGACTACCTGGAGAGGAGCGCGCGGGGCCTGGGGGAGCCCGAGGCGTCCCTGCGGCTCGACCCGCCCGCGGTCTCCGGCCACCTCGGTGAGCGGCTCGGTCCGGTGACGGTGCACACCGACTCGGACGGCGTGACGCTGACGCCCCCGGCGGACGCCGCCACCAGCGGGGTGCGGATCGTGGACAAGGACGGCAAGGCCGTCACATCCGCGGCCGACGGCGGTCAGGTGTTCTTCGAGGTCCCCGAGAACGCGGCGGCCGGCCAGGCCGAGCTGACCGTGCAGGCCTCGACCACCGTGCCGGTGGGACGTGCCTTCGCCGCCGAGAGCCGCAGCCAGACGCAGATCCTGGCCGGCTCCAGCGAGTCGACCGTCTCGGCGACGGCGAGCGCGAGCTGGGCGAAGACCGGTGCGATACCCGCGCTGTCCGCCGCGGAGAACTGCGACAAGGGCGGCGTCGACATCACCGCCGCCAACGAGGGCACCGAGGCGTTCACGTTCGAGCTGCTCGGGATCGAGCACAGCATCGCGGCGGGCGAGTCACGGACGGTGACGGTCCCGCTCCAGGAGGACCAGGCGTACGACTTCACCATCCAGGGGCCGGGCGGCTTCGAGAAGCGGTTCACCGGAGTGCTGGACTGCATGACGCAGATGGGTGAGGCCGAGGCGGCGGGCGCGCTGACCCAGACCCTCGCCGAGCCGAGCCCCGCCACGGTCGGTACGGCGACCGACGACACCAACCTCGCCGCGACCGGAGGCTCCGCGATGACCCCCCTGATCACGGGCATCGCCATCGGCCTGGTCGTGATCGGCGGCGCGGCGCTGATCGTCGTACGGAAGAAGCAGCTGCCGACGCAGGACTGAGGCAGGCGGCCGGCCGGCGCCTGGTTGCCGCCCCGCCCGGACACCTCGACAGAACACCAGATCACAGAACACCAGATCACGTAACACCAGATCAGGGGCTTGATCCACTTCGCTGGATCAAGCCCCTGACTGTTTCACGGGGTGCCTGGGGGTGCGCTGCCGTCGGCGGAACAACCCATGGGCCGTCTGTCACGGCCCGTACTCCACCGGTAGGTCTCGCCATGGGGCACCGATTCGCACCCGCCAGAATCCCTGCGTGAGACGTGGCGAGAAGACCTCGTCTCGGACTCGGTCTACCAGGCGCTGTTGTCGCAGCCCATGGTCGAGCCGATGTGGGTGGCCTGCGCGCCCGTGTCGCCCTCGCCGTTGAGCGCGTTGCCCAGCGCGCCGTTGAGAATGCCGACCTGCCCGAGGACGTCGACGTTCAGGTCGTGCGACTTGCAGTTCGAGCTCTGCAGGACGCTGACCTTGTCCCCGCCCTTGCCGCCGTGGCCGTGGCCGTCGGCGGTGGCGGTGCCGGCGCCCAGGAGTCCGACGGTGCCGATGGCGACGGCCACGACGGCAGCCTTGCGAAGGTTGTGCATGTCTTCTCCGATGGAGTGAGGTGGTGGGTGCGATCCGTTAAAGATCGACTCCGTACAGTTACGGGAGGTTAATGTGAAAAATTCCTATATGTCCCGGCGGCACGCCGATATCGGCACCCGGGTGCGCCCACCCGGACGCCCGAACTCGCCACGGCTCCGCAACTGCGGCGCCGGCACCTCCCGCTGAGCTTCTGTCAGCTCGACCGCGCGGCTCGGCACCCGGCCGATCACCTTCGGCGACGAAAGTCCAGGTCAGGGGGCGTCGGCGATACGGGTTTCCCCCGAGGGGTGGCGATCCGGCAAGATGGGGTGTATCTGCCCACTGCCTGATTTCAAGCTGCCGGACGGTTTCTCTTGGCTGAGTTCATTTACACCATGCGCAAGGCGCGCAAGGCGCACGGCGACAAGGTGATTCTCGACGACGTCACCCTGAACTTCCTCCCCGGAGCGAAGATCGGCGTCGTCGGCCCGAACGGCGCCGGTAAGTCGACGATTCTGAAGATCATGGCGGGGCTGGAGCAGCCGTCGAACGGTGAGGCGTTCCTGTCGCCCGGGTACACCGTGGGCATCCTGATGCAGGAGCCCAAGCTGAACGAGGAGAAGACCGTCCTGGAGAACGTCCAGGAGGGTGTCGCCGAGGTCAAGGGCAAGCTCGACCGGTTCAACGAGATCGCCGAGCTGATGGCCACCGACTACTCCGACGCGCTTCTCGAAGAGATGGGCAAGCTCCAGGAGGACCTCGACCACGCCAACGCGTGGGACCTCGACGCCCAGCTCGAGCAGGCCATGGACGCGCTCGGGTGCCCGGCCGGCGACTGGCCCGTCGTCAACCTCTCCGGTGGTGAGAAGCGCCGCGTCGCGCTGTGCAAGCTGCTGCTGGAAGCCCCTGACCTGCTGCTGCTCGACGAGCCCACCAACCACCTCGACGCCGAGTCCGTGAACTGGCTGGAGCAGCACCTCGCCAAGTACGAGGGCACCATCGTGGCCGTGACCCACGACAGGTACTTCCTCGACAACGTGGCCGGCTGGATCTGCGAGGTCGACCGCGGCCGGCTCCACGGCTACGAGGGCAACTACTCCAAGTACCTGGAGACCAAGCAGACCCGTCTCAAGGTCGAGGGCCAGAAGGACGCCAAGCGCGCCAAGCGGCTCAAGGAAGAGCTGGAGTGGGTGCGGTCCAACGCCAAGGGGCGTCAGGCCAAGTCCAAGGCGCGTCTCGCTCGCTACGAGGAGATGGCCGCCGAGGCCGACAAGATGCGGAAGCTGGACTTCGAGGAGATCCAGATCCCGCCGGGCCCGCGTCTGGGCAGCATCGTCGTGGAGGTCAACAACCTCAGCAAGGCCTTCGGCGAGAAGGTCCTCATCGATGATCTTTCGTTCACGCTTCCGCGTAACGGGATCGTCGGTGTCATCGGCCCCAACGGCGCCGGCAAGACCACCCTCTTCAAGATGATCCAGGGTCTGGAGACGCCCGACTCCGGCAGCATCAAGGTCGGCGACACCGTCAAGATCTCGTACGTCGACCAGAGCCGCGAGAACATCGACCCGAAGAAGAGCCTGTGGGCCGTGGTCTCCGACGAGCTCGACTACATCAACGTCGGCCAGGTCGAGATGCCCTCGCGGGCGTACGTCTCGGCCTTCGGCTTCAAGGGCCCCGACCAGCAGAAGGCGGCCGGCGTCCTCTCCGGTGGTGAGCGCAACCGCCTCAACCTCGCGCTCACCCTCAAGCAGGGCGGCAACCTGCTACTTCTCGACGAGCCGACGAACGACCTGGACGTCGAGACGCTGTCGAGCCTTGAGAACGCGCTGCTGGAGTTCCCGGGCGCGGCCGTGGTCGTCTCCCACGACCGTTGGTTCCTCGACCGGGTCGCCACGCACATCCTCGCCTACGAGGGCGAGTCCAAGTGGTTCTGGTTCGAGGGCAACTTCGAGTCGTACGAGAAGAACAAGGTCGAGCGGCTCGGCGCGGACGCCACCCGTCCGCACCGCGCCACCTACAAGAAGCTGACCCGGGGCTGATCGATCTTGCGCCACATCTACCGTTGCCCCCTGCGCTGGTCCGACATGGACGCGTACGGACACGTCAACAACGCGGTCTTCGTCCGCTACCTGGAGGAAGCCCGCATCGACTTCCTGTTCCGTCCGGAGAAGGACTTCAAGCAGGGGTCGGTGGTGGCGCGCCACGAGATCGACTACAAGCGGCAGCTCGTCCACCGGCACCACCCGGTGGACATAGAACTGTGGGTCAGTGAGATCAGGGCCGCGTCCTTCACCATCACCTACGAGGTGAAGGACGACGACCTGGTCTACGTCCGGGCCTCGACCGTGGTCGTGCCGTTCGACTTCGAGGCGGAACGGCCGCGCCGGCTCACCGCGGAGGAGAAGGAGTTCCTCCGCGAGTACACGGACGACGCGGACGACAAGGACTCCGAGGAGGAGGCCGTCGCCGCATGACGGTGCTCCACCTCGCCGACGAGGGGGAGGCGGCGGATCTCGCGGCCTTCCTCTCCCGGCTGCTCCACTACGACCGTGGAGCCGCGGTGCGCCTGCAGGCGGCCGGCACCGCGCTCGCCGTCTTCGGACGGCCACCGTCCTTCGAGGTGCTGGCGATCCGCACGGCACGACTCGCGAAACCGTACGAGAACGGGCTCGACGTCACCCTGGACGTGACCGTCTCCGCGGGTGAACTCCTGGAGTCCGTCGACGAGTCGGCGGCCACCGCGGTCGTGCCGGGGGCCGTGACCGGGCCGCCGTGGGCCGGGGTGCTCCCGCCGCGCGGCGGATGGCGGGCGGTGCCGGGGCTGCCCGATCCCGATGCCCTGCGGGCGATGGTCGGTGCGGGTGTCGCGGAGTTCCGGTCGCGTACCCAGGAGCTGGCGGCCGAGCAGCGCACCCGGGCCGAACTCGACCGGGTCGGGCGGGAGATCTGGTCCCGGACCGTCGGGAACACCCATCTGCCGGTGCGTGCCGTGCACGCGGCCCAGTCGCTGGGATTCCTGCGCGCCACCAGGGAGCTGGCCCTGCTCTCGTCCGGTGCGTGGCTACGGCTGCGCACGCCGTACGGGTCGATCGCCGTACGGCGTGCGGGACTCGGCACCCTGGATGTCAGCGTTCGCTGACAGTCGGCTCAGCCCGCGGTGTTCACCATCGAAGCCGCCGCGTACGTCAGGTAGTTCCACAGCGTCCGCTCGTGCTCCTCGGAGAGGCCGAGCTCGTCGACGGCGTCCCGCATGTGCTTCAGCCACGCGTCGTGGGCCGCGCGGTCGACGGTGAACGGGGCGTGGCGCATGCGCAGGCGGGGGTGCCCGCGGTTCTCGCTGTACGTCGTCGGGCCGCCCCAGTACTGGATCAGGAACAGCGTGAGGCGCTCCTCGGCCGGGCCCAGGTCCTCCTCGGGGTACATGGGCTTGAGCAGTGGGTCCTCGGCGACGCCCTGGTAGAAACGGTGGACGAGGCGGCGGAAGGTCTCCTCCCCGCCGACCTGCTCGTAAAAGGTCTGCTCCTGAAGCGTGCCGCGCCGAATCTCATTCACCCGTCCATGGTCTCAGACGCGCAGACGGAGGACCTGAGGCTTAGGACCAGCGGTCGTGAAGGGCAGGGCGCCCCGGGTGACGCGTTCCGGATCGTCCGGCGGTGTGCTCGCCTCGCGGCGCCTGGCGCAGGACAGTGGACGTATGAGCGCGCACGCTCTCGACAACGACCTGGACGACCTCGCCGCCTCGGCGCGGGCCGCGCTGGTGCGCGCGATCGAGGCCGAAGGGGCATGGAGCGAGGACCCGCGGTGGCGGGACGTCTTCGCGGCCGTGCCACGGCATCTGTTCGTGCCGTACTACTACGTCGGCGTCGCCGGCGGCTACGAACGCCGCTGGGGCCAGAGCCCCGACCCGGCCGCGCGTGAGCGGTGGATGCGCGGCGCGTACGCGGACACCCCCCTCGCCACCCGGCTGCGCGACGGCGAGCTGCTCTCCTCCAGCAGCCAGCCGTCCCTGATGGCGATGATGCTGGTCGCGCTGGAGGTGACGGACGGCGACAGCGTCCTGGAGATCGGCGCCGGCACGGGCTTCAACGCCGCCCTGCTCGCGCGCCGGCTCGGCGACGACGACCTCGTCACCAGCATCGACCTGGAGCCGGAGATCACCGAGTCGGCCCGCCGGCACCTGACGGCGGCCGGATACCACCCCGTCGTGGTCACGGGCGACGGGGCGCGCGGCGTGCCCGAGCGCGCACCCTTCGACCGCATCATCGCGACCTGCGCGCTGCCGTCGATCCCGCGCGCCTGGCTCGCCCAGTGCCGCCCCGGCGCCCGCATCCTGACCCCGCTCGCCACCGGACTGCTCGCCCTCACCGTCCAGGACGCCGAGCACGCCGAAGGGCGCTTCCTGCACACGCCCGCGTACTTCGTGCCGCTGCGCGGCGGGATCCGGACCGAGCCGGAGTCCTCGCCCGTGGCCGGGCTGCCGCGCCGGGCCCGGGAGGACGAGCTGTTCCGCTTCCTGCTGGCCCTGACCCGCGGCAGCCTCGATCCACAGGAGGCGTACGCGCTGTGGGAGCGCGAGGGACAGCCCCAGCGGGAGCGGTACGGGATCACCGTGCGCGGCGAGCACGAGTGGGCCTGGCTGGACGACCCGGAGGGCCCGTACGCCTGGCCGCTGCCCGGCTGAAACGCCGGGAGGGGCGGTCGTACGGCACTTTCCTGCCGTACGACCGCCCCTCCCGGTATCGAGATCGAGCCGCGCCCGGAGCCGGACGGTCGTGTTCCGGCTAGCCGCGCCGGACCGTGATCGTCGTCCACGCACCCACGTGCACCCGGTCGCCGTCCTGCAGCGGCACCGGCACGAAGGGCTGGATCGGCTCCTCGGAACCGTTCACCGTGGTGCCGTTCGTCGAGTTCTGGTCGACGACCGCCCAGGTGCCGTCGGGCTGCTGGACCAGGACCGCGTGCTGGTGCGAGACGCCCGGGTCCTCCGGCGGCACCGACAGGTCGATGTCGGGGGATTCGCCGGTGGAGTGGCGGCGGCGGCCGATGGTGACCTGGTTGCCGGTGAGCGTGCGCTGCTGCTCGGGCGAGTACGCGGGCAGGTTCAGGCCCGCGGCCTCGGGGCCGGAGCGCTGCATCATCGCCATGAAGTACTCGCGGTCCGGGCCGATCGTGGCCAGCCAGGTCGTCGGCTGCTGCGGCGGGTAGCCCTGACCGGGCGGCGGGGCCTGGGTGGCGCCGGGCTGCGGGTAGCCGTAGCCGCCCTGAGCGGGGCCACCGGGAGCGCCCGGTCCACCCGGAGCGCCGGGACCCGACGAGGGCGGTGAGATCACCCAGTCGTCGTCACCGCCGCCGAAGGCCGGGCCGCCCTGCGGCGGGCGGTTCGTCTCCTGCGGGAACCCGGGCGGGGCCGGCGGAGCGGACGGGCTTGCCTGCTGGAAGGCCTGCGGACCACCGCTGGTCGCGCCCGGACCACCGGGCGGCGTGGGCCCGGGCGGCGGCGGAACCTGCCGCGCGGGGTCACCGAAGACGGAGGGGCCGTTGCCGCCCGGGCCGCCGGGGCCACCGGGACCGGGGTTGGTGGCACCCGGGCCGCCGGGGCCGGGACCGAAGCCGCCGGGACCGCCGTAGCCCTGACCCGGACCGGGGCCACCCATACCGCCGGGGCCTCCGGGACCGCCCTGGCCGCCGGGGCCAGGCCCGCCGGGACCGCCCGGGGCGCCATGTCCGCCATGTCCGCCCGGTCCCGCAGGCTCCGCGCCGAACGGCGGGATCGGCTCGGCCGGGCGGTTCATCTGGGACGGGCGCGAGCCCTGGTAGTCGTACGAGTCACCGCCGCCGAACGACGGCGGGGGCCCCGACTGCTGCTGGAAGTGCGAGGGCAGGCCCGGGCCGCCGGGCGCCGGGGGGCGCGGGGCTGCGGGGGTGTACGAGGTCGCCGTGTTGGTCAGGAAGTTCCACCGGCACTCCTCGCAGAACGGCGCACCGCCCTCACGTGGCGTACGGCACTGCGGGCAGAGCTCCGGCTCCGGTACGGCGGAAGGATGCGGGGTGCCGCCGGGCTGGCCGGCGTTCGGGCCGCCGAACGGACCACCGGGAGCAGGGCCGCCGGGGCCACCGGGCGGCGGGAAGCCGTAACCGCCACCGGGCGGGGGCGGCGGCGGAGGGGGCGGAGGTACGGCACCGGCCATGCGGTGACCGCAGACCTCGCACCAGTCGTCGGAACCCGACTGGTGTCCGTTCGGGCAGGTCGGCATGTCGGCGCTTCCCCCTCTCCTTTCCGGCCGCTCACGACCGGATTTCTCCAACCCCAAGGGGGTCAGGCTCGATCCTTTTCAGGGTCCTGCTGGGTCCTGCTAGGTCACTTCTTTACACGAACAGTCTTTGTGGACCGTGTCTCGAGAGTCATCTCGTCGGCCTCCGCGACCTTCGCCTTCAGTCGCACAGTACCCGCCGCGGCGTCGACCACGTCCACCACCTTCGCAAGGAGTTTCGCCGTATCGGCATTTCCGGAGGCGCCGGCGAGCTGAACGGCGCGACCCAGTTTGGCCGTTGCTCCATCGATATCGCCCGACTTGCGAAGATCGAGACCTTGTTGAATGACTTGTGCAAGTTCGGCCTGGCCGGTGTAGTGGGCGACCTGAGGGTTGATCGAGGTCGAGGCGACCATGTCGTCGGTCCATACGGCCCGTACGAGACCTTGCGCGCCCAAGTTCTGTGCGGTGCCGTCGGACTGCGGGATGACCAGGGAGGCCCGGGCGGCGAGCATCTCCTGGCCGAGGCCGGCGGCGGGCACCTCGACGCATACGTGGTAGTCACGGGACTCGTCGCCCCAGGAGCCGGTGGGGTAGTCACCGGCGCGCGGGCCGGCCTCGGCGCGGCGGTCGGTCAAGTCCTCCACCGTCGGCGCGACTTGCTTGACGAACTTGATGGTCGTGCCCACCGGCGTCCACACCCGCAGGGCGACGTCCGCGACCTCCTTGCCCATCGCGGTCTCCATCATCCGCGTGAAGTCGGCGGCGAGACCGGCCGGATCGGCGACGATGTCGGAGCTGCCGAGCAGCGCGGAGGCGATGGCTGTGACTTCTTTCACTTCCCAGTCGGTGCCCACGCCACGGGCGTCACAGGTGAAGCGTCCGGCGCAGGCGTCGAGGGCGGCTTTGAGGTCCTGAGGCGACTCGTGCTCGTTGCGGCCGTCGGTGAGCAGGATGCCGTGGCGGATGGCGACGTCGGCCGAGGACAGCAGGCGGTCGGCGAGCCGCAGCCAGGTGCCGATGGCCGTACCGCCGCCCGCGCTGAGCCTGCGCAGGGCCTGTTTGGCCTGGTCGCGAGTGGTGGCGTCGGCGACCGCCAGACGGCCGCCGCCCGGGTAGACCTCCTTGGCCACGTGCGTGCCGTCGATCACAGCGAAGTGCACGCCGTCGCGCAGGGTGTCGATCGCGGCGGCCGTGGCGTCGCGGGCGTTGCGTATCTTGGTCGGCGGGTAGTCCATCGAGCCCGAGCAGTCGACCATGATCGCCACACCCGCGGACGGGCCCTGCCCCGGCGAGTAGAGGTGGGGCGCGGCGACCGCGCTGCCGACGGTGCCGCCGCCGGTCGCGGTCACGGTGACGATCGCGTTGACCTCGCGACCGCCCTCCGGGAGGTACTCGTTCTGGTACACGTCCACCGAGAACTGCGGCACATTTGATTTCGAGAAGTTGGCCATACGTTCTCAAATCCCCCTAAAGAACCCCGCGGTGGGGCCATGGCTGTCGACGGACCGGTCCCCTCCGGTCCGATGAGGCCGTCCCCGCAGTTGGCCTCAGGCCGATCCTGCCCCCATCGGCGGCGCCGGGAACGGCAGGACGGCCACTGTTACGTTGTCGTGGCCCCCGCCGTCGAGCGCGTGTCCGACGAGGACCTGGGCGCTGTGCAGGGGCCGCGCGGCGGCGTCGAGAGGCACGACGTCGGCCATGTCGTCGGCCGCCTCCGCGTAGTTCCACAGGCCGTCCGTGCACACCACCACCACACCCGGCCGGTCCGGCTTGAAGGAAGCGGTGTGCGGCTCCAGTTCGTAGGCGTCCGCGCCGAGCCAGCCCGTGATGGCGTGGGCGCGCTCGTCGGCGTACGCCTCGGCCTCGTTCATCAGACCCGCGGCGACCATCTGCGCGGCCCAGGAGTCGTCCTCGGTGAGCCGGGCCGGGGGTGTGCTGCGGTCCACCGGGACCCAGTAGGCGCGGCTGTCGCCGACCCAGCCGACGACCAGCAGGCCCGCGGTGACGATGGCGCCGACGAAGGTGCAGGCCGGCGCGTTCTGGTGCGGGGCTTGCTCGCGGGCCGTGGCCGGCTCGTTGGCGAGCGCGTTGACCGCGTTGGAGGCCGCGATGATCGCGTCGTGCATGGCCTGCTGCGGGTGTGCGCCGCGTGGCAGGGCGGCCAGCAGCGACTCGCTCGCGGCCCGGGACGCGGCCATCGAGGCGTCGTCGGGACGGGTCGCCGAGGACACGCCGTCGCAGACGATCGCCAGGACCGCGGGCCGGCCGTCGGGCAGCGCGGTGCAGCCGACGGCGAACGCGTCCTCGTTGCGGTGGTGGCGCAGGCCGCGGTCGCTGACGGCGGCGACGGGGCCGGCGTCCTGCTCCATGTGGTCGCGCTCGCGCGGCTGGGCGTGCCCGCAGTTCTCGCAGTACCCGTCGTGGTCGACGCGGCCCGCGCGACACGCCACGCACACCTTGGTGCCCTCGGGCGGGGTCGGCGCGGCGGCGGACACGCGCGGGTCGGGCGCCTGCAGCGCGTACTCGTCCGGCTCGGGACGGGCGTACCCGTCGGACTCCGCGGGGGCGTACTCGTCGGGCCCCGGAGGGCGGTCGAAACGTACGCCGGAGGCCGGGGCGTCGGGGGAGCCCGGCGAGGGCGGTGGACCGGCCGGGGCGGCGGGCGTCTGCGGGCCGCTGGGCACGGCGGGGCCGCCCGGGGCCGGGACGGCCGGGTGGCCGGGTGAGGCGTGGTGGCCGGGCTGTGCCCGGTGGTCGGGGGCCGGCGAGGCGCCCGGGATGCCGTGGTTGCCCGGCGCCGGGACGCCCGGTGTGCCGTGCGCGGCGTCGGGGGCGGTCGCCGCCGGCGGCACCTGCGGGGGCGGCGGCGTGCCCGGGGGCAGGTCGCGGCCGCCGGAGTCGGTGCCGGGAAGGTCCGTCGGCAGATGGGTGGCCTCGGGGGCGGCGCCGTCCGGTGCGGCGACGGGCCAGTCCGCGCCGGGCGCGCCCGTGGCAGGCGGCGGCACCGAGCCGTTCATGGCGATGGTCGGATGGTCGTCCGGCCGTACTGGCACGGCGGACAGGTCATATCCGCACGCACCGCAGAAACGGTCACCCGACTCGAGCGGCCATTCGCAGCTCGGGCAGGCGGACAGCTGGGGCATCTGCGACATCAACTACACCCACGTCCGGGGGCGGTAACGGTTGGCTCGTTCCACCAGGTCGATCCTCTCCTCGCCGCCCCGCGCGAGCCGGGCCAGCGTGCGGTACGAACGCTCCAGGCCGAAACGCAGTCCCCGCTCGTCCAGGCCGCTGCCGAGCAGCGTCCGTCCTCCGGCGGCGGCAGGCGGGGCGGAACCCTGGCCACCGGAGAGTATCCAGTCCAGCGCGCAACCGAGGACTTCCGCCGACAACTGCTCCCGGCGCGCCGGGTCCAGACCATACGCGTCCAGCGCCTCGACCTGGCCCGCGGCGGCGGTCAGGTCGTCCAGGAACCGTACGTCAGCGGCGGCCGCCGTGCGTTGACGCAGCCGGGCGCGGACGGCCGCCACGCGTGCGGCCGTGTAGTGAATGGAGCTTTCCGGAACCGACTCCAGGGTTCCGACCGCGCCGCGGCGGTCGCCGGTCGCGAGCTGGACGCGGGCGAGACCGAAGGCCGCGCTCACATAGCTCGGGTCGGTGGACCACACCAGGCGGTAGTACTCGGCGGCGTTGTCCAGCTGGCCCAGCACCTCCGCGCACAGGCCCAGGGCCAACTTGGGGGCGGGTTCGCCGGGGAAGGCGTCGTAGATCGCGTCGAAGGCGAGCGCGGCGCCTTCGTGGTCGCCGATGCCGAGCGCCGCCACGCCGCGGTACCAGACGACCCGCCAGTCGTCGGGCCGCTCGTCCTCCAGCTCCAGCAGCTGTTCGTGAGCGGTGCGGGTGTCGCCGTTCTCCAGCCAGGCCCGCACCTGCCGCAGCCGTGTCTCCGCCGACGGCGTCGGCGCGGCGGCGAGGGCGCCGAGCAGCTCGGCCGGCGCGGTGGTCATCAGACCGGCGAGGAAACCGGCGTTGGGGTCGGCGGGGTCGACATGGGGGACGGGCAGCGCGAGGGCGGCGACGGGGGCGTCGACGAACCTGACGATGCCGGCGCCCGCGGCGGCACCGGCGGCCGGCGCGTTCGCGGGGGCGCCGGCGAGGGCGGCGGCCCCCTTCCCGGCAGGTGCCACCCGCGCCCCCAACCGCGAGACCTCCCCGTCCAGCTTGGGGAACAACTCGGTGTCCGTGACCCGTACTTCGGGGCCGAACAGCGTCGACAGGGCGGGCCTCGCGCGGCCCGTCTGCAGGGAGACGACCTCGCGCAGTACGCCCGTGAGCTGCTCCGTCATCTCCTGGGCGGAGGCGAAGCGGCGGGCCGGGTCGGGGTCCGTGGCGCGGACCAGGAGACGGTAGAAGGACTCGTACCGGTGGAAGACCTCGATGTTGTCGGGGTCGGGCAGCGAGTCGGCGTAGACGTTCGTGTAGCCCTGGAAGTCGAAGGTCAGGACGGCGAGCGTGCGGGCGACCGTGTACAGGTCCGAGGCCACCGACGGGCCGACGTCCGCGACCTCGGGCGCCTGGTAGCCCACCGTGCCGTAGATGGCCGACTCGTCGTCGTCCATTCTGCGCACCGCGCCCATGTCGATCAGCTTGAGCTGGTCCTCGGTCTGGATGGCGTTGTCGACCTTGAAGTCGCAGTACAGGAGGTTGCGGCCGTGCAGGTGGCCGAGGGCCTCCAGCGCCTCGATGCCGTACGCGCAGGCCTGCTCCACGGGCAGCGGGTCCCGCTTGCCCGTCCCGGTACGGCGTGAATTGGCGATCTCCTTCAGCGACTTGCCGCCGACGTACTCCATCACGATGTAGCCGTCGAGGGAGCCCGTGCGCTGGTCGAGGTGCTCGACGAAGTTGTAGATCCGCACGATGTTTGCGTGCTCGATCTCCGCGAGGAAGCGCCGCTCGGAGATCGCCGCCGCCATCGCGTCCTGGTCGCCGGTGTCGAGCAGACCCTTGAGCACCACCCAGCGGTCGGAGACCGCGCGGTCCACGGCGAGGTAGACCCAGCCGAGGCCGCCGTGCGCCAGACAGCCCGCGACCTCGTACTGGCCGTGCACGATGTCGCCGGACTTCAGCTTCGGGACGAAGGAGTACGGGTGGCCGCACTTCGTGCAGAAGCCCTCCGTACGGCCCGGCCGGTCGCCGCGGGCCCGGCCGACGGGTGCGCCGCAGTCCGAGCGGGAGCAGAACCGCTTGCGCTCGGGCACCTCCGGGTTCTCCAGCACCATCGCGCGCGGGTCGGGGCGCGGCACGTCCGGGACCTGGACCAGGCCGACACCGAGCCGCCCGCGGCCACTGGAGCCGGACGTGGAACCGGAGCTGCGCACCGACACCGAGCGGCCCGTGGAACGGCCCGAAAGCGAACGCGACAGCCGTCCCGACACCGAACGCCGGGACTTCGACGACTGGGACGACGTACGGGACGACGAACGGGAGCTGCCGCTGCCCGCCGACCCGCGCGACGCCTTGCCGCCGGCCGTCACCCCGGTGGGCGGCGAGCCGACCGTGCCGGTCGCCGAGACGACCGGGGCGAGCCCGCAGGTGTCGCAGTACAGCTCACCGCCGCCCACGTCCTCGTACGCCCCGCCGCAGTCCGGTCGCTGACAGCTCTGCTGTGGCTGACTCATGACGACGACACCCCCCTGACCCTCATGATCCCGGCCCCCTCCGGTCCTCGGGCGCGCGCGGCCCCGGCACCCGCCCGCTGCCGAGCTGCTCGGCGGCCGCCTGCTGGTAACGCAGCACTGCCTGCTCGGCGACGCGCAGGTCGCAGGGCGCGCTCCACAGCATGCGGCGGGCCGCGTCGTAGCGCTCGATGAGGAACTTGTCCTCCGCCAGGCCGTGCCGGGCCACCTTCGCCTTGTACGCGTCGAGGCGGCCCCGCAGCTCGGCGCGGACCGCCAAGGGCGCGGTGACCGCGGTCAACGACTCGCGGGCGCGCAGCAGTTCGTCCTCCGCCTTCTGCTCCAGGGACTCCAGGAGCGGGGACAGGCGGTGCCACTGGGCGTGTCTGCGGTACTCGGCGGCGGTCGCCAGCTGCTCCTGCAGCACGGTCGGCGGGCCGCTGACGACCGGCACCTCCGTGGCGGCGATCTTCGCCAGCACCTCGCCACGCGCGGTGCGCGCCTCGGCGAGCGTACGGTCCGCGCGCGACAGCACGTCACGCAGCCTCACCAGGCGCTGCTCGGCGTCCTGGCGGACCGTCAACACCGCGTCGATCTCGCGGCGTACGTCCTCCAGGGCGCGCGCCTCGCGGTCGTAGACCGTGGTGTCGGGCTTGCCGCCGCCCGGCGCCGAACTCCCCTGCGTGGGGATCCAGTACGCGAGCGGGTCGGACACCACCTCCGAGCGCAGCTTGGTGAGCGTGCGCGTGATGCGCTCCAGGTCGTCGCCCGCCGGGTGCTCGCCGGGCCGTACGCCGACGGAGTGCGCGAGCCGGCGGGTGCGCTGGAGCTCCGCGGCCAGTAAATCGATCCGGGCGGGCAGCGCCGACCACACCGCGTCGGCGGCGACGACCATGTCCAGCGACGTCGCGTACAGCTCGTTCATCCGGTCCACGAGCGTGACGAGCGTGAACTGTTCGCTGAGCTTGCCCGAACCGCCGTGCAGGGTCGGCGCGTTGGCTGTGGCGGTCGCCGAGCCCGCCAGGGTCACCGACTCGCCGCGCAGCAGTTCCGTCAGCTCCACCAGGTCGTCGCGGCTGGACCAGCGGCGCCGGGAACGGATCTCGCGGGCGGCGCGCAACGCGTCCGTGTACGCGTCGAAATACGCCCACAGCAGCGTTATCGACGCCTCCGCGGTCGTCCACCGCTCATTGGTGACGCCTGTGAGCTCGGCGCCCTCGAGAAGTCTGCGGCCCGCGTGGTCCTGCAGCGCGAGGAGCGAGGTCTCGATCGCCTCGTGCTCCGCGCCGAGCCGCGCCAGCGCACGGTCCACCTCGTCCCGGTCCATCACCGGCCCGGCGGGGTCCGTGACGCCCATCGATCACCTCTCGCTGCTGTCGTGTTCCGTCGGATCGGTCTGTTCGGTCTGTTCGCTGCGTTCCGTCTGTTCCCGTCCGTCTGTTCCAGTCAATCGTGCGTCAGTTGATGGTCGGTCACTTGTACTTCGCGTCGGGAGGGGTCGCCGACGCCGACTTCTTGTCGCCCTGGTCCATGGTCGGATGCAGCCACTTCTCGTACGACGTCTTCCAGCCGCCGTCCTCGACGTAGTTCTCCAGGGTCCGGTTGACCTGGCGTACCAGATCTTCGGAGCCCAGTTTCATCGCCACGCCGTAGTACTCGTCCGTGAACAGGCCGCCCTTGAGTTCCACCGTCGGGTCCTGTGCGGCCTGGCTGGCCGCGAGCGCGCCGTCCGTGACGACCGCGTCGACCTCGCCGAGCTGCAACTTCACCAGGCAGTCGAGCTGGTTGGGGACGGTGGTCGTGATGTCGGTGGAGTCGGGAAGGTCGCCGGACTTGCGGCCTGCTTCCAGGTTGTCGTACGCGGTGGATCCCTGCGCCGAACACACCTTCCTGTCGGCCAGGGTTTTGTCGAACCCGGTGATCTTCGAGGTCTTGGGGGCCAGGACCTGCTGGCCGGTGACGAAGTACGGTGCGGAGAAGGTGACTTGCCCGATGCGGTCGCAGTTGATCGTCATGGTGCGGACCACCATGTCGACCTCGCCCTTCTGGATCGCCTCGACACGGCGGCTGGTCGGGATGGCCTTGAACTGCACCGCGTCGCGGTCGCCGAGGATGTCCTCGGCGATCCGGTGGACCAGGTCGATGTCGAAGCCCTCCAGCTCGCCGGAGGGGTTGTTCGGGTCGAGGTAGCCCCAGCGGTAGCTGTTGGTGTCGACGCCGACGATCAGGCGGCGGTCCTTGCGGGCCTTGATGGCGTCGACGGTCGGGGTGCCGTCGTTCCCGCCGGACGGGGAGAGGCTCTGGTCCTGCGGGTTCTCGCAGTCCTCCGCCTTCGCCTGACTGACCCGGGCGAGGCCCTGGCTCCCGGTGGCCGGGCCGTCCTCGCCGCCGCGGAGCTGTGCCAGGGGCAGCAGCAGGGCGAAGGTCACCGTCAGGGCGACGAGGAGCGCCATCGCGCCTACGCCGCCCCAGCCGCGCAGGCCGGTGCGCAGGCTCCGCCATGGGCCGGTCACGGCCCGGGGGGAACCCGAGCCATCGCGTGCGTTCATCGCCGTGCCCCCTCTCACCTGTACTCCGACAGCCTGCGGCCGATGCCGAGGACCGCGCCGGCCGCGCCCAGGACCGCGAGGACCGCGGCGCCGGTCGGCAGGCCCGTCAGCGAGTCACGGCCGTCGCTCGCGGCCTGCTTGAACTCGGTCTGTTCGTGCGCGAGCGCTGCCGCGAGGGCCTTGTCGACGTTGTCGAAGCACACGCTCGTCGGCTCCTTCGCGGCGCCGATGACGCGATCGCGGGCGGCCTGGTAGTTGCCGCTGTTGTTGTCGTCGCGGGCGACGTCGTGGCGGTCCTTCCAGACCTTCATGAAGCTGTTCGCGTCCTGGACGGGCTTCTTGCCGGTCGAGTCGTCCGCGAGGTCCTCGGCTCGGTTCAGTGCCTTGCCCAGTTGACTGATCTGCTGGTCGTAGCCCCACTCGTACGCGTCCACGACCGTGTCGTCGCCGAGGGTCTTCGTGTCGGCGCCGCGGCGGACCAGGGTCAGGTTCTCGTCGCTGCGGGCCGTGAGTGAGGCGATGCGGGCCTCGTGCAGCACGTTCAGGGAACGGACGCCGTGGTCGTAGGAGTCGTTGAGGCCCGCCCGGGCGACCATGTGGCTGACGGCGAGCCACAGCAGGACCACCGTCGCGGCGGCCGTGGCCGTGACGAGGCCGTGGTTCAGGACCCTGTTGGTGCGCCGGTAGTTGCGGCGCTGGGCCCAGGCGAGGGCGGCGAGGGCGACGATGCCGAGGCCTGCGGCGGCCCAGGGGAACGACTTCGCGTCCGCGTAGTCGTCGCTCAGGCGCTGGTTCTCCGTCTGGTACAGCTTCTCGGCCCTGGGCAGCATGTTCTGCTGCATCATCTCGTTCGCGGCGCGCAGGTATGCGCCGCCGACGGGGTAGCCCTGGCGGTTGTTGGCCCTGGCTGTTTCCACGAGGCCCTTGTACTCCGGGAGGAGTCTGCTGAGGTCCGCGATGGTTTTTGCCGAGGGGGAGCCCGGTTCGGAGTTGGCTGCGGCCGTGACGAGTTTGGCTGCGGCTGTGCGGATGTCCTTTTCGTAGCCCTCGCGCATGGCGGGCTTTTCCTGCAGGCCCGCGAGGTAGCCGCTGGCGGCTGCGGTGTTGGCGTCCGCCAGGGAGCGGTAGATGTCGGCCGCGTCCGAGCTCAGCGGCTGGCTGCGGTTGAGGACGTCGTCGGCTGCCGATGCGCGGTCGGTCATCTGCCAGGCGGCGACTGCGCCGAAGGCGACGACGAGGGCGGCGAGGAGGGCGCCGATGATGCGGAGGCGGCCGGGTTCGGTGGTGGCGGCTGCGCGGAGTTGGTCCAGGCCCTCGGCGAAGGCGGTGCGGCGGGGTGCTGTGGCTGTTGCCGGGGGGATGGGGCGGCCGTTGGCCGTGGGGGGTGCCGGGGGTGCCGGGGGTGTGGACTGGGGTGGCACGGACGGCATGGTGGGTGCGCCGTGTGCCGGGTCGTTGCCCGGTGGTGGTGCCGTGCTGCTCTTCGGCGTCTGTGTCACTGTTGACCTCCCCCGTGGCCATCCGTGCCGCAAGTATCGCTGCCGGGACCGACATCCGCACCGGCCTTCGCTGGATCTTGATCGGATCGCAGCGCGGATCCCGAAATTCCGGCACACCGAAACCGCTGTGCACGAGCCCCCTGCCCATGAATACGCCGGGGGAATCTGTTCGGTTCCAGGTTCGATGCCTGCGGCGGCTGTGCGGGGTGGGTGGGTCGGGGCCGCGCCGGGGGGTGCCCGTGGTGCCGACGGTCCTTCTCGGTGCCGGTCCAGGCAATGTCAGCCCGTCCGGCGTTTGAGGACGAGGCCGTTCAGGCCGATGGGGGTCCAGGGGGCGGAGCCCCCTGGCGGGGTCGAAGGGGCGGAGACCCTGGAGGACGGGAAGGGTAGGGGGCGAGGGACTGGGGCGGAGCCTACGGCTCGAAGTGGTGGCGGAGTCGGACATGTACCTCCGGGAGTGCCCCCACCGCGTCCAGGCCCAGCAGGGCCGCGCCCAGCACCGGGCTCGCCGTGACCACGGTCGGGACGGCCTTGGGGGCACGGGTGGCGAGCAAGTCGTGGATGGTATCGATCAGTTGGGGGTGGCGGGCAGCCAGCACGCCTCCTCCCAGGAGCACCGGAGTCGACTCCTCCAGCAGGTCCAGCCGGGTCAGGGCGACCGTCGCCATGGTGACCACTTCGTCGGCGAGGCGGTCCACGATCTCGTGGGCGATCGGGTCCCCGGCCGCCGCGGTGCTGAAGAGGACCGGGGCCAGCTCGTGGCGGCGGGCGGGGGCGATGTGTTCGAGGTGCAGTGCCTCGATCAGGGCGTACATGGTGGGCAGGCCGAAGTGGGCGGGAAGCGTGTGCGTCAGCGTCGTAGGCGCTCCTCGGCCGTCCTCCGCGCGTGCCGCGTGCCACAGGGCTTCCTCCGCCAGGCCCCAGCCGCCTCCCCAGTCGCCGGAGATGCGGCCCAGTGCCGGGAAGCGGGCGGTACGGCCGTCGGGGCGCATGCCCACGCAGTTGATGCCGGCGCCGCAGACGACGGCAACGCCGCGGGGTTCCGGCACGCCCGCGCGCAGGATCGCGAAGGTGTCGTTGCGGACCTCGACGGTCGTGCCCCACGCGCGCGCGTGCAGGGCTGCGGTCAGTTGTTCCTCCTCGACCGGGAGGTCGGCGTTGGCCAGGCAGGCCGAGACGTGGTCGGCGGACGTCACGCCCGCTGCGGTGAGGGCCTGTTCGACGGCTGTGGCCAGGGTGTCCATCGCCGGCTCCACGCCGACCGTGGGTGGGCGGAAGCCGCCGCCGCGGGCCGTGGCCAGCACGGTTCCGTCGGCGGCCACCACTGCCACGTCGGTCTTGCTGTTGCCCGCGTCTACGGCGAGGACACGTGCGGTCATGCCCACGCGAGATGCTCCCGGTTGTGTGCGATCAGTTGGTCGGTGAGGGCTTCGGCGTACTCGTACTGGCCGATCAGGGGGTGGGAGAGCAGGGCTTTGAAGACTCGGTCGCGGCTGCCGTGCAGCGCTGCTTCGAGGGCCAGATGCTCGTAGGCCGTCACCTGGGCCATCAGACCGGCGTACAGCGGGTCCACGGTCGGTACGGCGAGGGGGGCCGCGCCCTTCGTGCCCACCGCTGCCTGTACTTCGATCACCGCGTCGTCGGGGAGGAAGGGGAGCGTGCCGTTGTTCAGGGTGTTGACCACCTGGTAGGGGCTGCCTGATCCGCCGAGGAGGGCTGCCGCAAGGTCGACGGCTGCCTCGGAGTAGTAGGCGCCGCCCCGCTTGGCGAGCAGTTCCGGCTTCTCGTCCAGGGACGGGTCGGCGTACAGGCCCAGCAACTGGCGTTCCATTTCCGCGACTTCCGCGGCCCTGGACGGCTTGGTGCGCAGCTCCCGTACGACCTCGTCGTGTGCGTAGTAGTAGCGCAGGTAGTACGACGGGACCGCGGTCAGGCGGTTCAGGAGGGGGCGGGGGAGGTGCAGTTCGGCGGCGATCGTGTCGCCGTGGTCGGTCAGGAGTCCCGGCAGGACGTTCTCGCCCTCGGGGCCGCCCAGGCGTACGCCCGTCTCCCAGGTGAGGTGGTTGAGGCCCACGTGGTCCAGGTGGATCTCGGAGGCGGGGACGTCGAGCATGGCCGCGAACTTGCGCTGGAAGCCGATCGCCACGTTGCACAGGCCGACCGCCCGGTGGCCCTCCTGGAGCAGGGCCCGGGTCACGATGCCGACCGGGTTGGTGAAGTCGATGATCCAGGCGGTGGGGTTGGTGCGGCGGACGCGGTCCGCGATGTCGAGGACGACGGGGACCGTGCGCAGGGCCTTCGCCAGGCCGCCGGCGCCCGTTGTCTCCTGGCCGACGCAGCCGCACTCCAGGGGCCAGGTCTCGTCCTGCTCGCGGGCCGCCTGGCCGCCGACACGGAGTTGGAGGAGGACTGCGTCGGCGCCGTCCACCGCCGCGTCGAGGTCTGTCGTGGTGGTGATCTTTCCGTTGTGGGCCTGGCGCGTGAAGATGCGGCGGGCCAGGCCGCCTACGAGTTCCAGGCGGTCCTTCGCCGGGTCCATCAGGACCAGTTCCTCGATCGGGAGGGTGTCCCGGAGGCGGGCGAAGCCGTCGATGAGTTCGGGCGTGTAGGTCGAGCCTCCGCCGACCACGGTGAGTTTCACTGCGAGATGCCTCGCTTCAGGGTGTGGGTGACGGTGATCGGCCGGGGGTCCGGGGGTTGTCCGCCGGGGAGATGCTGCATGTGTGGTTCAACCCTTTACGCCGGTGAGCGTGACGCCCTCGACGAACGCCTTCTGCGCGAAGAAGAACACGAGGATCACGGGGGCCATGACCAGCACGGTCGCGGCCATGGTCAGGTTCCAGTCGGTGTGGTGGGCGCCCTTGAACGACTCCAGGCCGTAGGAGAGCGTCCAGGCGCCAGGGTTCTCGGACGCGTAGATCTGGGGCCCGAAGTAGTCGTTCCACGCGTAGAAGAACTGGAAGAGGGCCACGGCGGCTATGCCCGGCTTCGCCATGGGGAGGACGACCCGAAGGAGCGTGCGCAGTTCGCCGCAGCCGTCCACCCTGGCCGCGTCCAGGTACTCGTTCGGGATCGTCATCAGGAACTGACGCAGGAGGAAGATCGAGAACGCGTCGCCGAACGCCATCGGGATGATCAGCGGCCAGAGGGTCCCCGAGAGGTCCAGCTGCTTCGCCCAGAACAGGTACATCGGGATGATGATCACCTGGGGCGGCAGCATCATCATCGAGATGACCAGCATCAGGGACAGATTCCGGCCCCGGAAGCGGAACTTGGCGAGCGCGTACGCCACCGGGATCGACGAGACGACGGTGAGGAGCGTGCCCAGGCCCGCGTAGAGCAGAGTGTTCTTCCACCAGGTCAGGAAGCCGGGGGTGTCGAAGACCTTGGTGTAGTTGCTCCACTCCCAGGTGTCCGGGATCAGGTCGCGGGTGAGCGTCTGCTGGTCGCTCATCAGCGAGGTCAGGGCGACGAACACGAAGGGCAGGGTGAAGAAGAGCGCGGCGGCGATGCCGAGGGAGTGGATCGCTATCCATTCCAGGAGTGCCCGGCGGCGAGCCGTGCGCTCGGCGGTGGTCGGGGCCTCCAACTGCACCGGTTTGTCCAGTACTTGGGTCATGGTCAGTCACCTGCCTGGATCAGTCCGCCCCGGCGCCGCATCAGCAGCGCGGTGAAGGCCATGGCGAGGGCGAACAGCACGAGGGCGACCACGCAGGCAGAGCCGTAGTCGAAGCGCTGGAAGCCGAGGTTGTAGACGAGCTGGGGGAGCGTCAGGGTCGACTTGTCGGGGTAGCCCGGTTCGAACTGCTGGCCGGAGCCGCCGATGATGCCGGAGGCGACCTTCCCGGCGACCAGCGGCTGCGTGTAGTACTGCATTGTCTGGATGACGCCCGTGACCACGGCGAACATCACGATCGGCGAGATGTTCGGCAGGGTGACGTAGCGGAACCGCTGCCAGGCGGATGTGCCGTCCAGCTCCGCCGCCTCGTACTGCTCCTTCGGTACGTCGAGCAGCGCGGCCATGAAGATGACCATGAGGTCGCCCACGCCCCACAGCGCGAGCGCGGTGAGGGCCGGCTTGGACCAGGCGGGGTCGGTGAACCAGCCGGGGGTCGGCAGGCCCAGGCCGTCGAGGACCGAGTTGACCGGGCCGGTGCCGGGGTTGAGGAGGAAGACGAAGGCCAGGGTCGCGGCGACCGGCGGGGCGAGGTACGGCAGGTAGAAGAGGGTGCGGAAGACGCCCGCGCCGGTCTTGATCTTCGTGATGAGCAGACCGATGCCGAGGCCGAACACCACCCGGCAGGTCACCATTACCAGCACCAGCCAGAGCGTGTTGCGCAGCGCCGGCCAGAACATCGGGTAGTCGTTGAAGACGTAGGCCCAGTTGCCCAGGCCGCGGAAGACCGGTGTGCCGAAGCCGTCGTACTTCATGAAGGAGAAGTACACGGTGGACACCAGCGGGTAGGCGAAGAAGACGCCGAAACCTATGAGCCACGGTGACAGGAAGGCCACCGTTCGAAGCGCCGACCTGCGGCGCTTCGCGCGGAGAGTGTGCGTGGACATCGACGGCGCTACTTCGCCTGCTCGATGTCGGTGTCGATCTGCTCGGCGGTCTTCTCCAGACCGGCCTTCAGGTCCTTCACCTTGCCGGACTCGTACTGGTAGCCGAAGTCCTGAAGGGTCGTCTGGTACGTCGAGCCGTTGACGGAGGCCGGCGGGGTGTTCGAGTGCTCGTTCTGGGCGATGTCCAGGAACGTCTTGAAGCCGGGGTCGACCTTCAGGTCGGGCGACTTCAGGGCCGCGAACGTGGAGGGCACGTTGTGGATGGCGTTGGCGAAGGAGACGACGGCCTCGGTGTCGGTCGTCAGGTACTTCACCAGCTCCCAGGCCGCGTTCTGCTTCTTGCTCTGCGGGGCGATGCCGATGATGGTGCCGGAGAGGAAGCCCTTGCCGTACTCGTCGGCCTCGTCGTCGGCGACGGGCATCGGGGCGGTGCCGACCTCGAAGTCGACGCCGGCCTGCTGGGTCATGCCCAGGCGCCACTCGCCGTCGAGCTGCATGGCCACCTGGCCGGTCTGGAACGGGTGCTTGGCGCCCCACTCGTCACCGAAGGTGTTGCGGTACTTCTCCAGCTTCGCGAAGCCGCCGAGGTCGTCGATGAGCTTCTTCTGGTACGTGAACATCTCGGCGAACGCCGGGTCCTTGGCGATGTTGGACTTGCCGTCCTTGTCGAAGTAGGTGTGGTCCCACTGGGACATGTAGTGGTCCACGACCGTCTCGTAGCCGTGGTAGGTCGGCATGAAGCCGAGCTGCTCGTAGCTGTCGCCCTTGGCCTTGGTCAGCTTCTTGGCGACCGTCGCGAACTCCGACCAGGTCTTCGGCGGGGACTTGATGCCCGCCTTCTCGAAGGCGTCCTTGTTGTAGTAGAGGCCGTAGGCGTCGCCCAGCAGGGGCAGTGCGCAGCGGGTGCCCTCGAACTGGGTGTAGTCGAGCATCGGCTTCGGGATGAGCTTGTCGAGGTCGAGCTTCGACTTCTCGATGAAGGGCTTCAGGTCGAGGAAGGCGCCCGAGGAGCAGAACTTGCCGATGTTGGAGGTCGTGAACGACGACACCACGTCGGGGCCGCTGGAACCGCCCGCGCGCAGGGCCTGGTTGAGCTTGTCGTCGTTGATGTTGCCGACGATCTTCACCGTGATGTTCGGGTGGGCCTTCTCGAAGCGGTCGACGTTCTCCTGGATCGCCTTGGCCTCGGCGGGCGCGCTCCAGCCGTGCCAGAAGGTGATCGTCGTCTTCGCGTTGGGGTCGTCGGTGGCGGCGGACTCCGACTGGCCGGTACAGGCCGTGGCGAGGAGGGCCAGGGAGGCGGTGACGGCGAGGGCGGCGGCTGCCTTGCGGGTGGGTGAGGGTATGACGTTCCAGGACTTTCCGGGCATGGCGAGGTCTCCCAAGGGCGGGAACGGGGTGGGTGAGGGAAGGCGGGGGGTGGGTCAGGAGGTGCGGAGGAGGAGGTGCGGAGGAGGAGTGGGCCGGGGGAGCGGGGCCGTCAGCGGGCGGTGTCGAAGACCTCGTCGCGGGTGGTCGCGAGCGCGCTCTCCAACGCGCCTCGCAGCACCGGGTGTTCACGTACGTCGCCGACGACCAGCTTGGGACGGGCCGCGGCCAGTTCCTCCAGCTCGGACTGGACCAGGGCGCGCAGCACCTCCCCGCCGGAGGTGAGGGAGGCGCCGCTGAGGACGATGAGTTCGGGGTCGAGGACGGAGACCAGGGAGGCGAGCCCGGTGGCCAGCCGGGTCGCGTAGGTCTGGAGGAGCAGCCGGTGCAGGACGGTGTCCTCGGTGGCGGCTCGTTCGACGAGGGTGGCGGCGGCCTCTGCGTACGGCGTCGACGGGATGCTGCTGATGCCGAGTTCGCGGGCCAGCCGGGGGATCGCCTGCGAACCGGCCAGCTCCTGGTAGCCGCCACTGTTGGCTTTGGCGACCTGCCGGACCAGGGGTGTGCCGGGAACCGGCAGGAAACCCACCTCGCCCGCGCCGCCGGTCCAGCCGCGGTGCAGCCGGCCGCCGAGGATCAGAGCGGCGCCCAGGCCCCCCTCGTTCCACAGCAGCACGAAGTCCTCGTGGCCGCGGGCCGCGCCGAGCCGCTGCTCGGCCACCGCCGCGAGGTTGACGTCGTTCTCGTACTCGACCGGCATCGGCAGGGCCGCGGCGAGTTCGTCCAGGAGCGCGGGGGTGTGCCAGCCGGGGAGGTGGGAGGCGTAGCGCAGCCGGCCCGTGTTGGGGTCGAAGGCGCCGGGGGTGCCGATGACGAGCCGGTGGACGTCGTCGCGGGCGAGGCCCGCCGCCTTCACCGCGCCGTCCAGGGCGTCGGTGACCTGCCGGACGACGGGCTGGGCCGGGCGCCTGCCGGGGGTGGGCAGTTCGTACGACCCGACCGTGCGGCCCGTGACGTCGGCGACGGCGGCGAGGATGCGTTCGGGGGTGACATCGAGCCCCGCGGCGTACGCGGCGGCCGGGTTGACCTCGTACAGCTGGGCGCCCGGGCCGGGGCGGCCCTCTGTGGTGCCGGTCGCCAGGACGAGGCCGGCGGCCTCCAGGCGGGCCAGCAGCTGGGAGGCGGTCGGCTTGGACAGGCCGGTGAGCTTGCCGATCCGCGTGCGGGACAGCGGCCCGTGCTCCAGGAGGAGGTCCAGGGCGGCACGGTCGTTCATGGCGCGCAGGACGCGCGGAGTGCCCGGCGTACCGGCGGTTCCTGCCATGGGGGTCGACACCTGCCTTTCGGCTGACCAGCTTCTCAGCGATCTACGAGGGAAGTCCATCCAGGATCACTGTTAGGAAAGTTTCCTATCTGCTGCCGAGGAAAGTAAGCCCGGCAGGAAGGCGGCGTCAAGAGAGCTGGTCCGGCAGGCAACCGAGTCGTTACTTGAGGGCGCTGCGGTCGGCCGCCGGCTCGTGCCGCGGGAGCTGGAGCGGCGTCGCCAGCAGCAGGACCCCGGCGAGGGCGATCGCCGCGCGCGTGCCGGTCAGCGCGGCCAGCAGGCCCCACAGTGCCGTCGCGGCCGCGGTCGCCGTCTTGCCGGTGATCGACCATGCCGTCAGGGTGCGGGTGGTGCGGTCCTGCGGGGTCCGGTCGAGGCGGGTGGTGGCGAGCACCGGGTTGAAGACGCCGATGCAGGTGATCAGGCCGAACTCGACGGCCATGACGAGGAGGAGGCCCGGCGTGCCCGGCCTGATGAAGGCCAGGCCCACGGGCCAGATCGCGCGCAGGGTGCCCGCGGTCAGGAGCACCCGCCGCCGGCCGTGCCGGGCGACCAGGCGCCGGGACAGGCGTGAGCCCAGCAGGCCGCCCAGACACGGCACGGCGAAGGCGAGGCCGTACTGCCAAGGGGGAAAGCCGAGTTGACCGAGCATCAGGACGGCGAGCAGCGGCGCCGGCGCCATGATCAGGGCGTTGACCAGGACCGTGTTGAGGAACAGCGGGCGCAGGGTGGGGTGCCCGAGGATGTGCCGCCAGCCGGCCTGGAGGTCGCTCATCCGCAGCCCTGAGGGGGTGCCCGGGGGCGGCTGGGGCCGTCCCGCCGGCTGTCTGTCGCTCTGTTGCCTTTCCTTACCGCCGATCGCCCGGATTCCCAGTGCCGAGAGCAGATAGCTGACCGCGTCCACCAGTACCGTCGTCATCGGGCCGAACACACCGACCGCGACCCCGCCGAGCGGGGGGCCGAGTGCGGTGGTCGTCCAGGTCGTGGCCTCGAAGCGGCCGTTCGCCACGAGCAGGTCCTCCGGCGGCACCAGGGACTTCAGATACGCGCCGCTCGCCGCGCCGAACGTGATGTCCGCCGCGGCGACCACCACCGACACCCCCAGCAACTGGCCGAGCCCCAGCCCGTCGAGCGCGAACGCGGCGGGGATGCTCAGCAGCGCAGCGCATCGGATCAGGTCCGCCGCAATCATCACCGGCCGCTTCCGCCGGAACTCCACCCACGCCCCGAGCGGCACCGCCACCACCGCCCCCACCGCGAGGCCCGACGCCGCCAGCAGCGCGACCTCGGTCGCCCCGGCGTGCAGTACGACGACCGCGATCAACGCGAAGGCGTCGAAGGCCAACCGTGTCCCGAACGCGCTGACCGCGTACGCCGCCCACAGCCACCCGAAGCGCCGCCCCAACGACCGCCCGCCCGCCATGCCCAGCCCTCCGTCGACGGAGGCCATCAAAGCGAGCGGCGATCGCGCGGATCAAACAACCGGCGGCCCGCGCGGTCACAACCAAGCGTTGTGCACCTGCGCACACGCCGTGGACCTCGATGCCCTGCGCATCGCGAAGGGGGCACCCGGCAGCTGCGGGCGCCCCCTTCGTCGTATGGCCGTCGGCTACTTCGTCACGCTGGGCGGCGCGAGCGGGGTCGCTGCCACGGACTGTGGCGAGGTGGTGCTGGCGTAGGCCGAGGGGGCCGCCATGCCCGCCGTCGGGTCCGCCGTGGGCTCCGCGTCCAGCGCGAGGGGGGCGCGGCCGACGATCGGGATGTCGGCGGCGTCGAAGGCGAGCTTGATGCGCCAGCGCAGTTCGCGTTCGACGGTCAGGGACTTGCCCGGCATCGTCTTCGCCGAGACGCGTACGACCATCGAGTCCAGCAGCACGCTGTCCAGGCCGAGGACCTCGATCGGGCCCCAGAGGAGCTCGTTCCAGGGCTCTTCCTTGCTCATGCGCTCGGCGACGTCGCCGATGGTGCTCCTGACCTTGTCCAGGTCCTCGGAGGAGCGGACGGTGACGTCGACGCCGGCCGTCGACCAGCCCTGGGACAGGTTGCCGATGCGCTTGACCTCGCCGTTGCGGACGTACCAGATCTCGCCGTTGTCGCCGCGCAGCTTGGTCACGCGCAGGCCGACCTCGATGACCTCGCCGGAGGCGACGCCCGCGTCGATCGTGTCGCCGACGCCGTACTGGTCCTCCAGGATCATGAAGACGCCGGAGAGGAAGTCCGTGACCAGGTTGCGCGCACCGAAACCGATCGCGACGCCCGCGACACCGGCGGAGGCCAGCAGCGGGGCGAGGTTGATCTCGAAGGCGGACAGGACCATCAGGGCGGCCGTGCCCATGATCACGAAGCTGGCCACCGAACGCAGCACCGAGCCGATCGCCTGCGAGCGCTGACGGCGGCGCTCGACATTGACGAGCAGACCGCCGAAGGCCGTGCCGTCCACCGCCTGGGCGGTGCGGTTCATCCGGTCGATGAACTTGGTGATCGCCCGCCGGATCACCACTCTCAGCACCGCCGCGATGGCCAGGATCAGCAGGACCCTCAGGCCTATCGCGAGCCACGTCGACCAGTTCTGCTCGACCCAGGTCGCGGCCTGGGTCGCACTCTCGTGAGCGTCCTTGATCGTGGGAACCGCCGGGGTGGTCGTCCCCGAGGGGGTCGGCGACGGCGTAGGGCCGGCGGCCAGTAGGACGGCGGACAGGGACACGGCAGGTACCTCCAGTGCAGCGGCCCGCCCCGTCGGTAGCTGGTCAAGGTCACGAAAGGGTCACCGGCGGGGCAGGCTCACCACACTAACGGGGCATCGTGTGTGGATCGTCGCCATGTTCGAGGGAGGAATCGTGCCCACGTGGGGATGAACTGGTGGGATGAACCGTTCATCGCCCAGGGGATGAATCAGATGTGGTCGAAAACACTCTCAGCCCGTTACCGGGACATGGTGGCGCTTTCACCAGGCGAGAGGGGAGACTGACTACAGATCGTCCCGGCGCGAGCCACGCGCCGCCGACGCCCAAGGAGGCATCCGTGCCGCATGTCCTGGTCCTCAACGCGTCGTACGAGCCTCTCGGCGTCGTACCGCTCCGCCGCGCGCTCGTCCTCGTCCTCGAGAACAAGGCCGTATGCCTCGAGGAGTCCGGCGCCTTTATGCACAGCGCAACCGTCACAGTCCCCGCACCCAGCGTGGTCCGGCTCAAGCGATTCGTCCGGGTTCCCTATCGGGGGCCCGTTCCTCTTACCCGCAGGGCGCTCTTCGCGCGCGACGGGGGCCGGTGCATGTACTGCGGTGGCGTCGCAACCAGCGTCGACCATGTCATTCCGCGCAGCCGCGGGGGCAAGCACGTCTGGGACAACGTGGTGGCATCCTGCCGCCGCTGCAACCACGTGAAGGCCGACCGACATCTGTTCGAAATCGGCTGGCGGCTGCGCCACAAACCCGCTCCACCCACCGGTCTCGCCTGGCGCATCATCGGCACCGGGCATAGGGACCCACGCTGGCTGCCGTACTTGCAACCGTACGGCGCCGAGGACGCCATGGCCCGGATCGACGGCATCTCCGCCTGACGACCCGGGCCTTCGCATACCTGGTGTGCGGCGGCAGGCGTCCGGCCCCGAGGGTCCCCCGTGCCCCCCGGGGCCGTCCGTTCACGCGGCCGCACGGCCGTTTCTCACACGTACCGCAGCTCCGCCGGCCGCACCGTGCGCCGCAGCAACGGCAGGGACGTGGCCGCGGCCAGCAGACAGGCGGCGTAGACGGCGACCGGTACCAGGACGGGCAGCAGCGGTACGCCCCCGGCGGCGTCGTCGAGCATGCCGGCCCAGCCCATATGGATCGCCGTGCCGCCTGCGCCCGCCAGCAGCACCGCCGGTGCCAGCGGCAGCGCGGTCTCCAGGAGCAGCGCCCGGCCGAGCACGCTCTGCGGCACGCCCGCCGCGGCCTGCGCGGCCAGCCCCCGGCGCCGGGTGGCCAACGACTCGGCGGTGCCCACGGCCAGGCCCGACAGGGTCAGCACCAGCGCGACGAGGATCGCGGCGCCGGAGAGGTCGAGGCCGGTGGTGTAGTACGAGGCGTACTCGGCGAGATCGTCGCTGCTGTTCACGAACTGCGTCAGCACCTCGCGGATACCGACGAAGGCCGTACCCACGACCGTCACCAACAGCACCGCCGCATGAGTACGGGACGCCGCCCACGGGTCGTCACGCAGCCGCTCCGCCGCGATCAGCAGCGCCGGGCGCTGGGCGCGGGCGGCGAGCGCGGTGCCCAGCCGCCCGGACGCCCAGCCCGCCAGCCACACGGCCGAGACGCCGGTCAGCAGGCTCGCGGTGAACACCGTCAGCGGGACGAGGGTGTGGTCGAGGGAGTCGCCGTAGACCGTGGCCAGGCCCGTGAGCAGCGCCGTGGCCGCCAGCAGCCCGGTGAGCGCCACGAACGCCCGCCCCGGACGCCGCGTCGGCCGTACCCGCCGTACCCAGCCCAGCGGCGAGGACACCACACGCCGTAGCGACAGCGCGCTCACGGCGGCGCCCAGCGCCGGGACGGTCACGGCGACCAGGGCGATGCCGAGCCATGCCATGGGTTCGGGGGACTGCCACACGCGCAGCAGCAGGAGGACGCAGAAGACGGTGGCCACGGCCGAGCCGGCCAGACAGGCCAGCCCCGCCTCCAGGGCCGCGATCCGCCGCACCTGGGCGGGCGCGGCCCCCGCGAGCCGCAGTGCGGCCAGGCGCCGGTCGCGGTGCACCGCACCCACGCGGGCGCACTGCCCGAGGAACCCGAGCACCGGCACCAGCAGCATCAGCAGCGCGACGATCACGCCCTGCCGGTCGCTGGGCTGGTTGAGGAGCCCGGCGCCGAAGGACACCGAGTACTGCCCGTCCAGCGCGGCGAGCGTGGCGACCGCCAGCCCGATCCCGGTCGCACCCGCCGCCCCCACCGCCGTCAGCAGGACCCGCCACCACTCCCGCCGGTCGGACCCCCGGGTGAGCAGCCAGGCCAGCCGGAGGTCGGTGCTCAGGCGGTTCCGCCCGTTCCTCATGCCGCCACCCCCAGCGGCGTCACGGTGCCGTCGGCCAGCCGTACCTCGCGGTCCGCGTACGCCGCCACCTGGGCGTCGTGCGTGATGAGCAGCACCGCCGTGCCCGACTCGCGGGCCGTGTGTGTCAGGGCCGTCATCACCTGTTCGCCCGCCAGCGAGTCCAGCGCCCCGGTCGGCTCGTCCGCGAAGACGATCCTCGGGCCGGTGACCAGGGCCCGCGCCAGGGCCACTCGCTGGGCCTGGCCGCCGCTCAGCTCGCCGGGCCGCAGCTCCTCCTGCCCGCGCACCCCGAACCGCTCCAGCCACTCGCCGGCCTGCGCCTGCGCCTGAGGCCGGCGGGCACCCGCGAGCAGCAGCGGCAGCGCGACATTGTCCAGGGCCGTCAGCTCGGGGATCAGCTGCCCGAACTGGAAGACCACGCCGAACTCCGTACGCCGCAGCTCGCTCAGCCGCTGCTCGGGCAACTGGTCCAGCCGCTGCCCGTCGTACGTCACCGAGCCGGCGTCCGGGCGGACGATGCCGGACAGGCAGTGCAGCAGCGTTGATTTTCCGCTTCCGCTGGCGCCGGTGACGGCGAGGATCTCACCGGCCCGCAGTTCGACGGAGGCGCCGCGCAGGGCCTCGGTCCTGCCGTGCGCCTTCACGAGGTCACGGGCCGCAAGAAGCGGCACCGGGCTTCCCCCTGGGTTGCTCATACTGCGTCGACCTCCGCGGTCAGAGTGGTGAGCCGGGCCGCCGTGGTCGTCATCCAACGGAGGTCGGCGTCGAGGTGGTTGAGGGCGTAGTCCGCCGAGAGCACGGTCGCGAGATCGGTGCCCGGCGCGGTCTTGACCGCCGTGAGCTGCCGCATCCGCTCCATGTGGGCGGCACGCTGGGCGCGCAGATAGGCCTCGGGGTCGCCGCCGGCCAGGATCGACACGACGACCTTGGCGAAGATCTCGTTCGTCACGAACGGCGCGGGCGGCGCGATCTCCCCGGCCCACTGGGCCAGTTCGTGCGAGCCGTCGTCCGTCGCCCGGTACATGGTGCGCTCCGGGCCGCCGTCCGAGTCGGTGCCGTCGACCTCGGCGAGTCCGTCGCGGACCAGCCGCTGCAAGGTCGTGTAGACCTGCCCGTAGGCCAGCGGACGGGCCTGCGGGAAGCGTTCGTCGTGGCGTCGCTTGAGGTCATAGCCATGGCTCGGACCTGCGGCGAGCAGCCCCAACAGGATGTGGCGGGTGCTCATGCCGAGCATTATGTACTGAGTACATGTACTGAGTGAATAGTGATCAGCAAGAAAGCCCGGGAAACCGCAGGAACGGAACAGAATGTGCGGAACAGAATGTGATGAGAGGCACGTTGTTCGTCGGTATACGTCTGTTGCCGCGCCCGCTGGGTAGGGACGGCGGTAACCCGCACGCCGTACTCGAAGAGGAGGCCCCCGTGGCCACTGCATCGGCCCTTTCCAAACCCGAGGCGCCCAGCGAGCCCGAGATGTACGAAGGCGCCTTCACCGAACCCGAGATGTACGCCTGTGTCTTCAGCTCCGAGGGCGCCTGCACCGAGGCCCCGCTCACCAGCGAACCACCCCTGCCCGACGCCGAGCCCCTCACCAGCGAACCGCCGCTCGCGGACGCGGCACCGCTGACGAGTGAGGCAGCGACCTGGGACATGGGTATGGACATCGGTATGGATATGGACATGTATTCCACGAGGCCGTAGATGACAGGACAGCGGTCGGCCGAAGCCCCTGCCGAGGACCCAGAGGGTCCCGAAGGTCCCCCCTCCGACGACCTGTCGCGGCTCGCCGAGCTGCACGGCGTCGCCACCTCCTACCAGCCGTCCGCCGACCGTACGGTCGCGGCCTCCGCCACCGCACTCACCCTCGCCCTGGCCGCCCTCGACGTCGACGCGAGCACGCCCGCGTCCGTCGGTGCCGAGCTGGCCGCGCGGGAGCGCGAGCTGCGCGAGCGGCTGCTGCCGCCGACAGTGGTGTGCCGGGCCGGCGCCGAACCCCTGGCGCCGGCCGCGCTGCCGTCCGGCACCCGGCTGCGCATCGAGACCGAACAGGGCGACACCCGCGCCGCCGTCGACCGGCTCCCCTCCGCCGACCAACTCCCGCCCGGTGTCCACCGGTTGACCGTCACCACACCGGACGGCCGTACGGCGACCAGCCACCTGGTCGTCGCCCCGCCCCGGCTGCCCACGCCCACCGCACGTTCGTACGGCCTTCTCGTCCAGCTCTACTCCCTCCTCTCCCGCCACTCCTGGGGCATGGGTGACCTGGGCGACCTCGGTGAGCTCGCCGCCTGGGCCGGCCGGGCGCTCGGCGCCGGATTCGTGCAGGTCAATCCATTGCACGCGGCCGTACCCGGAGCCCCGACCGACCCTTCGCCCTACCGCCCGTCCTCCCGTCGCTTCCCCGACCCGGTGCATCTGCGGGTCGAGGACGTGCCCGAGTTCGCCCACGTCGAGGACCCCGAGCGCGTCCGGGCCCTGCTGGAGCGGGCCGGGCGGCTGCGGGAAGCGGTGCTGGAGAAGGGGGAGTTGATCGACCGGGACGCCGTGTGGGAGGCGAAGCGGGAGGCGCTGGAACTGGTGCGCGAGGTGCCGCTCGGGCCCGGGCGGCGGGCCGCCTACGTCGACTTCCTCGCGCAGGAAGGTCAGGCGCTGGAGGACCACGCCACGTGGTGCGCGCTGGCCGAGGTGCACGGCCCGGACTGGCGGCGGTGGCCGCAGGGCCTGCGGGACCCGCGCTCGCCCGAAACCGCCCGCGCGCGGGGCGAGTTGATGGACCGGGTCGACTTCCACTGCCGGCTCGCCTGGCTCACCGACACCCAGCTGACCGCCGCCCAGCGGATCGCGCGGGAGGCGGGGATGCCGGTCGGGATCGTGCACGACCTCGCGGTCGGGGTGCATCCCGACGGCGCGGACGCCTGGGCGCAGCAGGAGCACTTCGCGGCCGGGATGTCGGTGGGCGCCCCGCCGGACGCCTTCAACGCCCGCGGCCAGGACTGGGGGCTGCCGCCCTGGCGGCCGGACCGGCTGGCCGAGTCGGGGTACGAGCCGTATCGCCGCCTGCTGCGGGCGCTCTTCCGTTACGCGGGCGCGCTGCGGATCGACCACGTCATGGGGCTGTTCCGGCTCTGGTGGGTGCCGCAGGGGCATGCGCCGACGGAGGGCACATACGTCCGTTACGACGCCGAAGCCATGCTCGCCATCCTGGTGCTGGAGGCCTCCCGGGCCGGAGCGGTGGTGATCGGGGAGGACCTCGGCACGGTCGAGCCCGGTGTGCGGGAGGCGCTGCGCTCGCGGGGCGTGCTCGGCACCTCGGTGCTGTGGTTCGAACGGGACTGGGACGGCGACGGCCGCCCCCTGGCGCCGGAGACCTGGCGCGCCGACTGCCTCGCCACCGCCACCACGCACGACCTGCCGTCCACCGCGGCCCGCCTCACCGGCGAGCACGTCGAACTGCGCGACAGCCTCGGCCTGTTGACCCGCCCCCTGGAGCAGGAGCGCGCGGAGGCGGCGGCCGACACCGGCGAGTGGCTGGAGCTGCTGTCCCGGCTCGGGCTGACGCACGGCACGCACGGCGGGCACTGCGCCTCGGAGGAGGAGGCCGAGATCCAGGCCGTCCACCGTTTCCTGCTGCGCACCCCGGCCCGCATGGTCGGCATCTGGCTCCCCGACGGCGTGGGCGACCGCCGCCCGCAGAACCTGCCGGGCACCTGGGACCAGTACCCGAACTGGCGGCTGCCGATCGCGGACGCCCGGGGCAGGCCGATGACGCTGGAGGAACTGGCGGCGTCGCCGCGGATGCGGGCGTTGGTTGAGGTGCTGCGGGAAGACGCACGCCGGCACGGCTGACCGGCACCGTCAGGCCCCGCGGCGTCCGTCGTCCGCGGTGCCGGGTGCTCCTTACGGCACCCCCCGGACGCGCGTCCCCCGGCGGCGTTCGGTACTTTTGGCCCCGTGGACAAGAAGAACGCCCTGCGCGCCGGCGCCCTGGCTGCCGGTACGACGCTGATGATGCTGCTCATGTCGTCCCCCGCGCTCGCGCTCACGCGTGACGACGGCGACGACCCCGGTCAGGGCCTGAGCGTCATCGAGACGCTGGGCCTGTTCGTTCTGGCCCCGATCGTGCTGTTCGCGGTCATCGCGGGCCTCGTGATGGTCCTGGACCGCTCCACGGACCGCCGGCCGAAGGTGAAGGCCAAGGCGAAGGCCTGATCCGCGCGGTTCCGGCCGACCCCGCTTTTGTCGAGGGCGCCGGCCCCGTCCTGCGTACGCGCATCCGCCGTACGTACGACGAGGCCGGCGCCCTCGGTGTGTTCCCGGGCCGCTGCGGGGCCGGTGCGGGTGACTGTCACGCCGGGTACGGCGCGGTCAGATAGCGCTGCACCGTGGGCGCCAGCCAGGCCACGATCTCCTCGGGCGCCAGCGCCACGGCGGGCGCGAACCGCAGGACATAGCGCGTGAGCGCCAGCCCGAGCAGCTGTGACGACGCCAGCGCGGCCCGCGCCGGGGCCTGCTCGGGATCGGGGCACACCCGACGGGCGACCGGCAGCAACTGGTCCGCGAAGATGCCCTGCATGCGCTCGGCCCCGGCCTGATTGGTCGCACCGACCCGCAGCAGGGCCGTGAGCACCTCGTTCTCCTCCCACATGGCCAGGAAGTGGGTCACGAGCGCCCGGCCGACGTCGTCGCGGGACAGCGACGCCGGTTCCGGCAGCTTCAGATCGATGGCGACGGCCGCCGCGAAGAGCCCCTCCTTGTTGCCGTAGTAGCGCATCACCATCGACGGGTCGATGTTCGCGTGCTTGGCGATCGCGCGGATGGTCGCGCGCTCGTAACCGTCTGCCGCGAAGCGCTCGCGGGCCGCGTCGAGGATCGCCGTGCGCGTGGCCTCGGAGCGGCGCGGGGCGGGGGTGGGGGCGGAGTCGTCGGGGCTGCTCTGCGTCATGCCAACGAGTGTATGCCTACAATCGTATGCCAACGAGTGTTGGCCAACGGTTGTTGACATGATTGAGGGGCGGTTCTACGGTTGCCAACAAGTGTTGACCAACAAGCGTTGACCCACAGGTGTTGGCTTCAGGAGGCCCGCATGAGCGCCACGAACGGCACCGGCTCCACCCACCCCGTCCTCGTCGTCGGCTCCGGCCCCACCGGCCTTCTCCTCGCGGGCGACCTCGCCGCCGCAGGCGTGCGCGTCACCCTCGTCGAGCGGCGCCCGCACGGCATCAGCAACCTCTCCCGCGCCTTCGGAGTGCACGCCCGCACCCTGGAGCAGTTCGACGCCCGCAACCTCGCCGACGAGCTGATCGCCACCGGCAGCACCATCACCGAGCTGCGCCTGTTCCGCCGCCTCTCCCTCGACCTGGGCACGCTGCCGTCGCGCTTCCCGTTCCTGCTCATCACCCCGCAGTACGAGGTGGAGCGGCTGCTGGAGCGGCGGGCGCGCGAGCTCGGGGTCGAGTTCCTCTTCGAGAGCGAGGTCGTGGGGCTGCGGCAGGACGACGACGGGGTCGACCTCGATGTGCGCGGTCCGGACGGGGCGGTCGTCACGCACCGCGCGGCTTACGTCGTCGGCGCGGACGGTCACCGAAGCGCCGTACGCCAGGCGGTCGGCCTGCCCTTCCCCGGGGTCTCCGTCATCAAGTCCCTGTTCCTGGCGGACGTCCGGCTCGCCGAGCGGCCCGCGAGCGTGCTCACCGTCAACGGCGCCGGCGACTCCTTCGCGATGATCGCGTCCTTCGGCGACGGCTGGTACCGCGTCATGGGCTGGAACCGCCGCCACGAGGTCCCCGACGACGTCCCGCTCGACCTCGCCGAGGTCAAGGAGGTCACCCGCCGCGCCCTCGGCACCGACTACGGCATGCATGACGCGCGCTGGCTGTCCCGCTTCCACAGCGACGAGCGGCAGGCGCCGCGGTACCGGGTCGGGCGGGTCTTCCTCGCCGGCGACGCCGCGCACGTCCACTCACCGGCCGGCGGGCAGGGCATGAACACCGGCCTGCAGGACGCGGCCAACCTCGGCTGGAAGCTCGCCGCGGTCATCGACGGCCACCGGCCCGTGAGCCTGCTGGACACCTACCAGGCCGAACGTCACCCCGTCGGCAAGGCGGTGCTGCGCAGCAGCGGCGGGCTGGTCCGGCTGGCCCGGGCGCAGAGCCCGGCACTGCGCGCCGTACGTGCCCTGTTCTCCGTCTTCGTCAACGCCGCCCGGCCTGCCCGGACGAAGGCCCTGGCCCAGATCTCCGGCATCGGGTACCAGTACGCCGCCCCGCACGGCTCCCACCGCCTGGCCGGCTCCCGCGTCCCGGATGTGGCCTTGGGGGGCGGCCGCCTGTACGAGGCTCTGCGGGGTGGGCGGTTCGTGCTGATCCTCCCGCGGGGCGGGGAGGCGCCCGAGGTGCGGAGCGGCCGTAAGGACCGGCTCACCGTGGAGCGTTGGGCGAGCGACCGCGGTACGGCCATGCTCGTGCGGCCCGACGGGTACGTGGCGTGGGCGGCGGACGGCACCGACGCGGGGGCGGTCGAGGCGGCGGTCGCCGAGCACGTGGGGTGAGCGGAACCCTCCCACGACCTTTCAGTTCTCCTGAAAGAAATGGTCGAAAAGTTTCGATGGACGTGACAGATGGCGCGCTGCGACGGTGGACCCGTCACGTCACCGCCCATCGAAAGGACCTCTGTGCCCGCAGTCCTGAAGCGGACCGCCCGTACGACATCCCCCTCCGCGTCCCCTTCCACCACCCCGACCCCGAGGACGGCCGCCGCCCTCGGGATCGCGCTCGCCGCTCTCGCCACGGTCGTCTGGTCCGGCAGCTTCGTCACCTCACGGGCGCTGCACGACAGCGTGCCGCCGGTGCAGCACGCGTTCTGGCGGTGGCTGGTGGCGTTGGTCGCGGTGGCTCCGTTCGGTGCCTGGCAGGCCTGGCGGCAGCGGGAGTTGATCCGCCGGCACCTCGGCTACGTGCTCCTCGCCTCGCTGCTCGGCGTCAGCACCTACAACACCCTCGTCAACCAGGCCGGGTTGACCACTCCCGCCGCCAACATGGGCATGATCATGGCTGCTTCGCCGGTGCTGATGGCGGTGTTCGAGCGGGCCGCGGGGGTACGGCTCGGTGCGCGCCGGGTGGTGGGGCTGCTGGTGGCCTGTGCGGGGGTCGTGCTGCTGATCGGCAGTGGCGCGGGCGGGGCGGGGTTCTCGGCCGGAGATCTGTGGATGGTGGCCGCCGCCTGCTGTTTCGGGTCGTACAGCGGCCTGTTGCGGCGGCGGCCGGCCGAACTGGGCGGTGCGGCCTTTCTGTTCACGACGTTCCTGGTGGGTACGGCCCTGCTGGTGCCCGCGCAGGGGGTGAGCCTGGCGGTGCAGGGCGGTTTCGAGCCCACCCCCGGCACGGTCCTGCCGATCCTCTACGTGGGGGTCGCCTCCTCCGCCGTCGCCTTCTTCGCCTGGAACCGGGCGATCGCCCTGGTCGGCCCGAGCCGTGCCGGGGTCGTCTACTACCTCCAGCCGGTGTGCGTGGCCCTGCTGTCCTGGGCGGTCCTCGGCGAGGCGACCGGCTGGACACAGGGGCTGTGCATGGGGCTGATCCTCGGCGGAGTCGTCCTGGGGGCGGAGGCGCGGCGGTGACGTAGGTTGCCGCCATGGTCGAGTGGGACATCCGGAAGCTGCAGATCCTGCGGACCCTGCGGGAGCGGGGCACCGTGACGGCGACGGCCGAGGCGCTGCGCATGACGCCGTCGGCGGTGTCGCAGCAGCTGACGAATCTGGCCAGGCAGGTCGGGGTGCCGTTGCTGGAGGCACAGGGCCGGCGAGTGCGGCTGACGGACGCGGCCCGGCTGGTGCTGCGGCACGCCGAGGCCGTGTTCGAGCAACTGGAGCGGGCGGACGCTGAGTTGGCGGCGTATGTGCACGGTGAGGTCGGGGAGGTACGGGTGGGCGCCTTCTCCACGGCCGTGCCGGCGCTGGTCGTACCGGCTGTGCGGGCGTTGCGGGAGACGCATCCAGGGGTGACCGTACGGGTGCGCGAGGCCGAGGCGCAGGAGGCGTACGAGCTGCTGGCCGGCGGGGAGGTGGACCTCGCACTGTCGCTCGCGGCGCAGGCGCCGGCGGTGGGCGACGTGCGCTTCACCAGGGTGCCGCTGCTCGCGGACCCGCTGGATGTCGCCCTGCCCCCGGGTCACCGGCTGGCGCGGGCCGAGGAGGTGCGGCTCGCCGATCTCGCCGCGGAGGAGTGGATCTTCGGGGGAAGCGGGCCGTGGTCGGACATCACGCGCGGGGCGTGTGAGGCGGCCGGGTTCAGCCCCCGGCAGGGGCATTCCGCCGCCGGGTGGACGGCGATCCTGACCATGGTGGAGGCGGGGATGGGGGTTGCGCTGGTGCCGCGGATGGCCGCGGTGGCCAGGGGCGGGGTCGTGATGCGGGAGGTGGGGGAGCAGCGGCCGGTGCGGCATGTGGTGGCCGCGGTGCGCAGGGGCAGTGAGGCGGGGGCTGCGGTGGGGAGGGTGCTGTCGGCTCTGGAGGCCGTTGCCGCGGGGCTTGGTTGAGGGGCGGCTCGTGGCGGGACGTTCGCGGCTCGCTCAACGGGACGAACAGGGGGCGCCCGGTGTTGCACCGGGCGCCCCCTGGGGCGTACGTACGACGACGGTTACTACTCCGCCGCTGCGTCCGCAGCCTGCGCCTTCAGGGCACGCTCAACGCCCGCCCGGGACTCGGAGATCAGGCGTCGCAGGGCCGCGTTCGGCTCGGCCGAGGTCAGCCAGGCGTCCGTCTTGCGGAGGGTGTCCTCGGAGACCTGGATCGTCGGGTAGAGGCCGATGGCGATCTGCTGGGCGATCTCGTGGGAACGGGCGTCCCAGATGTCCTTGACCACCTCGAAGAACGTGTCCGCGTAGGGGGCCAGCAGTTCGCGCTGGTCGGTCTGGACGAAGCCGACGATGACCGCTTCCTGGAGGGCGTTCGGCAGCTTGTCGGAGTCGATGACCGACGACCAGGCCTCGGCCTTGGCCTCCGCGGTCGGGCGGGCGGCGCGGGCCGTGACGGCGTGGCGCTCGCCGGCGGCCGTCTTGTCCCGCTCGTACTCGCCCGCGATCTCCGCCTCGTCGAAGCGGCCCACGGCCGCCAGGCGCTGGACGAACGCCCAGCGCAGCTCCGTGTCGACGGCCAGCCCCTCGATCGAGTGGGAGCCGTCGAGCAGGCCCTCCAGCAGGTCGAGCTGCTCCGGCGTACGGGCCGTGGCCGCGAACGCCCGTGCCCACGCCAGCTGGTGGTCGCTGCCCGCCTCGGCGGCACGCAGATGGGCCAGCGTGGCATCGGTCCAGCGGGTCAGCAGGGCCTCGCGGGTGCCCGGGGCCGCGTACAGCTCGATCGCCAGCTTCACCTGGCGCTGCAGCGACTGCACGACACCGATGTCGGACTCCTTGCCGATGCCCGACAGGACAAGGGAGAGGTAGTCGCGGGTGGCGAGCTCGGCGTCGCGCGTCATGTCCCAGGACGACGCCCAGCACAGGGCCCGGGGGAGGGAGGTGTCGAAGTCGCCGAGGTGGTCCGTCACGAACGCGAGGGACTCCTCGTCCAGGCGGACCTTCGCGTACGACAGGTCGTCGTCGTTGAGGAGGACCACGTCCGGACGGCGGGTGCCCGACAGCTGCGGTACGGCGGTGAGTTCGCCGTCCACGTCCAGTTCGAGGCGCTCGTCGCGCACCAGCTTGCCGGAGCCGGCGTCCAGGTTGTACAGGCCCACCGCGATGCGGTGCGGGCGCAGCGTGGGCTCGCCCTTGGCGCCGGCGGGCAGCGCCGGGGCCTCCTGGCGGATGGCGAAGGACGTGATCACACCGTCGGCGTCCGTCTCGATCTCGGGACGCAGGATGTTGATGCCCGCCGTCTGCAGCCACTGCTTCGACCAGGCCTTCAGGTCGCGGCCGGAGGTCTCCTCCAGGGCGCCCAGCAGGTCGGACAGGCGCGTGTTGCCGAACGCGTGCCGCTTGAAGTACGCCTGGACGCCCTTGAAGAACTCGTCCTGTCCGACGTACGCCACGAGCTGCTTGAGGACCGAGGCGCCCTTGGCGTAGGTGATGCCGTCGAAGTTGACGAGGACGTCGTCCAGGTCGCGGATCTCCGCCATGATCGGGTGCGTCGACGGCAGCTGGTCCTGGCGGTACGCCCACGTCTTCATCTGGTTGGCGAACGTCGTCCACGCCTGCGGCCAGCGCGACTCGGGGGCGTGCGCCTGGCAGGCGATGGAGGTGTAGGTGGCGAACGACTCGTTCAGCCACAGGTCGTTCCACCACTCCATGGTGACCAGGTCGCCGAACCACATGTGGGCCAGCTCGTGCAGGATGGTCTCCGCGCGCCCCTCGTACGCCGCGCCCGTCACCTTGGACCGGAAGACGTACTGGTCGCGGATGGTCACCGCGCCCGCGTTCTCCATCGCGCCCGCGTTGAACTCCGGCACGAACAGCTGGTCGTACTTCTTGAACGGGTACGCGTAGTCGAACTTCTCCTGGAACCAGTCGAAGCCCTGCCGGGTCACCTCGAAGATCGCGTCCGAGTCGAGGTACTCGGCGAGCGAGGGACGGCAGTAGATGCCGAGCGGGACGGACTGGCCGTCCTTCTCGTAGACGCTGTGCACGGAGTGGTACGGGCCGACGATGAGCGCCGTGATGTACGTCGAGATACGCGGCGTCGGCTCGAAGGACCAGACGTTGTCCTGGGGCTCCGGGGTGGGCGAGTTGGAGATCACCGTCCAGCCCTCGGGGGCCTTCACGGTGAACTGGAAGGTGGCCTTCAGGTCGGGCTGCTCGAAGGAGGCGAAGACGCGGCGGGCGTCCGGGACCTCGAACTGGGTGTACAGGTACGCCTGCTGGTCGACCGGGTCGACGAACCGGTGCAGGCCCTCGCCGGTGTTGGTGTACGCGCAGTCGGCGACGACCCGCAGGACGTTGCGACCCTCCAGCAGACCGGACAGCGCGATGCGGGAGTCCTTGAAGACCTCGTCCGCGTCGAGCGCGTCGCCGTTGAGAGTCACCTCGTGGACGGCCGGGGCCACGAGGTCGATGAAGGAGTCGGCGCCGTTCTCCGCGACATCGAAGCGCACCGTGGTCACGGACCTGTAGGTACCGCCCTCCTGCGCGCCGGAGAGGTCGAGATCGATCTCGTACGAGTCAACGGTCAGCAGCTTCGCCCGCTGCTGCGCCTCTTCGCGAGTCAGGTTTGTGCCAGGCACGCGGTCATCTCCTCGATATGTGTGGGTTCGGTCATCCTTCCATGGGACCTGCACGGAGCGCGATGTCCGTTTACCGCCGGTGGGCGGGGCGCACACGCGTGACGCTGGGGGCGTGACGACCTATCTGGCACACCCCATCGATCCGACGGCCCTGAAGGAGCTTCGCTCTGCTGACGACGCGGGACGCCGGACGGTTCCCGTGACCGACGAGGAAGGCGGGGCGCCCCTGCGCTGCTGCCTGCGCCGCAGCGCCCCCGGCATGGGGGTCCCCCCGCTCGAGCGAAGCCGAGAGTGGGGGAGCATCGCCCTCGTCTCGTACGCCCCGCAGCGGCGCCGGGCGGCCGAGCACGGGGTCGATCCCGGGGCCTACGACGAGCAGGGGCCGGTGTTCATCCACGCCGAGGAGTGCGGGGGCCCGGATGTGGACGCGCTGCCCTTCGCCAACGCCCACCGGACCGTCCGCCGCTACTCGGGCGACGGGCGGATCGTCGGGGGGCGGCTGGTGGAGCCGGGGGACTTCGAGGCGGCGTTCGCGGAGGCGTTCGCCGACCCCGAGGTGGCGTTCGTGCATGTCAGGGCCGTGGAGTACGGGTGCTTCCTCTATGAGGTGCGAAAGGGGTAGGTACTGATGTAGTACTGCTGGTAGTACTAGTGGTAGCAACATTTGCCGCCACTTGCTATGCTCGGGGTATGAAGATCAGTGTGAGCCTTCCTCAGGAGGATGTGGCGTTCGTCGACGAGTACGTCGCGAAGAAATCGGCGGACTCCCGGTCCGCGGTGATTCACGACGCCATCGAGCTGCTGCGACGGGCTCACCTGGAGCAGGAGTACACGGAGGCGTTCGCCGAGTGGGACGGCAGCGAGGACGCCGGGTTCTGGGACCAGTTCTCGGGGGACGGGCTGACCGATGAAGCGCGGTGACATCTACCTCGTCGACTACGAGCCGGTGCGCGGCAGCGAGGCCAACAAGGCACGTCCGGCGGTGATCGTCTCGAACGACGGTGCCAACGCGGCGGTGCAGCGCACCGGGCGAGGTGTCGTGACCCTGGTTCCCCTGACCACGAACACCTCCCGCGTCTTCCCGTTCCAGGTGCTGCTTCCCGCGGGTGAGGGCGGCCTCCTCAAGGACTCCAAGGTGCAGTGCGAGCAGGTCCGCGCCCTGGCCGGGGAGCGACTGCTGCGGCAGATCGGGTCGGTACCCCGTCAGCGCATGGCCCAGATCGATGCGGCACTCAGACTGCATCTGGAGCTCTGAGCTCAGCGTCCGAGCACAACGAGAGGGGCGCCCACCGGTGGACGGTGGGCGCCCCTCTCGACGTAGGACGGGGCGTCAGCCCTTCAGCTCCGCCGCCACCAGCTCCGCGATCTGCACCGCGTTCAGCGCGGCGCCCTTGCGGAGGTTGTCGTTGGAGAGGAAGAGGGCGAGACCGTGCTCGACCGTCTCGTCGGCACGGATGCGGCCGACGAACGACGGGTCCTGGCCGGCCGCCTGCAGCGGGGTCGGGACGTCGGAGAGGGCGACGCCGGGGGCGCCGGCCAGCAGCTCCTTGGCGCGCTCCACGCTGATCGGGCGGGCGAAGCGGGCGTTGACCTGGAGGGAGTGGCCGGAGAAGACCGGGACGCGCACGCAGGTGCCGGAGACCTTCAGCTCCGGGGCCTCGAGGATCTTGCGGGACTCGTGACGGAGCTTCTGCTCCTCGTCGGTCTCGTGCAGACCGTCGTCGACGATCGAACCGGCCAGCGGCAGGACGTTGTACGCGATCGGGGCGACGTACTTGTGCGGCTCGGGGAACTCCGCCGCCGAGCCGTCGTGGGTCAGCTTGGGCGCGTCGTCGCCGACCTTCTTGACCTGCTCGAACAGCTCGTCGACGCCGGCCAGACCCGAGCCCGACACCGCCTGGTACGTGGCGACGACCAGCGCCTCGAGGCCGGCCTCGGCGTGCAGCGGCTTCAGGACCGGCATCGCGGCCATCGTCGTGCAGTTCGGGTTGGCGATGATGCCCTTGGGGCGGTCGGTGATCGCGTGCGGGTTCACCTCGGAGACGACCAGCGGGACCTCGGGGTCGCGCCGCCAGGCCGAGGAGTTGTCGATCACGACGGCACCCTGCGAGGCGACCTTCGGGGCGAGGGCCTTCGAGGTCGAGCCGCCCGCCGAGAACAGGACGATGTCCAGGCCGGTGTAGTCGGCCGTCGACGCGTCCTCCACGGTCACGCCGTCGAGCACCGAGCCTGCCGAGCGGGCCGAGGCGAACAGGCGCAGCTCGGTGACCGGGAAGTCGCGCTCCTTGAGGATCCTGCGCATGACCGTGCCGACCTGACCGGTGGCTCCGACGATTCCGACCCTCACGGCGACTCCTTCTACGTGGCTTGTCTGTGTCTGCTGCATGGCCGAGGCGTTTCCATCATGCGGTCAGCCTCGGCCCGCCTGTCCAATTGTTTGGCATGGATGACCGGCCAATGGGACGCGACGGACCCCGGGTGCGGCTCCGGTTCTCCGGCTCATACCCGTGCTGAGCTGGAGAAATTCGTCCTACGGCCGCCCCGCGCCGCAAGCTCGCCTGCCCATCGGCGACCGGGCTACGCGGTTGTGTGACGTACAACTCTGTGCCGCGCCGAGAAATTGCCGGGCATCCGGCCGAACGTTTTGGCGCAGTACGGCGTCACAGTCACCACACGGGGAGGGGAGGGGTGGCTGTGCTGCGCAGAAGGGCCCGCCGCGACCAGGGGGGCGGTGCCGTCCGGGACGTACCGGACGATCCGCTGGACGCGGCCCAGGAACGCCGGGTGCGGGCCGTGCTCGCACTGGGCGGAGTGCCGCAGACGGACCTGCCGGACGGGGTGCAGCAGGTCCGTCTGCGGCTGCTGGAGCGGGCCGCCAGCGGCCGCGAGGCGCCGCGGGACGTGTCGGCGTGGGCGGCGGTCGTCGCCTCCAACCTCGCCATGGACTGGCACCGGGCCAAGAAGCGCCAGGAGCGGCTGGGGGAGCGGCTCGCCTCCCTGCGCCAGCTCGAACACCCCTCCGGCGAGGACACCAGCCTGCTCTCCCTCGCCGTCGCCCAGGGCCTGGACGAACTGCCCGACACCCAGCGCCAGGTCCTGGTCCTGCGCTTCTACGGCGACCTGCCGGTCCGTGACATCGCCGAGGAGCTCGGCATCCCGGAGGGCACGGTCAAGAGCAGGCTGCACACGGCGGTACGGGCCCTGCGCGCCCGCCTGCACGAGGACGAGGTGGTGTGACGTGACCGCCGAGAACGAAGACCGCACCGGTCGCGACGGCTACGACGACGGCCGCGGCGGCGTCGACGCCCTGATGGCCGCGATCACCGGCGAGCCGCTCACCGACGAGGCACGCGCGGACGCCGCCTTCATGGCGGAGCACCGGTCCGCGGCGGCCGATGTGGAGCTGCTGCGCGAGCAGTTGGGGATCATCGGGCACACGCTCGCCGAGCCGATGCCCCAGGCACCGGCGCCCGAGCCGGCCCCGGAACCCGCCCCCGTACGACAGCCCTCCCGCACCCGGCGCCGCGTGTTCACCGTCGCCCTGGGCAGCCTCGCCGTGGCCGCCGCCGCGTCCGTGCTGGTCGGCATGGGCTGGCTGCTGACCCAGGCCGGGGGCGGAGACACCGCGAGCTCGGGAGCGGACTCCGGCAGCGCCGCGAAGGACGAGGCCTCCGCTGACGCCGACTCCGCCTTCGGCAGCCCCCGCTACCTCGCCTGTTCCCGTCTGGTGGCCGAGGGGAGGGCCACCTCCGTCGAACAGCTCGCCGGTACGGGGTCGGTCCGCGTCACCCTGCACATGACCCGCTACTACAAGCCGGACAAGGGTGAGCAGGAGCTGGCCTTCGTGGTCGACGAGAACCTCGTCCCGGGCCTGCGCGAGGGCGACCAGGTGCTCATCGGCATCCCGCAGGGCGCTCTGCAGCCCGACTTCTGGGCCGTCGGCGAGAAGAACATCGTCCCCGAACGGGCCTGGATCACCGGCTCGCTGGCTCAGTCGCGGGGACTCACCTGCTGACGACGAAGGGCGGGCGCCCGAAACCGGACGCCCGCCTCACCGCCACTGTGGCGGAGCCGTACTACGCCACTACGGCGTGACCTTCTCGATCTTCACGTTGCCGAGGCCCGCGACCGTGCCACGGGCGTTGAGCAGCTGGACCTGACCGAAGAACTCACGGCCCTCCGGCGCGGGCGCCAGCGCGGTGACGCTGCCGCCGACCGTGGCCGTGGCACCCGTACCGAGCTTCACCGGCGACTCGTCCACCGTGACGGTGCCGAGCGCGGCGGAGAAGAACACGTCCAGGTAGTCGTACGCCGTCGAGCCCGCCGGCACCGAGTAGCCGATGACCTCGATGCTGTACTTCCCGGCGGCCGGCTTCGCGATCGAGACCGACTCCTCCGAGTCACCGTCGGCGGAGCTGCCGACCTCGGTACCGGCCGCGTCGTAGACGGCCAGGTCGAGGTCCGCGGCCGCGTCGGAGACGTTGCCGATGGAGACGTCGAGCGAGGTGGCGCCCTCGGGCACCTCGACCGTGGTGGTCTGCGTGGCGCCCTCGGCGATGGTCGGACGGGCCGCCTTCGACGAGCCGAGCGGGCCGCCGGCCAGCTTGCCGTCAATCGCGGCGTACTTGTTGGTCACCTTCCAGGAGGCGGCGGCCGGGGTGCCGACCTTGGCCTCGGGGACGGTCACGGTCTCCGGGTCGAAGGCCGCGCCGAGGACGGTGACGTCGAGCTTGAACGGGTTGTCGAGCAGCGGCGACGTACGGCGCGACTCGACCTCGATCTCCCAGACGCCGGCCTGCGGGTCGGCGTAGGAACGCACGTCCGGCTTGCAGCCGTTGCCGTCGAGGTAGTTGTTGTAGCAGTACGGTGTGCCGGTGGTGTCCGACGGGGTGCCGTACGGGTGGATGGCGATGAACCGGGTCTGGCTCTTGTCCTTCAGCCCGCCGATCGCGACCTCAAGCGACTTCGCGCCCTCGGGGACGGTCACGAAGTACGACTTGGAGCTGTTGCGCTGCGTCGAACCGGCCGCCGAGTAGGTGTACTTGACCGGCGCCGAGACCACGACCGTGTTGAGGACCTGCTTGTCGATGCCCTCGGTGCGCGGGTCGTCGACCTCCAGGATCGCGCTCTTGATGCCCGCCGAGGAGGACTTCGCGGCGACCTTGACGGTGACCGGCTTGTTCAGGCCGAGGCTGATCTCGTCGGAGCCGACGATCTTGAAGGTGTCCCCGGCGTTGTTCTCGAAGTGCAGCTCGTGCCGGATCGCCTTGTCCGCGCCCGACGTACGGGTGATCGTGACGTCGTACGTCTTCTTCTGCCCGGCCTTGAGGCCGCCCTCGCGGTCGTAGACGCCCGTGCCGAAGCCCGGGGTCTTCAGGAACTGGTCGATCGCGGTGTCGACCGGAGCCTTCACCGTGTACTCGTGGGCGGTCGCGCCGTCACGGATGGAGTCCCAGGCGTCCGGGACGTTGATGAGGCCGGCCCCCTCCTCGTACGCCTGAACACCCTTGATGTGGTCGGCGGTCGAGGTCAGCGCGGTGCGCAGCTTCGCCGGGGTGAGGGCGATGCCCTTCTGCTTGGCGGCCGACAGGAGCAGCGCGGACGCGCCCGCGGCCTGCGGGGACGCCATCGAGGTGCCCTGGAGCATGCCGTAGCCGGCCGGCAGGGTGTAGCCCGCCTCGGCGACCGGGGCGCCCGGCAGCCACGTCTGGATGGTGTTGATCGCGGCACCCGGCGCCGACAGCGTCGGGGTGAAGCCGCCGTCCTCACGCGGGCCGCGCGAGGAGAACGGCATCATCGCGTACTGCTTCTCCACGACCGAGCCGTAGTTGGCGGCCCAGGTCTCCCTGGAGACGGTCGCGCCGACCGAGATGACCTTGGCGGCCAGCGCCGGGTCACCGATGGTGTTCGCGCCGGGGCCGGAGTTGCCGGCCGAGATCACGAGCTGGACGCCGTAGGTGTCGATCAGGCGCGTGTACAGCTCGGCGCGGGCGTTGTTGCCGTCGTTCAGCGCCGGCAGACCGCCGATGGACATGTTGACGATGTCGACGCCACGGTTGACGACGAGGTCGATCATGCCCTCGGTGAGCGCGACGTTGGTGCAGCCGCCGGTCCAGGTGCAGGCACGGGACGCGACGAGCTTGGCGCCGGGGGCCTGGCCGTTCATCTTCCCGCCGAACAGGCCGTTCGCGGCGGTGATGCCGGCGACGTGGGTGCCGTGCTCGGACTCGATGACGCCGATGTTGACGAAGTCGCGCTTCTGGCCGACCCAGTCGCCGCCCAGCGGGTCCATCGGCACGTCCTTGCGGATCTGCACGACGAACGGCTGCCGCTCGGCGACGTCGGTGGCCGGGTTGTCGGTGCCGAAGTACCCGATCTGGAAGCCGTCCTTGTACGGCTTCATCGGGGTGTCGTCACCGAAGTCGTTGTTGTTGTTGAGGTCGACCCGGACCGTGCCGTTCGCGGCGTCGTAGAGCACGCCCCACGAGTCGGTCTTGTCGCCGTCACGGTTGGCGTCGCCCGCCGCGTCGCCGCCGGTGGTGTACGACTCCAGGAAGGTGCTGACCTGGTAGGAACCGGCCGGCGCGGTCCAGGTCTTGCCGCTGTAGCTGAACGTGGGCCCGGAGACGGAGGTCACCATCGGGCGCCAGGTGCGGTCGTTGTCGACGAGCGGGTCGGTGGCGGTGACCCAGTCGACGATCTTGCGCTCGCCGGTGGTGGTCTTCTGCAGCGCCGGGTGGGCGAGGTCGATGCCGCTGTCGAGGATGCCGATGGTGATGCCGCGGCCGTCCGCCTTCGGGTTCTTCTTCACGAAGTCGACGGAGCCCGTCTCGAAGGACGGGTTGTACGGGTTCTCGGCCGGGGTGCTCTTCGACGGGGCCGAGTAGGACGTGGCGGCGGCCGTCGACTTCTTCGTGTCGACGGCGGGGTCGTCCAGGGGTATCTCCTCGCGCAGGTCGATGCCGTGCACCGAGGAGAGCTTCGTCGCCGCGGCGATGGCCGAGTCGGCCTTGCCGGTGGGGACGGTCGCGCGGACATAGCCGAGCTTGTCGTAGGTACGGCCCACAGAGCCGACCGCGTCCAGCTGCTCGGCGACCTTCTCGGTCTGGCCGGGCGCGGTCGCGATCATCATCGTGACGTTCTTGTCGCCGTCGGACTTCGCCTCGGCGAGCAGGTCGGCGTCGTCCGAACCGAGCTTGTCGTGCGCGGACTTGACGCTCGGGTCCGCGGCGGGCGCGGGGCCCGCGGCCATGGCCATGGGTATCGGCCCGGCTGCGGACAGCGCGGCGACGAGACCTGCGGCCACGGCTATGCGGGCCGCGCGTCTCGCGCCCGGCTTGGGTTCGCGCTGGGGGGTGAGGGTCATCGGCATCCCTTGTAGGTAAAGGAGCATGGGCCGTCCGGTATGTGAACCCGGACGACCGCACAGCCTTACGCAAGGGAAGGATGTTTGGGAAGAGTTGACCCAATCGAAATGGAGGAATGGGGGAAACCCCCTGTTCATTTGGGATGCAAGGGTCTTAAGAGGCAAGTCGCCCGCAAGCCGGAAATAAACGCCTGCCGATCCGGGCCTCGCGCCTCTAATGTCCCTACGTGCAAAAGAAGTTGAGGGTGGCGGCCTACGCCATATGCGTGCGTGACGGACAACTCCTCCTCGCCCGGTCCCCGGCCCCCGGCGGCGGCTCCGAATGGGTGCTGCCCGGCGGCGGCATGGAACACGGCGAGGACCCCTACGACACGGTCGTGCGGGAGGTGGAGGAGGAGACCGGCTACCTCGTCGAACCGACCGGCCTCCTCGGCCTCGACTCCGCCCACCGCGTCTTCCCGGCCCGCTTCGGCCGCGACGTCGACCACCACGGCGTCCGCCTCGTCTACGAGGCCCGCGTCACCGGCGGCGACCTGCGTTACGAAGCCAACGGCTCCACCGACATGGCGGCCTGGCATCCCCTGGACGACGTCCCGGACCTGACCCGCGTCTCCATGGTCGACAAGGGACTGGCGCTGTGGCGCGAGCGGCCGGCGGCGGGGCGCATCCAGGGCGCGGGCACATAGCTGCACTACCCCGCAAGATGAACACGGAGTGACCGCGTCCCGGCCGTTCGAGGAGCGGCCGTGAACGCGGAGGGTGTCCCAAGATCCACGTACGGTGATCGGCGTTGCGCGTTGCCGCCCTGTTCATGCGCAGGCCATTCCCGGTGCCAACGATCCACAGTGAGCGGGACGTTCGCTTCGGCGAGCGCCCCGCGACCACTGCCGACGCGTTCGCACTCGGGGAGATCGCGCCATGTCGCGCATACGCTCTGTCGCCAGCTCCGCTGGGGTCCACCGCCGTACTCTGCTCGCCGCCACCGGTGCGGTGACCCTCTCCGCGGGGGTCGGTTACACCCTGCGGCCCACCGACAGCGAGGCCGCCACCACGGCGGGCCCCGCGAGCGCGCAGGGCGCCGGTGCGGGCAACGCCGCGGCCGAGGCGCCGGTCGGTGCCTCCCGCAAGCTGCCGGTCGCGCTCGCTCCGTACACGCGGGGCACCACGCTGGCCAATGTCGCCACCCCGCGCGGTACCTCCGGCTACCGCCGGCTCGGTGACGGCCCCGGCTGGCGCCGCGTCGTCCGTGACGACCTGGCCGCCCCCAAGGCGGACCGCGCGAAGCGGCGTACGGCGCTCGCCGCCTTCGTGCAGCTCACCGACCTGCACCTGATCGACGCCCAGCACCCGCTGCGGCTGGAGTACCTGCGCTCCACGGACGTGCACGCCTGGCGGCCGCAGGAGGCGCTGACCGTGCCCGGCGCGGTGGCGCTCGTCGAGCGGCTCAACGCCCTGCGGGGCGGCCCCGTCACCGGCGCCCCGCTCCACTTCGCGATGACCACCGGCGACAACACGGACAACAACTGCAAGTCCGAGCTGGAGTGGTTCCTCACGGTGATGAGCGGCGGCCGCGTCACCCCGAACACCGGTGACCCGCGGCAGTACGAGGGCGTCCAGAACAGCGGCCTGAAGCTGTACTGGCAGGCCGACGACAGCGTCCGCGACGCCGACAAGCAGGTCGGCTTCCCGCACATCGAGGGCTTCCTCGCCGCCGCGATCCGCGAGACGCGCAGCCCCGGTCTGAACATCCCCTGGTACTCCACGGTCGGCAACCACGACGCGATGCCGCTCGGCACGTACGCCTCGCACAGCGACTCCTACCTGACCGACCTGGCCGTCGGCGGCAAGAAGCTGATGAACGTCTCCGCGGCGGACGCCAAGAAGCTCCAGGACTCCCTCAAGCAGGACAAGGACCCGCGGGGCACCGTCTTCAAGGACTTCCTCAAGGCCCACGCCCGCTCGATGCGCTCGGTCACCCCGGACGAGAAGCGGGCGCCGTTCACGCCGAAGGACTACGTGCGGGCCCACCTGGACCCCGCCTTCCGCGGCCACGGCCCCGTCGGCCACGGCTACTCGACGGCCAACCTGGACGCGGGCACCCAGTACTACAGCTTCCGCATCGCCGACGACGTCATCGGCATCAGCCTCGACACCACCGACCCGGGCGGCCACTACGAAGGGTCCATCGGGGCGGCCCAGTTCAACTGGCTGGACAGGACGCTGCGGGAGAACAAGGACTCGTACGCGATCATCTTCAGCCACCACACCAGCAAGACGATGGGCAACCTCCGCCGCGACCCGGCCCGTCCGAGCGAGCGGCGCGTGGGCGGCGCCGAGCTGGTCAAGCTGCTGGGCGGTCACCGCAATGTCCTGGCCTGGGTGAACGGGCACATCCACAAGAACGTCATCACCCCGCACTCCGCCTCCGGCGGCCGCTCCTTCTGGGAGATCTCCACCGCCTCCCACGTCGACTTCCCCCAACTCGCCCGGATCATCGAGGTGGTGGACAACAAGGACGGCACGATCTCGCTGTTCACCACCCTCATCGAGTCCTCGGCCCCGCACGCCACCGACTTCACGGACCTCTCCCAGACGGGCCTCGCCGCCCTCTACCGCGAGCTGTCCCTCAACGCTCCCGGCGCCCGCTCGACGCTGGCGGGCGAGCGGGGGGACCGCAACACGGAACTGGTCCTGAAGAAGGCCTGAGCGGGCCCCGAAGCAGCCCCGAGCCGCACAACGGCCGAAACACGCTCAACTGCCGCCCCCCTCTTCAACCTTGGCGGCACCCGCCCGGTCTCTCCCTCCGACCACGCTCGAAGCGAGCGGGCAGATGGGGGAGAGACATGAGCGTACGTACGACCCGCACGGCCCTCGTGGCGGCGACGGCGGTGACGCTGTCCGTGGCCCTCGCGGTCCCCGCGCTGGCGGCCACGCCCGCCGCACAGGGGCACGACGCGACCCGCAAGGCCATGGAGGCAGCCGTCGACGACGGCGTGCCCGGCGTGACGGCGACCGTGAAGGACGCCCGCGGCACCTGGTCGGCGACAGCGGGCGTCGGCAACCTCAAGACGGGCAAGCCGCGTGCGGCGGACGACCGCTACCGGGTGGGCAGCATCACCAAGACCTTCGTCGCCACCGTGCTGCTCCAGCTGGAGGCGGAGGGCACGCTGTCCCTGGACGACACCGTCGAGGAGTGGCTGCCGGGCGTGGTGCGGGGCAACGGCCATGACGGCGGACGGATCACCCTCCGCCAGCTCCTCAACCACACCAGCGGCATCTACAACTACACGGCGGACGACGACTTCGGCCGTACGTACTTCCTCAAGGACGGCTTCTTCGAGCACCGCTACGACACCAAGAAGCCCGCGGAACTGGTCGCGCTCGCCATGACCCACAAGCCGGACTTCGAGCCGGGGACGTCGTGGAACTACTCCAACACCAACTTCGTGCTCGCCGGAATGGTGATCGAGAAGGCCACGGGCCGCCCGTACGGCGCCGAGGTCCGCGACCGCGTCATCAAGCCCCTGCACCTGACCGCCACGTCCGTCCCCGGCACCCGCGTGAGCGTCCCCGGGCCCAGCAGCCGTGCCTACTCCAAGCTGGCGGAGACGGCGACGGGCCCGACGTACGACGTCACGAAGCTCAACCCGTCCCTCGCCTACGCGGCCGGCGAGATGATCTCCAACTCGGCCGACCTCAACCGCTTCTACTCGGCCCTCCTGCGCGGCAAGCTCCTGCCGCGCGAGCAGCTCGCCGAGATGACCACGACGATCCCCCTCGACGAGGCCAACAGCTACGGCCTCGGCCTGATGAAGACCAAGCTGACCTGCGGCGTCACGGTCTGGGGCCATGGCGGCGGCATCCATGGCTCGATATCCGAGGGCGTCACGACGCGGGACGGCCGCCACGCCCTCGCCTTCAACTTCAACGGCGACTGGTCGGGGGACACGGCCGCGGTGATCGAGGCCGAGTTCTGCGGGAAGGGCGGGAAGGGCGGGAAGGGCAAGGGGGAGGGAGAGGGCACGACGGCCGGGCGCACCGGGGCACGCGGCCCCAACCTCAGCTGACGGCATGAGGAGGGGCCGCGGGGCTCTCCGGCCCCGCGGCCCCTCCTCTCCCCTCCTGGTGCTGCCGTCCCGGTCCGTCACTACCGGGGCAGCACCACGACATACGCGGCCGGATCACGGTCCACCGCGGCCATCAGCGCCGTACGGACCACCGCCGCCTGCTGCTCCATCGACTCCCGCAGCTTCTTCGGGGTGATGTGCACGACCGTGATGCCGAGCCGCTCCAAATGCTCGCGCTTGCGGGCGTACTCGGACCAGAGGGCGTCGTCGTCCTGCCGGTCGCCCTGGCGCGGGGCCCGGGTGTCGAGTTCGACGGCCACCGAGTGCTCCGGCCAGTACGCGTCGAGGCCGCCCAGGTGAGGGCCGCCCGGCAGGCGCAGGTCGACGTTCCAGACGGGGTCGGGAAGGCCGTGGTCGCGGACCATCTCGTACAGGCGGTCCTCCGCGATCGCGCGGCCCTCCGCGAGCAGGGAGTCCACCGCGTCCACCACGTGCGGGCGGGACAGCAGCTTCGCCTGGTTCAACTCCCGCACCACCGACGCAGGTTCGCAGTGACCGCCCCGGACGGCCTCGGTCAGCAGCCGGCGTACGGCGCCCGCGTCCGTCAGCTCGGCCACCGCGTCGGCCAGGGCGCGCGGCACCGGGGCGACCGGGAGACCCGTCACCTGCTGGGGGGTGGGCAGTGCGGGGGTGCGCAGGATGCGGGCGCAGCCCGTGGAGCGCAGCCGGCGCATCCGCGGGACCAGGACGTCGACCGTGTCCAGCGCGGTGAGCGGCGGGGTGGCGGAGAAGCCGTGCAGGGTCAGCGCCGCGAGGCCCGTGATCACCGCGTCGGGGTAGCGGGGGGCGGCGTGGTCCTCGTCCGCGTTCGGCTGGGACGGCACGGCCGGCGTCCGCTCCCGTGCCGCGTACATCAGCACCGCGTGCAGGCGCTCCTCGCTGGTCGGCGGGCCGGGGTGGAGCAGGAAGACGCCGGGCAGGATCTGCTGCCAGGGGCCGCCCGGGCGGCACTGCTCGTTCATGTCGGCGTTCGCGACACCGTGGGACTTCAGCTGCGCGGCCGTCATGACGCGGCGGTGCACCTCGGAGAGGTGACGAAGGGGGCGGGGGGAGAGCGGGGGGAGCGGGGCGTTGTGGTTCATGACCCGGAGGTTCCCGCGTCGGATCGGCCCTTTAACCGCTGTTACACGGCCGTCGACAAATACGGACAACATGGCACTAAAGGACGCGTGTTCGGATGCCGAGTAGGCACGGAAAACCCCTGGTCCGTTCGGGTGGGACCAGGGGTTACGGCTGCTATTGCCTGAATTCCGTAACGGTCACGGACGGCCGTGATCGTTGGCCATAGGTCATCCGGCGGTTGACGCGTCGGCGGCCGCCGCGTCACACGCCTGCCCCCGCAGCCCCCGCGCCAGATCGTCGCGCGCCTCCAGCACCAGCCGCCGCAGCGCCGGCGCCGCGTCCTCGTGGGCCGCGAGCCACGCGTCCGTCGCGTCCAGCGTGGCCCGCGACTGCTGGAGCGCCGGGAACAGACCCTGGACCACGACCATGCCGATCTGGATGGACCGCTCGGCCCACACCCCCTCGATGGCGGCGAAGTACTTCTCGGCGAACGGCGCGAGCAGCTCCCGCTGGGACGGCTGGGAGAAGCCGGAGATGGTCGCCTCGACCAGGGCGTTGGACAGCGCGTCGGACTCGACGACCTGCGCCCACGCCTGCGCCTTCACCGCCGCCGACGGCCGGGCGGCGAGACAGCGGACCTGGTGACGCCTGCCGGACGCCGTGTCGTCCCGGGCCAGTTCGGCAGCCAGCACCGACTCGTCGGCCGCTCCGTGCGCGGCCAGCGGCTCCAGGAACGCCCAGCGCAGCTCCTGGTCGACATCCAGCCCCTCGACCTTCTCCGCGCCCTCCAGCAGACCCCGCAGCAGCCCCAGGTCCTCCGGCCCCGACGCCACCGACGCGAGGAACCGCGCCCACGCCAACTGCTGCTCGCTGCCCGGCGCGGCGGCCCGCAGCTCCCGCAACGCACCCTCGGCCAGCAGCCGTTCGCCGGTCTGCCGCCACTCGGGCGCCACATAGTTGACCAGCGACGAGTTCGCCCACGCGTGCAGCATCTGCAGCACGCCGATGTCGGACTCGCGCCCCGCGAACCGCAGCACCAGATCCACGAACTCCCGCGCCGGTAGCAGCGCGTCCCGCGTCATGTTCCACAGCGCCGACCAGCACTGGGCACGGGCGAGCGGGTCGGTCAGCGCGCCCAGGTGCTCCCGCAGCGTCGCCAGGGACGTCTCGTCGAAGCGGGTCTTGCAGTACGTCAGGTCGTCGTCGTTGACCATCACCAGCTCCGGCGCCTCGGCGCCCGCCAGTTCCGCCACGACCGTGCGCGGACCGTCGACGTCGACCTCGGCCCGCGCGTACCGCTCCAGCGAACCGTCCGAGCCCCGCCGGTACAGGCCCACCGCCACCCGGTGCGGGCGCAGTTCGGGGTGCGACTCCGCCGCCTCCTGCACGACCGCGAGCTCGTCGATCCGGCCCTCGGCGTCCAACAGCACCTGCGGGGTCAGCGAGTTGACGCCCGCCGTCTGCAGCCAGGAGCGCGCCCACACGCCCATGTCCCGGCCGCTGGTCTCCTCCAGCGCCGACAGCAGATCGCCGAGCCGGGTGTTGCCGTACGCGTGCCGCTTGAAGTAGCGCCGCGCACCCTCCAGGAACGCGTCCTGCCCGACGTACGCGACGAGTTGCTTCAGCACCGAAGCGCCCTTGGCGTACGTGATGCCGTCGAAGTTGAGCTTCGCGTCCTGGAGGTCGCGGATGTCCGCGGTGATCGGATGCGTGGAGGGCAGCTGGTCGGCGCGGTACGCCCAGGCCTTGCGGCGGTTGGCGAAGGTGATCCAGGCGTCCTTGAAGCGGGTCGCGCCGACGTTCGCGAACGTGCCCATGAAGTCCGCGAAGGACTCCTTCAGCCACAGGTCGTCCCACCACTCCATGGTGACCAGGTCGCCGAACCACATGTGCGCCATCTCGTGCAGGATGACGTTCGCCCGGCCCTCGTACGACGACCGCGTGACCTTGCCGCGGAAGATGAACTCCTCCCGGAAAGTCACCATCCCCGGGTTCTCCATCGCGCCGAGGTTGTACTCGGGCACGAACGCCTGGTCGTACTTCCCGAAGGGGTACGGGTAGTCGAAGTGGTCGTGGAAGAAGTCCAGGCCCTGCTTGGTGACCAGGAAGACGTCGTCGGCGTCGAAGTACGGGGCGAGCCCCTTGCGGCACATCGCGCCGAGCGGGATCTCAAGCGTGGCGCCGTCGGCGAACGTGCGGGAGTACGAGTCCGTGACGTAGTGGTACGGGCCCGCCACCACACACGTGATGTACGTCGAGATCGGCTTGGTCTCCGCGAACCGCCAGGTGCCGTCGGCGAGCTCACCGGCCCCGTTGCTCCACACCGTCCATCCCTCGGGCGCCCGCACCTCGAAGCGGAACGGCGCCTTGAGGTCCGGCTGCTCGAAGTTCGCGAAGACGCGGCGGGAGTCGGCCGGCTCGTACTGCGTGTAGAGGTAGACCTCGCCGTCCTCCGGGTCGACGAAGCGGTGCATGCCCTCACCGGTGCGGGAGTAGGCGCACTGCGCGTCGACGACGAGCTCGTTGTCCGCGGCGAGGTCCTCCAGGACGATCCGCGAGCCGTCGAAGACCTCGCTCGGGTCCAGGTCCCTGCCGTTCAGGGAGACGGCCGTCACACTCGGCGCGATCAGGTCCGCGAAGCTGGTCGCGCCGGGCTCGGCGCACCGGAAGCGGATCGTGGTGACCGAGCGGAAGGTGCGCGGGGCCCCGCTCTCAGCGTCCCCGTCGCCGAGTGCGGAACGCACGTCGAGGGACACGTCGTACCCGTCGACGGCAAGCAGGGCGGCCCGCTCGCGGGCCTCGTCGCGGGACAGATTCTCACCGGGCACGAGCGGTACTCCCTCGGGTGGTGTTCAGTATGCGGACAGCCCCGATCCTGCCATGTGCCTCTACCCGCGGCACCGGGGAATGGCGGGGCGAGCAGCGGTGTTGCCCGAGAGGTTCGGCTGAGACCTGCTTGCCTCATGAGGAGAGACATGTCGGAGAAGACCCCCGTCGACTTCTGGTTCGACCCGCTGTGCCCCTGGGCCTGGATGACCTCGCGCTGGGTGCTGGAGGTGGAGAAGGTCCGTGACATCGAGGTCCGCTGGCATGTGATGAGCCTGGCCGTTCTCAACGAGGACAAGCTGGACGACCTGCCCGAGGAATACCGCGACATGCTCGCCACCAAGGCGTGGGGCCCGGTCCGGGTCGTCATCGCCGCGCAGGAGCTGCACGGCGCCGACGTGCTCGGTGACTTCTACACCGCCCTCGGCACCCGCATCCACAACCAGGGCGAGGGCCCCGGCAAGGAGACGGTCGCCGCCGCCCTGAAGGACGCCGGCCTGCCGGACTCCCTCATAAACCACTGGGACGGCACCGAGTACGAGCCGCAGCTGCGTGCCTCCCACAAGGAGGGCATCGACAAGGTCGGCCAGGAGGTCGGCACCCCCGTCATCGCCGTCCCCGGCGCCGACGGCGAGCAGATCGCCTTCTTCGGCCCCGTCGTCACCCCGGCCCCCCAGGGCGAGGACGCCGCGAAGCTGTGGGACGGCACCCTCGCCGTGGCCTCCGTGCCGGGCTTCTACGAGATCAAGCGGACGCGGACGAAGGGGCCGGACTTCAGCAACCTGTAGGGCTCAGTCGCCGGCTGCGGTCTCCTCCGCGAGGAACTTCTCCGGGAGGCGGCCGTAGCCGGCCTTGTTGAACTGCGGGTAGTACGTCAGACAGCCCTTGCCGGTGCACCGCCACAGGTTGTCCACGAAGAAGCCCGGCCCCTCCTTCTCCCGTACCGCCGCCCTCTCCTCCTTGTCGAGGTACCGGAAGATCTGCATGGTGCCGCAGGTCGGGCAATCCAGTGTGCGGGTCCTCATCAACCCCTCCTCGCCATCACCGCCAGATCGGGGAAGTCGGTCACCACCGCATCGACCCCCAGCCCGTAGTACAGCGCGTACTCGGCGAACGCGTCCCCGAAATCGTTCGCTCCGCTACCGCGCCGGAATTGCGCGGGCAGGAACTGGTTCTCCGCGCGGAAGGTGTACGGCCCGATCCGCAGCCCCGCCGCATGCGCGTCCGCGACGAGCGACGTACCGGCGACCGACGACTTGTCCGGCCCGATCCAGTCCGCGTACTCGGCGATCCGCGCCAGCCCCGCCGGGCTCATCATGTCCTTGTACGTCGTCGGATCACCGGCCGAGACCAGGTCGTACGGCCCACCCGTCGTCCCCAGCGCCTGCCACAGCGGCACCCTCAGCTGCTCCGCCGCAATCCGTTTCAGACTCGTCGGCTCGAAGGACTGCACCACGCACTCACGCGAGCCGAGCCGGTTGCGACGGACCACGTACGCGAGTTTCGGCTCCAACGGCAGGCCGATCGAGCGGAAGTACGTCGGATGCTTGGTCTCCGGGAAGACGGCGATCGTACGGCCGTACGTCTTAGACAGCCTGCGCGCCAGGTCCACCACCTCCTGGAAGGTGAGGATTTCCTCCCGGCCGTCGAACACCGTGTTGCGGTTGCGGACCAGCGGCAGTCGCTCCACCGCCCGCAGCGTCTTCAGCTCCGCCAGCGTGAAGTCCTCCGTGAACCAGCCCGTCACCGCCCGCCCGTCCACCGTCTTCGTCGTCCGGCGGTCCGCGAACTCCGGGTGCGACGCCACGTCCGTCGTCTGCGAGATCTCGTTCTCGTGCCGGACGACCAGGACGTGGTCCTTCGTCGGGACGAGGTCCGGTTCGATCCAGTCGGCGCCGGTCTGCACGGCGTACGAGTAGGAGACCGCCGTGTGTTCGGGGCGCCACCCGGCCGCGCCGCGATGGCCGATGACGACCGGCCCCGTCGAAGGGCGGGGGCCGGCGGTCGCCGGTGTGGGTACGGCCGCGGCCGCCGTGGTGCCGGCGGCCGCGAGCAGCAGGGATCTACGTCTCGGATGCATTCAACTCCCTTTCCTCGTACGGATTTTCAGATGCGTCGTGCCCTGTCGCGCGCCTCGGTCAGGCGGGCCAGGTGGTCCTCGTACGCCCTCGCGTAGTACGCCGCCCGCTCCCCGTCCGGCTCGACTACAGCCGTCGGCCGCGTCCACGCCTCCGCGTCCAGCGCCACCCCGTACCGCTCGGCCGCCGCCAGCACCGCGCCCCGCGCGCCCACCTCGCCCTCGACGACCCGCAGCGGGCGCCCGAGGACATCGGCGAGCAGCTGCATCCAGGCCGGGCTGCGCGTGCCGCCTCCGCACACGGCCAGCGTTCCGGTGAGGCCCGCCGCCTCCAGACAGTGCCGGGCCGCGTAGCCGATGCCCTCGCAGGTCGCCCGGACCAGATCGGCCCGGGTCGACTCCAGGGAGACACCGGTCAGTTCGGCGCGCAGACGGGGCTCGACGAAGGGCGCGCGCTCACCCGACGGCGCGAAGTACGGCAGGACACGGACGCCGTGCGCGCCCGGCGGGGTCTCGGCCAGCAGCCCGTCGACCTCCTCGTGCCGGACGCCCGTCGTCGACAGCACCCAGTCCAGCGCGGCCGTACCGACCATCGCGGGCATCGCGCGCAGCCAGTGCCCCGGGCGGTCGGTGTTGATGTACAGCCCGGCCGGCTCGCCGGTCAGGTCGAGGTCGGTGGTCGCGACCAGGCTGGCCAGACAGGTGCCGACGATGAGCAGACCGTCGCCGGGGGACGTCACGCCCGCGCCGAGCGCGCAGGCCGGGAGGTCGTACGGGCCGTTCGCGATGCGGGTCCCGGGCGGGAGGCCCTCGCCACGGGTCTGCGCGGTCGCGACCGGGTCGCTCACCGGGGCGAGGAGGCCGCGGCGGTGGGCCAGGCCCAGAAGTTCGACCACTCGGTTGTCGTAGGTCCGGGTGCGGGGGTCGAGGAAGGGCATGGAGGCGTCCGACACGTCCGTCGTCGGGGCTGCTCCCGTCAGCCGCTGGAACACCATGTCCTTGCAGTACAGCGCGGCCCTCGCGGCATCCAGCGCCTTCGGCTCGTGACTGTCCAGCCAGGCGAGGAGCGGTCCCGGAGACCCCGGGAACATCGCGCCCCCCGTCCGCCGGAACACCGTCTCGAACGTGCCGTCCGCCAGCCAGCGGTCGACCAGTTCGTGCGCCCGGCCGTCCATCCAGGAGGCGGCGGGGCGCACGGGGAGCCCGTCGGCGTCCACCAGCCATACGCCGTCGCCTTGGCCGGTCAGGCCGGCCAGCTCGATCTGTTCGGGGGCGCGGGAGGTCACCTCGTTCAGTACGGCGACGACTGCGGCGTACACCTCCTCCATGTCCTGCTCGACGAACCCGTCGTGCAGGGCCAGGTCCACCGGGCGGGCGGCGACCGCGAGTTCACGGCCCGCCGAGTCGAACGCGGCTGCCTTCACCGTGGACGTGCCTACATCGATACCGACGTACATTCCAACCCACCTCTTTGGCTCGGTCGGCTGTGCAGTGCCTTTTGCAGCTGGCGTGCCGAATATCTGGTTCGGTCGCCTTCGGGGCGCCTCAGCCGGTGTCGAGAGGGCGATCGTGCTCGACCCTTCGGGCCTCCGCGCGTTCGCCCCCTCGACACCGGCGCGCCCCTACGGCTCCCTCACGGCCGGTGTCGTCGGACCAGTGAGGTTGGTGGGCTCGCACCCGGGGCCGACCTTTCGGGCGGAGCTCACCTCAGGTCAGGCAGTGCGCGAGGGGCTCTCCGCGCACCCAGCGGCTCACTTCCTCGGCGGCGATGCGGGCCGCCTTCTCCGCGACCGCGCGGGACGCGCCGCCCAGGTGGGGGGTCAGGACGACGCGGTCGGCCAGGGCGTGCAGGCGGGAGGCCGGGGGCAACGGCTCCTGGGCGTACGTGTCCAGGGCCGCCGCCGACAGGTGGCCGTTCTCCAGTGCGGCGCACAGGGCGTCCTCGTCCAGGAGCGGGCCGCGGGCCGCGTTGACGACCACCGCGCCCTGCGGGAGCAGGGCGAGTTCGCGGGCGCCGATCAGGCCTCGGGTCTCGGCGGTGAGGCGGGCGTGGAGGGTGATCACCCGGGAGGCGCGCAGGAGGTCGTCCAGGGAGGCGACCCGTAGGCCGTGGATCTCGCCGTGGACGTAGGGGTCGTGGACCATGACCCGTGCCCCGAAGGCGCCCAGCACGCGCGCGACCCTGCTGCCCACGGCCCCGTAGCCCACCAGGCCGACCGGGAGGTCCTCCAGTTCCAGGCCGCTGTGCTCGTAGGTGTAGTAGGTGGCCCCCTCCCAACTGCCCTGCCGGGCAAGGAGGTCGTGGGCCTGGGGGATGCGGCGCAGCGCCGCGAGCATCAGGCCGACCGTGAACTCGGCGGTGGCGGCGGCGTTGCGGCCGGGCGCGTAGCAGACCCGGACGTCGTGCCGCTTGGCCGCGTCCAGGTTGACGTTCACCGGGCCGCCGCGGCAGACGACGACCAGGCGGAGGTCGGGACAGGCGTCGAGGACGCGTTCCGTGACCGGGCCCATCTGGGTGACCAGCACCTGCGCACCGGCGAGCGCCTCGATCAGCTCGTCCTCGGCGTCGCTCGCCTCCGTCACCTCCGCCACCGGGCCGAAGGGGTCGAGTGGCCAGCCGAGGGTCAACTCGGCCACTTCACAGGTGAGTTCAGGGTCGAGTGCCTCTCTGATCAGCGACGGCAGGATGAAGTGGTCGCCCGCGGCCACCACACGCACGCTGTTCCCGTTGGTCATCGCAGGGTGTCTCCTGTCTCGGCGTCGAAGACGTGGGTGAGGTGGGGGTCGGCGGTGACGTGGACGCGGTCGTCGTGGGCGAGGCGGACCTCGGGGGTGGTGAGGACGACGAGGGGGTTGTCGACGCCGTCGAGGGTGAGGGTGGCGATACCCGACTCCAGGAGTGGTTCGTGGGCGACTACGCGGGCGGGCAGGCCGCCGTCGTCCTCGCCGGTCAGGGTCAGGTCCTCGGGGCGGATGCCGACCATCACCTTGCGGCCCTCCGGCAGCGGTACCGGCAGCGCGATCCGCACCGTGTCGGAGAGTCGGGCGTGGGCGTCGGTGTCCGTGATGCCGGGGAGGAGGTTGATCGCGGGCTCGCCGACGAAGTCCGCGACGAAGACATTGGCGGGGCTGTCGTAGATCTCGTACGGGGTGCCGAGCTGCTGGATGACGCCGTCCTTCATCACGGCGATCCGGTCGGCGAGGGACAGGGCCTCCTCCTGGTCGTGGGTGACCAGGATGGTCGTATGGCCCAGGTCGCGCTGGATGCGCTTGAGTTCGCGGCGGGTCGTGTCGCGCTGGGCGGCGTCGAGGTGGGACAGCGGCTCGTCGAGGAGGAGGACGTCCGGTTCGCGGATCAGGGCCCGGGCCAGGGACACGCGCTGCTTCTGGCCGCTGGAGAGGCCGGCGGGGTGGGCGTCCAGGATGGCGGTGAGGTCGACGCGTGCGGCGATCTCCTTGACCTTGCGGTCGACGTCGGCCCGGTCGGCCCGTCTGCGTGCCCTCAGGCCGAAGGCGAGGTTCTGCGCCACGGTCAGCGGCGGGTAGAGCGCGTAGTTCTCGAACGCGACCCCGATGTTGCGCTGCTGGGCCGGCCGCGCGGTCACGGACGCCCCGCCCACCAGGATGTCCCCGCCGGTCACCGTCTCCAGGCCGGCGATCATGCGCAGGGTGGTGGACTTTCCGCAGCCCGACGGGCCCAGGAGGCCGAGCAGTTCCCCGGAGCGCAGGGCGAGGTCGATGCCGCGCACGGCGTCCACCGCCGGGCGGCCCCGTGCTCGGTAGGTCTTGCGCAGATCACGTAGCTCCAGCTCGGTCATCGCTGCCCTTCGTCGCGCATACCTCGTAACGGACCTTGTGCTCGTCCAGGTCCCGCAGTGCCTCCGCCGACGCCCCGTCGTCCACCAGGAGCAGGTCGAAGCGGGAGAGGGGGACCACCCGGTGCAGGGCGACGCGGGCGAGCTTGGTGTGGTCGATCAGCAGGATGTTGCGGGCGGCGGCGTCGAGCATGGCCCGCTTCACCGACACGATGTGCTGCTCCTGGTGGTAGGCGAAACCCCCGCGCACGGCCGACGTCGACGCGAAGCAGACGTCCACGCGCAGCTGCTCGATCGCCTCGACGCAGGAGACGCCGAGGAAGGACGAGTGCAGCGGGTCGTAGTCGCCGCCGAGGGCCATGAGGTGGATGCCGCGCTGGTCGGAGAGGAGGTTGATCGCTTCCAGGAAGTTGGTGACGACCGTGAGCGGGGTGACCTCGCCGAGGCGCAGCCTGCGGGCTATCTCCAGGGTGGAGGTGGAGTCGTCCAGCATGATCGCCATGCCGGGCTCGATCAGCTTCAGCGCACGGTCGGCCACGGCGGCCTTCTGCGCCCGCATGGTCTTCAGCCGGTACTGGACGTTGGACTCGAAGACACCGGACGGCTGCGCGGTCACCCCGCCCCTCGACTTCCGCACGATTCCCTGCCGTTCGAGTTCGTCGAGGTCCCGGTGGATCGTCATCAGGCTCACGCCGAACCGCTCGGCCAGCTCGGCTGCCGTCGCCGAGCCGTCGGCGAGGACCTGCTCGGCCATGGCGGTCTGCCGGGCGGCGGGGCCCTGCGGACCGCTGCTGTGGTTGCTGCTCATCGGGTCTCGATCCGTCGTCCTGGACGCTCCGGCCGGTCGGCCTCGAACAGCAGCAGGTTCTCAGGCCGGACCGACAGCCGGACCGGATCGTCGGGTCGAAGGCCGGCCGCGTCGCCGCGCGGGGCGACCAGTGACACGTGCTGCTCGCCGAGCCGGACGGTGACCTCCACGGACCTGCCGAGCACCTCGGTGACGTAGACGGTGCCGGTGAGCTCGTGTCCCCGGCCGTTCAGCTCGATGTCCCGTGGGCGGACGCCGACCAGGACCTCCGTGCCGGGGGCGGCGTCGGCCCGCATCGGCAGCTCGACCTTGCCGTCCGCCGAGCGGAAGCTCCCGTCGGGCGCGAGGGCTCCCGGCAGCAGGTTGATCCGGGGCCGCCCGAAGGCGCGGGCGACCTCCGTGTCGTGGGGCCGGTACCAGATCTCCTCCCTCGTCCCCGTCTGCACGATCCGCCCGCCCCGGATGACCCCGATCCGGTCGCCGAGCGCCAGCGCCTCGACGGAGTCGTGGGTGACGTAGAGGGTGGTCGTGCGCCGCACCGCCCCGATCGCCTTCAGCTCGGCCCGCATCTGCTGGCGCAGCTTGGCGTCGAGGTGGGACAGGGGCTCGTCGAGGAGGAAGGCCCGGGCCGGGCGGACCAGGACGCGGCCGAGGGCGACGCGCTGCCGCTGGCCGTTGGAGAGTTGGCCGACCGGACGGTCCAGCAGGGCCGAGATGCCGAGGAGTTCTGCCACCTCGCCGATCCGTTCCCGGGCCTGCGCAGCGGGGAGGCGGTGCCGGGGGGAGCGGAGCGGCGAGGCGAGATTGTCGTAGGCCGACTTGTGCGGGTAGAGGGCGTAGCTCTCGAAGCACATCGCCACGCCACGGTCGTAGGGCTCGATGCCGCGCATGTCCCTGCCGTCGAGTTCGACCGTGCCGGCGTCGGGCATCTCCAGCCCGGCGACGGTCTTCAGGGTGGTGGTCTTGCCGGCGCCGGACGGTCCGAGCAGGCAGAAGAACTCGCCCTCGTGCACGTCCAGTTCCAGCCCGTCGAGCGCGGTGACCTTGCCGTACGTCTTGCGGATCTCCCCCAGGCGGATCATGACTTCACCGCCCCGAACGACAGCCCCCGCACCAGATACCGCTGGATGGTGAGGGCCAGCAGCAGCGGCGGTACGACGGAGACGAGCGCGGCGGCGGCCGTGAGGTTGTACTTGGGCCGGTCCCCGCCCAGGAAGGACAGCGCGCCCACGGTCACGGTCTGCGCCTCGTTGGAGGTCAGGATCAGCGGGAAGACGAAGTTGTTCCAGGCGAAGATGAAGGCGAGCAGGGACACGGCGGCCACTCCCGGCTTCACCAGCGGGAGCGCCACCTTCATGAACGCCTGTTTGCGTGTGTAGCCGTCCAGCAGCGCCGCCTGCTCCAGTTCGGGCGTGAGGTCGGCGAAGTACGACCGCATGATCCACACGATCAGCGGCAGCGTGACCAGCTGGAGCACCCACACCATGCCGACGTACGTGTCGAAAAGACCTAGCTTCTGGTACAGCACGAACAGCGGGATGATCACGGTGAGTTCGGGTGCGAACCGGAACGACAGCAGCGTGAACATCAGGTTCTCCGAGCCCTTGAAACGCCAGCGCGCGGAGGCGTACGCGGCCGGCAGCCCGACCAGGAGCGACAGCACGACCGCTCCCACCGAGACCACCAGGCTGTTGACGAAGAACCGCACGAACGGGATGCCCTCGCTGTCGCCGAGGACCGTGCGGTAGCCGTCGAGGGTGGGGGAGAAGGAGAAGTAGGTGGAGAAGAGCTGGTTCGTCGGCTTCAGCGACAGGATCACCATCCAGGCGATCGGGAACAGCGCGAAGACGAAGTAGAGGATGAGGGCGGCGTCGGCCAGCCATCCCAACAGGCGCTTCTTGACGGTCATTTCACCTCCGCGGCCTTCCGCTGGATCTTCCCCAGGTGCTTCACCAGCACCATCGCGGCGAGATACACCACGGCCCACAGCACGATCGTGTAGCTGATCCCGAACGAGTAACGCTGGAAGCGGATCGCCTCCAGGTAGGCGCGGATCTGGAGCACGACGGTCGAGTCGCCCGGCCCGCCTTCGGTGAGGGCGTAGATGATGTCGAACACCTTCAGCGAGTCCATGAACCGGAAGATCACCGCCACCAGGACGTACGGCCACAGCATCGGCAGCGTCAGGCGCCGGAAGGTGTACCACCAGCCCGCCCCGTCGACGGCCGCCGCCTCGAAGGGAGAGGTCGGCAGCGAACGCAGGCCGGCGAGGGCGAGGATCGCCACGAACGGGGTGTAGACCCAGACGTCCACGGCGATCGACGACAGCAGGGCGCCGGTCGGGGTGTCCGTCCACTGGACTCCGCCCAGCCCGAAGGGTCTCAGCAGGTAGTTGATCACCCCCACCGACGGCTGGAGCATCAGCTTCCAGATGATCGCCGCGATCACCGGCGCGATCATCAGCGGCAGGATGAGGATCTTCTCCAGCACCCTCCCGACCTGCGACGACCGGTGCAGCAGCAGGGCGACGGCGACCCCGAGGACCGTCTCGACGGCGGCGGCCCCCACCGCGTACAGCACCGTCACCCACGCCGAGTTCCAGAAGGCCTCCTGCGTGAAGACGGTCTCGTAGTTCTCGAACCGCACCATGTCCGGCTGGGGCTTGCTCGCCGAGAAGTCGAACAGGGTGTAGTAGAGGCCGAGCCCGAAGGGGTAGAGGATTCCGCAGGTCAGGAGCAGGGCGGGGACGATCAGGAGGTACGGGCGAAGGGCTAGCCGCCATCCCATCGGCTAGCCCACCTTGTCGGCGAGGTCGCCCGCCAGCCCGTCGAGCACCGACTTGGCACCGCCCCCGCCGTAGATCTCCTGGAGGGCGGCGGCCCAACTGGTGGTCGCGTCGAAGAACTGCGCCTGCGGGGTGAACTGGATCTTCGTCTGGTCGACGACGGTCTCGAAGGTCTCGATGAAGCCCGGCAGGTGCCGCATCTTGTCCTTGTAGGCGCTGTCGTTTGCGATCGACTTGCGGACCGGGTCGATGTGGTTGTGCGTGATCGCGCTCTTGCGCAGGTGCTCCTTGCCGGTCGCCCACTGCAGGAACAGCCAACTGGCGCTCTTCTTCTTGCTCTTGGCGTTCATGCCGAGCGACCAGATCCACATGTTGGTGGCGAGCGACCCGTCCGGTCCCTTCGGACCGGGGTGGAAGGCGATCTTCCCGGAGGCCGGGCTCGCCCCCTCGACCGCCTGGAAGTAGGCGGCCGTGTCCGCGTCGAACAGCATCCCGGCCTTCTTCGCACCGAGGTCGCTGGAGCACTGGTACCAGGTGTACGACGTCCAGGACGGCGGCCCGCCCTGCTTGACCATGCCGGCCCAGTCCTCGGTGAACGCGACGGCCTCTGGGCTGTTCATGGCCGGTGTGAGCTTCCCGCCCTTGACCGTGAAGTCCTTGAGCCCGTTGCGGGCGTACATCGTCATGAAGCCGGGGTGGATGGTGGCCCAGCTCCGGGACCCGCGGACGGCGATCCCGTACATGCCGTCGAAGCCGCCGCCCGGTGCCTTCTGCTTGATGGCCCCGGCGATCTCGCGCAGCTCGTCGAAGGTCTCGGCGGGCTTGAGGCCGAGCTTCTTGAAGACGTCCGTGTTGTAGGCGACGACGTTCGTCTCCCAGCCCCACGGCAGCGCGTACTGCCCGCCCTGTCCGAGCGGCGCGCCCGCCTTCAGGGACCACTGGTCGGCCTGGAGGAGGTTCGGGAAGAAGTCGGCCTGGTCCCATTCGGCGCCTGTCGCCGAGGAGTTGCGCATCCAGGGGCCGAGGTCCTCCAGCCAGCCGGGCGGCCCGTACTGCCAGACCATGTACGCGCCGAGCATGAAGACGTCGTACGAGGCCCGCCCGCTGGACAGGTCGACGGTGAGCTTGTCGAAGTAGTTGTCCTCGGGGAAGACGTCGTACTCGACCTTGATGCCGGTCTTCTCGGTGAAGGACTTCAGGTCGGCGATGAGCGCGTCCGTGTACGGGTGCTTGTTCAGCAGCGCCTTGACGGTCGTGCCCTTCTCCCGCTTCCAGTCGAACGAGCCGGTGACGTCGTCCGCCGCCGAGCCGTCGCTCTTGTCGTCGTCACCGCCGAACCCGGCCCCGCAGGCCGCGAGCAGCGGGGTTGCCGCTGCGGCGGCGGTCAGGGCGAGGAAGCGCCGGCGGTCGTGCACGTGCATGTCCATCCGTGACCTCCACGTGGGGTTGGGCCATCCGGGTGCTCGGGTTAACACGGCGAGTCGACTCGTTAACAGAGGGTGGAACGGCGGAAGTTGGGCGTCAATCCCTCGCGCAAGGGAAAATCTCAGGGCAGAGTGTGAAGTTCACGGATCGAGATGTGCTGGAGGTCCGGTATGGCACACGAACAGCCCCGTATGACGCACGATCAGGACGACGCATGGCTCGGGATCGATCTCGGCACCCAGAGCGTCCGGGTCCTGCTGGTCACGGGGGACGGCACCGTACTCGGCAGCGGCTCGGCGCCCCTCGGCGGGCGCCGGGACGGGGTGCGGCACGAGCAGGATCCGGGGGAGTGGTGGGACGCGGTGTGTACGGCGTCCCGGGCCGCGCTCGGTTCCCCGCGAGGGGTGCGGATCGGCGGGCTCGCGGTGTGCGGGACGTCCGGGACCGTGCTGCTGACGGACGGGGCGGGGCGGCCGACGAGCCCCGCGCTGATGTACGACGACGGGCGGGCGACGGTCCAGGGAGCGCGGGCGCGGATGGCGGGGCTCGCCGTGCAGGACACCTGGGCGCTGCCGAAGGCGCTGTGGCTGACCGAGACGTACGGGCAGGGGCGGGTCACCCATCAGCCGGACCTGGTCGTCTCCCTCCTCACCGGCGAGCCGCCCCCGGCCGACTCCAGCCACGCCCTGAAGACCGGCTACGACCTGGAGCGCGACGCCTGGCCGGCCATGCTGACCCGGCTGGGCCTGTCCGACGCGGTGATCCCGGACGTCGTACGCCCCGGCACCCCCCTCGGCGAGGTCTCCCCGACCGCCGCCGACGCCACCGGCATCCCCGCCGGAACCCCCGTCATCGCGGGGATGACCGACGGCTGCGCGGCCCAGATCGCCTCCGCCGCCCTGCGCCCCGGCTCCTGGAACTCCGTGCTCGGCACCACGCTGGTCCTCAAGGGCGCGTCCCCGACCCTGGTCCGGGACCCGACCGGAGTGGTCTACAACCACCGAGCCCCGGACGGGAGCTGGCTGCCCGGCGGGGCCTCCAGCGTGGGCGCGGGCGTGCTCACGGCGGCGTTCTCGGGCGCCGACCCGGCGGCCATGGACGCGCTGGCCGCCTCCTACGAGCCGTCCGGGGCGATCACGTACCCCCTCGTGTCACCCGGCGAACGGTTCCCGTTCCTGGCCCCGAAGGCCGTCGCGCTCGTCCTGGGCGAACCCGAGTCGGACGCCGACCTGTGGGCCGCGCTCCTCCAGGGCGTCGCCTTCACGGAACGCCTGTGCCTGGACTATCTGCACCACCTCGGCGCCCCCCTCGACGGCCCCCTCACCTTCACGGGCGGCGCCGCCCGCAGCCCGTACTGGAACCAGCTGCGCGCCGACATCCTGGGCCGCCCGGCCCGCGTACCGCAGCAGACGGAACCGGCCCTGGGAATGGCCGCGTTGGCGGCGTACGGAGCGGGAGCGGCACCCGGTCTGGCTCAGGCCGCGGAGGGCATGGTCCGCATCGGCAGGACCGTCGAACCCCGCCCCGACCGCACCGCCCGCTTCGCCGGGCCGTACGCGCGCCTGGTCGACGAACTGACCGCCCGAGGCTGGCTCCCGCCGCCGGTCGCGGCGCACGCACTGACGCGCCTGGACGCGGATACTTCGGCTTCATGAGCACGGGCAAGGGCGAGAGCAGAGGCAAGGGAACGGGCATGGGCATGAACATGGACCGGGGCACGAGTACGACGCTGTTGCTGGTCCGGCACGGGCAGACGGTCTGGCATGCCGAGAACCGCTACGCCGGGATCAGCGACGTGCCCCTCACCGACACGGGGCGCGCCCAGGCCGAGGCCCTCGGCCGCTGGGCCGCCGCCCACCCGGTCGACGCGATCTGGACCTCGCCCCTGTCCCGTGCCGCGGCCACCGCCGACCCCGCCTGCCGGGCCCTCGGCATCACCCCGCACCGCGAACCCGGCCTGCGCGAATGCGACTTCGGCGTGCTGGAGGGCCGTACGCTCGCTCAGTTCGCGGCCGAGGATCCCGAGGCGGCGGAGGCCTTCCGCGCCGATCCGGTGGCCCACCCGTTCCCGGATGCCGAGGACCCCGTCGCCGCCGCCGAGCGCGGTGCCGCCGCCCTGCGCCGCATCGCCGCCGCCCACCCCGGCGAACGGGTCCTCGTCGTCGCCCACAACACCCTGTTCCGGCTGGTGCTGTGCACGCTGCTGTCGATCCCGGCCGGGGAGTACCGCAGAGTGTTTCCGAGGTTGCGCAACGTGGCGATCAGCGAACTCCACATGAAAACCGACGGTTCCGCCGCACTTCTCTCCCTCAATGTGCCGTGCGAGCCGGACGTCCCGTAGGACCATGTGCCCATGACGGAGATCGACACCTCGGTACCGCACTCGGCCAGGATCTGGAACTACTGGCTGGGCGGCAAGGACAACTACCCCGTGGACGAGGCGGCCGGCGACGCCTACACCGCCGTGTACCCCGGCATCGTCACCATCGCCCGCAGCAGCCGCGCCTTCCTGGGCCGCAGCATCCGGTACCTGGTCACGGAGGCGGGCGTACGCCAGTTCCTCGACGTCGGCACGGGTCTGCCCACCGTCGACAACACCCACGAGGTCGCCCAGAGCCTCGCCCCCGAGTCGAGGATCGTCTACGTCGACAACGACCCGCTGGTCCTGGCCCACGCCCGCGCCCTGCTCACCTCGACGCCCGAGGGTGTGACGGCGTACGAGGACCTGAGCCTGTACGACCCGCAGAAGATCCTGGACGCGGCGTCCCGCACCCTCGACCTCTCCCGCCCCACGGCCCTGATCCTCAGCGGCATCCTCGGTCACGTCACCGACTACGAGCAGGCCCGCGGCATCGTCCGCGGCCTCCTGGCGGGCCTGCCCTCCGGCAGTTACCTCTCCCTCAACGAGGGCTCCCGGGGCACCGACCCGGACTACGAGCAGGCCCAGGACGCCTACAACGAGACCGGCGCCGTCCCGTACTTCCTGCGCCCGGTCGACCAGATCACCGCGTACTTCGAGGGTCTGGACCTGGTGGAGCCCGGCATCGTCTCCGTTCCGCTGTGGCACCCGGAGCCGGCCGGCGAGGAGCCGCGGCCGATCGGCCAGCACGGCGGACTGGGCCGCAAGCCCTGACGCCCTCCGGCGGCACGGGAAAACCCCCGCGAGTCAGGTCCTCGCGGGGGCTTCCTTCATTCCGCCTGCTTCGTGAAGGGTGAGAAGACGATCACGAGGCACGCCTTGTTGCAAGTAGCTTGCAACAACAAGCTAACAGCAAAAAGCCCCCGTGTGGATGACACGGGGGCTTCGATGCCGTCGGACTGCCGTCCGGGACGCGTCAGCTCTTGGCGCGCGCCTTCTGCCAAGCGAACCCGACGACCGCCAGGAACAGCGTCATGCCGCCCGTCGAGTACAGCTGCACGCGGGTGTCCGGCTCCCGGGCCATGAGGACGAAGATGGCCGCCATCCCGGCCAGCGCGACCCAGGTCAGGACCGGGAACGCCCACATCCGCACGACCAGCTTCTCCGGCGCCTCGCGCTCCATGCGGCTGCGCAGCCGCAGCTGGGAGACGGCGATGAAGATCCAGACGACCAGGATGACCGCGCCGATCATGTTCAGCAGCCAGGGGAAGACGTCGTCCGGCCGCCAGTAGCTCAGCACCACGCACACGAAGCCGAACACCGAGGATGCCAGGACGGCGATGCGCGGGACGCCGCCCGACGCCCGGCCCAGCTTCTTCGGTCCCTGCCCGCGCTGGACGAGCGAGTACGCGATGCGCGAGGAGCCGTAGATGTTGGCGTTCATGGCGCTCAGCAGGGCGACCAGGACCACGACGTTCATCAGCTGGCCGGCGCCGGGGATGCCGAGGTGGTCGAGGGTGGCGACGTACGGGCCCTTCTCGACGACCTCCTTGGAGTCCCAGGGGACGAGGGTGACGACGACCGCCATGGAGCCGATGTAGAAGAGGGCGATGCGCCACATCGCCGTGCGGACCGCGCTCGCGACGCCGCTGACCGGGTTCTCCGACTCGGCCGCGGCGATGGTGACCGTCTCCATGCCGCCATAGGCGAAGACTGATGCCAATAGGCCGATGATCAGGCCCTCGGTGCCGTTCGGGAGGAATCCGCCCTCACCGGTGAGGTGCGCGGTGCCCGGCGCGTCCGTGCCCGGCAGGACGCCCGCGATCGCCAGCCCGCCCAGCACCAGGAACAGCGCGATCGCGCCGACCTTCAGGGCCGCGAACCAGAACTCGAACTCGCCGAAGTTCTTCACGGCGGCGAGGTTCGCACCGCAGAAGACGACCATGAAGAGGGCCACCCAGGCCCACTCCGGGGTGCCCGGCAGCCAGCCCGACACGATCTTCGCGGCGCCGATGCCCTCCAGGCCGACGGCCGTGCACAGCAGCACCCAGAAGGCCCAGCCGACCGTGAAGCCGGCCCACGGGCCGATCGCCCGCTCGGCGTGCGCGGAGAAGGAGCCGGACGAGGGATACGCGGCCGACATCTCGCCGAGCATCCGCATCACCAGCATCACGAGGAGGCCGGAGAGGACGTACGCGATGACGATCGAGGGACCGGCGGCGGCGATACCGGCGCCGGACCCGACGAACAGGCCCGCTCCGATGACGCCGCCGAGGGCGATCATCGACAGGTGGCGCTGCTTGAGGCCGTGATTCAGTCCTGGGGAGACGTCGTCCGCCTTCGGGGGCGTCTCCGTGGTGCTGTTGGGCATGGGCGCGGCTCGTCCAATGCAGAAGGTGGGCAAAAACGCCCACAGTCTGGGCAGCCTCTCCGCTGACGAGGAGAGGCTGCCCACTATGCGGACACTTACCGCACCGACTGTGACAGGTCGGCTACGCAGCGACCGGCGTGTAGTGCGACGCGTCCCCCTCGATCGAGTAGCTCTCCTTGCCCTCGATGCCGACCGGCACGTCACCGGCCACCGTCACCCGGTGCAGGCGGCGCGGCAGACCGTCGTAGTTGTCGACGGCGTAGTGCTGGGTGATGCGGTTGTCGAAGACGACCAGCTGGTTCTCGGACCAGCGGTGGCGAAGGATGTTCTCCGGCCGGGTGACGTACGCCTGGAGCAGGTCGAGGATCCTGCGGGACTCGCCCGGCGAGAGGCCCACGAGGCGCTGGGCGAACCCGCCGATGAACAGGCCGCGCTCACCCGACAGCGGATGGACGCGGACGACCGGGTGGACCGTGCGGTACTTGATCGACGTGAACTCGGCGCGATTGGCGGCCTGCTGCTCGTCGACCTCCTCGTCCGGCACGGCGTAGTCGTAGTCGTTGGTGTGCTCCGCCCACAGGTTGTCGGCCAGGTTCCGCAGCGGCTCGGGCAGCTGCCGGTAGGCGGCCGCCGAGCTGGCGATCAGCGTCTCGCCGCCGTACGGCGGGATCGTGATGCTGCGCAGCGTGGTGGCCTGCGGCGGGTTGAGGACGAAGGTGACGTCGGTGTGCCAGTGGTTGGCGGCACGGCCGCGCTCGCTGTCGACGGGCAGGACGTTCGGGGTGGCGGCGACGGAGGAGACCGTCGGGTGGGCGGTGGTGACGTCGCCGAAGTGGCGGACGAAGGCCTGCTGGGTCTTGTCGTCGAGGTTCACGTCGTCGAAGACGAGCGCCTTGTGGGCGGTGAGGGCCTCCCGCAGGGCGGCGACCGTTTCCTGGCCGAGGGGCTGGGAGATGTCCACGCCCGAGACGCGGGCGCCGATGTTGGCGGTGACCTTCTGGATCTCGATGGACATGTGCGGTCCTTTCAGACGAGGGCGGGGGTGCCGGTTGCGGGGGTGCTGACGTACTGGTTGGCGGGGCGCGGGAGGCCGTAGCGCTCGCGCAGGGTCCGGCGCGGGCCGTACTCCGTGCGGAGCAGACCGCGGGCGCGCAGGATCGGGACGACATGGTCGACGAAGGCGTCGAGGCCGGAGGGCAGGACCGGCGGCATGATGTTGAAGCCGTCGGCGGCGCCCTGCGTGAACCAGGTCTCGATGGCGTCGGTGACCTGCTCCGGCGTCCCGGCGAAGGTGAGATGGCCGCGTCCGCCGCCGAGCCGCCCGATCAGCTGCCGCACGGTGAGCCGGTCGCGCCGGGCCAGTTCCACCACGAGCGTGTAGCGGCTCTTGGCGCCCTCGATGGCGTCCTCGGGCGGCAGATCGGAAGGGAGTTCGGAGTCCAACTCCAGCGTGCCGGGCGGCAGTTGCAGCAGACTCTCCAGGCGTCCCACCCCGTGCGTGTGCACGATGTGGTCCTCCAGGACCTGCTCGGCCGCCCGCGCCTCGGCCTCCGTCGAGCCGATCACCGGGACGATGCCGGGCAGCACCTTGATGTGCTCGGGGTCGCGGCCGGCCGCCTCCGTACGTGTCTTGAGGTCGGCGTAGAAGGCCCGCGCGTCCTCGATCGTCTGCTGCGCGGTGAACACCGCCTCCGCGTACCGGGCGGCGAAGCCCTTGCCGTCCTCGCTCGAACCGGCCTGCACGAGCAGCGGGTAACCCTGCGGTGTACGCGGCACGTTGAGGGCGCCCTGGACGCTGAAGTACGTCCCTGCGTGCCGGGGCGGATGGATCTTGTCGTCGTCGCCCCACACACCGGCCGCCTTGTCGGCGACGATCGCGTCGTCCTCCCAGCTGTCCCACAGCTTCAGGGCGACGTCCAGGAACTCGGCGGCGCGGGCGTACCGCTCGGCGTGCGCGGGCTCCGCGTCCAGCCCGAAGTTACGGGCGGCCTCCGCTCCCGCCGTGGTGACGATGTTCCAGCCCGCCCGGCCGCCGCTGATGATGTCGAGGGAGGCGAACTTGCGGGCCAGGTTGTAGGGGGAGTTGTAGGAGGTGGAGGCGGTGGCGACGAGCCCGACGTGCTCGGTGGCCGTCGCCAGCGCGGTGAGCAGCGTGAGCGGCTCCAGAGCGCCGGCGGGACGCTGGGCGAGGTTGTTCCACAGCTGCGGGCCGTCGGCGAGGAAGAGCGAGTCGAAGGTGCCGCGTTCGGCGACGCGGGCCAGGTTGACGTAGTGGGCCAGGGACACGTGCGCGTACGGGTCACTCTCGGGGAGCCGCCAGGAGGCTTCGTGGTGGCCGGTGTTCATGAGGAAGGCGTTGAGGTGGAGCTGTCTGGGCATGGAGGTCCCTTGATCTGGGCAGGGGAGGGATTCTGCGAGCGCCGGTCCAGGCATTTCAGCCCGTCTGGGGGAGTTTGAGGACGAGGCCCGTTCAGGGCCGAAGCGGGGGTTCGGGGGCGGCAGCCCCCGAGAGGCGGTCACGGGCAGCTGACGGTCATTTCAGTGGTCCTCCGTCACTCCGAGCGCGGCCAGCAACCGCTCCCGGTACTCCCCGAGCAACGGATCCCGGTACGACCGCGGATGCGGCCGGTCGATCGCGAGGTCGAGCCCGATACGCCCCCGCTCCAGCACGAGCACCCGGTCCGCGAGCACGATCGCCTCGTCCACGTCATGCGTGACCAGCAGCACCGAGGGCCGGTGCCGCTCCCACAGCTCCCTGAGCAGGGCATGCATCCTGATGCGGGTCAGCGCGTCCAGCGCCCCGAACGGCTCGTCGGCCAGCAGGAGTTCGGGCTCACGGACGAGTGAGCGGGCCAGTGCCGCGCGCTGCTGCTCGCCGCCGGACAGCTCGTTGGGCCAGGCGCCCTCGCGGCCTTTCAGCCCGACCTCGGCGAGGGCCTCGCGGCCCTTCTGCTCCGCCTCCCTGCCCTCGAGCCCGAGGAGCACGTTGGCGAGGACGCGACGCCAGGGCAGTAGCCGGGAGTCCTGGAAGACGACCGACACCCGGTCCGGGGCGGTGAGCTGTCCGCTGCCGGTGACCTCGTGGTCGAGACCGGCGACCGCTCGCAGCAGGGTGCTCTTGCCGGAGCCGCTGTGCCCCAGCAGGGCCACGAACTGGCCGGCGGGAATGTCCAGGTCGATGCCGTCGAGCACGACACGCTGGTCGAACGAGCGTGTCAGCGCGCGGAGCTGGACGGCGGGACGGGTCAGCTGCTCAGTGTGCGGCGCCACGACAGCACCCTCCGTTCGACGATGCGGACCGTGCTGTCCGAGGCGAGGCCGAAGATGCCGTAGACGACCAGGCCGACGAGGATGACGTCCGACTGGCCGTAGTTCGTGGCCTGGAACATCATGTAGCCGAGGCCACTGGTGGCGTTGATCTGCTCCAGGACCACCAGGCCCAGCCAGGAGCCGGTCACGCCGAGCCGGAGTCCCACGAAGAACCCGGGCAGCGCACCGGGGATGACGATCTCCCGGATGAAGCGCAGCTTCGACAGGCCCTGCACCTCGGCGAGCTCGACGAACCGGTTGTCGATGCCGGACAGGGCGGCATGCGTGTTGAGGTAGATCGGGATGTAGACGACGATCGCGATGATGGCGATCTTGAAGGTCTCGCCGATGCCCAGCCAGAGGATGAACAGCGGGATCAGACCGAGGGTCGGGATGGCCCGGTTGAGGTTGACCGTGCCGTCGATCAGGGCCTCCCCGGTGCGGGTGAGCCCGGAGGCCAGGGCCAGCACGACGCCGGCGGTCAGACCGATCGCGAAGCCGGACGCGGCCCGCTGCAACGAGGTGAGGATGTCGGTGATCAGGGTCCCGTCGGTCCACAGCTGGGCGCCGGTCTCCACCACCGTCCAGGGCGCGGGAATCGCGGCGGGGTCGAGCGCCTCGGCTGCGGACGCGACGGCCCACAGGACGAGCACCAGCAGGGGCCCGGCGAGCCGGGCGGCGGGAAGGCGTTTGCCGGGTGCGAGCCCGCGGCGGCGTTTACGGGGCCGCTCGTCGGCGTCGGTGGCGACGGCGGCGGCCTTGTGCAGGGTGGTCGTGGTCATGGCGGTCACTTCCGGTACTCGGCCGGTACGGACTTCGCGGCGATGCCCTCGAAGCGATGGTCGAAGAGCTCGCTGACGTCGAACTTCTTCACGAACCCGCCCTCCGCGAGCAGATCCGCGGTCTCCTGCTCCCACTTGATGGCCTCGTCCCAGTTCGGCGGGAAATGCGGCTTGTTGGCGAGCTCGGTTATCGCCTCGGCCTGAGGCAGGGTCAGATTCTGTGTCTTGACGTAGAACTCGCGGTTCCAGACGTCGGGGTGCTCGTACGTCCACACCTGGCCCTTGGCCCAGTACGGGATGTACGCGGCGATCGCGGCGGCCTTCGCGGAGTCGTTCAGCACGGAGACCGGCGCCCACAGCAGGCTGAGCAGGTCCACGACGTCGGTGGTGACGATGCGGGCGCCCTTGCCCTCGTACTGCTTCAGATAGGCGGGCGCCTGACTGTTGGCGAGCGGGGCGATGTCGACCTGCCCGGACTGCAGGGCCGTGAGGAACTGGTTGCTGGTCAGCGGGACCAGCTCCACGTCGTCGTACTTCAGCCCCGCCTTCTTCAGGGCGCGCAACAGGACGACGCCCTGCGCCTGGCCCTGCGAGAAGGCGAGCCGCCTGCCCTTGAAGTCGTCGACCGACCGGATGTCGCTGCCGGGCTTGGTGGCGAAGAGGTAGTTGGGCTTGCGGGTGATGTTGATCGCCACGATCTTCGCGTCGAAGCCCTGGTAGTACGCCTGGATCGGCGGGATGCCCGCGTTGTTGGCGAGGTCCAGGGACTTGGCCCGGAAGGCGTTGATGACATCGGGCCCGGCGCCGATGTTCAGCCAGTTGCTGACCTTGAAGGGCGGATCGCCCAACTTGGCCAGTCTGAACTGAAGTTGCTGGGTGTTCTGGTACGAGGCGATCTTCAGGCTCGTACCGGCGGGCACGTTCTTGGCCAGCGGGGCGGTCGAGGCGCCCTTGTCGGCGGCGGCCGCGCTGCCGTCGGCGCAGCCGCTGAGTCCGGCGACGCCGGCCGCGGCGCCGAGCAGGGAGGTGAGGAAGAACCGTCGGTCGACACCCGGCACAGGAGAAGAGGACATGGGAGGACTCCGTGAGTGAGAAAAAAGGGCAAGAAGGCATGCGGAATTCCGGGCAGGAGAAGCCGGAGAAAGGGAATTCACGCAGGAAGAAATGAGCGCTTCACACGCGGCAACGTGTCAGCAACAGTGGGTGCGACAGCTCACGAACGGGCTCATGAGCAGGATGTTCCTGGTCATCGGCGGTCCCTGTCAATATTCCGAGTTTCTGAATTAAATAGCCTCAGGTGACGCGCTCGAAGGACGCGCCCAGCGGATCCCGGTACAGCACGTCCAGCGCCACCGAGCCACCGGCCGTGGCAAGCACGGAATCCGCGAAACTGGACGGCGCGACGGCCGCCGCTCGCTCGCTCCCCACCGTTGCGCGCAGCGAGCCCAGGCAGTCCTCCCGGCTCAGAATGCCGATCTCGGTGACGACGACCGTCTCCGGGTTGAGCACGTCGAGCAGCAGCCCCACCGCCCGGCCCGTCATCCGCGCCCGGTCGGTCAACAGCCGTACCGCCAGCGGGTCCCCGCCCGCCGCCGCGCGCAGGACATGCGTCGGGTTCGTCCCGTCGATGACGCCGGCAGCCCGCGCCCGTCGGCACAACGTCCGCTCGCTCAGCTCGGCCTGGAGGCAGCCGACCCGCCCGCAGTCGCAGGTCTCCGTGCCGCCGGGCACCGGCAGATGGGCGATGGCGCCTGCCTGCGAGCGGGGGCCGTGGTGCACCTCGTCGTTGGTGGCGAACGCCGCGTCGACCACATTGCCGACGAACAGATGCAGCACGCTCCGGCTGCCGCGCGCCCGCCCGAAGAGGCGCTCCGCGTTCACCAACGCCCGCGCGTGCCCGTCCACATGGACCGGCAGCCCGGTGTGGGCGCCGAGCACCTCCCGCACCGGTACCTCGCGCCAGCCCAGCATCGGATGCTCGACGACGGTCCCGGAGTCCCGGTCCACCCAGCCGCCCGCGGCGAAGCCGACACCGAGCGGCCGGCTGCCCGGCGCCGCATCCAGCAGCGCGGCGAGCCCGTCGGCGGCGCGGGCCAGGACGCCGTACGGATCCGGGGCACCCGAGTGCTTCAACTCCCGTTCTGCGACGACCCGTCCGCGCAGATCGAGCAGCGCCACGGTGGTGTACGGCACCGCGACGTGCACCCCGCCCACCACGAACCGCGAGTTGTCCATGTCGAGGGGTACGTGCGGCCGGCCGACGCCGTTGGACCGCCGGGGTGCGGTGGCCTCCCGGACGAACCCGAGCTCGGCGAGACGGGCGCAGTGGTCGGTCACCGACGCCGGTGAAAGGCCCGTCAGCCGGGCGATGGTGCTGCGCGCCACCGGCCCGTGCTCAAGGACGGACCGCAGGATGACGCTGGCGCTGGTCCGGCGCCGGTCGCGGTCGGAGACACGGGGGATCGGAGACGAATTCGAGGCCGCGGCCGACGTCGAGGCCGACGTCGAGGCCGAAAGGGTGGGTGCCGCGATACGGGGCATGGGGAACTTCCTCGGGAGCCGGTCCGACACTGCGCCGTCTGATGCGGGCGAGCCGAACCGACGGGCCGACTCACCCCGTACGGCGACAGGCGGCCGCGCCCACGCGTCGCAGGTCGACGTGGCGACGCGACGAGAAGTTCCGGGACTGGGCGACCATGCGCTCGAAGCTAGCAAAACGGCCCACCGCTGCCCAGACGGCGACCGACGGGCGAGACGGCAGACCGGCCTGTGAGCTGAACGTCCCCGCCTCAGTGACCGGCGTCACCTCGTACCCGGTGTAACCCCCACCCTTTGTCCGGAGCCCACCAACCCCGTGATCCGCCCTTTGTCGACTACTGACGGTGATGGGCATGCACACGCTGGGATAGCGTCACAGCGTCCCGTACTGCCCTCACCCCGCGGAGTCCCCATGAGCACCGCTGCCGCCGCCCCCGCCCGCACCGGACAGGTCCTCGCCGACCTGCTCCCGGCCTCCCGCGTCCGCGACATCGCGCTCGTCGTCGGCGGTGCCGCGCTCACCGGCCTCGCGGCCCAGATCGCCGTGCCCGTGCCGGGCTCCCCGGTGCCGGTGACCGGCCAGACCCTCGCGGTGCTGCTGGTCGGCACGGCCCTCGGCGCCGGCCGCGGCTTCCTCTCCCTCGCGCTGTACGCGCTGGCGGGCATCGCGGGCGTGCCGTGGTTCGCGGACGGCACCTCCGGCGCCGCGGCCCCGTCCTTCGGCTACATCCTCGGCATGATCCTCGCGTCCACCGTCGTCGGCGCCCTGGCCCGCCGCGGCGCCGACCGCACCGCCCTGCGCACCGCGGGTGCCATGCTGCTGGGCGAGGCGATCATCTACGCCGTCGGCGTCCCCTACCTGGCCCTCGCCACCGGCATGTCGGCGACCGCCGCGATCGCGGCCGGCCTCACCCCGTTCCTGATCGGCGACGCCCTCAAGGCGGCCCTCGCGATGGGCGCGCTGCCCACGGCCTGGAAGTTCGCCAACCGCTGAGGTCGTAGTTCTCGCGGAAGAGGCTCGCCGGGTCGTACCGCACCCGGCGAGCCTCTTCGTGTTCTGCGTCGGACAGGGCCATTTCCGTGCCGGACGGGGCCCGTTTCTGTGCCGGACGGACCCCGTCGCCTCTCAGCCCTCCTGGCTCAGCCCCCTGTCTCAGCCCTCCTGTCTCAGGCCTCCTGCGACCGCCGAGGCCGCCGCAGTTGAGACCACCACAGCCCGGCCGCACCGGCCGCGATCAGCGTCGCGCCGGCCGCGCCGAGCGGCAGGACGTCCCGGCCGAGGCCGGTCTTGGGCAGTTCGTCGGCGCCCGGAGCGACCGGCTTGTTGTCGGTGCCGAGCAGCAGCGGGGTGGCCGGAGCATCCGGTGACGGGTTCGTCGTGCCGAACGGCACCGGGCCCTGCTGCCAGTACGTCTTCTTGCCGTCACCGGGCTGGACGGGGAGACAGATCTTGCCCTCCTTGCCGAGGTCGTACGTCGCGTCCACGGCATACGACTTCGAGTCACCGGCGGGGAGATTGTCGACGGGGCAGGCGAAACCGCTGTTCGAGCCCTCCGGAAGACTGTTTTTCTCGATTGCCGAGCAGCCCTCGACATTCTTGACCGTCAGGCCGTCGAACCCGACCACCAAAAGCTGGATCTTTCCGCTGTCCTTGGTCCCTTCGTTCTTGACGGTGGCGGTGATCTCGGTTTCCTGCGAACTGTTGTTCACCGAGATTTTCTCGGGCAGTTCGGTGGTGAGCTTCACGCCCGCCGGTGCCTCGTCGATGACCTTTCCCCCCTTGCTGCTCCCGGGTCCCTGGTCGTCCGCACTGGCAGTGAAGGAAAGGATCATCACTGCCGAGAAAGATGTCGCGACCAGCGATCCCGCGATGGCCGTCGTGCGACGAGAACTCATGTTCGTCCCCCTTGCCTGCGCCTGAATTCGCAGTACTTGAAGAGGTACCACAAGATTTCTCCGCACTATGCTGGTACAGGCTGAAGTGTGACCATTGTGTTTCAATGGCGAATGTCTGGTGCGGCATCGAGGGGGGTGCAGTGGATTGCCGGGGAATATGGGAAATACGAGGAGCGGTGGGGTTCCAGGTTTACTGGTGACGGGGCGCTATCGACTGGTCGAGAGCATCGGCCAGGGGGGAATGGGGCGCGTGTGGCGAGCGGTCGACGAAATACTTGATCGCCTGGTCGCCGTCAAGGAAATGCGCATTGACGGCCTCGACCCGGAGGACACCCGCACACGCCGCGAACGCACCCTGCGTGAGGCGAGGGCTACGGCAAGGATCGACCACCCCAACGTCGTACGGGTCTACGACGTGGTCGACGAGGGCGAACGCCTGTGGATCGTCATGGAGTTGGTGGCCGGCCGCTCCCTGGAACGCATCATGGCGGAGGAGGGTCCGCTGGGCCCGTGCGAAACGGCCCGGATCGGCATCGGCCTGCTCGCGGCTCTGCGCCAGGTCCACGACCGGGGGGTGCTCCACCGTGACATCAAGCCGGGCAACGTCCTGGTGGAGACGGAGGTGGCACGCGGGCGGGGCCGGGTCGTCCTGACGGACTTCGGCATCGCGGCGATCCAGGACGCGAAGGCGCTCACCATGGTCGGCATGCTGGTCGGCTCGCCCGACTACATGGCCCCCGAGCGCATCTCCGGGCGCCCCCAGGGCCCACCGTCGGACATCTGGTCCCTGGGTGCCACCCTGTGCGCGGCCCTCGCCGGCCGCTCACCCTTCTCCCGCGACACGACCCTCGCGACCCTGCACGCGGTCCTGTACGAGGAGCCCGAACTCCCGTCCACGGCAGGCCCTTTGCGTAGCATCCTCGCCGCCCTCCTGGACAAGGACCCGACCCTCCGCCCCGGCCTGGACACCCTGGAAACGGCCCTCCAGCCGGTGGCCTTCCCGGCACCCACCCCGACAATGCCGGTGACACCACCGGCGCCGGCCATGGGTGCGCCGGGGAGCGGCGAGCCAGAGACCCTGGCGGGGCCTGGGGGGTCGGGCGCCGGGGGTGTCGCTGGGCCCGGTGAGTTGGACGCCGAGGGCGCTGCCGATTCCGGTGCGTTGGGCGCGGGGGCTGCTGCGGGCTCCGGGTGGTCGCGCGCGGGGGCTGCCGACGGCCCAGGCCAGTTGGAGGCTGGGGCAGGCACCGAGCCTGGGGTGCCTCGTTCCGAGCAGGACGCAGAGCATGCGCCTGAAGCAGTACGGGGCCCCGACTCCGTACGCCACTCTGCACCCGCACCGGGCCCCGACCCCGCACGCAGCGCCGACCCCGCACGAAGCGCGGCCCCTGAACCAAGCCCCGCCCCCGTACATCACAGCGGACCCGAGCCCATACCCAGCCCGCCCCCTGAACCTGCCCGCCCCGAGCCCGAACGCGGCGGCGCGGCCCCGGACTCCGCCGCAGCCACCCCCGACCACCCCGCATCGGCAACGGCGACCCCTCACCTCCCTTGGAACCCGAAGTCCCCGGGGGAATCGCCCACCCCGGCCTACCTGGAAACCCCCCGCGTCCCGCCCAGGCCCGACCCCCGGCAGCCGGACGACGTACACGACGCCATCCCGCCACCGCCACCGAACCCCACCCCCACCCGCACGCCCACACCCACCCCACCCCTCACCTCAACCCCCACCACTCGCGTCCCGGCCGCACCCGAGGCCAAGGCGCCCGCGCCCGAAGCGGTCGCCGCTGCTCCCTCGAACGGCACCCCGCCCCCAGCGACGGAGGAGCCCCCTCGCGCCCCCAACGCCTCCACCGAACTCGCCTCCCGGGCCAGTTCAGAGGTGCGCTCGCCCACCCCGGCCGGCGATTCCGGTAGCGCGGGACCCCGCCGCAACGGCGTCTCCCTGGTCCGCTCCGAAGCGGGGACCGAGCGGCGGCCGGCGCCGGGGCCGGGCCCCGCACCCGGCGGCCCCGGTACCGGTCCTTACGGCGCCAGGCCTCCCACCCCTCCCGCCATGCCGCCCGGCGAACTCCCCGGCCCGGCCGTCCCGGCCGAGCGCCGGCGCGGGCGGCATCGCCGTACGACTCTCATCGCCGCCGTCGCAAGCGTCGCCGCCGGCGCCGTCGTGGCGGTCGTCCTGGTGGCCAACTCCGGTTCGCCCGAGGACGACAAGGCAAGCTCCTCCCCGTCACCCCTCGCCTCGGCCGCGTCCTCCCCGGGCGCCGGCCCCTCGTCCACGGTGGAGGGCACGTCGAGGCCGCAGAGCCTGCCGCCCGGCGCGCGCCGTGAGGCAGGCGGGTTCGCGTGGGCGCCCCCCGAGGGCTGGCAGCGGGACGTCAAGACCGGGTCGGAGGTGCACTACACGTCACCGGACGCCAAGCAGGAACTCGCCGCCAAGTCCTCCCTGGCCCGCAACGACCTCATGGATTCCTGGCAGAAGTCGGAGCAGAACGCCCAACAGGGCCGGGACTACAACAAGATGCGCCTGGAGCGGACGACGTTCCGCGGACACCCGGCGGTGGTCTGGGAGTACACCTTCACCCTCGACGATCTCCCTTGGCACGCCCGGCTGCTGGGCTTCACGGTCGACGGGAAGTCGTACCAGATCAACACGTGGTACCAGCCGGACATGGAAGAGCAGGCACTGAAGACCTACGAGAAGGTGAAGGACAGCTTCACCGTGCTGTGAGCACAAATGCCGAGGGGCCCTCGGAACGCGCAAGCGTCCCAAGGGCCCCTCGGCCTGTTTCTCGGCCTGTTCTCAGCCCGTGGCCGAGGGGGGCAGAGGTCAGCCGGTCCGGGTCAGCCGGTCTTGACCTCGTCGCGCGGCGCGTCCGACGCGGCAGCGGCCTCGACACTCGCGGGGCCGTGTCCGCCGCGCACCATCTGCTTGATGAAGGCGACGGCCAGCACGAGCGCGGCCACCAGCAGCGACAGCAGCACGGTCTTGCGGCCGTCGTGCTCGGTGTCGGTGAGCATGTAGCCGAGGACGAACACGATCAGCGCGGCCGTGGCCCAGGTCAGATACGGGTACAGCCACATCTTCACGACCAGCTTCTCCGGCGCCTCGGCCTTGATGATCTTCCGCATGCGCAGCTGCGAGAAGCAGATCACCAGCCAGACGAACAGCGCGACCGCACCCGAGGAGTTGACCAGGAAGAGGAAGACGGAGTCCGGGAACTTGTAGTTGAAGAACACGGCCACGAAGCCGAACACGACGGACACGAGGATCGCCGTGCGCGGCACGCCGTTGCCGGTCGTGCGGCCGAAGGACTTCGGCGCGTCACCGCGCTGGCCGAGGGAGAAGGCCATGCGGGAGGCGGTGTAGAGGCCGGAGTTGAGGCAGGACAGCACCGAGGTCAGCACGATGAAGTTCATGATCTGACCGGCGTGCGGGATGCCGAGGGAGTTGAGCGCCGCGACGTACGAACCGTCGTCGGCGATGGACTTGCTGTCCCACGGCAGCAGGGCCACGACGACGAAGATCGAGCCGAGGTAGAAGACGGCGACACGCCAGATGATGCTGTTGGTGGCCTTGGTGACGGCCTGCTGCGGGTTCTCGGACTCACCGGCGGCGAGGGTGGCGATCTCGCTGCCCATGAAGGAGAAGACGACGAGCAGCACACCGGTGAGGATGGCACCGGGCCCGTTGGGCAGGAATCCGCCGTGCTCGGTGAGGTTGCTCAGGCTGGCCTGCTCGCTGTCGACGCCGGGCAGCAGCCCGAACACGGCCAGCCCGCCGATGATGATGAACGCGGCGATGGCGACGACCTTGATCCCGGCGAACCAGAACTCGAACTCGCCGTACGACCCCACGGAGACGAGGTTGGTGGCGGTCAGCACCACCATCACGATCAAGGCCCAGCCCCACTGCGGGACGGCCGGAATCCAGCCCTCCAGGATCACCGCACCGGCGGTCGCCTCGACCGCCAGCACGACCACCCAGAAGAACCAGTACAGCCAGCCGATGGAGAAGCCGGCCCAGCTGCCGAGCGCGCGGTCGGCGTGGGCGGAGAACGATCCGGAGGTCGGGTTCGCCGCGGACATCTCACCGAGCATCCGCATCACCAGCACCACGAGCGTGCCGACGAGGGCGTAGGAGAGAAGGATGCCGGGGCCCGCGGTGGCGATACCGGAGCTGGACCCGACGAAGAGTCCGGCGCCGATGACACCGCCGATGGCGATCATGGACAGATGGCGGTTCTTGAGCCCGGCCTGTAGACCGTGGCCGCCTGCGGCCGGTTCGGCCGGTCCGGCCGATTTCTGGGTCGGCTGCGAAGTCATGGAACGGATTTCCTTTGCGCCGTGGTGAGCGGTCCTCGTACTAGCGGGGTGCATGAGGCGTACGAGTCGGACCAGTGAATCGGAGGAGAACGGATTCGGGAACCTTTGATTCGGGATTGTTACTTGAGGTTTTCTTGAGCTTCCATGGTGTGCGTCACAATTGACGCCATTGACACCCGGCGCTGCTGCCCCGAAACACCCGTGTCACACTCGTTCCATGCGCGTGTATCTCGGCTCCGACCATGCGGGCTTCGAACTCAAGAACCACCTCGTCGACTGGCTCAAGGCGGCCGGCCACGACCCGGTGGACTGCGGCCCCCACATCTACGACGCCCAGGACGACTACCCGCCCTTCTGCCTCCGCGCGGCGGAGAAGACGGCCGCGGACCCCGATGCCCTCGGCATCGTGATCGGCGGCTCGGGCAACGGCGAGCAGATCGCCGCCAACAAGGTCAAGGGCGTCCGTGCGGCGCTGGCCTGGAGCGAGGAGACGGCCTCCCTCGGCCGCCAGCACAACAACGCCAACGTCGTCGCCGTGGGCGCCCGCATGCACACCCAGGACGAGGCGACCAAGTTCGTCGAGACCTTCCTCAACACCCCGTACTCGGGCGAGGACCGCCACACCCGCCGCATCGAAATGCTCTCGGCCTACGAAACGACGGGCGACCTCCCCCCGATCCCGCCGCACCACCCGCAGCAGTAGTCACAGGCCGGCACCCGAAGACGCCGGTCCGGGCATTTCAGCCCGTCTGGGGGTACCCGCTCTGGGGGAGTTTGAGGACGAGGCCCGTTCAGGGCCGACAGCGGGGGGTCTGGGGGCGGCAGCCCCCGGGGGCCGGGGTCGAAGGGGCAGAGCCCGTGGGGGACGGGAAGGGTAGGGGGCGGCGGGGGCGAAACCCCCTGCCCCGCCGCCGCAGGCACCCGCACACCAACAAGGAGCCACCGTGCCCGAGGGCCACACCATCCACCGTCTGGCCCAGGACTACGCCACCGCATTCCTCGGCACCACCCCCCGCGTCACCAGCCCCCAGGGCAAGTTCTCAGACGCCGCGGCCCTCCTCGACCGCGCGGAACTCACCCACACCGAGGCCCACGGCAAACACCTCTTCCTCGCCTTCCGCGACACCGACTGGGTCCACATCCACCTCGGCCTCTTCGGCAAGGTCAACTTCGGCGACGCCCCCGCACCCCCACCCACGGACACCGTCCGCCTGCGCCTCGCGAACACCACCGCATACGTCGACCTCCGCGGCCCCACCACCTGCGCCCTCATCACCCATGCGGAGAAGCAGGCGATACACGACCGCCTGGGCCCGGACCCCCTCCGAGCCGACGCGGACCCGCACACCGCCTACAGCAGAATCTCCCGCAGCCGTACGACCGTCGCCGCCCTGCTGATGGACCAGAAGGTCATCGCCGGCGTCGGCAACGTCTACCGCGCCGAGGTCCTCTTCCGGCACCGCATCGACCCGTACCGCACGGGCAGGGACATCACCCCCGCCCAGTGGGGCGCCATCTGGACGGACCTCGTCGACCTCATGCGCGAGGGCGTCCGCAACAACCGCATCGACACCGTCCGCCCCGAGCACACCCCGGAGGCGATGGGCCGCCCGCCCCGCATCGACGACCACGGCGGCGAGGTCTACGTCTACCGCCGGGCCAACCTGCCCTGCCACATCTGCGGGGGCGAGATCCGCACCGCCGACCTGGCCGCCCGCAACCTCTTCTGGTGCCCGGACTGCCAGACACCGTGACCGACCCCGCAACCGGTCCCCGCGACCGGTTGACCCGGCGTCAGAACCCGTGCGGCAGCCACGGAGCCACCGCGGAGGCGAACCCCACGGACGCCTCGGACAACGCCCCCTGCCGCAGCTCCCGCACCCGCCCGGCGCCACCCAGCGCCGCCAGGCTCACGCCGCCGAGATAGGCCGCCCCCAACTCCCGTACGGACAAGGAGAGATCGGCGGCGTCCGTCGTACGCTCGCACGACGCGCCCTTGGCATCCCCCACCAGCCGCCAACGCCCCGAGTTCCAGGGGCAGAAGGCGTCCTCGACCTCGAACACGACGTCCACCGGCGCCTGATACGTCCTCGCCGCCAGCGCGGGCCCGACGTCCACCAGCCGTACGTGCAGGGCGTCCTTCACCCGTACACCGCACCGCCGGATGTCCGACACCTGGTGCTGCCACGCCTCGTCGACCGGCCGCGACCGCACCGTCACCTTGGACGTCAGGTCGATGCCGAACAGGAACCGCCACAGCGCCGCCTCCGCCGCCGGGGTCAGGGCCTGGACGTCCCGCAGGTGCACGGCACCACAGGGGCCGTTGCCGTCCCACTCCGGCTTGACGCGGAAACGTGCGTACCCGACGACCTCGCCGTCCAGTTCGGCCAGCACGCACTGCAGTGGCGACGCGCCCTCCCGGTCGCTCTCCGGGTCGAGCAGCCCGAGCCGCTCCCAGCCGGGCAGCCGCGCGAGCATCCCCGGCCGTCCGGACACCTTGCGCGCGTACAGCGCCTCGCACACGTCGAGGACGTCGGCCGGTACGGCGTAGCGCAGACGTACGTCGTCGGTGCCGGCCGGCACGGACAGCCGCACGCGCGCGGTGTCGATCTCGGCGCTCACCTGGAAGGTGCCGACGCCGTAGCCGAACCGGCCGTAGATCTCCGGCTCGGAGGCGGTCAGTACCGCCACCGGCCAGCCCCACTCGCGTACGTCGTCCAGCTGCCGGCGCATCATCGACGTAAGGACGCCGCGTCTGCGGTGCGTACCTGCGACGCTGACCATCGTGACCCCGGCGGCGGGCACGGCGGCTCCGCCGGGCACGGTGAGCCGGAAGCTGAACGCGCCGGCCGTCCCCACACAGGTGTCCCCGTCCCAGGCGCCGAGGGAACGGTCGAGCTCGGTGAGGGAGTCCCACAACTCCCGCTCCTCGGCCGCCTCCGGGACTCCGCTGAAGGCACGGATCAGGCTGTCGTACCAGATGCCCCATTCGTCCTGCCGTAGCACCCGCAGCTCGGGGCCGGTGCGGACCGGACGGTCGCTGCCGCTCGCACTGTCTTTCGCCATGAAACATGCCTACCAGGGCATTGCGGGACGAGCGAGGGAATTTCTCGGTGCCGACGCCAAGGCGGCTTTCCTTGAAGTTCACTGTGAAGTCGAACCTCGGACGGGGGACAAGTGGGACCTCCCGTGCCAAGCAGCTGGTCCGATGGATAGGGTCCCGAACTAATGGCAGCAGGACGAGAGCGGCGCACGGTGGCCGAGACGTTCACGGCCCGGTTGAAGATGCAGTGGCACCGGGCCCGCGTCGGCGTGCGCAGAAGTGCCGTGGACTACTTCCGCGGTGACGGCTCCGACTGGATCGCGCTGGCCGGCCTGCTGCTGACGGTCCCGCTGATCTGTGCCGTGACGATGGCCAACCCGGTGTGGTTCTCGCCGGCCGTGCTGGTGCTCCCCATCGTCGCGGGCGGACTGCTGCTGCGCCCGGCGAGCCTGCTGGGCCTGTACGCGGCGGCGGCCACCGCCCTCATCGTCGAGTCGGTGCAGCTGGGCCCGTACACGGAGGGCCCGTCCCGCGTCACCCCGGGCGTGGTCCTGGTCGTGGCGGCGTGCGGCTTCTTCGGCCTGCTCATCGCGCAGTTCCGCAGCCGCGTGGGCGTGCCCTGGCGGCGCGGCGGCACGATGCTCTTCGACCTGCGCGAACGCATTCGCGTCCAGAGCAAGCTGCCGCAGCTGCCGCACGGTTGGCATCGCGAGATGGCCCTGCGCCCGGCGGGCGGCCAGTCCTTCTCGGGCGACTTCGTGGTGGCGGCCCGCACCAACGGCGGCCGCACCCTGGAGGTCGTTCTGACGGACGTCTCGGGCAAAGGCATGGACGCGGCCTCCCGAGCCCTCCTGCTCTCAGGAGCCTTCGGCGGCCTGCTCGGCAGCCTGCCCCCACACGCGTTCCTCCCGGCGGCCAACGGCTACCTGCTCCGCCAGGACTGGGACGAGGGCTTCGCCACGTCCATCCACCTGGTCCTGGACCTGGACTCGGGCGACTACGAGCTCTACTCCGCGGGCCACCCCCCGGGTCTCCAACTCAGCGCGGGCAGCGGCCGCTGGGAGGAGAAGGCCGCCGAGGGCCCCCTCCTCGGCGTGTACGACGGCGCCCAGTTCGACCCCGTGAAGGGCTCCCTCCGCCCCGGAGACGTACTGATGCTCTTCACGGACGGCCTCGTCGAAACGTCGGACCGCGACATCGTCGAGGGCATCGACCGCCTCACCGGAGAGGCCGACCGCTACGTCGCCGGCGGCTTCCACGGCGCCGCCTGGCACCTCATCGAAGCGGTGGCGAAGGACGTCAACGACGACCGAGCCCTCCTACTGATCTGCCGCGAGGGCCCAACGGCCCAAACAACCCTGCCGCACTGACCGGCCCTTCGCGGCGCCGGTCCAGGCATTTCAGGAGGGCGGGAAGGGTAGGGGCGGCGGGGGCGAGACATGCGGCTGGGGCGAGACACTGGACGCGTGACCGAGACCTCCAGAACGCCGCTGTCCCTGACCGCCGTAGAGGACATCGCCCGAACCGCCCACGCAACCCAGACCGACAAGGCCGGACGCCCCTACACCGAGCACCTCGCGGCCGTGGCCGAAGGCGTCCGCACACGCGGCGGCGACGAAGACCAGATCGCCGCAGCCTGGCTCCACGACGCCGTGGAGGACGACGCCCTGACCGCCCAGTGGCTGGAAGAGGCTCCCCTGAGCCCCCGCACCAAGGCCATGGTGCTGGCCCTCACCAAGCGCCCCGGAGAACCCCCCGAGACCTACGCCGCCCGCATCCTCGAAACCCCCGGCGCACTCCTCGTGAAGCAGGCAGACCTGGCCCACAACGCCGACCCCGACCGCCTCGCCACCCTCGACGAACCGACCCGGAAACGACTGACCGAGAAGTACGCACGGATGCGCGCACTTCTCGGTCTGAAAGCGGACTGATCGGCTCAGGCGTTGACCTTCTCGCGAGCGGCGGATCCTTCCCGCTTCTCCCGCTCCCGAGCCAACTCCGCGGCGTCCCGCTTGAACGCCCACTCCATCTTCGGCTCCATCGCGAACCGGAACACCCGCTGCACGGGCGCGGTGCACAACAGCGTCACGCCGACGGCCGCGAGCACGGTGACGAAGATCTCGCCGAGCGGCCGCTGCAGCCAGGCGTGCTCGAACCAGCCCTGGTAGTCACCGGCCTTCACCACGAAGCCGTGCAGCAGATAGCCGTACAGCGTGCCCGCGCCGAGCGCCGTGAACCACATGTGCCGGCGCGGCACCCACGCGAAGAAGCAGGCCGTCAGCACCAGCGAGCAGCCGAACATCGCCAGCACCATGACCGGCCCGCTCCACCACGGCGCGGCCAGCTCCTGCGCGGCGTCACGGTGGTAGAACCACGCGGTGTTCATCCGCGGCACCGCCCACCAGCCGAAGCCGAGCGCCATCGCGAACACCGGCACGGACAGCATCCGCACCGTGCGCGTACGCACCATGTGGAAGTGCTCGGGCTTCATGCACAGGCCCAGCACGAAGTACGGCAGGAACTGCAGAACCCGCTGCAGATCCAGGTCGTCACCGATCTCCGGGGTGACCGTGCCCGCCATGGCGAGGCCGAGCGCGATCGGCAGCGGCCAGCGCACCATCTTCCAGATGGGGGTGGTCATCCGCCAGATGAACAGCGCACACAGGAACCACGTCAGGTACCACGGGTCCAGCAGGCTGATGTTCTGGCTGGGGTCGTCGTCGATCCAGCGCTTGAAGAGCGGGTAGGCCGTCTCGAAGACGATGTACGGCACGGCGACGCCGGTGATCAGCCGCTTCAGCCGGTTGGGGCTCGCGTCGAAACTGCGCGAGAAGAAGCCGGAGATGATGATGAACGCCGGCATGTGGAAGGTGTACACGACGGTGTACACGGCCTCCAGGATGCGGCTGTCGCCCTTGATCGGCTCCCAGGCGTGGCCTATGGCGACAAGTACGATCGCCAGGTACTTGGCGTTGTCGAAGAACGCGTCGCGCTGCTTGGCACCGCCGGACGCGGGTCTGTTGTCCGCCTGAGCCTTCTTGCTCTGCGGCGAGCGCGGACTCGGCACTCCGTCCGCCGACGACTCTGCCGGGGGGAGTGGCGCTCTGTTGTGGCCGTGCGGTCGCAGCGAGTTGTTCACAGACCCTCCCACCGGAAGCCGGGGGAGTCGATCCAGGCCCTCGCTGCGCATGCGGGGGACGAGGCAGCATGGAACATCTGAGGCACCCTAGCGTTGCCTATGGGATTTCGTAAAACCTGCGAGGTCGTTCCTGGTTATTGCGTTCGAACTCGCGTGTACAACGAACAGGCACCTGGCAGACACCTGTTGGACACCCTCCTTGTCCGGATTCATCCCGACTAAAAGGTGCATATGGTCAGGAGCCGACTCCGATGGAATGATCAACTCATCCATAATTCGAATTGCCGGCGAACACGTTGTGTGCCGATGGAAACGAACCCGTCGAATTCTCTCCGCCGGAGTTCCCTCGAATTGCTGTACGGGCGCAACGCGAGAGGTGACCGCGTCCGACGCACCCGCACAGATCCGGCACAGGTGTGGCGAACGAAACGTCACGTGCCGCATAGCTAGGCCCGGTTGGTGGCACGATGGTTCTGGCGGGGGTGCGCGGGGTTGCATCCCCGGGCCGGGAGAGCGGACCGACCGAGGGTGTGATCTGTTGTGGCCATTTCGCTGTCAGTGGTGTTGCTGTTGGCGATCATCTTGGTGGTGCTGATCCGTGGCGGATCCCTGAAGGCCGGCCCCGCCGTCGTCGCCGTGCTGTTCGGCTTCTTCCTGGCCTCGACAGGCATGGCCGACGACATCCAGCGGTTCCTCAACTCGATAGCGGAGACCATCAACTCGATCCAGTTCTAGGGTCCGTGAGTGCGGCTTCCGGGGTCCCAGGGGTGGCCCGGAAGAGTACGGGTACCCTCGTTCGCCATCGCCGAACGGTACGGAGCGGGGGGAACGTACGGGATGGCGCTGCGCGAGACGGACCCGGCGGAGGTGGGTGGCTACCGGATCGAGGACCGTCTCGGCTCCGGCGGCATGAGGTGGTCCACCTGGCCCGCTCCGCCTCCGGCCGCCGCCTCGCCCTCAAGGTGGCCTCGCCGAGGCCCTGCGCGACATCCATCGCGCGGGGATGGCCGACCGGGCCCTGAAACCGGCCAATGCCGTGACGGAGCAGTACGCCCCCGCTCGACACCTACGACGGCAAGGTCCGCTGGAAGCGCCCGTACCCCGACCATGACGACCAGATGTGCCTGCGCCGCGACGCCGTCGGAGACAGGTGCGTGGTCTGTCGGAAGTGAGTCGGCGACAACATGGACGAGATCGCCGGCACCAGCATCTCCCGCCTCGATCCGGCCACCGACCGTGCCCGCTGGACCCGCCTCCGCCACTCACCTCTACCTGGCGTCCCCCGGTCCTCGCCGGTGACGCCCTCTACGTCCCGTACGGCATCCCTTCGGTCTACACCGTGGACGTACGCAACCTCTGACCCGGCCGTGCCTCAAGCCCCTCGGAAACGATCAGGGCCAGGCGGAGGAATCATCCTCTGACCTGGCCCTGAGCCGTACAGAGCGGGCGACGGGAATCGAACCCGCGTAGCTAGTTTGGAAGACTAGGGCTCTACCATTGAGCTACGCCCGCACGCGCCGCGCCGCAGGTCAGGTGACCGCGGCACAGAAGGCATCGTAGCGGGTCGGCACCCCTCGCCGCACACCCCGTTAATGCGGGGGCCGCGCTGCCTGCGGCCATGTACCCTACGTGTCGCACCAGCACGGGGTGTGGCGCAGCTTGGTAGCGCGTCCGCTTTGGGAGCGGAAGGCCGTGGGTTCAAATCCCGCCACCCCGACCAGGACCGGTCAAGACCGGCCACATGCGCGACGACCTCGTGTGATCGCGTCCAGTGATCGCCTTTGGGGCGTGTCGCCGCTGCCGTTACTATGCAAGCTGCACGCCCGTGTGTCTCTCCATCTGATGAAGTCCTCCCGGGCGGCGAAATCCGCCGGGCCAGTCTGGTCCCGGCAGAACCCAAGAAGTCAGCCACAAGGAGACCGAACCGTGAAGAGCGCCGTGGAGACCCTGAACCCGACTCGGGTTCGGCTCACTGTCGAGGTGCCCTTCGAGGAGCTCAAGGACAGCCTCGACGCGGCGTACAAGAAGATCAACCAGCAGGTCACGGTGAAGGGCTTCCGCAAGGGCAAGATCCCGGCGCGCGTCATCGACCAGCGGTTCGGCCGTGGCGCCGTGCTGGAGGAGGCCGTCAACGACGCGCTGCCGAAGTTCTACACCGAGGCGGTCAACGAGGCCGACCTCAACGTCCTGGGCCAGCCCGAGGTCGACATCACCGAGCTGAAGGACGGCGAGACGCTGAACTTCACCGCCGAGGTCGACATCCGCCCGACCATCGAGATCCCGGACTACTCCGGCATCGAGGTCGAGGTCGACGCCGTCGAGGTCACCGACGAGGACGTCGAGAAGTCGGTCGAGCAGCTCCGTGAGCGCTTCGCCTCCACCTCCCCGGTCGAGCGTGCCGCCGAGGACGGCGACGTCGTCACGATCGACCTGCAGGCCAAGGTCGACGACGAGGTCCTGGAGGACGGCGTCGCCGAGGGCGTCTCCTACACCATCGGCTCCGGTGAGCTGCTGGACGGCATCGACGACGCCGTGAAGGGCCTCGAGGCCGGTGCCGAGGCCACCTTCGCCTCGGAGCTCAAGGGCGGCTCGGCGGCGGGCAAGGAGGCCGAGGTCACCGTCAAGGTCACCCAGGTCGCCGCCCGCGAACTGCCCGAGCTGGACGACGAGTTCGCGCAGCTCGCCTCCGAGTTCGACACCCTGGACGAGCTCAAGGCCGACAGCCGCAAGCGCCTCGAGAACATGAAGCAGTACGACCAGGCCACGCAGGCCCAGGAGCGCGTCCTGGAGAAGCTGCTGGAGCTCGTCGAGGTGCCCGTCCCCGAGAAGCTCCTCGAGGACGAGATCAACACCCGTAAGCACAACCTCGAGCACCACCAGCTCGGCCAGATGGGTCTCGACCTCGAGAAGTACCTCGAGATCCAGGGCAAGACGGTCGAGGAGTTCGACGCCGAGACCAAGGAAGCCGCGGTCAAGGGCATCAAGACGCAGTTCGTCCTCGACGAGCTCGTCAAGCAGGAGAAGCTGAACGTCAACCAGGAGGAGCTCACCGAGCACCTCATGCGCCGCGCCGCCTCCTCCGGCATGTCCCCCGACCAGTTCGCCCAGGCGGTCGTCGAGGGCGGCCAGGTTCCGCTCCTGGTCGGCGAGGTCGCCCGCGGCAAGGCCCTGGCCGTCGTCGTCGAGAAGGCCGTGGTCAAGGACACCAACGGCGAGGTCATCGACCTGGACGACGAGGACGAGACCGAGCAGGCCACGGAGACGGTGGAGGCCGCCGAGGGCACCGCCGACGCCGCCGACGAGGAGAAGTCCGAGGGCTGAGCCCACGGCACTTTGCAAGCCGTACGGAGGGCCCTGGGGGAGCACAACACCCCGGGGCCCTTCGACGTACGGTGGGAAGGTGCCCTTCCGGGGCGCCGGGCCCGCCCACGCAGCGCAGGCATGCGCTCACAGCGAACACCCCTGGAACCGGGATTGCGCCGCAGGTGCCGCGCGTTAGGGTCCATGAATACGAGGGCAGGGGAGTCCCCGAAATGGCTCCAGCCCGCAGGGAAACGTGAGACGGCCCGGCGCCGTCGCAAGACGAGCAGGTGGATACGTGACGAATCTGATGCCCTCAGCCGCCGGCGAGCCTTCAATCGGTGGTGGCCTCGGCGACCAGGTCTACAACCGGCTGCTCAACGAGCGGATCATCTTCCTCGGCCAGCCGGTCGACGACGACATCGCGAACAAGATCACCGCACAGCTGCTGCTCCTTGCCGCCGCGGACCCCGACAAGGACATCAACCTCTACATCAACAGCCCGGGCGGCTCGATCACGGCCGGCATGGCGATCTACGACACCATGCAGTTCATCAAGAACGACGTGATGACCATCGCCATGGGCCTCGCCGCCTCCATGGGGCAGTTCCTGCTCAGCGCGGGCACCCCGGGCAAGCGGTTCGCCCTCCCGAACGCCGAGATCCTGATCCACCAGCCTTCCGCCGGCCTCGCCGGTTCGGCGTCGGACATCAAGATCCACGCCGAGCGGCTGCTGCACACCAAGAAGCGCATGGCCGAGCTCACGGCCCAGCACACCGGCCAGTCGGTCGAGCAGGTCACCCGTGATTCGGACCGAGACCGCTGGTTCGACCCCGAGGAGGCCAAGGCGTACGGCCTCATCGACGACGTCATCACCACAGCTGCCGGCATCCCGGGCGGCGGCGGCACCGGGGCCTGACCGCCCCGTGGGACCGAAGAGGCCCCAGCAAGCCCCTCAGCCGACCGCCACAGCTCCTAGGAGACAGACAGTGAACGACTTCCCCGGCAGCGGCCTGTACGACCGCACGCGCGCCGAGTACACGGGTCCCGCCGCCGAGTCCCGCTACGTCATCCCGCGGTTCGTGGAGCGCACCTCGCAGGGCATCCGCGAGTACGACCCGTACGCGAAGCTCTTCGAGGAGCGCGTGATCTTCCTCGGCGTGCAGATCGACGACGCCTCCGCCAACGACGTCATGGCGCAGCTGCTGTGCCTGGAGTCGATGGACCCCGACCGGGACATCTCGGTCTACATCAACAGCCCCGGCGGCTCCTTCACCGCGCTCACGGCCATCTACGACACGATGCAGTTCGTGAAGCCGGACGTCCAGACGGTCTGCATGGGCCAGGCGGCCTCCGCCGCGGCCGTGCTGCTGGCCGCCGGCACGCCCGGCAAGCGCATGGCGCTGCCGAACGCCCGTGTGCTGATCCACCAGCCGTACAGCGAGACCGGCCGCGGTCAGGTCTCCGACCTGGAGATCGCCGCGAACGAGATCCTGCGGATGCGCTCGCAGCTGGAGGAGATGCTGGCCAAGCACTCCACCACGCCGATCGAGAAGATTCGCGAGGACATCGAGCGCGACAAGATCCTCACGGCCGAGGACGCGCTGTCGTACGGGCTGATCGACCAGATCATCTCCACCCGGAAGATGAACAACGCCGACGTTCGCTGACGCGGACCCGGTAGTGTCTGCTGCCCCTTGGCACGGTTTGGGACGGTGCACGTCAAAGTGAACCGCGCCAAGGGGGGCCCGAACGGGGGGCCAAGCAAGGTACCGTCGACATAAGGCAGCACCAGGAGCCGCTGGATTCGAAAACGTCCAGTCGTCTCCCAGGCGAAGGGGAAGCACACCGTGGCACGCATCGGTGACGGCGGCGATCTGCTCAAGTGCTCGTTCTGTGGCAAGAGCCAGAAGCAGGTCAAGAAGCTCATCGCAGGCCCTGGTGTGTACATCTGCGACGAGTGCATCGATCTCTGCAACGAGATCATCGAGGAAGAGCTCGCGGAGACCAGTGAGGTCCGCTGGGAGGAACTGCCCAAGCCGCGCGAGATCTACGAGTTCCTCGAGGGCTACGTGGTCGGCCAGGAAGCAGCCAAGAAGGCGCTCTCCGTCGCCGTCTACAACCACTACAAGCGCGTGCAGGCCGGCGAGAACGGCGGCGGTCAAAGCCGCGAGGACGCCATCGAGTTGGCGAAGTCCAACATCCTGCTGCTGGGCCCCACGGGCTCCGGCAAGACGCTGCTCGCCCAGACCCTGGCCCGCATGCTGAACGTCCCCTTCGCCATCGCGGACGCGACCGCGCTGACGGAGGCCGGGTATGTCGGCGAGGACGTCGAGAACATCCTGCTGAAGCTGATCCAGGCGGCGGACTACGACGTCAAGAAAGCCGAAACAGGCATCATCTACATCGACGAGATCGACAAGGTCGCCCGGAAGAGCGAAAACCCCTCGATCACGCGTGACGTGTCCGGCGAGGGCGTCCAGCAGGCCCTGCTGAAGATCCTGGAGGGCACCACGGCCTCGGTCCCGCCGCAGGGCGGCCGTAAGCACCCGCACCAGGAGTTCATCCAGATCGACACGACGAACGTCCTGTTCATCGTGGGGGGCGCGTTCGCGGGCCTCGAGAAGATCATCGAGTCCCGGGCCGGCGCCAAGGGCATCGGCTTCGGCGCGACGATCCGCTCCAAGCGTGAGCTGGAGGCCAAGGACCAGTTCGAGGACGTCATGCCCGAGGACCTGGTCAAGTTCGGCATGATCCCCGAGTTCATCGGCCGCCTCCCCGTCATCACCTCGGTCCACAACCTGGACCGCGAGGCCCTGCTCCAGATCCTCGTCGAGCCGCGCAACGCGCTGGTGAAGCAGTACCAGCGCCTCTTCGAACTCGACGGCGTGGAACTCGACTTCGAGCGCGAGGCCCTGGAGGCCATCGCCGACCAGGCCATCCTCCGCCAGACCGGCGCGCGCGGCCTGCGCGCCATCATGGAGGAGGTCCTGATGTCGGTGATGTACGAGGTGCCGTCCCGCAAGGACGTCGCCCGGGTCGTCATCACGGCCGACGTCGTTCGCTCGAACGTGAACCCGACGCTCATTCCGCGGGATGCGCGGGGGCGGGGGTCGGGGGAGCAGAAGACGGCGTAGCCGTCCGCAGTACCGCAGACGTACGAAGGGGCCCCGGTCGAGAGACGGGGCCCCTTCGTAGTTGGTGCGTGCGGCGTCAGGCCTTTTCGCGGACTTCCTGACGCAGCTTGCTGGTGAGGTCGACCGCGGTGTCCTTGCCGACGCCCGTGCCGGTGTTGTCACCGGGCGAGACCATGGCGACCGTGCTGTAGTCGGCCCAGGCGCAGAACCAGTCGATGGACTGCTTCTTGGTGAGTGCGTTGGTGGACTTGGTCGACTGGCACTTGGCGACGGCGCCGTCGATCTCGACCTCCTCGGGCTCGCCCACCAGCTCGGCGTTCCGCATGGTGGGCGAGTCATCCGAAGAGCTCTCCTTGACCTCCTTCTGGATGGAGGCGAAGAACTTGTCCAGGGTCGACTGGGGGTCCGCGATCTCTCCGTAACCGCCCACCAACGTGACTCCCTTGGCGGTCAGCAGCTCCGCCTGGCTGGGCAGGGTGGAGGGGTCCTGCGGGTCGTAGTTGCTGAGGTCGGCGGTGGACCAACTCCCGACGACGACCGTCCCGTTCTTGACGCCGCTCTTCTCCATGTCCTTGACATCGTCGGCGTCGGAGGACTGGTTGCTTCCACCGACCCGCTTGTACTCGCTGAGCACCGTCGCCGGCGTAGCCAGCTTGTGCGCCCCGTCGTCCTCAAGGTTGCCCGCGCCGCCGCTGCTGCCGCCGAGCACGAAGTACGCCCCCACGCCGATCGCGACCACGACGGCCACGGCGCCGATGATCAGGCCGGCCTTCTTGCCGCCGCCGCCCGGGGCCGGGGGCTGGGGCATGCCGTACGGCTGCTGCTGGCCGTACTGGGGCTGCTGGCCGTAGGGGTTCGGCTGCTGGGGCGGGACGCCGGGGGGCTGCTGCGGGTAGCCGTAACCGGGCTGGGGCTGGGTCGGCGGGGCCTGCTGGGGGTAGCCGTAGCCGGGCTGGGGCGCCTGCGGCGGCTGGCCGTACGGGCCGGGCTGCTGCGGCTGGCCGTACGGACCGGGCTGCTGGGGCTGCCCGCCGTACGGGCCCGGCTGGTTGTAGCTCATTTCTGGGTTCCCCTCCAGATGCTTATGTGTTCCTGACATCCTGGCCCAGACTCAGGCAACGCATGGCATCGGGGTGCCCACCGTTACAGAACAAACGCGTTTCGGGACACGCCCGCGACACCCCTAAACTGAGCGGGTGACCGAGAACGCTCAGCAGCAGCCACCAGCGCCCGACACCGAACTGCCGACCCAGTACGCGCCGGCCGATGTAGAGGGGCCGCTGTACGAGCGCTGGGTAGAGCGCGGTTACTTCGAGGCGGACGCGAAGAGCGACAAGCCGCCGTTCACCGTCGTCATCCCGCCGCCGAACGTCACCGGCAGCCTGCACCTCGGGCACGCCTTCGAGCACACCCTCATCGACGCCCTGACGCGTCGTAAGCGCATGCAGGGTTACGAGACGCTGTGGCAGCCGGGCATGGACCACGCCGGTATCGCCACGCAGAACGTCGTCGAGCGTGAGCTGGGGAAGGAAGGCAAGTCCCGGCACGACCTCGGGCGTGAGGCGTTCGTCGAGCGCGTCTGGCAGTGGAAGGGCGAGTCCGGCGGGCAGATCAGCGGGCAGATGCGGCGCCTCGGCGACGGCGTCGCCTGGTCGCGCGAGCGCTTCACCATGGACGAGGGGCTGTCCCAGGCCGTCCAGACCATCTTCAAGCGCCTCTACGACGACGAGCTGATCTACCGCGCCGAGCGCATCATCAACTGGTGCCCGCGCTGTCTGACGGCCATCTCGGACATCGAGGTCGAGTACCAGGACGACGACGGCGAGCTCGTCTCCATCCGGTACGGCGACGGCGACGACGCCATCGTCGTGGCCACGACCCGCGCCGAGACGATGCTCGGCGACACCGCGGTCGCCGTCCACCCCGATGACGAGCGCTACCGCCACCTCGTCGGCCGCGACATCGAGCTGCCGCTCACCGGCCGCCGTATCCCCGTCGTCGCCGACGAGCACGTCGACCCCGAGTTCGGCACCGGCGCCGTCAAGGTCACCCCGGCCCACGACCCGAACGACTTCGAGATCGGCCAGCGCCACGGCCTGCCGTCCCTCACGGTGATGGACGAGCACGCCGTCATCACGGCCCACGGCCCGTTCCAAGGCCTGGACCGCCTGGAGGCCCGCTCGGCCATCGTCGCCGCGCTGCGCGCCGAGGGCCGGATCGTCGCCGAGAAGCGGCCGTACGTCCACTCCGTCGGCCACTGCTCGCGCTGCAAGACCACCATCGAGCCGCGCCTGTCCATGCAGTGGTGGGTCAAGGTCGGCCCGCTCGCCAAGGCCGCCGGTGACGCGGTCCGCGACGGCAAGGTCAAGATCCACCCGCAGGAGATGGAGAAGCGGTACTTCGACTGGGTCGACAACCTCCATGACTGGTGCATCTCACGGCAGTTGTGGTGGGGTCACCGGATTCCGGTCTGGTACGGCCCGGAGGGTGAAGTCCTCTGCGTCGGCCCCGACGACGAGGTCCCGACCGGCGAGGGCTGGCACCAGGACACCGACGTCCTCGACACCTGGTTCTCCTCCGGCCTGTGGCCCTTCTCCACGCTCGGCTGGCCCGAACAGACCGAGTCGCTCGCGAAGTTCTACCCGAACTCCGTCCTGGTCACCGGCTACGACATCCTCTTCTTCTGGGTCGCCCGGATGATGATGTTCGGCCTGTACGCGATGGACGGCACCCCGCCGTTCCACACCATCGCCCTGCACGGCATGGTCCGCGACCAGTTCGGCAAGAAGATGTCGAAGTCCTTCGGCAACGCGGTCAACCCGCTGGACTGGATGGACAAGTACGGCAGCGACGCGCTCCGCTTCACCCTCGCGCGCGGTGCCAACCCGGGCGTCGACGTCCCGATCGGCGAGGACTGGGTCCAGGGCTCCCGGAACTTCGCCAACAAGATCTGGAACGCGACGCGCTTCGCGCTGATGAACGGCGCCACGGTCGACGGCCCGCTGCCGGAGCCGTCGGCGATGTCGTCGACGGACCGCTGGATCCTGTCCCGCCTGAACTCCGTCGTCGCCGAAGTCGACGCGTTCTACGAGGACTTCCAGTTCGCGAAGCTGTCCGACGCGCTCTTCCACTTCGCGTGGGACGAGGTCTTCGACTGGTACGTCGAGCTGTCCAAGACCACGTTCCAGGCGGGCGGCGAGCCGGCCGAGGTCTCCAAGCGCGTCCTCGGTGAGGTCCTCGACGTCACCCTCAAGATGCTGCACCCGGTGGTCCCGTTCGTCACGGAGACGCTGTGGACGACGCTGACGGGCGGCGAGTCGATCGTGATCGCCGAGTGGCCGAAGGACAGCGGCTTCCGTGACACGGCGGCCGAGCAGGAGATCGCCGTTCTCCAGCAGGTCACCACCGAGGTCCGCCGCTTCCGCGCCGACCAGGGCCTGCAGCCGGGCCAGCGCGTCCCGGCCCGCCTGAGCCTGGACGGCACGGCCCTCGCCCCGCACGAGCCGGCCATCCGCCAGCTGCTGCGCCTCCAGCCGGAGGGCGAGTCCTTCACGGCCACGGCGACCCTGCCGGTGGCGGGCGCCGAGGTCGCCCTCGACCTCTCAGGCGTGATCGACGTCGCGGCCGAGCGCAAGCGCCTGGCCAAGGACCTCGCGGCGGCCGAGAAGGAGAAGGCCCAGGCGAACGCCAAGCTCGGCAACGAGGCGTTCCTCGCGAAGGCGCCGGACAACGTCGTGGAGAAGATCCGCGGCCGGCTGGCGAAGGCGGAAGAGGACATCGCACGGATCGCCGCACAGCTGGACCGCCTGCCGCAGGCGTAGTCGGTTCTACGGCCATGAGGCCCCCGGTGCTGTCAGGCGCCGGGGGCCTGCGCGTACCTCAGCGGCGTGGGGCTGTACCGATGTGGCTCCGCCGCGTGGGCGTGACCAGCCACAATGAACCAGCAGCCGCCCGCCGACCCAGGACACGCCACTGGGTGGGCGCCCTGTCAGTCCCCCTCCGTAGACTGGCCCCGTGAGCGACCAGAACGAGCCCGACCCCCTCGACCCCTTCGAAGAGATCATCGCGGCCGAGACCGACCGCGACCCGGATCTCGCGGTCATCGAGGCCGGCAGCCGCACCCTGCGCACCCAGGGCGGCCCGCCCAGCGCCGACGTGCCCGCACGCCCCGAGGACCCCGAGGTCGACAAGGCGCTGCGCGAGGTCGAGGCGGAGCTCGCCACCCGCTGGGGCGAGACCAAGCTGGAGCCGTCCGTCAGCCGGATCGCCGCGCTCATGGACGTGCTGGGCGAGCCGCAGCGGGCGTACCCCTCCATCCACATCACCGGCACCAACGGCAAGACGTCGACGGCCCGCATGATCGAGGCCCTCCTCGGTGCCTTCGAGCTGCGCACCGGCCGCTACACCTCCCCGCACGTCCAGTCGATCACCGAGCGGATCAGCCTCGACGGGGCGCCGATCTCGGCCGAGCGGTTCATCGAGACGTACCAGGACATCCGGCCGTACATCGAGATGGTCGACTCGCAGCAGGAGTACCGGCTGTCCTTCTTCGAGGTGCTGACGGGCATGGCGTACGCCGCCTTCGCCGACGCGCCCGTCGATGTCGCCGTCGTGGAAGTGGGCATGGGCGGCTCCTGGGACGCCACGAACGTCATCGACGGTGATGTCGCCGTCGTGACCCCCATAGACCTCGACCACACCGACCGGCTCGGCAGCACTCCGGGCGAGATCGCCGGCGAGAAGGCCGGGATCATCAAGCAGGACGCCACCGTGATCATGGCCCAGCAGCCGGTGGACGCGGCGCAGGTGCTGCTGAAGAAGGCCGTGGAGGTCGACGCCACCGTCGCGCGCGAGGGCCTGGAGTTCGGGGTTGTGTCGCGTCAGGTCGCCGTCGGCGGGCAGTTGGCGACCCTGCGCGGGCTGGGCGGTGAGTACACCGAGGTGTATCTGCCGCTGCACGGCGCGCACCAGGCGCACAATGCCGCCGTCGCCCTCGCCGCCGTGGAGGCGTTCTTCGGCGTCGGTGCCGCGCGGGCCGAGCCCCTGGACATCGACACCGTCCGCAAGGCGTTCGCGGCCGTCTCCTCTCCGGGCCGCATGGAGGTCGTACGGCGCTCGCCGACCGTCGTGCTCGACGCCGCCCACAACCCGGCGGGCGCGCGGGCGATCGCCGAGGCGATCGGGGAGGCCTTCGACTTCAGCCGGCTGATCGGAGTCGTCGGCGCGAGCGGCGACAAGAACGTGCGGGGGCTGCTGGAGGCCTTCGAGCCGATCTTCGCCGAGGTCGTCGTCACGCAGAACTCCTCCCACCGCGCCATGGACGCCGACGAACTGGCCGCGATCGCCGTCGAGGTGTTCGGCGACGAGCGCGTGCAGGTCGAGCCGCGGCTGCCGGACGCCCTGGAGGCCGCGATCACGCTGGCCGAGGAGGAGGGCGAGTTCGCGGGCGGCGGTGTGCTCGTCACCGGGTCCGTCATCACGGTCGGCGAGGCCCGGCTGCTGCTGGGGAAGGGCTGAGTCCGAAGATGCGTACGCTCTGTTCCTCGACCCTGATCGGCGAGTTCTTCGTCATCGGCTTCGCCGGTCTGGTCGCCATGAAGGATCCCGACCTGTCCATGTCGACGGTGTGGACGGTCAGCGGGATCGCGATGTTCCTGTGCCTGCTGCTGTGCGGCCTGGTGACCCGCCCCGGCGGCGTCGCCCTCGGCTGGGCCCTGCAGATCGCCCTCATCGCCTCCGGCTTCATCGTCCCGACGATGTTCTTCCTGGGCGCGGTGTTCGCGGCGCTGTGGTGGGCGTCGGTGCACTACGGCAGAAAGGTCGACGAGGCGAAGGCGCGCTTTGCGGCGCAAGGGGACAAAACCAGCCCTTCCGGAGCCTGAGGACGAGGCCGTCGAGGCCGATCGGAGCCCTGGGGGGCAGCCCCCGGGGCCGACGACCTGCACAAGCTGACACTCCGTGACGAGCGCCCAGCTCAGCCCTGTAACCTCGTCCCACCGCACACCTGTAGGTAATAAGGAGCTCGTCGTGACTCAGCGCACCCTCGTCCTGCTCAAGCCCGACGCAGTCCGCCGTGGCCTGACCGGCGAGATCATCAGCCGGATCGAGCGCAAGGCCGGCTGGCAGATCACCGCGCTGGAGCTGCGCACCCTGGACCAGGAGACCCTGGAGCAGCACTACGGCGAGCACAAGGGCAAGCCCTTCTACGAGCCGTTGGTGGAGTTCATGGCGTCCGGCCCGGTCGTGGCCCTGATCGTCGAGGGTGAGCGGGTCATCGAGGGGCTGCGCGCGCTGGCCGGTCCGACCGACCCGATCGCCGCGGCGCCCGGCTCCATCCGTGGTGACTTCGGCGTGATCGTCCGCGAGAACCTCATCCACGCCTCCGACTCCGAGGAGTCCGCGGAGCGCGAGGTGAAGATCTTCTTCCCGGGCCGCGCCTGACCCCCACACCCGGCCCGAACTGGGACGGTCGAAGAAACCCGGCCGCCCAGCGGCATATGCGTGGCGATCGAGGGAACGAGTGCCTCCGATGGCCCGTCTCCACAAGCGAGGCGACTCGCCATCTGCTGACAATGGCGAAGACCCTCCCGCAGTGTTCGCGAAGGCGCGTCTACGATAGAAGCCTTCACGTCACAGCACCCACTTCGCCGACCTGAAAAGCCATCAAAAGCTCCCAGGAAGGCCAGACGAATCCTGATGGGGAACTCAATGTCGTTCATCGGCCGTGACATGGCTGTCGACCTCGGGACCGCCAACACGCTGGTGTACGTCAGGGGTCGCGGGATCGTACTCAACGAGCCGTCCGTCGTCGCGATCAACACCAACACCGGTGGCATTCTCGCGGTCGGCGCCGAAGCGAAGAAGATGATCGGGCGCACGCCCGGCAACATCGTTGCCGTGCGTCCGCTGAAGGACGGCGTCATCGCCGACTTCGAGATCACCGAGCGGATGCTCCGCTACTTCATCCTGAAGATCCACAAGCGGCGGTATCTGGCTCGTCCGCGGGTCGTCGTCTGTGTGCCCTCCGGCATCACGGGCGTCGAGCGCCGCGCCGTCATCGAGGCGTCGTCCCAGGCCGGCGCCCGCCAGGTGCACATCATCGAGGAGCCCATGGCCGCGGCCATCGGTTCCGGCCTGCCGGTCCACGAGGCCACGGGCAACATGGTGGTCGACATCGGCGGCGGCACCACGGAGGTCGCGGTCATCTCCCTCGGCGGCATCGTCACCGCCCAGTCCATCCGCGTCGCGGGCGACGAACTGGACAACGCGATCATCCAGCACATCAAGAAGGAGTACTCCCTTCTGCTGGGTGAGCGGACGGCCGAGCAGATCAAGATCACGATCGGTTCGGCGTACGACCTCGACGCTGACGAACACACCGAAATCCGCGGCCGGGACCTCGTCTCCGGGCTGCCGAAGACCGTCGTCATCTCAGCGGCCGAAGTACGCAAGGCCATCGAGGAACCGGTCAACGCGATCGTGGACGCCGTGAAGACGACCCTCGACAAGTGTCCGCCGGAGCTGTCCGGCGACATCATGGACCGAGGAATCGTTCTGACCGGCGGCGGCGCCCTGCTGCGCGGACTCGACGAGCGGCTGCGCCGCGAGACCGGCATGCCGATCCACATCGCCGAGGACCCGCTGGACAGCGTGGCGCTCGGCTCCGGCAAGTGCGTCGAGGAGTTCGAGGCGTTGCAGCAGGTGCTGGACGCCCAGCCGCGCAGATGACGTAACTCTTCGATTCCGCCGTACGGGATGATCTCCTCTCGTACGGCGGATCGTTGATATAGAGGCATAAGCTCCCTGAAGAGCCTCGAAACTTCGACCCTTCGCACTTCGGCACTTCGCAGAGAAGCGCCGCACGCAAGCCCCGCATACAAGCTCCGCTTACAAGTTCGTAGCCAAACTCCGCATACAGAGCCCCTCGGGTTTACCCGAGGTTTCCCGAATTCCTACTGAGGAAGGGCACGGCCGCCGCACGTGAGGGACACACGAGAGAGCCGGCTGCTCCTGGTGCTGCTGATCGCCATCGCGTTCGCGCTGATCACGGTGGACATCCGCGGAGGTGAGGATTCGCCGGTCGACGGTGCCCGCCATGCCGCTGCCACGGTCTTCGGCCCGATCGAGGACGGCGTGTCGGCCGCGGTGAACCCGGTCGGCAACGCGGTCGCCGCGATCCGCGACTCCGGCGAGCGCCACGACCGGCTCGCCCGGCTGGAGCAGGAGAACGCCGCCCTCAAGGCCAAGCTCGGCAGCGACGACCGTAACCGCAGCCGTCTGAAGCAGCTGGACAAGGTGCTGAAGGTCGCGGGCGCCGGCCAGTACGGCATCAAGGGCGCGCAGGTCATCGCGATAGGGGCGGCCCAGGGCTTCTCCTGGACGATCACCATCGACGTCGGCGTGAACGACGGCATCCAGCGCGACATGACCGTCCTGAACGGGGACGGGCTGGTCGGGCGCGTCACCACCGTCGGTCCGAACACCGCGACCGTGCTCCTCGCCAACGACCCCGACTTCACCGTCGGCACCCGCATGGAGGCCAGCGACGAGCTCGGCTTCGCCTCCGGCCAGGGCGACCGTCCGCTGCGCGTCGAACTCCTCAACGGAAAGGCCGAGGTGAAGAAGGGCGACCGGCTCGTCACCTTCGGCTCACAGGCCGACAAGCCGTTCGTGCCCGGTGTCCCCGTCGGCGTCGTCTCCCGCGTCGACCCCTCCGGGGGCAACCTGACCCGCACCCTGTACGTCACGCCGTACGTCGGGTTCAGCAAGCTCGACATCGTCGGCGTCGTCGTCCAGGCCCCCGCGAAGGACCCGCGCGACACGGTGCTTCCCGACAAGCCCGAGCCGACCCCCACGCCGACCGTGACGGTCACCGTCACGCCGGGCGCCGAGGACCCGGCCGACGGCCAGAACCAGCCGCCGGCGGACGGTCAGGACCAGCCGCAGGCCGACGGTGAGAACCAGCCGCAGGCCGACGGCCAGGATCCCCCTCCGGCCGACGGCCGGAACCAGTACGAGCAAGACGTGTACGAGCAAGAGCAGTAGGAGCTGAAGCCAGATGCGCGTCAACCGAGTCCTGCTCTCCTCCTCCCTGGTCGTCGTCGCCCTGGTGATCCAGGTCAGCGTCCTGGCCCGCCTCCACCTCCCGGGCGCCGTCCCCGATCTGCTGCTGCTCACCGTCCTGGGCCTCGCCATGGTCTACGGCCATGTCGGCGGCGCCCTCGTCGGCTTCGGCGCCGGTCTGCTCGCCGACCTCGTCCCGCCCGCCGACCACGCCGCCGGCCGCTATGCGCTGGTGCTGTGCGTCATCGGCTATCTCGCCGGGCTCATCAAGCCGGACAACGGCCGGCTCAAGTCGGCCACCGGGCCGATGGTCGTCGTGGTCGTCGCCGCGATCGGCACGACCCTGCTGTACGCCGGTGTCGGCGCCCTCGTCGGGGACACCGCGGCCCGCCACGTCGGCCTCGGCAGTCTGCTCTTCACGGCCGCGCTGTACGACCTGCTGCTCGCCCCGTTCGTCGTCCCGGGGATCATGGCGCTGGCCAGGCGTGCGGAGAACGACCCGCTCGCCGACACCAAGTCCCAGGCGAAGAAGGCCGACATCTCCACCGGCTGGCTCTCCGGCGGCACCGGCCTGCGCATCGGCGGCCAGCGCGGCGGGATGGGGGGCCTGAAGGGCGGCCTCAAGGGCGGGCTGAAGGTGAAGGCGGTGCGGGCGCGGACGGCGCGCGCCGGGCGCATCAAGGGGGTCAAGCGGCTGTGAGGACAGGGGAGTTCACCCGGACGGGTGAGTCCGGGAGGAACCGGGCCGCGCGGGCCGGACGTTCATCACTCGTACACGCGGTCGTAGGCGGCGTCGTGCACACGGTCGAACGAAGAGTCGTAGACACACAGTCGTATCCGTACTGGTACTCGCACTGAGAGGGGGAGGCAGCCGCAGTGAGCAACATCCCCGAGACCGGCCGGACGCCACGCGTCCAGATCCGGCTCGTCGTCATCCAGATCCTCGTCCTCTCCCTCCTGGGCACCCTCGGCGGGCGCCTGTGGTACCTGCAGATCCGCGAGGGCGACGCGTACGCCAAGGAAGCGTCCGGCAACCACGTCCAGCAGGTCGTGGATCCTGCCGTGCGCGGCTCGATCCTGGACGCGCGCGGCGTGCCGCTCGCGGACAACGAGACACGGCTGGTGGTCTCCGCCTCCCGTACCGACCTGCTGAAGATGAAGGACGATGGCAAGGGCGTCCTGGCCAAGCTGGCCGGAGTGCTCGGCATGAAGCCCGAGGAAGTGATGGGCAAGGTCCGGCTCTGTGACGCCGAGACCCCGCAGCCCTGCTGGAACGGCTCGCCGTACCAGCCCATCCCCATCACCGACGAGGCCACCCCCAAGCAGGCCCTGCAGATCCGGGAGCGCGCCGAGGACTTCCCCGGCATCACCGCCGAGCCGCAGGCCCTGCGCCGGTACCCGAGCCCCGGCAACTCCAACACCGCCCAGGTCCTCGGCTATCTCTCCCCCGTCACAGACGAGGAACTTCAGCAGTCACAGGACACCGACTCGCCGTACCTGCGCTCCGACCAGGTCGGCCGCTCGGGCCTGGAGCGGCAGTACGACAAGCAGCTGCGCGGCAATGCCGGTGTCACTCGCTACGAGGTCGACAACCTCGGCCGGGTCATCGGCCAGGCCAAGGCGGACCCGGCCCAGCCCGGGGCCAACCTCGTCACCAGCATCGACGCCCGCGTGCAGCGAGTCGCCGAGTACGAGCTGAACGAGGCGATGAAGCAAGCCCGCAAAGAGTGGGACCGCAACACCAACGAGCCGTACAAGGCCGACTCGGGCGCCGTCGTGGTGATGGAGGCCAAGACCGGCCGCGTCGTCGCCATGGCGTCCAACCCGTCGTACGACCCGAACGCCTGGGTGGGCGGCATCTCGGCCAAGGACTACAAGCAGCTCACCGGCAAGGCCTCCAACTACCCGCTGCTCAACAGGGCGATCCAGGGCCAGTCGGCCCCCGGCTCCATCTTCAAGGTCGTCCCGACGGCCGCCGCGGTCAACGCGGGCTACTCCTTCGACGGCCCGTACCAATGCTCCAGCTCGTACTCGATCGGCGGCCAGGTCTTCAAGAACTTCGAGTCCAAGGGGTACGGCCCGATCAGCCTCGGCCGCGCCCTCGAGGTCTCCTGCGACACCGTCTTCTACCGCCTCTCCCACGAGGAGTGGAAGCGTGACGGCGGCACCAAGCCGAAGAAGAACGCGGGCGACTGGTTCTACAAGACCGCCCACCAGTTCGGCCTCGGCGCGGAGACCGGTATCGACCTCCCCAACGAGGTCACCGGCCGCATCCCCGACCGCCAGTGGAAGCAGGACTACTGGAAGGCCAACAAGGACGCCTGGTGCAAGTACGGCAAGCGGGACGGCAGCTATGCCGAGAAGATCGCCTACGAGAACTGCCTCGAAGGCAACCGGCTGCGCGCCGGTGACTCCGTCAACTACTCCATCGGACAGGGCGACACCCTCGTCACCCCCATCCAGATGGCGACCATCTACTCGGCCATCTCCAACGGCGGCACCCTCTACGACCCCACGGTCGGCAAGGCGGTCGTCAGCCCCGACGGCAAGACCGTCGAGGAGATCAAGCCCAAGTCGCACGGCAAGCTGCCCATAAGCAAGCAGACGCTGGCCGCGATGGACGACGCCCTCGCCGGCGTCGCCACCCGCGGCACCGCCGCCTGGCGGTTCGCGGACGTCGGCTGGCCGCAGGACAAGATCCCGATGCACGCCAAGACTGGTACCGCCGAGGTCTACGGCAAGCAGACGACCTCGTGGTTCGCGACGTACACCAAGGACTACTCGGTCGTCATGACGATCTCCCAGGGTGGTACGGGTTCCGGCGCCTCGGGTCCGGCCGTGCGCAACATCTACGACGCGCTGTACGGCGTCGCCGACGACGGTGCGATCAACAAGAAGAACGCGCTGCTGCCCACCCCGGAGAAGAACCTGCCGAAGGTCCGCACCGACGGCACCATCGCCTCGCCGAAGGTCTCCAAGGACCCGGCGAAGGAGCAGCGAGCCGGCCAGAAGGGTGAGGCCGAGTCGGACGAGCAGCAGGTCGCCGGGACGGTCGCACCGCCGACGACCGAGAACCGGGACACCCGGCGCAGACGACGCAGGGGTCGCGGGCGCGGAAGCCGGAGGATGCTCACATGACCGGCGCCAACAGTTTCCAGGTCTCGGGGTACGGGCCGGAACGGGCGGGCTGGACCCGCCTGTTCGCCCGCGACTCGCTCGCCCGCCGGCTGGACTGGCCGATACTGCTGGCGGCGATCGCCCTGTCGCTGATCGGCTCGATCCTCGTCTTCTCGGCGACACGCAACCGCACCGAGCTCAACCAGGGCGACCAGTACTACTTCCTGATCCGGCACATCCTGAACACCGGCATCGGGATCGCGCTGATGATCGGGACTGTCTGGCTGGGGCACCGCACCCTGCGCACGGCCGTGCCGATCCTGTACGGCGTCTCGGTGTTTCTGATCCTGCTGGTGCTCACCCCGCTCGGCTCCACGATCAACGGCGCCCACTCCTGGATCAAGCTCCCCGGCGGCTTCTCGCTCCAGCCCTCGGAGTTCGTGAAGGTCACGATCATCCTGGGCATGGCGATGCTGCTGGCGACGAGAGTGGACGCGGGGGACAAGCAGTACCCGGATCACCGCACGGTCGTGCAGGCGCTGGGCCTGGCCGCGGTGCCGATGCTGATCGTGCTTCTCATGCCCGACCTCGGGTCGGTCATGGTGATGGTGGTGATCGTGCTGGGCGTGCTGCTCGCGTCCGGCGCCTCCAACCGCTGGGTCTTCGGGCTGATCGGCGCGGGCACCATGGGGGCGATCGCGGTCTGGCAGCTGGGCGTCCTGGACGACTACCAGATCGCCCGCTTCGCGGCCTTCGCCAACCCGGAGCTCGATCCGGCGGGCGTCGGGTACAACACCAACCAGGCGCGCATCGCGATCGGCTCCGGCGGGCTCACGGGCTCCGGGCTGTTCCACGGCTCGCAGACGACCGGCCAGTTCGTGCCGGAGCAGCAGACCGACTTCGTGTTCACCGTGGCGGGGGAGGAGTTGGGCTTCCTCGGCGGCGGTCTGATCCTTCTGCTCCTCGGCGTGATCCTGTGGCGGGCCTGCCGTATCGCCCGTGAGACCACCGAGCTGTACGGGACGATCGTCGCGGCGGGGATCGTGGCGTGGTTCGCCTTCCAGGCGTTCGAGAACGTCGGGATGACGCTGGGCATCATGCCGGTGACCGGTCTGCCGCTGCCGTTCGTGTCGTACGGAGGGTCGTCGATGTTCGCGGTGTGGGTGGCGGTGGGGTTGCTGCAATCCATCCGGGTACAACGTCCGTTGTCGGCGTGAGCGCTGGGCCAGTGCGGCGGCCGGTGCGGCCGGTGGGTGTCGTAGCGGGCCGTGGCGGTCGGTCGAATGGCCGCCGTGCCGGGGTCCCCACGACTGGCACGGCGGTGCCCCGACCGGGCGCCGGGTGTCCAGCCGCAGAATTGGACTCCATCAGCCCGTTTCCCAACCGCCGCCCCTGGTCCTCCCGGCGTTCATGGCTGGTGAGCCCTGTCATCCAGACGTGACTGCCATTAGATTCAGGGCATGGCGGACACGAAGCGCGAAATCGAGCGGAAGTATGAGTCCGACGACAGCGGCCTGCCCGACCTGACCGGGGTCGCCGGGGTCGATGCCGTCATCGACAAGGGTGTAGCGCAATTGGACGCCACCTATTACGACACCGCGGACGAGCGCCTCGCCGCCTCCTCGATCACCCTGCGGCGCCGGACGGGCGGGTCCGACGCGGGCTGGCATCTGAAGTTCCCCGTGGCCCCGGGCGTGCGGGACGAGGTCCAGGCGCCGCTGTCCGACACGCTGCCCGACACCCTCGCCGGGCTCGTCCGCTCCCGGGTCCGGGACACCGAGCTGGTCCCCATGGTCCGGCTCCGCTCCGAGCGTGACGTGCGGCATCTCGTGGACGCCGACGGCGGGCTGCTCGCGGAGGTCAGTGTGGACGCCGTACAGGCCGAGCGCCTCGCAGGCGGCAGCGGCACCGCGCAGTGGACCGAGATCGAGGTGGAGTTGGCCGACGGCGTCGACCCGAAAGTGCTCGACAAGGTGGAGAAGCGGCTGCGCAAAGCAGGGGTCCGGCCGTCGGAGTCGGCGTCGAAGCTCGCGCGCGCCCTGGCCGAGACCGCCCCGCAGAAGCTCGCCCCCGTGTCCGTCGAGGACCCCGTGACCGCCGGCGACCACGTGCTCGCTTACGTCCGCGCCCAGCGGGACGCGATCGTCGAGCTCGACCCGGCCGTACGCCAGGACGTCGAGGATTCCGTCCACAGCATGCGCGTCGCCACCCGCCGGATGCGCAGTACCTTCAAATCCTTCGGCAAGATCCTTGACCGGGCGGTCACCGACCCGATCGGCGACGAGCTGAAGTGGCTGGCCGGCGAGCTGGGCGTGGACCGCGACCGCGAGGTGCTGAACGAACGCCTGTCGGCGGCGCTCGACGAGGTGCCCCACACGCTGGTCTACGGTCCTGTGGCCGAGCGGCTGAGCCACTGGGCGGGGGACACGCCCGGCGGGGCGAGCAGCCGGCTGATCGGGGTCCTGGACTCCCACCGCTACCTGGCCCTGCTCGATGCCGTCGACGGCCTGCTCGCCGACCCGCCGCTGCTGAAGGCGGCCGGAAAAGAGCCCGCGAACGCGCTGCCGAAGGCCGTGCGGAAGGACTTCGGCAAGGTGTCCGCGCTCGTCGAGCAGGCTCTGGAGCTGGAGCCCGGCAGCGACCGTGACATCGCCATCCACGAGGCCCGCAAGAAGACCAAGCGCACCCGCTACGCGGCGGAGGCGGCGGTTCCGGCGCTTGGCAAGCCGGCCAAGAGCCTGGTCAAGACCATGAAGTCCCTGCAGAACCTGCTCGGCGAGCACCAGGACAGCGTCATGGCCCGCCAGACCCTGAGCGAGCTGTCCGCGGTCGCCCACGCGGCCGGGGAGAGCGCCTTCACCTACGGGCTGCTGTACGGGCGCGAGGAGCAGCGGGCAGCGGCCGTGGAGGACCAGCTGCCCGGCGTCTGGGACGGGATCAAGGGCGGGGCGGACGTCCTCTGAGTCCTCGGACGTGCTGAGGGTGTCCGCGGTCGCGTTAGGCTAGATGGTCACCCCTGTCAGTCCAGTCCAGCTCACGAAGGTCGCGAGATGCCTGCCGAAGTCGCTGCGTCGGTTTTCCCGCAGCTCGAAGCTCTGCTCCCGCATGTGCAGAAGCCGATCCAGTACGTCGGCGGAGAGCTCAACTCCACGGTCAAGCCGTGGGACTCCTGTGACGTCCGCTGGGCGCTCATGTACCCCGACGCCTACGAGGTCGGGCTGCCCAACCAGGGCGTCATGATCCTCTACGAGGTCCTGAACGAGCAGCAGGGCGTCCTCGCCGAGCGCACGTACAGCGTGTGGCCGGACCTGGAGGCCCTGATGCGGGAGCACGCCGTCCCGCAGTTCACGGTGGACAGCCACCGGCCGGTGAAGGCCTTCGACGTGTTCGGCCTGTCCTTCTCCACCGAGCTCGGCTACACGAACATGCTCACGGCCCTGGACCTGGCGGGCATCCCGCTGGAGTCCAAGGACCGGACCATCGACGACCCGATCGTCCTGGCGGGCGGCCACGCGGCCTTCAACCCCGAGCCGATCGCCGACTTCATCGACGCGGCGATCATCGGCGACGGCGAGCAGGCCGTGCTGGACATGACGGCGATCATCCGCGCATGGAAGGCGGAGGGCTGCCCCGGCGGCCGCGAGGAGGTCCTCTTCCGCCTGGCGAGGACGGGTTCGGTGTACATCCCGGCGTTCTACGACGTCGAGTACCTCCCGGACGGCCGTATCGCCCGTGTCGTACCGAACAAGAGCGGTGTCCCGTGGCGCGTGTCCAAGCACACGGTCATGGACCTGGACGAGTGGCCGTACCCCAAGCAGCCGCTCGTGCCGCTCGCCGAGACGGTCCACGAGCGCATGTCGGTCGAGATCTTCCGCGGCTGCACCCGGGGCTGCCGCTTCTGCCAGGCCGGCATGATCACACGCCCGGTGCGTGAGCGCTCGATCACCGGCATCGGCGACATGGTCGAGAAGGGTCTGAAGGCGACGGGCTTCGAGGAGGTCGGCCTGCTCTCCCTCTCCTCGGCGGACCACAGCGAGATCGGCGACGTGGCGAAGGGCCTGGCGGACCGCTACGAGGAAGACAAGATCGGCCTCTCGCTTCCCTCCACCCGCGTGGACGCCTTCAACATCGACCTGGCGAACGAGCTGACGCGCAACGGCCGCCGCTCCGGTCTGACCTTCGCCCCCGAGGGCGGCTCGGAACGTATCCGCAAGGTCATCAACAAGATGGTCTCGGAAGACGACCTGATCCGGACGGTCTCCACCGCCTACGGCAACGGCTGGCGGCAGGTGAAGCTGTACTTCATGTGCGGCCTGCCGACCGAGACCGACGACGACGTCCTGCAGATCGCCGACATGGCCACGAAGGTCATCGCGAAGGGCCGTGAGGTCTCCCGCTCGAACGACATCCGCTGCACGGTCTCGATCGGCGGCTTCGTCCCGAAGCCCCACACCCCCTTCCAGTGGGCCCCGCAGCTGTCGGCCGAGGAGACGGACGCTCGTCTCGAGAAGCTCCGCGACAAGATCCGCGGTGACAAGAAGTACGGCCGCTCGATCGGCTTCCGCTACCACGACGGCAAGCCGGGCATCGTCGAGGGCCTCCTCTCCCGGGGCGACCGCCGCATCGGCGCGGTCATCCGCGCGGTCTACGACGACGGCGGCCGCTTCGACGGCTGGCGCGAGCACTTCTCCTACGACCGCTGGATGCAGTGCGCCGACAAGGCGCTGGTCCCCTTCGGCGTCGACGTCGACTGGTACACCACCCGCGAGCGCACCTACGAGGAGGTCCTCCCCTGGGACCACCTCGACTCCGGCCTCGACAAGGACTGGCTCTGGGAGGACTGGCAGGACTCCCTCGACGAGACCGAGGTGGAGGACTGCCGCTGGACGCCGTGCTTCGACTGCGGGGTGTGCCCGCAGATGGACACACACATCCAGATCGGCCCGACGGGCAAGAAGCTGCTGCCACTGACGGTCAAGAACGCGGCGTCGGCTCCTGCGAGGAGCGGTCACTCGCACTGAGGTGGGCGAGGCACGCGATCGGGTGATTGCGGCCCTGGGTGAGGCCCTACGGCGATGTTGAGCCCCCTCTCAGTACAGAGGGGGCTCGATGCTGTCCGACGCCGGTGAGCTGACTGAACGGTCGGCTCAGCTTGCCTTTGGCCAGTTGATATCCAGGATGGTACTTGCTGGATGGAGTCGGGCGACGTCTATGACGTATGTCGCTGTGCCCGTCGGTCAGACCTCAGCGGGCGTCATCACCGCGGCGCGTTCCAACCTGCGAATGAGCTGCCAGACGACGACGATCGACAGCGCCGCGGCACAGATGTGCAGACCATCGCTGATCATCAGTTGCCGTAGGGCATGACGAGCCTGGCTCGCGTTGACCGCCTTGTTCAGATCTGCGGATGCATCGCTGTACGCATTCGCCGCGACGAGGACGGACAGCCACCATGCCGTGAGTAGAGGATGTCCGCGACGACGCTGCGGTTCCGGGCGGCTGGCAGCCCACAGGTCGTTGATGAACATCTTGGGTATGAAGAGCTGCGCCAGCGGTATCACCCAGCCGAAGACCAACCACATCCTGCGCCGACGCTGTCCCTGCCGCCAGAGCACATCCGCGACGTCACGCATGCTGGCGAGCCAGATGCTGAACTGAAGCAGGGCCACGAGGAACAGCCCCGTCCGCCAGCCCATCAGGTTTCTGAAGTACGTGTCGACCTCGACCAGCGGGTTGTCGACGTACGGCCCTGGCGTCCGCGGTCCCGCCAGCAGCTGATACTTCTGCCACGCTGCCAGCCCTGCCGCGAGGGTCACCAGTGCGAACGCGGCGAGGACGCCGGAAGCAAACCGGGCCTGCCCGCGCGGCAACCTAATTGCTTCAGCCACCTCACACCCCCTGGAAGGCCGCCCGTGCGGAATTCCCGCAGGTCGGCAGCGGATCTTAACTCCCAGGTAGGCGGATGCCACAGCCCCATCTTGTGAGCCCGGCGGCGGCTGTGCTGCTCCCTGTGCTGCATGCTTCAGAAGGTCTCGTCAACGACTGCTCGACGCCGGGAGCAGACCAGCGGGTTCAGAGGAGCCGACGAGTCGGAAGCGGATGCCCAGTGGCTTCCCCCGAGATGGTGTGGCGTCCCAAGGAGACGACAGCGCTGGCACCGGAGCGGCAGTCGGGTCGCGTCTTCGGATCGCGTCTGACAACCGATGTGGACGCAGTCCCCACGGGGCCGCTGGGGCTGAGCTCAGCGTGCGGCGCGCTCCCGGGTGGTGCGGCGCAGCCCGATGAGTTCGGCGACCGCCTCCAGCCAGCGGGCCACGACCTCGTCGCCCTCCACGGGCCGGGCCACCGACGCGGCCGCATCCAGCCAGCCGCGCATCAGGTCCGAGGCCGCCGGCTCGGGCAGCAGCTCCGGCAGCCGGGCGGTGTAGCCGGTGCCACCGCTGCGGACGGTCCTGCCGAGGAACGCCACCGAGCGGGGCTGGACCCCGAGGCGGTCGAGCCTGACCGCGGCGCCCACGGCTCCGTCGCCGAACAGGGCGCTGCGACGCGGGCCCGGGGCGCCGATGCCGTAGCGCAGGAGCATGGCGACGTCGGCCTGCGCCGACTCTTCGTCGGTCTTGTTGGGGTTCATCGGTACCTCCGTTCCGGTCATCGCACGGTGACCGTGTAGATGAAGTACGCCGGGTCGTTGCCTGGGCTGCCCGTCGCGGTGCGGTCGTCGCCGTCGGGGCAGTCGCCCAGCACGCAGTAGCTCATTTTGATCTTCGTGGTGCCCGCGGCAACGGCCTGGAATGTGAAGGTCTGCGTACCGTCACCACCCCCGTCGACACCGCTGTCGCCCTCGAAGTCCTCCTCCCGGCCGCCCTCCTGGCGCACCGTTGCATGGTCGGGACCGGGGCGCACGATGCTCCAGTCCTGGCCCATCGAGGGGTTGGCCGGGAGCGTCAGCTCGAACGTGTCGCCCGCGTCCACTTCGATGGACTGCTCGTCGGCCTCGAACGTCTCGGGGCCGAAGAGGCCGCACCCGGACAGCATCACGGCCGTCAGCGGCAAGGCCAGGGCGGCGGACAGGCGGTGGCTGGACTTCACGGGGATCGGCCTTCCGTTCACTGGGCGGGCAGGTGGACGCCGTAGGCGTCGGGCAAGTCCTTGTCGGAGGCCTTGTCCATGTTGCCGTTGACGAAGTCGTCCTCGCTGACCCATGTGGTCGTTCCCCAGGGGTTGTAGACCTGCAGCATGTCGCCCTCCTGACCGACGATCATCATGGAGTGGCCGACCCGGTCGCCGTTCTCGTCCTTGCCCTCGACGCCGATCGGCACCGGTCGGCCCTCGGCGACGGCCCGCTGGATGTCGGGGAGCGCGTCCCGGCGGTCGTCCGCGCTCCTGACCTCCTGGAACTCGTACTCGCCGCCCGTGTGCGGGCTGATCTCCTTGTTGGAGATCTCGGTTTTGCCGTCGTTGTCCATGCCGTCGGGTGTCGAGCCGAAGGGGAAGTCGTACGCGTCGTTGCCGTCGCCCTCGTCATGCATCCGCAGCTGCTCGTCGTGCAGCCGCTCCCGGAAGGCGCCGGGGTCGTCCTCCTGCCCGGACGGGCCGCCGGTGAGTTCGAGGGCGTACACCGGATCGACCATGGCGCGCCCGGTGACGACGGTCGACGGCACGCAGGTGTTGCCTTCCTGCGACCACCTCTCGCCGTGGAACGTCTGCTGGTCCGTGTTCTTGTTGGCACCCTCCTTGGGGCCGCTGGTGTGGACTCCCTCGTCGTTCATGCTGTCCCCGGCCGTGGTGACCGGCGTCAAGTGCCGCTGCAGCCAGGCCGGATCCTTGCCGTGGATCTTGTCGCGGAACTCGCCGACCTCCTTGACGTCGTACCCGGCGGCCAGTGCCTTCACGAGGTACGCCCGTTCCTGCGGGGTCTTCGCCTCGGCGAGCATCCGCTCGAACTCGGCCTCCTCGCGGGCGTCGAGGCGCTCCATCGCGCGACCCGAGCGCTCCAGGTCGTTCGCGGTCAGCAGCTCGTTCATCTCCGCCGGGCCGCCGGGGCCCGCGATGTCGGCGAGTACGAGGCGGTCGGCGGCGGAGATGTTGTCGGTCTGCATCTGGCCCGCCCGGGCCTCGGACGCCAGCTTGTTGAGGTCGCGCGCCGCGGCCCGCGCCGCGTCGTCGGCCACCTCGGCGGCGGAGTGCATGGTCTTGGCGCCCGCGGCCGCGATGCTGCGGGCCCGCAGCCGCTCCGCCTCCTCGGCGTCCTTCTCCACCATGTCGTCGAAGAAGCCGTCCTCACCGCCGAGCATGCCGAGCGCCTCGCGCACCTGCTCGCGACCACCCTTGTCCTGGGCCTTGGCGTTGGTCAGCGCGTCGGCCAAGCGGAACAGGGCGCCGGCCGCGCCGCTGAACGCCTGCTCCATCTGCTCGGCGGAGCGCGCCGCCGCCATCACCACCTCGGACGCCCGCGCCCCGGTGCTCCCCACCCAGGCGTCGGGCAGGCCCTCGTTGGCGACCTTCTGCACCCGCCGGTGCACGTCGGCGACGTCGTCGATCTGTTTGCGGTAGGTCTTGGCAAGACCCTCGATGACCCCGGGGTCACCTACCGGCGCCGAGACGCCCAGGGCGTTGTTGATGGCTCCGATGAGATCGTTCTTGCTGTCGGCCGAGGAGATGGAGTCGTGGTACTCGGCGAGCTTCTGGCGGCGGTCGGTGGTGGATTCGCCTGCGTCGGGCATGACGGGTGCGGCCTTCTGTCGTGGTGAGGGCAGGAGTGCGGACTCGTACGCGGTACGTAGGACGCTCAGCCGAAGTCGGAGAGGCCGCGCGGCGGCGTGCCGGGCGCGGGCATGGTGCGGTAGCCCGGCGCCGGAACATCCCCCGCGGGCGCGGGCATCGTCGTCACGCCCTCGCCGCCCGCCGCGCTCATGCCCCGGATGGAGGCGTGCTCGGCGCCCTGGTAGTTCGCCTTGGACACCCGCACCTTGTCGGCCAGCTCGTGCAGGGCGCTCTCCAGGACCTTGGCCTCTGCCTGCCAGTCACCGGCGAAGTTGTTGTACGCGGGGCCCGCGTCGGAGCCGCCGAGGACGTCCGAGGGGTAGCAGGCGGTGTCCTTGACCGCCCTGGCGATGTCACCGACGTCGTCCCCCGCCGTGTCGAGTGTCTGCGCCTCGCTGTTCATCGCGCTCGTCTGGACTTGATAGCCCCCGGCGTGCCCTTGCACGGTCATGTCCGGCCCCCGTTTTTCTGATCTTGAGGGCGCAATGTAGCAGGGGCCGATGGCATGAACACAGCGACCCTTGCCGCCCCGCGCGCAACAGCATCATGCGTGATCTCGGGCAGCGAGCTTGTGGTTCTGCTGCACCGGCACGAGTCCGATGTCGCATCGCAACTCTGGGCCGAGCGAGGCTGGATGGTGCCGGCGTACACGCTCCCGCCCAACGCGGAGCGGGTGAAGATCATGCGTGCTCTGGTCAAGGAGCCTCTGAGCCGTGAGCAGACGATTCGCCTGCCCCAGGACATCGTCGACGCGTGTCGCACTCTGGACGACAAGGGTGCGACCCACGGGAAGGGAACGGGCCCAGGTCAAGCGAGGCACCGGCTACTGAGTTGTCCGGGCCCCCTGCGGCTGCACATCCCCCGGAACCTTGAGAGTTCGTTCATTGCGCGGGGACGGCTGCGCCGTCCCCGCGCGGGGTCTCCTGTGCGTGTGGCAGGTGAGGCTCCTTATCGAAGCTCGTGGTTGATCGTGAGAACCAGCAGCGTGACTGTGACGAACGTGCCGGCCCCCCACTGGACGATCTGTAGTGGGGTGGCGTGCAGCGCACCCGCGACGATGACGGCGGCAAGGCCCGATGACAAGCCTGCGAGGATGGCGATAGCCACCAGTAACTTGCGATGTGAGGGCGGAAGCGACGGGTCGGGGGACGTCATGAGCTGCGCCCCGATGACTCCGGTATCGGGAACAGACGAATCGCGGTGCTCACGCCCTCGTCCAGCCACCAGTTTTCCTGATCGCTGAGGATGCATTGACGCGTGACGTGGCTGTCGAGACAGCTCGGGCTACTATCTGTCATGAGGTTTCCCTGGTTCAGTCGACTGGACGAAGGTGCTTCGTGGTGAGGGAGTTCTCGGACTGAGCTGTGCCGGCCGGCCGAGGACTCCCTCCTTCTCACTTAGATGCGATGGCCAAAAACGTTCTTGTCCACGAAGCTGACGAGCACAGACCCTGGCATCGCTTCATCTTGAATCCCCCTTTGTTGCGGTGCGTTGTCGGCATCTTGGTGACCTTGGTGGTGACAAGAGGTGCCGTCGTGCTGAGGTAGGAGCCTGAACGAACTGATACAAGGAAGAGCTGGGGGAGCGGTGACCTCGTCGAATCCGGTACACGCCTGGTACAAGAGTTCCGCCAGTCAAGTCGACAATTGCGTCGAAGTATGTCTCGGTCGTCGGGTCCTCGTCAGGGATTCCAAATTTCCTGAAGGCGCACATCTGGCCATGAGCTCCCCCTGCTGGCAATCTTTTCTTCTCTTCGTCCGGTGCGATCCGGCGGCTTTTCATGACAGGCAGGCCGTCGGCATGCCTTAAAAGGCATGTTCATGCTTCCGTCAAGGAATCCTGCCAGTCACTGAGTGGCTCTGCGTGGCTGTTCTCTACCTCCCAGAAAGACTCCAGGTAGTCCTCGACGTTTCTATGAACTCCCACCGTGGCCTTGTCCCGCAGAATCACACTTCCGTCCGGATTCTCCAGATACACCACCATGTCCTGCTCCGGGGCTGAGAATTCGAAGATCACGTACGGTGAACGCAGGAGCGGGTACAGCCCTCGTTTGAACGGGATGACTGCCATGCTCACATTGGGCAATTCACTCACTGCCCTGAGGTGAGCGAGCTGCGCTTGCATCAGGGCGGGTGTGCCGACGACGCGGCGTAGTGCAGCCTCGTCGATCAAGAATCTGAGCTCTGTGTCCGAGTCTTGCTGAAGCATGCGCTCTTGTCGTCTCATGCGCAGTTCAAGAAGCTCTTCCTTCTCCGGCACGATTGATTGGGACAATACGACACGGGCGTACTCTTCCGTCTGCAGGAGTCCAGGCACGAACAGTAGTTCATAATTCCGAATCACTGAGGCCGAAGCCTCGTATCCGAGGTAAGATTTGAATCCCTCGGACAAGAGATTGCGGTACTCCTGCCACCATGGCTGCCGCCGTGCATCCTGTGCACTGGCAAGCAATTCGGTGGCGGCGGAATCCGGTAGGCCATAGAAGCTGATCAAGGCTCGTAGGTCATTGATGGAGATTTTCGTGCGGCCTGATTCCAGGCGCATCACCTTGGACAATGACCAAACCATCTCGTTGGCCACGTCGGGCTGTGAATACCCGGCCTTCTTGCGGGCGGCCTGCAGCTGAGAGCTAAGGCGCTTGCGAAGGTACATCGGATCGGCCTCGGGCATGAGATCTCCTCGCTCTGTCACGGGTCGTTCCGCTGCCCTGCCTTCTGACACCGTGTAAGGCGACTAGAAGCCTTAGGCTACGCGGATTTCTGCTAGGTGTCACTATGCCGGGTCCCATCCCGTGTCAAGGTCTTGTTTCGGGGATGGGGTCAGAGGTGCGGCGGAGGAAAAACGAAACTTCTGAGGGCGAATAGCAAAAGGAGATCGAGGAAGGTTCACCCGTTCGGGTGGTGTGTGGCAGTGGTGGAGCCAAGAATTTGTTGTCGAGATCCGGAGAGCGCGATGCCGCCTGACGCGCAAGCAAGACGCTGGCTGAGCCTCGCGTGCCGGGGCCGGCGACCTACCTGAACGGTCGATGCGGCTTGCCTCTGGCAAGTTGATATCCAGGCTGCCGATTGCTGGATAAAGTCGGATTGTTACTACTGGTTGCGGGGGCAACCAGCGTTCGGTCGGTGGTGCCGACGTCCCTGGGGAGGGCAGGTAGCGCATGAGTCGTCGCTCTGCTGGTTTGGTCGGTGTCTGGGCTGAAACGCAGCGTCAGCAACAGCGGCAGATGGAAGCTGAGGCCAGGCAGCGCAGGGAGGAGGCACGGCAGGCTCGGGCCCATCAACGGTTTGCTGCTCACGGGCACCGGGAGTTTCGGCAGGCGGAGGCCAGGCGGCGGACTGAAGAGCTCGAAGCCCAGGTCGCGACCCTGCAGGGGCTGCTGGCCACTGGTTGCCAGGCGCCGGCTTTCAGAGCGTCGTCGCTGATGCGCTCGGAAGAGACAACGCCGTTCGATCCGGGGCCGCTTGCGTGGCCTGTGCGTATGCCGGATCAGGGCCAGTACCAGGCGCAGGGAGGTTGGACCGCGAGCCGGCGCGCACAAGCTCAAGCCGAGGCAAGGGCTCGTTTCGAACGCGACTGGCATGCGGCACAGGCTGCTGAGGCACAGCGGCAACAGCAGTTAGCGGCCGCCCAGCGGGACCACGAACGGGGGGCAGAGGCGCAACGGTCGGAAGTACGTCGGCACAATGCCGGCATTGCTGAGGTGACTGCGGGTGTGAGGCGAGGTGAGCCCGATTCTGTGGTCGAGTACTTCTCGGCAGCGCTCTACTCCTCGACTGCTTGGCCTGAAGGATTTCCCCGGCAGGTTGCCGCAGCTTTCGATCCAGCGGCACGGCAACTCGTTCTGGATTGGGAGATGCCCGGGTACGACGTCGTGCCTGAGGCGAAGTCGGTGAGGTACGTACCCGCTCAGGACCAGGACAAGGAGACGCCTCGGCCTGTGACCCAGCGTCGGGCGCTGTATCGCGAGGTGCTGGCGCAGAGCGCGCTGCTGGTCCTGCATCAGCTCTTTACGGCGGACGACTGCGGCATCCTCGACTCGGTGGCGCTGAACGGCTTCGTGGACGCGCACGATCCGGCGACGGGCAGGCAAGCGCACATCGTCCTGGCGACCGTCATGGCTCAGCGGACGGTATTTGCCGAGCTGTATCTGGAGCAGGTGGACCCCGTCAGCTGTCTGACTGACGCGTTGAGGGGGCAGCTGGCGACCCGGCCCGACCAGCTCACCGCGGTACGCCCGAGTCGACAGCCTCAGGATGTGGGTAACCACGTCATTACTCATGGCGGTGATGAGGAGCCGGATCTGTATGAGATGGATCCGATCGCCTTCGAGTCACTTGTTGCCGATCTGTTCCGGGCCATGGGTATGCAGGCGGTGACGACACAGCGCTCACATGACGGCGGCGTTGATGTGGACGCTCTGGACCCAACGCCCATCCGTGGCGGCAAGATCGTCGTACAGGTGAAGCGCTACCGAAGCACGGTGCCGCCCACCGCCGTGCGTGATCTGTACGGCACGGTGCAGGACGTCGGTGCCAACAAGGGTGTTCTGGTGACCACATCGGGGTTCGGCCCCGGGTCGCACACGTTCGCTCGGGGCAAGCCCCTCGAGCTCATCTCGGGCGCCGAGCTTGTCGATCTGTTGCACAGGCATGGGCTCCGTGGCCGTCTGGGAGAGGGACGACTATCGCCGGCAGCCCAGCCGGCGCCGTCCGCTCGTGCAACTCCGCCCGACGACTACAACGTTTTGGGCATGAGGTGGACCGGCAACGTGGTACTGGACGTGTGCGCACTCGTTTGTCACGGCAACCGAGTCCTGAGCGAAGAGCACTTCGTCTTCTTCAACAACCCGCAGACTCCGGATGGTTCGGTCTGCGCCGTGTCGGCTCAGGCACCGGACAAGGCAGCGATGCGTGTCTCCTTCGACGCACTGCCCCAGCAGGCCGATCGGTTCGTGCTCGTGGCTGCCGTTGATCCAGAGGTGAACCCGGACGCTGACTTGTCAGGGTTCACCGATGCCTGCATCCGGCTGCTTGACCCGGCGAGGACCGAGCTGGGCCGGCTTGAGGTCTCGGATGGCCGCTCAGGCGAGACGGCTCTGGTGCTGGGCTCGTTCCGGCACAGGTCGAATGGCGACTGGGACTTCGTTCTTGGAGGCAAGGGCTACCCAGGAGGCCTGGAACAACTCGTACAGGAGTACGGCATCGAAGTGGAGTAGAACTCCAGGGCCGTGCGGGCAGTGCCAGGTGTGGCGCACAGACGGGCACGCACCGCACCCGTACACCCAGATTGCTCCGACTGAGGCACGTCATGAGCCCCCTCCCCGGGATGGGAAGGGGGCTCACTTGCGTGTGCGATCTCTTGACGCTTTGTAAACTGAAGATATCCTCGATGTTGAGGAAATCTTCAGTCGGTCCCGGCTGATCTTCCAAGACGGCTGACCCTCTAACGGGAGAACAGTCCATGTTGATGAGAGCTCGGACCGAGTCGGACGCGGACGCCATGACCGGCGACGACCCCGAGGTTGCCGATGTGGTGATCGTCGGATACGGGCCGGTCGGCGCGATGGTTGCGAACCTTTTCGGCCAGGCCGGGGTCAGGACGATCGTGCTCGAGCGTGATACCGAGCCGCACACCATGCCGCGCGCGGGCGCCACCGACGACGAAGTGCTCCGCGTCTTCCAGGCGGCGGGCCTGGTCGATCAACTCCTCCCGGGTCTCGACCTGGGGCAGAGCACGCAGTTCCTGTCGGTACGCGGCGATCGGCTGGTGACGATGCGCCCCAGCGGGGGCCGCAACGGGTTCCCGCAGCTCGCGTTCTTCTACCAGCCCGACCTTGAGCGGGTGCTCCACGAGGGCGTCGCGCGGTATCCCCATGTCACCGTCCGGATGGGCGTCCGCGTCGAGGGGCTCCACGAGGACGGCGACGGCGTGACCGTGTGGGCCCGCGAGGGCGACCGAGGCCGGCAGACCGCGACCCGTGCCCGCTACGTCGTGGCCTGTGACGGCGGGCGAAGCACCGTCCGCGGCCTCCGCTCCATCGCGTTCACCGGCTCCACGTACGCCCAGCCGTGGCTCGTCGTCGACGCCAAGCTCGAGGCCCCGTTGACCGACGTCACGTCCTTCCAGTTCATCGGGAACCCGGACCGTCCTGGCGTGACACTGCCGCTACCCGGGACGCACCACCGCTGGGAGTTCATGGTCCTCCCGGGCGAGGACCACGCTGAACTCGCAACCCTGGAGAACGCTCGGCGACTCGTCTCCCCGTGGGTCGACCCCGACCGGATCACCATCCTCCGTCACATCGTCTACACCTTCCACGCCCGCGCCGCGGCCCGGTGGCGCTCCGGCCGGGTGCTTCTCGCCGGTGACGCGGCCCACCTCATGCCGCCCTTCGCCGGGCAGGGGCTGAGCTCGGGGCTGCGCGACGCCCACAACCTCGCCTGGAAGCTCGCGGCCGTCGTAGCCGATGGGGCCGACCCGTCGTTGCTCGACAGCTACGAGAACGAGCGACGCCCGCACGTCACACGTATGACCCGGCTGACCCGCTTCTCCGGCGCCATGGTCCAGACCCGCCGTCGTCGCGTCGCCACGGTTCGGGACGCGATTCTGAAGAGGGCGGCGCACCTGCCCTACTTCACCGAAGGACGGTTCAAGCCCGACCTTCGGTACTCCTCCGGGGCGTTCGACGGTTCCGGACGCCGCGCGGGCGCCGGGCATGCGTTCCCTCAGCCCACGGTCCGCACTTCGGCGGGACGGCTGCGGCCCCTCGACGATCTCATCGGCAGCGGCTGGGCCCTCCTCGGCCGTGATCTCGATCCGCAGGTCCACATGCGCTCGGAGAGCCGCGCGCTGTGGACGTCGCTCGGTGCCGCCTTCCTGTCCATCAGCCGTCCCGGTCAGCGTCGGACACCCTGCGAGGTCGGCACCGTCGCGGTCGAGGACCTCGACGGCTACGCACTCGACTACTTCGACCGGCACGGCGGTGACTTCGCGATCGTGCGACCGGATCGCATCGTGTTCGCGATGCCGGACATTCGCGGCCTTGACCGCGTAGCGGACCTGTACAGGTCGTTGGTGCGTGGCACGGCCTCGCCGCCAAGCGCGCAGAAGGTTCGCTCCCTGAAGCCCTGAAGCCCTGAATTGCAGAAGGAGGCCGGCCGCGCATGATTCTCGTCATTGGGGCCACCGGAAAAATCGGCGGTGAGGTCGCCCGCCTGCTCGTCTCGACCGGATCGCCGGTACGAGCGCTGGTCCGCGATCCCTCGAAGGCAGCCGCCCAGGCCCTCGCCCGCCAAGGCGTGGTGCCGGCAACCGGTGACCTGGGTGACGTCGCCTCGCTCGACGCTGCGATGCAGGGCGTCGACCGCGTGTTCCTCGTCTCGGCCCAGGACCTCCGCCAGGCCGAACTGCAGGGCAACGCCGTCGACGCCGCGCTCCGCGCAACTGTCGGCCACATCGTCAAGGTGTCCGGCATCGCGCCCTCGGTCTCACCCGGCGGCCCGGCGGAAATCGGCCGTCAGCACTGGCAGACCGAGCACCGAATCGAAGAGTCGGGCGTGCCGTTCACTTTCCTGCGCCCCGGCTTCTTCATGCAGAACCTCCTGGAGACGGCAGCGCCGATGGTCTCCAAGCTCGGTCTGCTCGCGGCGCCGATGGGCGGTGCACCGGTCGCGATGGTCGACGCCCGCGACATCGCCGCCGTCGCCGCAGAGGTGCTGACCGGCGACAGCCACCACGACCGGGTGTACGACGTCACCGGGCCGCGCGCGTTCGGTTACGAGGAACTGGCCGCTGTCCTTGCCGACGCGACCGGGCAACGCGTCCGTTACGTCAGCATGCCGCCCGGGTTTGCCGCGAACGTGCTCCGGCGCCAGGGGAAGCCCGACTGGTACGTCGAGCATCTCGTCGAGATGGCGGAACTGTTCCGTGCCGGTGCCGGCGCCACGGTCAGCACCACCGTGCGGGACCTGACAGGGCGGCCTCCACGGACCATCGAGAGTTTCGCCGCAGAGCACGCGGGGTCGTTCACCCGGGAGGGTGTCCCGCAACTCCTCCACACCGCCGCCCGCTTCGGCCTCACGATGGCCGGCCGAGCCGCCTCGGTCCTGCGCGCCAGGTGACGGGCTGTCGTCGTACCCGACGGCTGTCGCCTGGCTGGCTGCTGCCGGCTCGCGAGGTTCCCCCTGGCTACCTACCGTGGCGATATCCGCCACGGAGGAGGCGACCATGCCGGCGAACGATCCGCGTGCGGACGGGCCCCAGTGGCAGAGACCTGGCGCAGGTACTCCCCCTGCCGGGCAGTGGGCGACTCCCGCCGGGCCGCCGCAGCAGAAAGGGCGGGGGCGGGCGTGTCTTTGGGGCTGCGTCGGCGCCTTGGCTGCGGCCGTTGTGGCTGTCATCGTCGTGGTTGTGCTGGTGGCCTCGCTGGGGGATGACGACGAAAGCACCACATCCGCTCCCACCGACGCGGCGACCGAGAAGGCGTCACAGGGGGAGAAGCAGGAACCGCAGGGTGAGCGGGCGGATCTGGTCAGGTTTCAGCTGGACGATCGCTCGACAGCCGGCATCACTGATATCTGGGCCGTTTGGACCATCAAGAACAACAGCAGCGAGAAGTCCGACTACTCATGGGAATGGGAAGCGGTCGATGCCAGTGGCACCCGGCTGGAGAACGGCTGGGAACTGGAGACCGCCATTCAACCCGGCCAGACGGCCCGGGGTGAGTCCCTCACGACGCTCAAGACCGCGAAGGGCGTCAAACTCAACATCACCAGCTTCAACCGCACTGCGAGCCAGGCATGAGTGCGAACGCCTGCCCTCGGGCGGGAGGTTGTGCGCACCGATGGGATCCGGACGGGTGGCTGTGGCGTCTACTCGAATATGGACCTTGAGAAGCCCCCGGCCACGGACCCACAGCAGCCCCCGGCCAGGCGCGAGCAGCCGTCGGCGCCGGAAGGATGCCTCGTCGTCGCGATCCGGCTGCCCGTGCGGATCGTCGTGCTGGTGCTGGTCGTACCGGTGCGGATGCTGTGGGACGCGCTCGTCGTCTCCGGGCGCTTCCTGAACGACACCCTGCTGCGGCCGCTGGGGCGGGCGCTGCTGTGGCTCGGCCGGGCGCTGTTCGTGTGGCCGTTCGTAGGGCTGTGGCGGTACGTCGTCGTGCCCGTCGCGACGGGGCTCGCCTGGCTGGGGAACGTACTCGTCGTCGTTCTGGTCGGGCTGTACCGATACGTACTCACTCCCGTCGGGCACGCGTGCGCGTGGCTGGCGCGGGGGATCGGGGCCGGGCTGGGGTGGCTGTACGCGCGCGTGCTCGCACCGATCGGGCATGCGGCGATGTGGGTCCTCAGAGGGCTCGGCGCGGTGCTCGCCGCGTTCGGGCTCGGCGCGTTCGCCGTCGTGGCGTGGCTGGTGCGGTATCTCCTCGTCGTTCCGGCCGTGTGGGTGTACGAGTGGGTGCTCACGCCCCTCGGGCGGGCGATCGCCTGGTGTGCCAGGGGCCTTTTGTGGGCCGTGAGCACGGTCCTCACCGGGATCGGGATCGCGCTCTACTGGATCGGGCGGGTGCTGTTCGTGCTGCCCGCGCTGGGCGTGTACCAGTGGGTCCTCGCGCCCGTCGGCCGTGTGCTCGCCGTGATCGGCAGGGAGATCTGGGAGGCGCTCGGGCATGCGTGGCGGGTCGCCGGCCGGATCTCGCTCGCCGTCGGACGGTTCCTCGCGACCCTCCTCAGGTGGATCTTCGTGGAGCCGGTGCGTTGGGTGTACCGGACTGTCCTCACACCGGCCGGGCACGTCGTCCGGGACGCGGTCCTGCGGCCCGCCGCCGAGGCCGCTCGCAGTGTGGGGCGGGCCACCCGGCAGGCGCTCGCCGGCGCCCGGGAGTCCGTACGGCAGGCGCGGGCCGACGTCCGGCGGATGCTGTTCGGAGAGCCGAAGCAGCGGGAGACCGTGGACCGACGGGAACCTCTCGGCCGTGAGACACGTACTCTTGGTAGCAGTACGACCGCTCTCACGAAGGACTGAACGACACTGGGCAAGCGACAGCCCGAAGGCCCGCCGCCCGCACCCGCGGTGCAGCGCATCCGACTGCGCTACACCAAGCGCGGCCGCCTCCGGTTCACCAGCCACCGTGACTTCCAGCGCGCCTTCGAGCGTGCGCTGCGCCGTGCCGAGGTGCCGATGGCGTACTCGGCAGGGTTCACGCCGCATCCGAAGGTGTCGTACGCCAATGCCGCACCCACCGGCACGGGCAGTGAGGCGGAGTATCTGGAGATCGCGCTCACCACAGCGCGGGATCCCGAGAAGCTGAGGGTTCTCCTCGACGAGTCGCTGCCCACCGGCCTCGACATCGTCGACGCGGTCGAGGCCCGGACCTCAGGGCTCGCCGACCGGCTCACCGCTTCCGTGTGGGAGCTGCGGCTGGACGGTGTGGAGCCTGCCGAGGCCGAGCGAGCCGTGGCGGCCTTCAACGCCGCCGAGGCGGTCGAGGTCCAGCGGATGACCAAGAACGGCGTCCGCACCTTCGACGCCCGCCCCGCGGTCGTACAACTTGAAACACAGAGTGAAACGGCTGATAGGCCGACCGACCAGCCCTGTGCGATACTGCGGCTGGTTGTTCGGCACGTGACGCCTGCCGTACGACCCGACGACGTCCTGTCCGGTCTCCGCGCCGTGGCCGACCTGGCGCCGCCGGTCCCCGCAGCGGTGACCAGGCTGGCGCAGGGGCTGTTCGATGAAGAGACCAGCACGGTGACCGACCCGCTCGCGCCCGACCGCGAGGCAGCGACGGCCCCAACCGAGGCCGAGACCGCTGCCGCCGCGACGGCGCCGGCGTAAGGAAGGTTCCGCGTAGGGACGGTCGTCGAAGCGCCGCCCTCGTACTCGGGAGCCACCTGGGTCGGGCAGCGCACCGACCAGAAGACTTTCGCCAGGCCGTACGCATTCGGCGTACGGAACCGGCGAGACAGGACACAGAGAGCTCCCGTGCGGCGCCCGCGCCCCGGACGGCGGCAGTCGCGCAATGCGCGAGCCGCGGACGTCACCGGCATACCGCCGGACCAGGTGCGGCGCCCGGGAGCCTGACGGGAGAAACGCCCGCATGCTCGAACCGACCGAACCCAACGAGGGTTCCGAACTGAACACTCCCAGCGACACCCTGCCGCCGCGCCGGCGGCGCCGTGCCGCGTCCCGCCCGGCGGGCCCGCCGACGGCTGCCGCCGAGGCGCAGCCCACAGAGGTGGTCGAGCCGGCCATACCGGTCGCAGACGCCTCCGATGTGGCGGCCCTGACCGAAGACGCCGAGAAGCCCCAGGAGCACATCGACGCCGTCGTGGCCGCCGTGGCCGAGGCGACTGCTGAGGACGCGGACGCCGAAGAGACCCAGGACGCCGAAGAGGCGGAGGGGACGGCGGAGGCCGCCCCTGCCGGCCGTACGCGTCGACGTGCGGTGCGCCGCGCCTCCGCGCCGGCCGGAACGCCGGCAGCCGCCGAGGTCGCCGAGACCGTGGTGCCGGTGACTGCCGCCGCACCCGTCGCCGAGCAGGCGCCCGCTGCCGCCGAGGAGACGGCGCCGCCGCGTTCGCGTCGCCGCGCGGTGCGTCGCGCGTCCGCACCCGCCGGTGCTCCCGCGCCGACGGAGGCCGCCGAGACCGTGGTCTCGGATGCGTCCGGTACGGCCGCTGAAGTGCCTGCCGCCGTTGAAGCCGCCGCCCCGGCCGAGGACGCCGAGGAGGCCGCGCCCCGTCGTACGCGTCGCCGTGCGACCCGTCAGGTTTCCGTGCCCGCCGGTGCTCCCGCCGCCGACGAGGCCGCTGCCTCTGCGGTGGCCGACGAGAGCGCCGAGGCGCCCGTGAGCGACGAGGCATCCGCCGACGCCGAGGAGGCCGCCGAGGCTGCCCCGCGTCGTACGCGTCGGCGCGCCACGCGGCGTGGGACCGCAGGTGCCGATGAGACTCCCGAGACCAATGCCGCCGAGGCACCCGTCGAGACGCCGGTGACGGCGGCGACGCCCGTGACCTCCGGTATCGACACCGTGACCGCCGCGGTCGCCGGCCTCGGCGAGCCCACCGAGGCACCCGCCGCCGAAGCCGACGAGAAGGCCGCCCCCCGCCGCCGTCGCCGTGTCGTCCAGCGGGCCGCCACCGGCTTCGCGGCGCCGGCTCAGTCCGCCGCCTCCGAGGGCGGCGAGGCGCAGCGCCCCGCGCGGCCTGCCGTGGCCGTGTTCCAGGCGCCCGTGTTCACCGAGCCGCAGTTCCAGACGCCCCAGCGCGCGGCCGCCGAGGCCGCCGCCGAGGCGGAGCCCGAGGACGTCGAGGAGTTCGCGGCGGAGGAGCAGCCCGCCGCGTCGAAGCGTCGTCGCCGGCGCCGCGGCGCCGGGTACGGCGACGAGGCCGAGGCCGCCCAGAGCGTCGAGGCCGCCGCCGAGGACGAGACCGAGGAAGCCGAAGACGCGGAGACCGAGGACGCCGCCGACGGTGACGACTCCGAGGAGACCGGGTCGCGTCGGCGCCGTCGGCGTGGTGGCCGGCGTCGTCGTCGGGGTGAGTCCGCGGACTCCGAGTCCGAGGGCGGTGACGCCGAGGGCGACGAGGTCGCCGCGGCGCAGGCCGCACAGGACGCCGAGGACACCGCCGAGCAGGACGAAGAGGACGCCGACGACGCCCGAGGCGAGGACGGCGGTTCCGCCTCCAGCCGTCGTCGCCGGCGCCGTCGTCGTCGCGCCGGTGACTCCTCCGTGGACACCGAGCCCGGCGAGGGCGACCCCGAGCGCACCGTCGTCAAGGTCCGCGAGCCCCGCCCGAAGGCCGAGCCGTCCGACGAGGTGCAGTCCATCAAGGGCTCCACGCGCCTGGAGGCCAAGAAGCAGCGCCGCCGGGAAGGCCGTGAGCAGGGCCGCCGCCGCGTGCCGATCATCACCGAGGCCGAGTTCCTGGCCCGCCGCGAGGCCGTCGAGCGCGTGATGGTCGTCCGCCAGCACGGCGACCGTACGCAGATCGGCGTCCTCGAGGACAACGTGCTCGTCGAGCACTACGTCAACAAGGAGCAGTCGACCTCGTACGTCGGCAACGTCTACCTGGGCAAGGTCCAGAACGTGCTGCCGTCGATGGAGGCCGCCTTCATCGACATCGGCAAGGGACGCAACGCCGTCCTGTACGCCGGTGAGGTCAACTTCGAGGCGCTCGGCATGGCCAACGGGCCGCGCCGCATCGAGTCCGCCCTGAAGTCCGGCCAGTCCGTGCTCGTCCAGGTCACCAAGGACCCGATCGGGCACAAGGGCGCGCGTCTGACCAGCCAGGTCTCCCTGCCGGGCCGTTACCTCGTGTACGTCCCCGAGGGCTCCATGACCGGCATCAGCCGCAAGCTGCCCGACACCGAGCGGGCGCGGCTGAAGACCATCCTCAAGAAGATCGTCCCCGAGGACGCGGGTGTCATCGTCCGTACGGCCGCGGAGGGCGCGAGCGAGGACGAGCTGCGCCGCGATGTCGAGCGACTGCAGGCGCAGTGGGAGGACATCCAGAAGAAGGCCAAGAACGGCAACGCGCCGACGCTGCTGTACGGCGAGCCGGACATGACCGTCCGGGTCGTCCGGGACATCTTCAACGAGGACTTCTCCAAGGTCGTCGTCAGCGGTGACGAGGCCTGGGAGACCGTTCACGGCTATGTCTCGCACGTGGCGCCGGACCTCGCCGAGCGGCTGTCGAAGTGGACGTCCGAGGTCGACGTCTTCGCCACGTACCGGATCGACGAGCAGCTCGCCAAGGCGCTGGACCGCAAGGTCTGGCTGCCGAGCGGTGGTTCGCTGGTGATCGACCGGACCGAGGCGATGGTCGTCGTCGACGTCAACACCGGCAAGTTCACCGGCCAGGGCGGCAACCTCGAGGAGACCGTCACCAGGAACAACCTGGAGGCGGCCGAGGAGATCGTCCGCCAGCTGCGGCTGCGCGACCTCGGCGGCATCATCGTCATCGACTTCATCGACATGGTGCTGGAGTCCAACCGGGACCTGGTGCTGCGGCGCCTGCTGGAGTGCCTGGGCCGCGACCGTACGAAGCACCAGGTCGCCGAGGTGACCTCGCTGGGGCTCGTGCAGATGACCCGTAAGCGGGTCGGCCAGGGCCTGCTGGAGTCCTTCTCCGAGACCTGCGTCCACTGCAACGGCCGCGGTGTCATCGTGCACATGGAGCAGCCGACCTCCGCCGGAGGCGGCGGCAAGCGCAAGAAGCGCGCGCGGGCCGGTGCCGGTCCGGAGCACGTGCACGAGGCCGCCGTCGCCGTCGAGACGGCCGAGACGGCCGAGGAGGAGGCGGAGTCCGAGGCCGAGGTCGCTGCCGAGGCCGCCCGGCCCGCCGCACTCCCGGAGCCTGCCTTCGCGCCCGACGATGAGCTGTACAGCAGTGTCGCCGAGGCGGAGGCCGCGGCCGGGCGTGGCGGTCGTTCGCGTCGCCGTGGCGGTCGGCGGGCGTCCGCTCCGGCGGGTGCGCCGAGGAAGTCCGAGGCGGTTCCCACGGCTCAGGACGTCACCGTCGAGCAGGAGGTCGAGCGTCCGGTGCAGCCGGAGTCGGCCGCCGAGGCGAAGGCCGAGCCGATGGCCGTGGAGGACGCGGTCGTCGAGGCCCCGGCCACCGAGGAGGCCGCGCCCAAGGGGCGTACGCGGCGTCGTGCGACCCGCAAGGTGTCCGCGCCCGCCGGGTCGCCCGCGGGGGCCGAGGCCGCCGTCGTGACGGTCGGCGAGGTCGCCTCCCCGGCGTCCGAGCAGGCCCCGGCCGAGGCTCCCTCGGAGCAGGCCGAGCCGGCTCCGGCCGAGGCTGTTGCCGAGAGCGCCGCTCCGGCCCGGACCCGGCGCCGTGCCGTGCGCAAGGCCACCGCGCCGACCGCGTCCGAGGAGACGGCCGTCGTGGTCGTCCCGGCCGCTGAGGCGGAGTCCGCCGTCGCTGCGGAGGCCCCGGCCGCCGCGGACGACGTCGAAGAGGCGGCTCCGGCCAAGAAGACGGCCCGTAAGGCGGCCAAGAAGGCCACGGCGAAGAAGGCCACCACCAAGAAGACCGCGGCCAAGAAGACGGCCGCGAAGAAGGTGACGGCCAAGAAGGCGGCGAAGACCACCAAGACGGCCGCTGCCAAGTCGACGGCGAAGAAGACCACGGTCTCGGCCGCCACCGACGAGTGACGCGCGACGCCTGATACGTGGTGCGGCCGGTCCATGTGACCGGCCGCACTGCGTTGAAGCCCGGCCCGGTTTGACCCCCTTGCCCGCGGCCCCGTAACCTTGACCGTCGGCGTGTCCGTAGATATAGGCACGCCACATCCCCGTAAACCTCATCCCTCCGGAGCACTGGGTGTTCTGGAGAGGCCGCTCGCGTGCCGGGCGGCTGGACTGCGGGGGTGCCGTTCCCGAGCGAGAGAGTGAGATCCGCGTGTACGCCATCGTGCGCAGCGGTGGTCGCCAGCACAAGGTTGCTGTCGGCGACATCGTTGAGGTTGACAAGATTTCCACTGCCAAGGTTGGCGACACGGTCGAGCTCTCGACCCTGCTCGTTGTCGACGGCGACGCTGTGACCAGTGACCCGTGGGTGCTGGCCGGCATCAAGGTTCAGGCCGAGGTCGTGGACCACCACAAGGGCGTCAAGATCGACATCCTTCGCTACAAGAACAAGACCGGCTACCGCCGTCGTCAGGGCCACCGCCAGCAGTACACGGCGATCAAGGTCACTGAGATCCCCGCGGCTGCGAAGTAAGGGACTGAGGAGAGATGGCACACAAGAAGGGCGCATCGTCCACCCGTAACGGTCGTGACTCCAACGCTCAGCGCCTCGGCGTGAAGCGCTTCGGCGGTCAGGTCGTCAACGCGGGCGAGATCCTGGTCCGTCAGCGCGGCACCCACTTCCACCCGGGCGCGGGCGTCGGCCGTGGCGGCGACGACACGCTGTTCGCCCTGCAGGCCGGTTCGGTGCAGTTCGGCACCCACCGTGGCCGCAAGGTCGTGAACATCGTTCCGGTCGCCTGATCGGAAACTTTCGCGAGGCGGACCTCACTTCCCTCACGGGAAGCGGGTCCGCCTTTCGCGTGTTAGTTCTCAAAGAACACCCCGTACGTAACTGGAGGCACATCCCATGACCACCTTCGTGGACCGCGTCGAGCTGCATGTCGCCGCGGGTAGCGGAGGCCACGGCTGTGCCTCCGTCCACCGTGAGAAGTTCAAGCCGCTCGGCGGGCCCGACGGCGGCAACGGCGGGCGCGGCGGGGACGTGATCCTCACCGTCGACCAGTCGGTCACCACGCTGCTCGACTACCACCACTCCCCGCACCGCAAGGCCACCAGCGGCAAGCCCGGTGAGGGCGGCAACCGCTCCGGCAAGGACGGGCAGGACCTGGTCCTTCCCGTGCCGGACGGCACCGTCGTTCTCGACAAGGCGGGCAATGTGCTCGCCGACCTGGTCGGGCACGGCACGTCGTACGTCTCCGCGCAGGGCGGCCGGGGCGGGCTCGGCAATGCCGCGCTGGCGTCGGCGCGGCGCAAGGCGCCCGGGTTCGCGCTGCTCGGTGAGCCGGGGGACCTCCAGGACATCGTCCTGGAGCTGAAGACCGTCGCCGACGTGGCGCTGGTCGGGTACCCGAGCGCCGGCAAGTCCTCGCTGATCTCGGTGCTGAGCGCCGCGAAGCCGAAGATCGCGGACTACCCGTTCACGACGCTGGTGCCCAACCTGGGTGTCGTGACGGCGGGCTCGACCGTCTACACCATCGCCGACGTCCCGGGGCTCATCCCGGGCGCCAGCCAGGGCAAGGGCCTGGGCCTGGAGTTCCTGCGCCACGTCGAGCGGTGCAGTGTGCTCGTGCACGTCCTGGACACCGCGACGCTGGAGTCCGACCGTGACCCCGTCTCCGACCTCGACATCATCGAGGCGGAACTGCAGGAGTACGGCGGGCTCGACAACCGGCCGCGGATCGTCGTCCTGAACAAGATCGACGTACCGGACGGCAAGGACCTCGCCGAGATGGTGCGACCGGATCTGGAGGCCCGTGGCTACCGGGTCTTCGAGGTGTCCGCCGTGGCACATCTCGGGCTCAAGGAGCTGTCGTTCGCGCTGGCCGACCTGGTGGGCAGGGCGCGGGCCGCGAAGCCGACGGAAGAGGCGACGCGGATCGTGATCCGGCCGAAGGCCGTCGACGACGCCGGCTTCACCGTGACGCGCGAGGACCTCGGCGGCGAGCCGCTGTTCCGGGTGCGTGGTGAGAAGCCCGAGCGCTGGGTGCGGCAGACCGACTTCAACAACGACGAGGCCGTGGGTTACCTCGCCGACCGGCTCAACCGGCTCGGTGTCGAGGACCAGTTGATGAAGGCGGGCGCCCGGTCCGGCGACGGCGTGGCCATCGGGCCCGAGGACAACGCCGTCGTCTTCGACTGGGAGCCGACGCTGATGTCCGGGGCTGAGATGCTCGGCCGGCGTGGCGAGGACCACCGCTTCGAGGCGCCGCGGCCCGCTGCGCAGCGGCGGCGTGACAAGGAGGCCGAACGGGACGAGGCCCTCCGGGAGTTCGACGACTTCGAGCCGTTCTGAGGCCTGGGGGGCGTGCGGCGTTGTCGGTGCCGTGGACTGGGGGCTGCCGCCCCCATGCCCCCGCTTCGGCCTGAACGGCCTCGTCCTCAAGCGCCGGACAGGCTGACTTTGCCCGGGCTGGCGTTCACAGTGCACCGCGGACGAGCTGGGATGCCTGGGCCGGTGCCCCGGCGCCAGCGTGTGCCGCTGGCCGGATTGGTTAACTCCAGGAAAATTCGCGGCGTATCCCAGGGCAACCCCTTCGATCCCCGGTGAGTCGTACTGGGCGGCGTGGGATGAGGATCTTGAACTTTCGAGGCCTCACCACCGTCAACTGCCCATCGGATTCCCGGAGTCGACGTGGTCGAGGCTGTTTCGCGCAGAACGCGGCATAGCGCCGCCATGGCTGCCGCCCTGGTGGCCGCGAGTGTCCGTGTACTGCTGGCGAGGTCCGCCCACGCGGCGACCCCCGTCGAGGCCGGTGACCGCTTCGGCTCGGACCTCGTCACGGCCGACCTGGACGGCGACGGATACAGCGACCTGCAGGTGGCCGCCGATGACGAGCGGTGGGAGCAGGGCGGCAACGCACGGGAGGGCAGCCGCACCGTGCTGTGGGGCGGCCCCGACGGCTTCACCTCGGGGAAGGTGCGGCCCACTGTCGGAGACAGCCCCTACCCGAGCGGCGACGGGACCGTCACCGGTGACTTCAACGGCGACGGGCATCAGGACCTGCTCGACGACGGCCGTGTGGAGTACGGGCCGTTCGGGCGCGGCGGTCAGCCCGCCGGCACGACCGGGGCGCAGCTCGTCGACGGCGGCCTCGACCTGGTCAGGGTGGTGGCCGGCGATGTGGACGGCGACGGCATCACCGACCTCGTCACCCTGGCCCGCTCGTTCGACGCGGACGACGAGGGCAACCGGGGCGAGCACCTGAACTTCCTGCGCGGCGGCCGCCACGGCCTGCGTCCCCTCGTCGTCCTCAGGGACGCCCAGGGCGAGAGGATCAGACCCGGCCACACGCCGGCCCTCGGCGACGTCAACGGCGACCACCGCGACGACATCGTCGTGGGCCAGGGACGGCTCAGCTTCCTCTTCGGCACGGCGAGCGGCCCGGCCGACGCCGTCGCCCCCCGGACCATCACCCAGGACACGCCGGGCATGCCCGGCGCCGACGAGGCCGGGGACGTGCTCGGCTACGACCTCGCGGTCGGCGACATCAACGGCGACGGCCACGGCGACGTCCTGGCCGGCGACCCGTACGAGTACCTGGGCACGGTGCAGCAGGCCGGCGTCTTCGGCGCCGGCACCCTCGGCACGGTCGCGAGCGGCGCCCGGCTCGGTGACCGGTTCCCGCGCTGATCAGCCGCCCCCCAACACGCCATCACCCACATCTTTCTCACGTCAGGAATCACATGGCTTCGCGTTCCCACCGCCGTACTCCGCGTTTCCGCCGCAGACGGATCGTCCTCGCCACCGGCGTCGCGCTCGTCGCCGGGGCACTGGTGGTGCCCGCCGTCAACGCCGCCACCGAGGCCAAGGCCGCCACGCCGAGCAGCAAGCGGCTGCACGACGACTTCAATGGCGACGGGTATCCCGATGCGGCGATCGGTTCCCCGTTCGCAGCGGTGGGAGGGGCACCGCTGCGCGGCGCGATCAGTGTGCTGTACGGCTCTTCCAGCGGGTTGTCGACCTCGCGCAAGCAGGTGCTGACGTGGCCCAACCGTACGAACGAGGGGTATTACGGGGCCCAGTTGACGAGCGCGGACCTGGACGGGGACGGATACGCGGACCTGTTGTCGACCGCCGAGTCGGAGACGCCGTACGTCGACTCCGGGTTCGCCCTCGTCGTCAACTGGGGCGGCCCGAAGGGGCTGTCGGCCACACCGACGAGACTGACCTGGAGGACCGGCTATGAGTGGGGCGGCCGGTTCACCGTCGCGGACGTGGACGGCGACAAGCGACCGGACGTGGTCATGGTCAGCGACGACAGGCCGGACGCCGAGGCACCCGGCACGGTGTGGCACGGCCCGTTCACCCGCACCGGCAAGCCCGCGAAGACTGGCTCCTTCGACATCGACCCCGACGGGCACTCGTCCTACCACTCCGTGACGGCCGGTGATGTGAACGGAGACGGCATTGCGGACCTCGCCGTGCGCACCTCCTCTCAGGACGAGCCGGACTCGCGCGCGGTGTCCCTGCTCACGGGCGGCCCCGACGGCCTCACCTACCGGGGCAATCTCAAGGACGCCCAGGGCAGGATCGTCGGCGGCGAGGACGCGAGGATCGGCGACCTGAACAAGGACGGGTACGGCGACGTCGTCGTCGGTCACTCCAACGACAGCCTTGACAGCGACGTCGAACTGCCCACGAAGGGTGGTGCGTTGGCCGTCGTCTACGGCGGTCCCGGCGGCGTCTCCAGCACCCGCAAGCCGGTGTGGATCAACCAGGACACCGCCGGTGTGCCCGGCGCCGGCGAGCACGGCGACGGCATGGGCTCGGGGCTGTCCATCGGCGACACCGACGGCGACGGCTACCTCGACGTCGCGACCGGGCTGCCCGGCGAGGACTTCGACGGCCTCACCGACGCGGGCACCGTGCTCGTGCTGCGTGGCAGCGCGAGCGGGCTGACCGCCACCGGCTACAAGTCGTTCAGCCAGAACACCGGCAAGGTGCCCGGTACCGCCGAGGGGCAGGACCGTTTCGGTCAGAAGACCGCTCTCGTCGACGGCAACGGTGACAGGAGGCACGGCCTGGTCGTCGGGGACCCGGCCGAGAACTACAACATGGGGTCCGCGTGGGTCTTCTCCGCCACCTCCAGCGGCGTCACCGCCGCCAATTCCTTCTCGTTCGGTCCGGCCACCATGGGCCTGACCGTGACCGCGGCGCAGTTCGGATCGTGGCTGGCCGACTGAGAGCGGCCACAGCCCCGTACCGAAATCCCCCCACGAAAACGACAGGAGAAAGCACCATGAACAGGCGCAGAGGAACCTGGCGCACAGGACTCGCCGTCGTCATGGCGGTGACGGGAGCGGCCGCTGTGCCCGTCGCCCACGCGGCCGGGGACACTCCGCCCGCAGTCGAACTCCGGGACGACTTCAACGGCGACGGCTACTCCGACCTCGCGGTCGCGGCGCCCGAGGCGACCGTCGACGGGAAGTCGAAGGCCGGTTACGTCGCCGTGGTGTACGGGTCGGCCAGTGGGCTGAAGACCGCCTCCAAGCAGGTCATCAGCCAGAACACGGCCGGCGTCACCGACTCCGCCGAGACGGAAGACCTGTTCGGCAGCGCGGTGAGCAGCGCCGACCTCGACCGGGACGGCTACGCGGACCTGATCGTCGGCGCCACCGGTGAGGACTCCGTCGAGGGCGGTGCCGAGACCGGGATCGTGCAGGTCGTCTGGGGCGGGGCGAGCGGGCTGTCCGGCGGGACGGCGCTGGCGTACGGGCGCGAGACCTATGACCGGCTCAGCGCCAAGGGGCAGCTGACCGTCGGCGATGTGAACGGTGACGGGGCGCCGGACCTGGTCGTCGTCGAGAGCCAGGTCAAGCTGCGGGTCGTCAAGGGCCCCTTCGGCCGCGACGGTTCCGCGAGCGGCGGGGAGCAGATCGTCCTGGACGACTCCGACCCCCGCTTCCTGGACCTGGCCACCGGCGACGTGAACGGTGACGGCGTCGACGACGTCGTCGGCACCATGCACGACGGCGACGAGTACGACGCCCGCCGCATCACGTACTGGCGGGGCGCGCCGGACGGCCTCGCCGAGGGGATCGTGCTCCGTGACGCCAGGGACTGGCGGGTGCAGGGCGGCGAGTCCCTCGACCTCGGTGACGTGAACGGGGACGGGTACGAGGACATCGTGGTGGGCCGGTCCGTCGACGGCTACGACAGCGACCTCGACACCCCGATCCCCACGGGCGGCCGGGTCGCCTTCATACCGGGCTCCGCGAACGGGCCCGTCGGTACGAAGGCGATGTACGTCAACCAGGACAGCGCCGGAGTCCCCGGCGCCGCCGAGCGCGGCGACGGCTTCGGCTCCGACGTCTCGGTCGCCGACGTCGACGGCGACGGGTACGCCGACGTCTCCACGGGCGTGCCCGGTGAGGACTTCGACGGGCTGAGCGACGCCGGCGGTGCCGTCGTACTGCGCGGCGGCGCGAACGGGTTGACCGGCACCGGCGCAGGCGGAGTCAACCAGGCCACCGAGGGTGTGCCGGGCGCGGCGGAGGCCAAGGACGCCTTCGGCGGCGCGACCCACCTCGTGGACGCCAACCACGACGGCCGCGCGGAACTCGTCGTGGGCGCACCGGGGGAGAACGCGAACGCCGGGTCGGTGTGGGTGTTCAAGTCCACCTCGGCCGGCATCACCCCGACGGGCTCGCTCACCTTCGGCGCCGGGACCCTCGGCACGGTCGCCGCGAACGCGAAGCTGGGCTCCGGGTTCAACTACTGATCCAGCCGGGTTCATTCACTGATCGACCGGCAGACCCGTTGCGGCAAGGGCTCCTTGCCGTGCCGCAGCGGGTCTTCCGTTGTCTCCCTAGTTGTCATGCACGCGAAGCTCACAGTTCAGCAGCCAGGCCGCCCTCGGGCGTGAGCATCCGAAGTGTCCAAGAGGCCAGCGAGGCAGGGGAGTTCGCCGATGACCGGTGTTTCCGGATCCGTATCGCCCGACCGACGCCGCTTTCTGACCGCGGGTGCCGCGGTGCTCGGCGCCGCGGCCTCCGCCCAGCTGTGGCTGCCGTCCGCCGCCCGGGCCGCCGAAACCCCGCTGCCCGACGGCGTGTTCAGCCTCTCAGTCGCCTCCGGTGACCCGCTGCCCGACGGCATCGTGCTGTGGACGCGCCTCGCCCCGGACCCGCTGCACGGCGGCGGCATGCCCGACCGCGTGGTCTCCGTCGAGTGGGAGATCGCCGAGGACGAGCGGTTCCGCAAACCGGTGCGCCGCGGGGTCGCCCAGGCCCGGCCCGAGCTGGGGCACAGCGTCCACGTCGACGTACGACGGCTGCGCCCGGGCCGTACGTACTGGTACCGCTTCCGCACCGGCGGCCAGCTCTCACCCACCGGCCGTACCCGCACCGCGCCCCACCCGACGAGCTCCGGCGGCCGGCTGCGCATGGCGCTGGCCTCCTGCCAGAACTGGCAGCACGGCTACTTCACGCCGTACGCCGACATGCTCGACCAGGACCCCGACTTCGTCCTGTTCGTCGGCGACTACATCTACGAGTCCACGCCGTCGGCGACGGGTGTGCGTCGGCACGAGGGCACGGGTGAGCCGTACAGCCTGGCCCAGTACCGCAACCGGTACGCCCAGTACCGCACCGACCCGGACCTCGCCGCGATGCACGCGGGCGCGCCCTGGGTGGTCACCTTCGACGACCACGAGATCGACAACGACTTCGCCGGCGAGATCCCGCAGGACCCGGACAAGCAGCCGCACGACGCGTTCGTGGCCCGGCTGACCGCGGGCTACCAGGCGTTCTACGAGCACATGCCGGTCCGTGCGAGCGCCATCCCGAACGGCCCGCACATCCAGATGTACCGCCGTCTGGAGTTCGGCCGCCTGGCCCGGCTCAGCGTGCTGGACACCCGGCAGTACCGCAGCGACCAGGTCAAGAGCCAGGAGGCGGCCCAGGACCCGTCGCTCACCATGCTGGGGGCCGAGCAGAAGAGCTGGCTGATCGACGGGCTGCGTCACTCGCCGGCCCGCTGGAACATGATCGGCTCGCAGATCATGATGGCCGAGACCGACCTCAAGGTCGGCGAGGGCAAGCTCTGGTACTACGACGCCTGGGACGGCTACCAGGTCGAACGCAACGCCCTGATGCAGGAGATGAAGCAGGTCCGCAACCCGGTCGTGTTCACCGGCGACCGCCATCTGACGATGATCAGCGACCTCAAGGAGGACTACGCCGACCCGGGCTCGGACGTGGTGGGCGCCGAGTTCGTCGGTACGTCCATCTCCAGCAACGGCGACCAGGACCAGGACGCCTTCCACAGGGAGTGGGACCCGCGCCTGCCGGACAACCCGCACTGGAAGCTCCTCGATGCCCACCGCGGCTACCACCTCTTCGACATCCGCCGCGACGGCATCGACGCGCAGGTGCGGATCGTGGACACGGTGCGCACACCGACGGCCACGCCGAGCACGCTGGCCCGGCTGCGGGTCGAGTCGGGCGAGCCGGGCGTCGAGGTCGTGTAACTCCCGCAACCTCGGTCACTTCCGTAACACCTGCTGGAGGGCCTGGGACTCATCCGTGTCCCAGGTCACTCTCAGCGCTCTCTCAGCAAGCTCTCTTACCGTCCTCTGACCATGGAGACGGACTGTACGAGAGCTGAACTTCCGGCCAACGGCGACGTGATCACCCCGCTCGCCACCGGGACCCGCCTGCTGCACATCGGCCCGCACAAGACGGGCACCACGTCGATCCAGGGCGCCCTGTTCGAGGCGCGGGCCGAGATGGCCCGGCACGGCGTCGAGTGGCCCGCCGCCACCCGGCACCCCATGGAGGCGGTCCTGGCCGCCTGCGCCCGCGCCGGCATGATGGGCGACCCCGCGCCCACCGAGCGGCACTGGGAGCGGCTGCTGGAGCAGGTGCGCGGCACGGGACGGCGGACGTCCGTGATCAGCAGCGAGTTCTTCGCCGACGCCCCCGACGACGACACCGTCGAGCGGATCGTCGAGCAGCTCGGCGGCGAGCGCGTGCACGTCCTGGTCACCCTGCGCCCGCTCGCGCGGATCATACCCTCGCAGTGGCAGCAGTACGTGCAGAACGGCCTGCGCATGGGCTACGAGGACTGGCTGGAGCACCTGCTCAGGAAGCCGCCGTACGACAGGCCCACCCCCAGTTTCTGGCGCCGGCACCGGCATGACCGGCTCGTGGAGCGCTGGGCGCGGGTGGTCGGCGCCGAGCGGGTCACCGTCGTCGTGGTCGACGACCGGGACCGGGAGAGCCTGCTGCGCACCTTCGAGGCGCTGCTCGGACTGCCCGCGCAGCTACTGCGGCCGATTCCGGACGCGGCGAATCGCTCCCTCACCCTCGCCGAGACCGAAATGCTGCGGAATCTTAATAAGGAATTCCGCGCCAATGAACTGCCCGAGGAGCTCTATTCACAGCTCGTCCGGAACGGCGCCGTGATGCATATGAAGAACACGTGCGCTCCCGGTCCCGGAGACGTGAAGATCTGCACCCCGCAGTGGGCCGTCGAAGTCGCCGCCGGGATCGGTGCCGAAATGTCGGAGCGGATCGAGTCGACGGGGGTACGGATTGTCGGCGACATGAACCTTTTGTCCGCCGTGCAGCTGTCCGCCGTACAGAAGCCGGGGGCCGGGACAGGTGCCGTGCCGCGCATCGCCCCCGAGGCTGCGGCGCATGCGCTGTACGGGGCCCTTGCCGCGGCGGCGGGCGCTCCCGTACGGCACGCCGCGCCGGCCAAATCGCGCACCGTTCACCAGACGTCGTCGAAGGAACTGGCGCGGGTACTCGGTCACCGTTGCCTCAAGCGGCTGCGGCTTCGGTGAGCCTGTGTCGTTACTCACGGCAACTGCCGGGAACTTCCGGCGGGCTTCAGCGCAATGACCATGCGTACAAGGTGAATGACAGGTTGCGCGCACATATGCAGCCGGGGACGCTCACCTTGCACTGCGGTAACCCCAAGTGGGACCATTTCCAAGTTCCCAGTCGCCACAAGGTAGGTCACCTGTGTCCCAGCACATAGCCAAGCCCCGTACCACCGCAGTGATCCTTGCGGGTGGTACCGGCCAGCGCGTGGGTCTGTCGATCCCCAAGCAGCTGCTGAAGATCGCCGGCAAGGCAGTCATCGAGCACACGTTGACCACCTTCGAGAAGGCCGACTCGATCGACGACATCATCGTGTTGATGGCGCCCGGTTACGTGCCGGACATCGAGAAGATCGTAGCCAAGGCCGGGTTCAAGAAGGTCAAGAAGATCATCGAGGGCGGCTCGACCCGGAACGAGACGACCGAGCGCGCCATCGACGCCCTCGGCGAGGGCCTGGCCGAGGGCGAGGACCTGAACGTCCTCTTCCACGACGCCGTGCGCCCCCTGCTGTCCCAGCGTGTCATCGACGACTGTGTCGTGGCGCTGGAGCGCTTCCAGGCCGTCGACGTCGCCATCCCGTCCGCGGACACCATCATCGTGACCCGCACCCACGGCGATGACGGCGAGTTCATCACCGAGATCCCGGACCGCTCCCGGCTGCGCCGCGGCCAGACGCCGCAGGCGTTCAAGCTGTCCACGATCAAGCGGGCCTACGAGGTCGCCGCAGGTGACCCCAACTTCCAGGCCACGGACGACTGCTCCGTCGTGCTCAAGTACCTGCCGGACGTGCCGATCCACGTCGTCGCGGGCGACGAGTACAACATGAAGGTCACTCAGCCCGTCGACGTCTTCATCGCCGACAAGCTCTTCCAGCTGGCCTCCACCGCCACGCCCGAGCAGGTCAGCGAGGAGACCTACCGCGAGCTGCTGACCGGCAAGACCGTCGTCGTCTTCGGCGGCAGCTACGGCATCGGCAAGGACATCGCCGAACTCGCCGAGTCCTACGGCGCGAAGGTGTACGCGCTGGGCCGCTCCACCACCGGCACCCACGTGGAGAACCCGGAGGAGGTCGACGACGCGCTGTCCAAGGCGTACGCCGAGACCGGGCGCATCGACTACGTCGTCAACACCGCCGGCGTGCTGCGCATCGGCAAGCTGGCCGAGACCGACAACGCCACCATCGAGGAGGCGCTGAAGGTCAACTACCTCGCCCCGGTGCAGATCGCGCGGTCCTCGTACAAGTACCTGGCCGAGACCAAGGGCCAGCTGCTGCTGTACACCTCCAGCAGCTACACCCGCGGTCGCGCCGAGTACAGCCTGTACTCCTCGACCAAGGCGGCCATGGTGAACCTCACCCAGGCCCTGTCCGACGAGTGGGCCGGCGACGGCGTCCGCGTCAACTGCATCAACCCGGAGCGCACCGCCACCCCGATGCGCACCAAGGCCTTCGGTCAGGAGCCCTCGGGCAGCCTGCTCTCCTCCGAGGCCGTCGCCCGTACGTCCCTCGACGTGCTGCTCTCCGAGCTGACCGGCCATGTGATCGACGTCCGCCAGCAGGACCCGACAGCGGCCGCCGGCAAGGCGTCCGGGTTCGAGCAGGCGCTGGCCAGTGTTCTGGACCGCCAGGACGGCATGGCATAATCATCAGTTAATAGCCTTATGGAATTCAGGCCTCTGCGATTCTTCGTTCACGAAGAATTCACAGGGGCCTGAGTCCTTCCCCCCTCAGACCGGCCCCTCTCCCTGAGCAGGTTCTCCGTGATATCCACCGCTATTCGCGTCGCCCGGGTGGGCAGCGCGGCCGAGCTGGCCGCGGCGGCCCTCATGATGCTGGGCTTCCCGGCACTCATGCTGGCCGCGCTCGTCCCGAGCGTTCCCGCCTTCGCGGCCGCGGCCGCCGTGACGTACCTGGCGGACCACTATCTGCACCGCAAGGGCAGCTATCTGGTCAACCGCCTGAGCAAGGTGCGGGCAGGTCTGTCGATCCGCTTTCTGATCAGGCAACTGCTGCTGATCCTGCTGCTGGCCCGGCTCGGCCTCGCGGACGACCTGATCTACTACGGCGCGATCGCCTGCTTCATCGCCTTCTACGGCCTCCAGGCCCCGCACGGCGCGCTGGTCACCCTGATCCGCAACCGCCGCCGTATGCCGGTCGCCACCCGCAACGTCGACCTCGCCTCGCGCATCCGCATCCCGGACGCCCCGCCGCGCAGGCTGCTGCACCGCTCCGCCGAGAAGATGCTGCACCTCGACCTCGCGGCCGTCGCCGGCATCCTCGTCTCCGCGTCCCTGGAGTCGGCCGTCGTCGGCTTCATCGGCATCGGCATCACGGTAGGCGTGGGCTGCCTGTACGTGCTGGCGCTCGTGCCGTACGTCCGCGGCGCGAAGGTCCCGCCGAACGCCGAGAAGGTCCTGGCCGCCGTCGATGACTGGCTGGCCGAGTACCGGCCCGAGACGGTGCTGTACTTCTCCGGCTCCAAGGACTCCGCGTACCAGGTCAACATGTGGCTGGAGACCATGGAGCAGCTGGACTCCAAGCCGCTGATCATCCTGCGTGAGCGCGTCATCCTGAACAACCTCGCGCCCACCACGGTCCCCGTCATCTGCGTGCCCGGCGGTGTGCACCTGATGAACCTGGACCTGTCGAACGTGCGCGTCGCGCTGTACGCCGCGAACGTCGGCAAGAACATCCACCTGCTGCGCGTCCCGACCATGAAGCACGTCTTCATCGGCCACGGCGACAGCGACAAGCTGGCCAGCGTCAACCCGTACAGCAAGGTCTACGACGAGGTGTGGACCGCCGGGCGCGCGGGCCGCGACCGCTACGCCATCGCCGACGTCGGTGTCCGCGACGCCGACATCGTCGAGGTCGGCCGCCCGCAGCTGGCGCCGATCCAGGGCTTCAGCGGTGCCCCCGAGGGCCGGATCCCGACGGTTCTCTACGCCCCGACCTGGGAGGGCTGGGACGGCAACCCTGGCAACACCTCGATCGTGCTCGCCGGCGAGTCCATCGTGACGAAGCTGGTCTCGGCCGACCCGCCGGTCCGCGTCCTGTACAAGCCGCACCCCTTCACCGGCACCGTCAGCAAGGAGGCCGGCGCCGCGCACCGGCGGATCATCGCCCTGGTCGAACAGGCCGCCGCCGAGCGGGTCACCGACGCACGCTTCACGGCCGACTCTGCCGCGCTGACCGCCGCCAAGGCCGAACTGGCCCGCATCGAGACCCGCCTCGCCGAGCTGTCCGGCAAGGGCAACGGGAAGGGCAACGGCAAGGGTGACGAGGCCGAGGCCACCCGAGACGGGCTCGTCGACATCGCCAAGCACGAGGAGGTCGCCCGGCTGCGCGCCGAGTGGAACACCGCGTACTGGCGCTCCTTCCCCGGCCACGAGCACCGCGTCATCACGGGCTCCGAGCCACGCCTGTACGACTGCTTCAACGTCTCCGACGCGATGGTCTCCGACATCTCCAGCGTGGTCTCCGACTTCATCGCCAGCGGCAAGCCGTACGCCGTCACGGACTCCGCCGAGCTGGGCGTGGAGGAGTTCAAGCGGGCGAACACCGCGGTGCGCGCCGCGACGATCCTGTCCAACAGCGCGGCCGAACTGGGCGAGCTGCTGGACGCCGTACGGGATCCGGCCGCCGATGCGCTGGCCGAGGACCGTGTGGAGCTCAAGCGGTACCTGCTCGGTCCGGACGAGCCGACGTCCATCGAGCAGTTCAACACCGCGGTGGCGAACCTCGCGATCAAGGCCGAGACGCGCAACGTCGGCCAGGAGTCCCGGGTGTCGGCCGGAGCCGACATGGACCCCGAGCCCGAGCCCGACCCCGTTCCGGCGACCGTGCCCGTGCCGCGGGGGTCGGCGGACGGGGACGACTTGACCGCCTGACCCACGGACGCGACGAAGCGGCCCCCGAGGAGCGATCCTCGGGGGCCGCTTCGTCGTTTCTGACGGGCCCCTTCCACTTCCCGAATCACCTGAGCCCATGTCAGTTCGCGATGTGATCTGGGCCACCAAATCACGGGCCTGAGGCAACCGCTTGCAACACCCAGCCGTCTATCAAGTAGTGAATGAGGCGATACGGGGGAAATATCCCGTTGACAAGGGGGAAACGTGACCGTCACGCAGCCTGATGTGACTGTGATCATCGGGGCGTACGAAGCGATGCCGTACCTGGTCGAGTGCCTGGCTTCGGTCGAGGCGCAGACCATCGGCCCGGGGCGCATCGAGGTCATCGCCGTCGACGACGGTTCGACGGACGGCACGGGGGAGTGCCTGGAGGAGTTCGCCGACCGGGCGGCGATGCCGGTCACGGTGATCCGGCAGGAGAACTCGGGCGGCCCGAGCGGCCCGCGCAACGTCGGTCTGGGGAAGGCCACGGGGCGGTACGTCTTCTTCCTGGACGCCGACGACCGGCTGGGTCCCGAGGCGCTGGAGCGCATGGTCGCGATGGCCGACAGGAACGGCACGGATGTGGTGCTCGGCCGCATCGAGGGGGTCAACCGCACCGCGCCCAAGTCGATGTGGGGCAAGACGCTGGACCGTACCGACGTCTTCTCCTCGAACATCAAGTTCACGCTGAGCGCGCAGAAGCTGTTCCGCCGCGACCTGCTGACCAGGCACAACATGCGTTTCGACGAGTCCCTGTGGACCGGCGAGGACGCGCTGTTCACGATGGAGGCCTATCTGCGGGCGGACGGCGTCTCCGTGGTCGCCGACCACACCTGCTACTACCTGGTGGGCCGCGACGACGGCAAGCACGTGACCAAGAGCGGCGGCTACAAGCTGCGCTTCGACTCCGCGCGGGCTCTGATGAACCTGATCGCCGAGCACGTCCCGGCGGGCCCGCGGCGCGACCAGCTCATGCTCCGCCCCTTCCTCATCACCCTGCTGCCGCAGTTCGGACCCAAGTACGCCAAGGACAGCGAGAAGGTCCGGCAGCACAAGCTCGAACTGGCGAAGCCACTCATGGACGCCCACTGGACCCCCGGCATCGCCGGCCGGCTCAAGGTCCACGAGCGGCTGCGGCTGCACCTGGTCGCCGAGCAGCGCCCCGAACTCCTGCTGCCCGTCGTGGAGTTCGTCAAGGCCAAGAAGCAGGCGGCGGCCCTCCTGGAGAAGAAGGGCCGCCGGGTCTACCTCGCCTACCCGCACTTCCGGGACGCCGCCGCCGGAATCCCCGACTCCGTGTACCTCGCCGAACCGCGCGAGGCCCGTGCCTTCCCCGGCTACCGGGAGGGCGGCTTGGACTCGTTCCTGCGGCGGGCGGTGCGCAAGGCGCGCCGGGTGCTGAGGTCCTCCGGCGGGGCTACGCCGGGTGGGCGGGCCGCTGCGGTGTGAAGGACCGTCGCTGATCGGGGATCTCGGGGGTCTCCGCCGCCAGCCGCTCCGCCATCCGGGCGCGGTGCTCCCCGGCCACCGAACACAGCGACTGCACGGCCTCGTTGAAGCGCACCTGTGACGGCGGCTCGTCCGGCCCCAGCAGGTGACGCTTCAACTCCGCCCGCGCCTCGACCAGTCGGTCCTTCTCGGGGTGCCGCACCGCGTCCAACAACTCCGGCACCCCGGCCGCGTCCGGCGTCAGCACCGTCCCCGCGCGCACGGTCGGGAAGGCCTTGCGGAACACGTCCTCCGCGAGGCCGCTGGTGTTCGCCACGGCGTACGGCTTCCCGCTCGCCAGGAAGTCGCTGATCACGCTGGACACATCGCTGATGAGCAGGTCCGCCTCGTTGAAGCAGGCGTACAGCGTCGGCCGGGTGGCCGTGACCACCTGGTGCTCCCACTCCGGCAGCGAGGCCCAGTACGCCTCCTCCCAGGCCGTCGTCGCCCGCGCCACCGCCTCCGCCCGCCCCGGCTCCGGCGCCGACTGCAGCAGCATCCGCTCGACCTGGTCGGCGGACGCCCGCACGGCGGTCGTGGTGAGGCGGTCCAACTCCTCGGTGCGAAGAGCGAGTTCATCGGTGTCCCGCGGGCGCTCGCCGGTCCGCTCCCGGTTGGCCGCCGTGATCAGCTCACGGATGCGCAGATCGGCGGCTCCCGCGCGCGGATCCACCGACCCCGTCAGCGGATGCGGCTTGTACAGCAGCCGTACGCCCGCGTCCGCGAGCAGCGCGCGTACGAGGTTCTCGCCGGCCTCGATCACCGAGGTGTTGCCGGGGTTGCCGTCCCAGCCCTCCCAGGTCGGCGCGTACAGGACCGTCGCGCACGCCCCGCTCGGCGGGCCCGCGTACGGCCGTACGTCGTCCAGCTGCGGGCGGCCGATCTCCACGACGTCCTTGTCCTCGACGCCGACCTCGGCGTACGCGTACCTTTCGCGCGCCGCCGGTCCGGCCACCCACACCTCGTCGTAGGCCTTCGCGTACGGGTTGCAGGACGACAGCTTGTCGCTCTCCCCGTGGTTGACGAAGGTGTGCTTGAGCGTGGGGATGCGCAGGACCTGGGAGGTCTTGCCGGAGTTCGAGGGGTGGATGAGGACCTGGAGCGAGGACTCCTCCAGGCGCATCAGCGTGGAGACCTTCGGCAGACACAGGACCGGCACGTCGGTCGGCGCGATCTTCGGCACCATGAACCGCTCGCGCAGCACGATCAGCGGCCTGCCGTCCAGCTTCGCGAGCGGCTCCAGCCACATGTTCGCCTGGTACGCCGAGGCCGCGCCGCCGGAGAAGTAGAGCCCGACGGTCGGCCGGTACTCCGCCAGCCAGGCGTCGAGCCACTCCAGGGTCTCCCGCTCACCCGCCGGGCGACGGCTCGGCAGCAGCCGTACGAGAAGGTCGTACAGGCCCAGCAGGGCGAGGCCCAGGGAGAGTGCGATGCCCAGGGCCGCGCAGCGAGGGTCGTCGGCGGCCGCCGTGGCCAGCAGGCCGGCCGTGGCAGGGAGGCCGAAGATCAGCAGGCGGGGCCCCGGGCGGCGCAGCAGGATGGGCGGGGCGGGGGACAGGCGCAGGGCGGCGGCGTCGATGTTGCGGGTGACCACCGGCAGCGTGCGGGTGCGGCGGACCAGCACCGACACCGCCTGGATCGCGCAGTGCAGGACGTAGAAGGCGAGCAGACCCGCGATCAGCGGGGTGTACACCGGCTCCCGGTGCTGCTCGCCCAGCCGCAGCAGGCACACGACCAGCAGCAGGTCCCGCAGTACGTGCCGCACGGTGATGTCCGCGTGCGACTTGGCGAACGCCGACAGGATGCCGCGCTGCCAGCGCAGCAGCACGCCCTCGACGGCCAGGGACAGGGCCGTCGCGCCGAGCAGCAGCGGGACGTGCGGGCGCAGCGCCGCCACGGCCTGGGCGCAGAAGGCGGCGGCCAGGAGAGCCGTGACGAGCGCTCTCGCCGGGATGCGGGACAGGGGTGCGGGCAACTGCGGTCACTCCAAGATCGGCGCGGGACGCGGGCGTCGGGTTAACTGACGTTGTGCGCCCGGGTTAACGCGCGGCGGCCTGCGGACGACACGCATGTGTCCTGGGGGCCTTGAGTGACCGGGGCCGGCGGGTACCCCGGCCCTCGACGTGGCGGCCGGAGACCTCGGCCTTCTACCGTCCCGACTGCAGCGCCCTGCGGATCGGGCCGCCCACCACGCGGCGGGCCCGGCGGTAGACGGACGCCGTCGGCACCGCGGCGCCGCCCTTGGCGGTACGGGCCAGGTCGCGCCGCAACCGGTCGTTGTCCGTGGCGAGTTCGGCGATACGGCTCTGCAGCCAGCCGAACCGGGTGGTGAGCGAGGTCAGGTCGGCGTCGTTCCAGGGGCGGATGCCCGCCGGGAAGGACAGCGACTTCATGCGTTCGTCGAAGGCGGCGCCGCCGTCGCCGTGCGTGAAGGTGTTCTCCAGGCCGTTCCTGTCCAGGAACGCCGTGAACCGCTCGAACCGCTCCTGGTGGCCGCTCATCAGGGCGCCGAAGTCGGCCTCCTCGTACAGCGCCGCGGGGTCCAGGCCCTCGGTCAGCTTGTCGATCCGGCGGTGCGGGATGTCGAAGTAGCGGCACAGTTCGAGCGTGCGCGAGTCACCGCACAGCACGGTCGCCGGCGTGCCCGCCAGCAGCGCGGCGATGTTGCCGTGGATGCGGGAGCCGAACGAGAAGTCGAACGTGCGCAGGTCGTCGATCCAGGTGACCGGGTCGACGTACACGCGGACCTTGTCCTCCCGGTACATCGGGTGCTCGGGATGCGTCGGCATCGCGGTCACCATGCCGTTCGGGTCGGACAGGTCCCGCCAGTGCAACTGCCGTGCGTCGCTGAGGTTCTGGCCGATGAAGCGCAGGTAGGGGTAGCGGGCGTGGGCGCGGGCGATGACCCGGTCCAGGCCCTGCGACTTCACCGCGCTGTGCGAGCCGTTGACCGCGATCCGGGAGCCGGCGCCGAGAACCGGCTCCCGCTTGGTGACGGTGAGCTCCTTGCCGTACAGGAACAGCGACGGGCAGCCGATGACCTCGACGTCCCGGAACCCCAGGTCCTTGAGGTACTTCTCGGTGAACTCGCCGCGCACCCCGATCGAGGCACTGCGGTCGAGCACGGCGGAGACGAACTCGCGCACCGCGGGCTCGATGCCCTTCAGCCGTGCCGCGTTGTAGCCGAGCCCGGCCTGCGCACCGACCCCCACCACGACCACGGGAATCCGGAGCTTGGTGATCAGCCGCGTCAGCCGCTTCAGTTGCCCCTCGAACGAAGGACGGAACGCGTTCGCGAGCGGGACGACGAAGGCGTCGTACTCCTCGTTGATCCGGCCCGCCGCCGAGGCATCGGTGCGGATGCCGTTCGAGACGACCTCGGTGCGCGGAGTCTCAAGGATCTTGTGGGTGGCGTCGCTGAAGATCAGGTTGCCGGAGTTGGTGGCGATGACGTCCCGATGGAGGGCCTCCTCGATGGGGACGACGTCGTAGGGGCTCTTGCCCGAGCGGAGAAGAAGCCGCTTCGCGCGGTGAACGTGATGAGCATCGTGTGGCACAGCGTTCAACTTAAGTTTGCGCTGTCTTTGACTTCTACAGGCAACCAACGCAACCTTTTCGCCGTACGCGAGGCGTGAGCAGGCAGTTACCCCGAGGTTGTCCGGGGGCTGGAATCGCCGCGCGCCGCACGATCCTCTTCGCGTAGATTGCCGGGCAGGGAACCGGACGTACGCGAGGGGAAAGAACACAGGTGGCAGGGGCAAGGCAGGGTGTGCGCGAGGCCCGCAGGATCGTCGTCAAGGTGGGGTCGTCGTCGCTGACCACCGCGTCCGGCGGTCTGGACGCCGACCGCGTCGACGCGCTCGTCGACGTCCTCGCGAAGAGCCGTAGCGGCGGGGAGAGGGAGGTCGTCCTCGTCTCCTCCGGCGCCATCGCCGCCGGTCTCGCCCCGCTGGGCCTGCGTCGCCGCCCCAAGGACCTGGCCCGCCAGCAGGCCGCCGCCAGCGTCGGCCAGGGCCTTCTCGTCGCCCGCTACACCGCCTCCTTCGCCCGCCACGGCGTCCGCGTCGGCCAGGTCCTGCTGACCAGCGACGACATGAGCCGCCGCGCGCACCACCGCAACGCCTCCCGCACCCTCGACAAGCTCCTGGCGATGGGCGCGTTCCCGATCGTCAACGAGAACGACACCGTTGCCACGGACGAGATCCGCTTCGGTGACAACGACCGGCTCGCGGCGCTCGTGGCCCATCTGGTGCGGGCCGACCTGCTGGTGCTGCTGTCCGACGTGGACGGCGTGTACGACGGCGACCCCAGCAAGCCCGGGACCTCGCGGATAGCTCAGGTGCACGGTCCGGAGGACCTGGCGCAGGTGGAGATCGGCAGCGCGGGCCGGGCCGGGGTCGGCACCGGCGGCATGGTCACCAAGGTCGAGGCCGCCCGGATCGCGGCCGCCGCGGGCATCCCCGTCGTCCTCACCAGCGCGATCCACGCCGCCGAGGCGCTGCACGGCGGCGACACCGGCACCTACTTCCACGCCACCGGCAAGCGCTCCGCCGACCGGCTGCTGTGGCTCCAGCACGCCTCCACCCCGCAGGGTTCGCTGACCCTGGACGACGGCGCGGTACGGGCGGTCGTCGAACGCCGGATGTCCCTGCTGCCGGCCGGGATCGCCGCCGTCGAGGGCGAGTTCAGCGCGGGCGACCCGGTCGAGCTGCGCAACAGCGCGGGGCGCGCGGTGGCACGCGGGCTCGTCAACTTCGACGCCAAGGAGATGCCGCAACTGCTCGGGCGGTCGACGCGGGAGCTGGCGCGGGAGCTGGGGGCGGAGTACGAGCGGGAGGTCGTGCACCGGGACGATCTGGTGATCCTGGAGCCGTAGGGGCGGGTGATCCCGGAGTTCTGAACGCCTGCCGGTGCTCAGGGGTGCCGAAAACAGGGGGAACGCCCCGTTGCGTAAGTCGCCCTGAGGTGGACGTTCCGCGCTGCATTGCCCCGGGGGCCAACCCCCGGACCCCCGGCCGAAAACAGGGGGAACGCCCCGTTGCGTAAGTCGCCCTGAGGTGGACGTTCCGCAAAATCGCCCCGCGAGCCCTTGCGGCCTGCTCAACTTTGTCTACGGGACACATTCCGCACGACCACCGAGTCGGTCACTGCGTAAAGGAGGCCGTCGTGAGACGAGTGCGCCCTGGGACGGCGTCCCGCAGTGCCGACGGGGCCTCGTCCCGTGCGGCCGGTGAGGAGCGCGCCTTGACGAGCGTCGCGGCCGGCGACCGCTACGAGGAGCCCAAGGACCTGCCCCGCCTGTGGCACGTCACCCTCAGCGTCTCCGGTCAGGAGGCCCCGGTGAAGGAAGTGCGGCGCGCCCTCGAACAGCTCGCCCACGACCACCCGTTTCTGCTGACCAGCCGGTACGCGGGCGACCACGCCGAGATCCGGTACTGGGAAGAGGCCCGCGACCTGCACGACGCCGCCGCGGTCGCCCTGCGCCTGTGGGGCGAGCACCGGCAGAGCGCGGGGCTGCCGCCGTGGGAGATCGTCGGGCTCGAGGTCATCGACCGCGAGACCTACCACCTGCGGCTCTCGGAAGGCTTCGGACCACCGCCGGCGACTCCGGTGGGTGTCCACCCGTTCTAGCGCTCAGGAGCGGGGGCGGGGCCGGGCCGGGCGGTGCAGGGCGGCGGTGCGGTGCGCAAAAGAGGGCGAGGGCCGCGTTTCGGTTCCGTCTCGCGGTTCGGAACATACGATGGACCGCCCTCGCGGGCGCACTACCCTTCTTTCATGACCACGCTTTCGCCGTACGACTCCATGTCCCCGGTCAACAGGGCCGCCTACCGCGCCAAGGCCGCCGCCGCCGACCTCGCCCCGCTGCCGCGGGCCGAGAAGGACGACGCGCTGCTCGCCATCGCGGACGCCCTGGAGGTCCGGACGAGCGAAATCGTCGAGGCCAACGCCAAGGACATCGCCAAGGCCCGCGAGGCCGGCACCAGCGAGGCGATCATCGACCGGCTGACGCTGACGCCGGAGCGCGTGCGGGCCATCGCCTCCGACGTGCGGGACGTCGTCGCGCTGCCCGACCCGGTCGGTGAGGTCGTCCGCGGCTCGACCCTCCCCAACGGCATCGACCTGCGTCAGGTCCGCGTCCCGCTGGGCGTCGTCGGGATCATCTACGAGGCCCGCCCGAACGTCACCGTCGACGCCGCCGCCCTCTGCCTGAAGTCCGGCAACGCCGTACTGCTGCGCGGCTCGGCCTCGGCGTACGAGTCGAACAGCGCACTCGTGCGGGTGATCCGCGACGCCGTGGGCGGGGCCGGGCTGCCCGCCGACGCCGTGCAGCTGGTGCCCGGCGAGAGCCGCGAGAGCGTACGGGAGCTGATGCGGGCCCGCGGGCTCGTCGACGTGCTGATCCCGCGCGGCGGCGCCTCGCTGATCCAGACGGTGGTCACCGAGTCCATCGTCCCGGTGATCGAGACCGGCACGGGCAACTGCCACGTCTACGTCGACGCCCACGCCGACCTCGACATGGCGGTCGAGATCCTGATCAACTCCAAGGCCCAGCGCGTCAGCGTCTGCAACTCCGCCGAGACCCTCCTCGTCCACCAGGACATCGCCCCCGAATTCCTGCCGCGTGCCCTGGACGCCCTCGCGGAGGCCGGGGTGACCGTGCACGCCGACGAGAGGGTGATGGCGTACGGCAAGGACTCCAAGGCGACCCTCGTCGAGGCGACCGCGGAGGACTGGGAGACCGAGTACCTGTCGTACGACATCGCCGCCGCCGTCGTGGACTCGCTGGACAAGGCCGTCGAGCACATCCGCCTGTGGACCTCCGGCCACACCGAGGCCATCGTCACCACCTCGCAGCAGGCCGCCCGCCGCTTCACCCAGCTGGTCGATTCCACGACGGTCGCGGTGAACGCGTCCACCCGCTTCACGGACGGCGGCCAGTTCGGCTTCGGCGCGGAGATCGGCATCTCCACGCAGAAACTGCACGCCCGCGGGCCGATGGGGCTGCCCGAGCTGACCAGCACGAAGTACATCGTCACCGGCGACGGGCACGTACGGCGCTGACCCGTACGGCGTAGGGGCGCGCGGCCAGGGCATATGCGTCGGACACGCGCCCCGGGCCGCCTCCGTGCCGCACGACAGGTGTCTCACCAGGCAGATGAATTTCCATACCGTCTGCCCAAATTGACCCCCCAGGTCTACTCTGGAGCCGTGCCGGAGGACGTGGGGGGCACGCCGTTCCCTGACGGCTGGGAGCCCGACGACGACCACGACCGCGGGGTGTCGGACGAAGAGTTCGCCTCCGTGGTCTTCGACGAGGCCTTCGTACGGGCGGCCGTGGTGCACGAGCCGACCGCCGTCGAGCGCCTTCTGGCCGCCGCCCAGGCGAGAGCGGAGGCCTCCGAGGCGGAGGCCCGCCGGGCACACGGCCGGGGCGAGCGGTACGACGACGGGTACGGCACCGACGGCCGCGCTTCTTTCGGCCATGATCCTGAGCTGGACGATCTGGATGACACGGACATCCTGGAAGGCCGCTACGGCGCCCCCGGGACGTACGGCAAGCGGGTCCGTTGGCACCGCCCCGTGGCCTGGATGCTCGCCCTCGTGATGGGCATCGGCATGGTCGCGCTGGCCTTCACGGCGGTCTACCGCGGAGCCTCGTCCAACGACCGGGAGCAGGTCCCGGCGCCCGCGTCGACCGGGCTGGACCAGGGCAGCGCAGCGGCTCCCTCCGCCTCCGCCGACCATTCCCAACCGGCCATCTCGGCGACCCCGCGCACGCCCTGACCGGGCCCGGTCGAATGACTCGGTCGAATGACCCGATCGATGGCCTGAACACCGCGGAGAGCTGTCTGACGATCCTGGTGAGAACCTGTCAGAACTTGTCGTGCGGCAGGGCGTTTACCTGAGCTCCTGGCGACCTACCCTGAAGATATGGGAGGGCCAGGAGACCCACCTGAGGGGACACCCGAGGGCGGCCCCGGAGGTGGCGAGGACGAGTACCGATCCGTCGTCTTCGACGAGTCGTTCGTCCGTGCTGCCCGCCTCCAGGAGTTCTCCGCACAGGAGCGGATCGCCGACCACGCCCCCGCCGTGCGCCGCCGTGCACCAATGCGGCGCGGCCTGTCCCGGCAGGCACTGGTCCTGGTCCTGTTGATCGCCGTGGCCTTCGGGACCGCGATCTACATGGGTGTACGGCACCCCTACCAGACCCCGGCGAACTCCGGGCCGCCCGCCGAGCCGCTGCGCATGACCGTCATCCCGCTCGCCCCGGAGGGCAAGGTGCCCGGGGGGAGCGACGCGGAGAACCTGTACGCGCACAGCCCCGCCGCTCAGTTCCGGCTCGGTGCGGAGGGCATACCGCTGCCGGCCGCCCGCCGTACCGCGCACTTCTCGGACAGCCAGGTGACGAATGCGCTGAGCATCGCCAAGGACTACATCGTGCGGTCCTCGCTGTATCCCGAGGTGCTCACCGGTGAGCAGATCCGTCCGGTCCGGGTGCTGCTCGATCCCGATCAGCTGGACCAGTTCGACCAGAGCTTCAGGCAGCCTGCCGCGGACGGGCGGCATGCGCCGACCGGGTGGCTGGTGCGCTTCGACCCCTCCCAGGCCGAGCTGGCGGACCGCAAGATCCGGGTGCAGGGGACGCTGCAGGCGGCGGAGACGGACTCGTCCACGCTTGAGGTCACGGCCGATCACACGTTCGTGTACGCGCTGCGGGCGGTGCAGGCGGGGGCCGGGGAGAAGGCGGCCGAGGCCTCGCTGTTCACCGTGCGGCGGGAGCTGCACTTCCGGTTCGACCGGGAGGACCTGCGGCTGCATCAGGCCCAGCTGGTCGTGTCCTACGTGCAGGCGGGGCCGCTGTCGTGCGCCGAGGACTCCACGAACCGGCTGCATCCGCTGCTGGCCGGGCAGACGGCGAAGGAGGGCGGCCCTGCGGGGACCGACCCCTATGCCACGGGTGGGGCGACGGCGCTGTGTGGGTCGCTGGCTACGGGGTCCCAGCCGAAGGTCTGAGCGCCGGGGATTTTCTCGCCCCCGCCGCCCCTACCCGTCCCGTCCTTGAAGGGGCCCCGCCCCTTCGACCCCGGACCTGGGGGCTGCCGCCCCCAGACCCCCGCTTCGGCCCTGAACGGGCCTCGTCCCCAAACGCCGCACGGGCCGAATTGCCTGGACCGACGCCGAGAGGCGAAGCCGTCAGCTGTTGGCTGTGCCGTTCTCGCCCGTGCCGCCCTCGCCCGTGTCGTCGCGCCCCGGCTCGTCCTTCGGGGGCGCGCTGGTGAAGCCGCCGAAGCCTCGGCGTACGCGGCCGCCCAGGTCGCCGGCGCCGCCCGCTATGTCCGTGACCAGCTTCATCAGGGGGTCCTTGGAGGACTTCACGTGGGTGGCGTAGTGGGAGGCGGACTCGCGGAAGGAGTCGGTGACCGAGGCATCCTTGTCCTCGTCGCGGCGCGGGTAGTGGCCGTCCATGATCCGCTGGTAGTCGCGGGACTCGGCCCACTTCTTCAGCTCGGCCGCGCGGACCGTGGTGAAGGGGTGGGAGCGGGGCAGGACGTTCAGGATCTTCAGGACCGAGTCGCGCAGGTCGCCGCCCGCCTCGTACTCCTCGGCCTGCTTCAGGAACGCGTCCACGTTCATCTCGTGCAGATGGTGGCCGCCCGCGAGCTTCATCAGGCCGCGCATCGAGGACTGGAGGTCCTGGCCGACGAGCAGGCCGGCACGGTCGGCGGAGAGCTCCGACTTGCGGAACCACTCGCGCAGGGCCGTCACGATCGCCATGATCGCGATGTTGCCCAGCGGGATCCAGGCGACTCGGACGGCCAGGGTGGTGAGGAAGAGGAGGATCGTGCGGTAGACCGAGTGGCCGGAGAGGGCATGGCCCACCTCGTGGCCGACGACCGCCCGCATCTCCTCCTCGTCGAGCAGCTCGACGAGGCCCGTCGTGACCACGATGATCGGCTCGTCCAGGCCGATGCACATCGCGTTCGGCACCGGGTCCTGGTTGACGTACATCGGCGGGACCTTCTCCAGGTCCAGGATGTAACAGGCGTCCCGCAGCATGTCGTTGAGGTGTGCGAACTGCTGGTCCGAGACCCGCACCGAGTCGGACAGGAAGAGCAGCCGCAGACTGCGCTCGGGGAGCAGGCCGCTCAGCGCCTTGAAGACCGTGTCGAAGCCGCTGAGCTTGCGCAGGGCCACCAGGGCCGAACGGTCCGCCGGGTGTTCGTACGCACGCGAGGAGATCCCCGGGAAACGCCTGCGCTGCCTGCTCGGTACGTTCTCGTGCCCGGTGTGCTCGTGGCCTTCGGACATGTCTTCCCCCATGTGCGTCTGGATGGCTCTCTGCGGCCCTTTGCAGAGCCTTGTTCCGCCCTTTGCGCCCCCGAAGCAGAGCCCAGCCTAGGCGGAGTTACCGTGGACGGGCACTACAGCGAAGGAGTTCCGCGTCATGGAGCACAATCCCCCGGCCACCTGGCTCACCGAGGCCGCGAGCGCGGCCGAGCAGCAGGGGGCGGGAAATCTGCTCCGGGTCGTACTGATCGTGATGGTCGTGGGCTGTGTGCTGACCGCGTGGTTCCTGTTGCGGGGCTACAGGCGGAATGACGACTGAGCCGCCGGGAAGGTTCCCCGCGGACCGTCGAAGGCGCCCCAACGGTGGAGTCGGCGTGATCGCCGTCATGGCGCCCGCTTACGATGGGCCGACATCTTTATCCCGCCCACACCGGATAGGTCACGCCGAAGATGAGCTTCCACAGCGCCGCTGCCCAATTGGTCACCCTCGCCGCCGAGGGCGAGGAGCACGGTGGCAACCACAACAGCATCAGCCCGTGGCTCACCGGGGGTGGCGCCTTCGTCATCCTGCTGCTCCTGCTGTGGATCACCACCCGCTTCAACCGCGACCGCTGAGTCCCGGCCAGGCCCCTCCGGTCCGGCCGGCAGCTGCCCGGCCGGAGCCCTCAGGCGGGGCCGGTAGGGTCTGCACGCATGGGAGAGCAGGACATGCCTACCGGCCCCGGAAACGGCCCGTCGAATCGCGCCAAGCGCCGGCTCGGCGTCATGGGTGGAACGTTTGACCCGATCCACCACGGCCACCTCGTCGCGGCCAGTGAGGTCGCAGCGCAGTTCCACCTCGACGAGGTCGTGTTCGTGCCCACCGGCCAGCCGTGGCAGAAGAGCGACCGGCACGTCTCCCCGGCCGAGGACCGCTATCTGATGACGGTCATCGCCACGGCCGAGAACCCGCAGTTCTCGGTCAGCCGCATCGACATCGACCGCGGCGGCCCGACGTACACCGTGGACACCCTGCGGGACCTGCGCGCGCTCAACCCCGACACGGACCTTTTCTTCATCACCGGCGCCGACGCCCTCGACCGGATCCTGACGTGGCGGGACTCGGAGGAGCTGTTCTCCCTCTCGCACTTCATCGGGGTCACCCGGCCCGGTCATCACCTCAACGATCCGGGGCTCCCGGAAGGCGGTGTCTCGTTGGTCGAGGTTCCCGCGCTGGCCATCTCGTCCACCGATTGCCGCGCGAGAGTCGCAAAGGGAGACCCCATCTGGTATCTGGTGCCGGACGGAGTCGTGCGCTACATCGACAAGCGCGAGCTGTACCGCGGCGAGTGAGGCAGTGAGCCGAGAGGGGCTACCGGTGAACGACCGATACGACGCGGGGAGCGCGGGATACGAGGCCGACCAGTACGAACTGGTCGGCTACGACGAGTACGGGCAGCCGGTGTACCGACAGGTCCCGCCACAGCAACAGCAGCCCCAGCAGCAGTACGACCCTTACGCGCAGCAGGGCTACGGCTACGACCCGTACGCGACCGGCCGGCAGCAGCCGGTACCGCCGTACGACCCCTACGGGTCCGGCGACACCGGTCAGCAGCCGACCACGCCCGCCTACGACCCGTACGGCACCGGCACGCACCAGCAGCACGGCGGTGGGCCCTCGGCGCCGTATGACCCGTACGGCCGTACCGCGACCAGCGGTCAGCAGCAGCGGGTTGCCGAGCAGACCGCCTACATCCCGCAGCAGGCCGGGCCGGTCGAGGAACCGGTGGCCCAGGGCCGCGGTGACGCGGATTACCACACCGAACAGTTCGCCTTCGTCGAGGAGCCCGACCAGGACTCCGAGGACGTCATCGACTGGCTGAAGTTCACCGAGAACCGCACCGAGCGCCGCGAGGAGGCCAGGCGACGGGCACGCGCGCGTGTCATCGCCCTGGTGGTCGTCCTCGCGATCGCCGCGGCCGGCGGTGTCGGCTACCTCTGGTACGCCGGGAAGCTGCCCGGCCTCTCGGCGTCGGACGACAAGACCGACACCGCGACGCCCGTGGGCGCGCAGAAGCGTGACGTGATCGTCGTCCATCTGCACAACACCAAGAGCGGCGGCACCTCCACGGCGCTGCTCGTCGACAACGCCACCACCCAGCAGGGCACCACCGTCCTGATGCCCAACTCCCTCGCCCTGAGCGGCGACGACGGCAGTACGACGACCCTGGCCAAGTCGGTCGACGACGACGGCTCCTCCGGGACGCGCGACGCCATCGACACCGTCCTCGGCACCGAGATCCAGGGCACTTGGCGGCTGGACACCCCGTATCTGCAGAACCTCGTCGACCTGGTCGGCAACATCGAGGTCGACACCGACGCCGACGTGCCCGACCCGGACGCCAAGTCCAAGGGCGCGGCGCCCCTCGTCCGCAAGGGCAAGGCGCAGACCCTCAGCGGCAAGACAGCCGTCGCCTACGCCACCTACCAGGGCTCCGGCGAGGCGCAGAACGCCCAGCTGGAGCGGTTCGGGCAGGTCATGCAGGCCGTGCTGCGCAAGCTGACCTCGGACACGCAGGGCGCGACCACCACCGTGCAGACGCTCGGGATGATCATCGAGCCGCCGCTGACCGACAAGGACCTCGGCGCCTTCCTCGCCAAGCTCGCCGACCTCGCCAAGGGCGGCGACTACAAGACGGCCATGCTGCCCGTCCAGACCGACGGGACACTGAGCGCACAGGCGAGCGCGAGCGTCGTCAAGGACGTCCTCGGCGGTACCGCCAAGAGCCCCAGCAAGGACGCCGCGGTCCGCGTGTCCGTCCGCAACGCCAGCGGGGTCAAGGACAACACCAACGCGGCCCGCGTGGTGCTGCTCAACGGCGGCTTCACCTTCCTGGAGGGCGGCACCGGGTCCACCGCGGCCACGTCCGAGGTCGTCTACGCCGACGCCGCCGACAAGGACCACGCCACCGAGGTCGCCAAGACCCTGGGGCTGTCCTCCGGAGCGGTCAGCAAGGGCGAGGTGGCCGGGAACGCGAACGTCTCCGTGGTCCTCGGCCAGGACTACAAGCCGTCGTCCTCCTAGCGGGCACGACACCCGGGGCACCCCACGTGAGCCGATAATCACGTGGGGTGCTGTCGGCGGTCCGTGAGACCCTTGACGTCAAGTGTCCGCCGACCGAAAGCCTTGTAGTGACCGCTACCGACCGTTCCCTCGAGCTCGTCAACACCGCCGCCCAGGCAGCCGCCGACAAGCTCGCGCACGACATCATCGCCTACGACGTCAGCGACGTGCTGTCGATCACGGACGCCTTCCTGCTGGCCTCCGCGCCCAACGACCGCCAGGTCAAGTCGATCGTCGACGAGATCGAGGAGCGGCTCCAGAAGGAGCTCGGCGTCAAGCCGGTGCGCCGCGAGGGCGACCGCGAAGCCCGCTGGGTGCTGCTCGACTACGTCGACATCGTCGTCCACGTCCAGCACAGCGAGGAGCGCGTCTTCTACGCCCTGGAGCGGCTGTGGAAGGACTGCCCCGAGCTGGAGCTGCCCGAGGACGCCAAGGCCACCCGCGGCAAGGCCGCCGAGCACGCGAAGCACCAGGCCGCCGAGGAGGCGGCCGAGCTGGGCGGTGAGTGGCGATGAGTGCCACCGGCGAGGTGGCCGCGGGCAGGCCCGGCCGGGGCCGCCGCGTCATCCTCTGGCGGCACGGCCAGACCTCCTGGAACGTGGAGCGCCGCTTCCAGGGCTCCACGGACGTCCCTCTCACCGAGGCCGGCATCTCCCAGGCCCGCCGCGCCGCCCGGCTGCTCGCGGGCCTCAAGCCCGACGCGATCATCGCCTCCGACCTTCAGCGCGCCGCACACACGGCCGCCGAGCTGGCCACGCTCACCGGCCTGGAGGTCATGCACGACGAGTCCCTGCGGGAGACCTACGCGGGCGTCTGGCAGGGCCTGACGCACGAGGAGATCATCACCCGGTACGGCGAGGAGTACGCGGCGTGGAAGCGCGGTGAGCCGGTGCGCCGCGGCGGCGGCGAGCTGGAGACCGAGGTCGCCGACCGCGCCGCGCCCGTGGTGCTCCGGCACGCCGAGAAGCTCCCGGAGGACGGCACGCTGGTCGTGGTCAGCCACGGCGGCACGATCCGTACGACCATCGGGCGCCTCCTCGGCCTGGAGCCCAAGCACTGGGAGAGCCTCGGCGGCCTGACCAACTGCTGCTGGTCCGTCCTGGGCGAGGGCGCCCGCGGCTGGCGTCTGCTGGAGCACAACGCCGGCACCCTGCCGGAGCCGGTGCTCGGCGACGACGACTGAGAGCCGGATTTCACTTTCCGGCAGGTCGCAGGCTAAAGTTCTTCTTGTTCGCCCCGCCGAGCGGGGCGAAAGACCACTGCGGTTCGCCCGCGTGGCACAAGGGGCTATAGCTCAGTTGGTAGAGCGCCTGCATGGCATGCAGGAGGTCAGGAGTTCAATTCTCCTTAGCTCCACAGTGAGACAACAAGATCCCGCCGATCGCTTCGATCGGCGGGATCTTCTGGTATCCGAACTGTTCGGGTCCGTCTTGAGTCACTTGGGCCTCGCAGGCGTATACCTCTCAAGAGGCGCTTTGGGGTGCGTGTTCGCGCGCTTCGTTCGGCCGCGGAGGCTGCCGTGTCCGGACTGGTACTGAGGCGTCGCTGACCGTATTGGTCCGGCCGTGGCAGAATCAAACGGCCGGAAGGGGGCGCGGCCCGACGGGAGGGAGTTGCGATGCCTGCGAGCATCTTCGGAGAGGCCGGTGGCCTCTTCGAAGCAGCGTTGGCACGGGATACGATCACCCGCCTCAGCTGCCCTTCCTGCGGCTCCGCCCACGTCGCCCAGCTCTTGGGGGACAACGGCGGAATTTCCTACGTGTGCACGGCCTGCGGCCACAGCTGGAGCTGATCGATGGGTGCACACAGGCGAAAGTGCGACTGGTGCGGCAGCGGAACGCCGATCGTCCGTGACATGGAACCGGTGAACCCCGACTACCAGTACTGGTGCGAGGAATGCGCGCGGGCGCTGATCATAAAAGGCGACCCGATCGAGACCTACCGTGAACTCGAGGGCGAGCCGATCTACGGCCGTCTCCTCGAAGAGCACTGCACGCTCAAGCGCTTCTATTCCTTCGTCACGGCTTGACCGGCCGTCACGGCATGACCGCGGCCGGCGCTCCTGAGTGTCCTGACGCCGACCCCGGCGATCATGAGGAAGAGACACCCGGCTGTCCCGTAAAGGGCAGACATCATTAACTCGATGCCGTTTTGGTGCAGTTCATGGCGCCCCGGACCGTGTGGCACCCACCACAGCGCGTACGACGAGAAGACGAGCAGCGTGCCGAGGGCGGCGGGCCGGTACGCGTGCGTGCCGAGGAGCAGGGCCACCGGCACGCACCACACCCAGTGGTGCGACCAGGACACCGGGCTGACGAGCAGCGCCGTGACCGCGCAGACGGTCACCGCCCAGGCCCGCCTTCCGCGCAACTCCGCCGCGACCGCCACGCCGAGCCCTGTCGCGCCCACCACGGCCGCTGTGAGCACCCAGGCGGCCCCGGGCTCCGGAGTCTGCAGCAGCCGCGCGAGAACGCCGCGCAGGGCCTGGTTCGCGGTGTCCTCGGTACGCCCCACGCGCCCGGCCGCGAACACGACGCGGGTCCAGAAACGCCAGGAGTCGTACGGCAGTACAGCCGCGGCCAACAGGGTCGCCCCGGCGAACGAAGCGGCCGCCACACGCGCATGCCGCAGCCAGGGGCCGCCGCAGCCGTGCCGGCGTCGGGCCACGACACCGGCCAGGAGCAGAACCACCGCGAACAGAGCGGGCGTCAGCTTCACGGCCGTCGCGAGCCCGATCCCGATGCCGGCCCAGCGGTTCTCCGGACGGCGTGACAGATCCCACAGCACCAGGACGGCGAGCAGCAGGTTGATCTGCCCGTACCGCAGCGTCGTCCACACTGGCTCGCACCAGACGGCCACCGTCGCGACCCACCAGACGCTCTCCACGCGCGTGTGCCCGACCAGGCGCAGGGATTGCCGTACGAAGACCACGAGCAGTGCGAGGTTCCCGGCCGTCGCCAGGGTGCGCATCGTCGCCGTGTCGAGGAGTGTCAGCGGAGTGAACAGCAGGGCCGCGAACGGCGGGTAGGTGGCGGGCAGTCGCGCGGCCGTCGCCTGCAGCCCGTACAGGTCGCCTCCCGCACGTACGGTCGCGCCCTCGGCCCGGTACACCATCAGGTCGACCATCGAGACGTGCGCGGCCCGCTGGGCCATCCAGAACGCGGCGAAGGAGACCAGGCAGGCACCCACGGCGACCGGCGCTCGGCGGCGGACGGCGGAGGGCGCGATTGCGGTCACGAAGTACGACATTAGTGGTCGTACTGGTCCGGGTCGGAAACGATTTGGTGCTGCACGAGGTCGACCGGTAATGTTGGCGTCGCCGCCGGGGAAACCGGACGCCGCAGCCAAGATCGCGGCTCCGCCGGATGGTCGCAAGGGGCTATAGCTCAGTTGGTAGAGCGCCTGCATGGCATGCAGGAGGTCAGGAGTTCAATTCTCCTTAGCTCCACAGCAGATCCCGCCGGATCGGTTCGATCCGGCGGGATCTTTTTTGTGTGCTCCGGCACTGCGCGAACGAGGGGCCGTCCGGTGCGGACGGCCCCTCTACGCGTGCGTGCCCTGCTTCAGCGGCCCAGCGCCCGCCTGCCGCGGCCCTGGGAGAGGACCGGCAGATTGCGGGACGACTCCTGCGCGCGGGTGTCCTCCTCCAGACGCAGGGCGAGGGCCGGGCAACGGCGCACCGCGCGCAGGGCCTTGGCCTCGGCGTAGCGAGGCACCTTCGCCTGGGCGACGGTGGGGAAGCCGTCGGCGCCCAGTTGGAAGACCTCCGGGAGGATGTCCGCGCACAGGCCGTGGCCGCGGCACAGCGTCCAGTCGACGTAGATCTTCTGGCGGCTGGGGCCGTTCTCCTCCGACTCGGCTCCGCCCGGGATGCCCGTCGGGCCCATGCCGCCCTCGAAGAGCGGCAGAACGCCCTCCACGGGCCGTCCGCAGCCGTTGCCGAGGACATGCGCCGCCAGGTCGTCCGTGAACGCCTTGATGGTCGACTCCAGGAACATCGCGGAGCCGTCGGGGTGCGAGCACGCGCCGCGCCGCTTCACGTTCTTGGCGACCTGCTTGAGCGCCTCCAGGGCGGCCGGGCCGCCGCCGTTGAGGATGTCCTCCAAGCCGCGCGCGGCGGCCGGCAGACCGAGGTAGCAGGGGCCGCACTGGCCCGCGCTCTCCTCGGCCAGCCACTGCGCCACGCGCAGCGACTCGCCCAGCGGGCAGGTCTCCTGAGTGATCGGCAGGATCGCGCCGGCGCCGAGGGCGCCGCCCACGGCGTCCAGGGAGTTGCGCGAGACGATCGCCTCGTTGACCGTCGCCGCGTCGATCCACTTGCCGTGGTAGCCGCCGGTCAGCACGCCCTGCGGGACGGGCGGAGCGCCCGCGAGCTGGAGGACGTAGCGCAGTGGCACGCCCGTGGGGACCTCGATGACCATCGGGCGGGCCACCGCGCCGGAGACGGTGAGCATGACGGTGCCCGGCTCGTCGTACAGGCCGGTGTTGCCGTAACGCTCCGGGCCGATGCGGGCGGCGATCGCGAGCTGCGCGAACGTCTCGGCGTTGGACAGCAGGGTGGGGGCGCCGCCGACGCCGTTCTGCGAGGCGCTGACCTTGCGGCCGGACGGGATCGCCGGGCCGCCGTCGATGGAGCGGACCACGGACGCCGCGGCGCCGGTGACCATGCGCACCGGGTTGCGCTGGACGAACGCGCGCAACGCGGAGCGACGGCTGTTGCTGAGGCCGCGTTCGGCGAGGGCGGCCTCCATGGAGCGCTGGGTGGACTCCCGGGTGACCGCCACCACGAGCGTGCGGGCACCCATGGCCTCGGCGCACAGCAGCGCGCCGTCCAGGATGAGATGCGGGGCACGGTTGATCATCACCGTGTCCTTGCGGCAGGCCGGTTCGTCCTCGCTGCCGTTGACGACGACGACCGGCCGCACCCCGCGCTTGATCGCGGCCTCGGCGACCGTGCGCAGCTTCCTGTGGAAGGGGAAGCCCGCGCCGCCGCGGCCCTTCAGGTTGATGTTCTCGGCGAGCTTCGCGAGTTGCTCGCCGCCCATCGGTTCGAGCGGCCCGTGCACCTTGAGATGCATGGGCAGATCGAGTCTCTCGACAAGGTCGAAGCCCGACGTGAGCTGGGGAAGTCCGACTACGCGGACTTCTGGTACGTCGGGCAGGGCCTCGTTCACTTAAAGCCTCCGGAAGGCGTGTTCCAAGGTTCGCCCGAACCCGGTGCGTCGAAGTCGTAGGAGGCACCGGGGAAAGTTTCAGTGGCGGGACCGCTGTTGTTGTACGTGTCGTTCTGGTTGTACGTACCGAAGACGGCGTTTGTCTCAGCGGTGTCGTACACATCACTCGAGCCGTAGCCCGAAGCCCCGGCGTCATAGCCCGGGGTGCCCGAATTGCCGTAGACGGGGATGTTGTATCCGGTGTCGTTGAGCGGGTCGTACGCCGACGGGGGTGCCTCGCCGACCGGCGGTGGGGACGGGATCGGCCAGCTGCCCGACGTGCTGCCGCCGCCGTCCACGCGCGGGATCGCCTCCGTCTGCTGCATGTCCAGGGGCAGGTCCATGCGCGCGGTCTGGTCGGCCGCATAGGGCTGCTGTTGCCCGCCGGAGCGGGGTGAGACGGCGCGGTAGGCGGCGGCGAAACCGCCTGTGGTCTCGGCGGCTGAGGGGGCCTGGGAGGGCATGCCGGGCAGGGGGCCGGGGCGCTCGTCGCGCGAGCGTCGCGACGGGCGCTGGTTGTCGTAGCCCGGCAGTGAGGAGCCGGACGCCGCCCTGGCTCGGCTCTCCTCCAGGTCCTCGCGGCCCCCGGGCTCGTTGCCGATGATCTGGGCGAGCCGGTTGGCGACCTTGCGCTTGAAGGGGCGCGGCGCCGCGCGCAGGGCCAGCGCCGCGGCGACGGCGACCACGCACAGCTCGTAACACACCATGAAGAACGTCGCCGCCGGGCGGCCGGCGAAGAGTCCGTGGATCAGGGCGGCGCACCAGGCCGGGTAGGCCAGCATGTGCATCATTCGCCAGCGCGCCGCGACGGGCGCCGGGGACGCGAAGCGGTTGCGCAGCGCGCCGGTGACGCCGACGAAGATCATGAGCATGGCGGCCAGGGTGCCCAGTCCGATGAGGAAGGCGCTGCCGGGGATCTCGCTGCCGCCGGCGAACACCAGGCCGAAGGGGATCAGTGCAGCGATCGGGCTGGCGTGCTCCAGCGCCAGCTTCACACCGATGTGCACCAGGAGGAACGCGATCGACGCCACAGCGGTAACTCGGTGGATGGCCTGTGCGATGAGCCGCTGCCGGGTGTTCAGGATCATCCGGTCCTGGGCGACGAGCCCCCAGATCACCGAGCAGGTGAGACAGACGAGGGACAGCACACCGGCGCCGAAGTTGAGGAACTCCAAGAAGGCGTCATCCACCACACTGTCGTTCGGATCCGTCGTCACGGCATGCCTCCCGAAAACGCGATGAGGGGTATGGGCGACCGAGTGTGAGCGACCGACGCCCCCCGGGCCGGGAGATCCGGCCTGAGGGGCGGGCTGCTGTGGGGACGAGGGTTCATGGGGGCAACTCCGAACGGTTCGGGAAGGCGGTCCCGCTGCCGCACTCTAAGTGGCTCCATACCGGGGAGTACGGCGTTTGAGTTATTGCGTTGTTATCTACGGGCTGCGCGGGGCTTGCGTTGTCCCTTAGCGACTGTTACGCCAGGTAATAGTTGAGTGTTGTTCAACTTTTCGAGGTCTTCACAACTCTCAGGTACGAAACTCGGGGCGCTGATGTTCACGCGCGCCCCCTATAAGAAGCCCCTCGCGCCCCCCACCGGAAGTCCGTCGCGACCGGCTCGGGCGCTGCGGTACCCTGACGCCATGCGTGCCGTACGCCTTCTGCTTAGCGGGCCGCGCTGATCAGTCCCGACCACCGGGTGAATCGGATGGTCGGAATCGGCGCGGCGTCCCCTCCTGTGCGAGGGGATTTTTCGTTTCCGGAGAACCGCAGCCGCTTGCAGAGACGATCGATGGAGCTTTGAGGATCATGAGCGAGACGAACCCCGCTGCCACCGCCGAGGTGGCCGCGCCGCACCGCTACACGGCCGCCATGGCGGCCGAGATCGAGGCACGCTGGCAGGACTTCTGGGACGTCGAGGGCACATACGCGGCGCCGAACCCCCAGGGTGACCTGGCGGGCGACCCCGAGCTGGTCGCCAAGCCCAAGAAGTTCATCATGGACATGTTCCCGTACCCCTCCGGAGCGGGCCTGCACGTCGGTCACCCGCTGGGCTACATCGCCACCGACGTCTTCGCGCGCTTCCAGCGCATGACCGGCCACAACGTCCTGCACACCCTGGGCTTCGACGCCTTCGGCCTGCCCGCCGAGCAGTACGCCGTGCAGACCGGCACGCACCCGCGTGTGTCCACCGAGGCCAACATCAAGAACATGCAGATCCAGCTGCGCCGGCTGGGCCTGGGCCACGACAAGCGCCGGTCGTTCGCCACGATCGACCCGGACTACTACAAGTGGACCCAGTGGATCTTCCTGCAGATCTTCAACTCCTGGTACGACGACGAGGCGAAGAAGGCCCGTCCGATCTCCGAGCTGATCGCCCTGTTCGAGTCCGGCGAGCGTGCCGTACCGAGCGCTGACGGTGGCACGCGTGCGTGGAGCGAGCTGAGCGTCGCCGAGCGCGCCGACGTCCTGGGCGAGTACCGGCTGGCGTACGCCTCCGACGCGCCGGTCAACTGGTGCCCCGGCCTGGGCACCGTGCTGGCCAACGAGGAGGTCACCGCCGACGGCCGCTCCGAGCGCGGCAACTTCCCCGTCTTCAAGGCCAAGCTGCGCCAGTGGAACATGCGGATCACCGCCTACGCCGACCGACTGCTGGACGACCTGGACGAGCTGGACTGGCCCGAGGCCATCAAGCTGCAGCAGCGCAACTGGATCGGGCGCTCCGAGGGCGCCCGCGTCGACTTCCCCGTGGACGGCGAGCGCATCACGGTCTTCACCACGCGCCCGGACACCCTGTTCGGCGCGAGCTACATGGTGCTGGCGCCCGAGCACCCGCTGGTCGAGAAGTTCACCCCGGACGCCTGGCCCGAGGGCACGCACGACGTGTGGACCGGCGGTCACGCGACCCCGGCCGAGGCCGTCGCCGCCTACCGCGCGCAGGCCGCCTCCAAGTCCGACGTCGAGCGCCAGGCCGAGGCCAAGGACAAGACGGGCGTCTTCATCGGCTCGTACGCGACCAACCCGGTCAACGGCGAGCAGGTCCCGGTCTTCATCGCCGACTACGTCCTGATGGGCTACGGCACCGGCGCGATCATGGCCGTTCCCGCGGGTGACCAGCGCGACTTCGAGTTCGCGCGCGCCTTCGAGCTGCCGATCGTCTGCATCGTCGAGCCGACGGACGGGCGGGGCACGGACACCTCGACGTGGGAGGACGCCTTCGGGTCGTACGACGCGAAGATCATCAACTCCTCCAACGACGACATCTCCCTGGACGGACTGGGCGTCGACGAGGCCAAGGCGCGCATCACCGAGTGGCTGGAGCGGACCGGTGTCGGCGAGGGCACCGTCAACTTCCGGCTGCGTGACTGGCTGTTCAGCCGCCAGCGCTACTGGGGCGAACCCTTCCCGATCGTCTACGACGAGGACGGCATCGCCCACGCGCTGCCCGAGTCGATGCTGCCGCTGGAGCTGCCCGAGGTCGAGGACTACTCGCCGCGCACTTTCGACCCGGACGACGCCGACACCCAGCCCGAGACGCCGCTGTCGCGCAACGAGGACTGGGTCAACGTCACGCTGGACCTGGGCGACGGCCGCGGTCCTCGCCCGTACCGCCGCGAGACCAACACCATGCCCAACTGGGCCGGTTCCTGCTGGTACGAGCTGCGCTACCTGGACCCGCACAACAGCGAGAAGCTGGTCGACCCCGAGATCGAGCAGTACTGGATGGGTCCGCGCGAGGGCCAGCCGCACGGCGGCGTCGACCTGTACGTCGGCGGCGCCGAGCACGCCGTGCTGCACCTGCTGTACGCCCGCTTCTGGTCCAAGGTCCTGTTCGACCTGGAGCACGTCTCCTCCGCGGAGCCGTTCCACAAGCTGTTCAACCAGGGCATGATCCAGGCCTACGTGTACCGCGACAGCCGCGGCATCGCGGTCCCGGCCGCCGAGGTGGAGGAGCGCGACGGCGCCTACTACTACCAGGGCGAGAAGGTCTCCCGGCTGCTGGGCAAGATGGGCAAGTCCCTGAAGAACGCGGTCACTCCGGACGAGATCTGCGCCGAGTACGGCGCCGACACGCTGCGTCTGTACGAGATGGCGATGGGCCCGCTGGACGTCTCCCGGCCGTGGGACACGCGCGCGGTGGTCGGCCAGTTCCGGCTGCTGCAGCGGCTGTGGCGCAACGTCGTCGACGAGACGACCGGTGACGTGACGGTGCTGGACGCCGAGCCCGACGAGGACACGCTGCGTGCGCTGCACAAGGCGATCGACGGGGTGCGCGGTGACCTGGAAGGCATGCGGTTCAACACCGCCATTGCCAAGGTCACGGAGCTGAACAACCACCTGACGAAGGCGGGCGGCGCGGTACCGCGCTCGGTCGCCGAGTCGCTGGTGCTGATGGCCGCGCCGCTGGCCCCGCACATCGCCGAGGAGCTGTGGCGCAAGCTGGGGCACACCGACTCGGTGGTGCACCGGGACTTCCCGGTCGCCGACCCGGCGTACGTCGTCGACGAGACCGTGACCTGCGTCGTGCAGATCAAGGGCAAGGTCAAGGCCCGCCTGGAGGTCTCGCCGGCGATCTCCGACGAGGAGCTGGAGAAGGTCGCGCTGTCCGACGAGAAGGTCGTGGCGGCGCTGGACGGCGCCGGGATCCGCAAGGTGATCGTGCGGGCGCCGAAGCTGGTGAACATCGTTCCGGCGTAGGCGTAGGCGTAGGCGTAGGCGTAGGCGTCGGCGAGGGCGTAGGCGTAGGCGCCCCGGCATTGGCGCGGCGATTCGGTGGTTCGGCCGGGTTCGGCGTCGGCTCGGGGTGATCCCCTACGGGCAGGTTCGGGGTTCTTCTGGAACTCGGGGCCTGCCTGCTGCGTTTACCGTTGAAGAGTGACGCGGTGTGTGCCGCGACCGGTCGGAGGAGGAGCTCGTGGAAGCAGTGATCGCAGTCGTCGCCCTGCTTTTCGTGCTCTTTGTCGTGCTCGGCGCGTACGCCACGGTGAAAGTGGTCGGGGCTGCCAAGCGCCGCGTGGACGAGACGATCACCCACGCCCGGCGCACGGTCGAGGACGGCACCCTGCGGGCCAAGTCCTTCGCCCAGCCGGGCGCCGCCGGCGAGCTCGCCCAGCTGCGGCTGAAGCTGCGCACCTCCATGCGGGCCACCCAGGACGCGCTGCACGCGGGCGTGACCGAGGACGAGTCCCTCAAGGAGTCCCTCGGCCTCTTCCAACGCCTCAGCGCGCACGGGCACGAACTGGACGCCGAGATGCGGCGCCTGGAGTCCGAACCGGACCGCGTGACCCTCGCAAAGCGGCTGCCCGACCTGCGCGAGCGCACCGAGCGCGTCGTCCAGTCGGCGGACGCGCTGCGCTGGGCGGCCCGCGACCGGGCCCGCCGCTTCGCCGCCGACGACCTGGACACCCTCAGCGAGCAGATCGACCTGGAGGCCGGCGCCCTGCGGCACTGGCAGACCACGGAGTCCGCCTCCGCCTCCTCTGCTCCTTCCTCCTCGCCGATGCCACCGTCGGAACGTCCGGCGGCCACGCCGCCCCCGTGGCCGGAGGCCCCGGCGACCGAGGCCGCCGGGACGGCCGAGCAGACCTGGCCGGACACGCCTCAGTCGCAGCGGGCCGAGGAGCCGACCCGGCCCGCCATCAGCCCGGCAGCCCCGCGCCCGACGTACCCCTGGCAGAAGAAACCCCGCCCCGAGAGCACGACTTGAGCCCGGTTGCGCCCGTGCTGATCGGTCAAGGCATTCCCAGGTGAGCGGGGTCGGGCTGCCGCCCGCGCGCTACGCCAGGTAACCTCCAGCTCATGTCCCGCCATGTCGCGATCGTCACCGATTCAACGGCCTACCTGCCGCAGCGGACGATGGAGCGCCACGGCATCACCGCGGTGCCCCTGACCGTGGTCGTCGGCGGTCAGGCGTTGGACGAGGGCACCGAGATCTCGACCCGATCCCTCGCCCAGGCGTTGCAGAAGCGACGTCCTGTCACCACCTCGCGCCCCAGCCCCGAGGTCTTCGCGGAGCACTACCGCAAGGTCGCCGAGGCCGGCGCCACCGGCATCGTCTCCCTGCACCTGTCCGCCGAGCTCTCCGGCACCTACGACGCGGCGGTCCTCGCCGCCCGCGAGGCCCCGGTACCGGTGCGGGTGGTGGACACCGGGATGGTCGCCATGGCACTCGGCTTCTGCGCGCTCGCGGCGGCCGAGGCGGCCGAGACTGGCGGCACGGTGGACGAGGCCGTCACCGCCGCGGAGAAACGCGCCGGGGCCACGGCCGCCTACTTCTACGTCGACACCCTCGACTATCTGCGCCGCGGCGGCCGCATCGGCGCCGCGCAAGCGCTGTTGGGCTCCGCGCTCGCGGTGAAGCCGCTGTTGCAGCTGGAGGGCGGCCGGATCGGCCCGTTGGAGAAGGTACGGACGGCTTCCAAGGCGATCGCCCGCCTCGAGGAGATCGCCGCCGACCGGGCGGGCAGCGCGCAGGTCGACATCGCGGTCCACCATCTCGCCGCCCCCGACCGGGCGTCGGCACTGGCGGATCGTTTGCGGGCGCGGGTGCCTGGGCTGGCCGAGCTGCATGTGAGCGAGGTCGGGGCGGTTATCGGGGCGCACACCGGGCCTGGGTTGTTGGGGGTTGTGGTTTCGCCGCGGTGACGGCCCTTTTGGCGAGCGACTCACTCGTGTGGGTGGCGGAGTTATCCACAACTCGCCGGTAATCCCCGGGAATTGAGCAAGATCATCGCGGGTGTGCCGAGGTGTCCGATCCTCGTCGCATGGCACTTCGATCACGTACACGCACCACGACGGCAACCAGCGGCCCGGGCCGAGGCCCTCACTCCGACGTCCGCACCCGCCGACGGCGACCCATGCATGCCCCGGGGCGGGCACGGCCGCGCCCTGCGTCCGCGCGAGCGGCGGAGGAGCTGCGGCGCAGGGCGGAGGTGATTTTCGCCGAACGGGCCGGGGAGTGGGGGGAGTCGGGGGCGGGACCGCCGGCGAGTGGGGGCTTGGATGAGGGCGCTGGTGGGCCGCCGGGCGCCGGTGTCCTGCCGGGCGCCGGTGTCCCGCGCGCTGATGGGCTGCGCGGCGCCGATGTTGCGCGTGTAGATGGGCTGCGCGGCTCCGATGTTCCGCATGCTGATGGGCCGTGCGGCTTCGATGTTGCGCGTGCCGAGGGGCTGGTGGGCTCCGATGTCCCGGGCGGCAATGGGGCGCTGGGGGCGGACGTGCGGGAAGCCGGCGCGGGTGAGGGGGCTGGTGGCGCGGCTGCCGTCGTGGTTGACGGGGATGGTGGCGAAGGTGGCGCCGGTTCAGGTGCCGGTGCCGGTGCCGGTGCCGGTGTCGGGGAGTGGCCGGCGCGGGCCGGGCTGGCTTTGCGGGAGCGGATGCCGGTGTGGTTGCAGGCGAGGTGTGGACTGGAGCGGCGGAGCGTGGTTGCGCTCACCGTGGTGCTCGTCCTCGCCGCCGGGTTCGCCGTACAGCACTTCTGGGCCGGGCGGGCGCAGTCCGTGCGCGCGCCGGAGGTGGTGCGGGCGGCGGCCTCGTACGGGGGAGAGTCGCAAGGAGGGCAGCCGCAGGGAGGGCAGCCGCAGGGAGGGGCGAGCGGGTCGAGTACGTCGGCGGCCGTCGGTGCGTCCGGTGCCGGGGCCACGGCGGCGGAGATCGTCGTGGACGTCAGCGGAAAGGTGCGCGAGCCGGGCATCCACCGCCTCCCCGCGGGCTCGCGGGTCGCCGACGCCCTGCGCGCTGCCGGTGGGGTGCGCCCCGGCACGAAGACCGACAGCCTCAACCGGGCTCGGTTCCTGGTGGACGGCGAGCAGGTGATCGTCGGGAGTCCGGCCGCAGTGCCCGGGGCCGCTCCGGGCACGGGTGCGGGTACTGGCACGGGCGGTGCGGCGGGCGCGGGGGCGGCACCCAGCGCGCCGGTCGCCCTCAACACAGCCACCGTGGACCAGCTCGACACCCTCCCGGGCGTCGGCCCGGTCCTGGCCCAGCACATCATCGACTACCGCACCCAGCACGGCGGCTTCCGCTCGGTGGACGAGCTGCGTGAAGTCAACGGCATCGGTGACCGCCGCTTCGCCGATCTGCGGAATCTAGTACGGCCATGACCCACGACGTGCGTACACCCGACCTCGCGCCCTCCCGCGCTGCCGTCCACGCCGCGTCCGGCAGCCGGCTCGGTGCCTCCCACCCCCGTCAGGAAGGACCGACGGACCTTCGACTCGTCCCACCCGCACTCGCCGCCTGGGCGACGGCGGCACTGATGCTGGGCGCCCCTGAGTGGTGGGCGGTCGCGGCGGCGGTTGTCTGTCTGCTTGCGGCAGGCGTGCTGCTGGTGGTGGGGCGAGGCGGGGGCGTGGAAGGCCGAATTACCGGTGGCGGGGGCATGGAAGGCCGGAATACCGGTGGCAGGGGCGTTGAAGGCGGGCTTACCGGTGGCAGGGTTGCTGAAAGCGGGCTCGCCGATGGTGGGCGCGGCGATGGCCGTGCGGCCAGGCCAGGGCGTCTGACAGCGCCCCGGCGCCGGACCGGTTCCGTGCCGGATTCCCCACCGAGGCAGCCAACCCGGCCGCGCAGGCCGGGCACCGCGCCAAGGCGTATCGGCCTACCGCACAGGCCGAGCACCGCGCCGAGGCGCATCACCTGGCCGCGAACCTCGGTCGCCGCCGTCCTGCTCTGTGTCGCCGCGGCGGCCGTCTCCGCCGGGTTGCACGGGGCCGACCTACGGCGTGGGCCGGTGCCCGAGCTGGCGCGGGAGTACGCCACCGTGACCGCCGAGGTCGAGGTCACCTCCGATCCCCGGCTCACCCGACCCCGGGTCAGAGGGGATCACATGGCGCCGACCTCCGTGCTGATCAACGCGGACGTACGACGCGTCGAGGACGCGGACGGCACGGCGGTGGTGACGCGGGCGCCGGTGCTGATGATCGTCGACGCGGGGTGGGGATCGTCCGGTGAGGACGAAGGGGCGTCGCAGTCCTCCGGTGCCGGGCGTTCTCCCTGGCTGAACCTGCTCCCCTCCACCCGGCTGCGGGTGACCGCACGGCTCGCGCCCGCCCTCGCGGACGGGGACCGGGTCGCGGCCGTGCTGCGGGTGCGGGACCCGGCGGTGCCGCAGGTCGTGGGGGAGCCGTCGGGGGCGCAGCGGCTGGCGGGGCGGTTGCGGGCCGGGCTGCGGGAGGCGACCGACAGCTTGCCGGCGGATGCGCGGGCGCTGCTGCCGGGGCTGGTCGTGGGGGACACCTCCCGCATCACCCCGGAGCTGGACGAGGCGTTCAAGGAGACCGACCTCGCGCACACGCTCGCCGTCTCCGGCAGCAACCTCACGATCATCCTCGCTCTGCTCATCGGCCCGCCGGGCCTCGCACAGCTCGCCGAGCGCCGTGGCCTCGCGCCCCGCCTGGGCATCTCCCTGCGGACGACCGCGCTGCTCGGTGGGGCGCTCACCCTCGCGTTCGTCGTCGTGTGCCGGCCGGACCCCAGCGTGCTGCGGGCCGCGGCGTGCGGGGCCGTCGCGCTGCTCGCCCTGGCGACCGGACGCCGTAGGACTCTGATCCCGGCGCTGGCGACGGCCGTATTGCTGCTGGTGCTGTACGACCCGTGGCTGGCCCGCAGTTACGGCTTCCTGCTCTCCGTCCTGGCGACGGGTGCCCTGCTCACCCTCGCGCCCCGCTGGAGCGCGGCGTTGCGGCGGCGCGGGGTGCCGCCGAGGCCGGCCGAGGCGCTGGCGGCCGCGGCTGCCGCGCAGGCGCTGTGCGCGCCGGTCGTGGCGGTGCTGTCGGCTCGGGTGAGCCTGGTGGCGGTGCCGTGCAATCTGCTCGCGGAGTTCGCGATCGCACCGGCGACGGTGCTGGGCTTCGCGGCACTGGCGACGGCGCCGTTGGCGATGCCGGTGGCCAAGGCCCTGGCCTGGTGCGCGGGTTGGCCGACCGGCTGGATCGCGGACGTCGCCCGGACGGGCGCCGCGCTGCCCGGCGCGGGCGTGGACTGGCCCGGCAGCTGGACCGGGGCGGCGCTGCTGGCCCTCGCCACGGTGGTCGCCCTGCTCGCCGGACGGCGGCTGCTGCGGCACCCCTGGTGGTGTGGTGTCTGCGGGGCGCTGCTCCTGCTGGCGGTGGTGCAGCCGCCGCCGCTGACCAGGGTGGTCACGGGATGGCCGCCGCCCGGATGGCGGTTCGCGATGTGCGATGTGGGGCAGGGCGACGCCACAGTGCTCGCGGCGGGCGAGGGGACGGGGGTGGTCGTGGACGCCGGCCCCGATCCGACGCTGGTCGACCGGTGCCTGCGCACGCTGGGGATCACCAGGATTCCGCTCGTCGTGCTCACCCACTTCCACGCCGACCATGTGGCGGGCCTGCCGGGCGTCCTGCGGGGGCGCGCGGTGGGCGCGATCGAGACGACGGGACACGAAGAACCGGTGGACCAGGCGGAGTTCGTGCACAGAGAGGCGGCCGCACGGCGCATTCCCGTGACGCGGGCCGCCGCCGGGGAGGAGCGGCGTACCGGAGACCTGAGCTGGCAGGTGGTGTGGCCGCCGCCCTCCCACCCGTCACTGCCGGCCATGGTCCCGGAGGGTCCGAACGACGCCAGCGTCACTCTGCTCGTCCGGGCGGCCGGGCTGCGGCTCCTGCTGCTCGGGGATCTCGAACCCCCGGCCCAACGGGCGCTGTTGAGATCGACGGCTGGGGCGCTGCTGGGCGGCGTGGACGTGCTCAAGGTGGCCCACCACGGCTCGGCGTACCAGGACCCGGAGCTCATACGCCGGGCCGCGCCCCGGCTGGCGTTGATCAGCTCCGGTGAGGACAACCCGTACGGCCACCCCGCGCCCAGCACCCTCGCGGCGCTGCGAACACAGGGGGCCGTGGTGCTGCGGACGGACGAGGACGGGGCGCTGGCGGTTGCGGGTACGGGCGCGGAGCTGCGGGTGGCGGGAGACTGGGGGCATGGATTCCGTTGAGGTTGATGCCTATCTCCGCCGCCTGGGGGTCGAGCACACCGCCTGGCCCACCGTGGACCTGCTGCGCGAGCTGCATCTGCGCCATCTGCAGACCGTGCCCTTCGAGAACCTCTCGATCCACCTCGGCGAGGAGATCGTCCTGGAGGAGAAGCGACTGCTGGACAAGGTGGTGGGAGCGCGACGGGGTGGGTTCTGCTACGAACTGAACGGGGCCTTCGGGGCGTTGCTCGGCGCGCTCGGTTTCGATGTGACGCTGCTCGCGGGGCGGGTCCATGTGAAGGAGGAGGAGGTCGGGATTCCTTACGACCACATGGCGCTGCAGGTGCGGACCGTGGACGGGGGCACATGGCTGGCGGACGTCGGCTTCGGGGCGCACAGCCACTATCCGCTGGCGTTCGAGGCGCGGGGTGAGCAGGTGGATCCGGCGGGTGTGTTCCGGATCGTCGAGGCCGGGCCGGACGCGGCGGGGGTGCGCGGCGGGTATGACGCGGAGGCGGCGGCGGACCTGGAGGTCGCCATGGACGGCAGGGCGGAGTACCGGTTGGAGCGGCGGCCGCGGGCACTCGGCGACTTCGTGGCCGGGGCGTGGTGGCACAGCACCTCGCCGGGCTCGCACTTCACGCAGTCGCTGGTGTGTTCGCGGGTGACGAAGGAAGGCGGGCGGATCACCCTCAGTGGCCGCACCTTCAAGACGACGGCGGCCGACGGGACACGTGAGGAGCGGGAGTTGGGGACGGACGAGGAGGTGCTGGGGGTGTACCGGGAGCGGTTCGGGATCGAGCTGGACCGGGTGCCGACGGTGCGCAAGCCCAACCGGGACGGCTGATCCGGCTGGGGTGCTCGGGGCTGGGGCGGGTGTGGGGACCCGGCGCAGGGCCGGCTCTCGGCGGTGCCCGAGAATTGCTCCGTGAGTGATGTGAGACATGTGCTGGTGCTGCCCGACCGTGACGCGGCGGAGGAGGTCGCGGGGGCCCTCGGAGAGCGGTTCGGGATCGACGAGGAGCCGCGGCTGGTGCGGGATGCGCTGGCCGGGGAGGACGATGCCGAGGACGCGCAGTGGCTGGTCGTACTGCGGGACGAGGCGGGGCGGCTCGATCCGGGCGAGCTGGATGAGTTCGTGGGGGAGTGGGACGGGTGGCGGGAGGAGCCGTAGCCGAACCGGAGTGACCGGCCGGACCGGCACCCCACCCCCGGGCGTGACCGCCGCCCTGCCCCCGGGCGACCTGGCACCCCCCCCCGGGCGTGAACGGCCACCCCGCCCTCGGGCGTCACCCGGCACCCCGCCCCCGGGCCTGACGGCCACCCCGCCCTCGGGCGTCACCCGGTACCCCGCCCCCGGGCGTGAACGGCCACCCCGCCCTCGGGCGTCACCCGGTACCCCGCCCCCGGGCGTGAACGGCCACCCCGCCCTCGGGCGTCACCCGGTACCCCGCCCCCGGGCCTGACGGCCACCCCGCCCTCGGGCGTCACCCGGCACCCCGCCCCCGGGCCTGACGGCCACCCCGCCCCCGGGCGTCACCGGCACCCCACCCCCGGGCGTGACCGCCACCCCGCCCCGGGCCTAACCGGCACCCCACCCCCGGCCTGACCACACCCCCGCCCCCCAACCTCCCGTCGGCGCCCACTGTCAGTGGCCCGTGCCATCCTTGTCGCGATGGCCAGGAAATCTGCACATGACGACCTCCTCTCCCCCGTGACCCTCGCCGTGGGCCAGGAGGAGCTGCTGCTCGACCGTGCTGTGCGGGAGGTGGTGGTTGCCGCCAGGGCCGCTGATGCCGATACGGACGTGCGGGATCTGACTTCTGAGCAGTTGCAGCCGGGCACGTTGGCCGAGCTGACCAGTCCGTCGCTGTTCGCGGAGCGCAAGGTCGTGGTCGTGCGCAATGCGCAGGATCTGTCGGCCGACACGATCAAGGACGTGACGGCGTATCTGGGTGCGCCGGCCGAGGAGATCACCCTCGTGCTGCTGCACGCCGGGCAGGCGAAGGGCAAGAAGCTGCTCGACGCCGCGCGCAAGGCGGGGGCGCGGGAGGTGGCGTGCCCGAAGATGACCAAGCCGGCGGACCGGCTGGCGTTCGTGAGGCAGGAGTTCCGGGCGACCGGACGGTCCGCGACGCCGGAGGCCTGTCAGGCGCTCGTCGATGCCATCGGCAGTGATCTGCGGGAGCTGGCGGCCGCGGTGAGTCAGCTCGTCGCCGATGTCGAGGGGACGATCGACGAGGCGGTGGTCGGGCGGTACTACACGGGCCGCGCCGAGGCGTCGAGCTTCACCGTCGCCGACCGGGCGGTCGAGGGGCGGGCCGCGGAGGCCCTGGAGGCACTGCGCTGGTCGCTGGCGACAGGCGTGGCGCCCGTCCTGATCACCAGTGCGCTCGCCCAGGGCGTCAGGGCCATCGGAAAGCTGTCCTCGGCCCGGGGCGGCCGCCCCGCCGACCTGGCGCGGGAGCTCGGCATGCCGCCCTGGAAGATCGACCGCGTGCGCCAGCAGATGCGGGGGTGGACGCCCGACGGAGTCGCGCTGGCGTTGCGCGCGGTCGCCGAGGCGGACGCCGGTGTGAAGGGCGGCGGGGACGACCCGGAGTACGCCTTGGAGAAGGCGGTCGTGACGATCGCGCGGGCCGCTCGGTCCAGAGGGCGTGGCTAGGGCCGGGAGAGGAGAATCGGGCGTATCAGCCTTATGTCGCCGGACTGGGAAAGGTGGCGATCGCGATGGCTGAACACCCGCACGCACAGCTCGTCCGCAAGGGGTACGCGGCTTTTGAACGCGGTGACATGGACACCTTGCGCGAGTTGATGGCATCGGACTGCACGCAGCACGTGCCCGGCAGCCATCCGCTCTCGGGCGATTACAAGGGCATGGACGCGATCATCGAGATGTACGGTCGGCTCGCCGCGGAGACCAACGGCACCATGCGGGCGGAGCTGCGTTCACTGCTTGTCGACGGCCGGGGCCATGTCGTCGCCGTGCACCGCTTCAGCGCCGACCGCAACGGCAAGCACATCGACGAGAACGGCGCCATCATCTTCCGTATCGTCGGAGACAAGGCCACCGATCTCGACGAGTGCGTCGAGGACATCGACAGGGCCAACGACTTCTGGAGCTGACACCGGTACTCACACCGAAGGCCCCGGCCGCCGTCCTGGGGAAGGACGGCGGCCGGGGCCTTCGGTTCAAGCTGCTGAGCCCGTACCCGCGTGGCGAACGCAGGCCGCGTACAGGCTCGGGGGGCCGGACGGGAGCGGATGAGAGAGGGCCCGCTCGATTCCCTCCGGCGATCAAATCAAGTGTCAGCCCTTGAGAGCGCCGACCTTCGAAGCAAGCGCCGACTTCTTGTTGGCGGCCTGGTTCTTGTGGATGACGCCCTTGGAGACGGCCTTGTCGAGCGCCCGCGCGGCCTCGCGCTGGTACTCGGTGGCCTTCTCGGCGTCACCCGCGGCAGCGGCCTCGCGGGCCTTGCGGATCGCGGTCTTCAGGGAGGACTTGACGGCCTTGTTGCGCAGCCGGGCCTTCTCGTTGGTCTTGATCCGCTTGATCTGGGACTTGATGTTCGCCACTGATGAGCCTTTTCAGGTTCTGGTACGGAGCCGCATGGGACCCGTACCGGTGATTTTCTGGAGTGTGTCTCGCGCTGAGAGGGCATGAGACACAGCCACCCAGGCTACCAGTGGCCGGGCCGACGGCCCAAAACGGTCGTCGGTCGCCGCCCATGGGACCATGGAACCTACGTATAGATCCGACCCGAGGCATAAGGCGCCTCAAGAGACAGGACCCTGCGTGCCCGCGACCCCTAACAATGTGCCCGAGCCGAGCCGTACCGACCCGGCACTGATCCGCAACTTCTGCATCATCGCGCACATCGACCACGGCAAGTCCACGCTCGCCGACCGGATGCTCCAGCTGACCGGTGTGGTCGAGCAGCGGCAGATGCGTGCTCAGTACCTCGACCGGATGGACATCGAGCGTGAGCGCGGTATCACGATCAAGTCCCAGGCGGTGCGGCTGCCGTGGGCTCCCAGCCACGATTCCGGCAAGACGCACATCCTCAACATGATCGACACCCCGGGGCACGTCGACTTCACGTACGAGGTCTCGCGGTCGCTGGCCGCCTGTGAGGGCACCGTCCTCCTCGTCGACGCCGCCCAGGGCATCGAGGCCCAGACTCTCGCCAACCTCTACCTGGCGATGGAGAACGACCTCACGATCATCCCCGTGCTGAACAAGATCGACCTGCCGGCCGCGCAGCCCGAGAAGTTCGCGGAGGAGCTCGCCAACCTGGTCGGCTGCGATCCGAGCGACGTGCTCCGGGTGTCCGCCAAGACGGGCCTGGGCGTCGATGCCCTGCTCGACAAGGTCGTCGCCGAGGTTCCTGCCCCGGTCGGCGTCAAGGACGCTCCGGCCCGCGCGATGATCTTCGACTCCGTCTACGACTCGTACCGCGGTGTCGTGACGTACGTCCGTGTCATCGACGGCCAGCTCAACAAGCGCGAGCGGATCCGGATGATGTCCACCGGCGCCACGCACGAGCTGCTGGAGATCGGGACGAACTCGCCGGAGATGCTGGCGGCCGACGGGCTCGGCGTCGGTGAGGTGGGCTATCTCATCACCGGTGTGAAGGACGTCCGCCAGTCCAAGGTCGGTGACACCGTCACCAGCCAGCACAAGGGGGCCACGGAGGCGCTCGGGGGCTACAAGGACCCCAAGCCCATGGTCTTCTCCGGTCTGTATCCGCTGGACGGCTCCGACTACCCGGAGCTGCGCGAGGCCCTCGACAAGCTCCAGCTCAACGACGCCGCGCTCGTCTACGAGCCGGAGACCTCCGCGGCTCTGGGCTTCGGCTTCCGCGTCGGCTTCCTGGGGCTCCTGCACCTCGACGTGATCCGGGAGCGGCTGGAGCGCGAGTTCGGCCTCGACCTGATCGCCACCGCGCCCAACGTGGTCTACCGGGTGGTCATGGAGGACGGCACCGAGCACACCGTCACCAACCCGAGCGAGTTCCCCGAGGGCAAGATCAACGAGGTGTACGAGCCGGTCGTGCGCGCCACGATCCTCGCGCCCACCGAGTTCATCGGCTCGATCATGGAGCTGTGCCAGACCCGGCGCGGCACCCTGCTCGGCATGGACTACCTCTCCGAGGACCGCGTCGAGATCCGCTACACCCTCCCGCTCGCGGAGATCGTCTTCGACTTCTTCGACCAGCTGAAGTCGAAGACGCGCGGTTACGCGTCGCTGGACTACGAGCCCACCGGTGAGCAGACCTCCAGCCTGGTCAAGGTCGACATCCTGCTGCACGGCGACAAGGTCGACGCCTTCTCGGCGATCACGCACAAGGATGCGGCGTACGCGTACGGTGTGCGGCTCGTCGCCAAGCTGCGGGAGCTGATCCCGCGGCAGGCCTTCGAGGTGCCCATCCAGGCCGCCATCGGTTCCCGGGTGATCGCCCGCGAGACCATCCGCGCCATCCGCAAGGACGTCCTCGCCAAGTGCTACGGCGGCGACATCTCCCGTAAGCGCAAGCTGCTGGAGAAGCAGAAGGAAGGCAAGAAGCGGATGAAGATGGTGGGTTCCGTGGAGGTTCCGCAGGAGGCCTTCATCGCCGTACTGAGCAGTGATGACAGCGCGGGTTCGGGCAAGGCCAAGAAGTAACCGCAGGTAGCACCAGGTGACCCGGCAAATCGCCGCATCAGGGGTCCGTCGTACGAAAGCGCGACGGGCCCCTTTGTGCGTGCCGCGTGACCGTCTGGAGGAATCGACAGGCCGCAGGCCCTTACGCAGGGGGCCGTCGGCCTTTACCCTGATCCCTGCTCGATAGTTACTCGCGAGTTAAACAACGCGAGTGGAACCAGCCGCACGTCAGCCGCACAGTCGCGGGTCCCCGGAGGATGTCGTGAGCGACACACAGACACTGATCGAGAACCGTCCGCCGAGCGTGGCGACCCTCTTCCTGGAGCGCGTGACGGCGACGCCGGACGCCGAGGCGTACCGCTATCCCGTGCCGCCAGTTTCGGGGCAGGGCGCGGACGAGTGGAAGTCGCTGAGCTGGGCGCAGGCCGCCGAGCGGGTCTACGCGATCGCGGCCGGGCTCATCGAGCTGGGCGTCCAGCCCGAGCAGCGCGTGGCCCTCGCCTCGTCGACCCGGATCGAGTGGATCCTCGCCGACCTGGGCATCATGTGCGGCGGCGCGGCGACCACCACGGTCTATCCGCAGACCAACGCCGAGGAGTCGGCCTTCATCCTCGCCGACTCCGAGAGCCGCGTGCTCATCGCGGAGGACGCTGCCCAGGTGGCCAAGGCGCAGGAGAAGCGCGCCGAGCTGCCGAACCTCACGCATGTCGTCGTCATCGACGCGGCCGGCGTCGAGACCGGTGACTGGGTGCTCAGCCTCGCCGAGCTGGAGGCCCGCGGCGCGGCCCGGCTGGAGAAGGACCCCGAGCTGATCAAGCAGCGGGTCGGCGCGATCACCAAGGACCAGCTGGCCACCCTGATCTACACCTCCGGCACCACCGGCCGCCCCAAGGGCGTGCGGCTGCCGCACGACAACTGGTCGTACATGGCGAAGGCGATCGCCGCGACCGGGCTGGTCGGCGCGGAGGACGTGCAGTACCTGTGGCTGCCGCTCGCGCACGTCTTCGGCAAGGTCCTCACCTCCGGCCAGATCGAGGTCGGTCACGTCACCGCCGTCGACGGCCGCGTCGACAAGATCATCGAGAACCTGCCGGTCGTGCAGCCGACGTACATGGCGGCCGTGCCCCGCATCTTCGAGAAGGTCTACAACGGGGTCGCCGCCAAGGCCCGCGCGGGCGGCGGCGCCAAGTACAAGATCTTCCAGTGGGCCGCCGAGGTCGCCCGCGAGTACGCCAAGGTCACCCAGGACAACTTCCGGCGCACCGGCACCCACTCCGCGCCCTTCGGGCTCGCCGCGAAGCACAAGGTCGCCGACACCCTCGTGTACGCCAAGATCCGCGAGGCCTTCGGCGGCAACCTGCGGGCGTGCGTGTCCGGCAGTGCCGCCCTCGCCCCGGAGATCGGCTTCTTCTTCGCCGGCGCCGGCATCCACGTCCTGGAGGGCTACGGCCTCACGGAGTCCTCGGCCGCGTCCTTCGTGAACCCGGGGGAGGCCTACCGCACCGGCACGGTCGGCAAGCCGCTGCCCGGTACGGAGGTGCGCATCGCCGACGACGGGGAGATCCTGCTGCGCGGCCCCGGCATCATGGAGGGCTACCACGGGCTGCCGGAGAAGACCGCCGAGGTTCTGGAGAGCGACGGCTGGTTCCACACCGGTGACATCGGGGAGCTGTCCCCGGACGGGTACCTGCGCATCACCGACCGCAAGAAGGACCTGATCAAGACGTCGGGCGGCAAGTACATCTCGCCCGCCGAGGTCGAGGGGCAGTTCAAGGCGGTGTGCCCGTACGTCTCCAACATCCTGGTGCACGGCGCCGACCGGAACTTCTGCACGGCGCTGATCGCGCTGGACGAGGTCGCGATCGTGGCGTGGGCCGAGGAGAACGGGCTCGGCGGGAAGTCGTACGCGGAGATCGTCGCCTCGCCGGCCGCCATCGAGATGGTCGACGGGTATGTGCAGCAGCTCAACGCCGGGCTGCAGAAGTGGCAGACGATCAAGAAGTTCCGGCTGCTGCCGCGGGATCTCGATGTGGAGCACGGGGAGATCACGCCGAGTCTGAAGTTGAAGCGGCCGGTTGTCGAGCGGGAGTACAAGGCTCTGATCGAGGAGATGTACGCGGGTACGCGCGAGGCGTAGGGGACGCTGGGGGCGCGGCGGCTGACGCTTCGTCGTGGCTGGTCGCGCCCACGCGGCAGAGCCGCAGATCGATACAGCCCCGCGCCCCTTCGAGGTGGGGCAGCTCACCCTTTCCCGATGAGCCTACGTATCTCGTGGACCTGTGCTCGTAGTGCCGTCAGGTTCGGGGGTGCGTCGGCGGCGAGCTGGTCCTCCAAAGCCTCCAACTGGGTACTCAGCTCTCGGCTGTGGACGTGCTCGCGGCTCAGCAGGCGTTCCAGTTGCCTGTTCTTGCGGTACAGGTCCAGGAACACCGTCACCTTCGCGCGTAGCACCCAGGGGTCGAACGGCTTGGTCAGGTAGTCGGCGGCACCCGTGGCGTAGCCGCGGAAGGCGTAGCCCGGGTCGTCCTCCGCGCCGGTCAGGAAGATGATCGGGACGTCCTTGGTCTGGTCGAGTCGTTTGATGTTGCTGGCGGTCTCGAAGCCGTCCATGCCCGGCATGCGGACATCGAGCAGCACCAGGGCGAAGCGTTGCCGCAGCAGCGCCTTCATCGCCTCCTCGCCCGAACGCGCGCGGACGAGCGGCTCGTTGAGGGACCCCAGTACGGCCTCCAGCGCGATCAGGTTGTCCTCCATGTCGTCGACCAGGAGGATGCCGGCACGCTCGTCGGTCGTTGCCTCAGCGCTCATGATGAAGTGGCCTCACTCGGTGATGGTCGGCGGAACCTCTTCCCCTTCGGAAGTGCGCGGTTCCGGTACTACGGAGTTGTCCGCGGCCTCGGGGTCCAGGAGGTCGCAGACGACGGTCAGCAGCTGATCCACGTCCACCGGCTTCGGTACGTAGTCGTTGGCGCCCCGCGCGATGGACTTCTCCCGGTCGCCGGGCATGGCCTTCGCGGTGAGCGCGACGATGGGCAGGTCCGCCCAGCGGGGGGTGCGACGGATGGCGGAGATCGTCTCGTATCCGTCCATCTCCGGCATCATGATGTCCATCAGGACGAGTTCGACGTCCGGGGTGCGCTCCAGTGTCTCGATGCCCTCGCGGCCGTTCTCCGCGTACAGGACCGGCATACCGACCCGGCCCAGGACATGGGTGAGCGCGAACACGTTGCGGATGTCGTCGTCCACTATCAACACCCGTCGGCCCGGCAGGACCTGCCCCGCCCGGCCGGTCTGCCATGCCTCCAGTTTGGTCGGCGTCGGCCAGGAGTCGTCCGCGTCGTGGGCGGTCGAGAAGAACGTCTCGGCGGACAGCTGCTCCGGCGCCGGCAGCGAACGGTCCTCGGGCACCGGGCCGGTGGCGGAGTGACCGGGGCTGACGACCGGAACGTACAGCGTGAACGTGGAGCCCTTGCCGGGCTCGCTCTCGGCGACGATACGGCCGCCCAGCAGGCCCGCGATCTCACGGCTGATGGACAGGCCGAGGCCAGTGCCGCCGTACTTGCGGTTGGTCGTGCCGTCGGCCTGCTGGAACGCCTCGAAGATGACCGGGAGTTTCTCCGCCGCGATGCCGATGCCGGTGTCGGACACCGAGAACGCGATCACCTCGTCGCCCTCGCGGACGTAGTGCTGATCGGGGTCCTTCATCCGGTTCACCCGCAGCTCGACCTTGCCCGACGCGGTGAACTTGATGGCGTTGGAGAGGAGGTTGCGCAGGATCTGCTGGAGGCGCTGCTCGTCCGAGTACATCTCGCGCGGTACGTCCTCGCCGACCGCCACCTCGAAGGCGAGCCCCCGGTCCAGGGTGAGCGGGCGGAAGGTGGCGTGCACGTAGTCGAGCAGCTTGATCAGCGGCAGCTTCTTCGGGCGTACGTCCATCCGGCCGGCCTCGATCTTCGACAGGTCCAGGATGTCGTTGATCAGCTGGAGCAGGTCCGAGCCGGAGCGGTGGATCGTCGTCGCGAACTGGACCTCCTGGTCGGAGAGATGGCCGTCCGGGTTGTCGGAGAGCAGTCTCGCCAGGATCAGCAGCGAGTTCAGAGGCGTCCGCAGCTCGTGGGACATGTTCGCCAAAAACTCCGACTTGTACTGCGACGAAGTCGCCAACAGCGCGGCCTTCTCCTCCAGCTCGGCGTTCGAGCGCTGCAGCTCCGCCTGCTGCATCTGCAGTTCGTCCGAGCGTTCCTGGAGCTGCATGGCCAGGCGCTGGGACTCGCCGAGCAGGGACTCCGTACGGGAGTTGGCGATGATCGTGTTGATCGCGACGGCGATGGTGTTCACGAACTGGTCGAAGAACGCCAGGTGCACATCGGAGAAGCGGGAGAACGACGCCAGCTCGATCACGCCCAGCAGCTTGTCCTCGAAGAGGATCGGGATGATGACGACGCTGGTGGGCGCCGCCTCGCCGAGCCCGCTGTTGATCTTGATGTAGTCCGGCGGGGCCTCCTCGACGAGGATCCGCTTCTTCTCGCGGGCAGCCTGCTGGACCAGGCCGTGCACCGGGAGGCCGCCGGTCTCGACGGTCGCGCCCTGCGCCGAGCCGTATCCGGCGATGAAAGCCAGTCCCTTCGTGGGAACCGTGGTGCGCAGCGCGGCGCTCTCCTCGTCCGGGTCGGCCAGGAAGAAGGCGCCGTACTGGGCGTTCACCAGCGGCGTCAGCTCGCGCAGCAGCAGGTCGGCGACCTCCATCAGGTCGCGGTGGCCCTGCATCAGAGCGGCCAGGCGGGCCAGGTTGGACTCCAGCCAGTCCTTGGCGCGGGTCGTCTCGCGCAGGTTGGCCACCATCAGGTTGATGTTGTCCTTCAGCTCGGCGACCTCGCCGCGCGTCTCCACCGTGATCGAGCGGGACATGTCGCCCTGGGCCACCGCGGAGGCGACCTCGGCGATCGCGCGGACCTGGGTGGTCAGGTTCGACGCCAGCTCGTTCACGTTCGTCGTCAGGCGCTTCCAGGTGCCGTACACGCCCTCCACCCGGGCCTGGCCGCCGAGCTGGCCCTCGGAGCCCACCTCGCGGGCCACGCGGGTCACCTCGGAGGAGAAGGAGGAGAGGGTGTCGACCATCGTGTTGATGGCGGTCTTCAGTTCCAGGATCTCGCCGCGCGCGTCCACGTCGATCTTCTTCGAGAGGTCGCCGTTGGCGACGGCGGTGGTGACCTGGGCGATGTTGCGCACCTGTGAGGTGAGGTTGTCGGCCATGTAGTTGACGTTGTCGGTCAGGTCCCGCCACACGCCGGAGACGCCCAGCACCTGCGCGCGGCCGCCGAGCCGGCCGTCGGTGCCGACCTCGCGGGCGACGCGGGTGACCTCGTCGGCGAAGGCCCGCAGCTGCTGCACCATCGTGTTGACGGTGTCCTTGAGTTCGAGGATCTCGCCGCGGGCGTCGACGGTGATCTTCTTGGACAGGTCGCCGTTGGCGACGGCGGTCGTCACCTGGGCGATGTTGCGGACCTGCGAGGTCAGGTTCAGCGCCATGAAGTTGACGTTGTCGGTGAGGTCCTTCCATACGCCGCTGACGCCGCGTACCTGGGCCTGACCGCCGAGGTTTCCTTCGGTGCCGACTTCGCGGGCGACGCGGGTGACCTCGTCGGCGAAGGCGGAGAGCTGGTCCACCATCGTGTTGATGGTGGACTTCAGCTCCAGGATCTCGCCCTTCGCCTCGACCGTGATCTTCTTGCCCAGGTCGCCCTGGGCCACGGCGGTGGAGACCAGGGCGATGTTGCGGACCTGGGAAGTCAGGTTGTCCGCCATGAAGTTGACGTTGTCGGTGAGGTCCTTCCATACGCCGCTGACGCCGCGTACCTGGGCCCGGCCGCCGAGGTTTCCTTCGGTGCCGACCTCGCGGGCGACGCGGGTGACCTCGTCGGCGAAGGCGGAGAGCTGGTCCACCATCGTGTTGATGGTCGACTTGAGTTCGAGGATCTCGCCCTGGGCGTCGACGGTGATCTTCTGGCTCAGGTCGCCGTTGGCGACGGCCGTGGTGACCTGGGCGATGTTGCGGACCTGCGAGGTCAGGTTCGACGCCATGAAGTTGACGTTGTCGGTGAGGTCCTTCCACACGCCGGAGACGCCGCGCACCTGCGCGCGTCCGCCCAGCTGCCCTTCCGTACCCACCTCGCGGGCGACCCTCGTCACCTCGTCGGCGAAGGCGGACAGCTGGTCGACCATCGTGTTGACGGTCAGCTTGAGTTCGAGCAGCTCGCCGGTCGCCTCGACGGTGACCGTGCGGGTCAGGTCGCCGCGGGCCACGGCCGTGGTCACCAGGGCGATGTCGCGCACCTGCGCCGTCAGCCGGGACGCCATCGTGTTGACGGCCTCGGTCACGTCCCGCCAACTGCCGGACAACCCGGTCACCTTGGCCCGGCCGCCGAGCCGGCCCTCGGTGCCGACCTCACGGGCCACGCGGGTGACCTCGCCGGTGAACAGGGAGAGCTGGTCGACCATCTTGTTCACGGCCCGGCCGAGGCGCCGCAGGTCGCCGCGTAACTGGCGGCTCCCGTCGTGCAGATCGACGCGCTGGGTCAGGTCACCGCCGGCCACCGCGTCGAGCACGCGCGTCGCGTTCGCCGCCGGGGCGACCAGGGCGTCGAGCACCTGGTTGACGTCGTTGACGCGGGTCGTCCAGTCGCCCGGGCCCGGGCTCGCCGAGAGCCGCTCGTCGAGCCTGCCGTGCCGGACCAACTCCCGCTTGACCCGCTGCACTTCACGGTTGAAGTGCGTGCTCCGGTCCATGATCTGGTTGAAGACCGCCGTCAGCTCGGCCACCACTCCCTCACCGGTCTCCGGGAGCCTCCGGAAGTCGCCGTCCCTCGCCGCGGTCATCGCGGCGAGCAGCGGGCGCAGTTCCGATGCTCGAATTTGACCGTCTTTCTGTCCGTCTTCGAGCACACGCGTAGCACGGTTCTCACTCATGGCGGCCCACTTCGGTAACTCGGTGCTTATGGGCGTGGCCAGTCTGTCACTCTGTCGGCGTCGACTGAGGCGTATTCGTCCGAACCGTTCGGGGAGCTGTAGATGGGGGCCATTCCGGCGCAACGGGAGACCGTTTCCCGTGCCTCTGATGCGCCTGCGCAGGGGGGCGTGGGCGCCGAAACCCGCACCGTCCTCCCCGGCAGTCCGATCTCCCCGGGTTCCGCCCGCACCCTCGTGCGCAACGCCCTCACGGAATGGGCCGCCTCCGGGCTGCCCGGCACCGAGCACCTCAGCGCCCGCCTCGTCGACGACGCCGTCGTGGCCGTCAGCGAGCTGGTCACCAACGCCGTCGTGCACGCCGGTACCGACCTGGAGCTCACCTGCCGCCTGGAGGACACCGGCGCCCTTCTCGTCGAGGTCCTGGACCACCACCCCTCGCGCGCCCCGCGCGACGGTGAGGTCGAGGCGCCGTACGAGACACCGGAGTACGGCCGCGGCCTGCGGCTGGTGTCCCGGCTCGCCGAGTCCTGGGGTGTCACCTATCGCACCGGCGCCAAGACCGTGTGGGCGCGGCTGCCCGCCGAGGACCCCGTGGCGGCCAAGGACGACATCGAGGCGTACGCCGAGGAGCGCGCGCTGGAGCGCGGGCTGCGCGCGGCCGAGATCCTCGCCCCCGAGCCCCAGCGCGCAGAGCGGGAGCGGGACTGGCTCAACCGCGGTGCCCTGTCCTTCCTCGCCGAGGCCTCCGACCTGCTCGCCGGGCAGCTCGACGAGAACCTGGTAGCCGCGCTCGCCGGCCAGCTGATCGTGCCGCGGCTGGCGGACTGGTGTGCGGTGTGGCTGGAGGACGAGGTCGCCGGGCGCTGGGGATACCCACGATCGGGCGAAGCCGGCGCCGGGGCGGGCTGGGCGGCGGAGGGCGCCGCCGGGACCGGGCCGCGGCTGGCCCGCGTCTGGCATGGCTCCGAGAACCTCATCGAGGAGCTCCGCCAGGCCCTGGAGAAGGAGCCGCCGCTTCCGGCCGACGACCACCGCACCGGCCCGGTCGCCTACCCCTGGCCCGGTGAGGCGCTCGGCGCACGCGGGGTGCGCGGCACGGCGCTCGCGTACCGCCTGATCGCCGGGGGCCGCCCGCTGGGCACACTGGTCATCGGGCGGGCCGACCTCGTGCGCTTCCCCGACGAGGTCACCGGGCTCGTCGAGGACCTCGCCCGCCGGGTGGCCCTCGCCATCGGCGCGGCCCGCCAGTACGCCCGGCAGGCCACCATCAGCAGGGTTCTGCAACGCGGACTGCTGCCCGGCGCCGTCGCGGAGATCCCCGGCGTGGCCAGCGCGCTGGTGTACGAGCCGTGCGACAAGGGCGGCCCGAGCGGCGACTTCTACGACCTCTTCCCGGCCGGCGACGGCCGCTGGTGCTTCGCCATCGGGGACGTCCAGGGCAAGGGCCCCGAGGCGGCCGTGGTGATCGGCATCGCGCGCCCCTGGCTGCGGCTCCTCGCGCGCGAGGGCTACCGGGTCGCCGACGTCCTCGACCGCCTCAACCAGCTCCTCCTCGACGACGCCACGGAAGCCGCCGACGCCGCCGCGCGCGCCCTCGTCGGCCCGGTCCCGGTGGCACCAGGCGACGGCCCGCAGACCCGCTTCCTGTCCCTCCTCTACGGCGAGCTCACCCCCTTCGACGGCGGCATCCGCTGCACCCTCGCCTCCGCCGGACACCCGCTGCCGCTGCTGCTGGGCGCGGGCGGCGAGGTCCACACCGCCGCGCACCCGCAGACCCTCCTCGGGGTCGTCGAGGACGCCACGTACACCAGCGAGACCTTCGAGCTGCGCTCCGGCGACACCCTGCTGTGCGTGACCGACGGGGTGACGGAGCGGCGCAGCGGCACCCGCCAGTTCGACGACGGCGACGGCCTCGCGACCGCGCTCGCGGGGTGCGCGGGGCTGAACGCCGAGCTGATCGCGGAGCGGATCCGCAGGCTCGTGCACGAGTTCAGCGGCCGTCCGCCGGAGGACGATCTGGCGTTGCTGGTGCTCCAGGCCGAGTAGCGGTTGTCTCGGTTCCGGCGGGCATGCGCGCGTGCTGGACAATAGAACCCATGCCTTCCGCACTCCCCGACGGCGAGCCCGTCCCCGACGACGGCTCGCTCCCCGCGTCCGCCCTCGCCGGGTCCGCCGACCGCCCCCTCGGCTTCTACCTGCACGTCCCGTACTGCGCGACCCGCTGCGGTTACTGCGACTTCAACACCTACACGGCGACCGAGCTGCGCGGCACGGGTGGAGTGCTGGCGTCCCGCGACAACTACGCCGAGACCCTCGTCGACGAGATCCGCCTCGCCCGCAAGGTCCTCGGCGACGACCCGCGCGAGGTCCGCACGGTCTTCGTCGGCGGCGGTACGCCCACGCTGCTGGCCGCCGACGATCTCGTACGGATGCTGGGGGCGATCCGCGACGAGTTCGGGCTGGCACCGGACGCGGAGATCACGACGGAGGCGAACCCGGAGTCGGTGGACCCGGCGTATCTGGCCACCCTGCGCGAGGGCGGCTTCAACCGGCTGTCCTTCGGCATGCAGAGCGCGAAGCAGCACGTGCTGAAGGTCCTGGACCGCACCCACACCCCGGGCCGTCCCGAGGCCTGCGTGGCGGAGGCGCGCGCGGCGGGCTTCGAGCACGTCAACCTGGACCTGATCTACGGCACACCGGGCGAGTCGGACGACGACTGGCGGGCCTCGCTGGAGGCGGCGATCGGCGCCGGCCCGGACCATGTGTCCGCCTACGCCCTGATCGTCGAGGAGGGCACTCAGCTGGCCCGCCGCATCCGCCGGGGCGAGGTCCCGATGACGGACGACGACGTCCACGCGGACCGGTATCTGATCGCGGAGTCGGTGCTGTCGGAGGCGGGCTTCGACTGGTACGAGGTCTCCAACTGGGCGACCTCCCAGGCGGGCCGCTGCCTGCACAACGAGCTGTACTGGCGGGGCGCCGACTGGTGGGGCGCGGGCCCGGGCGCCCACTCGCACGTGGGTGGCGTGCGCTGGTGGAACGTGAAGCATCCGGGCGCGTACGCGGCGGCCCTGGCGGCGGGACGGTCACCGGGGGCCGGGCGCGAGCTGCTGTCCGGGGAGGACCGCAGGGTCGAACGGATCCTGCTGGAGCTGCGGCTGCTGGAAGGGGTGCCGCTGGGGCTGCTGCGGCAGGACGGGCTTGCGGCTTCTCGCCGGGCGCTGGCGGAGGGGCTGCTTCAGGAGGGGCCGTACGAGGACGGGCGTGCGGTGCTGACCTTGCGGGGGCGGCTGCTGGCGGACGCGGTGGTCAGGGATTTGGTGGACTGATCACTCGGGCGAGTGGATCACCCCGGAACGCCGGTTCGGTCCCTAACCTAGTTCGTAGGCTGCCGCCGACAGGACGCGGCGGATGTGGAGGCCACGGAGATGACCGCTGTGGACGAGCGTGGGATTGCCAAGTTCTTCGAGGAGTTCGAGCCTCCCGAGGGCATCAAGGCCGAGCTTCTCCGGGGGGAAATCGTGATGATGGCCACTCCCGATCTGGTGCACAACCGGATCGTGGCCGACGTGGTGGACCAGCTCCCGCGTAAGCGCTGGGAACGGCTTCAGGTGACAGACGTGGACATCATCGATGAGACCAGCGAGCCGATTCCGGACTTGGTCGTGTTGGAACGGGGTGTTGCCCCGGACTCAGGCCGTCTGCTGCCGTCCCGGTTGGTCACCATGGTGGTCGAGGTCGTCTCCAAGACCAGCATCCAGCGGGACTACGAGATCAAGCGGTCGATCTACGCCGCCGGTGAGGTACCCGCTTACCTCATTGTGGATCCGATCATGGCGCACTGCGTACTGCTGACCATGCCAGTCGGTAAGGGGGAGAACGCCGACTATCAGAGGCAGCAGATCACCAAGTTCGGGGCGCCGCTGCCGTTGGAGGATCTGGAGCTCGAATTGGATACCAGCGAGTTCGGCATCTACCCCAACGCTAGGCCCCACCGCTACCCGTAACGAAGTCGATCAGCTCCTCCACCCGTCCCAGCAACTCCGGCTCCAGGTCCTTGTAGGACCCCACCCGCTTCAGGATCGCCTGCCACACCGCGCCGGTGTTCTCCGACGGCCACCCCAGCGCCCGGCACACCCCCGTCTTCCAGTCCTGCCCGTGCGGGACGCGTGGCCAGGACTCGATGCCCAGGGCCGACGGCTTCACCGCCTCCCAGATGTCGATGTACGGGTGGCCCACGACCAGGGCGTGTTCGCTGGTCACCGACTCGGCGATGCGCCACTCCTTCGTGCCGGGGACCAGGTGGTCCACCAGGACGCCGAGGCGGGCGTCCGGGCCCGGAGCGAATTCGGTCACGATGGACGGCAGGTCGTCGACGCCCTCCAGGTACTCCACGACCACGCCCTCGATGCGCAGGTCGTCGCCCCAGACCTTCTCGACCAGCTCGGCGTCGTGGCGGCCTTCCACGTAGATACGGCCGGCGCGGGCCACGCGCGCGCGTGCGCCGGGGACGGCGACCGAACCGGACGCCGTACGGCTGGGACGTGCGGGAGCCGAGGACGGCGGGCGTACGAGCGTCACCACCTTGCCCTCCAGCAGGAACCCCCGCGGCTCCAGCGGGAACACCCGGTGCTTGCCGAAGCGGTCCTCCAGCGTCACCGTGCCCGCCTCGCAGCGGATCACCGCCCCGCAGAAACCCGTGCCCGGCTCCTCCACGACCAGGCCCGGGTCCGCCGGTACCTCGGGGGCGGGCCTGGGCTTCTTCCAGGGCGGGGTCAGGTCCGGGGAGTACTGGCGCATTCGGATGACGATAGGAGAAGCCCCGCGGGTACGTCTCGCGGATCAGGGCGACACGCCGAAGCGGGCCGCCAAGGCGTCCCGCTGACGTCGTACGAACTCCGCATCCACCACCGCTCCGTGACCGGGCACGTACAGCGCGTCCTCGCCGCCCAGGTCCAGCAGGCGGTCCAGGGCGGCCGGCCACTGCGACGGTACGGCGTCGGGGCCCGCCTGGGGTTCGCCGGACTCCTCCACCAGATCGCCGCAGAAGACGACCTCCCGGTCGCCCGCGGCCCGGCCCGGCACGAGCACGACCAGATCGTGGGCGGTGTGGGCCGGGCCCACGTTCGCCAGCAGGACCTGCCGGCCGCCCTCCAGGTCGAGGGTCCACTCGCCGCTCACCTGGTGGCGGGGACGGACCAGGGCGTCGATGGCCTCGTCCGCCGCGTCCGGGTCCAGGCCGTTGCCCACGGCGTCCGCGCGCAGTTCCGCACGCGCGTGTGCGGACGCCGTGTCCATGCCCACCGGGCCGTACACCTCCGCCCCGGCGAACGCCGCAGCCCCGAAGACATGATCGAAGTGGGGATGCGTCAGCGCGAGATGAGTCACACGGTGACCCGCGAGCCACTGCGCCTGCGTACGCAACCGCACGCCCTCCCCGAGGCTTGACCCGGCGTCGATCACGAGCGCCGTGTCCCGGCCCACGACCAGCCCCGCGGTGCAGTCCCAGCCCGGAAGCCGGCATCTGCCCACCCCGGCCGCCAGCCGTTCCCACCCGAGCTCTTCCCAAGTCACCGTCATACGGCGACGCTAACCAAGACAGCACCGTCGGGCATGGTGGTGCCGGACCGGCCTTGCCCGGGGCGTACCCCACCGCCGTACACTGGCCGGGGACGGTTGGCACTCACCAGCGCAGAGTGCCAGGCGAGATGTCAAGGGGACGACTTCTGGAGGTGTGCGCGGTTGCTGAGTGAACGCAGGCTTCAGGTGTTGCGCGCCATCGTCCAGGACTATGTCGGGACCGAGGAGCCGGTCGGATCGAAGGCGCTGACCGAGCGGCACAACCTCGGGGTCTCCCCGGCGACCGTCCGCAATGACATGGCCGCTCTGGAGGACGAGGGATTCATCGCCCAGCCGCACACCAGCGCGGGGCGCATCCCGACCGACAAGGGCTACCGGCTGTTCGTCGACAAGCTCGCCGGCGTCAAGCCGATGACCCCGCCGGAGCGGCGCGCCATCCAGAACTTCCTCGACGGCGCCGTCGACCTCGACGACGTCGTGGCGCGCACCGTGCGGCTGCTCGCGCAGCTCACACGGCAGGTCGCCGTCGTGCAGTACCCGTCGCTGACCCGGTCCACCGTCCGGCATGTCGAGCTGCTCTCGCTCGCGCCCGCGCGTGTGATGCTCGTGCTGATCACGGACACCGGTCGGGTCGAGCAGCGGATGATCGACTGTCCCGCGCCCTTCGGTGAGGCCTCGCTCGCGGATCTGCGCGCGCGGCTGAACAGCCGGGTCGCGGGGCGGCGCTTCACCGACGTGCCAAGGCTCGTCGAGGACCTCGCAGAGGCCTTCGACATAGAGGACCGCGGCACCGTCTCGGCCGTGCTCTCCACCCTGCTGGAGACACTCGTCGAGGAGAACGAAGAGCGGCTGATGATCGGCGGCACCGCCAATCTCACCCGCTTCGGACATGACTTCCCCCTCACCATCCGGCCCGTCCTGGAGGCCCTGGAGGAGCATGTCGTGCTCCTCAAGCTCCTTGGCGAGGCAGGGGATTCGGGCATGACCGTACGCATCGGTCACGAGAACGCCTACGAGGGACTCAACTCAACGTCTGTCGTGTCGGTCGGCTACGGTTCGGGCGGTGAGGCAGTAGCCAAGCTCGGCGTGGTCGGACCGACCCGCATGGATTACCCGGGAACGATGGGAGCGGTACGCGCAGTGGCACGGTACGTCGGACAGATCCTGGCGGAGTCGTAAGTGGCCACGGACTACTACGCCGTTCTCGGCGTGCGTCGCGACGCGTCGCAGGAAGAGATCAAGAAGGCCTTCCGGCGGCTCGCGCGCGAGCTGCACCCGGACGTCAACCCGGATCCGAAGACCCAGGAGCGGTTCAAGGAGATCAACGCCGCTTACGAGGTGCTGTCGGACCCGCAGAAGAAGCAGGTCTACGACCTCGGCGGCGACCCGCTGTCCCAGGCGGGCGGCGCGGGCGCGGGCGGCTTCGGCGCGGGTGGCTTCGGCAACTTCTCGGACATCATGGACGCCTTCTTCGGTACGGCGTCCCAGCGCGGCCCGCGCTCGCGCACCCGTCGGGGCCAGGACGCGATGATCCGGCTGGAGATCGAACTCGACGAGGCGGCCTTCGGCACGACGAAGGACATCCAGGTCGACACGGCCGTCGTCTGCAACACCTGCAACGGTGAGGGGGCTGCCCCCGGCACCTCCGCTCAGACGTGTGACATGTGCCGCGGTCGCGGTGAGGTGTCGCAGGTGACGCGGTCCTTCCTGGGCCAGGTCATGACGTCGCGGCCCTGCCCGCAGTGCCAGGGATTCGGCACGGTGGTTCCCACGCCGTGTCCGGAGTGCGCGGGCGACGGACGTGTGCGGTCCCGTCGGACGCTCACGGTCAAGATCCCGGCCGGTGTCGACAACGGCACCCGGATCCAGCTCGCCGGCGAGGGCGAGGTCGGGCCCGGTGGCGGTCCCGCCGGTGACCTGTACGTCGAGATCCACGAGCTGCCGCACTCGACCTTCCAGCGGCGCGGCGACGACCTGCACTGCACGGTGACGATCCCGATGACCGCGGCGTCCCTCGGCACGAAGGTGCCGCTGGAGACGCTGGACGGCCTGGAGGAGGTCGACATCCGGCCCGGCACCCAGTCCGGTCAGTCGATTCCGCTGCACGGACGCGGTGTGACGCATCTGCGGGGCGGCGGTCGCGGCGACCTCATCGTGCACGTCGAGGTCACCACGCCGACCAAGCTGGACCCCGAGCAGGAGCGGCTCCTGCGCGAGCTGGCCAAGCTGCGCGGCGAGGAGCGGCCGACGGGGCAGTTCCAGCCGGGGCAGCAGGGGTTGTTCTCGCGGCTGAAGGACGCGTTCAACGGGCGCTGAGTCCGGTGGGGCAGTCCCCGTACATTGCACGGCACAGGGCCGATTCGGACTTGTTCGGAGGACGTGACAACATGCCGTCATGTCCTCCGCGCTGACCGATCTCTTCCCCCATCCGATCGTGCAGGCCCCCATGGCGGGCGGCGTCTCCGTGCCGCAGCTCGCCGCTGCCGTGTCCGAGGCAGGTGGGCTGGGGTTCCTCGCCGCCGGGTACAAGACCGCCGACGGGATGTACCAGGAGATCAAGCAGCTGCGGGGTCTGACGGGCCGGCCCTTCGGGGTCAACCTGTTCATGCCGCAGCCCGAGTACGCCGACGCCGCGGCCGTGGACGTCTACGCGCATCAGCTCGCCGGTGAGGCCGCCTGGTACGAGACCGAGCTGGGGGACCCGGACAGCGGGCGGGACGACGGGTACGACGCCAAGCTGGCCGTGCTGCTCGACAACCCGGTGCCGGTCGTCTCGTTCCACTTCGGGGTGCCGAAGCCGGATGTGCTGGAGTCCCTGCGCCGCGCCGGCACCTTCACCCTCGTCACCGTGACCGCACCGGACGAGGCCCTCGCCGTACAGCAGGCCGGCGCCGATGCCGTGATCGTGCAGGGAGTGGAGGCCGGCGGGCACCAGGGGACGCATCGGGACAACCCGGAGACGGACCGGTCGGGCATCGGGCTGCTCGCCCTCATCGCACAGGTCCGGGAGACCGTGAGCCTGCCCATCGTCGCCGCCGGCGGCATCATGCGCGGCAGCCAGATCGCCGCCGTCCTCGCGGCCGGGGCCGCTGCCGCCCAGCTCGGCACCGCCTTCCTCGCCACCCAGGAGTCCGGCGCCAACGCCCTGCACAAGCAGGCGCTGACCAACCCCCTGTTCGCACGGACCGAGTTGACGCGCGCGTTCTCCGGCCGGCCCGCCCGCGGCCTGGTCAACCGCTTCATGCGCGAGCACGGGCCGTACGCCCCCGCCGCCTACCCCGAGGTCCACCACCTGACCTCACCCCTGCGCAAGAAGGCCGCCGCGTCCGGTGACGCGCAGGGCATGGCCCTGTGGGCGGGGCAGGGGCACCGCATGGCACGCGACCTGCCCGCCGGGCAGCTGGTGGAGGTGCTGGCCGCCGAGCTGGACGCCGCTGCGACAGCGTTGTCGGCGGCGCGCGAGGGGGGTGCGGCCGGATGACGGCGCCGGTGTTCGTCGTCGAGTCGCTGGAGCGGGGCCACCTCGCCGGCGGCGAGTACGTTCTCGACGGCCCCGAGGGACGGCACGCCGTCTCCGTGAAGCGGCTGCGGGCCGGCGAGGAGGTCGTCCTCACCGACGGGCTCGGGCGCTGGGCCGAGGGCGTCGTCAAGGCGGCCGAGGGCAAGGACCGGCTGGTCGTGGGCGTGGGTGCGGTGGCCGAGGAGCCGGCGCAGCAGCCTCGTATCACCGTCGTCCAGGCCCTCCCCAAGGGCGACCGCGGTGAACTGGCCGTCGAGACCATGACCGAGACCGGCGTCGACGCGATCGTGCCGTGGGCGGCGGCCCGGTGCATCACCCAGTGGAAGGGCGAGCGGGGGGCGAAGGCCCTCGGCAAGTGGCGGGCCACCGCCCGCGAGGCCGGCAAGCAGTCGCGCCGGGTGCGCTTTCCGGAGGTCGCTGAGGCGGCCACGACCAAGCAGGTCGCCGCGCTGCTCGCCGACGCCGACTTCGCCGCCGTACTGCACGAGGAGCGCGACTACGGCAGCGAGCCGCTCGCGACGGCCGAGCTGCCCGCCGAGGGCGAGATCGTGCTCGTCGTCGGCCCCGAGGGCGGCGTGGCCCCCGAGGAACTCGCCCTCTTCGAGGAGGCGGGCGCGAAGGCGTACCGTCTGGGCCGTACCGTCCTGCGCACCTCCACCGCCGGAACCGCGGCGACGGCACTGCTCCTCGGCCGCACCGGCCGCTGGTCCTGACAGCAGGAGGGACGTCCCCCCGTGGAACTCGCCCAAGTACGGCTGCTGGTCGGCGACTTCGCCGCCTGCTACCGCTTCTACGCCGATGTCCTCGGCCTCAAGCCGCAGTCGGGCGCGACGAACGGGCCCTACGAGAAGTTCAGCCCCGCCACCGGTTCGGCGGGCGTCGCCCTCCAGGACCGGGCGATGATGGCCGCGATCGTCGGCGAACTCGGCGACGAGGCCAAGGGCCACCGCTCACTGGTGGTCCTGCGCGTCGACGATCTGGACACCTACTGCGAACAGATCACCGCACGCGGCGCGACCCTCCTGCACGACCCCGCCCCGATGACCGACCGCATGCGCGTCGCCCACCTCAAGGACCCCGAGGGCAACCTGGTCGAGCTTCAGGAGTGGCTGCTCCTGCGCGCCTGAGGATCGACTGCCTCCCGCCGTGAACTGCGCGAGCAGGGAGTGGCCGTATGCGCTCTACCGCGGCGGCCGGGACAGTGGCAGGCTGCGGTCCCATGGGGGCATTCAGGAGGGTCTGGCCTCGCGCGGACCGGCGTGCGGGGCGTCGTATGCGCGGGGCGCGGGTGGCCGGTGTGGCGGGGCTCGCGGTCGTCGCCGTCGGCTCGGTGACCGGCTGTGATCCGGGTGGACTGAGCTCGGCGACCGTGGCGTTCACGACCGATCAGACCGTGACCGAGGAACTGGAGCGGCAGAAGGCCGACGTGCAGTGGCTCAACTGCACGGGCTCGTACGACGGCGGCGGCAACGGCAGTTCGCCGACCGCGAGTGAGAACACCGTCGTCAAGGTCGACTGCGAGGGTGAGACCAAGGACGGCAAGGACATCGTCGTCACCGGCCGGATCACCCGGGCCGTCAGCGGTTCCTGTGTGCGCGGGGACCTGGTCGCCAAGATCGACGGCAAGGAGTGGTTCCACGTGAACGGGCTGGGCAAGTGCGACGCCACGCCCTCGCCCGTCAACCCGTCCGGGGGCGGACAGCAGCCCGGCCCCACGGTCACCGTGACGGTCACCAAGACCGTCTACTGCAAGCAACACCCGAACTGCTGGCCGGAGGGCAAGTGACCGTGTCCCGGCGGGAGTTGGGGCAAGTGATCCAAAGACCTGTCCGCGGACGCCGCGGTTGCCTAGGGTGATCCGGTGACACAGTCCGCGACGCCAGCTTCGACTTCGGCCCCCGCCCCCGCGCCGTCGTATCTGCGGTATCCGCATCTGCACGGCGACCTGGTCGCCTTCACCGCCGAGGACGACGTATGGCTCGCCCCCCTCGACGGCGGCAGGGCCTGGCGGGTCAGCGCCGACAACGTGCCGGTCTCCCTGCCGCGCATCTCGCCCGACGGTACGACCGTCGCCTGGACCTCCACCCGCGACGGCGCCCCCGAGGTGCACATCGCGCCGGTCGACGGCGGCCCCTCCAGGCGCCTCACCCACTGGGGCAGCGCGCAGACCCGGGTGCGCGGCTGGACCCCCGACGGCCAGGTCCTCGCGATCAGCAGCCGGGGCCAGGCGGGCAGCCGCCGCACCTGGGCCCACACGGTCCCGCTCGACGGCGGACCGGCCACCACGCTGCCGTACGGCCCCGTCGCCGACGTCGTCCACGGCCCTCGCCTGCTGCTCGCGTCCGCGCCCATGGGGCTGGAGGCGGCCCGGTGGAAGCGCTACCGGGGCGGCACGGCGGGCAAGTTGTGGATCGAGCGTGACGGCGACGGGGACTTCGTACGGCTGCATGAGGAGCTGGACGGGAACATCGAGTACCCGATGTGGGTGGGGGAGCGGGTCGCCTTCCTGTCCGACCACGAGGGCGTGGGGGCCGTGTACTCGTCCCTCGCCGACGGGTCCGACCTGCGACGGCACACCGCTGTCGACGGCTTCTACGCCCGGCACGCCGCGAGCGACGGCACCCGGGTCGTCCACACCTCCGCCGGTGAACTGTGGCTCCTGGACGACCTCGACGGCGCCGAGCCGCGCCGGCTCGACATCCGGCTCGGCGGGCAGCGCACCGACCGGCAGACGTACCCGTTGAACGCCGCCCGCGCGTTCGGTGAGGCGGCGCCCGACCACACCGCGCGCGGCAGCGCCGTCTCCGTGCGGGGCGCCGTGCACTGGGTCACCCACCGCTCCGGCCCCGCCCGTGCACTCGCCGCCGAACCGGGCGTACGGGCCCGGCTGCCGCGCACCTTCCGCGCGGACGGCGAGGAGTGGGTGGTGTGGGTGACGGACGCGGAGGGCGACGACGCGCTGGAGTTCGCGCCCGCGACCGGGCTCGCGCCGGGAGCCACCCCGCGCAGGCTCGGCGCCGGGCAGCTGGGCCGCGTACTGGAACTCGCCATGGCGCCCGACGGGAGCCGGGCCGCGGTCGCCGCGCACGACGGCCGCGTGCTGTTCGTCGAGCGGGAGACCGGCGAGGTGCGCGAGGTGGACCGCAGCGCGGACGGGGACGTCTCGGGGCTGGTCTTCTCACCCGACTCCGCCTGGCTCGCCTGGTCGCACCCCGGCCCGCGCCCGCTGTCCCAGCTCAAGCTCGCCAACACCACGGACCTGTCGGTGTCCGAGGCGACCCCGCTGCGCTTCCAGGACTACGCACCGGCGTTCACGCAGGACGGCAAGCACCTGGTGTTCCTGTCGACCCGCGCCTTCGACCCGGTCTACGACGAGCACGTCTTCGACCTCGCCTTCGTGGTCGGCTCCCGCCCGCACCTGATCACCCTCGCCGCGACCACCCCGTCCCCCTTCGGCCCGCAGCGGCACGGCCGCCCCTTCGACGCGCCCGACAAGGACGAGACGCCCGACAGCGAGGGCACCCCGGCCACGCGCATCGACCTCGAAGGCCTCGCCGACCGGATCGTGCCGTTCCCGGTCGAGGCGGCCCGCTACAGCACGCTGCGGACCGCCAAGGACGGCGTGCTGTGGCTGCGGCACCCCGTGCGCGGCGCCCTCGGTGCCTCCCGGGCCACGCCCGACGACCCCGAGCCCAAGACCGAGCTGGAGCGCTACGACCTCGCCCAGCGGCGCGTGGAGCATCTCGCCGACGACGCCGACGACTTCGAGGTCAGCGGCGACGGCAAGCGGGTGCTGCTGTGGACGAGCGACCGCTTGAAGGTCGTACCGAGCGACCGGCGGGCCTCCGGCGACGACGACGGCGACACGAACATCACCGTCGACCTGACCCGCGTACGGCAGACGGTCGACCCGTCGGCCGAGTGGCGGCAGATGTTCGAGGAGACCGGCCGCATCATGCGGGACCACTTCTGGCGGCCGGACATGAGCGGGGTGGACTGGTCCGGGGTGCTGGACCGCTACCGTCCGCTGCTCGACCGGGTGGCCACCCACGACGACCTGATGGACCTGCTGTGGGAGGTGCAGGGCGAGCTCGGCACCTCGCACGCCTACGTCGCCCCGCGCGGCGGGTACGGCAGCGGGGCCCGGCAGGGCCTGCTCGGCGCCGACATCTCCCGCCACGCCGACGGGAGTTGGCGGATCGACCGGATCCTGCCCTCGGAGACCTCCGACCCCGACGCGCGGGCCCCACTGGCCGCGCCCGGGGTCGCCGTGCGCGCCGGGGACGCGATCGTGGCGGTGGCCGGCGCGCCGGTGGACCCGGTGACCGGGCCCGGCCCGCTGCTCGTCGGCACGGCGGGCAAGGCGGTGGAGCTGACGATCTCGCCGGCCGGCGGCGGAGACGTACGGCATGCGGTCGTGGTCCCGATCGCCGACGAGCAGCCCCTGCGGTACCACGCCTGGGTGGCGGACCGGCGGGCGTACGTCCACGAGAAGTCCGGCGGCCGGCTCGGCTACCTCCATGTGCCGGACATGCAGGCGCCCGGGTGGGCCCAGATCCACCGTGACCTGCGCGTCGAGGTGGCACGCGAAGGGCTCGTCGTGGACGTCCGGGAGAACGGCGGCGGGCACACCTCGCAGCTCGTCGTCGAGAAGCTGGCCCGGCGGATCGTGGGCTGGGAACTGCCGCGCGGGATGCGGCCGTACAGCTATCCCGCGGACGCCCCGCGCGGACCCGTCGTGGCGGTGGCGAACGAGTTCTCCGGGTCCGACGGGGACATCGTCAACGCGGCCATCAAGGCGCTGGGGCTCGGCCCGGTGGTGGGCACGCGGACGTGGGGCGGTGTCATCGGTATCGACAGCCGCTACCGCCTGGTCGACGGCACGCTCATCACCCAGCCGAAGTACGCCATCTGGCTTGAGGGCTACGGCTGGGACGTGGAGAACCACGGCGTCGACCCGGACGTGGAGGTGCTCCAGCGCCCGCAGGACTGGGCGGCGGGGCGGGACGCCCAGCTGGACGAGGCGATCCGGATCGCGCTGGCGGGGCTGGAGGAACGGCCGGCGAAGACACCGCCGAGTCTGCCGACCTGAGGCGGGCGGGGTGCCGGCGGGCCGTGGCCGCTCAGCGCAGGACGGCCGCCAGCACGTCGGTGCCGAGGGCCGTCAGATCGGGCAGGCTGAGGGTGTGGCGGATGTAGCGACCGTGCCGCCGGGCCGTCAGCAGGCCCGCGCGGCGCAGGACGGCGAGGTGGCGGGAGACCTCCGGGGGCGACAGCTCCCAGGTGTGCGCCAGCTCGCCGGTGGTGTGGGGGCCGCGGGCCAGGGTGCGCAGCAGCCGCAGCCGTACCGGATGTGCGAGCGCCTCCAGCCGTAGCGTGACCGTCTCGAGCGACACCGGCGGCTCCGCCGGACTCGGCTCGGCCACGGGGTACTGCACCACCGGCTGCCAGCCCGGCGCGTGGACCGCCACCAGGTGCGGGCGGCCGAAGACACTGGGGATGAAGGTGACCCCGGTGCCGTGGGCGGAGGTCGCCTTGTCCTGCGGCTTGTCCACGACTATGTAGTCGCCCTCCGGTGCCAGGGCGACCGCGCCGGAGACCGACGCGAGGGCCGCTCCGACGCCCTGGTGCTTCAGCAGGTCGTGCTTCAGGCGCAGGTCGCCGGCGAGCTGCACGGCGACGCCCGCCCAGGCGGCGTCGAAGAAGGCCTCGGCGCACTGTTCCAGGGTGCCGCGCACCCGCGTCCGCACACGGGCCGGGTCGGCGAGCAGCCGTTCCGCGTAGGCCTCCTGCCGCGGGCCGCGCGCCTGGGCCAGATCCAGGGCCCGCTCGCGCGCGGTGGCGTCGGTCAGCGGGGACGGCGCCGCGAAACGGGCCGGTTGCCGCCGCACGTGGTGACCAGCGCGGCCGTCACATACGTCTCGTCGTCGATCCGGTCCACGTCGTCCAACTCCTCGGCGAGGGTCGGCCGGGGCCGCGCGGGAAGCAGGAAGTCGGCCTGTGAGGAACGCCAGAGGAACTCCGCCTCCCGGAGCCGCTCGGCCAGCTCGGGCCGCAGCCCGGCCCGGACGTCCCCGGCCCAGTCGGAGTGCTGCGGATGATGCCCGGGTTCGGCCAGCACGTGCAGCATCGCGGTCAGCTCGGCCAGCGGGGAGGCGGCGAACCGCAGTCGCTCGGGCGGCAGGCCGCTGATGTCGATCCTCAACGTCACCGCCTCATCATCACGGACCGGTCAGCATCACCGACAAGACGGCCTGCGCCGACGCCGGTTGACGGTGTTCGTCAACCGACGTGGCCGGCCCGGCGGCCGTCCGCACCGTTGGCACCATGGCAACCACCACAACCACCGGCAAGATCCGGCCCCGCGCCCTCGTCCGTCCTCCGGCGGCCCCCGCTACGCCGTCGCCCTGGCCGTGGACGCACTCGGCACCGGCCTGCTGCGGCCCTTCCTGCTGCTGTACGGAGTGACGGTGCTGCAGCTGTCCGCGCCGGCCACCGGCATCGCCATGACGGCCGGCGTCGTCGTGGGTCTGGTGTGCATGCCCGCGGTGGGCCGATGGCTGGACCGGGGCGCACGCAGCACGGTCGTGGCGGCGTCGATGCGGGTGCGGGTGCTGGGCGTGGTGCTTCTGCTCGCCACCCCCCGACGGGGCACGTCTGGCTGTTCGCGACGGCGGCGCTGTTCCTCGGCGTCGGCAACCAGGCATGGCCCGCCGCCCACGCGGCTCTCGTCGCCACCGTCGCCCACGGCCGGGAACGCGACGCGGCTCTCGCGGCCGGCCGCGCCCTGCGCAACGCCGGCCTGGGCATCGGCGCGCTCCTCGCCACCGCGGCCCTGACGGGCGGCGCCACCGCGTTGCAGGCGCTGGCAGCCGTCACCGGGCTCGCCTATCTCACCGCGGCGGCCCTTGCGTGGTCGGTCCACCTTCGCGCGCATCCGGCCGCCACCCCGGCCGACGACGCGGCCGACGGGCCCGCACCCCGGATGCGCGCGCTGCCGGCCGCCAACGTGGTCTACGTCTTCTGCCTCAACGTCCCCGAGATCGCGCTCCCCTTGATCCTGGTGACGCAGCTGCACGCATCCCCGGTGTGGTCGGCGGCCATCTTCGTGGCCAACACGGTGCTGGCGGTCACCCTGCAGGTGCCGGTCACCGTCCTGCTGTCCCGCTACTCCCGGCGGACCGTGCTGGCCCTGGCCGGGGTGGTGCTCACCGCGTCCTACCTCGGCTTCCTCGCGGTCACCTCACTCGGGGACGGCTGGGGTGCCCCGGCCGTCGCCGCGGTGTCCGTCGTCTGCACCATCGGCGAGATCATCTACGCGGGCAGCGCCACCGCGCTCGTCACCGCCCTCGCGCCGGCCCATGCCATGGGGCGCGCCCTCGCCCGCTTCGAGCTCTCCACGGGCTTCGGCCTCGCCGTCTCCCCGGCCGTCATCACGGCGCTCGCACCGCACGGCCCGGCCGCCCTGTGGGGCAGCCTCGGCGCCGCGACGCTCCTGTCCGCCTCAGCGGTCGCCACCGAGAAGCAACTCCCATGACCGGAAACCGATCACCCGCGGCCGACGACGATACGATGCCCACCGTAACGACGCGCCCCACTCCCGGAGGGAACCCGCATGGCAGGCGAGCCGCAGGACGACTGTCTGTTCTGCAAGATTGTCGAGGGGCACGTCCCGGCGACGATCGTCCGGGAGACGGAGACGACCGTCGCGTTCCGGGACATCAACCCCCAGGCGCCCACGCACGTCCTGGTCATCCCCAAGGCGCACTACAAGGACGCCGCCGCTCTCGCCACCGCCGAACCGGCCCTCGCCGCGGACGTCCTGCGGGAGGCCGGCGCCGTCGCCGACGACGAGAAGCTGGAGAGCCACCGCATCGTCTTCAACACCGGCGCCGGCGCCGGCCAGACCGTCTGGCACGCCCACGCCCACGTCCTGGGCGGCCGCGGTATGCAGTGGCCCCCCGGATAGGTCGAAGCAGCCGTGTCCGTACGTGAATTGGTGGTCCTCGGCACCGCGAGCCAGGTCCCCACCCGGCACCGGAACCACAACGGGTATCTGCTGCGGTGGGACGGACAGGGAATCCTGTTCGATCCCGGCGAGGGCACGCAGCGGCAGATGCTGCGGGCCGGCGTGGCCGCGCACGACCTGAACCGGATCTGCATCACCCACTTCCACGGGGACCACTCGCTGGGACTGGCCGGAGTCATCCAGCGGATCAACCTCGACAAGGTTCCGCATCCCGTCACCGCCCACTACCCGCGCTCCGGGCAGCGCTTCTTCAACCGGCTGCGCTACGCGACCGCCTACCGCGAGACCGTCGATATCGCCGAGGCCCCGATCAGCGAGGACGGCTTCATCGCCGCCACCGGCGGCCACACCCTGGAGGCCGCCCGGCTCTCGCACCCCGTCGAGTCGTACGGCTACCGCCTCGTCGAGCCCGACGGCCGCCGCATGCTGCCCGAACGGCTCGCCCTGCACGGCATCAAGGGGCCGGACGTCGGACGGATCCAGCGGGAGGGCGTGCTGGACGGGGTCTCGCTCGACGACGTCAGTGAGGTCCGGCGGGGGCAGCGGTTCGCCTTCGTCATGGACACGCGGCTGTGTGACGGCGTGTACACCCTCGCCGACGGCTGCGACATGCTCGTCATCGAGTCCACCTTCCTGGACGAGGACGAGCACCTCGCGGTCGAGCACGGTCACCTGACCGCCGGTCAGGCCGCCCGGGTCGCGCTCGACTGCGGCGTACGGCATCTCGTGCTCACCCACTTCAGCCAGCGCTACTCCGAGCCGGACGAATTCGAGCGGCAGGCGCGGGCCGCCGGGTTCGAGGGGGAGCTGACCGTCGCGCACGACCTGCTGCGGGTGCCCCTTCCGAAACGGCGGTAGCACCGCCGTACGATGCTTCGATGCCCCTCCCCAAAGCTGAACTGCACCTCCACATCGAAGGCACCCTCGAACCCGAGCTCGCCTTCGAACTGGCCGCGCGCAATGGCGTCGAGCTGCCGTACCTGGACACCGACGAGATCCGCAAGGCCTATCAGTTCGAGGACCTCCAGTCCTTTCTGAACCTGTACTACGAGCTCATGGCCGTCCTGCGCACCGAGCGGGACTTCGAGGACCTCGCGAACGCCTACCTCGCCCGGGCCGCCGCCCAGGGCGTGCGGCACGCGGAGATCTTCTTCGACCCGCAGGCGCACACCAAGCGGGGCCTGGAGCTGGGCACGGTCGTCGAGGGGCTGTGGCGGGCGCTGGGGAGCAGCGAGGCGAACCACGGGGTCTCCACCCGGTTGATCATGTGCTTCCTGCGTGACGACTCCGCCGAGTCGGCCATGGACACGCTCCGGGCCACCGAGCCGTACCTCGACCGGATCACCGGCGTGGGCCTCGACTCGGCCGAGGTCGGCCACCCGCCGGTGAAGTTCCGCGAGGTCTACGAGGCCGCCGCCGCGCTCGGTCTGCGGCGCGTCGCGCACGCCGGCGAGGAAGGCCCGCCCGCCTACATCACCGAGGCCCTCGACGTCCTCGGCGTGGAGCGCGTCGACCACGGGCTGCGGTGCATGGAGGACCCGGCGCTGGTCGAGCGGCTGGTGCGGGAGCGGGTGCCGCTGACGCTGTGTCCGCTGTCGAACGTACGGCTGCGCACCGTCGACGTCCTCGCCGACCACCCGCTGCCCGCCATGCTCGACGCCGGGCTCCACTGCACGGTCAACTCCGACGACCCGGCGTACTTCGGCGGCTACGCCGGCGACAACTTCGACGCCGTACGCCAGGCCCTCGGCCTCACCGACGAACGGCTCCGGGAACTCGCCCGCAACTCCTTCCTCGCCTCCTTCCTGGAGGACGACGAGGCGCTGCGGGCGCGCTACCTGGCCGAGGTCGAGGCCTACGAGTTCGGGTAGCCGCCGAGGCTAGGTGGCCGCGGTGAGGCGGTCGGGGACCGCCGGGTTGGCCCCGGCGGTGTCCAGGGGGATCTCGACGACTTCGACGACCTCGGCGTGCTCCACGACCTCGACCGTCCGCCGGCTCCGGCGGCCCAGTGCCACCGCCGTCATCGGTACGGCGACGACCAGCAGTCCGACCGCGAGGACCGCGCCCATGACCGGGAACCCGGCCTGCGCCGACAGGACGCTCCCGGTCAGCGGGCCCGCAGCCGTACCCAGCGACGACGCCGAGCCGACGAGGACGGCCCAGCGGCCGCGGGTGTCGAGGGAGGCGGCGAGACCGATGAGGTACGACAGGACGATCGGGTAGAAGGTGTTCCAGGCGATCTCGCCGGTCGCGAAGGTCGTCAGATCGGTGGCGGACGCGCTGAGCGCGATGCACGCCGCGATGATGGCCGTACCGGCGCCGATGGGCAGTGCCCGGCCCAGGCGCGGGCCGAGCGCACCCGCCCCGGTCACGCCCAGCAGGCCCGCGCCGAGCCCCACCGCGAACACCGCGCCGACCGTGGTCTCGGTCAACTGCGCCTGCGTCAGGCCTATTCGGCCGCTGACGCCCCACAGGGAGTTCTGGGCGAGCGACCAGCACAGCATGCAGGCGGCGAGGGTCAGGCCGTGGCGCAGGTGGGGGAGGCCGGAGCCGTCCCAGCCGGGCTGGTGCGAGGTGGCCGTGGCGGCCGGGAGCCGGACCGTGAGCGGCCATACGGCGAGCGCGGTGAGCGCGATCGCGGCCAGCGGCTGGCCGTGGCCCGGACCGAGGTGCGGCACCGTCAGATAGACGCCGCCCGCGAGGGCGGAGACGCCGAGGAGGCCCAGCGTGGTGGCCCGGTGCGGGTCGGGCTGGGCGGCTATGCGGGTGGCGGCGACCGCGGTGGCCGTACCGGATCCGAAGCCGCCGACCAGGACGCCCAGGACGACGGACGGTACGGCGTGCGCGAGCGCTGCCACGCCGTAGCCGAGGACGGCGAGCGTGAGGCCGGTACGTGCCAGCCTGCGCGCGCCGATCCGCTCGACGCGCGAGGCCAGCAGGAAGCCGGCCGACGCCGAACTCAGCAGCAGTGCGCTGCCGACGGCGCCCGCTTGGGTGGGGGACAGCGGAAGTCCGGAGTCGAGCCTGCCGACGACCGTCGGCAGCAGATACGGAGCGAGGTACCCGGCCGTGAAAAGGGCGACGAGGGGCCAGGGAGTGGTGCGAGGGGCGAACACGGGCGTTCCCAGGGCATGCGAAAGGAGCGGCTCAAGAGGGGGAGGGGCGCAGGCCGTCGACGGACAGGAACGCGCGGAGAATTTGTATCAAGCACATGGTTCGGAGAAGAAGCGCGGGGGGTGTGATCTGGCGCACGTTGCGTTTGGGGTGGGGAAGGCCGGGTAAACGGGGGCTTTCCTGGAGGCGCCGGATGTCGCGCGAGCCGGCGTCAACGCCAGTGCACCGACCCGCCCGCCGCAGGCGCCGTCGCCTCGATCTTCGCCCTGACCTCCCGCATCACCGCGACGATCCGCTCCTCATGTCCCGCCGACAGCCGGGCCACCGGCACCGAGCAGCTGATCGCGTCCTGGGCCGGGGAGTCGTAGCGCAGGGCGAAGCCGAAGCCGACGATGCCGGGGACGCCCTCCTCGCGGTCGACCGAGTAGCCGCGCGCCCGCACCTCGGCGAGGTCGGCGGCGAGGGATTCCCGGGTGGTGTGGGTGTGGGGGGTGAAAGGCTCGTACGGGGCCTCGGGGAGGGTCTCATCCGGGCGCTCGGCGAGCAGCGCCTTGCCCAGTGCTCCCACGTGTGCGGGGAGCCGTCGCCCGACCCGGCTGATCGTCCGCAGGTACTCGTGCGACTCACGCGTCGCCAGATACGCCACGTCCCGGCCGTCCAGCCGTGCCATGTGGATCGTCTCGCCCAGGGCCTCCGACGCCTCGTCGAGATACGGGCGTACGGCACGCACGCGCGGGTCGGAGTCGAGGTAGCTGGTGCCGGTGAGCAGGGCGTGGATGCCGATGCCGTACAGGGAGCCGGTGACGTCCGTCCGTACCCAGCCCCGGGCGATCAGGGTCTGGAGCAGGGCGTACATCGAGCTGCGCGGCACGTCCAGCGCGTCGGCCAGCTCCTGGAGGCGTGCGGGGCGGTCGCCGCGCGCGGCGAGGAGCTCCAGCAACTCCACCGTGCGCGCCGCGGACTTCACCTCGCGGACGCCGCCTGTCTCTGACATGGGGCGATGGTAATCGGAGCGCCTCGGAACGCGCCTCGCAAAGCGCCTCGCAAAGCACCTCGGGCCGACCGCGGCATTGACGGTCGCGGTTCGCGTATCTAATCTCGATTCTCATACGTGGATAACGTCTACATGGGGAGATGGCGAGGGTGAGCCTCGATACCGACACGACCCGGCGGCTGCGGGACGGCATGGCGCAAGGCGTGCTGTCGTTCCCCCTCACGAGCTTCCACGAGGACGGCTCGCTGGACCCGGACGGCCTCCGTGCCCATGTCGCCGCCCAGGTCGCCACCGGCCCCGGCGCGGTCTTCCCCGCCTGTGGCACCGGTGAGTTCTTCTCCCTGGACGAGGACGAGTACCGGCAGGTCGTCTCCATCGCCGTCGAGGAGGCGGGCGGACGGGTGCCGGTCGTCGCCGGGGTCGGGTACGGCTGGGCGCAGGCCACGAGGTTCGCCCGGATCGCCGACGAGGCCGGCGCCGACGCCCTCCTCGTCATGCCGCACTACCTCGTCGCCGCCCCGCAGGACGGACTGGTCGCCCAGCTGGAGCGGATCGCCGACCGCACCCGCCTCCCGCTCATCGCCTACCAGCGCGGCCAAGTCGCCCTCACCGCAGACTCGTTGCAGCGGATCGCGCGCATCCCGAACGTCATCGGCCTCAAGGACGGCCACAGCGACCTCGACCGGCTCCAGCGCCTCACCCTCGCCGCCCCCGAGGGCTTCCTCTTCTTCAACGGTGCCGCCACCGCCGAGATCCAGGCCCGCGCGTACGCCGCCGTCGGCGTCCCGGCCTACTCCTCCGCCGTCCACGCCTTCGCCCCCGAGATCGCGAACGCCTTCTTCGCCGCACTCCAGGGCGGCGAGCACGACACCGTCGACAAGCTGCTGCGAGACTTCTACGTCCCGCTCGTCGAGCTCCGCGACCGGGTACCCGGATACGCCGTGTCCCTGGTGAAGGCGGCGGCCCGGCTGCGCGGCCGCCCCGTCGGCCCCGTACGCGCCCCACTCACCGACCCGTCGGCCGGCGACCTGGCAGACCTGCGCACTCTCCTCGCCGCCGGACTCGACCTCGTAGGAGCCGCCCTGTGAACCTCACGATCACCGAGGTCCGTCTGACGCCCATCCTGGTCGCCGACCCGCCGCTGCTGAACACCCAGGGCGTCCACCAGCCGTACACACCCCGCCTGATCGTGGAGGTCGTGACGGCCGACGGGGTCACGGGGGTCGGCGAGACGTACGGCGACACCAAGTACCTGGAGCTCGCCCGGCCGTTCGCCCAGAAACTGATCGGTCGTCAAGTCGGTGATCTCAACGGGCTGTTCGTCGTCGCGGACGAGGTGGCGGTCGACCGTTCCCGGGTGTCCGGACAGGTCGACGTCGGCGGGCTGCGCGGTGTCCAGACCGCCGACAAGCTGCGGCTGTCCGTCGTCTCCGGATTCGAGGTCGCCTGCCTCGACGCCCTCGGCAAGGCGCTCGGGCTGCCCGTGCACGCGCTGCTCGGCGGCAGGGTGCGGGACGCGGTCGAGTACAGCGCGTATCTCTTCTACAAGTGGGCCGGTCATCCGTCGGGCGTCGCCGCCGAGAAGGACGACTGGGGCGTCGCCGTCGACCCGGCCGGGGTGGTCGAGCAGGCGCGGACGTTCACGGAGCGGTACGGGTTCACCTCCTTCAAACTCAAGGGCGGCGTCTTCCCGCCGGACGAGGAGATCGCCGCCGTACGGGCGCTCGCGGAAGCCTTTCCCGGGCACCCCCTGCGCCTCGACCCCAACGGGGCCTGGTCCGTGGAGACCTCGCTGAAGGTGGCGCGGGAGCTGGGGGGCGTCCTGGAGTACCTGGAGGATCCGACGCTGGGTACCCCAGGGATGGCGGAGGTCGCCGCGCGGAGCGGGGTGCCGCTGGCGACGAACATGTGCGTGACGACGTTCGCGGAGATCAAGGAGGCCTTCACGAAGGACGCCGTGCAGGTCGTGCTCTGCGACCACCACTACTGGGGCGGGTTGCGCAACACCCAGCAACTGGCGGCGATCTGCCGTACCTTCGGCGTCGGGGTGTCCATGCACTCCAACACCCATCTGGGTGTCTCTCTGGCCGCGATGACCCACGTGGCGTCCACCGTCCCGAACCTCCATCACGCCTGCGACTCCCACTACCCCTGGCAGTCCGAGGACGTCCTCACCGAGCGACTCACCTTCGAGGGCGGCAAGGTCGCCGTGTCGGACGCGCCCGGCCTGGGCGTCGAACTGGACCGCGACCGGCTCGCGGAGCTGCACAGGCGGTGGCTCGATGACGACGGCTCGCTGCGGGACCGCGACGACGTTGCCGCGATGCGGGTCGCCGAGCCGGGCTGGGTCACGCCTTCGGTGCCTCGCTGGTAGGGGCTCGGGCAAGATCGCGGTGGCGTTGTCAGTGACGTGGTGCAGACTGGCCAGATCAGCACCACGTCAGGGAGCGCACCGTGACCACGCCCACCGCGCCGACCGGAAAGGGAGCCTCGCCCCAGAGGCCGTCGTCCAGAGCAGGGGGTCTGTATCGCCGGGCCCAGGTCGACCCCCTCGTCGGCCTGCGCACGGCCGCCGACCCGCCGTGGGACGTGTATCTGACGGGCACGGTCTTCCTCGACATCATCTTCACCGGCCTCGACTCCGCCCCCGTGCGCGGGACGGAGTCCTGGGCGCGCGGGATGGGTTCCAGCCCCGGCGGCGTGGCGAACATGGCCACCGCCCTGGCCCGCCTCGGCCTGAAGACATCGCTCGCGGCGGCCTTCGGCGACGACCACTACGGCGAGTACTGCTGGGACGCGCTGGAGCACGGCGAGGGCATCGACCTCTCGCCCTCGCGCACGGTGCCGGGCTGGCACTCGCCGGTGACGGTCTCGATGGCGTACGAGGGGGAGCGCACGATGGTCTCCCACGGCCACGAGCCGCCCCCGGAGGAACCGGCGCCGGACTGCCCGCCCCGGGCGCGGGCCGCCGTGGCCTCCCTGGTGCCGGGCACGCGCGCACCCTGGATCGCGCAGGCCGCGCGCAAGGGCGCCCGGATCTTCGCCGACGTCGGCTGGGACGACACGGGGGCGTGGGACCTGGCGGGGCTGGCCGACCTGGAGCACTGCGAGGCGTTCCTGCCGAACGCGCAGGAGGCCATGCGGTACACCGGCGCCGACTGCCCGCGCGAGGCGGCCCACGCCCTGACCGAGCACGTCCCGGTCGCGGTGGTCACCCTCGGCGCGGAGGGCGCGTACGCGGTGGACAGCAGGACCGGGGAGACGGCCGTGGTCCCCGCGATCGCCGTGGAGGCCCTGGACCCGACGGGCGCCGGTGACGTCTTCGTGGCAGGCTTCGTCGCCGGCACCCTGGCCGACTGGCCGCTGGCCGACCGGCTGGCCTTCGCCGGCCTCACGGCCGCCCTGTCCGTCCAGGAGTTCGGCGGCTCCCTGTCGGCCCCCGGCTGGGCCGAGATCGGCGCCTGGTGGCGCCAGGTCCAGTCCCTCGACCGGCAGGACCCCGAGGCCCTGCGCCGGTACGCGTTCCTGGCCGACCTGGTGCCGCAGGATCAGGGCAGACCCTGGCCGCTGCGGCGGGCCGTACCGACGATCGGGTTCCGCCGGTCGGCATGACCAGGACCGACGACGACCAGGACCGACGACGACCAGGACCGACGACCAGGAGCCGACGACGACCAGGGCCGCCGCCGCCTCCCGTGGGTGTCCCTCCCGCGACCGGGTCAGCTGGGCGTGGCCGGCGTCAGCACCACGAAGTCCGCGTTGGACGGGTCCACGCACACCGCCAGCCTGCCGACGCCCTCCGCGTCGTCCGGACCCATCTGCACACTGCCGCCGTTCCCGGTGACCTTGGCGACCGCGGCATCGCAGTCGGTGACGTTGAAGACCGGGTGCCAGTACGGCCGCCCGCCCGCCAGCACGAGGTTCTCCACCGGGAGCTCCATGAGGCCGCCCTGCATACGCTCCTCGGGCTGCCCGGCCGGGGTGATCAGGGTGTACGCGCCCCCGCCGCCCGGCATCGGCATGTCGCTGAACTGCCAGCCGAAGACACCGCTGTAGAACTCCTTCGCGCTCGCGGCGTCCGTCGTGTACAGCTCCGTCCACGACAGCGAACCCGTCTCGTCCGCCAGCTCGAAGCCCGAGTTCTTCCCCGGCTGCCAGACGGCGAACTGGCCGCCCAGCGGGTCGTCGTACTGCGCCATCCGCCCCCAGTCGTCGAGGTCCCGCGGCGGCACCCGCACCGTGCCGCCCGCGCGCTCCACGGCCTGGGTCGTGTCGTCCGCGTCGGTGACGGCGTAGTAGATCATCCAGGCCGAGCGGGCGCCCTCCTCGGTGAGCTTGCCGAGCCCGGCGACGGTCTTGCCGTCCTTCTTGAACATCCCGCCTTCCATGTCGCCGCCCTCGCCCATGGACTCGTACTCCCAGCCGAGCACCGTGCCGTAGAAGGCCGCGGCGGCCCGGACGTCAGGGGCGCCGAGGTCGATCCAACAGGGGGAGCCGGGAGCGAGGTCAGTGGTGATCATGGCGATTCCCTTCGCAGATCCGCTATGACCTCAGCGTGACACCCGGTACTGACAACCGCCCGTCGTGGCGCGACGGGGTGCCGTGCCGCACGGCTCTGGTTACGATCCGGCCATGAGCGACGACGCGCCTGACGACCGGCAGGTCCTCGCCGCCGTCGCGCACGACTGGGCGGCGGCGATGGTCTCCAACGACCCCGCACGGATCGCCGACTTCATGGCCGACGACTGGGCCATCGTCTCCGAGTCGGGCATCTCGACCAGGGAGCAGTTTCTGTCGTTCGTCGAGTCCGGCGAGCTGACCCACTCGTCGTTCCGACTCGTCGGCGAGCCGAGGATCCGCATGCACGGCGACTCGGCGGTCGTGACGGCACGCATCACGAACACCGCCCACTACAAGGGCGAGCGCTTCGACGCCGACGAGTGGACGACCGACGTCTTCGTACGGCGGGACGACCGCTGGCGCTGCGTCCTCAGCCACATCACACCGGCGGCCAGGACCTGAACTCCCGGGCGACCGAGGGCCTCCTGGGACTCCACGGGGCGGGGCCCCTGAATCTCAGCCCGCCGTCACCGTCGTACGCACCGCCCCGTCCGGCCCCGCCACCAGCACCGGCGTCTGCGGCCCGCCGAGGTCCCGTACCGCCGCGCGGTCCTCGTCCGAGGCGCCCTCGGCGTCCGTCACGACCGCCGCCGCCTCCAGCGACTTCGCCCCCGACGCCACCGCCATCGCCACCGCAGTGCGCAGCGCGCTCAGCTTCAGGGACTCCAGGGCGACCGTCCCGGCGACATAGGTACGGCCGGTCTCGTCCCGTACGGCCGCACCCTCGGGCACACCGTTGCGGGCCCGTGCGGAACGGGCCAGGGTGACGATCTTGCGGTCCTCGGGGTCGAGCGCGCTGTTGTCGGTCATGACCTGAGCATACGTAGCGGCGCCCGTGCTAACCGGCCACGGGGTACATGGCCCCGCGCCGCCCTTCCGGGGAGGCCAGCCACTCCAGTTTCGCCGCGGTGTTCGCCTCGTCCAGCGGCGTGTGCAGGACGATCGACAGGTCGGGCCGCACCGGCATCTGCATCACGCTCGACTCCATGCACAGCAGCCCGACGAGCGGATGGTCCAGCTCCTTGCGGATCTGCCCGGCATCCTCGATGTCCCGCCGCTCCCACAGCTCGGTGAACTCCGGGCTGGACGCCTTCGCCTCGGCCAGCACGGACTGGAAGCCCTCGTCGTCGGGAGAGGCCGAGCACAGCGCCCGGAACTGCGCCACGACCGTGCGGGCGTTCTGCTCCCAACTCCTCGAACGCGACCGGTACATCGGGTCCGTGAAGAAGTCGATCAGGCAGTTCCACCGCTTGCCGGGCAGCATCCCGAGCACGGTCGCGGCGGCGTCGTTGTAGAGCACGCCGTTGTAGTACCGGTCCATGATGTGCGCCGGATACGGCATCCACGCGTCGATCAGCCGCCGCAGCCCCTCGCACATGTCCTGCTTCTCGGGCGCCACTTCGCGGACCGGCGGGTTCAGCCCGGCCAGCAGATACAGATGCCGCCGCTCGGCGTTGCTCAGCCGCAGCACCCGGCCCACCGAGTCCAGCACCTGCGGCGACACGGAGATGTCCCGCCCCTGCTCCAGCCACTGGTACCAGGACGCGCCCACTCCGGCGAGCACGGCGACCTCCTCGCGCCGCAGCCCCGGTGTACGGCGCCGCGCACCGCCGTCCGGCAGCCCGGCCTCGCCCGGCGTCACCCGGGCCCGCCTGCTCATCAGGAACTCGCGCAGCTCGCGCCGCCGATGACTCTTCAGCGAGGTACCGGACACGTCGGACACGGACACATCGGACACGTAAGGATCCCCCTCATCCCGGTGACTGGTGGTGCCACCACCAGGACAACTTCCCGCTCCCCACGGCTATTCCGATGCCCCCAGGCTCTTACCCATGGCGATCGACACCACCGCATCCGCTCCCACTCCCACCACCCCACCGCTCGGCACCCCCCGGTCCCCCCGGATGTCGACGCGCGACAAACTCGTCCTGTTCGTCCTGTGCGCGGCCCAGTTCATGGTCGCCCTCGACTTCTCCGTCCTGAATGTCGCCCTCCCCGTCCTCGGCGCCGACCTCGGCATGAGCCAGTCGGCGCTGCAGTGGGCGGTGACGGCGTTCGCGTTGCCGTCCGGCGGCTTCCTGCTCCTCTTCGGCCGCATCGGCGACCTGTACGGCCGCCGCAAGCTGTTCCTCACCGGACTCGCCCTGTTCGCCGCGGCCTCGGTGCTCGCGACGTTCGCCTGGGACCCGGCGTCGTTCCTCGCGGGACGGGCCCTGCAGGGCCTCGGTGCCGCGGTCATCGTCCCGACGGGCATGTCCCTGCTGACCACCACCTTCGCCGAGGGCCCCGCCCGGGACCGCGCCCTCGGCATCTCCGGGACGCTGATGTCTCTCGGCTTCACCATCGGCGTGGTCGCGGGCGGCGTCCTGACCGACGCCCTCGGCTGGCGCTCCACGATGGGCCTGCTCGCGGTCTTCGCCCTGGTCGTGCTGCCGCTCGCGCCCGCCCTGCTGCCCGAGTCCCGCACCCCGATGCGCCCCCACCTGGACGTGCCCGGAGCGATCACCGTCACCGGCGGTCTGCTGTCCCTGATCTACGCCCTCACGACGGCCGCCGACGACGGCTTCGCCCGCGCCGACGTCATCGCGACCCTGATCGCGGGCCTCGCGCTCCTGGCGGCCTTCGCGGTCGTCGAGTCCCGCACCGAGTCGCCGCTGGTCTCCCTGCCCATGCTGCGCCGCCGCACGGTGGCGTGGGGCAATCTGGGCGGTCTGGTGACCTTCTCGATGATGTCGACGGTGGTCTTCGTCCTCACCCTGTACCTGCAGGAAGTGCTCGGTCTGTCGGCCTGGGAGACGGGCCTGGTCTTCGGTGTGCAGGGCGTCATGTCGGTGATCGCCGGCTCGCTCACCCCGCGGTTCATCAGCCGTCTCGGCGCCCGCCGCATTCTGGTTCTCTCGCTCGCCGGCCAGGGCGCCTTCGGTGCCGCCCTGCTGTTCCTGAACGCGCAGTCCTGGTCCGTCTGGCTCGTCACGGCCGCCCTGTCGCTGGCGAGCATGTTCCACCTGGGCGCGATCATCTCCTACGGCCTGACCGTGACCTCCGGCGTCCCCGACGAGGAGCAGGGCCTGGCCACCGGCCTGGTCACCTCGACCCAGCAGGTCGGCATCACGATCGGCATCCCGCTCCTTGGCGTCCTCGCGACGACCTCCGGCGACCTGCTCTCCGGCACCCGCACGGTCCTGGCGCTCGACGCGGCGATCGTCCTGGCCGCGGCGGCCCTGATCGCCGTCGGCCTGCGGACCGGACGGACGGCCGGATCAAGGGACAGCGACTAGGGCCACTTTCGCAACAGGCCCCAGGGGCCGAGTGGCTCAGGGGCGGTCGAGGCGGAGCCGGTCGGCTCTCGGCAGGCCGGCCACGACCAGGTCGTACGAGTCCTCGACGAGCTCCCGGACGAAGCGGTCCGGGAGCTCGCCGTCGACGGTCACCGTGTTCCAGTGCCGCTTGTTCATGTGATAGCCGGGGACGATGAGCCCCGGATACTCGCCGCGCAGGCGGACCGCGTCCTCCGGGTCGCACTTGAGGTTGACCGTCAGGGGCCGCGCGTCCAGGTTCGTCAGGGCGAACAGCTTGCCCAGCACCTTGAAGACCGAGGTCTCCGGGTTGAACGGGAAGTCCTCAACGCTCGCGTTGAAGGAAAGGCAGAACGCGCGCAGCTCCTGAGGGTTCACTCCGTCACTCCGTCACTCCGTCACTCCGTCACTCCGTCACTCCGTCACTCCGTCACTCGGCCTTCGTCTCCTCGCCCAGGCGCCCGACCGGACCCACCGGCTCCACGAGCACGGTCACGATCTTGTTCCGGCGGCCGGCCGCCGCCTCCGCGGTCAGGCGGAGTTCCCGGGTGTCCGGGAGCTCGACCAGGGACGACGCCCCGGCGATCGGGACACGGCCGAGTGCCTTCGCCAGCAGCCCGCCGACCGTCTCGACGTCCTCGTCGTCGTACTCGTCGAGGCCGTACAGCTCGCCGAGGTCGGTGATGTCCAGGCGGGCGGTGACGCGGTAGCGGTCCTCGCCGAGCTCCTCCACCGGCGGGAGTTCACGGTCGTACTCGTCGGTGATCTCGCCGACGATCTCCTCGAGGATGTCCTCGATGGTGACGATGCCGGCGGTGCCGCCGTACTCGTCGATGACGACGGCGACGTGGTTGCGCTCCTTCTGCATCTCGCGCAGCAGGTCACCGGCGTTCTTGGTGTCCGGTACGAAGACTGCGGGCCGCATCGCCGTCGACACCAGCTCGCTCTCCGCTTCCCGGGAGATGTGCGTCTTGCGGGCCAGGTCCTTGAGATACACCATCCCGACCACGTCGTCCTCGCTCTCCCCGACGACGGGGATGCGGGAGAAGCCGGAGCGCAGGGCGAGGGTGAGAGCCTGGCGGATGGTCTTGTAGCGCTCGATCACCACCAGGTCGGTGCGCGGGACCATGACCTCGCGGACCAGCGTGTCGCCCAGTTCGAAGACCGAGTGCACCATGCGGCGCTCCTCGTCCTCGATCAGCGACTCCTTCTCGGCGAGGTCGACCAGCGCCCGCAGCTCCGCCTCGGAGGCGAACGGGCCGCGGCGGAAGCCCTTGCCGGGGGTGAGCGCGTTGCCGATGAGGATCAGCAGGTAGGGGATCGGCCCCATGATCCGGGCGAGCGGCAGCAGGACGTACGCCGCCGCCGTCGCCGTGTTCAGCGGGTGCTGGCGGCCGATGGTGCGCGGGGAGACCCCGACGGCGACGTACGACACCAGCACCATGACCGCTATCGCGACCAGCAGGGCCTCGGTGGTGCTGTCGAACTCCTGGAGGCAGGCGTACGTCACGAGCGCGGCGGCGGCCATCTCGCAGGCCACGCGCACCAGCAGCGACACGTTCAGATAGCGGGTCGGGTCGGCGGCGACGAGCGCCAGCTTCTCGCTGCCGCGACGGCCGTTGCGTACGGCCTCCTCGGCGCGGAAGCTGGAGACGCGCGCGATGCCGGCCTCGGCGCAGGCGGCGAGCCAGGCGACGATCACCAGGGCGATCGCGCCGGAGACGAGGGGGAGGCTCATGACACGGTCGGGGCCGGGGAGGGGCCGGTCATGCCCTTCTCCGTGCGCCAGCCGTCCACGATGGCGGCCTGCAGACCGAACATCTCGGCCTTCTCGTCGGGCTCCTCGTGGTCGTACCCGAGCAGGTGCAGCACGCCATGGACGGTGAGCAACTGGAGCTCCTCGTCCATGGAGTGCTGCGTGGGTGCCTCGGTCCCCTGCTTCGCGGCGACTTCGGGGCACAGCACGATGTCACCGAGAAGCCCCTGCGGCGGCTCGTCGTCGTCCTTCGAGGGCGGCCGCAGCTCGTCCATCGGGAAGGACATGACATCCGTCGGGCCGGGCAGGTCCATCCACTGGATGTGCAACTGCTCCATGGCGTCGGCGTCCACGACGATCACCGAGAGCTCGGAGAGCGGGTGGATGCGCATCCGCGCGAGTGCGTAGCGGGCGATGTCGAGGATCGCCTGCTCGTCGACCTCGGTTCCGGACTCGTTGTTGACGTCGATCGACATGGTCGCGCGTGTTCTCTACTTCCCCTTGTGCCCGGCCTTGCCGCCGCGGCCCTTGTGCGTGCCGTTCTGGGTGCCGTGCGTGTTGTCGAACTTCTCGTACGCGTCGACGATACGGCCGACCAGCTTGTGCCGGACGACATCCTGGGACGACAGCCGGGAGAAGTGCACGTCGTCGACGCCGTCCAGGATGTCCTGCACCTGCCGCAGACCGGACTTGGTGCCGTCCGGGAGGTCGACCTGGGTCACGTCACCGGTGATGACGATCTTCGACTCGAAGCCGAGACGGGTGAGGAACATCTTCATCTGCTCGGGCGAGGTGTTCTGGGCCTCGTCGAGGATGATGAAGGCGTCGTTGAGCGTACGACCGCGCATGTACGCGAGCGGGGCGACCTCGATGGTCCCGGCGGCCATGAGCCGGGGGATGGAGTCGGGGTCGAGCATGTCGTGCAGCGCGTCGTACAGCGGACGCAGGTACGGGTCGATCTTCTCGTACAGCGTGCCCGGCAGGAAGCCGAGCCGCTCGCCCGCCTCGACCGCCGGCCGGGTCAGGATGATGCGGTTGACCTGCTTGGACTGCAGGGCCTGCACCGCCTTCGCCATGGCGAGGTAGGTCTTGCCGGTACCGGCGGGGCCGATGCCGAAGACGATCGTGTGCTTGTCGATCGCGTCGACGTACCGCTTCTGGTTGAGGGTCTTGGGGCGGATCGTGCGGCCGCGCGAGGAGAGGATGTTCTGGGTGAGGACCTCGGCCGGGGTCTCCTCCGGGCCCTCGCCGTTCTCACTCGCTCTGAGCATGGCGATCGAGCGTTCCACTGCGTCCTCCGTCATCGGCTGTCCGGTGCGGAGCACCAGCATCATCTCGTCGAACAGGCGCTGGATGAGGGCGACTTCAGCGGCATCGCCGACCGCGCTGATCTCATTGCCCCGGACGTGGATGTCGGCCGCCGGGAAGGCCTTCTCGATCACGCGCAGCAGGGAGTCGCCGGACCCCAGCACGGTCACCATGGGGTGCTGGGCGGGGACGGTGAACTGTGCTCTCGCCTGCCCCTGCGCGGGTGTGTGAGCTGTGGGTGTCTGAGTCATGGGCCGGCTCGTAGGCCTTGCTCGTCCTCCTCGAAACGACTCGCCCGCCACGTGGGCGGCCTGGCGATTTCCAGAGTACGCCGGGGGACTGACAAGGCCGTAGGCCTTTTCCCCACGGTCCCCATCCGTGCACGTCGGGTACGCCCGCCGTCACCCCGGGTCGGGTTTTCGCCCCCGTAACCGATCCCTCGGCTCAGAAACCCAGCTTCCGCAGCTGGCGCGGGTCGCGCTGCCAGTCCTTCGCGACCTTCACGTGCAGGTCCAGGAACACCGGCGTCCCCAGCAGGGCCTCGATCTGCTTGCGGGACTTGATGCCGACGTCCTTGAGGCGCTTGCCCTTGGGGCCGATGATGATGCCCTTCTGGCTGGGGCGCTCGATGTAGACGAAGGCGTGGATGTCGAGGAGCGGCTTGTCGGCGGGGCGGTCCTCGCGGGGGAGCATCTCCTCCACCACGACCGCGATGGAGTGGGGCAGCTCGTCCCGGACGCCCTCCAGCGCGGCCTCGCGGATCAGCTCCGCGATCATGACCTGCTCGGGCTCGTCGGTGAGGTCGCCCTCGGGGTAGAGCGCCGGCCCCTCCGGCAGGAGCGGGACGATCAGGTCGGCCAGCAGGCCCACCTGCTGGTCACCGACCGCGGAGACGGGGACGATCTCGGCCCACTCGAAGCCGAGCTCCTTGCCGAGCTGGTCGATCGCGATGAGCTGTTCGGCCAGCGTCTTGCTGTCCACGAGGTCGGTCTTCGTGACGATCGCGATCTTCGGCGTCTTCTTGATCGACGCCAGCTCCTTCGCGATGAAACGGTCACCGGGGCCGAGCTTCTCGTTCGCCGGCAGACAGAAGCCGATCACGTCGACCTCGGCCCAGGTCGTACGGACGATGTCGTTGAGGCGCTCGCCGAGCAGCGTGCGCGGCTTGTGCAGCCCAGGGGTGTCGACCAGGATCAGCTGGGCGTCCTCCCGGTGCACGATCCCGCGTACCGTGTGCCGCGTCGTCTGGGGCTGGTTGGCGGTGATCGCCACCTTCTGGCCGACCAGAGCGTTCGTAAGGGTGGACTTGCCCGCGTTGGGACGGCCCACGAAGCAGGCGAAGCCGGCGCGGTGGGGGGCCTCGGACGGCTCGGATGACTGGCTGCGAACGCTCATGGCGCCCATTCTCCCTGATCCACAGACCCTCGCCGCACAACAGACCGACCGCCGGCCGTCCGGTGAGCTTCCGGAAACCCCCGCGCAACGAAACGTCGCGGAAACACAGCCGTGCACGACCGGAAACGCACAGCGGTGAACCTCGGACGAGCCCCCGCACCGTTGGAGACGACCGTGACCCTCGCCGCCGCAAGCGTCGACACCGGCGACACCGCCTGGCTGCTCGCCGCCACCGCCCTCGTCCTGCTGATGACCCCGGGCCTGGCCCTCTTCTACGGCGGCATGGTCCGCACGAAGAGCGTCCTGAACATGCTGATGATGAGCCTCGTGTCCATCGCCCTGGTCACCGTCGTCTGGCTGGTCTGCGGCTACTCGCTCGCGTTCGGGGAGGACACCCTCGGCGGCCTCATCGGCGGGCTCGACCACGCCGGTATGGCCGGGCTCGGACCGGACAGCGTCCAGGGGACCGTCCCCACCGTCCTCTTCGCCACCTTCCAGCTCACCTTCGCGATCATCACGGCCGCGCTGATCAGCGGCGCGATCGCGGACCGGGCGAAGTTCGGGGCGTGGGTCGTGTTCGTGCCGGTGTGGGCGCTGCTCGTATACGTTCCCGTGGCCCACTGGACCTGGGGCCCCGGCGGCTGGATCCTCGACCGGCTCGGCGCCCTCGACTTCGCCGGCGGCCTCCCCGTCGAGATCACCTCCGGCGCCTCCGGCCTCGCGCTGGCTCTGGTCCTGGGTCCGCGGCTCGGGTTCAAGAAGGACGCCATGCGGCCGCACAACCTGCCGATGGTCGTGATCGGCGCCGGTCTCCTGTGGTTCGGCTGGTTCGGGTTCAACGCCGGCTCCGCCCTCGGCGCCAACGGCCTCGCGGCCGCCGCCTTCCTCAACACCCTCGCCGCCGGCTGCACCGGCCTGCTCGGCTGGCTCTTCGTCGAGCAGAAGCGCGACGGTCACCCGACGACGCTGGGCGCGGCCTCCGGCGCGGTCGCCGGACTGGTGGCCATCACGCCCTCCTGCGGCTCGGTCTCGCTGCTCGGCGCGCTCGTCATCGGCCTCGCCGCCGGCGTCGTCTGCTCGTACGCCGTCGGCTGGAAGTTCAAGTTCGACTACGACGACTCCCTGGACGTCGTCGGTGTCCACCTCGTCGGCGGTGTCATCGGCACCCTGCTGATCGGCGTCTTCGCGACGGCGACGATGACCGGCGGGGCCGAGGGCCTCCTCTACGGCGGCGGACTCGCGCAGCTCGGCAAGCAGGCGGTGGCGATCGTGGCCGTGGGCGCGTACGCCTTCCTCGCCACCTACGGCATCGCCAAGCTGATCGACAAGGTGCTGGGCTTCCGGGCGAGCGAGGAGCAGGAGCACACCGGCCTGGACCTTACGGTGCACGCCGAGACCGCCTACGATCACGGGGTCCTGGGGCACGGCGCCCCGGTCACGGCGTCCCTCGCCTCGTCCGTCTCCTCCTCCCTCCCCGCCGCGCAGAAGGTCAAGAAGCAGGCATGAAGCTGATCACCGCGATCGTCAAGCCGTACCGGCTCGACGAGGTCAAGACCGCCCTCCAGGAACTCGGCGTGCACGGCCTGACCGTGACCGAGGCGAGCGGGTACGGCCGGCAGCGCGGCCACACCGAGGTGTACCGGGGCGCGGAGTACCAGGTCGACCTGGTGCCGAAGGTCCGCATCGAGGTCGTCGTCGAGGACGCGCTGTCCGAGGACGTCATCGACGCCATCGTGAAGGCCGCACACACCGGCAAGATCGGCGACGGCAAGGTCTGGGCGCTGCCGGTCGAGACGGTCGTACGGGTACGGACGGGCGAACGCGGCCCCGACGCGCTGTGAAGCCGTATCAGCGCCGGGACCGCGTCCCTTTCAGCACGTAAGCACGTCAGCGCGTCAGTGCGTCACGCGGCTCAGTCGAACACGAACGGGCCCGGCGACTGCGGCCCGGTCGCCGTGCACGTGATGGTGATGCCGAAGACGGTCATGGTCAGCGAGCCGCCGAAGGCCTCCAGGCTGTCCCCGGAGGCGACGGTGCCGCTGAGCGGGCCGACCTGGACGGGGTCGCCGGCGGCCATCGCCGGGTTCTCCGTGCCGGTGAAGGCGGTGGTGCCGCCGCTCGCCTTCACCAGGGTGAGGGTCGAGGAGATGGAGTCCTCGCCGAGCGCGATCGGCGCGGTGATCGCGGAGGAGTTGACGGTGATGGTGGCGGCGGTGCCGTCCTGCGTCGCCGTGAGGGTGGCCTCGCCACCGCCGAAGCTGCCGCAGTCGGCGGTGATCGTCGCCGAGCCGGGGGCGACCGCGAGGGCGGCGGGTGCGAAGGCCAGCCCGGTGACCGCGAGGGTCCCGGCCACCAGCGCGGCACCTGCTCCAATGCGCATGCGTCTCATGGGGATTCAGTCCCTTTCAAGGGTGGGGGAGTTCCTTGTGTGGGGGTAGGGGAACTGTTCGGCAGGTGGATGCGGACACACTGCGTGGAGAGCTGAATCTGACGGTCCGTCGGAACCGCCGTTTCCATTGATGCGCGTGGGGCGAGGGTCGGCAAGGGTGATTTCCGGCCTCCACTACCGGAAGGTCAGCTACCGGATCAGGCCGTGCTGGGAGACATGTCCTGCAGGCCCACCACCCGCAGGAGTTGCAGTCGCTCGTGGGCCTCGGTCCCGGGCCGTGCCGAGTGAACCACCAGCAGGTGGTGGTGTTCGTGACTGACCATGACCTCGCAGTCCAGTTCCAGGAGGCCGACCACCGGGTGCAGGAAACGCTTGGTGGCACGGTTGCGCTGCGACACCTCGTGTTCCTCCCATAACCGGGCGAACTCCTCGCTGGACGACCGGAGTTCGGCGACCAGCGCGGCCGGTTCCGGGTCGTCGGGGCGGGCCGCGGCCACCGCGCGCAGGGTGGCCACATGGGCGCGCGCGTGGCCCGCGAGGTCCTCCTGCGGGAAGAGCGAGCGCGCGGCCGGGTCCAGGAAGTAGAGCCGGGCGAGATTGCGCTCGCGCCGCGGCCGGGACATCACATCACCGATCAGCGCCCGGGCCATCGCGTTCTGCGCGAGCACCTCGCCGCAGTCGTTCACCACCTGGGCCGGCGTGTCGTGCAGCCGGTCCAGGATCAGCAGCAGCCCGGGCCGGACATGCGCCGACGTCGTCTCGCGGCGCGGTGGCTCCTCGCCGGCCAGGTGGAACAGGTGGTCGCTCTCGACGGCGGTCAGGCGCAGCGCGCGGGCCAGCGCCGTCAGCATCTGGCGGGACGGGCGCGGGCCACGGGACTGTTCCAGCCGGGTGTAGTAGTCCACCGACATCCCCGCCAGCTGCGCCACCTCCTCGCGGCGCAGGCCCGGTGTGCGGCGCCGGGTGCCCGGGGTCAGACCCACGTCCGACGGGGTCAGCCGGGCGCGGCCACGGCGCAGGAAGTCGGCGAGTTCGGCTCGGTTCACCTCTCCAGCCTGCGGCAGCGCGGCCGGCTTAGCCAGGGACTGCCGATCCCCTGATCAACAGGTCTCTCCCGTCCGCACCGGCCCCGCCCGAGGCTGGTCGGTGACGAGAGGAGCAGAACATGCTGACGTTGGTGACGGGTACGACAGGACAGGTCGGCCGGCGCTTCGTGCCGAGGCTGCTGGCGCAGTCCCGGGCGGGGGAGCAGGTACGGGTGCTGGTGCGGGACGAGGCGCGGGGCGAGCCGTTCGCGGAGCTGGGCGCCGAGGTCGTGGTCGGCGATCTGCGCGACACCGAGTCGCTCGGCAAGGCGGTCGCCGGGGTCGACGCGGTCGTGAACGTCGCGGCCTCCTTCCGCGGGGTCCCCGACGAGGAGGCGTGGGCGGTCAACCGGGACGCGGCCGTGGAGCTGGGGCGTGCGGCGCTGGCTGCCGGGGTGGGGCGCTTTGTGCAGGTCAGCACCGGGCTTGTGTACGGCCTCGGACGCGGCCGTCCGCTGACCGAGGACGACGAGAGTCTGCCCGGCGGGGCGATGTGGGGTGCCTACCCGGAGTCCAAGGCGGCGGCCGAGCGGGAGCTGCGCGGGATGGAGGGGCTCGACGTACGCGTCGCCCGGCTCCCCTTCGTCTACGGCGAGGGCGATCCGCATCTCGCGCAGTCCCTGATGTGGGCCAAGAACTGGGCGGCCACCCAGCGGCTGCACATGGGGCATCACGCGGACGTGGCCCAGGGGCTGCTGCGGATCCTGCATGCGCCGGGGATCGCGGGACGGGTCTACAACATCGCCGACGACGTTCCCGTGACGGCGGTCGAGTTGCATCAGCTCAACGGGGTCGAGATCCCGGCGGAGTTGTACACCCGTGCCGATCCCGATCCGTGGGCCGCGATCACCTCTACGGAGCGGATTCGTAGGGAGCTGGGGTATCGGCCGTTGTTTCCGTCGGTTTATGCCGCGCGGGAGGCCGGAGCGCTGTGAACCGGCCGGTGGTCGTCCGAGGGTTCGTTGTGGTTGCTCGCGCCCACGCGGCGGAGCCGCACAGTGATGCAGCCCCGCGCCCCTGAAGACGGGGCGTCTAATCGACGCCCCTGATACGCCCCACCAGCACCGCCCCGGCCAGCCCCGCCGCGGCCGCCACCAGGTACAGCATCCGGTAGCCGCCCAGGTGGGTGACGATCGGCGCGGCCAGGGCGGGGGCCGCGACCTGGGGCAGGGCGTTGGCCACGTTGATGACGCCCAGGTCCTTGCCCCGGTCCCGCGCCGTGGGCAGGACGTCCGTCATCAGCGCGAAGTCGACCGACATGAACACCCCGAGGCCCAGGCCCAGCAGTGCCGCCACGACGATGGCGCCCGGCCAGGTCTGCCAGCCTGCCAGCAGGCCCGTGGCCGCCGCCATCAGCACCCCGGACCACATCACGAACGGCTTGCGGCGGCCCACCCGGTCCGACCAGGCGCCGCCCACCACGACCGTGGCCACCAGGGTCACGCTGTTCACCGCGGTGAGGATCAGGACGCCCTGCTCGGGGTCGTCGTGGTGCAGGCGGTCCCGCAGGTAGTAGAGGAGGTACAGGATCACCAGTGCGTTGCTGAGGTTGATCAGGAAGCGGGTCAGCCAGGCCCAGCCGAAGTCGGGGTAGCGGCGCGGGCTCAGCCAGAAGCCGCGCGTGAACGAACGCCAGGACCACGCCGGCCGGTCCGTGACCGCCAGCCGCAGATCCCGGTACCGCAGGACGTACGGCAGCACCCCCGCCACCGCGAACACCGCGCAGGCCGCATACCCCGCCGCGATCCCGCCCGCCGCCGTCGCAAGCCCCGTGCCGACGACCGCGCCGAGGATCTGCGCAGCCCCCAACCAGCCGCCGACCACGCCCCGTTGCAGCCGAGGCACCCGGTCCGGCACGGCCGCCGTCACCGCCGCGAAGGACGCGTTCAGCGTCAGCTGGACCAGACACCAGCCGACCGCCATCGCCCACAGCCCGCCCGCCCCGGCGAGCAGCAGCAGCGACAGCGCGCCGCCCGCCGCGCCGGCCACGATCCACGGCGTACGGCGGCCCCAGCGGGCCGTCGTGCGGTCCGACAGCGCGCCGAAGAACGGGTTCGCCGCCAGCGACACGACCGCGCCCGCGCCGGTCACCCATGCCAGCAGCGTCTCCTTCGACATCCCGGTGCCGGGTGCGAAGTCCTCCGCCTGCTGGGCCAGCAGGATCTGCAACGGACCGTACCAGCCCACCCAGATCGCCACATTGGCCAGCGACAGCGCCGCCGTCCAGCCCCGGCCGACTCGGTCGACGGGCTCGGCCAGGGCACCCGGGGACCGGGTGGACGTCACCTCTGGGCCCGGAGCACGTCCCGCAGCCAGCCGTAGGACGCCTTGGGGGTCCTGGTGAGCGTCTCGTAGTCCGTGTGCACCAGCCCGAACCGCCGCGCGTACCCCTCGGCCCACTCGAAGTTGTCGAGCAGCGACCAGACGAAGTACCCGCGCACGTCCACGCCCGCCTCCACCGCCCGGTGCAGCGCGCGGATGTGGCCGTCCAGGTAGGCGATCCGCTCCTGGTCGTCGATGCCCTCGTAACTGCAGCCGTTCTCGGTGATGACGACGGGCGGCAGCCGGTCGCCGTACCGCTCCCGGAAGCCGGTGAGCAGTTCGGTGAGACCCTCGGGCACCACCGGCCAGCCGAAGTCCGTCGTCGGCACGCCCTCGATCTCCCGTACGGAGAAGGGCAGTTCCGCGGGCATGCTGATCCCGCCGAACTCGATCTCGGTGCCCTGCGGGGCGCCCACACGCGTCGGCGCGTAGTAGTTGACGCCGTAGAAGTCGAGCGGCTCGGCGATGACCTTCAGGTCGGCCTCGACGTCGCCCGGCATCAACTCGCCGATGCCGTCCGGGAACCGGCCGAGCAGCAGCGGGTCCGCGAACAGCCGGTTGAGGAGTACGTCGTAGAAGTCCGCCGCCTCCTTGTCCGCCTGTTCCTGCGACGCCGGCCAGGTCGGCCCGTGCGAGTTGGCGATGCCGATGTCGGTCGCGCCGGCCGCGCGCAGCGCCCGTACGGCGAGACCGTGGGCCAGCAGCTGGTGGTGGGCGACGGGGAGGGCGTCGAAGAGGAGCTGCCTGCCGGGGGCGTGGGTGCCGAGGGCGTGGCCCAGCAGGGTGTGCTCGGCGGGCTCGTTGAGAGTGATCCACTTCTTCACCCGGTCGCCCAGGCGCTCGGCGACCACCGCCGCGTACTCGGCGAAACGGGCCGCCGTGTCCCGCTCCAGCCAGTCCAGCGCGACCGGCAGATCCCAGTGGAAGAGCGTCGGCACCGGCCGCACGCCCGCCGCGCACAGCTCGTCCACCAGACGGTCGTAGAAGTCGAGGCCCTTCGGCGCGTTCACCCGCGGCCACGAGATCGAGAAGCGGTACGCGTCGACGCCCAGGTCGGCCAGCAGGGCCACGTCCTGCGGGTAGCGGTGGTAGTGGTCGCAGGCCACCGCGGCGGTGGAGCCGTCCTTCACCCGGCCCGGCTCGGCCGTGAAGGTGTCCCACACGGAGGGCTCGCGCTCGTCCGCCGCACCCTCGATCTGATGGGCCGAGGTGGACACGCCCCACAGGAAGCCGGCCGGGAACTGAGGTATCGGGTTCGTCGCGCCGCGCGCATCAGTCGCCATGCGCCGGATCATCCGTACCAGCGGTAACGGAAGTCAACGGCCAGGCGTGAAGAAGCAGTTACGGCCCTCCGTGAGCGCCGGTCAGGCCCCCTCCTTCAGTACTCGCGAGATCAGCTTTCGCTGTTCGTCCGTGAGCCGGGGATCCGAGCAGTACACCGTTGTGCCGTCCACGGTGATCTGGTAGCTGAAGCCGTCCGGAACCCCGACGGGGGGCGTGCCCCGGCCGGACGCGACCGCGCGCTCGGCCAGGGCGTGCCACTCCTGGGCGTCGGGCCGCCCCGAGGTGTCCACCTCGGCGTGCCGCTCGATGCCCGCGAATCCACCCGTGCGCCGTACCAAAATCCGCATGGGTCCCTGTCTAGTACGGACTTACTGGATCCGCACCCCGACCTGCTCCCACGCCTTCGACACGGCCTGGAGCTCCTCGCCGCCGTCGCCGAAGCGCTCGCGGGCTGCCTTGACGGTCAGCTTGGCGAAGTCGGTGAACATGGCCCGCTCCGACAGCTCGCCGCCGGTCAGGACGTCGTACCAGACCTGCCCCGCCTTCTCCCAGGCGTTGCCGCCGAGCGCGGTGGCGGCCAGGTAGAAGGCGTGGTTGGGGATGCCGGAGTTGATGTGGACGCCGCCGTTGTCGCGGCCGGTGCGGACGTAGTCGTCCATGGTCGCGGGCTGCGGGTCCTTGCCGAGGACGTCGTCGTCGTACGCGCTGCCCGGCTCCTTCATGGAGCGCAGGGCCTTGCCGGAGACGCTGGGCGCCAGCAGGCCCGCGCCGATCAGCCAGTCGGCCTCGGCGGCGGTCTGGCCGAGCGTGTACTGCTTGATCAGCGCGCCGAAGACGTCCGACATGGACTCGTTCAGGGCGCCCGGCTGGCCGTAGTACGTCAGGTTGGCCGTGTACTGGGTGACGCCGTGGCTGAGCTCGTGGCCGATGACGTCGATCGGGATGGTGAAGTCGAGGAAGATCTCGCCGTCCCCGTCGCCGAACACCATCTGCTCGCCGTTCCAGAAGGCGTTGTTGTAGTTCTCGTCGTAGTGGACGGTGGCGTCCAGGGGCAGCCCGTCGCCGTCGATCGAGTGGCGGGCGTACGCCTTGAGGAAGAGCTCGAAGGTGGCGCCGAGGCCGGAGTAGGCGCGGTTGACCGTGGCGTCCTGGCCGGGGTCCGCGCCCTCTCCGCGGACCTTGGTGCCGGGCAGGGAGGTCCGGTGCTGGGCGTCGTAGATGGTGCGCAGCGGCTGGTCCGACGGTGCCTTCTCCGCCGGGGCGGCCGCGAGGGCGAACTCGGTCGTGACGCGACGCCTGCCGCGCAGCTCGCTGTCGCGCATCAGGGTCCGGCGGGCGGGGCCGGAAAGTGCGGGGTCGTCGTTCCGGGCCAGCTTGTCGAGGACGTGCGGCGGTACGACGGTGCAGAAGACGGGCTCGAAGCCCCCGTTGGTCGTCATGTGCGGCACCATTGCACTGCGTTAGGGGGCTGTCACTAGTCGCAACCATGATTGGTGAAATATGCGGACAGGGAGCAGCACGCTCCGTGACGAAGTGGTATGGCGCACTTTTTGTCCTATTCGTCCCCCGGGTCCCGCATACTGATACGACGCCCCGCACGGGGAGCGGCTCGGCTAGCATGCTTCGCATCATGCGTTTCGGGCTGCTTCTTCTTAGCTGCCGCGGCGAGGGCCTGTAGTCCAGGTCGACTCCCTCCCCGCGGAGCTTGGCGTTGCGTCGTCGGCCGTCCTTCCGGACATCCTGAGGAGCCCGAAGCATTATGGCGAATCACCAGCAGCCCAGTTCCATGCCGATCCACAAGTACGGCCGCTACGAGCAGGTCGACATCCCGGACCGCACCTGGCCCCAGAAGCGTGTTACCGCCGCCCCTCGCTGGCTCTCCACCGATCTGCGTGACGGCAACCAGGCCCTGATCGACCCGATGTCGCCCGAGCGCAAGCGCCGGATGTTCGACCAGCTGGTCAAGATGGGCTACAAGGAGATCGAGGTCGGCTTCCCGGCGTCGGGCCAGACGGACTTCGACTTCGTGCGGTCGATCATCGAGGACCCCGAGGCGATCCCCGACGACGTCACCATCTCCGTACTGACCCAGGCCCGCGAGGACCTGATCGAGCGGACCGTGGAGTCCCTGAAGGGCGCCAAGCGGGCCACCGTCCACCTGTACAACGCCACCGCCCCCGTCTTCCGCCGGGTGGTGTTCCGGGGCTCCAAGGACGACATCAAGCAGATCGCCGTCGACGGCACGCGGCTGGTCGTCGAGTACGCGGAGAAGCTGCTGGGCCCGGAGACGGAGTTCGGCTACCAGTACAGCCCCGAGATCTTCACCGACACCGAGCTGGACTTCGCCCTGGAGGTCTGCGAGGCGGTGATGGACGTCTACCAGCCCGGTCCGGGCCGCGAGATCATCCTCAACCTGCCCGCCACGGTGGAGCGTTCGACGCCGTCCACCCACGCGGACCGCTTCGAGTGGATGGGCCGCAACCTGTCCCGCCGCGAGTACGTCTGCCTGTCGGTCCACCCGCACAACGACCGCGGTACGGCCGTGGCCGCCGCCGAGCTGGCGCTGATGGCCGGCGCCGACCGCATCGAGGGCTGCCTGTTCGGGCAGGGCGAGCGCACCGGCAACGTCGACCTGGTCACCCTGGGCATGAACCTGTTCTCGCAGGGCGTCGACCCGCAGATCGACTTCTCCGACATCGACGAGATCCGTCGCACGTGGGAGTACTGCAACCAGATGGAGGTCCACCCGCGCCACCCGTACGTGGGCGACCTGGTCTACACGTCCTTCTCCGGCTCCCACCAGGACGCCATCAAGAAGGGCTTCGACGCCATGGAGGCCGACGCGGCCGCGAAGGGCGTCACCGTCGACGACATCGAGTGGGCCGTGCCCTACCTGCCGATCGACCCGAAGGACGTCGGCCGCTCCTATGAGGCCGTCATCCGCGTCAACTCGCAGTCCGGCAAGGGCGGTATCGCGTACGTCCTGAAGAACGACCACAAGCTGGACCTGCCGCGCCGGATGCAGATCGAGTTCTCCAAGCTGATCCAGGCCAAGACGGACGCCGAGGGCGGCGAGGTCACCGGCGGTGACATCTGGTCGGTCTTCCAGGACGAGTACCTGCCGAACCCGGAGAACCCGTGGGGTCGGATCCAGGTCAAGAACGGTCAGTCGACGACGGACACGGACGGCGTGGACACGCTGAAGGTGGAGGCGACGGTCGACGGCGTCGACACGGTCCTGTCCGGTACGGGCAACGGTCCGATCTCGGCCTTCTTCGACGCCCTGCAGTCCATCGGCATCGACGTACGGCTGCTGGACTACCAGGAGCACACGATGAGCGAGGGTGCGTCGGCGCAGGCCGCGTCGTACATCGAGTGCGCGATCGACGGCAAGGTCCTGTGGGGGATCGGGATCGACGCGAACACCACGCGCGCGTCGCTGAAGGCGGTCGTGTCGGCCGTCAACCGGGCAGGGCGCTCCGCCGGGGTGCCGCAGTAGGAAGTGCCGCGAGGGGTTGTCGATCGGCTGCCGCGCCGTCGTGGCTTGTCGCGCCGTTCCCCGCGCCCCTTGAGGGCGTTGTCGCGCCCGGCGTTCAGAGGCCCCGTTCACTCTTTTCGGGTGGGCGGGGTCCGTCCGTTTTCGGCCATTGACCTGTGCAGGTCACGGAAAGGTCTCGTCCGGGGTGCTGACTCTGCCTCCATGATGTGGCTAACATCACGCAAGCGCGGCGATGTTGCCGCGGGGTTACGGAGGTGCGACGTGCTGCCAGGACGGGGACAAGACGGCCGTGCCGCCAGGCTTGCGCGCATTCTGGGCACCCGCACCGCATGGTCGGCCGTCGGTGACGGCGAGTTCTTCTGCCCGGGCTGCGGGGGTGACCGCAACTACCAGCGGCTGACCGGGCACCGCCGCTTCACCCTGCTCGGTGTGCCGGTCCTGCCGCGCGGCGAGACCGCCCCGGTCGTGGAGTGTGCGGCCTGCCAACGTCACTTCGGCACCGACGTCCTCGACCACCCCACCACCACCCGCTTCTCCGCGATGCTCCGGGACGCCGTCCACACCGTCGCCCTCGCGGTGCTGGCCGCCGGCGGCACCTGTGCCCGTCCGTCCCTGGAGGCCGCCGCGGCGACGGTGCGGGCGGCCGGCTTCGACGACTGCACGGAGGAGCAGCTCAACGCCCTGGTCGAGGCCCTGGCCGCGGACACCGGGCGGGTCTTCTCCGAGCCCTGCGGTGCCGGTCTGGCCATAGAGCTCCACGAGGCCCTGGACCCGCTGGCCCCCCACCTCGCGCCGCCCGGCCGCGAATCGATCCTGCTCCAGGGGGCACGCATCGCCCTGGCCGACGGCCCCTACACCCCCGCCGAGCGAGACGTCCTCGCGACGGTCGGCTCCGCCCTCACCATCTGCGCCGAGGACGTGACGAGGCTGCTGGCCGCGGCGGCCCGGACGCCGTCGTAGCCCCGGCGCCGGCCGTGCCCACGAGCACCTGCAGACCGGCGCTGAAGGCGACACCCACGGGGCCGTCGTTACTCCCCAGGGAGTAGTCACGCCCATGTGTCACCCCTGGCAGTAGGCGCCAACTCGCCCTCCCGCCCGACGAATCGGCCCTCCCGCGCCGGGAGTCTGGAAGCGACTCAGACACCCGACCCGGAGGGAGGCCCGTCTCATGGGGGCCGCAAGGACAAGTGCACGACGGCGGCGGGCCGTGCCCTGGCTCGTGCTCGGGTTGTGGATCGCGGTGCTGGCGCTGGCGTCGCCGTTCGCGTCGAAGCTGGCGGACGTGCAGCGGGACCGTGCCGTCGACTATCTGCCGGCGAGCGCCGACTCCACGCAGGTGGCGAAGATCGAGGACCGGCTGCCGGGTGGCGAGGCCACCGAGATGGTGGTCGTCTACCACCGGGACGGCGGGCTGAGCGCGGGGGACAGGGCGACCGCCGCCGACCAGATCGAGCGGATCGCGGGGGCCCACCGGCTCACCGGGAAACCCGAAGGCATTCCGTCCCGGGACGGCACCACCCTGATGTACCCGGTCGCCAGCACCGAACCGGGGCAGGACGAGGACGCCCGGGACGTACTGGTCAACTCCGTGCGGGACATCGCGAAGGGCAGCGACGGGCTGAACGTCGACGTCGGCGGGGCGGGCGCGCTCGCCACCGACGCGAGCGAGGTCTACAACTCGCTCGACGGGCCCCTGCTGTACACCACGGCCGCCGTGGTCGCGCTGCTGCTGATCCTCATCTACCGCAGCCCGTTCCTGTGGCTCGTCCCGCTTGCCGTCGCGGGCATGGCCGACTATCTGTCGATGGGCGTCGCCTACGGCCTCAACCAGGGGTTCGGAACGTCCGTTTCCGGCCAGAGCTCCGGGATCATGACGATCCTCGTGTTCGGGGCGGGCACCGACTACGCGCTGCTGCTCGTCTCCCGGTACCGGGAAGAACTACGGCGGATCGAGCGGCCCTACGACGCCATGGTGGCCGCGCTGAAGGGCTGCGGGCCCGCCGTGCTCGCCTCCTCCGGCACCGTCGCCGCCGGACTGCTGTGCCTGCTCGCCGCCGACCTCAACTCCAGCCGCGGCATGGGCCCGCTCGGCACCGTCGGCGTGCTGTGCGCGCTGGCCGCCATGCTGACGCTGCTGCCCGCGATCCTCGTGCTGCTCGGCCGGCGCGTGTTCTGGCCGCTCGTGCCCCGCTACGGCAGCACGCCCAAGGCCCGCCGGTCCCTGTTCACGGCGATGGGCAGCTCCGCCGGTCGCCGGCCCCTGACCGTCCTCGCGGGCGGCGCGGTCCTGCTCGGCGCGCTCGCGCTCGGCGCCCTGAACCTGCCCGGCACCCTCAAGCAGGAGGACTCCTTCACCAGCAAGCCCGACGCGGTCGCCGCCATGGAGACGCTCGGCAAGGCCTACCCCGAGCGCGGCACCCAGCCCATCACCGTCATCACGCCGGAGGGCCGCGCCGCCGAGACGCTCGCGTCGGTCCGCGGCACCGACGGCGTCGACAGCGCGCGGGAAGGCCGTACCGGAAACGGCTGGACGGAGATCTCCGTCCTCGCCACCGCGGCACCCCAGTCCGCCGGGGAGACCGCCACCATCGAGGCCCTGCGCGACAAGCTCGACGGCTCCTACGTCGGCGGGCCGAGCGCCGAGCAGATCGACCTGAAGGACACCAACGCCCGCGACCGCCTCGTCGTCGTACCGATCGTGCTGCTGTCCGTGCTGCTGATCCTGGTCGCCCTGCTGCGCTCGCTGGTCGCGCCGCTGATCCTGGTGGCGGCCGTGGTCGCCGTGTGGGGCGCGGCGCTCGGCATCGGCGGGCTCGTCTTCGGGCCGCTCTTCGGCTTCGACGGCACCGATCCCGGACTCGGGCTGCTCTCGTTCGTGTTCCTGGTGGCCCTCGGCGTCGACTACGGCATCTTCCTGATGCACCGGATGCGCGAGGAGTGCCTGAACGGCGCCGAACCGGCGTCGGCCGCGCTCACCGCGCTGCGCACCACGGGCGGCGTCATCGCCTCCGCCGGGCTCGTCCTCGCCGCCACCTTCGCGGTGCTCACCAGCATGCCGCTCGTCCCACTCGTCGAGCTGGGCTTCGTCATCGCCGTCGGCGTGCTGCTGGACACCTTCCTGGTCCGCACCTACCTGGTCACCAGCGCGAGCGTGGCCCTGAGGCGCAGGATGTGGTGGCCGGGCCGGCTCTCCCGCGCACCCGAGGGAACCCGGCCACCGGTCCCGCCGAAGGAACCGGAGCACGTGGCCGTCTCCGTGTCCTGACCGACCGGCGCCCCTCCCTGCCGGAGGGGCGCCCTCGTCCCGGAAGATGAACTCCGTGCAGCCAACCACGACAGCGGCCCGGTCCCGCATCGGCGAGCGGGTCATGGCGGCGATCAACCGCGACCCCCTCACCGCCCCGCACCGCACACGCAACGACGCGCTGCTGGCCGTGGCCTGGGCCGTTCTCGCCACGGCCATGGCCCTGCTCGGCGACAAGGGGCTGCGCCCCGACGCGCTCGGCTGGACCCTGCTGCTCGCCGCCCACGTGCCCCTGGTCTGGCGGCGCCACCGGCCGCTGCTGGTCCTGCTGGCGGTGATGGTCTGCATCGCCCCGTACCACGCCCTGGAGAACAACCACGCCGCGCCCATCTTCGCGACCATGGTGGTGCTGTACACCATCGCGGCGACCGGCACGGTGCGCCGCACGCTGCTCACCGGCGCCGCCGTCCTCGGCGTGACACTGATCCTCAACGCCCTCACCAACCCCGACGGGACGGTGGAGATCCTGCGGATCTCGGGCTGGGTCTTCGCGTTCCTCTTCTGCGGCATCGACGTCCGCTACTACCGCCAGTACGTCGCCGCCATCGTCGAGCGCGCCGAGCGCGCCGAACGCACCCGCGAGGAAGAGGCCCGCCGCCGGGTCGCCGAGGAACGCCTGCGCATCGCCCGCGACCTGCACGACCTGCTCGCCCACAGCATCACGCTCATCGGCGTGCAGACATCGGTGGCCGCGCACGTCCTGGCGGCCGACCCCGAGCGGCTGAACCGCGAGGCGATCGCCAAGTCGCTCGACGACATCGCCGGGACCTGCCGCACGGCGCGCGGCGAGCTGCGTACGACGCTGGAACTCCTGCGCGAGCAGGGCGCGGTGGGCGAGGCACGCGGCCCGCTGCCCGGGATCGACGGGGTGCCGGACCTGGTGGCGGCGGCGCGGCTGGCCGGTGCGCGGGTGGCGTCGGAGGTGCGGGTCGGGGAGGCGCCGCCCGCCGTCGGGGCGGCCGCGTACCGGATCGTGCAGGAAGCGCTGACGAACGTCGTCCGGCACGCGGGTCCCGAACCCGCCGTACGGGTCGAGCTGTACGAGGAGCAGGGCGCCCTGCGCGTGTCGGTCACCGACGACGGGAGGCGCCCCGCCCCCGGCTCCACCACATCCGTCCCCGGCTACGGCCTCGTCGGCATGCGGGAGCGGGCCCGCAGCGTGGGTGGCACACTCGACGCCGGACCGGGCGACAAGGGGGGATTCCGGGTGAGCGCCGTACTGCCGGTCGGGAGCGACCGGGGAGGAGAGAGATGATCCGCGTCCTGCTCGCGGACGACCAGACGCTCGTACGTGAGGCGTTCGCCATGCTCGTCGAGTCGGCCCCCGACATGGAGGTCGTCGGTCAGGCGGCCACCGGCAGGGAGGCCGCGGAACTGGCCCGTGGCACCCGCGCCGACCTCGTCGTGATGGACATCCGCATGCCCGACCTCGACGGCATCGAGGCGACCCGCCTGATCGCGGCCGACGAGGACCTGGCGGGGGTGCGCGTCCTGGTCCTCACCACCTACGACACCGACGAGAACATCGTGGACGCACTGCGCGCCGGCGCCTCCGGATTCCTGGTCAAGGACACCCGCCCGGCCGAACTCCTCGACGCCATCCGCACGGTGGCCGCGGGGGAGGCGCTCCTGTCGCCGGGGCCGACCGCACGGCTGATCGAGCGGTTCCTGCGCAGCCCTTCCGCGCCCACCGCCGGCGGACCCGATTGCCTGTCCGAACGTGAACGCGAAGTGCTGACGCTGGTCGCCCGCGGGCTCAACAACACGGAAATCGCGGAAGCATTGGGGCTCAGCCCGCTGACGGCGAAGACACACGTCAGCCGCATCATGGGGAAGCTGGGCGCCCGGGACCGGGCGCAGTTGGTCATCGTGGCCTATGAGTCAGGGATGGTGACACCGGGGATCCTGTGACGGACAGGGCAATGTCTGACCCTCCGTCAAAGGAGCTCGATGGCCATCCTGAGGCGCACACTCAGTCGTACGTACCTAGTCACCGCAGTACTCCTGACCACCCCACTGGTCACGGCCGGCAACGCCTCGGCGGGGGAGGCCGGCTGCACGTCCTCCGTCCCCTACGTCTCGGGCGAGGGCGGCTACGACACGTACCGCATCCCGGCGACGGTCACGACCCCGCGTGGCACGGTCCTGGCCTTCGCCGAGGGCCGGCACGACGGGGCGGGCGACACCGGTGACATCGATGTCGTCCTCAGGCGCTCCCTCGACGGCGGCTGCACCTGGGGTCCGCAGGCCGTGGTCGCCTCGGGGGACGGGGACACGCGGGGCAACCCCGCTCCCGTGGTCGACCCGCGCACCGGCGCGGTCGTGCTGGTCACCTCCTACAACAGCGGGGATGTGACGGAGGCGCAGATCATGCGGGGCGAGGTGACGCCGGAGCAGAGCCGGCGGGTGTTCGTGCAGCGGAGCGCGGACGACGGCCGCCATTTCTCCTCCCCGCGGGACATCACGGGCCAGGTGAAGCCGTCGAACTGGCGCTGGTACGCCACGGGGCCCGGTCACGCGATCGCGCTGCGGCACGGTCCGCATGCGGGGCGGCTGGTCGTCCCGTCGAACCACTCGGTTGCGCCGGCGCCGGGGTCCGGGGACACCGGGCAGGAGCCCAAGTACTACGGCGCCCACGCCATCTACAGCGACGACGGCGGGCGTTCCTGGCGGATGGGGTTCGTCGACGACTCGTACGACGGTTTCAGTAACGCGAACGAGTCCACCGCGGCCGAACTTCCCGACGGCAGGCTGTACTTCAACGCCCGGGATCAGCACGGCACGAGTGCGGGGAACCGGCTCGACAGTCACTCCAGCGACGGCGGTGAGACGCTGGACCGGCCGTACACGGTTCAGCCGACGTTGAACGAGGTACCGGTGGTGGAGGGGAGTGTCCTTCAACTCCCTGGTTCCCGTGGTGCGTTGCTCTTCTCCGGTCCCTCCGTGCCCACTGTGCGCCAATCGATGGCTGTGTGGCGGAGTGCGGATGGCGGGGCGACCTTCACGAAGGCGCTGACGCTGTCTCAGCAGCGGGCGGGGTATTCGGATCTGGTGCCGTTGGGGCGGCGGGTGGTCGGGATTCTGTATGAGACGGGGGTGGAGGGGGCTTACGAGACGGTCGAGTTCCGTAGGTTGCCGACGGCGGGGCTGGAGTAGGTTCTCGCCCCCGCTCCTCACACGCCGGAGGGGCTGGTTTTTCAGCCCGTCCGGCGTTAGAGGACGAGGCCGTTCAGGGCCGAAGCGGGGTTCTGGGGCGGCAGCCCCCAGGGACGGGAAGGGTAGGGGCGGCGGGGGCGAGAACCGCCCTACAGCAACCCCGCCCCCGCCAAGAACTTCCCCACCCGCTCAACCTCCTCCGGCGACAACGCAACCTGCGGCTCCGCCGTCGACGCGCAGTCGATGACCCCCCGCAGATGCAGCGCCGCCTTGAACGCCCCCAACGCCGACGACGAACCCCCCATCCGCCCGGGATCCCCGACGGTCACCATCCCGAACAGCCCGCACAACCGCTCCTGCTCGGCCCGGGCCAACTCCCAGTCCCCGGCCCGGCACAGCTCGAAGAGGCGGACGTACCCCCGCGGGTCGACGTTCGCGAGCCCCGGCACCACCCCGTCCGCCCCCACGGCCAGCGCGGCGTCGGCGATGAGCTCGGAGCCGGTCAGGACGCTGAAGCCGGTGATGTCGGACCGGGTGCGGGCGCCGATGACGACCTCGCGGAAGGCGGCGAGGTCGCCGCTGGAGTCCTTCAGGCCGGCCAGGGCACCCTCGGCGGCCAGGTCCAGGATGACGTCGCCGGGGAGTTTGACGTGGACGGCGGCCGGGAGGTCGTACGCCACCACGGGGACGGGGCACGCGGCGGCGATCAGACGGTAGTGGCGGGCGATCTCGGCGGGGTGGGTCCGGGCGTAGAAGGGCGCCGTGGCGACCACCGCGTCCGCACCCGCCCGCGTGACCTCGCGTACGTGGTCCAGAACCCGAGGCGTGGTCATGTCGATCACTCCGGCCAGCACCGGGAGCCGGCCCTCGACATGCCCGGCCACCGTCTCCACCACGACCCGCCGCTGCGCGTCCGTCAGATACGCCGCCTCCGACGTCGAGCCGAGCACGAACAGGCCGTGCACCCCGGCCTCCATGAGGTGGTCGACCAGCCTGAGCAGGGACGGGACGTCCACCTCGCGGTCCGGTGTCAGGGGTGTGCAGACGGGCGGGATGACACCGGTGAGCGGGGTGGGGATCATGATCAAGGCTCCCTGGAACTGTGGCTCTGTCGTACGAGGTCGCGCGTGGCCTCGCCCTCCTCCACCGGATGGTGGCACCTGTAACGGTGCTCGGGCGTTGACGCGGCCGAGAAGTCCGGCATCGCCTCGGCGCACACCTCGTCCGCCTTCCAGCATCGCGTGCGGAAGGGACACCCGCTCGGCGGACGCGTCGCGGAGGGGACCGGACCGACCAGCGGGATCGGGTCGATGGGGTCGAGCAGGCCCGGGGTCGCCGAGAAGAGGGCGCGAGTGTACGGGTGCCGGGAGCCGTCGGTGACGCCGGTCGCCCGGGCCTCCTCGACGATCCGGCCCAGGTACATCGTGATCACGCGGTCGCTCATCCGGCGTACCGTCTGGATGTCGTGCGAGACGAAGACCAGGGCGAGGCCCAGGCGTTCCTTCAGGTCGAGGAGGAGGTTCAGGATCTGCGCCCGCACCGACACGTCCAGCGCGCTCGTCGGCTCGTCCGCCACCACGAGGTCGGGGTCCAGGGCCAGGGCGCGGGCGATGGCCACGCGTTGGCGCTGGCCGCCGGAGAGCTGGCCGGGAAGGGCGTCCGTCAGGGCGCGCGGGAGGCCGACCAGGGACATCAGCTCCCTGACCCGGTCCTCGCGTTCGCTCCTCGTGCCCCGGTCGTGCACGTCCAGCGGGTCCCGCAGGATCTGCCGGACCGTCAGGCGCCTGTTCAGTGCCGTCGACGGGTCCTGGAAGATCATCCCGGTGCCGGCGCCCACCGCCGTCCTGCGTTCGGCCGGTGACATCGTCCACAGGTCGCGTCCCCGCAGGGACACCGTGCCCGACGTCGGGCGCTGCACCCCCACCAGCACCTTCGCCAGCGTCGACTTGCCGCACCCCGACTCGCCGACCACGCCCACCGTCTCGCCGGGCGCGATGACGAGATCGGCGCCGGTCAGGGCGTACACCTTGTCCCGGGTGAACAGCCCGCCGCTGCGCGCCTTGTGCACGACGTGCGCGTCCGAGAGCTCCACCAGCGCGGTCACTTGGGCTGCCTCGCGATGCTCGCGCCGGTCATTCCAGCTGACCTGCCTTTCTGCTGGGGGTCCGGGGGTTATCCCCCGGGAGAATGCAGCCCGAGCGGTCTGTCGGCGCCAGCACGATCGCCGGGTGATGGCAGGCCGCCGTATGAGTCGGTGTTCCCACCAGGTCGGGCGGTGTCGTCCGGCACACCTCGCTCGCCAGCGGACAGCGGTCCGCGAACCGGCAGCCCGCCGGGAAGTCGGCGGGGGAGGGGACGACGCCCTTGATCTGCGTCATCCGCTCCTGCGCCGACTCCAGCGACAGCACGCTGCCGAGCAGGCCCCGCGTGTAGTGGTGCGCCGGCGCCTCCACCAGGTCGGCGGTCACGCCGGTCTCGACGATCTGGCCGCCGTACATCACGACCACCCGGTCGGTGACGTCCGCGATCAGTGCGAGGTCGTGCGAGACGAGGATCAGGGCGAAGCCCAGTTCCTCCCGCAGCCTCAGCAGCAGCTCTATGATCTGCGCCTGCACGGTGACGTCCAGCGCGGTCGTCGGCTCGTCGGCGACGATCAGTTTGGGGTCGCGGGACAGGGCCATGGCGATCAGGACGCGCTGGCGCTGACCGCCGGAGAGTTCGTGCGGGTAGCTGCGCAGGGTGCGGTCGGCGTCGAGGCCGACCAGCCCCAGGAGTTCGTGGGGGCTGCGGTGGCCTCCGCGGCGTACGACCTGCTTGAGCTGGGAGCGGATCGTCATCGCCGGGTTCAGGGACGACAGGGCGTCCTGGTAGATCATCGCCATCTCGTGGCCCAGCAGCTTGCGGCGCACCCGCATCGGCTCGCCCACCAACTGCCGCTGGTTGAACCGGACATGGCCGCGCACCCGGGCGCCCTTCGGCTCCAGGCCCATCACCGCGAGAGCGGTGAGCGACTTGCCGCAGCCCGACTCGCCGACCAGCCCCAGCACCTCACCCGGCTGCACCTCGAAGCTGATGCCGTCGACGATGTCCACGCCGTCGTGCCGGCCCTCGAACCCGATCGCCAGGTGCTCCACCGCGAGCACCGGCAGCTGCCCCTGGGGCAACGGCCGCGCCCGTGCCCGCAGCCGCGCCGCGGCCTCCGTCAGCCCCGGCAGCTGCAGCACCTCACCGCTGCCCGGCTCCGGCGCTTCGAGGCGGTCGTCGTGTTTCCGTACGTCGACCTCGCGCGCCGAGGGCGCCGCCCACGCGTCCGAGACGCCCTCGGAGAGGATGTTCAGGCAGAGCACCGTCACCAGCATCAGCAGGCCGGGGAAGACGGTCGCCCACCAGCCGCCGGTGAGAACCATGTTCTTGCCGTCCGCGATGACACTGCCCCAGGAGGGGTCGGGGGGACGGACGCCGGCGCCGATGAAGGACAGCGACGCCTCGAAGACGATCGCCTCGGCCACCTGGACCGTGCAGAACACCAGCACCGGGGCGGCGCAGTTGATCGCCACGTGCTTGATGACGATGTGCGGGGTGCGGGCGCCGATCACCCGTTCCGCCGTCACATAGTCCTCGCCGTACTGGTCGAGGACGTTCGCCCGCACGACTCGGGCCACCGGCGGCGTGAACAGGAACGCGATCGCGCAGATCAGGACGGTGATCCCGCCGCCGAAGACGGCGACGAGCACGGCGGCCAGCGCGATGCCCGGGAACGCCATCACCACGTCCAGGCAGCGCATCAGCGTCTCGTCGACCGCCTTGCGTGAGGTCGCCGCGATCGCGCCGATCAGGGCGCCGACGACGAGCGCGAGCCCGGTCGCGCCGAGCCCGATCGCAAGGGACCAGCGGGCGCCGTACATCAGCCGGCTGAGGATGTCCCGGCCGAGGCTGTCCTGGCCCATCCAGTGCTCGGCGGACGGATGTCCGGTGCCGTCGATCGGCGGCTGCTGGTCGAGCGGGTCGTGCGGGGCGAGGACCGGGGCGAGCAGGGCGGTCAGGACCACGACCGCCAGGAAGCAGACGGCGACCTTCGACAGCAACGGCAGCCGGCGCCAGCCGCGCAGCCGGATGCCGGGCCGGGACAGCGCCTCGGCGAGACGCTTGCGGTTGAACGTCATGTCGCCTCCCGCAGGCGCGGGTTGACCAGCAGGTACAGGATGTCGATGACGAGGTTGACGACCACGAAGCCGGTCGCCGTGGTCAGGACGACTCCCTGGACGACCGCCGGGTCACCGTTCTTCACCGCGTCGATCATCAGCTTCCCCATGCCGGGCAGGGAGAAGATCGTCTCGATGACGACCGCGCCGCCCAGCAGGTAGCCGACGCGCAGACCGAGGACCGTCAGCGGGTTGATGAGCGCGTTGCGCAGGACGTTGCGCCCGACGACCACCCGCGGCGGCAGCCCGCTGCCGATCGCCGTGCGGACGTAGTCCTTGTCGAGTTCCTCCACCACCGACGTCCGCACGATCCGCGTCAGCTGCGCCGCCACCGGCAGTGAGAGGGCGAGAGCGGGGAGGGTCATGGTCTTGAGCCATCCCGTGAAGGAGTCCGCCGGGTTGATGTAGCCGCCGGTCGGGAACCAGCCGAGGTCGACGGCCAGGTACTGGATCATCAGCAGCGCCAGCCAGAAGCCGGGGGCGGCGACGCCGGTGAGGGAGACGACCCGGATGATCTGGTCGGGGAGCCGGTCGCGGTAGATGGCGGCCGTCACGCCGCCGGCCAGGGACAGGACGACCGCGATGCCGAGGCCCAGGAAGGTGAGCTGGAGGGTCAGCGGCAGCGCGGTCATGACCTGGTCGACGACCGGCGCCCGGGTCAGGGCGCTGATGCCCATGTCGCCGTGGAGCAGGTCGCCGATGAAGGCGACGTAGCGGACGGGGAGGGGGTCCAGCAGGCCGTTCTCCTCGCGGAAGTCGTGCAGTTGCCGGTCGGTGGGGTTCGCGCCCTGGAAGAACGCGGACGCCGGGTCGACGTCCGAGAACCGCATGACCAGGAACACGAACAGCACGATGCCCAGCATCAGCGGCACGAGCAGCACGACGCGGCGGGCCAGGATCCTTACGACGGTGATCACAGAGGGGCTCCTAGGCCCACTTGGCCTGGAGGAGGTTGATGCCGGGGTACGGCTGTGCCCTTATCCCGGTGAGCTGCTGGGGGTTCCATGCCGTCATCAGCTCGTTGTGGACGACCGGGTAGAGCACGGCCTGCTCGGCGACGACGTCGATGTAGTCCTGCACGATCGTCTTCTTCTTCTCGGCGTCCGGCTCCCGGGTCGCCCGGTCCATGTCCTTGAAGAGCGCCTTGGCGATCGAGTTGTCGGCCCACCGCGTGTACTGCATCCAGAGGTTCTCGGGGCCGTAGTTGTAGTGCATGATCAGGTCGGCGTCGAGGCCGAACTGGTTGGGGTTCGAGGCCGCGGCGACCACCTGGTAGTCCTGCTTCTGGTCCATCTTGGTGAAGACGGCCGTCGTCTCCTGCGGGGAGAGGGTGGTCTTGACGCCGATCGCGTCCCAGGACGCCTTGACGGTCGGCAGACAGTCGACGATCCAGCTCACGTTGACGGCCAGGATCTCGATCTTCAGCCCGCTGACCCCGGCCTCCTTCAGCAGCGCCTTCGCCTTGTCGGGGTCGTAGTCGTAGACGCTCTTCGCGCGCCGGTAGCTGGGGTTGGCCTCGTTGAGGAAGGACGACGCCGGTTTCCCGTGCCCCTTGAGGGCGACCTCGATCATCTTCTCGGTGTCGATGGCGTAGTGCAGCGCCTGGCGGACGCGTACGTCGTCGAAGGGCTTGTGCTTGGTGTTGAACATCAGGAAGAGGTTGTTCATCCCGGCGCCGCCCGCCACTGTCAGCCCGCCGCCCTCCAACTGCCCGATGTTGGCGTACGGGATGTTGTCGGCGATCTGCGCACCCGCACTGGCACCCGAGATCCTGGCCACGCGCGGCGCCGCGTCCACGATCGTCAGCCAGTTCATCTTCTTGAAGGCCGCCTTGCGCGGGCCGTTGTAGTCGGCGAACGCCTCGAAGGTGGTGTTGGACTTCGGGTGGTGCGCGGTCTGCCGGTACGGCCCCGAGCCGATCGCCTTGCCCGCGATGGCGTCCTCCCAGCCGCCCGGCTGGGAGAAGACGTGCTTCGGCATGATCTTGGCCAGGGTGAGCCGCGAAATCCCGTCCGGGAAGGGGAACTTGAGGACGAGCTCGACGTTCTGCGCGTCGATCTTGCGGACTTCCTTCAGCCAGCTCGCGAAGAAGCCCTTGGCGAGGGTCTGGGTCTTCGGGTCGAGGATCCGGTCGAAGACGAAGACGACGTCGTCAGCCGTGACCGGCTTGCCGTCGTGGAACTTCGCGCCCGCCCGCACGGTGAACTTCCAGGTCGTGGCGTTGGGGTCGGCCGGCACCTGGGTCGCGAGCGCGGCGTACGGCTCCCGCGAGATCGGGTCGGTGTCCAGCAGCCCCTCGTAGATGTGGTTGTTGGCGGCCATGCAGAAGGCGGACGCGGTCTGGGTCGGGTCCCAGCTGCCGTCGTTGCCGTAGCCGATGACCGCCGTCAGCGTGCGGTTCCGGCCACCGCCCCCGCCGGTCTCGTTCGTGGACTGGGGCCCCGACGAACAGGCCGACAGCGACGCGGAGACGGCGGCGGCCGCGCCCAGCGCGCCGGTGTACTTCAGGAACGACCGGCGGTGCAGCGCCGGCACGTCGTGGGTCACGTCGCGCACGGGTCCTCCAGCGGTGGGGTGGTGTGCTCCGGCGATGGATGGTGTGAGGAGATACGACGTCCTACGTCCTGACGGTCAGCGCGACCATAGGTGGGGTGATGGGGGCGGTCAAGGGATCTCACACGAATGGCGCATCTGCCACAGGTCGGACCAATGGCGCTGTGAAATGGCGCGAGTTGACCCCCCGTCAGGGGCCGTTCGGGCAGACATGGGACGTGGGACGTCCGGGTGCGCGTACGATGCGCCGCATGCCCGGGCAGCCCAGGAACAGCCGTACGTCCGAGGAGTCCAGGAACAGCCGGATCCAGCGGCAGGTCATGCAGCTGATCATCGACCGCAGGCTCCAGGCGGGCGCGCTGCTGCCCACGGAGGCGGAGCTGATGGAGGACCTCTGCGTCAGCCGCAACTCCGTCCGTGAGGCGCTCAAGGCGCTCCAGGCCCTCGACATCGTGGAGATCCGGCACGGCTACGGGACGTATGTCGGCCAGGCCTCGCTCACTCCGCTGATCGACGGGCTGACGTTCCGGACGCTCGCCCGGCACGACCACGACGACTCGGCGGCGCTGGCCGAGATCCTTCAGGTGCGGGAGGTGCTGGAGGAGGGGCTGATCCGGCGGGTCGCGGCGACGGTGACGGACGCCGAGTTGGATCGGCTGGATGCGGTCGTTGGGCGGATGGAGGCGGCCGGGCGGGCGGGGCGGGCCTTTCCCGACCTCGACCGCGAATTCCATGAGCTGCTGTACGCGTCTCTCGGCAATGACCTCGTGCCGCAGTTGCTTGCCGCGTTCTGGACGGTCTTCCGGCGGGTGTCCGGCGCCCGGGGCAGGCCCGACGATCCCTCACCCGACCTCACGGCCGGCCGGCACCGGGACATCGTGACGGCGCTGCGGGCCCGTGATGTGGAGGGGGCGCAGCGGGCGATGGCGGTGCATTTCCGGGGGATCGCGGCGCGGGCGGGACAGGAGTCGCGGGAGGCCGGCTGAAACGCCGGACGGGCTGGATTGCCGGGCTCGATGAAAATCATCCTGCCCGGTCAGGAATCGAGAAGCGTTCGCAACCGTGCGCGGCTAGCGTGACCGCCATGGACATCAGCATTCACGCCAGTTTTCTCCCGCACGACGACCCCGAGGCCTCCCTCGCCTTCTACCGGGACGCGCTCGGCTTCGAGGTCCGTACCGACGTCGGTCAGGACAAGATGCGCTGGATCACGGTCGGTCCCGCGGGCCAGCCCGGTACGTCCATCCTCCTCGCACCCCCCACCGCCGACCCCGGGATCACCGAGGACGAGCGCCGCGTGATCGCCGAGATGATGGCCAAGGGCACCTACGCCTGGATCCTGCTGGCCACCGCGAACGTCGACGACACGTTCGAGAAGGTGCAGGCCAGCGGCGCAGAGGTCGTCCAGGAGCCGACCGACCAGCCGTACGGCATCCGCGACTGCGCGTTCCGCGACCCGGCGGGCAACCTGATCCGTATCCAGGAGCGGGGCTGAGGCCCGGCCCGCCCGGCCCGCCCCCACCCCCTGCCCTTGCCCCTGCCTCCCGCCCTTGCCGGCAGCGTTCCCGACCGAGTTGCAGATGGAGACCTCAGATGACCGAGCCGCACGTTGCCGACAGCCACGACCTGATCCGCGTGCACGGAGCGCGCGAGAACAACCTCAAGGACGTCAGCATCGAGATCCCGAAGCGCCGCCTGACGGTGTTCACCGGCGTCTCCGGCTCCGGCAAGAGCTCGCTGGTGTTCGACACGATCGCCGCCGAGTCGCAGCGGCTGATCAACGAGACCTACAGCGCGTTCCTCCAGGGCTTCATGCCCAACAACGCGAGGCCCGAGGTCGACGTCCTCGACGGGCTGACCACAGCGATCACCGTCGACCAGCAGCGCATGGGCTCCGACCCCCGATCCACCGTCGGCACCGCCACCGACGCCAACGCGATGCTGCGCATCCTCTTCAGCCGGCTCGGCAAACCGCACATCGGCCCGCCCGCCGCGTACTCCTTCAACGTCGCCTCGGTCTCCGCAAGCGGCGGGTTCACCATCGACCGGGGTGCCGACAAGACGAAGACCGAGAAGGTCAGCTTCAGCCGCACCGGCGGCATGTGCACGCACTGCGAGGGCCGGGGCAAGGTCTCCGACATCGACCTCACGCAGCTGTTCGACGACTCGAAGTCGCTCTCCGAGGACCCCTTCACCATCCCCACCTACACCGGGGACGGCTGGGTCGTCCGGGTCATCGCCGAGTCGGGATTCTTCGACAAGGAGAAGCCGATCCGGAAGTACACCAAGAAGGAGCGGCACGACTTCCTCTACCGCGAGCCGACCAAGGTCAAGATCAACGGGGTCAACCTCACCTACGAAGGGCTGATCCCGAAGCTCCAGAAGACCTTCCTGTCCAAGGACCGCGAGTCGATGCAGCCGCACATCCGGGCCTTCGTGGACCGGGCGGTCACCTTCGCCCGCTGCCCCGACTGCGACGGCACCCGGCTCAGCGAGCTGGCCCGCTCCTCGAAGATCGGCAAGATCAACATCGCCGACGCCTGCGCCATGGAGATCCGTGACCTGGCCGAATGGGCCCGCGGGCTCAAGGAGCCGTCGGTTGCGCCGCTGCTCGCCAAGCTCCGCCACACCCTGGACTCCTTCGTGGAGATCGGCCTCGGCTACCTCTCGCTCGACCGCGCCTCCGGCACCCTCTCCGGCGGCGAGGCGCAGCGCACCAAGATGATCCGCCACCTCGGCTCCTCGCTCACCGACGTCACGTACGTCTTCGACGAGCCCACCATCGGCCTGCACCCGCACGACATCCAGCGCATGAACAACCTGCTCCTGCGGCTGCGGGACAAGGGCAACACCGTGCTCGTCGTCGAGCACAAGCCGGAGACGATCGCCATCGCCGACCACGTCGTCGACCTCGGCCCCGGCGCCGGCACGGCAGGCGGCACCGTGTGCTTCGAGGGCACGCTGGAGGGGCTGCGCAAGAGCGACACCGTCACCGGGCGGCACCTCGACGACCGGGCCACCCTGAAGGACACGGTCCGCAAGGCCACCGGCACGCTCGCGATCCGCGGCGCCGGCGCGAACAACCTCCAGGACGTCGACGTCGACATCCCGCTCGGCGTGCTGACCGTCGTCACCGGCGTCGCCGGCTCCGGCAAGAGCTCGCTCGTGCACGGCTCGATCCCCTCCGACGAGGGCGTGGTGTCGGTCGACCAGACCCCGATCCGCGGCTCCAGGCGCAGCAACCCGGCGACGTACACCGGCCTGGCGGACCCGATCCGCAAGGCCTTCGCCAAGGCCAACGGTGTGAAGCCGGCCCTGTTCAGCGCCAACTCCGAGGGCGCCTGTCCCACCTGCAACGGCGCCGGTGTCATCTACACCGATCTGGCGATCATGCAGAGCGTCGCCACCACCTGCGAGGACTGCGAGGGCAAGCGGTTCGACGCGTCGGTACTGGAGTACCACCTCGGCGGCCGGGACATCAGCGAGGTGCTCGCGATGTCGGTGACCGAGGCCGAGGAGTTCTTCCGCGCCGGCGAGGCGCGGATCCCCGCCGCGCACAAGATCGTCGAGCGGATGGCGGACGTCGGCCTCGGCTACCTCACCCTCGGCCAGCCGCTGACCACGCTGTCCGGCGGTGAGCGCCAGCGGCTGAAGCTGGCCACGCACATGGGGGACAAGGGCGGCGTCTACGTCCTCGACGAGCCGACCACCGGCCTCCACCTCGCCGACGTCCAGCAGCTGCTCGGCCTGCTCGACCGGCTCGTCGACTCCGGCAAGTCGGTCATCGTCATCGAGCACCACCAGGCCGTCATGGCCCACGCCGACTGGATCATCGACCTCGGCCCCGGCGCCGGTCACGACGGTGGCCGGATCGTCTTCGAGGGCACCCCCGCCGACCTCGTCGCCGACGGCTCGACCCTCACGGGCGAGCACCTCGCGGCCTACGTCGGCGGCTGACCCGCGATGTGCTTCTGGACGGGCCGGGACCTGGCCCGCGAGAATGCGGGTGTGCGATCCAACTCGACGTCCGAGGAACAGCGACTGCGGAACCTCGCGCTGCTGCGCCGGGTCCGCGACCGGATGGACCGGGAGTACGCCCAGCCGCTGGACGTCGAGGCGCTCGCGCGCGGCGTGCACATGTCGGCCGGGCACCTCAGCCGCGAGTTCAAGCTCGCCTATGGCGAGTCCCCGTACGGCTACCTGATGACGCGGCGGATCGAGCGCGCGATGGCGTTGCTGCGCCGCGGCGACCTCAGTGTCACCGAGGTGTGCTTCGCGGTCGGCTGTTCGTCGCTGGGCACCTTCAGCACGCGTTTCACGGAGCTGGTCGGCATGACGCCCAGCGCCTACCGGCGGCAGGCGGTGGACGAGACGGCGGGGATTCCGTCGTGCGTGGCGAAACAGGTGACCAGGCCGCTGCGGAACCGGGAAGTGCCGTTCAGCCGGGCGGCGGCGGTCGCCGGTAAGGCACCGGTCGGCAGCTCGGCGCAGCCGCAGGCGTCCTGACGGGCCGGGGGTGCCGCACCGGTGCGGCACCCCCGGCCCGTCACACGGACCAGCGCGGCGACTCAGGTGAGCGCCTCCGCCAGCAGCCTGGCCGTCTCCGCCACCAGGGCGTCGTCCCACGCGGCGTCCTGGGCGGGCTTCGTGGACAGGACGGCGAGGACGAGCGGGGTGCCGTCGGGGGTCCAGGCCAGGCCGACGTTGTTGGTGGTGCCGTAGGAACCCGACCCCGTCTTGTCCGCGATCGTCCAGGTCGGGGGCAGACCCGCGCGGAAGCGTTTGCCGCTGGTCGTGTTGCTCAGCAGCCAGTGCGTGAGGAGCTCGCGGTCGGCGCGGTTCAGGGCGTCGTCGCCGAGGACCAGGCGGGCGTAGGTCCGGCCGATCGCGCGGGGGCTCGTGGTGTCCGTGACCCGCCACGGCTCGGCCGAGTTCAGCTCCGGCTCCCAGCGGTCGAGGCGCGTCACCGGATCGCCGAGGGAGCGGGCGAAGCGGGTGACGGCGGTGGGGCCGCCGAGTTCGCGTAGGAGAAGGTTGGCGGCGCCATTGTCGCTGTAGGTGATGGCGACCTCGCACAGTTCGGCGACCGTCATGCCTGTGGCGAGGTTCTCCCTGGTCTTGTCGGAGCCCTCCTTCGGCAGGTCGGCCTCCGTGTAGTGGATGCGGTGGCGCAGGAACTCGCCGTCGCGGTCGAGGTCGCGCACGACGGCCGCGGACGACAGGGTCTTGAACACCGAGCACATCGGGAAGAGCTCGTCGGCGCGGTACCGGACGGTGCGCCTGGTGGCGAGGTTGTGCCCGAACACGCCCAGGCGGGCGCCGTGTTGCCGCTCCAGCGCGCGCAGGCGGCCGGTCACCTCGGTGCCGCCGGTGGCGTGTGCGGGGGTGCTCGCGAGCAGGGCGCCCGCGGTGGCGGCGGTGCCGGCCGTGAGGAGGGTGCGTCGGGTCATCGGGGAGTGGGCGGAGACTCGGATCGTGCTCTCCTTCGCTCGTGGGTCGTCGACGATCTCTTCATTGACCGACGCCGCCCGTCATCCCTTGGTTGCGACGCCGTAGACCATCGGCCGACGGCGCGCCCGGCCCGTGCTCGCCACAGTGGCCGTATGGAGAACACCAAGGGGATCAGCAGGGCACGGTTTCTGGCCGGTGCGGCGGCCGTCGGGCTGGCGGGGGCGGTACTGCCCGCCGGGCGGGCAGCGGCGACCGGGCGAGGGCACGAGCGCCGCGGACTGAAGCACCGGGGCGTCGTCTACACCGTCGGCGCCGGCGAGGCACCCGGCACTGCGTGGAGCGCCGCCCGGATGCGCAGGGACGTCCGGGTGATCCGCGACGACCTGCACGCCGACACCATCGACGTGACCGGCGACGGCGTCGAGCGCCTCACCGCCACGGCCGCCGAGGCCGCCGAACGCGGGCTGCACGTCTGGCTCCAGCCGACCCTCGGCGATGTGCCGGAGCGGGAGATCCTGGACAGCATCGCCGAGTGCGGCCGGTTCGCGGAGCGGCTGCGCCGGCAGGGCGCGAGCGTCGACTTCAGCGTGGGCTGCGAGTTCTGGCTGTTCGTGCCGGGGATCATCCCCGGCGCGACGGTCCTGGAGCGCGTCGACAACCTCCAGAAGGGCAACGTCGACATGGCGAAGATGCAGCGCCGCCTGGCCCGCTTCACCGCGAAGGCCGCCGCCGTCGGCCGCTCCGTCTTCCACGGCCGGCTCAGCTACGCCGCCGCCCAGGACGAGGACTTCGAACCAGTCGACTGGAACCTCTTCGACGTCGTCGGCATCGACTACTACTCGTACTTCCGCCAACCGGCCGACTACGTCCGCGAGCTGCGCCGCTACCTGCGCTGGGGCAAGCCCCTGGCCATCACCGAGTTCGGCACGTGCGCGTACGTCGGGGCGCCCGAGGCGGGCGGCATGGGCTGGGACATCGTCGACTACACGAAGGAGCCCAACGAGATCAAGGGCGACCCGGTGCGCAGCGAGCGCACCCAGGCCGCCTACCTGGTCGATCTGCTGGAGGTCTTCGAGTCGATGGGCCTGTACGCGGCGATGGCCTTCGAGTTCGTCACCGCGGACGCCCCGCACCGCCCCGACAACCCGCGCTACGACCTCGACCTGGCGAGCTACGGCATCACCAAGGCCATCAAGGACCGCCCCGACGACCCCTCCTCCAACTGGCACTGGGAACCGAAGGAGGCGTTCCACGCGGTGGCCCGGCAGTACGGCCGACGGGCGGGGAGCGGTCGCCGGGGTGACCATGGCTGAGGAGGTGCGCGTGTATGGATTGGACCCTTGAGCTGATCGGTGTGCCGGTCACGGACCTGGACCGGGCCAAGAGTTTCTACAAGGACCAGTGCGGTTTCAACGTCGACATCGACGCGCCGTTCTTCGACGGCGCACGCTTCATCCAGCTCACCCCGCCCGGATCCCGCTGCTCCATCGTGCTGGAGGCCGGAATGCCGGACGCCCCGGGCCAGTCCCGGATGGCGCCCGGCTCGCTCCGGGGCCTTCAGCTCTGTGTCACGGACATCGAGGCGGCAAGGGCGGAGCTGGTGGAGCGCGGGATCGACGTGACGCCGGTGATGCATGTGGGCGCGTCCGGCTGGGCGGAGGGCCGGGGCGAGGTGAAATGGACCTCGTTCCTGTTCTTCCAGGACCCCGACGGCAACGGCTGGGCGGTCCAGGAGGCCCCGGCCCCCCTCGCCGAACGCTGACCTACTTGCAGTACATGTCCCGGGCCGGACGCTCGCCCGTCACCAGGTAGCGGGAGACGGCGGCGTCACCGCACGCGGTGCCGTTGTTCAGGTACGCGTCATGGCCGGTGGAGTCGTTGACCACCATGACGGCCCGCCGGCCGTAGGCCTCCCGCAGCTTCAGGGCGCCGCTCAGCGGCGTGGCCACGTCCCGTTCGTTCTGGAGCATCAGGACGTTGGACGGCCCGCGGTCCGTCACCCGCAGCGGTGCCTCCCTCGGCTGCCACGGCCACGCGGTGCACGGCAGGGCGTTGCGCGGCATGCCCGCGGTGAGCGGGTACTTCGCCCGGCTCTCGGCCACGCCCTTCTCGTACACGGCCGGCGACTCGGGCCACGCGGCGTCGTTGCAGATCGTCCCGGCGCCGACCGCCATGTAGTTCTGCAGCGCCGTCTGCGGCGGGCTCGGCGGCGCCGGCGGCAGCGTGCCCTTCTCGGCGGCCGGCATCAGCTTCGCCAGGACCGGGTAGTCGTCGGGGTCGTAGAGGCTGTTCAGCATGGTCGCCCGCAGCACGTTGCCGCTCAGCTCCGCCGGGTCGGCGCCCGGCCAGGGCATCGGCTCGCGGTCCAGGCGGGCGGCGAGGGCGAGGAAGCGCGAGCGCACCTTGGCCGGGGTGGTGGCGACACGGTCCGGGTTGCCGGGCCGGGAGGCCCACTTGGCGAACTCGGGGAAGTTGTCCTCGACGCCCACCTCGAACGCCCGGAGCCAGGCGCGCTCCGCCGCCACGGGGTCGGGGTTGTCGCTGCTGTCCAGCACGATCCGGTCGGTGCGCTGCGGGAACAGCTCGGTGTAGGCGGCGCCGATGTAGGTGCCGTAGGAGACGCCCCAGGCGGACAGCTTGCGCTCGCCGAGGGCGGCCCGGATGCTGTCGACGTCCCGGGCGTTGTTGAGCGTGCTGATGTGCTTGATCAGCTCGCCGCCGTTGCGGGCGCAGGCGTCTCCCAGGCGCCGGGCCATCGCCAGGTTCTCGGTGACGGAGCCGTCGGGGGCGGGCCAGGGCAGCCGCCTGTCCACGGTCAGGTCGACGTCGTCGACGTCACAACTGACCGGGGTGGACGGCGCGTTGCCGCGCGGCGCGAACCCGATCAGGTCGTAGGCGTCCCGCACCTCCTGCGGCATCAGCTTCCCCTTGTCCGAGGGGTGGCCCAGGCTGTCCCCGCCGGGCCCGCCGGGGATCATCAGCAGCGCGCCCCGGCGGGCGGCCGGGTTCTCGCTCCGGATACGGGAGACGGCGATGTCGATCTTCGGGCCGCCGGGGTCGGAGTAGTCCATCGGGACGGCGAGGGTCGCGCACTGCTGGCGCGGATCGAGCCCCTCGCCCTCGCACTTGGTCCACTTCAGCGACGCGGGCGAGCCGGCGGCGGACGCGGTCAGAGGGGTGACGAGCCCGAAGACGACTCCGGAGGCGGCGGCGATCAGGGCGGCACTCTTCGCGATCTGCTTCATGCACAGCAGCTTGACGGACCTTCACGCAGCGTGACATCCGGGCAACTCCCGTATCCTTCCTGGGGATTACCTCCCGTATCTCCCCTGGGGATTACCCCCATACGACCACTAGGCCAGCCCCAGCACCATGATGAGCCGGTCCTCCCCGGGCCCCAGATAGTCCCTGCGCACCCCGCCCTCGGCCGCGAACCCCAGGGTCCGGTACAGCATGATCGCCGCCGCGTTCGCCGGCTCCACGGTCAGCCGCACCTCGTGCACCCGCTCCCGGCGCAACTGCCGCAGCACCTCCAGCATCAGCCGTTTGCCCAGCCCCCGGCCGCGCTGGTCGGCGCTGACGGCCAGGCTCAGGACCCAGCACACATAGCCGTCGGAGGTGGTGACGAAGAGGACGTAGCCGTGCAGGCAGTCCCCGTCGTCGAGGACGAGGATGCGGTCGCCGTGGACGTCGAAGTGCTGGCGCAGTACGAAGTAGGGGTACGGCTCCTCGGGGAACACCTCCCGGTCCACCCGCAGGAGCTCGGGCAGGTCCGCCTCGGTGACTCCTCGCGTCGTCAGTGGCCGATCGCTGCTGCCGGCGAAGAGCGCCTGGTCGGAGCGGCGGCCCAGAGCAGGGAAACGTTCCTCCGGCATGGCCATCGACTGCCCCCTATGTGATGGATTGGAGTCACTCATGCGGGTGAGCACCCGTTGCCTGCCGTTTCAGGCGCTCGGTTCGAGATCCGCCCATCTTGAGCAGGGCAATCCCGTGGTTCAAGAGTGCGAGATGCTTATGCCTCGACGCGCTCCCAGTGCGCCTTCCTTTGGTACCGTGAGTGAATGACCCAGAGATCGTCGGGGGACGTCCAGTTGAAGAACAAAGATGTGCGCTGGGCGGCGTTCGACCCGATCGCCTACGTTGATCACAACTACCGCGACTTACAGGCAGAGGACGCGGAGATCCTGCACATGATCCGGGATCATTTCGGCGATCATTTCCGGAAGCAGGGCTTCGGCCCGGTTTCCGGTATCGACGTAGGCGCCGGCGCCAATCTCTATCCCGCACTCGCCATGATGCCGTGGTGCGAGGAGATCACCCTCTTCGAACGCTCGCCGTCCAACGTCCGGTACCTCTCCCGCCAGGCCGAGTCCTACGACCGGAACTGGGACCAGTTCTGGGAGACCCTGTGCGAGCACGAGGCGTACAACTCCCTTGGCGCGGACCCGCGTGAGAGATTCCGCAAGGTCGTCTCCGTGGAGCAGGGCGACCTCTTCGACCTGGCGCGGTACGAGCGCCGGTGGTCCATGGGGACCATGTTCTTCGTCGCCGAGTCGATGACCACGTCCCACCAGGAGTTCTCGCTCGGCGTCGAGCGTTTCATGCGGGCCCTCGCCCCCGGCGCCCCCTTCGCGGCCGCCTTCATGGAGCATTCCAGGGGCTATCACGCCGGTGAGCATTTCTTCCCGGCCTGTGACGTGGGAGAATCCGAGGTGCGCGCGAGCCTTGAGGCATTCGCGGGCGACTTCAAGGTTCAGCGACTCGAATCCGCGGCCGAGGTGCGCCCCGGATATTCGGGAATGATCGTCGCCTACGGCTGGCGAAATTCGGACGCGCTCATTCCGATCGGCTGATCGGTGGAGCTTCACAACAGCACAGAGATATTCCTCTAGTGATGGCAGTGCGGTCTGTGTGAGGGGCAGGGAATGCAGATCAAGCCACGCCAGCATCTGCTGGACATCTGGCAGGCGGTAGCCCGCCACTCTTTCGACGGGGGAGAGTGGGAGTGGGGCGAGTGGGGCAACGAGAGCAGCGTGGCCGACGCCGAGCGGCTCCTCTGCCTGTTGTACCCGGCCACCGAGATCCCCGCCTTCCGGCTGGACGACCCGGACACCACACAGGAGGACGTCCAGCAGGTCCTGAAGCGGGCCGGCGGACGGCTGGAGGTCCCGGCCAACCTCGTCACCGCCATGGCCGACTTCATGCGGGCGCACACCGGCGAGGACAAGAGGCCGACCTTCGCCGGGGGTTACTACTTCGGGTCCGCCGACAAGGCCAGGGAAGTCACCGAGGAACAACGCCAACTCGGCGTCGTCGACTCGTTCTCCATGTCGATCACCCTGTGCCTCGCCACACTGGGCTTCCTCAAGATCTACGAGACCAGGACCCGGCGCAGTGACGTCAAGGAGACCATCGCCGAGCTGCGCCTGGCCACCAGCAACCGGCTCACCGCCGCCATGGTGAGCCTGCTGCGCTCCTTCACCGTCAACGTCTTCGACGTCGACGCCTCCCAGGGCCGTACGCTCTGTGAACTCCTCGGCCAGGGACGGCTGTCGCAGCGGCAGGTGCTCAGCAAGTTCCAGAACCGTTTCCGTTCGCTGCGCGCGGCGATCAACGAGAGCGTGTTCCTCGGCATCGACGTCCAGGAAGGCCTCAAGGACGAGAACCAGCTCTTCGAGTGCGGCTGGGCGTGGAGCATGGTCAAGGACGCTCCCGAGGTCGAGACCGACGAACCCATCGGACCGCAGCCCGAGGGCGTCGCCAACGCGGTGCCGTACCTGTACTTCACCGTGGTCGCCCTCGACGGCATCCAGGACCTGTTCTCCGACCGCACCCTCACCCTCGGCCTGCTCAACACCGAGCAGCAGAAGCTCGCCGAGGCGCTGCGGCTGCGGTGGGAGCTGACCCAGCAGTACTGGTCCCGCATCGCCCGCTTCGACGACGACCGCTGGCCCCTGGAGGACATTCCCTGGCGTACGACGGGACAGAAGCTGGAGTCCGAGTACTTCTCCCTGTCCGTCGCCGCCATCCTCGTGCACGACCTGATGCGGCGCCGGGCCACCGACGACGACCTGACCCGTACCGTCGGCATCATGGAGCGCCTCGCCGAGCGCGGCCGTATCACCAGCCGGATGACGCGCGACGACCCCATGGTCGAGGAGCTGCACAACCTGGGCGTCGCCCTGCCGTTGCAGGGCAGCGAGCGGCTCGGGCCGCCCATGACCTGGTCGATGACCGACTTCTCGGCACAGCTGCTGAAGCGGACCGTCCAGCTGTGCACGCTGTCGCGCAGCCTCGCCTCGCACGACCGGCTGCTCAGGCTGGCCGAGGACATCTTCGACCACATGTGGTCGCGCCGCATCCGCGACGGCGAAGGCGTCGGCCTCTGGGACAACGTCCACGCCGCGTATCCCCAGGCGGAGATCCAGAAGCGGCGCGTGCCGGTGTCGTGGAGCATCACCGAGCGGGTCACCGAGGTGATGGTCCAGGCCCACGACATGTACCGGCAGCCCCCGATCCGCAGCCTCGAACTGACCGAGCTGGCAAGGGCGTTGCTCAGTGAGTCCGCCCACCTGCTCGGCAACGAACAGATGGAACCGGCGCCCACGGACTCCGGCCGGCACGGAATGGAACTGCGGAACATCGAGGTCAAGTTGCGCCGAGCCCGCAGCCTCGTGGACGAACAGCCGGGTACGGCCTACGCGTTGACGCTCGACGTGCTGGGACAGCTCGACTCGCTCGCCCGGGCCCGCGAAGCCGCGGACCGGGGAGTGTGACACGGTGCTGATCTTCGCCGCCTCCGACAAAGGAGGCACCGGGCGCTCCGTCACGAGCGCCAACCTCGCCTATCACCGGGCGATGGCCGGGGACGACGTCTGCTATCTGGACTTCGACTTCGGCTCGCCGACCGCGGCGGCCGTCTTCGACGTGGGCGACGCCCGCCAGGCCACCGAGGACCGCGGACTGCACGCCTACCTGATAGGGGAGGTCAGCGAACCGGCCCGGATCGACGTCTGGGCCGAGACCGAGCACCAGGTGCTGCGCTTCCCGCCGCCCGGCTGCGGCCGGCTGGTCCTGATGCCCGGCGATGTCAGCGGCGGCGAGTTCGCGACCAGCGACGACAATCTGCGCCGCTGCGTCGACCTGCTGATGAACCTGTACTACGAGTTCGACCTGGTCGTCGTCGACCTCAGCGCCGGCCGCTCCTACGCCGTCGACATGGTCCTCGAGGCCACCGCACAGCCCGAGATGAGCGAGGTCACGGCCCGCTGGCTGGTCTTCCACCGCTGGACCCGCCAGCATGTCGAGGCCGCCGCGAGCCTCGTCTTCGGCAAGCGCGGCATCGTCGCGGGCGGCGCCGACCGGGGCCACAACGAGGAGACGCTCCGCAACGCGATCCGCTTCGTACGGGCGGCCGTACCCGACCCCGAATCGCCGCTGTGGTCGCAGGTCTCGCCCACGCAGTCGGCGTGGATGCGCAAGACCGACGGCGACCTCAAGCAGCTCGCCTCCACGCACGGCATCGGCTACAGCCAGGTCCTCGGCTCGGTGCCGCTCGAACCGGTTCTGCAATGGCGTGAGCAGCTCATCACCGACGAGGACGTGCTCGACAGCCAGATCGCCAACCAGGAGACCTGGCAGGCACTGAGCCGGCTCGCCGGCCGTCTGACCGACGACAAGTACTGGGAGCAGGCGTGAGCGAAGCCGTGTTCCAGGAGACCACCGCCGAGCTGCGCACCCAGTCCGTGCCGCTGTCCCACCTCTCCCTGGAGCTGGGCCACCTCTACATGGAGGACTTCGAGGCGGGCCCCAAGCGGCTGGGCGAGCACTTCGCGGAGGTACGGGTGTGGGCGGACGCGGTGCGCGCCTCGGCCGCCCGCCGCAGCAAGCGGCCCCGCATCAGCACCTGCTTCCTGATCGACGACTACTTCACCCGCTTCTCCACCCCGGCCGAGCTGATCCCGATGGTGCTGAAGGAGGCCGAGAGGGCCGGCCTCGTCATCGACTACCTCGCCCGCGAGTCGGCCTGCGCGGTCGCCGACCGGATCGAGCTCGCCGAGTCCGTCATGCACCGCCTCGTCGAGTCGCCGCCACCCGGCAGCTACGGCTCCCGCCCGCCGGTCAGCCAGACCGGCTGGCTCGCCAACGGCCAGCGCACCCCCTCGACGTCCCGCAGCGCCCTGGGCGCGGTCAAGGGCTGGGAGCCGCCCCAGGAGACCGCCGCCCGCAACCACTCCGTCTTCATGGACGTCGAGCTGTGGTCCGAGAAGGACGGCAAGCGGCTGTGGTCCTGCCCTTTCCTGGCCGCCGTGTGGCAACTGGCCCGGCTGGGGCTCTTACGGCACCTCGGTGAGCCCGTGCTGGAGGCCAAGGACTGGCAGGGCGAGGACTTCCCGCACGACTGGGACCGGCTGCCGCCGCTGGTCAAGCTCACCGACACCAAGGCGGCCTTCAGCGCCTACCGCACCTGCACCCTCATGCCGAACCGCTTCCTCGCCGTCGAGGACGCCGTGCGGCTCATCCTCGACCAGACGGACGTCGACGCGGGCGCGCTCCAGCAGGTCGCCAAGCGGTCCGCCGACGAGGGGATGGCGGTCCCGGCGGCGGTCGCACAGCGTGCCACGTACGTCTTCTACGAGGAGCCCGGCGACTCCTCCCGGCCCGAGGAGACCTGAGATGACGGCGGCCACCGGACAACCGGCGCGTTCGGTCCTCGCCTGCGGTGAGGTGCGCACCTGTCTGCTGCCGTCGTTCCAGGCGCTCGACGCCCGGGCCGCCGCCCAGCTGCTCAGGCTGCGCGCCGACGTCCACGTCCGGGTCTCGGAACGGCCCAGCATGTACGTCCTGTCGCCCGAGGTCCTGACCGGCGTGGACTGCCGGCTGCCCGCCGCCAACGGCAGCAAGGTCCGGGGCGTCGGTACGGTGGCCGCCCGCGCGGCGCTGACCGAGGGCCGGCTGCTCCAGTCGACCGCGTACTTCAGCCTCCCGGCCGCCGGCCCCGACATACGGCGCCCCTGGGGGCAGTACCTCGTACGACCCGGCCTGGTCGAGCCGTTCGGCAAGCTGCCCCAACAGGCCACAGCGGAAGGCGTGTTGCGGGGCGCAGGGCGTGGCGAACTCGACCTCGGGATGATCTCCGAGGGCCTGCTCGCCCAGCTCCGCCGCCACGCGCTGCTGGACCGCCGGGTGCCCTTCAAGTCCAGCCCGACGCGGCTGCGTTGGGTCGCGCGGCGGATCCCGGCCGGTGAGCGGGCTTCCCTGGCGAACTTCACCGTCGCCGAGGGCGGGCTGCGGACCGTGGAGCTACTGCTTCCGGAGGACGTCCCGGCCTCCGCCGCGGCCGGTCTGTGCGAGGATCTCGCCCTGCACGACTGGCTTTTGACGACCGTTCAGCACATGCTGGACAACAACCGGATCGGCGCCATAGACGGACCCTCGGTGGTCGAGGCGCTGCATCCGGTCGTGGTTCATCTGCTGCATCTGTGGATGCCGCGCGCACACGTGGACCCCGCGCTGGGTCACCTGTGGGACGTGCTCGAAGAGAAACCGGGATTCTCCCGTCAGTGGGAGAACCTGAGCCGGCGCATCAGAGATCGACTGGCCCTCCAGGCCGTGGCGGTGCCCCACCAGGCGCTCAGCACGCGCTGAGGGGCGGTACCGGAACCAGATACCCGACGGGGGAAGAGCAATGGGCGGAGCGTCATCGTTAGGAGCAGGTGGCAACGGGCAAGTGGTACCGCGCCAGGAACCGCGCATGCCCAAGATGTTCTGGCGGATCCTGATCACCGCCGGGGCGGCGGGCGGGGCCTTCCTGCTGACCAGCATCCTCAGTGAGGACGACGGGAACATCTGGCAGTGGGTGGCGTCCATCGTCATCGGCAGCGCGGCCCTGATCGTGCAGTACCTGATCGACTTCGGGGAGCGGTTCGAGAAGGTCGACCGGCGCTTCAACGAGATCCTCGCCGCGACGACGCTGTTCAGCCAGGTCGACGGTTCGGTGCTGCGCTCCGACGAGGTGACCCGCCTGGTCCTCGGCTACACCAAGGTCCGTGAGCAGGGCGGCGACATCATGCAGGCCTTCGCCGAGAAGGAACTGGGCCGGCTCGCCAAGATGATGGAAGGTCTCGGCAGCGGCAGCGCGGACTGCCCCGGCGAGAACCACGAGTGGCTGATCGACATCACCGACTGCGTCAAGATGACCCTCGACGCCACCAGCACGTCGGTGGACCGGGAGTTCTGGCGCAGCGGGCCCGCCGAGCGGTATCTCACGGCGCAGGAGAAGGCGATCAAGAGGCGGGGCGTGGAGATCCGGCGCCTGTTCATCGTGCGGACCGAGGACGAGGTCACGCCGGAACTCAGAGCACTGTGCGACAACCATCGCAGGCGGGGTATCGATGCGCGCATCGCGGTGCGGTCGCTGATGGAGTCCAACCCCAGGGTGAGCGACTTCATCGTCTTCGACGGCGAACTCTGCCACGAGACCAAGCCGGACCAGGAGAACAACCCGGACAGCACGTTGCTGAACGCCGAGCCGGACCATATCGAGGACCACGTCACCCAGTTCACCGAGCTGTGGGCTGAGGCGGAGCGTCAGCAGACGACGCCGCGGGTCACCGCAGAGACGTGAGGAACCCACGCCAGGCGTGGGCGGGGATGAGGAGTACGGGGCTGTCCGAGGCGAGTTTGGTGTCTCGGACGGGGACGACGCCGGTGACTCCGTCGGCGACCTCGACACAGGCCTCTCCGCCGTTGCCTCCGCTGTAGCTGCTCTTGCGCCAGCGAGCGTTCGTCAGGTCGTACTCGCGCATCGTCTGAAGTCCTCCGCCGCCGACTCGACCAGGGCGAGGGACGCCTCCGGCGACAACGCGGCAGCCCTCATCAGATCGTATGACGCCCGCGCCCGCTTCACCACAGCTGGTTCGTCCAGCAGGCTGCCCGAAAGCACGCCTTCTGTATAGACAGTTGGCGGGGCGTCCTCGAACTCCATGAGCCACATCATCTTCCCCATGTCCGGGTGTGCTCCTGCCGCGAACGGCAGTACCTGCAACACCACCTTGCGCTCCCGCATCAGCCTCGCGATGTGGTCCAGCTGGTGAGCCATGACGGTTGGGCCACCGACCGGAACGCGCAGGACGGTCTCGTGGAGAACGGCCCAATACACGGGCCGTGTAGCGTCCTTGAGGAGCTGGGTCCGCACCATGCGCCCGCTGATCAGCTCCTCGATGTACTCATCGGCAGCCAGCGGCTTGTTGGCGAGGAACATCGCCCGTGCGTACTCGCGCGTCTGAAGAAGACCCGGAACCACCGCCGGTGCGAACTCGCAGATCTCTGTCGCCAGCCGCTCCAACTCCGCCGCATGCGCGAAGTACTCCGTATACGGCTGCTCCTTGATGAGCTTTCGCCAAAGGCGCTCGAAAATACCGTCGGTTTGCAGGGCCTCGTCAATCCGCTGCGCGACATCCCGCTGAGGCTTCCGAATGGCCTGTTCGAATTGGCCGATGTATCCGCCGGAGACAAATACCCGAGCCCCTAACTCCACCTGGGTGAGCCCGGCGTCCTCCCTTCGCCGTTTCAACTCCGCACCGAAGAACTCCCAGGCCGCCTGCCTCGAACCATTGGCCATGGCCAACCCCCTTGTACTGCCCTGCACTTGTAGGGCACAGACTCCTGCCGAGTGTAGGCGTCGCAGGTCACCATGGAGATGAAATGCGTGAAACCCAAATGGGAGGGGAGCAAGGTGTCGGCACGACACTCGGCGCGCTGCGTCGAAGAAGCGGAGGAAGCAGTGAAGGAATTGCGGGCGGTGCTGGAGAAGGCAGGAATTACGCTTCCGACACTCCGGATCGATCCGGCGAGTCTTGCGCGTGAAGCCCCTTGCCCGCTCGTCGAATTGGGCCGGTGTTCGGTCGAGACCGCGCAGCGCCTCGCGGCGGTGTTGCGGTGAAGCCACCGATCGGGTCGTACGTCGTGGACACACGCAGGGGGAGGATCGGCGTCGTGATGGGACATGAGGGGCCGTACGTTCAGCTGAGACCGTACGGGGGCGGGAAGGAGTGGGACGCCGAGCCGGGCGCCGTACGCACGGCCACCCCCGCCGAGCGGCTGCGCGCGGCGACGGCGTACGCCAACGCACGCAGCCGGGGTGAGGTTCCTTGACGTAAGGGCGGGCCCGTAAAGTGCGGCGGCATGGGCTTGTGGAAGAGATGGAGGAGGCGGGGGCCGACGACGTCCCGGCGCTATCCCGTGCCGCTCACCACGCACCAGCTGTGGATGGTGTCGCTGAGCGCGCCGGTGAGCCGGGACAGCGGCGCCTCGCGGAAGACCCTCTACCCGTACACGCGGATCGACGACGACAGTGCCCGGCGCTGGCTGGCCGAGCAGTGGGAGATCACCTCGCGTGTGGAGCTGGTCGACCGGCTCGACGACCTGTCCCGCAGCGGGTACCGGGCACGGGCGCTGCAGGTCACCGGTGTCGCGCCGCTCGCCTGGGACGCCGCGCTCTACGTCGACATCACCCGCCGTGGCTTCGGCTGCGGGCTGATCGACGAGCCGGACGCCTGGACCGCGCTGAAGAACATCGTGCCGGCGGTGGTGGGGACGTACGGCTCCTGGCAGGAGTACGCCGCTCACTATCTGCTCGGCCGGCAGGTCTGGCGGGAGGGGCTGCAAGGGAGGGCGGAATCCGCCTCCGACCTCCCGGCTCCGCAGGCCACCGCCGACGCGCATCTGCGGGCGCTGCTGGACCCGGCGAATCGTTCCAGCCCTTGGAACCTCGCCCCCTGGGGCACCATCAGCCACCCGGACCGCCCCCGCTGACTCCGGGCGTACGAGAGAATGACCCCATGAGTCTGTTCCCTCGGCCGGAAGTCCACGGAGGCCCGCGATGAGCCTCTTCCGGGATGACGGCGTCGTCCTGCGGACACAGAAACTCGGCGAGGCCGACCGGATCATCACCCTGCTCACCCGTGGACACGGGCGGGTGCGGGCCGTGGCCCGGGGTGTGCGGCGGACGAAGTCCAAGTTCGGGGCCCGCCTCGAACCCTTCTCCCACGTCGACGTGCAGTTCTTCGCGCGGGGGAGTGAGCTCATCGGGCGCGGGCTGCCGCTGTGCACGCAGAGCGAGACCATCGCTCCGTACGGGGGCGGAATCGTCAGCGACTACGCGCGCTACACCGCCGGGACGGCCATGCTGGAGACCGCGGAGCGGTTCACCGATCATGAGGGCGAGCCGGCCGTACAGCAGTACCTGCTGCTCGTCGGGGCCCTGCGCACCCTCTCCCGTGGCGAGCACGCCCCGAACCTCGTTCTCGACGCCTTCCTGCTGCGGTCGCTCGCCGTCAACGGCTACGCCCCCAGCTTCAGCGACTGCGCGAAGTGCGGTATGCCCGGTCCGAACCGATTCTTCTCCGTGGGCTCCGGGGGCTCGGTCTGTGTCGACTGCCGGGTGCCCGGTAGCGTCGTACCGTCGCCGCAGACGCTCGAACTGCTCGCCGCGCTGCTTACGGGAGACTGGGAGTCGGCGGACGCCTGCGAGTCGCGGTACGTCCGCGAGGGCAGCGGGATCGTGTCCGCCTATCTGCACTGGCACCTGGAGCGCGGGCTGCGCTCGCTTCGGTACGTGGAAAAGTAGAGGGAGACGGAAAGCACATGGTTGTGAGTGGGTTCCTGGGGCGCCGGCGCCGCGAGTACAAGAAGCCGGAGCCGCATCCCTCCGGTGCCCGCGCGCCGAAGCTCCCCGGCGAGCTGGTCGCCAACCATGTGGCGATCGTCATGGACGGCAACGGCCGCTGGGCGAAGGAGCGCGGGCTGCCGCGCACCGAGGGCCACAAGGTCGGTGCCGAGCGGGTGCTCGACGTCCTCCAGGGCGCGATCGAGATCGGCGTCGGCGCGATCTCCCTGTACGCCTTCTCCACCGAGAACTGGAAGCGGTCGCCGGACGAGGTGCGCTTCCTCATGAACTTCAACCGCGACTTCATCCGCAAGACCCGCGACCAGCTCGACGAGCTGGGCATCCGGGTGCGGTGGGTCGGCCGGATGCCCAAGCTGTGGAAGTCGGTCGCCAAGGAGCTGGAGATCTCCCAGGAGCAGACCAAGGACAACGACAAGCTGACCCTGTACTTCTGCATGAACTACGGCGGCCGGGCCGAGATCGCGGACGCCGCGCAGGCCCTCGCCGAGGACGTCCGGGCCGGGCGGCTGGACCCGTCCAAGGTCACTGAGAAGACCTTCGCGAAGTACCTCTACTACCCGGACATGCCCGACGTGGACCTGTTCCTGCGCCCCAGCGGCGAGCAGCGCACCTCCAACTACCTTCTCTGGCAGAGCGCTTACGCCGAGATGGTCTTCCAGGACGTCCTGTGGCCGGACTTCGACCGGCGTGACCTGTGGCGCGCCTGCGTGGAGTTCGCCTCCCGCGACCGGCGGTTCGGCGGGGCGATCCCGAACGAGGAGCTGCTGGCGATGGAGGGCCGGCAGGAGGACTCCTAGTCACCGGCTGACGGTACGATCCCGCCTCATGGTCATGGACATGGGGCGGGAAGCCACTCAGGAGCAGGACGTCGTAGAGCTGGTGTACCAGCCGACCGTGAAGGACCTTGATCAAGCGCTGCGGGCGCGGCTGCGCGCCAGCCGGTCGGGACGCATGCAACGGTGGCTGCCCGGCGCCATGGCCGTCCTGGCCCTGTTGATGCTGGCGCTCGTGATCGCCACGGGCAGCGGATCGCCCATAGTCATCCTCTGGTTGCTCGTGGCGGCGGTGATGGTGGCGGCCATCCCCTGGTTCCAGGCCCGCCAGTTGCATCGGTTTGCCCAGCGGCAGGGCACCTGCCGCACGCTGGTGACGGACACCGGAGTGAGCATCGCCAACGACGCCGGCACTACGACGATCAACTGGGCCGGGATGCCACGCTACGCGGAGGCCGCGGAGGTGTTCGTCCTGCTCAGTGGCGACAACACCGCTGTTGGTGTCGCGGTCCTGCCCAAGCGCGGCATTCAGGAACCCGCCGACGCCGACAGGTTGCGGGAGATCCTCGACCGCAACCTGACGCGCGTCTGACTCCTGGGATCAGCTCTTCGACGCGGCGCACTCCGCGCATGTGCCGAAGATCTCCACCGTGTGCGCCACGTTCACGAAGCCGTGCTCGGCGGCGATGGCGTCCGCCCACTTCTCCACCGCGGGGCCCTCGACCTCGACGGCCTTGCCGCAGACGCGGCAGACGAGGTGGTGGTGGTGTTCGCCGGTCGAGCAGCGGCGGTAGACCGACTCGCCGTCCGAGGTGCGCAGGACGTCGACCTCGCCGGCGTCGGCGAGGGACTGCAGGGTGCGGTAGACCGTGGTGAGCCCGACCGAGTCGCCCTTGTGCTTCAGCATGTCGTGGAGATCCTGGGCGCTGCGGAACTCGTCGACCTCGTCCAGGGCCGCCGCCACGGCGGCCCGCTGCCGAGTCGCGCGGCCCTTTACGGGCGGTCCAGCGGTCGTCACCGGTTGCCTCCTCACGTCTGCACTTGCCGGGCCATTGTGCCAGCCCGGACAGTGGGCAGTCAGACGCCGACCTTGCCGGTGGCATCCCGGCTGGCCGGAATCGTGCACTCCGCCGGATCGCCGGCGGGTTGCGCCGCGGCCAGCGCCCGGGCCCTGCGGCGGGCCAGCGGGGCCGCCAGGGCGGTCAGCGCGATGAACGCGCCGATGGTCAGCAGCACGATAGTCGCGCCGGGCGGGACGTCCTGGTAGTACGACGTGACCGTGCCGCCGATCGTCACCGTGACCCCGATGGCGACGGCGATCGCGAACGTCGCCGCGAAGCTCCGGGTGAGCTGCTGGGCCGCCGCCACCGGCACCACCATCAGCGCGCTCACCAGTAGCAGCCCGACCACACGCATCGCGACCGTCACCGTCACCGCCGCGGTGATCGCCGTCAGCAGGTTCAGGGCGCGCACCGGAAGGCCCGTGACCCGTGCGAACTCCTCGTCCTGGCTCACCGCGAACAACTGGCGGCGCAGACCGAGGGTGACCAGCACCACGAACGCGGCGAGCAGGATGATCGCCGTCACGTCCGACTCGCTCACCGTGGACAGGGAGCCGAAGAGGTACGAGGTCAGGTTGGCGTTCGAGCCGCCCGGCGCGAGGTTGATGAGCATCACGCCGCCGGCCATACCGCCGTAGAAGAGCATCGCGAGGGCGATGTCGCCGCGGGTCTTGCCGTACCAGCGGATCAACTCCATCAGCACCGCGCCGAGGACGGAGACCAGCGTCGCCATCCACACCGGCGACCAGGAGAGCAGGAAGCCGAGGCCGACGCCCGTCATCGCCACGTGGCCGATTCCGTCGCCCATCAGGGCCTGGCGGCGCTGGACGAGGTAGATCCCGACGGCGGGCGCGGTGATGCCGACCAGGACGGCGGCGAGCAGCGCCCGCTGCATGAAGTCGTAGTTCAGGAATTCCATCAGCTCAGCAGCCCCGTCCGGATCGGTTCGGCGTCGTGAGCCGCGTGCGGGTGTACGTGGTCGTGGCCGGGCAGCGCGTGCTGGCCGACGGCCTTCGGGGGCGGGCCGTCGTGCGTCACGCAGCCGTCGCGCAGGACGACCGCCCGGTCGATCAGGGGCTCCAGCGGGCCGAGTTCGTGCAGGACCAGCAGGACCGTCGAGCCGGCGGCGACCTGCTCCCTGAGCGTCTGCGCGAGCACCTCCTGGCTGGCCAGGTCCACACCCGCCATCGGCTCGTCCATGATCAGCAGTTCGGGCTCGGAGGCCAGGGCGCGGGCGATCAGCACCCGCTGGTGCTGGCCGCCGGACAGGGCGTCCACCGAGTCCTTCACCCGGTCCGTCATGCCGACGAGGTCCAGGGCGCGGCGTACGGCCGCGCGGTCGGCCTTGCGGAAGACGCCGAAGCGGGTGCGCGACAGGCGGCCCGAGGAGACGACCTCGCCGACCGTGGCGGGCACGCCGCCCGCGGCCGTCGTGCGCTGCGGGACGTAGCCCACCCGCGCCCAGTCGCGGAACCGGGCCCGCGGGGTGCCGAACAGCTCGATCTCGCCGGCGCTGACCGGCACCTGGCCGATGATGCTGCGCACGGCGGTCGACTTGCCCGAGCCGTTGGCCCCGAGCAGGGCGACGACCTCACCGCGGCCCACGGTGAGGTCGATGCCGCGCAGGACGGGGCGCGAGCCCAGCTCGGCGCGGATGCCGCGCAGCGAAATGACGGGCTCGGTCATGCCGTCCTCCGTAGGTTGGTCACTTGGCCCCCAGCGCGGTCTGCAGCGCCTTGAGGTTGGCCTCCATGACCTGGAAGTAGTCGTCGCCCTTGGACTTGTCGGTGATGCCTTCCAGCGGATCGAGAACGTCCGTCTTGAGGCCCGCGTCGTCGGCGAGGGTCTTCGCGGTCTTGTCGGACACCAGTGTCTCGTAGAACACGGTGGTCACGCCGTCGGCCTTGGCTTCCGTCCGAAGCTCCTTGATCCTGGCCGGGCTGGGCTCGCTGTCCGGGTCGACGCCGGAGATGGCCTCCTGGGTCAGGCCGTAGCGCTCCGCGAAGTAGCCGAACGAGGCGTGGTTGGTGAAGAAGACCTTGGTCTCGGTGTTCTTGAGCCCGTCCGCGACTTGGGTGTTGAGGTCGTCGAGCTTCTTGACCAGCGCGTCGGTGTTCTTCTTGTAGTCGGCCGCGTGGTCCGGGTCGGCCTTCTCGAAGGCCGCGCCGACGCCCTTGGCGATCTCGGCGTACTTCACCGGGTCGAGCCAGACGTGCGGGTCGAGGGCGTGGCCCTCCTCCTCGGAGTGCTCCTCCTCGGAGTGCTCGCCCGCGTGCTCGTGCTCGACGTCGCCGTGGTCCTCCAGCTTGGTGAGCGTGGCAGCGTCGATCTTGGTCTTGAGGCCCGACTGCTCGATGGTCTCGTCGACGGACGGCTGGAGACCCTTGAGGTAGAGCGCCGCGTCGGAGTCCTCCAGCTGGGCCCGCTGCCGGGCGCTGATCTCCAGGTCGTGCGGCTCCTGGCCGGGTTCGGTCAGACTGGAGACGTTCGCATGGCTGCCGCCGATCTGCTCGGCGAGGAAGGCCATGGGGTAGAACGACGCGACGACGTCGAACTTGTCCGTGTTGCCCGCGGCCGCGCTGTCCGAGGAGCAGGCGGAGAGCGTGCCGATACCGAGAGCGGTGACGGCCGCCAGCGCAAGCCCGGATATGTGATGTCGTCGTACGTTCATGACAGTCATTTTCAGCAAAGGTGGAAACGATTGTCAACAAGCGTGAGGGGCTGTCCACAGAGGGCTACCGATTTGGTTGAGGGGGAGGACCCGCCGGTACCCTGAAGCATTCGCTGTGAAGCGCCTCGCTTCGTCGCCCGTCGTCGTAATGAAGAGAGCACCGTGGCCGCCGACAAGATCGACACCATCGTCAGCCTGAGCAAGCGCCGTGGCTTCGTATTTCCCTGCAGTGAGATCTACGGCGGTCAGCGTGCCGCATGGGATTACGGGCCGCTGGGTGTCGAGCTCAAGGAGAACCTCAAGCGCCAGTGGTGGCGCTACATGGTGACGTCGCGCGAGGACGTGGTCGGTATCGACTCGTCCGTGATCCTGGCCCCCGAGGTCTGGGTCGCCTCCGGCCACGTCGCCACCTTCACGGACCCGCTCACCGAGTGCACCTCCTGCCACAAGCGGTTCCGCGCGGACCACCTGGAGGAGTCGTACGAGGAGAAGAAGGGCCGCGCCCCGGAGAACGGCCTCGCTGACATCAACTGCCCCAACTGCGGCAACAAGGGCCAGTTCACCGAGCCCAAGCAGTTCTCGGGTCTGCTGTCGACGCACCTCGGCCCGACCCAGGACTCCGGCTCGATCGCCTACCTGCGCCCCGAGACTGCACAGGGCATCTTCACCAACTTCGGTCAGGTGCAGACCACCTCGCGCCGCAAGCCGCCGTTCGGCATCGCGCAGATGGGCAAGTCCTTCCGCAACGAGATCACGCCCGGCAACTTCATCTTCCGCACCCGCGAGTTCGAGCAGATGGAGATGGAGTTCTTCGTCAAGCCGGGCGAGGACGAGAAGTGGCAGGAGTACTGGATGCAGGAGCGCTGGAACTGGTACACCGGCCTCGGTCTCCGCGAGGAGAACATGCGCTGGTACGAGCACCCGGCTGAGAAGCTCTCCCACTACTCCAAGCGCACCGCCGACATCGAGTACCGCTTCTCCTTCGGCGGCAGCGAGTGGGGCGAGCTGGAGGGCGTCGCCAACCGTACCGACTACGACCTGAACGCCCACTCCAAGGCCTCCGGCCAGGACCTCTCCTACTTCGACCAGGAGGCCGGCGAGCGCTGGACGCCGTACGTCATCGAGCCCGCGGCCGGTGTCGGCCGCGCGATGCTGGCGTTCCTGCTCGACGCGTACGTCGAGGACGAGGCGCCGAACGCCAAGGGCAAGATGGAGAAGCGCACGGTGCTGCGGCTCGACCCGCGTCTGGCGCCGGTGAAGGTCGCGGTGCTGCCGCTGTCGCGCAACCCGGAGCTGTCCCCGAAGGCCAAGGGCCTCGCGCAGGCGCTGCGGCAGAACTGGAACATCGAGTTCGACGACGCCGGCGCGATCGGCCGTCGCTACCGTCGCCAGGACGAGATCGGTACGCCGTTCTGCGTGACCGTCGACTTCGACACGCTGGACGACAATGCGGTGACCGTGCGTGAGCGGGACTCGATGAAGCAGGAGCGCGTGTCGCTGGACCAGATCGAGGGGTACCTCGCTGCGAGGCTCGTCGGTTGCTAAGTGGTTGCTAGACCGCTGAGCGGGGCTGCGTCCGCCTTGCTTGTGTGATTCGCCGGCCGCGGGTTCGTCGTGGCTTGTCGCGCAGTTCCCCGCGCCCCTCAGGGGGTGCGGGGAACTCTGCGTTTGTGGGGCGCCGGTGATTGGTCCTCTTCGGGCGCGGGCGATTGGACCTGTTGGCGGGGTGCCCGGGGCCGGAGGGTGGCGGGCATGAGTATCGCCTTCTTGCTGACCACCCTTGTTGTCGTTGCGACGCCCGGGACCGGTGTCGTCTACACCCTGGCGGCCGGGCTGTCCCGTGGGCGGCGGGCCAGTGTTGTCGCCGCGCTCGGGTGCACCCTCGGGATCGTGCCGCACGTGCTGGCCACGGTGACCGGGCTGGCGGCGCTGTTGAATGCCAGCGCTGCTGCCTTCCAGATCCTCAAGTACGCCGGTGTCGCCTATCTCCTCTACATGGCCTGGGCGACCGTGCGGGACAAGGACGCGATCGCCGTCGAGGAGGGCACCACCCCGGACTCGGCGCGGCAGGTGATCGTCCGGGCCGTGCTGATCAACATCCTCAATCCGAAGCTGACGATCTTCTTCTTCGCGTTCCTGCCGCAGTTCGTGAGCCCGCACGAGCCGCACGCGCTGATGCGGATGCTGGCGCTGAGCGGGGTGTTCATGCTGGCGACGTTCCTGGTCTTCGCGGCGTACGGCGTCCTGGCCGCCTCGGTGCGCAGCCACGTCACCTCCCGGCCGAGGGTGATGACGTGGCTGCGGCGGAGCTTCGCCGGCTCGTTCGTGGCGCTGGGGGCGAAGCTCGCCCTCACGACCAAGTGAGCCTCAACGGCCTTGCAAGGACTTCACGTTGTCGCCGAACGTCCAGTTCTTCGAGCCGTCCCAGTTGAGCGACCAGGTCATCAGGCCCTTGAGGGACGTGCCGTAGTGGCGCCAGGCCTGGGCGACCAGGGACGGGGACATGTAGCCGCCGCCCGCGCCGGACTGGGCGGGCAGGCCCGGTACCTGCTTGTCGTACGGGACCTTGATGGTCGTGCCCTGGATGACCAGGCCCTTGTCGAGGCAGTCGGTCTGGGCGGTGAAGCCCTGGACGGTGCCGGCGGAGTAGGAGTCGCCGGAGCAGCCGTACATGCTGCCGTTGTAGTACTGCATGTTCAGCCACCACAGGCGGCCGTTGTCGGCGTACTTCTTGATCACCGGCAGATAGGCGCCCCAGATCGAGCCGTAGGTGACGCTGCCCCCGGTGACGTAGGCGGTCTCGGGGGCCATGGTGAGGCCGAAGTTCGACGGCATCTGGGCCAGGACCCCGTCGATGATGCGGATCAAGTTGGCCTGTGATGTGGAGAGTTGGCTGATGTTTCCGCTGCCGACCAGGCCCGTCTCGATGTCTATGTCGATGCCGTCGAAGTTGTGCTTCTTCAGGATCGGGACGATCGTCGCGACGAAACGGTCCGCCACGGCCGTCGAACTGAGGTCGATGCCGGCCGTCGCGCCGCCGATCGAGAGCAGGATCGTCTGGCCCGACGCCTTCGCCGCGCACATCTCCGCGGGCGTCGCCACCTTCACGCCCGTGTCCATGCCGTCTTCCCAGAGCGCGGTGCCGTCGGAGCGGATCACCGGGAAGGCCGCGTTGATCACGTTGTAGCCGTGGGCCGCGATGCGGGAGTCGGTGATCGGGGTCCAGCCGAAGGGCGGGTGGACCCCGTTGGCGGCGCCGTCCCAGTTCTCCCAGTAGCCCTGGAGGACCTTGCCGGACGGCTTCGACTTCACGGCACAGGTGTCGGCGGCGACGGCGGGTGCGGCGACGGGGACTTGGGTCAGACAGGCGGTCGCCAGGGCGGTGGCGAGCAGGCGCAGGGCGCGGCGGAGCATACGGGGCCTCCCGGTGGGGGGTGCGGTGAGGTGTCGTAGGCATGACAGTGCTCGTGGTCCAGACCTTTCGTCAATAGGTCTGGACCACGTTGGTGCATGGGCCGGCAAGTGCTGGTGCATGGGCCGGCAAGTAGGGACTGGCAAGTGCGGGCTGACAAGTATGGGCTGACAGATATTGAAATCTGTCAGCTGTTAGGGCAAGGTGGAAGACATGACGATGCGAACCCGTTCCCTCGGAACCACCGGCCCCCAGGTCTCCGCCCTCGGCCTCGGCTGCATGGGCATGTCCGCGCTGTACGGCGACGCGGACCGCGCCGAGTCGATCGCCACCGTGCACGCCGCCCTGGAGGCCGGCGTGACCCTGCTCGACACCGGCGACTTCTACGGCATGGGCCACAACGAGATGCTGATCGGCGAGGCCCTGCGCGCCGCGCCCGCAGGGCTGCGCGAACAGGCCCAGGTCAGCGTGAAGTTCGGCGCGCTGCGCGACCCGGACGGCGGCTGGGTCGGCTACGACGGCCGCCCCGCCGCCGTGAAGAACTTCGCCGCGTACTCGCTGCAGCGCCTCGGCGTGGACCACATCGACGTGTACCGGATCGCCCGGCTCGACCCCGACGTACCGATCGAGGAGACGGTCGGCGCGATCGCGGAACTGATCGAGAAGGGGTACGTCCGGCACGTGGGCCTCAGCGAGGTCGGCGCCGACACCATCCGCCGGGCCGCCGCGACCGCGCCGATCGCCGACCTCCAGATCGAGTACTCCCTGATCTCCCGCGGCATCGAGGAGTCGGTCCTGCCGACCACCCGTGAGCTGGGGATCTCCATCACCGCGTACGGCGTGCTGTCCCGCGGGCTGATCTCCGGCCACTTCGCCCCGGACCGGCAGCTCGCCGCGAACGACTTCCGCGCCTACTCGCCCCGCTTCCAGGGCGAGAACCTCCAGCACAACCTGACCCTGGTCGAGGCGCTGCGGAAGATCGCCGAGCAGAAGGGCGTCTCCGTCGCGCAGATCGCCATCGCCTGGGTGCTCTCCCGCGGCGATGACATCGTGCCGCTGGTCGGCGCCCGCACCCGGGAGCGGCTCACCGAGTCGCTGGGCGCGCTGGACGTCACGCTGGACGCGGCCGACCTGGCGGCGATCGAGGAGGCGGTGCCGGCGGACGCGGCGGCGGGCGACCGCTACCCGGCCGCGCAGATGGCGCACCTGGGCAGCAAGTAGTGGCCCCGGCCCCGGGTCCTGGGCCGGGTACGGTCTAGGGCATGTCGCAGACGCCCACGACCCTGACCGCCGAGCGCATCCTCGAAGCCACCGAGGAGGTGCTGCGCCGTCACGGCCCGGCCAAGGCCACCGTGGTCGACGTGGCCCGCGCGCTCGGCGTCAGCCATGGCAGCGTCTACCGGCACTTCCGTACGAAGGCGGCGCTGCGGGAGGCGGTGACGAAGAGGTGGCTGGACCGGACGACGGGGATCCTGGCCGCCATCGTGGCCGCCCCGGACCTCGATCCGGAGACCCGGGTGCGCGAGTGGCTCGCGGCCCTGTTCGCCGCCAAGCGCCGCAAGGCGTTCGACGACCCGGAGCTCTTCGCCACGTACTCGGTGCTGACCACCGAGACCGTCGAAACGGTCGTCGGCGAACACATCGCCGAACTCACCGGCCAGCTCACCGAGATCGTCCGCACGGGCGCCGAAGCGGGCGCCTTCACCACCGAGGACCCCGCCACCACGGCGTTCGCCCTCTTCCGCGCGACCGACCGCTTCCACGACCCGCACTTCGCGGGGGAGTGGGAACAGCCCGGGGTGGAGGGGGAGTTCGAGGCGGTCGTGGACCTGTTGATGCGGGGGCTGCGGGCTCGGGGCTGAGCCGTCACAGGCGGTCCGGTTCACCGGTCGTGCGTCCGAGGTAGGTGACCGGGCCCGGATCCGGGACGTCGATCTCGTGGAAGCCGAGGCGATCGTAGAAGGCCCTGGCCGGGGTGTTGGCCGTGACCATGGAGAGATGGACGGCCGGGACCTCCTGGTCGTGGAGGGCCCGCAGCAGGGTGCGCATGAGCGCGCGGCCGTGGCCCCGGCCCTGCCACGCGGGAAGCAGGTCGATGTGGAGGTGGGCCGGGTAGGCCGCGACCTCCGGGACGAGCATGCGCTCCGGGTGGTGCAGCAGGCCGAGCATCCGCTCGTCCGGGGTGGTCGGGGGATCGGGCGGCTCGGGGCGGCGACGGGCGGCCACGGGCAGCCACTTCGTGCGGAAGGCCGTCACGAAGCGCGGGGTGTCCGCGGTGCCCAGGATGTAGCCGACCGCCCGGCCCGTCCCGTCGTCCAGGACGAACGCGAGATCCGGTTCCAGGGCGACGTACGGGAGCGCGAAGGCCGCCGGGAAGATGCCTGGATCCCGGTAGTGCGGCCGGCTGTCGCCGCCCTCGTGGGCCGTGCGGACGCAGATGTCCTCGACGGCCGCCCGGTCCCCGGGGTGGTACCGGCGGATGCCGGTCATCGGGCGTGGGTCATCGGTCGGACTGGGCGTCCGTCGGGTCCACCGTTGCCTGGTGGGCCTCCGCCAGGTGTTCCTCCGCCTTCAGCCAGGGCAGGAACTGGGCGTTCTTGCGCCAGCCGCAGGTGTCGCATCTGATCGTGCGTTGCGCGCCCTTGCGCTGTACTCGCACGACGTGCTCGCGTCCGTGGTGGTCCCAGCGGCTCACCTTGCTCGTGTTGATCTCCAGCATGACGCCTCCAGCGTCCGAGGACATCGAGTCCGCGTGCCCGGCCGGGAGCAGCCGTGCGCAGCAAGGAGTGTGCAGCAAGACCAACATCAACAGGGACTTTTCCCCGGCGAGTTGACCAACCTGTGGCCACACCCTCACCGGATGATCTCAACGGGGGGTCAGCCGATCGTGCGCGGCAGACGCAGGCTGAGCAGGCCTGTCAGCGCCACTCCGGCCATCTGGACCAGGAGCGTGGTGACCAGGGCGTCGCCCATGCCCATCGTCGAGCTCAGGGAGAGGAAGAGCGTGCCCAGCGTCGCCACACCCAGAGCCAGCGACGACTGCTGGGTCGTGATCATCACCCCGCTGCCCACGCCTGCTCGCGCGGCCGGCACCTCGGAGAGGACGATCCGGAAGATGACCGGGAGTTGGAGGGCCTGCCCGGCACCGGCTATCGCCGCGCCCGGAAGCAGCTCGACGAAGCCGAAGTCCGGCCAGAAGCGCCAGGCGGCCACCGCCATCAGCGCCACGCCCACCCCCTGGATCGCCGCACCGGCGGTCACGACACGGGTGCCGTAGCGAGCGACCAGCCGGGGACCGGCCAGCGAGACGAAGAAGAACACCACCGCCATCGGCACGAGCGCCAGTCCCGCCGCGACCGGGCCGAGTCCCGCACCCTGCTGCAACGCCACCGCGATCACGAACATGAAGCCGCTGAAGCCGATCGAGAACGGCACGATCATGATCAACCCGCGCCGGAGGGACGTGAGCTCGAACAGGCTCGGCGGTACGAGCGGAGTGCGCCCCGCCCGGTCCGCCCTGCGCTCCACCGCGTAGAACGCCCCCGCCGTGAACGGGAACGCCGCCAGCGACAGCCACGTCCACAGCGGCCAGCCCGCCGCCCGGCCCTCGGTGAGCGGGGCCAGCAACGCGAGGAGGGAGACGGCGAGCAGGACCGTGCCGGGTCCGTCCAGCGGCTCGGGGCGCTGGGAGCGGGTCTCCGGGACCGCGCGGGAGGCCAGGAAGAGGCCGACGAGGACGACGGGGACGTTGACGAGGAAGACCGAGCGCCAGCCGGTGCCCGCGATGTCCGCGGCGACGAGCACGCCGCCGAGGATCTGCCCGGCCACCATCGACAGACCGGCCGTCGCGCCGTACAGGCCCATGGCCTTCGCGCGGCGCTGACCGCTCGTGGCCGACTGGATCGTGGCCAGCACCTGCGGCAGCATCGCCGCCGACGCCGCGCCCTGTGCGACCCGCGCCGCGACGAGCGTCCACGCGCTGGGCGCGAGCCCGCACGCCAGCGAGGTCAGCCCGAACGCCGCCATGCCGCCCAGGAAGAGGCGCCGCCGGCCGAACAGGTCACCGAGCCGCCCGCCGAGGACGAGCAGCACGGCGTACGCCAACCCGTAGCCCGCGACGACGAGTTCGAGCACGGCCTCGCTCGCCGCGAGATCGTGGCCGATGGTGGGCAGGGCCACGTTGACGATGAAGAAGTCGATGAGCGGAAGTGCCGCGCCCAGCAGCACCGTGAAGAGTCCGAGGCCGCCGAGCGACGGTGGTGCCGCGATGGCCGGGGCCTTGCGTGAAGTGATGGTTTCGGTCACGGTCAACAGCCTGTGCCCGCTCCGAGACGGGTACCAGAGTGTCCTTATCCTGGTAGCGGGAGCACCTGGAAACAGGATCCGGGGAGCGGCAGGCTGGAGGAATGACGACCATGGCCGAGGAAACGGCGACCGAAGCTCCCCGCCCCGTCGCCGCGTCGGCGATCCGGCGCCACGAACTCGCCGCCTTCCTGCGCCACCGCCGCGAGCACATCACCCCCGAGCAGGTCGGCCTGCCCCGCGGCCGCAGGCGCCGCACCCCGGGCCTGCGCCGCGAGGAGGTGGCCCAGCTCGCCGCCGTGGGCGTCACCTGGTACACGTGGCTGGAGCAGGCGCGGGACATCCAGGTCTCCGTCCAGGTCCTGGACGCGCTCGCCCGCACGCTGATGCTCGACCCCAGCGAGCGTTCCCACCTCTTCCAGCTGGCCGGGGCGGTGGATCCGACTCCGGCGACGACCTGCCCGTCGGTGACGCCCGCGATGCGGGCCGTCCTGGAGCAACTGGAGCCGTACCCGGCCTGTCTGCAGAACAGCCGCTACGACATCCTCGCCCACAACCGCACCTACGGTCTGCTGCTGTGCGACCTGGAGGCGGTGCCGCCCGAGGACCGCAACTGCCTGATCCTGTCGTACACGCACGAGGAGTGGCAGTCGTCGATCGTGCACCTGGAGGAGGTCCAACGCCTCATGGCCGCCCGCTTCCGCGCCGCGATGGCCGGCCACCTGGCCGAGCCCGCCTGGAAGATGCTGCTGAAGAGGCTGCGTGCGGAGTCCCCGCGGTTCTGCGAGGCCTGGGACCGCCACGAGGTGGTGTCTCACCGCAGCAAGCGCAAGGAGTTCCTCAACCGTCATGTGGGGCGGGTGGTCGTCGACCACACGGACCTGTGGCTGAGTCCGGAGGTGGGGCCGAGGATGGTGACGTACGTGCCGGCGGACGAGGAGTCGAGGGAACGACTGGAGAAGCTGCACGAGATCGCCCTCGCAGGGGCGCGGGGAACTGCGCGACCAGCCCCCACCGGCCGTTAGCCGCAGCCCTACGCACTGACCCGGGACGCGTCGCGAACCTCCACCGACTCCAGCCGCTCAGCCGTACGTTCAGCAGTACGCCGAGCCCACGGCCCGCTCGTGACCGCGCCCACGATCAGGACCATGAGTCCACACCCGGTGAGGATCCACCAGCCGGGCACAGCGGCGTCGACGAACGTCTGCCGGTACGACGACACCGACACCCCGGCCGCCAGCACGGCACCGACCACGGCCACCCCGAGCGTCTGCCCCAACTGCCGGCTCGTGGACGCGACGGCCGCCGCGACCCCGGCCTGCGCGCGCGGCATTCCGGAGACCGCCGTGTTGGTGATCGGCGCGTTGACGAATCCGAAGCCGATGCCGAACATCGCGTACCCGAGGATCAGCGTGGCGTTGGACGTCTCGGCGTCGAAGAGGGCGAACAGGGCCGCGCTCAGGGTCATCGCGGTGCCGGCGATCAGCAACGACAGCCGTGGCCCCCGGGTGCCCACGAGCCGACCCGACAGGGGTGCGCACAGGAACATCGGCGTTGCCATCGGCAGCATCCACAGTCCCGCGTGCAGGGCGTCCAGCCCCCGCACGTTCTGGAGGTACAGCGTCGACAGGAACAGGTACCCGCCCAGCGCCGCGAACGCGCTGACCGCGATCACCGTGGCCCCGCTGAACGGTGCCGAACGGAAGAACCGCAGGTCGATGAGGGGCTCGGCGCGGCGGGGCTCGTAGATCAGGAGGGCGATCAGTGCGGCCACGGCCACGCTGCCGAGGAGCAGGGTCTCGGACGCGGGTGCCGTCGGCGCCGCGATGATCGAGTACGTCAGTGCGCCGAACAGCGCGATGACCAGCACCTGGCCGACCGGATCGGGGCGGCGGGCCCGCGCGGCGCGGGACTCGGGGACGTAGCGGAGGGTGAGGAGGAGCGCCGCCAGGCCCACCGGCAGGTTGACCCAGAAGATCGACCGCCAGCCGACCGACTCCACCAGCAGCCCGCCGACCAGCGGGCCCGCCGCCATGGAGAGGCCGACCACGCCACCCCACACCCCGATCGCCCGCGCGCGCTCGCGGGGGTCCGTGAAGGTGTTGGTGATGATCGACATCGCGACCGGGTTGAGCATCGAACCGCCCACCGCCTGCACCATCCGGAACGCGATCAGAGCGTTGAGGTTCGGCGCGAGGGAGCACAGCGCCGAGCCGATGGTGAAGATGACCAGGCCCGCCATGAAGACGCGCTTGCGGCCGATCCGGTCCGCCGTGGAGCCGGCCAGCATCAGCAGCGAGGCGAGGACGAGGGTGTACGCGTCGATCGTCCACTGCAGGCCCGACGTGCTCGCGTCGAGGTCGCGCTGCAGGGCGGGCAGGGCGACATTGAGCACGGTGTTGTCGAGGCTCACGATCAACAGGCTCATGCAGCAGATCGCAAGGACCAGCAGTCGGCGGCGAGGGCTGAGCTCCGGCATCCTTGAATAGTATGCCTAACTAATGAATTTCGCCGCACCCGGTCCGGTACGTGAGAATGGGTGGATGTCCATGACCGCCCCGCCCGCTGTCTCGCCCGTCGCCCCGCCCCTGCCGATCGGCCCGCACACCGTGCAGCCGCCCGTCGTCCTGGCCCCGATGGCCGGGATCACGAACGCGCCCTTTCGCACGCTGTGCAGGGAGTTCAGCGGCGGCAAGGGGCTGTTCGTCAGCGAGATGATCACGACCCGGGCGCTGGTCGAGCGCAACGAGAAGACCATGCAGCTGATCCACTTCGACGCGACCGAGAAGCCGCGCTCGATCCAGCTGTACGGCGTCGACCCGGCCACCGTCGGCAAGGCCGTCCGCATGATCGCGGAGGAGGGCCTGGCCGACCACATCGACCTGAACTTCGGGTGCCCGGTGCCGAAGGTGACGCGCAAGGGCGGCGGCTCCGCGCTGCCGTACAAGCGGAACCTGCTGCGGGCGATCCTTCGGGAGGCGGTCAGCGGGGCCGGTGACCTGCCGGTCACGATGAAGATGCGCAAGGGCATCGACGACGATCACATCACCTACCTCGACGCCGGCCGGATCGCCGTCGAGGAGGGCGTGACGGCCATCGCGCTGCACGGCCGTACGGCCGCCCAGCACTACGGCGGCACCGCCGACTGGGACGCCATCGCGCGGCTCAAGGAGCACGTCCCGGAGATCCCCGTGCTCGGCAACGGCGACATCTGGTCGGCCGAGGACGCGGTGCGGATGGTCCGGGAGACCGGGTGCGACGGAGTGGTCGTCGGGCGTGGCTGCCTGGGGCGGCCGTGGCTGTTCTCGGACCTGGTCGCCGCCTTCGAGGGGCGGGACGAAGCCAGTACCGGAGGCACTGACGGACACGGCGCGCGTCCCGGCCTGCGCGAGGTCGCCGACGTCATGGTCCGGCATGCCACGCTGCTCGGCGAGTGGATCGGGGACGAGGCGCGGGGTGTCATCGACTTCCGCAAGCACGTCGCCTGGTATCTGAAGGGCTTCGCGGTCGGCTCCGAGATGCGCAAGCGGCTCGCCGTCACGTCGTCGCTGGCCGAACTCCGGTCCGGGCTGGACGAGCTGGACCTCGACCAGGCCTGGCCTGTCGGAGCCGACGGGCCCCGTGGCCGTACGTCCGGCAACAACCGGGTGGTGCTGCCGGACGGCTGGCTGAAGGACCCGTACGACTGCGCGGGCGTGGGCGAGGACGCCGAGCTGGACACGTCCGGGGGCTGACTAGTTCGAGGCGCGCGGTGTCGAGCCGTACGCCGTCAGGAAGCGGTCCCGGAAGGCGCTCATCCTCCAGACCGGGGCGTCCTTGGCGGGCTTGAGGCCGTCCGTCCAGTTCCAGTCGGCGATCTTGTCGAGGACCTTGGGGTCCTTGGCGACGATGGAGATCGGTACGTCACGGCTGGCGTGGTTGCCGCTGACGCGGGCCATGGGCTGGTGGTCGCCGAGGAAGACGAGAACGGTGTCGTCGGTGCCGTAGCGCTCCATCCACTGCGTGAGGCTGGTCAGCGAGTACTCGACTGACTTGCCGTACTCCTCACGGGACTTCGTCGTGTCGGTGAGGACGTCCCCCGGCTTCTCCCCGGCCTTCTGGATCGCGTCGAAGACCGAGCCGTCGCCCAGGTCCTCCCAGTCGACCATCTTCGGGATCGGGGCCCAGGGCTGGTGGCTGGAGGTCAGGATGACGAAGGACATCAGCGGCTTGTCGTGCTTCTTGCCGTGGATCTGGCGCTGGAAGGCCTCCAGGGCGTACTGGTCGGGCATCGTCGACCAGCTGAACTTCGGGCCCTTGTAGCCCAGTTGCCAGGCGTTGTACAGCCTGTCGAGGCCGTACCACTTCGACTCCGGCCAGCCCTTCTGCACGCCGGGCATGACTCCGACCGTGTCCCAGGCTCCGGTCTTCTGGAACGCCTTGGTGAGGGTGAGGTGCTCGCCGGCGGTGACGGTGCGGTACCGGCGCTGGTTGTCGATCCACAGGCCCGACATGGTCGTGGAGTGGCCCAGCCAGCTGCTGCCGCCGAACGTCGCCGAGGTCAGCCAGCCGCTCCTCGCGTGGAATCCCGCCTTGGCCAGGGCCTCGTTGCTCGCGTCGAGGGTTCTGCCGACGCCGGGGGCCATGAGCGGGTCCTCGATGGCGCTGCGGCCGTAGCTCTCGATGAACGTGAAGACGACGTCCTTGCCGCGCAGGTCCGGCAGCAGTTGGTCGGGGGGCGTGTTGCCGAAGGTGTCGGCCTTGGCCTCCTCGGCGAACCGGGCCTCGTCCTCCAGGGAGTCCACCGTCCGCTGTGCGTGGGTCCTCAGAGCGCCGGCGGCGTGGTCGGAGGCGATCGGTATGCCGAAGGCCTGGAGGTTGAGTGCGGTGCAGGTGATCCAGACCGTGCCGGCTATGAGCGCCCCCTGGGTGGCCCTCGCCTTGTGCGCCGTGAGGAGGGTGCTGAGGTGGATCGTCGCGGCTGCCATCAGGGCCATCAGCAGCAGGATCAGGATGACGCCGCCGATGGCAGCGCCGGTGGCCACGGCTCCGCCCATCGTGTCGGCGACGTATGACTGGGCGTCGGGGAGGAGGTCCCAGTCCAGGGCGGCGTTGAAGCCTCGGCCGAGGTACTCGTTGAAGCCGATGTCGAGGAGGTTCAGCACGGTGAGTACGGCGAGGCCGATGCCGTAGAGCGTTGCCGCGATGAGTCTTGGGCGGCGGGGGAGGGCGAGCATGACCACTGCGCCGATGATCGCCTCCGCGGGGATGCGGGTGAATCTGTTCGGCTGCAGGGCGGGGAGGGTGTTGGGGAGGAGGAGGGCGGCGAGGATCAGGGCGGCGGCGAGGGTGGTGGTCGTCCAGTGGAGGGCGCGCCTGATTCTGATGGCGCGGGTGGTGGGGGGCGTTGCTCCGGGCTCGGCTGCGCCTTCGCCCGTGTCGCTGTTCCCACCCGCACCACCCGTGCTGCTTTCGCCGCCGGGTGCGGGTGGCCCCTGTGGGGAGCCCTTCCCGTCGGCGACTGCGGGTTCGTCGGCGGGGTCTGGTGCGTCCCCGCTGTCGGCTGCCGCGGGTTCGTCGGAGGGGGCGGGTGGTCCTTGTGAGGTGTCCTCGCTGTGGGTGCCCGCGTCGTCGTGGGGCGCTGCTGTCTCGACGGAGGGGGCGGCGGGTTCCTGTGCCGTGTCCTCCTCGGCGGCGGATTCGGGCGGGGCCTGCGGGGAGTCGCCGGCGTCGGTCGGCGTGGGCTCGCTGAGGGACGTCTCGTCGGGCAAGGTGTTCTTCTTGCCGGGTAGTTGACGTAGGCGCGTGAAGACAGGCACCCGAAGGTCCTTCCGTGCGAGGCCCCTGGTGGAGTGGTGCGGCGGGCCTCGCTGGGGAGGCTGGGGGCCCGCCGTCATCCCGTACGGCCGGCCCCCGGTCGGTGTTCAGCTCCGGTGCCCCAGCGCTCGGCAAACGCTGGGCAAACGGCAGGCCAACAGGCCCGCGGACAAGATGTCTAGGCCCCGCCCACCGCCGTCAGCAGCGCCAGCGGGGCCGCCGCCGAGCGGGACTCGCGGACGCAGGCGTGCGGGTACGGCACGGGCTCCGCGTGGGTGTCGCGGCCGTAGCCCGCGAGGACCTCCGGGAGCCGGTGGCCGGTGGTCGTCGCCGCGTCGACCAGGGCGTGGGCCACCGTGCGGGCCTCGTCGTGCAGGCCGTAGCGGGCCAGGCCCAGGGTGATCAGCGCGTTGTCGTGCGGCCAGACCGAGCCGCGGTGGTAGGAGAGGGGGTGGTAGGCAGGCTGGCCGGAGGCCAGGGTGCGCACTCCCCAGCCCGAGAAGAAGTCCGGTTCGAGGAGGCGACGGCCCACCGCCTCGCCGTACTCCTTGTCCAGCAGGCCGGACCACAGGAGATGCCCCGCGTCCGAGGCCAGCGCGTCGACCTGGCGGCCCCCGCCGTCCAGCGCCAGCGCGGGGAAGGAGTGCTCCGGCATCCAGAAGTCCCGCTGGAAACGGTCACGGAGGTCGCCCGCCGCCTGTTCCAGGAGGGCCGCGTAGGTCTCGTCCTGCCACACCGTGCGGGCCAGCCACCCCGTGCGGCGCAGGGCGTCGTACGCATAGCCCTGGGCGCCCGCCGCCATCACGGGGCCGCCGGGACGGGTGCCGTCCGCCGAGCAGATGGCGCCGGGGGAGTCCTTCCAGTTCTGGTTGGCGAGGCCGCCCTGGTCGGCGCGGTAGACCAGGTAGCCGCGGGAGGTCAGCCCGCCGTGGTCCAGCATCCAGCCGATCGCCGCGCGGGCGTGGGGCTCCAGGGCGCGGGCCAGGGCTGTGTCGCCGGTCTGTTCCACGTATGCGCCGAGCAGGATCAGGAACAGCGGCGTCGCGTCCACCGAGCCGTAGTAGCGGCCGTACGGCACCTGCCCGAAGTGCGCCAGCTCGCCGTGCCGTACCTCGTGCACGATCTTGCCGGGCTGGGCGACGGACTCGGGGACCATCTCCGTGGCCTGGGTCGCGGCCAGTGCGGGGAGGGTGGCGGCGGCGAGGCGGGGGCGGTAGGGGAGGGCGAAGAGCGAGGTGAGGAGGGCGTCGCGGCCCAGCAGGGTCAGGAACCAGGGGGCGCCGGCCGCGGGGACGCGCAGTTCCTCGCCGTCCGGGCCCGTCGCCGGGACCTGGAGCGCGGCCAGGTCGGCCAGGCCCCGGGCGCAGGCGGCGGCCAGCTCGGGCCAGCCGGTCGGGAAGGCCACGCCCTCCACGAACTCGCCCTCCTGGGAGAGGAGTTGGGAGGACAGGGCCGCGGGGGAGCGGGGGACGCGCAGGGCGCGTTTGTCGCCGTGCGGGCGGGCCATCACCCGGAGGGTCAGCTCCGCCGTGCCGTGCGGGTCGAGATCGAGGGTCCAGACCAGGCGGCGGGCGCCGGTGCCGGTCTCCTCCACGCCGTCGGGCGCGGGGTCGGCCGTCACGGTGGTGATCGAACGCCATTCGCCTCGCTGGTACGTGAACTCCACACCGTGGTCCAGGACCTGGCGGGAACGGGTGACGCCGGTCTTGGCGTACGTGCGGTGGTCGGAGCGCAGCTCGAACTGGTCGGTGAAGTCGGCGTCCGCGGTGATCGCCAGGCGGATCGTCGTCGGCACCGGGCGGTTGCTCGTCACACGCAGGGACTCGATGAACGACCCGTCCCCGACGGCCTGTTCACGGAAGAGGGTGTAGGCCGGAGGCTCGTTGCGGCCGCCGCGCGGGACCAGGACACAGCGGGCCGTGTCCCCGTCGGCGACCGGGGAGAGCGCCTCCGGTACCGCGCCGTCCACGGTGAGCTGCCAGCGGCTCAGATGCCGGGCGTCCCGTACGAATAGACCCTCAGGGGAGCCGGCGGCGCGTACGCCGCTGATGTCCCCGCCGTCGCCCACGGCGGCGAACGTTCCCCCGTAGACGAGCAGATGATGGCGGTCCGTCATCCCCGGTCCCCTCCCTTGAGTTTCCTGACGGCGTTCGTGTCCCACGCGGGGTGGTCGTGCAGCAGGTCGAGCGTGAGCGCGGCGGTCCAGCTGAAGCCGGTGGCTCCGCAGGCGTCGCCGCTGTGCGGGCTGACGTACTCGGCGAACCCGGAGGCGTCGGCGGTGTGCAGGATCGCCCTGCGCAGGGCGTCGGCCCGGCCGCGCTCACCGTGCAGCCGGAGCCCGCGCTCCAGCAGCCAGCTCGTGTTGAACCAGGCCGGGCCACGCCAGTAGCGGTGCGGTTCGAAGGCCTCGCCGAGCAGGTCGTAGCTCGGCACGAGGCGGGTCGTGCCGCCGAGGCCGAAGTGGGGTCCGCCCAGCGTCCGCACCAGCGCGGCGGCGATGTCGCGGGGGAGGGTGGGGAGGAGGAGGGGGACGAGGCCGGAGACGCTGCGCTCGCGGATCGGCTCCCCTGCCGCCGACCCGTCGCTTCGCCTCTCGCCCAGCCCGTCGCTCCGCTTCTCGCTCAGCCCGTCGCTTCGCCTCTCGCTCAGCCCGTCGCTTCGCCTCTCGCTCAGCCCGTCGCTCCGCTTCTCGCTCAGCCCGTCGCTCCACGGCTCGACCGGTCCGTCGCTGCGCACGTCCCGGCAGAAGAACATGCCCTCCGCCGGGTCCCACAGTCGCTCGATCAGCGCCGCCGTCAGCCGCTCGGCGCGGGCCTGCCGGGCCGTGCCCGTCGCCCCCAGCTCCCGGGCGATCTCGGCCAGCGCGTGCTCGGACGCGATGAGCAGGGCGTTGAACGCGGGGTCCTCTACCGCGAAGTCCCCGGCGCCGTCCGCGTACCCGCCGTCCCGGTAGTCCGTCGCCAGCCGCACATACCGCCCGTAGTCCAGATCCGTCGGCCGGTCCTCGGCCGCCCCGTGGTCGAGGTCGGCGCGGCGGAAGGAGCGGGCCGGGGCCGGGGTGACGCGGGAGAGCGGGGCGTCCCAGCAGGGGCTGTTGTCCATACCCTGTTCCCAGGGGTGCACGACGGACGCGAGGCCGCCGGCGCCCAGGTCGCGCCGGTGCAGCAGGTAGCGGTGCCAGGCGGCGAGGCGGGGATACATCCGGGTGAGGAAGCCGCGTGCCCGGGACAGGCCCGGGTCGGCGCGGTGCACCAGCCAGGCCGCCAGCGCGTGCACCGGTGGTTGCACGATGCCGGAGGTCTGTACGGTGCGCGGGGCGCCCGCAGCGCGCCCCGCGGTCGAGGAGCGCCAGAAGTCGGGGCTCGGGAAGTAGGCGTCGAGCGGCACGGAGGGGTTGAAGACGATGTGCGGGACCCGCCCGTCACCCCACTGGGCGCCGAGCAGCGTCTCCAGCTCCGTCTGCGCCCGCAGTGGCGAGACGTGCCTCAGGCCGATCGCGATGAACGCCGAGTCCCAGGACCACTGGTGCGGATACAGACTGCGCGAGGGCACCGTCGAGGCGCCCGTCCAGTTGTCCTCCAGCACCCGGGCAGCCCTGACGTGCAGTGAATCCGCCACGGGAGGCGGATCGTATGCAATGTCACGCTCCGTGGGGCGGGCTGTGAGCTGGGCAGTGCGATCCACTCGGGGCTCCCCGAAAGACGTCCGGCCGACCGGTTCGGTCATGGCTACCGTAGGGTTACGTCTATTTAACACGCAAAACCCAATATGTAATGCAGAGTTGAGAAGCACAAGGGGGTGTGCATGAGCGCACGGGGCCAAGCGAGTGCCGGGGAACTGCTCGAACTGGTGCGGAGCGGGCGAGCCGTCACGCGCGGAGCGCTCCAGCAGGCCACCGGCCTCTCCCGCGCCACCGTCGGTCAGCGCCTCGACCGCCTCTTCCGGGCCGGCTGGCTGCGCGAGGGCGCCGGCGGTCCCGTGGACTCCCCGCTGGGCGGCCGTCCCTCCATCACCCTGGAGTTCGACGACGCCCACGCCGTGGTCCTCGCCGCCGACCTGGAGACCCGGCACGCCCGTGCCGCCGTACTGTCCCTGCGCGGCGAGATCCTCGCCGAGCACACCGGCACGCTGGTCATCGAGGACGGACCGGACGTGGTGCTGGGCGAGCTGGGGCACTGGTTCGCCGAGCTGCTGGAGAAGACCGGGCGCCGGGCCGACGAGGTGGGCGGCATCGGGCTCGCGGTGCCGGGTCCGGTGGACAGCGGGACCGGCCGGGTCGTCCAGCCGCCGATCATGCCCGGCTGGGACGGCTACGACATAACCGGACGCCTGGCCAGGGCCTTCACGGAGGCCACCGGCGCCGCGCCGGTCCCGGTGCTGGTCGACAACGACGCCAACCTCATGGCGTACGGCGAACAGCGCACGGGCTTCCCCGACTGCTCGGCGTTCGTCCTGGTCAAGGTGTCGACCGGCATCGGCGCCGGGGTCGTGGTCGACGGCTCCATCTACCGGGGCATCGACGGGGGCGCCGGCGACATCGGCCACATCCGGGTGCCGGCGGGCGCGGACGCGCTGTGCCGGTGCGGTTCGTACGGCTGCCTCGCCGCCGTCGCCAGTGGCGGCGCCGTGGCCCGGCGGCTGGCCGGGACCGGGGTGCCTGCGGCGTCCGGCTCGGATGTGCGGGACGTGCTGGCGTCCGGGCATCCGGGGGCGTCGGCGCTGGCACGGGAGGCCGGGCGGCAGGTCGGGGACGTACTGGCGACGGTCGTGACGCTGCTCAACCCCGGGGTGCTGATGATCGCCGGGGATCTGGCGGGGACGCCCTTCCTCACCGGTGTACGGGAGTTGCTGTACCAGCGGGCGCTGCCGCGCTCCACCGCTCATCTGAACGTCGTGACCTCGCGGCTGGGGGAGCGGGCCGGTCTGGTGGGTGCCGGGGCGCTGGTTGTGGAGCATCTGTACGCGCCCTCCCGGGTGGAGGAACGGCTGCTCGCGCTGGGTGTGTGACGTCCGTGTTTCCCGTCTCGGGGCACGTCCGCATGGTGAAATCCCGTCGGCTGTGGCAGCGTGATTCTCGCCACCCTTGATAAGGGTTGCGCTCAGATGAGCGGATCTTGAGCGGCTGCACTTCTCCAAGGGGTGGCACTCGGTGCCACCCTTTGATCGTTCATCGATCGAAATCAAACGTGCGGGATGACCGCTCATCTGAGCGATTTACCGCACCTGTGAACCTTCTTGCGTTCAAGAAGTGAAAACATCCGCCCGTCGCGGCTTGCCAAGCCTTGACTTTCGATCCACTGGCGGACGGGTGGTTACAGGCGCATGACGCGTGAGTAGACGTACCCAGGCGCCTTCGATCTGGGTATGTTCCTCGCCGTCAGGGCAGCCACCGCGTCCTCGAGGGAGTCGAGACCGTGTCGGAAAACAAAGAACCCCACGTAGCGAAGTTCGTTTACGACTTCACCGAGGGAAACAAGGACCTCAAGGACCTCCTGGGTGGCAAGGGCGCGAACCTCGCCGAGATGACCAACCTGGGGCTTCCCGTTCCTCCCGGCTTCACGATCACGACGGAGGCCTGCAAGGTCTACCTCGACAGTGGCGAGGAGCCCGCGGCACTGCGTGACGAGGTGAGTGCGCACCTCGACGCCCTTGAGTCCCGCATGGGCAAGAAGCTCGGCCAGGCCGACAACCCGCTGCTCGTCTCGGTCCGTTCCGGCGCCAAGTTCTCCATGCCCGGAATGATGGACACGGTCCTCAACATCGGGCTCTCCGACAAGTCCGTGAAGGGCCTCGCCGAGCAGGCCGGCGACGAGCGGTTCGCGTGGGACTCCTACCGGCGCCTCATCCAGATGTTCGGCAAGACCGTGCTCGGCGTCGAGGGGGACCTCTTCGAGGAGGCCCTGGAGGCGGCGAAGGCCGCCAAGAAGGTCTCGGTCGACACGGACCTGGAGGCGGCCGACCTCAAGAAGCTGGTCACCAAGTTCAAGAAGATCGTCAAGACCGAGGCCGGCCGGGACTTCCCGCAGGACCCGCGTGAGCAGATGGACCTCGCCATCCACGCGGTCTTCGACTCCTGGAACACCGACCGCGCCAAGCTGTACCGCCGCCAGGAGCGCATCCCGCACGACCTGGGTACGGCCGTCAACGTCTGCTCGATGGTCTTCGGCAACCTGGGCCCGGACTCCGGCACGGGCGTCGCCTTCACCCGTGACCCCGCCTCCGGCCACCAGGGCGTGTACGGCGACTACCTGCAGAACGCCCAGGGCGAGGACGTGGTCGCGGGCATCCGCAACACCGTCCCGCTGGCGGAGCTGGAGTCGATCGACAAGAAGTCGTACGACCAGCTGATGCAGATCATGGAGACGCTGGAGAACCACTACAAGGACCTCTGCGACATCGAGTTCACCATCGAGCGCGGTCAGCTGTGGATGCTCCAGACGCGCGTCGGCAAGCGCACGGCGGGCGCCGCCTTCCGGATCGCGACGCAGCTGGTGGACCAGGGCCTGATCGACGAGGCGGAGGCGCTCCAGCGCGTCAACGGCGCCCAGCTCGCGCAGCTGATGTTCCCGAAGTTCGACGACGAGGCCAAGGTCGAGCAGGTCGGCCGGGGCATCGCGGCGTCGCCGGGTGCGGCGGTCGGCAAGGCTGTCTTCGACTCGTACACCGCGGTGAAGTGGTCGCGTTCCGGCGAGAAGGTCATCCTGGTCCGCCGGGAGACCAACCCCGACGACCTGGACGGCATGATCGCCGCCGAGGGCATCCTGACCTCCCGTGGCGGCAAGACCTCGCACGCGGCCGTGGTGGCGCGCGGCATGGGCAAGACCTGTGTCTGCGGCGCCGAGGAGCTGGAGGTCGACACCAAGCGCCGCCGTATGACGGTTCCGGGCGGACAGGTCGTGGAGGAAGGCGACCTGATCTCCATCGACGGCTCCAACGGCAAGGTGTACCTGGGCGAGGTCCCGGTCGTCCCGTCCCCGGTCGTGGAGTACTTCGAGGGCCGGATGCACGCGGGCGCCAACGACGCCGACGAGCTGGTCGAGGCCGTGCACCGGATCATGGCGTTCGCCGACCGCAAGCGACGCCTGCGGGTGCGCGCCAACGCGGACAACGCCGAGGACGCGATGCGCGCCCGTCGCTTCGGCGCCCAGGGCATCGGTCTGTGCCGCACCGAGCACATGTTCCTCGGTGAGCGCCGCGAGATGGTCGAGAAGCTGATCCTCGCCGACACCGAGGAGGTCCGCGAGGCCGCCCTCTCGGAGCTGCTGCCGCTGCAGAAGAAGGACTTCGTCGAGCTGTTCTCGGCGATGGACGGCCTCCCGGTGACGGTCCGTCTCCTGGACCCGCCGCTGCACGAGTTCCTCCCCGACATCACGGAACTCTCGGTCCGCGTGGCCCTGGCGGAGTCCCGCCAGGAGCCCCACGAGAACGAGCTCCGTCTCCTCCAGGCCGTGCACCGCCTGCACGAGCAGAACCCGATGCTGGGCCTGCGCGGCGTACGCCTCGGCCTGGTCATCCCCGGCCTGTTCACGATGCAGGTCCGCGCGATCGCGGAAGCCGCCGCCGAGCGCAAGAACGCCAAGGGCGACCCGCGCGCCGAGATCATGATCCCGCTCGTCGGCACCGTCCAGGAGCTGGAGATCGTCCGCGAGGAGGCCGACCAGGTCATCGCGGAGGTCGAGGCGGCGACGGGTACGAAGCTGAAGCTCTCCATCGGCACGATGATCGAGCTGCCGCGCGCCGCCCTCACGGCCGGTCAGATCGCCGAGGCGGCGGAGTTCTTCTCCTTCGGCACGAACGACCTCACCCAGACGGTGTGGGGCTTCAGCCGGGACGACGTGGAGGCCTCGTTCTTCACGGCGTACCTGGAGAAGGGCATCTTCGGCGTCTCCCCGTTCGAGACCATCGACAAGGACGGCGTGGGCTCCCTGGTCGCGGCCGCGGCCAAGGCGGGCCGTGAGACCCGCCCCGACCTCAAGCTCGGCGTCTGCGGCGAGCACGGCGGCGACCCCGAGTCGGTCCACTTCTTCCACGAGGTCGGCCTCGACTACGTCTCCTGCTCCCCGTTCCGCATCCCGGTCGCCCGCCTCGAGGCCGGCCGCGCGGCCTCCACCTCGGTGGGCAGCGACCACCGCTAGGCCTTACGGCCACGCAACTCCGGAGTCGTCCCCTGTCCCCGACCCTCAAGACCGATGGGGGGCGACTCCGGTGCACCAAGGAGGGCGGCACCCTGTGCGGGGGTGCCGCCCTTTCGCGCATCAACTGCGAAGCCTGTCAAGTCAAGCCACTGACCAGGAGAAATGGCGTTTCCTGGCGTTGACTGGCGTTGAAGCTGGGCGAACGCGTTGTGCCCTCGTTGTGCCCTCGCGTGCGGCTGAGCCTCGCACGTGGTCAGGCACGACAGCCTGCGAGGAGACGCTCCCAGGAAGCTGAAGGCAGTGTTCGTTAGGGCCGCCTTAAGGCGCGGCTAACCAGCAGCTCAGGATGGGTGGCTGAAGCGCCCTGTCTCACCTGTGAGCGAGCTTCGGAGCTGTTCGCGGCCGTTCGCGTCAGTCCGCCTTGAGACGCTGGGTTTGGCTCCCCGAACGGCTCACGCCGGGATGCTGAAGGCACGGTGGCCGGCCGCCGGTCATCACCGACAACACGCTGCACACCGTGCTCCGTCGCCGAGCGAACGGTGAGTCCGTCGAGCAGATCCAGCCCGACCTGATCATCCCGACCGGCAAGCGTCACTGTCCTGTCCGCCCGGCCGGAACCACCGCACAACTGAGGCCCGCTATTCGAGCTGCAGAGCGTTTCGTTCGCCAGGTTCTCCAAGTCGTCGCCGTGTGTCGAATCGCTGTGCTCCTGGACCGGTGCGTGCCGTCCGTGAGCACATCACTGCCGTAGATGGATGCGGCACTCGGCGGGGACGCCGGCGTGTCGGAGCGGTGCCCGGACGGGAGTCCGAGGCCGAAAAGAGCGCCTCCCTAGGGAGGAAACTCCAGGTCATCGGTGTAATGCGCTGTGCCCCGACAGGGATTCGAACCTGCGACACCGCTTCAGGGGTTCGATCGCGGGTCACGCACGGAGGCTCTTCACGACAGAACAGAAGGGCACAGTCACGTCTGACCGCCCTGGACCGCTGATGTCAGCAGTGGATGTCACCCACGCCCGCTCAGGGCGTCCGCGAGGGCCGATCGGCAACCTGGCTGGCTTGGATACGATCCGCCGATGGAATGGTGGAAGACGATCGCGCCGCTCGTGGGCGTCGTTCTGGGCAGCGTCGGCACGCTGCTGGGGCAGAAGCTGGCTGACACCCGCTCCCTCCGGCGGGACCGAATATTGGCGCAGGAAGAAGCGAAGCTCCGTCTGCGCGCGGAGCGGGTCACCCTGCAGCGAGAAACGATCATCGAAATTCAACACGGGCTCGAAGCCGTCATGGCAGCGAACGTTCCTAGCCGAGGACGATCATTGAGTACTGAGTTCCGTGCGGCGGCTACGCAGTCGGCTCTTCACCTCAACGCGCACATCGCTCGGCTGGAGGATCGTGAGCTTGCTGCTAGCGTGCAGGCATGGTTGGGGGCTCATACAAGCGCAGAAGCGGCCCAGACTGCCTTGGATGATCTCCAAGATCGCCTCAGTCGTTACCTGCGGTCTCTCTACTCTGATCAGCTTGTGTAGTTACGCGCTCGATGGCGGACGCATTTTTGGTTGATTTACGCGAATGAGCTGCATGAACCCGCGACTTCTTCGTCCCGAAGCAACTTGGGTGGGGGTGCAGCGTTGGGCTGGTGAGGCTCTCACCTGCACTGATGGTCCGTAGATGTTCGCGTGCGTCCGCTCGTGTTCGTTGGCGTTGTCACGCAGTTAGACACGCACCCCCGCGGCTCCAGCTCACTTCTTGCGGCGCTTGCTCGTCCTCTTCTTCAGCACGGCTTGGCCGCGCTTCGTCCAGTCACCTTGGTGGAGGTAGCAGCGCGATGTGCCCTTCACTGTCGTGTTCTGGCAGCGACCGCCCGGCCGCCGTTGGCCAACCACACTTCCCTTGCTTCCACTCGCCCACCGTCAACCCCCGGTAGTCCAGCTCCACCTGTCGACAACCAGCGTGCGTGGCCTTGCAGACGTAGGGGAGGGCGCACCGCAGGCGGTACCCCGGCCCCACGCGCACGCGGTCAGTACATCCGGCGCACCTCCCCGATGTGCACGCTTTCCAACTGTGATGGTGGGACTCGTGCCTCGTTCGGGGCCGTTCACCTGGGTTCATGGGCGGTTGGCCACTGGTATGGAGCCGACTTCGGGTCTCGCCTGAACGAACGTGAACCGCAGCACGCCGCCCGGCTATCCGCTGCGGACCATTGTGAGGCCGTCTTCGACGCCTCTGGCAACCAGCTCCGGTATGCGCCAACAGGGCTCCTGCTGAGGCCTTCTTGGGATAATGTCGAGCCCCGTCTAAACGACTTCGAGGACATCCATGGACGACAGCTTTCTTGAGCGGCCCGACAACGAAGATCCTGACAACGAAGACGTCAAGTTTGCCCACTTCGGGCGCCTCGCACACTACTCGGTAAGCGGTCTATTCGGTTACTACGATCACGAGTTCACTCTTGACATCAACGAGCCAACCATCCTGACGGGAGCGAATGGGACAGGGAAGTCTACTGTTCTTCGCTCTATTAACTGGATCAGTCGCGGCCATTTTAGCCCACTGGTTCGCATTGATTTCGATATCATGACTCTAGCTTTTGAAGACGCGATGCTTCGCATTCACAAAAAGTCCAACGAGCGTCTTGACCTTCACTTGACGCGCAGGACAGGAAGGCCGAAATCCTGGCGTTATTCACTGGATTCTGAGGCCGGGCTAGCCCCAATGGAGCGAGGCCTTATTGGTCTTCGAGAAGCGTATGGTGTTGAAGAGTGGGATGAGCTAACACCTGAGGTGCGGAATCAACTAATTCACCGCTACGCCGCTAGAGGCGAATCAGATAAGCCAGGATGGGTCAAAAATATTCCGCAATCTTTCCCCGCGCTTTTCGTCACAGACCAGCGCTTGGCTCCTGAGCGTAGGCGTCGCCCGAAAAAGCGAGGGGAGGGTGAAACGATTGGGGTGGTTGCGGCAATTGAAGCCGCAGTTCTACACATCAACGACGAAGTGCAGAGGTACAAGTCACTATACGGAACGGCTTCACAAAATTTGGACCGAAACTTCCCGCGCAGAGTCTTCGCGGCGATTAACTCGCAGAGAGAGTTTGGCGGCAGCAAGGACGTGTTGCGAGAGTTCCAGGAGGTTCAAGATATTCGATCTTCACTAGCAACGACGGGGCTTATCAGCCCGACTGAGATTGAAGACTCCATTACGGACCTTCCCCTCAACAACCCCGACTCGGTTGCACTGATTGCCACCTACCTATCCGACACCAAGGAAAAGCTTTCTACTTTCGAGCCACTGCGTCAGAGGCTGGAGCCATTTATCGAATTTCTGCGCCGGCATTACCAAGACAAGAAAATTCGTATCGATGACAAGTACGGATTCAAGATCGCATCAACAAGGACAGGGCAGGACATCAGTCCCGTCCATCTGTCAAGCGGTGAACAGCAAATGTTCATCCTAGCTCATAAACTTCTATTCGAGGCACCGCCGGGGACCTTGGTGATGATCGACGAGCCTGAGCTTTCGTTGCATGTGCTTTGGCAGTCCACATTCGTGGATGACCTGACAGAGATTTCAGCTGCATCGGGCACGTATTTCTTGTTGGCAACCCATTCACCTACTTTGATCGCTGGGCGGACTGACCTGCGACGATCGCTGGACGGGTGACTTAGTGCCTGAGTACACAAACGCCTTCGAGTTGCTTATGGACGCTGAACTCCGCGCTGACGGGCTCGGAGAATCCAGGGGCATCCTAGTCGTTGAAGGTCCTGACGATAAGAGAGTATTCGCCCGCCACGTGCGTGATCATGCACAGATCCTGCCGGCAGGCGGACGTAAGCTTCTTATTAGTGCTCATCAGAAGGCGAATGCGGAGCAGCGAGGGAAGATCATATTCGTCACTGACTGCGACTATGAGGTCCGCAGGGGAGCGCTGGCGGGTGCGCCTGATCTAATTATCACGACACTAACGGACATGGAGAGTGATCTACTTACACTCGGACTGCTTGAGACGCTGGTGCTCGATTTGGTCCCCCGAGCACTGGAATCAAGATCATCCAGTCGGCAAATCGTCAGCAGATTGCGTAGCGACGCCGAGGCTATAGCACTTCCACTAGGGCGCTTGCGTATGGCCGCACAACCTCTAGGCGTTCCGCTGCATCTTGAAGACCTAAAACTTGCCCGCTATTGGAATACCAACACCAGGAGTACGGACCTTGGGAAGCTGATACGTGCCATGCATACCAAGGTGGCGGATGAGATTGGCGCATCCGAGTGGCTGAAATTGGTGGAGCAAACACCACGAGATTCGGGAATGTGTCATGGGAAGGATCTAGTGCGTGCACTGTCCTTTCTGCTGAGGGAGAACTATCGAGTAGAAGTAACTGCCGAATCTCTCGCCAGAATGATGCGATCCGCACTAACTTCGGAGGCGCTGGAGACATGGGATGTAATCCGACGGATTAGGGCTTGGCAAGTCGCCAATCAAAGGTATGTGCTGGGAGTTTAGTGGGACTCCGCGTTCGGATTTCAGACGACGCAGCTCAGAGGTGGCGTGCACGCCGGTGAACGCGGACACCGTTTCGGCGCAATGGATAAAGACCAGGACGCCGGAAGGGCGCCGCGGCGTCTGATCCGTAGGCGAGGAAAGTTGGAACTAAGCCAGCCGCGAGCGCTGTGCGATAGCCGTGACGCCACGGTGCGGGCCGGGGTTGTGTGCGCGCATGCGTGGCGGGCGCGGCGCTCATAGGCTTGTTGTAGGATCTCTCGGCTCGCGTCCTGCGACGCCGCTGTGACGTGTAGTTTCTCGCGGTGTCTCAAGCTGTGTCGAGCTGTTCAGTCTCACGACCGTGTCCGGATCCTCGGGGACGGCTCCGGGGGTGTCCCGTCTCATTGGATCTTGGTGCAGGGGGCGCAAGGGCTCCCACCGCAGACCTCACGCCGTGTCCAGCCGCTCAGACTCACGGTCGCGTCCGAATCCTCGAAGTGTCGGACCGTGGTCTCTGGTCAGCGTTTGACCCGCCCCCGTAGTGCAAACGCGGCGAGTACCAGTAGCACCGGCTCCACTAGCCGGGACGCCATCTCGATGTACGTTCCTGGACGGGTTAGCCCCTGACCTGCAGAGTGGAAGAGCACCGAATTCAGCGCCGTCCGCGCTGCGCGCTCCGCCCGCTGCCGACTGAACTTCTCCTGCCAAGGACCGGGCGCCCGCCCGCCTGGGCGGCGAGCGTAGGTGCTTACATCGATCTGATGCCCGCTGGGCAGAGGTCCTCTGATGCTCTGAACCGGAGGTGGGTCGCCAGCTGGAATGCCCCAAATCATGAGTGCCACGACCGTCGCGGTTATGGCCGCTCCCAGCGCTGCCAAAGCACGGGTGACCCGCAAACCATAACCAGAGGTGGCCCAGTACAAGGCAAGCAAAGTGCGCTCGCCCCACGGGCGCTTAGGGTCGTTGCGCCGCATCTCCATCTCGCCGTAGTAGAAGTCTGCGGCATCAGGCTCATTCTTGACGTCCTCGAGTGCCTTGCGTAGCGATCGATATGTGACGGCCAGGTCGTCGGCGCCCGGGGTGAGATGGGGATCCGGGTGGTGGGGCCCAGGGGCCCAGCCCCAAGGTGGGGCTGTATTCCAGCGGTTCAAAGCACGCCAGTAGTGCTCTTCAATAATGACACGACGTCGGGTCCAACCGTCCGGGGGATTAGCGAACGAGCAGTTGCCCTCAATTCTCAGCTGATCGAGATGGAACACCCCGGCAAACTCGCAGTTGCTTAGGTCGACGTCCGTAAAGACCAGATGCGTCGCGTCTACTCCACGGAGGGAAGTTACACTTACCGACCTCCCGTCGCCAGTCAGGTCACTTTCGTTGATTTCCCTTGTTCCGTGCGGGTAAGTCGGGATCGAAAACCGATTGGGGTGGGCAGCCAGGGCCACCGGAGCAGATAGTACGGCGTTACTTAGCTCCACACTTGCATAGCGCAGATGAATTGTCGCCGACGCATCCCAGCGCGTACGTTGAAGGTCCACATTAGACGCTGCGATCTCCATCGTCATTGGTGCCCGAAATTTCGCATCACGGAGCACCGCCGACTTGACGCAGATTAAGGGCCCGAAATGCATCGAATTATTGCCAAATGTCGCTCCCTCGAGAACGAGCTCTTCCGTGATCTTTGACCCGGCGAAATCCGCATCCCAATTGAATGTGACGTACGGGAACCAGGCGTGGGTGAATGTAGCGCCTTCGAATGTAACGTCACCTTCGAACGTCGCGCCGCTGAAACTTGTCCATGAGGTAAAAATCGCACCTTCGAACCAGGCGGTATCAAATGTCGCATGTTCGAAGGTGGCTTCATCGGAAAAAATGGAACAGTTAAATAGCGCGGCGTCGGTGAAATTGGCTCGGTCGAAAATGGCGGATTCAGAGAACGTCGCATAACTAAAGTCGACTTCACCGAAGGTCGGCCTTCCGTCGCCGGCACGGAGAGCCTGGAGGAGTGCAGAAAGGAGGGGAGTGCTGAAGGTGGTGCCGCGATGGTCGATACGGTCGCCGGCGCTCAGATTGGAGAGATAGGTGGCACGGTCAGCGTCGGGAAGGTGCCTCAGGCATGCGGTGTAGTCGGAGACGCAGATACCCCGGCAGGCAGCAGGGTCGGTCGTATCCGCTTTGTGTCCGCAGTGATCCCACTCCGGGGGTTCGGCACAGGCGACGACATCCACCATGACTGCATGCTGCCTTAGCCAGGACTGGGCTCCCTCGCTTGCACGCCGCGCATTCGGGTGGTGATGACGACCAGTACCTGCCTTGCCCGCCAGGCCGCCGTCGCATCCGCCTCGTCCTCGGTCCCCCGCTGGCTGGATGAATGCCCGTTGGGCACCGTTTCAGCCCTTCGCGACGGTCAGAGATACGGCATGGATGATCAGGCTGACCAGCCCGTCTCAGATTCGTGGCCGATCGGCCATCCAGTGGCCATCCGCCGTGAGATTCGGCCACGAAATCTGAGACTCTACACTTGTGCTGCTCGGGGTAGTCGCGGGAGGTTTGCCATGCCCCGATCGATCTGGTCCGGAGCTATCTCTTTCGGCCTGGTCACGGTGCCGGTCAACGTGGCCAGCGCCACGGAGAATCACAGCATCAGCTTCCACCAGTACCACCTGGAAGATCAGGGCCGGATCCGTTACCGGAAGATCTGCGAGATCGAGGACCGTCAGGTCGAAGAGAGTGAGATCGGCAAGGGCTACGAGGTGGCCAAGGGCCAGATCATCCCGATCAGTGACGCCGACCTTGAGAACTTGCCGCTGCCCACTGCGAAGGCCGTGGAGATCGAGGCGTTCGTGCCGCTGGAGTCCATCGACCCGATCCGTATCGGCGCCGGCTACTACCTCACCCCCAACGGGCAGGTCGCGGCGAAGCCGTACAAGCTGCTGCGCGAGGCCCTCGGCAGATCGTCGCGGGTGGCCATCGCCAAGTGGGCGTGGCACGGGCGCGAGCGCCTGGGCATGTTGCGCGTGCGGGACGAAGCGCTCGTGCTGCACGTCATGTACTGGCCCGACGAGATCCGTGACCCCACCGAGCTGCTGCCGCCGCCCGTGGATCTGACCGAGAGCGAGATTGACGGTGCGCTCGCGCTCATCGACAGCATGACCCGCGAGGCCCTGGAGGGCCCGGAGTTCCACGACGCATACACCGACGCCCTGGCGCAGATCATTGAAGCCAAGCGCGAAGACAGGCCCCTTCCCGAGGCGCCCGAGCCTGCGGACAGAGGCGGCAAGGTGTTCGACCTGATGGCAGCCCTCAACGAGTCCGTGGCCAAGGCGAAAGCCTCCCGCGGCGAAGGTCCGGCCGAGGTACACGAGCTGCCGAAGAAAAGGGCCACGGCCAAGACACCGGTGAAGAAGCAGCCCGCCAAGAAGGCCGCCGCAAAGAAGACGGCGAAGAAGGCGTCGGGCCGCCGGCCGCGGAGCGCCTGACCGCCGCACAGAGGCAAGGAGCAGACCATGACTCGTGTAGACCGGCAGGGTAGCGACGGGCCACTTCGTATGACCGCGTTGGATCGGCTTGGGAACCATGAGATCCAGAAGCTCATGGCGGACTACAACACGGCAGATGCGCTCAGCCGTCTTTTCCAGAGGAAGAAGGAGGAGTCTGAGAAGGACATGCACGACAAGATCGGTTGACTATTCGAGCACGCCGAGCTCCGAGTCCGGCCGGCAATGCGGACACGGATCCACCCGATCCGCCAGCGCACGCAGTGCCTGCTCCCGCGTCACGCCCTTAGACCGCTTCCCCGCCATGTGGCAGCCACCGACGTGCACGTACACCGGTGCCACGTGTCGGCTGAGGCTCTGCTCGATCAGCCAGTCCGGCGTAGGCGGGCGGGCTTGCAGGCCGCGCTGTCGCTCGGCTGCACGGCGTTCCTCATCGGCAATCCACCGCCGGGTGCGCTCCAGATCCCGCAGCTGCACGCGCTCCAGAAAGCGGAGCTGCGTGAGTCTCGACGGGACAGGATCGTTCACGCGTTCGATTCTAGACAGTAGGCTGCTGCCCACACCTAGAGGGAGGCCGCTTGTCCCGAGCCATCGGAGGCAGTCGGCCAGCGCGTGCGTCGTGTAGGCCAGCGGACACCACACATTCAGGGGGGCCGCCGCATGGCCCGCCCCCGCACGCTCCGCGGCTCAGTCGCACTTCGCTGGCACACGATCAAGAGTCGATGGCGCGGGAAGCCGCCATGCAGGTGGGTCACACCTCTGTGCCCTGGCAAAGCAATTGCAGGCACACTGGGGTACGCACCGTCAGGCAGAGAGTCACTAGGAGGGGTACCGCGTGGCGCACCAGGCCAGCCCTCGGGGAACCTTTATGCAGGTTGCGGAGGCGGTGAAGGCCAAGATCGAGGCAGATCCTGAACTGACTCACCTACCGTCCGCTGCAGACCTCATGCGTGATCACGACGTTTCGCGCGGGGTCGTGCTGCGTGCGTTCAAGGCGCTGGCGAAGGGTGGTGTGGCCGAACCCGTGCGTGGCGGTCGTTGGCGCGTCGTGCGCGACGGTGAGCAGATCGACCGTCGACCGCTTGAGGAGCGCATCGCCGACATTATCGCCGCCGAGAGATTCCAAGTGGGAGCAGCGTTTCTGAGCACGTCAGATCTGATGGCGAGATTTGGGGTTTCCCGCCCGACCGTAACCAAGGCCCTCGACAAGCTGGAAGCCAATGGGGTCCTGGCGAGTGAAGGGCAGGGCAAGGTGCGGACCGTCCGCGCCGTACCGATTCGAGAGGAGCGTTCGTAGCTTGTCGGACCTGACGGAATGGGCCTATCCCCTGGCTGAGTCCCTACTCGCCGAGTCGTTGCCGCGGCGGTGGAAGCACTGCTTGGGTGTCGCTGAGCGAGCACGGAGTATTGCGCTCATCCTCGGACAGGACTCGGAGCTGCTGGAGGCCGCGGCCGTCCTGCACGACATTGGCTACTCACCGGACCTTGCCAAGACGGGTTTCCACCCGCTCGATGGCGCTCGATACCTTCGTGACGTCGCGCACGCTGACGCTCGAGTCGTGAACCTTGTGGCCCACCACTCGTGCGCATGGATGGAGGCGGAAGCGCGCGGACTGCGAGAGGAGTTGGAGGGTGAGTTCCCCCGGGAAGGTGCGCACCTCAATGACGCTCTCTGCTACTGCGACATGAACACCACGCCGGACGGCACGCCCACAAACCCTGTCGACCGGGTCAACGAGATCACCGGACGCTACGGGCCGGAGAGCCTGATCGGGACGTTCATCCGCCGCGCCGAGCCCGAGATCCTCGCGTGCACGTTGCGCGTCCTCGAACGGGTCGCCGGCGCCAAGCGTCAACCGATGTAGGGAGTTGGCCGCGTCCGGTCCATCGCATGCTCAATTCGGAGCCGCATGGTGGAATGGACGTCAAACTCCGCCAGGTCCGCTGGGTCAACCCAGCGGACCTGTGTCGTCTCGTTGCTCGTACGCAGTTCACCGCCGACCGGCCGCGCGCGGAAGCAGATGCTGAACTGTTGGCGCACCTCTCCATCGTCGTACTGCATGACGTGCCCAGGGTCCGTGTAGATCCCAGACAGCTCGACAACTTCGGCCTTGATGCCGGTCTCTTCCCAGACCTCCCGAACCACGGTGTCACTGATGGACTCGCCCACGTCGTGGCCGCCGCCGGGGAGCGCCCAACGCCCATTGTCGGACCGCTGAATCATGAGCACCTGTCCAGCGTCGTTCTGGACGAACGCCACGATTGAAGGGACGACTGAGTTAGCCGCCGGGGCGTCCGGGTCGTGCAAGTAGTCGATGCGTCCCATGCTCAGACTCCAGTGATGTCGTGTTCGGTTACTGACCTGGCGCCTTCCCAGGTCTGCTGAACACTATTGGCGAAGGTGTCGAACAGACCGCCTCCGGGGAGCCGCCGCAGGTGGAACGCAGGTGCCAGATAGGCGCCGATGCCGTACACGTGCGTGTTGGCCAACATCTCGTCATCAGCACGGTAGATCGAGTTGTAGAGCACGGTGTCGTGCAGGCGGAAGGAGATCTCGGGATGGCTGGTGAACAGCGTGCGGTAGTTCATCAGCGCGTTACGAATCTTGCCGTCCATGATGCGATGCCCTTCGTCGATGCCGCGTCGGATGACGGCTTCGCACTCTGGATCGCCCATGAGTACTCGGATGCGGACGCCGCTCTCGGCCTTCTCCTTCAGCGTCGAGAAGAAGAGAGGATCCTCCGCCAGGTAGATGCCGGCATACACGAGGATGTCGATGCACTCGGTCGCGCGCTCGCACATCTCGCGCCAGAGGCTTGACGGCACGACATGCCGATGAGGGTAGACAGTCACGATCTCGGCCTTGCTCAGGTCAGTTGCAGACTCCTGAGTCCGGGAGTCCTCCCAGAGCGTCGTGACATCGACCTTGAGTGCTGCTGCCGTGGCGTACTGATGGCGCCGGTACGGCACCTTGCCCTGCGTGATCCAGCGCTCGATCGTCTTGGGGATCACCCCGATCTCATCAGCCAGGTTCTGGATCGACATGCCGCGGGCCAATAGGGCTGACCTTAAGCGCTCGTTGGACACCTCTACCCCCGCATGGACTTCTAGGGACTTCTTGACGGTAGCGAGATCAGTCGGAGCTGTCCACGTATGGGGTGACCAACTCCCCTGACCTGCAGCGATTCTGAATGTGCGCCAAGAAGTCCCGGCGCAAAAACCAAGTGGCCCCGTGCAGCACTTGACGAACCACCATGCGGTACCTGTAAAACAGGTACCGCAAGCCGGTAGCTCCGGAAGGAGCTGATCCGGCGTGCGCAGAGCTATCCGCAAACAAGCAGCAGGACTCCGCCGGATCCGCTTACACGCGGTTCGAGCGGCAGCAGCACCACTCTCCGGCCCTGGTCTGAGGGGAGCGGCAGGCAGCCCGTTGGTTGTCAGACCCGGTGCGAACAATCCAGGACATCGGTCCACCTGCGAGGGGAACGAACCCGAGCGCGGGTGGGTGCATTGGCACTGAGAGGGCGTACCGGAGGGGCAAGAAAGGCCTCGTTGAACGGCGTCCCGATAGGACCGGGCGACACAGCTTCCCAGTGTCGCCACGAACGGACTAGGCAGTCCCTCGCGTTGTGCGCGAGAGCCGAAACGGGCGATGTCCAGGGAAGACGCGACCGCAACGTCGAAGACGCCGCGCGGTCGTACGCAAGCACGAGGGCGGGCCCGTCATGGGCCCGTCACTCGTCATGCGGGCAGGGCACCGGCCTCACATCGGTGCCCTGCCCGTTTGATGAGGAAGCAGAGCGGTCCCCCGGGGTGCCACCCGGAGGACCGCGTACAGGCACCTGATTAGGAGGCACCTGTGGTCACGAGTCTGACAGACGCGGAGCGCGACGAACTGTCGCGGAAGACCGCGGAGCAGAACAAGCGCAGCGAGGACGACGCGCGTGCCCGGGGCGGCCGTTGATGGCCGGCGAGGAGCACGAGAAGACCAAGCACCCGCTGGCGCCGCGTCCGCGCGGTCCGCACCCGTACTGACGCTCAACCGCCCCGATGGTCGCAGGCCGGGTTCGACTCCCGGCCGGGGCGCTCCGGCCCGCCGTCTCGCGCGGCGCTGGCCGCACTTCCCGGACTGGCCGCCGCCCACTGGGCACTCTCTCGCGGCTTCGGGCTCTTCTCCTATCCCTTCGACATGGGAGCTCCCATGCGCAATTACGTGTGTGGCCATCGGGCCGACACCCCGCAGGACTTCGCCGAACTCGCCCTGGGCACGCCGGCCGAACTCTGGCTCGGGGTAGAGGGCGAGAGCGACGAGGAACGCGCGGCGCGGTTGGACGCGGCCCGTGACATCCTCGCCGACCCGGACTACGGCCACCTGGCGGACGACCTGATCCGCCTGGCCGCGCGGGTCGTCGACGAGAATCCGGACCTGTTCAACGTGGTCCCGCTGGCCCGCCCCGCCCGCCGTCGTGGCGCGCGCCGGGGGGTTGCGGCATGAACAAGGCACAGACGCTGGACGACCTGTCGGTAGCGCTGCGGGCGCTGCGCCTGCTGGCCGTGGACTTCGGGCACCTTCCCGCGCCGGCCGTGCGGGTGACCACCATCTACCCGGACCACTTGGATCTGTCGTTCCACGACGACCTGTCCGGCTTTGAGGCCTGGCGTGAGGCGCTCAACATCGCCCCGGACGCGGTATCGCACGGCACCCAGGGCGACGGCCGCACACGCGTGCTGAAGACGACCGGCGAGTTTGCGGGCGCCGTGCTGGTGCTGAGCGGCTTTGCCGACATCACCGACCCGGCGCCGGTCGGGGCGCGCTGATGTCCGCGGCCTGGGGAAAGTGCTTTGACCCGACCGGTGCCCGATACGGAGTGCCCACCTATCCCTGGAAGCTCGCGCCGGACGGCCTGGCTACCCGCCGGCAGCTCCGTGCCGAGGGCTTACGGCCGGGCGGGCAGCAGATCGCGGCGCAGGTGATGCGGGTCAACCGGCGGGCCGGGGGCGTGCGGGTCAGCTACCTCTACCGCATCGACCACGCCAAGCCCGTGCGGCCGATGACATCGCGCAAGTGGGGCGCGCTTGCGCTGGCGATGCGCGCCCGGTGCACCTGCCCGCAGTGCGGTGTCACCTACAGCTACTGCCTGCCGACCTCGCTCGGCATGTGCGTGCTGTGTGCCTACCCCGACGAACACGAAAGGAAGTGATCACATGAGCAAGGGTTGGAAGGAAGCCGCTCGCAGGGCGGTGCCATGGAGTCTGCCGGTCGGTCTGACCGGCCTGTCGCTGGGCTGGACCGTGTACGCGGTGGGGGAGATCCTCGCCCACCAGGCCCCGGCGCCACTCGCGCTGACCGTGGCCGTCATCTACGACGCGGTCTGGCTGTACGCGCTGGCCATGGAGACCGCGCACCGCCGGCAGGGCTCCAAGGGCACACTGCCCGCCGTGCTCGGCTGGGTGTTCCTCGTGACCTCAGTCGCCGTGCTGTTCACCCACGGCCTGATGTACGCCACGCCGGTCGTCGCGGTCATCGGCGCGGTGGTTCCAGCCGCCGCCAAGGCCACGCTGATCATGGCCGTGGACCGGGACGCGACCCGCATTTCCCCCAAGGCGCAGAAGCAGATCGACGCGGTGCGCAGCGCCACGCGGGATCAGGTGGCCATCGGCCGGGCCGTCACCCGCGCCAAGGCAGACCGGCAGAAGACAGCCGCCGCCCTCGAACGCGAGGAGCACAAGGCCCGCGGCCAGGCCCAGAAGGTGCGCCATGAGGCAGCCGAAGAGCTGACGAAGGTGACCGCGGAACACCCCGTGGCCGACCTCCCGCAGGAGGTGCCGACGCTGTTCTCGGATGAGGACCTGGCCCAGGTTCTGGGCCAGTGGTCGGACGGGGGTGTGTCCCCGGGTGTGTCCCCTGTGTCCCCGCAGGTCGGCCCCGTGTCCCAGGCACCGGAACTTCCGGCCGCACAGGGTGAGGGACACACCCCACTCGACTGGTCGGGGCTAGCTCAGGTGGCGGCCGTGGCGGCCGTCGAGACTCCTCAGCCGGGCGAGCTGCTGAGTGAGGACCAGCTCACGGTCGTCCTGCGGTGGCTGCGCCACTCCGAGAATCCCCCGCTGTCCTACCGCAAGGCTCTGGCCGCATACCGCGCTGCGGGCTTCTCCGCGAAGGAAGAGCGGGTGCGCAAGGCGTACGCCGCGCTGATCGAGGCGGAGGACGCGCAGCCGTAAACCGGCGTCCGGCACGACGCAATGAAGGCCAGCCCAGGACTAGTGGGCTGGCCTTCGTCGCGACTGCCGGAAGCAGTCGACGCAAACCAGTGAAGCAGACCCGGTGAGCCCCCGACGAGCGGCACCTTCGCAGACCCGGCGGCAGACCCGGCGAGCACCACGAGCACCACAAACCCCTGGAATCGAGCGCAAGTTCGAGCTACCATCACACATTCACGATCGCAAAGAATAGAGGGAGTGTGGGGAGGAAGAAACAGCAAGGTCAGAGCGAGGACATGTATGGGCAGATGGCAGGTGCAATCGGTGGCCTGGCCATCGCGTTCGGCGGCCTCGCCGCGATCAAGGACAAGCTGGGCCTGTCCTGGCTGGCCACCGTCGCGCTCACCGCCGGGGCACTGGTCGGACTCGGCTACCTGGCCTGGAAGATCCGAACAGGCACCGCGCGTATGTGGGCGCGCAGCCGGGAGACCTCACCTGCAATCTCGCAGACGGCGTTGCGGCAGGAACCCCCTGTCCAGGCCGCCAGCGAGGCGCACGTGCCGGGCGAGGCCGTAGGCGAGGCGAAGACGCCTGTCGAGGCCGTCCCGAACGGGGATGAGAGCCACCCCCAACTGACCATGTTGCTCAGCAGGGTTGGCGCCATCGGCAGCGATGAACGAATCCGTGCCGGCGACGTCGTGATCGAGCAACTGCCTGGGATTGGCACCGTTTACGACTTCCTGGTGCCGGAGGGCCGCACCCACGATGACGTGGCGAAACGGCTCGGGCGCATCGCGTCGATGTTCGGCGTCACCCGCCTGCACCTGAAGCTGGAAACGAGCCGGAAGACCGAGCGCCGGGTTCGTCTTCTGGTGCTCAACGAGCCTCCGTTCAGCCGCGCGTTCCCGGCGCCGACCCGGCAAGAGATCCAGACGTTCGCGGGCGTTCCCCTCGGACATGAAGTCACCGGCCGGCTCGCCGGGGTGCCGACGTTCGACAAGGCATCCCTGCTGATCGGCGGCATGACCCAGATGGGCAAGACGACACTCGTCAACGGGCTCATCACGTGCCTGCTGATCGCGTACCGGGACTTCGACCTGTACCTGCTCGACGGGAAACTGTGCGGGCTGACCAGGTTCGAGAAGCTCGCTGTGCGCTATGAAGCGTCCGATGACCCGGCAGTAATGGAGGACATGCTCGATGAGCTGAACTCCCGCGTGGCAGGCCGGTACACGCAGCTGCAGGACGCCATCCGCAACCGGCAGCCCGCACCCGTGTTCAAGCCGGTCTTCTTCATCATCGATGAGGCCGCCGACTTCTACACCGACGACGGCACCAAGGAAGGGAAGGAACGGGGCCGTCGGGTAGAGGGCAAGTCCCGATCCCTGGTCGCGAAATCCCTGGAATCGGGGATTTCCACGGTGATGCTGACGCAGCGTCCGGCAAGGGATGCGATCCCAGTGAAGGTCAGGGATCAGTTCCTGTACCGGGGGTGCCTGTACGTGGCCTCGGAGGGCGGCGCGAAAGTCGCCCTCGGTGACTCGTACTTCGAAACAGTCGCCCCGATTCACCCGTCGCTGCTCGACCCGGACATCAAGGGCCAGTGCGTGCTGTTCGCGAACGGATCTTCCACTCTCATCCGTGGATTCAACTTCTCGGATGAGTTCATCTGGTCTGTGGTCGACGAAGCCTATGACCGTCGCGAAAAGGCCATCCCAGAATCCCCGATCAAGCAGGCAATCGAGCTGGTGCGAGAGGCCGGGAAGGATTTCATGACCACCGCCGAACTGGCCCCGGAACTCGGGATCACGCAAGACGATCCGGTAGAGCGCGGAAAGGCACTTTCGCGGCTGCTGGGCGTTCCTGCGGGCAGGACGGCGCAGGGCCGGGGCTACCGACTGGCTGACCTCATCGCAGCCGGTAGGTCCGGTTCGTGACCGTCATACGGCACCGCCAGCCCACCGTCATGGCACCGACATCCTCGCTCCACCCGTGTCGGTGCCATGACGGTCCGGCACCGCCTCATGACGGTGCCATGACGGTCCCTCATGACGGTCCTGACCAGCACACACGATCCACACCCCCAGGAAGGAGGGAGGAAGCCCGTTGCGTTCCTCTACAGCCGTCCCCATCGGCGCGGGAGCGGCCGCGGCCGTCGTCGTGGCCGCACTCGTGCAAGCCACCGGCGACGACTCCGTCGCAACGGCGTTAGGAACGGCGCTCAGTGCATCCGTTCCCGCCCAATACCGAGAGGTGGTCGAAGAGGCGGGAAATACCTGCTCCGAGATCAGCCCGAACCTGCTCGCCGCACTCCTCACCCAGGAAAGCAACTTCAATCCGAGAGCGCGGTCACCGGTCGGAGCACAGGGCGTTGCCCAGTTCATGCCGTCCACGTGGGAAACCCACGGAATCGACGGCAATGGCGACGGTAAGCGCGATGTGTGGGATCCCGAAGACGCGATCCCCTCATCCGCGAAATACCTGTGCGACATAGCCAAGGACGTCAAGAACGTCCCCGGCAACAAGCAGAGCAACATTCTCGCCGCCTACAATGCGGGGCCCGGTGCCGTCATCAAGGCCGGAGGCGTACCCCCCTATAAGGAGACGCAGAATTACGTCCGGTCCATCACGGCACTCGCCGGTAAGGCGCCCGGCGGGAAACCCGCCACCACGGATCAGGCGGAAGCCGCTATCAACGCTGCAAGCGAGATGATCGGCAAGCCGTATTCGTGGGGTGGTGGAAACGCGAGCGGTCCCAGCACAGGGATTTGCTGTTCTCCCCGGGGCCGGTCCGGAGCATCCATCACCGGATTCGACTGCTCCGGGCTCACGCTGTACGCCTACGCGAAGGCCGGCATAGCTCTGCCTCGCACGGCAGCTCAGCAGTACGCCGCTTCGGAACCCGTCAAGCCTGGCCAAATGCGCCCCGGCGACCTCGTCTTCTACGGCAAGAGCGCCGCAAGCATTCACCACGTCGGCATCTACATCGGCGGCGGCTACCTGCTCAACGCCCCCCGCCCCGACACCAAGGTCCGCGTCGATCCCCTCGACATGATGCGCGACCTGTACGCCGTCGCACGGCCCGTTCCCATTCAGAACAAGGAGATCTGACGTGCCCAAGTTCAACCTCGCCAAGCCCATCGACATGAGCACCGGCTTCAAGGACTTCTTCGACACCATCGGCCTCACCGGCGGCGGACTGGTCACCAAGGGCATCGCCGCCGTCATCGCCGTGATCGCCGTTCGCATGCTGCTCCAGCTGTCCAACGACCCCAAGGGCGCGCTGCGGAAGGGCTCGATGGCCGTCGGCACGCTGTTCGTCGCCGTCATCCTCGCGCTCTACGGCGACACTCTGTTCTCCACCGTGACCAACAACCCTCAGGGCTGATGCCACGTGCCGGACAACGACCCGTGTGACCTCCTCAAAGGCACGCCGGGCTACGAGTACTGCGTCGAGGACAACTCGGGCTCAGGCTCAGGCTCGGACGGGCCCCCCGGCATCGGAGGTGGCGGGGACGGCCTTACCGACGGCGCCTCCGACCACGTCCGGGACCTCGCCGACAGCCTCATCGCGAAGATCAAAGGCCTGGTCGCGTCAAAGGACGGGTGGGCGCCGGAGAAATCCGACAGCGGGCTGTACGAGCCGTTCCTGTGGCTCGGGCAGCACCTGGCGGTCGCCATCTTCGTTTGCGTAGTCGTCGTGTGCGCCCTGACCGCTTGGCAGGGCGCACCACGCCTGAAACAGATGGGCGCATCCACCGGCTGGACCCTGGCGGCTGTCGCCGGCATGGCGTCGGTCCCGGGAGCCGCGATGCTGCTGAACCAGGCCGTGAGCAGTGCGTTCCAGGTCGCGTTCAGCAGCAACGAATCCACCTTGTTCGGGGCGATCAGCGATGACCTGGAGCACGGAGCCGATTCGGGCAACCCGCTCGCAATCTTGATCATCATCAGTGCTCTGGTCGTCGCGCTCGCGTTTGCCACGCTGGTGTTCATGACCCGCCAGCTCGGCATCCTCGTGTTCGTGTGCATGGCCCCCTTGGTGCTTGCTTCGCTGGCTCGCGGGGGCGACACGACTGCGGTCAAGGTCTGGGCGCAGCGGCTTTTGGGGCTGATGTTCGCTCCGTTCGCGCTCTTGCTGATCTCCCCGTTCATGGAGTTCGCCAAGGGCTCGCTGGTGGTGGACGCCGTCCTGCTGATCGCCGCGGACGTCCTGATGCTGCGGATGATCTTCCACGGTGTGCCGTACTTCGGGCCCCGGGTGGCCGGTGCCGCCCGGGCCATGGTCGAAAGCCGGACCAGCAGCCCACTGGCGCGAGCGATCGTCCGGGCGGGTGCCCCGGACTTCTACGAGAAGGAGAACAACCCGCGTGGCCCGCGCACCGTGGACACCCCGGGCCGCGCCATGTCCCAGGACCGCGGAGCCCTGTTCGCCGCCTACGGCACGAACAAGCCTCAGCGGTCCGGACGGCTGACCACCCTGTCGGCCGTCGAGAAGGAACGGCGAGAAGCCAGCGAGAGCGCTGGCCGTCGCGCGCAGATCAGCGCGGTGCGCCAGCAGTACCGGCCCGCACGGCCCCCAGCCACGGCTCGCGCCAGCCGGTCGGCCAATCCCCCGGCTCCGACGCCGGATTCCCGAGGCCGTGCTGCGAGCCCGCCGCCGGCCTCAGGGCGGCCGCCCACCCCGTAAGAGCCGCCCCCGGCCCCGGCGCGCTCCTGCCGCCTGGTGGCGGTGGGAGCGCGCCGGGGCCGGGGGCGTTCCCCAACAGATTTCAGGAGGTTGCTTCCGTGTACTCCCTGGCCCCTGGCTACCGCATCCCTGCTCTGCAACGCGGGCTCAGCCGCACCGAGACCCTGCTGACGAAGGCCAACGTCGGGGTCGGGAGCGCCGTGCTGATGTCGGCGATGATCACCCCACCGCCGGTGTGGACCTTCGGCGCGGTGGGCGCGGCCGCGGCGCTGCTCAACCTGGCGCCCGGCCCGCGCTCGATCGCCCGGTGGGCGACGGTGGGCTTGCGGCATCTGCGCGAGCGCAGTGTGCCGGAGACGATGACCGTGCACCCGGGCACGACCACCACGTGGGCGTTGTACCCGGAGCACGGCACTATGCAGGACCCGCAGCGCCGGGCCGCGTTTCATGAAGCCTTCGCTCGTGCGCTCGCGTTCGCCGGCGGGCAGGCCCGCACCGCGGGTGTCCAGGTGCACGTCACCCATCACAGCACGTACGGCGACTACACCAGCCACACCCAGACGATCTCCGTCCACGTGCCCAAGGGCCTGGTCGGTCACCCCGCCCGGGTTCTCGACAGTCTGCACGGCGAGTTCGCCGCTCTCGGTGCGCTGACACGCGTGGAACCGACGCCGCTCCCCGCGGTTATCGAGCGGGGTGCTGGTTGGGCGGGTTTGGACGACGGGCGGTACGTGGCGACCGCGCGGCTGATCGCCTGGCCTGATGAGACCGACGGGGACTTCATGCCGAAGCTGCTGCTGGGGCCTGGCATGGACCGCTCTTTCGCCGTCCTGTACCGGCCGCTGCCGGCGGGCCAGTCCCTCCGATCCGCGAAGTGGTCAGCCGCCGCGCGCGAAGCCTTCGTCACCGACAAGGTCAAGCAGGACGCCCACGCGATCACGAGCGGGTCGACGCACGGCGCGCTGGTCCAGGGCGCCACGCTCGTCGACGTCGACGGCTACCTGACGGTGTTCGGTGATAGCCCCGAGGCCGTCACCGACGCCCGCTGGCAGGCGTCTCTCGCGGCCGACCGGCACCGCATCCGTCTTGACTGGCTCACCGGCCAGCAGCACCGCGCTCACGTGATGACCACCCCGCACGGAGCCTCCACCAGGAAAGGGGCAATCCTGTGATCCGCCTGCCCACCACCCACGCCGCGATCACGGCGCCGCTCGTCGCCTCCAACGCCCGCTTTCCCGGCATCCCGATCGGCCGCTCCCTCCTGGACGGGCGCCCATTTCACCTTTCCCCCGTCCAGACGTCGGACGCGCTGCTGCCGTCGACGAACAGCCTCGCCCTGGGCGGCCTCGGCTCCGGCAAGAGCACGACAGCCAAGACACGGGCCCGACGCGAGATCCTTGAGAACGGCCACCAGTACGTCGTCATCGACTCCTTCGGCGAGGACAACACGGGCGAGTGGGCGCCACTGACCCGCTCCCTCGGAGGCCGCGTCATCGAGGCCGGCACCTTCACGCTGAACCCCGTCAGCGACCTGCTCCCGCAAGAAGTCCGGGAGCAGCTGGTCCGGTCGCTGATCCTGGCCGTCGAGCCCGGCGCGCTCACCTACCAGGCCACCCACGCGCTCCAGCACGCGCTGAACCACCCCAAGTCGACGTCGCTCAACGGCCTGGTGGACGCCCTGGTCAGCCCGGAAGACGGCCGCTGGCCCGCCGCGAAACTGACCGAGTGGGGCGAGGGAGCGGCGATCGGCCTGTCCCGCTACACCGAGGGCAGCCTGCGCGGTCTCTTCGACGGCCAGGACGCGAGCCTTCCCGAGACGGACCTGCCGATCCTGTCCTTCGACTTCTCCCACCTGGACCGCAACTCGCCGGCGATCCCGTCGCTGATGGCCGCGGTCAGCTGCTGGGCAGAGCACGTGTGGCTGCGCCAGTCGACCGCCGTTCACAAGCACTTGGTGCTGGAAGAGGCGTGGCAGATTCTCCTGTCCGCGGCGACCTCCGAACTGATCCAGCGGCTGCTGAAGAACTCACGGAAGGCCGGGCTGTCGCTGGACGTGGTGATGCACACGCTGTCCGACCTGGGGGACGGCAAGGCCCGCGACCTGGCGAAGCTGTGCGAGATCGCCCACGTCGGGCGCCTGGGCCCGGAAGAGGCCGCCATTGTTGGTGTCCTGCTCGGTCTGCCCGCATGGGCAGTCGAGAGGATCCCGACGCTCGATCCGGGCCAGGCCGTGTGGAAGGTCGGCCCCGACTACGTCGACATCGTGCAGACCGTCTTGGACACGGAGGAAGCCGCGCTCACGGACACCTCGTCACGGCGCCGTGCAGCACAGCAGACCCTGGCCATCGAACAGGACGCCGCTGCCGTAGAGCAGGCCACGGAGCCGTCCGAGGACACCAACGTCGAGGCCGATCCGGGCGAGGGCCTGCACGCGCAGTTCCTGAACGGCGACGGGGGCCGGAGTTGGGATTGGGAAATGCCGCCCAACGTTGTTGACGGTTGGCAGGCCGACGTCGCCCGGCATGAGGCCGTCCTCGAGGCCGCGCACGCAGGCCGATTCAATGAGGCCGCTCAGCTGGCGGCCATCCGCGAGCGCGAGGACATCAGCGCACATGGACTCAACTCCGCTCAAGCTCTTGCCTGGTTGGAGACCCATGCCCAGGTGGCAGAACTGCGAGGGGACCCCGGACAGGCGGTACAGCTGCGCGCTACCGTCGCCCGCATGGGCAACGACGACGTGGAATGGTTCGAGAAGAGCGGCGACAGCACACACCCGACATGGTCCAGCGGACCCCAGGCGCCTGTCACAGCACCGCCTGCTGACACCGAACAGTCGACGTCGGCACGGCGACGCACCTGGCCCTACGTGGCGGCGATCGCAGCCCTGTCCATCGCCGCTGCGGGCGTGTGGCAGTACGCAGAGAACGAACAGCAGCAACAGGAGCGCCAGCAGAGGGCCGCCGCTTACAAGGGCAGGTCAGGCGCAGCGCTCACCATCGAAGGCGTGAAGGCCGACGTCGTAGCGCACTGGACCAGCGACAGGGACAACGTCATCGTCGAGCTGCGCTCCTATTTCGATCGGAATGCTCGGTTCCTGCGGATCGACGGCTCTGGTAAGAGCGCACACAGCGTCCGAGAGGGCGGGTGGCTCCCCAAGGACCCGGAGATCAAGCTGCCTGTCGCAGACCCGTTGGCCGACGTGACGGTCCGGATAGCAGTCGGTGGACGTACGTGGCAGGAAGGATCCCGGGCTACGTCCCGGTCAATTCGCCTGTCTCCGACCGGTGTCGCGTACGACGCACAGACCGGTGAAAAGCTCCCCTCCGACCTCTGACACACGCCTGCCATTGAGGGCCCGCACCCCGCGAGGGTGCGGGCCTTCTCTCGTGCTCGCCTCCGGACGCTCCGTCCAGTCCTCGCCTACCCGCCCCGGCACGGCGATCGAGGACTGAACAGGCCGTCCGGCCTCCCCGCACCGCCCCTGAGAGAAGAGGAGATTCTGTTTTGGCGAACATCAACGGCACCAGCGGTACCGATTTCCCGTGGCGGCGCTTCCTGTACCCGTTCGCCATCGCCGGCGCGGTCGTCGTCGGCGTCTGGGGACTGGCCGCCGCCCTGGCCTGGCTGCTCGGGATCGCCGCCCACACCGCGACCGTCATCACCGGCGCCGCCGGACCCATCAGCCTGTGCGGCTTCACCCTCAAACTCTTCAGCTCCAAGCGCTGACCTTCGACAAGGAGCGCCGTGTTCGAGATCCGCATCATCTGCGAGCCAGACGACGCCGACCTCCTCAGCCAGACCCTGGCCGCCGTGCTCGACACCGGCTCGGCACGCCAGTACCCCACCCGCGACCGCAAGCGCACCCGCCTCTACTTCACCGCCGAACACCGGCCCAACGCCTCCACGGACAACACGATCAGGGAGCACTGATGGACATCGACCCGGACGAGATCGTCACCGTTGAACTGAGCTGGGAAAACGACGGGTTACCGACGACGTATACGCAACGCGTCACCCGCCGCCAGCTCGGAAACCTGCTTGTGCAGGTCGATGACATGGCGGCCGACACGGAGGACCGCGCGGCATGATCCGGCGTCTGTCCCGGCTGCGCATCCAGGTCACCTGCTGGCCTCGCTATGCGCTGGTTCTGACCGACACCCCCAACCCCGGTTGCATCGAGTGCGAGGGGGACGGCGGGTTCGAGCACGACTACGGCGACCACAACGGCGAGTACGCCGGTACCGACTGGGAGCCCTGCACCTGCTGGAACGAGCAGCGCCGCTGGCTGTTGCTCCCCTTGCCGCACAGGCCCCGCTGGCTGCGCCGCTGTGGCATCGACCCGTGGGGGCCGTCCGGCTACAGCGACGAACCGCCCTTCTAACCCGACAAGATCAGGAGACAGCATGTCGTTCGGAGAAACCCCCGTGACCCTGGTCGGCAACCTGACCGACGAACCCGAGCTGAAGTTCACCGAGGGCGGCGCCGCTCTCGCGAAGTTCACGATCGCCGTCACTCCGCGTTCGTTCGACCGCACGGCCAACACGTGGAAGGACGGCACCACCGCCTTCTACCGCTGCGCGGCCTGGCGCACCCTCGCGGAACACATCGCCGAGAGCCTCAAGAAGGGCTCCCGCGTGGTCGCGTCCGGCCGGATGCGCCAGCACGACTGGACCACCGACCAGGGCGAGAAGCGCTCCATGCTCGCCGTGGAGGTCGACGACATCGGCGCCTCGGTCCGCTTCACGACCGTGAGCATCAACGCCAAGCGCGCCGCCAGCAACGGCCCCGCGGGCGATGACCCGTGGAACACGGCGAACAACCCCGCCAAGGAGGGCGAAGAGCCCCCGTTCTAACTGCGCCAAGGGCGGCCCCCCACTCTCGCCAAAGATCACGGGGCCGCCCTTGTCCACCAGCCCATCAACAGACCTGTGGAGGACTCCAGCATGACCCCATCGACCCGCATCGGTCGAGGCCAGGCATGAGCGACCCAACCAACGCACCCGACATCCCCAGCATCGGCCTGGGCAGCCTGCATCTGATCGCCGCCGCCCTGCTCTCCGCAGAGCGCGGCTGGCCGGTCATCCCCCTGACCCCCAACACGAAGAGGCCCGCCGGACACCCCGAGCGCTCCTGCCCCGGTACGGGGCGCTGCTCGGCCGGCCACCGCACCCCCGAGCAGCGCGCCACCACCGCCCCGGACCTGATCCACGCGGCATGGGCGCACAAGCCGTACAACGTCGGCGTCGCGACCGGCCCGGCCGGGCTGCTCGTCGTCGACCTGGACGTGTGCAAGCCCGAAGAGCCAGAAGGAGCGCCTGACGGCGCCACTTCCTTCAAGGCGCTCTGCGAGCGCGCCGACGAGCCGATCCCGTACACCTACCAGGTGCGGACTCCCAGCGGGGGCCGCCACCTGTACTTCACCGCCCCTCCCGGCAGCCGGTTCAAGAACAGCGTCAACCGGCTCGGGCCGCACATCGACACCCGCGCCTGGGGCGGCTACGTCGTCGCCGCCGGCAGCACCACCGCGCACGGCGCGTACGAAGTCGCCGAGAACGCACCCGTGGCCCCGCTGCCTCCGTGGCTCACCGCACTGCTCGTCGAATCCCTCAGGCCCACCGCACCGACCGCGCTTGCACCGGTGAGGGACGGGACACGGGCCGCTCAGGTCGCCCTGGACCGCGAATGCGCAGTCATCCAGGCCGCCTGCGAGGGCGGGCCAAACGGCCGCAACAAGACGCTGCACACCAGCACGTGCAAGGTGGCCCGGTTCGTCGCCTGGGGACACATCAGTCGATCCACGGTCGAAGAAGCAGTCCAGGCGGCGGGGGAGTCCACGGGACTGCCGGCTGCCGAGTGCCGCACCACCATCCGCAGCGCCATCGAGTGGATTCTGGCGAACGCCACGCCGCGGGAGGCCGCGTGACCACCGTCCGCTCCCCCCGCCTGGATTGCCTCCCCGCCGCCCTGAACAGCCCGCAGGACGCCCAACAGCCGTTCTGTGAGCGGGCAGTGGGCGCCCGAAAGGGCGACGCCGAAGGCGTCCTTTCAGCACTTCGTCCCAACCGCCGCGGGCTGCGCCCGCTCCGGAGCTCCCGGGAAGGGAGGACCACCGCATGACCGACACCACCGACGCTGCGCCGTCCAACGAAGGCGCCGCGCTGCTCGACGAGGTCGAAGCGTTCCACCGCCGCTTCAACGTCTTCCCCACCGAACACGCCTACGTCGCCGTCACGTTGTGGGACGCCCACGCCCACCTTATGGACGCCCTCGATGGCACCGCCCGCCTCGCTTTCCTGAGCCCCGAACCGGGCTCGGGGAAGTCCCGGGCACTGGAGATCGTCGAGACGCTCACCCCGCGCGCGGCGACCACCGTCAACGCTTCCGCCAACGCCCTCTTCCGGTTCGTGTCCGCAGAAGACAGCACCCCCACACTCCTCTTCGATGAGATCGACACCGTCTTCGGGCCCAAGGCCGGCGGGAACGAAGAGGTCCGCGGGTTCCTCAACTCCGGCTACCGGCGCGGCGCCAAATCCTTGCGCTGCGTCGGTGACGGCTCAGATCAGAAGGCAGGGTTCTTCCCCTCGTTCTGCGCTGTCGCCATGGCCGGGCTCGGCTCCCTGCCGGACACGATCCTGACCCGCTCCGTCATCATCCGCATGCGCAAGAAAGCGCCCAACGAGAAGTGCGAGCCCTACCGGCGCCGCGTCCACGAGAAGCAGGGCCACGCCCTACGCGACCGGCTCGCCGACTGGACCGTCACCATCCACGACGAGATCGCCGCCGCGTGGCCGGAGATGCCCGAAGGTGTCACCGACCGTCCAGCCGACGTATGGGAACCGCTCCTCGCAGTCGCCGACGCGGCCGGCGGACACTGGCCCGAACGCGGCCGGGCCGCCTGCATCGCACTCATCAAGGCCGCCCAAGAAGGCGACGAAGCCTCCCTAGGAGTGCGCCTGCTGACAGACCTGCGCGACAAGGTGTTCTGCGGCGCCGACCGCATGCCCACCGCCGCCATCCTCGAAGTCCTCCACGGACTCGATGACGCCCCGTGGGCCGACCTCAGCGAGGACGGACAGACCAGCAAGCCGCTCACCGCACGCGGCCTGTCCAAGCTCCTGAGCCAGTACGCCCGACCCGACAACAAACCGATCAAGCCGCGCGGCATCCGCGTCGGAAGCGGCACCCCGAAGGGCTACTACGCCGAAGATCTACGCGACGCGTGGGCCCGCTACTGCCCCCCTACCCCTGAAAAGTCCGCAACATCCGCAACAGTCGCAACACCGCAGGTCAACGGGGCTGAACCTGTGGCGGAAGACCCTTCTGAAAGCCGCCACGCGTCCGCGGAAACCGACGCACGCCAACTCCGCATCGCGGGCTGATCGCCCCCGCCCAACAGGTGCCGCCGCGCTCGCGCGCGGCGGCACCTATCCGCAACACAACCGGCATCCGCCACAGATTCAAGCCGCTGACCAGCAATGTTGCGGCGTGGCGGATGTTGCGGATTCCCAGGAAGGGGCTTGGCCCCGCTGTCACGCGACGAAGGAGAGCCCTCCGCATGGACACGGCAGGGAGTGCCGCTACACAAACCGCAGTGAAGGCGGCTTCGGAGGTGGTGACTGAGCGAGCAGTCGCTCGCCACAGGAAGGACGTCATGAAGAGGTACTTGACTACTGCGGAAGTCGCCGAGCGCTATCGCACGTCGCCCGCAACTATCCGTTACTGGCGCTACGCCGGCACCGGCCCGCAGTGCTTCATCAGGCGCGGTCGGCATGTTCTATACGACGCCGAAGCGCTCGACAAGTACGACGCTGACGAGATCGGCGGTCGATGCGCAGCGTGACCCGAATCCGCAGAAAACCTCGCTGGAAAGAACGCTACTTCATGGCTGACTCGGCTTGCTCTGGAGGGAGTGGGACTGATGGCTGATGTGTATGACCGCTGGCACCTGTCCCGGCCCTCGGCCGACGCCGAGCCGTGCGAGGTGCACAGCACCAAGACGGCGACCGTGTACCCGAGCACAGAGCATGGAGTCGGCAAGCGCTGGCAGGTGCGCTACCGGGATCTGTCGGGCAAGCAGTGTAAGGAGAACTTCGGGAAGCGGACGGCCGCGGACTCTCGGGCCGCCAAGGTGAAGGCTGAACTCGACGGCGGCACGTTCGTGAACCGGGAGCTCGGCAAGCAGAAGTTCAGGGCTGTCGCTGAGCGCTGGCAGGAGACGGCCGTACACCGCGAGCGGACCGAGACCAACGTCGAGCGGGCTCTACGGCTGCACATTTACCCGACGTTCGGCAACCGGCAGATCGGCAGCATCCAGCGCGCGGACGGCCAGAAGTGGATCAAAGATCGGTCCGCCGCCATTGCCCCGTCGACGTTCGCGACGCCCTGGAACGTCTGCACCAGCATCCTGAAGATGGCCCACCAGGAAGGCATCATCCCGAAGTACCCGTGGGAGGGTCTAAAGCCGCCCGAGGTGTTCTATCCAGAGATTCACCCGCTCGACCCGGAGGCGGTGAAGGCACTGATTGTCACAGCGTCCCCGAGATATCGGGCGTTGGTTCGGCAGGCGGCTTCCACGGGACTCCGCCAGGGCGAGCTGTTCGGCCTGGAAGACGAGGAGCCGGCCGCTACCGTCACGGTCAGGCAGCAACTGATCGGCCCTGACAAGGGCGTGCCGTACCTGGGTGAGCCGAAGACCAAGCAGAGCTACAGAGCCGTGCCTCAGGGGCAGTCTGTCGTCGACGAGATCGAACGTCACCGGAAGGGTTTCCCGCCCAAGGTCGTGTACATCGAGGACCGGACGAACCCACGCAAGCCCGTGTGGCGACGTGCCCGGCTGCTGTACACGAGCGAGACGGGCGGGGCGATCCGGCGCGGCAGTTGGGCGAAGCTGTGGGCCCGCAACATCAAGCGGGCGAACGCCCACCTGGCGAAGTCCGGCAGCAAGGTACGCGTCCCCGAGGGCACTACGCTCCACGACCTGCGCCACTTCTACGCCTCGGTTCTGATCAAGAATGGGGCGACGCCGAAGCAGGTACAGATGCGTCTCGGTCACGCAAAGCCATCGATCACGCTGAACGTGTACACGCATCTGTGGGAGGCGGAGGCGGATCGGACGGCCGACATGATGGAAGCCGTCCTGAACGATGTGCCCTGAGAGTGCCCTGAGGACGTGACTGACGGCTGGCTTCCCAGGTCAGGAAGCCAGCCATACACCCTGTGCGGGGGTGCCGCCCTCTACTTCATCGTCTGCGGAGACTGTCTCGGGAAGCCTTGTCAGCCCCCGAAGGACCCCTTGGTCCGTTCTTTCCCGCCCCGCAGCTTGCCCCGTGCTTCGAGAGCGGCGCCCTTTGCTGCGAGGGTTTCCTTGTGCACCGTGTGGGCCGCCTTGCGCACGGTCTTGCCTACGAGCTGTTCGGCTTTTGCCTTGGCTCTCTCTCCGGCACTCATCTCGGTACCTCCGCGAGGTCTCACCTGGCCGTGTGCCCTTGAGGCAGGGGGCAAAACGCAGGCTTCCTTCCCTTGCACCGACCGGAACCCATCCGTGGCCCCGGCCCGCTCGAGCCCAGGCCTTCTCAGGCGCCCGTCTGCGGCTGTCGCGCTGATACGGCCCTTACTGCCGAGCCCGAGACGAGTACTCCTGACAGAGCGATCAGACTGGTCAGGATGTCCTGGATCTGTGCCGCCGGGGCATAGACGATCACGATGACGATGACCAGGGCCGCCCAGTCCTTCGGGCGAGCGATTGACAGTACGGAGCGGGTTGGAGCCACACTCATAGCGGTACCTCCTGGTACTCAGAGCCCGCCTCACCGACCTTGCCGCCAAGCCCGTTCGGTGGTGCGGGCCTCCTGCTTAGACACATAGTGGCGTCTGTTTTGTCAGGACGTATCTTGAGCGCCTCGGACAAGGCCTACGGTCCCTCGGACGGGCGATTACGCGGGCGGGCGCCTGCAGCGGGGCGGCACATGCGTGCGGCGGCGGACTGTGGCCGGCAGGCCCGGTCATCCCACCCGCGGGCGGGCGTCGGGAGCGTCGGCGAGGCCGCCGCCGCCCGCGGCGATGCCACCGGTGGGCTGCGACAACGGTCACAGCACCGTCCGGCCGGGCCGTCCGCGGCGCCGGGCTTCCGAGAAGACCGGCGCCCGGGGGGGGCTCGAAGGGTGCGGGGGTGCGCCCGGCTACGACCGGAAGGGCCCCTTCACCTCATACGTGATCCCGCCCGACGAACTCCCGCTAGTGCCCCGCTGGCTGGAGAAGTAGAGCCGGGTGCCGTCGGGGGAGAAGGCAGGGCCCGTGATCTCCGAGCCCGACTGGCCGTCGATGCGGAGGAACGGGGCGATGACGTCGGCCGGAGTGATGACGCAGATCTCCATGTTGCCGCCGTCCTCGGCGACGAAGAGGTCGCCGGAGGAGGTACCGGTGATGTTGTCGACGCCCGTGAGCGGGGCCGTGCCGGAGGTGACGAGGGAGTCGTCGTAGGCCAGCTCGTAGGTGTTCGAGGTGAGGTTGAGCTGCCAGACCCGGTTGTCGCCCTTCGTCGTGAACCACACCGTGTCGTCGGCGTAGTGGCAGCCCTCGCCGCCGTTGAAGGACTTGGAGCCCGAGACCTGGGAGCGGGTGGCCGTCGGGGAGCCGTCCGGGTCGGGGATGTCGGCCCAGGTGAAGGAGCCCGAGGTGGCGCTGCCCGCGACCATGACCTGGAGGGTGCCCGAGGACAGGTTGCCCCAGGTCGTCGGGACGAAGCGGTAGAAGCGGCCGTTCGTCTCGTCCTCGGTCAGGTAGATCACCTTGCGCACCGGGTCCGCGGCCGCCGCCTCGTGCTTGAAGCGGCCCATCGCGGCACGGCGGACCGCCGCCTGAGTGCCCCACGGGTCCGTCTCGTAGACGTAGCCGAGGGACACCTCCTCGCAGGACAGCCAGGTGTTCCACGGGGTCTTGCCGCCCGCGCAGTTCTGGCGGGTGGAGGAGAGGATGCGGTACGCGGCCGTGATCGCGCCCGCCGACGAGAACTTCACCGCGCTCGCGCCGCCGGATGGGTTGATCTCGGAGTTGGAGACGTAGATCCAGCCGCTGCCGTCCGCGTAACACGCGCCGCCGTCAGGGGCGTTGTGCCAGGTGTACGACGTACCGGAGACCGTCTGCCCGGAGCGGGCGATGACGCGGCTGGTGAAGCCGCTGGGGAGTCTGATGCCGTTGGCGTCGGGGGAACCCAGCGCACCGTACGGGCCGGTGCCGGGCTGGGCCGGGGCCGCGTACGCGGCGCCGCGCCACAGGGTTCCGCCGAACACGGCGGCCGAGCCGCCGAGGACGGCCGCACGCAGGAGACTACGACGTTCCACTCTCACTCCAAGAGGTGCCGTACCGCCCCGCCGCCGGTCGACGACGGGGTCGTGCCAGAGGGAGCGGCATGGAACCTAAGGGAGCATGGTGGACGGATCGTAGCCAGTTAATGGCCATCGGACGGCGTACCTGAGAGCCGTCCATGAGGGAGCAGGTCAGGCGCGCAGCGCCGGCACCCCCCGCCCTCGCCCCCGCGTCCGCTGCCCGGGCCGCTCGACTCCCGGCCCGTGCGCCTCGCACGGCGGTTCCGCCGACGGCAGCCGGACCACCGCGTCCAGGCCGCCCGCGGCCGAGGCGTGCAGGCTCGCCTCGCCGCCGCTCGCGTGCGCGAGCCGGTGGACCAGCGAAAGGCCGAGCCCCGTACCGCCCTTGGGGGCACCCGGCGCGCGCCAGAACCGGTCGAAGGCGCGGGCGCGCTGCTCCGAGGTCATGCCCGGGCCCTCGTCGGTGATGTGCAGGTCGACCCAGGCGGGGCGGGCGTCGCGCAGGGCACGGCGGGCCGGCACATGGAGCCGTAGCTCGATGGCGACGGTGCTGTCGGGCGGTGAGGCGCGCAGGGCGTTGGAGAGCAGGTTGTCCACGATCTGCTCGACCCCGCCCGGCACCGCGAGGACCGGCCCCACACTGCCCGCGAACAGCACCAGGGAGACCCGCTGCTGCTCGAACAGCGGCAGCCAGGTGCGGTGCCGTTCCGCGCAGACCGCGCCCACGTCGACCGGGGCGGGCGTCGCGGAGTCCTCCTCCAGGCGGGCCATCGCCAGCAGCCCCTCGACCATCCGCGCGAGCCGGTCCGTCTCCGTCACAGCGGCGGTGAGACTGCCGATGCCCCGGTCGGAGACGTTCGGCTCCAGGTTCTCCAGCCGCAGCCGCAACGCCGCGAGCGGCGTCTTCAGCTGGTGCGACGCCTCTCCCGCGAACGCCCGCTGCGCGGCGAGGAGGTGGGCGAGCCGGGCCGCCGTACGGTTGAACGCGGCGGCCAGCCGGCGGACCTCCGGCGGGCCCTTCGTCATCGTCACCGGACGGGCCCGGCCGCCCTCCGCCAACTCATGGGTGGCGCGTTCCAGTTCACGGATGGGACGGCCGGCCCAGCAGGCGATGGCGAACCCGACCACCGCGACCGCGGTGAGCACCCCGAGCCCGCCGAGCGCCAGCAACAGCCAGACGTGATGGACGCGTTCATGCACCGTCCGCGTCGGCAGCGTCAGCCACACGGCACCCTGCAGCCGCGCATCGCGCATGACCGGACCGGCGACCGACAGATACTCGACGCCGCCGATGGTCGACGTACGGACGTCCACGGTGGACGTGCCGCGCAGGGCGGCCGCGATACCGGGGCGGGAGGCCAGGTTGGACGACATCACCGAGGCCCGCGGATGCGAGGTGGCGAGCAGGGCGCCCGAGGCATCCACGATCACCACCTGCCCGCCGATGCGCTCGGCGCAGCGCACCACCCGGCGTGGCAGATCCCGCTCGGCACGGCCGGTGCTGAGGGACAGCGACGCGTAGGCGGCCACCGACTCCGCCTCGTCCTTCGCCGCGCTCACCACCCGCTCCCGCTCGCTGCGCGAGTAGACGAAGCCCAGCGGGATCTCCAGGCAGACCAGGACGAGCGCGGCGAGACTGAGGTAGCTGAGCAGCAGCCGGCGGGTCATGGCGAGGACACCTGCGGCCCGCCCGGCTCGGTCTGCACCGCCAGCCGGAAACCGACCCCGCGCAGGGTCTGGATCCATGCCGGGTGCCCCAACTTCCGCCGCAGCGCGGCGACATGGACGTCCAGCGTCTTGGTCGGGCCCTCGTAGTGCGGGTCCCACACGCGGTCCAGGATCTGCTGCCGGGAGTAGACCGCGCCGGGATCCTCGGTCAGCAGCGCCAGCAGCTCGAACTCCTTGGGGGTGAGGGTGACGGGGACCTCGCCGACCCAGACCTGACGGGTGCGGCGGTCGACGACGAGGGGGCCGGGGGCGTACGAGGGTGAGGGTGCGGATTCCTCGTACGCCGGGCCCGGCGCGGTCTCGCGCGACAGGGGTGCGGGTGACGGGGACGGCGGTGCGGGTGGCCGGGTGACCGCCGATGAGGCCGCAGCCTCCGTGCGCAGCCGCTCCACCAGCGCTTCCGTACGTCCCCGATCGACCGACGCCGCCATGTCCAGGGGCGCGGTCATGTCCACGGACGCCGCCATGCCGGCCGGCGCCGCCACGCCGCTCGGCTCCGCCGCCTCCGTGCGCTGCGTCCGCCGGGTCACCGCCCGCACCCGCGCAACCAACTCCCGCACGCTGAACGGCTTCGCCAGATAGTCGTCCGCCCCCAGCTCCAGGCCCAGCACCCGGTCGGCCTCCTCACCCCGCGCACTCAGGATGATGACCGGCACGTCCGAGACCCGCCGGATGCCCCGGCACACGTCGATGCCGTCCATGTCCGGCAACCCGAGGTCGAGCAGGACGACATCGCCGTACGGCCTTCTCAGCCCCTCGGCGCCGGTGGTCACGTGATCCACCGTCAGACCGAAGTGGCCGAGGCCCTCGGCGAGCGGTTCGGCGATCGTCTCGTCGTCCTCGATGAGCAGCACTCGTATGCCCATGCGTCCTGTCTCTCGGTGAATTTGCATTCTCTGCCCTGACGTCGACACGCTACAAGAAACAAGCGCTTGCAGGGAGTTGCGACAAAGAATGTCCAATTGCTGGACGCGCTCTGGCCTTTACTTAACCTTCCTCTGGTGTCGGCTCCTCTACGGTGCTGTGAACTTGCCGAACTTCCCACCCTGGAGGCACTGTTGAAGGCGTTGCTGGACCGCGCCCGCTCGTTCAAGCGACGGGTCGATTTCGAGAACGGTGAATACCGGAAACTGGCCGACGGGCAATATCCCGAGGCGCTGTTCATTACCTGCTCGGACTCACGGGTCATACCCGCCCTGATTACCGGCGCACGGCCCGGAGAGATATTCGAGCTGCGAAACGCGGGCAATATCGTGCCGCCGTACGGCAGCCCTGGTGCCTCCGGCGAGGCAGCCACCATCGAGTACGCACTGGAGGTGCTCGGGGTTCAGGACATCGTCGTGTGCGGTCACTCACACTGCGGCGCGATGGGCGCGCTGAAGTCCGGCGACGATCTGTCCGCGCTGCCCGGCGTGGACGCCTGGCTGCAGCTCGCCCGCCCCGAACTGGCGCCGCTCCTCACGGCCGCCTCGGACGACCCGTCGCTGCCGGACGTGGCCCAGGGCAACGTCGTCAACCAGCTTGCCGTACTGCGGACCTACCCGGTGGTGCGGCAGCGGCTGGACGGGGGGCGGCTGCGGCTGCACGGCTGGTACTACGAGGTCGACACCGGGCAGGTGCACGAGCTGGAGGACGACGGCCGGTTCCGGGTGCATGCCGGATGAGCGGGGCGCATGCGCGGGGGCGTACGCGCACGAAGGTGAGCGTGCCGAGGATGGGCACGCCGAAGGCCGAGAGTGCGGTCAGGCCGTCGGGCAACGCGGGCAACGGCGCCGCCGGAGGCGCGAAGCTCGACCTCGCCAACGAGATCACCGCCTCCCTCGTCGTCTTCCTCGTCGCCCTGCCCCTGTGCATCGGCGTGGCCGTCGCCTCCGGGGTCCCCGCCGAACTCGGGATCATCTCCGGGGTGATCGGCGGCCTGGTCGTGGGCGCGGTCCGGGGCAGCACGCTCCAGGTCAGCGGGCCGGCCGCCGGGCTCGCCGCGCTGGTCGCGGAGACAGTGATGGAGCTCGGCGTGGCGATGCTCGGCGTGATCGTCCTGTTCTCGGGCATCCTGCAGATCGTCCTCGGCGTCGTACGCCTCGGCCGGCTGTTCCAGGCGATCTCCCTCGCCGTGGTCCAGGGCATGCTGGCCGGCATCGGACTGCCGCTGATGTTCAGCCAGGCCTACCCGATGGCGGACTCCAAGGCCCCGGGCACGCCGATCGAGAACATGGCGGGCATCCCCGGCCTGTTCGCGGACATCCTCACCAGCCCCCAGGCGATGATCGCCACGCTGCTCGGCGTCGCCACGATCGTGCTGAGCTTCCTGTGGAAGAAGGTCCCGGGCCCGGCCAAGAAGGTCCCGGCCGCGCTCGTGGCGGTCGGCATCGGCATCGCGGTCGCCGCGCTGCCCGGCGTGGACGTGAAGACGCTCCAGGTCGGCAATCTTGTGGCGTCGGTGCAGGTGCCGGGGGCCGAGCAGTTCGCGGGCCTCGCGGACACCGCGGTCATCACCGCCATCCTCACCTTCACGGTCATCGCCTCCGCGGAGAGCCTGTTCACCGCGGCCGCCGTGGACCGTATGCACAGCGGCCCGCGCACCCGCTACAACACCGAACTCATCGCCCAGGGCGCCGGCAACACCGTCGCGGGCATCCTCGGCGCCCTCCCGATCACGGCGGTCGTCGCCCGCAGCTCGGCGAACGTCCAGGCCGGCGCCAAGACCCGTATCTCCCGTACCCTGCACGGCCTGTGGCTGCTCGCGTTCGCGCTGCTGCTGCCGCAGGTGCTGGCCCTGATCCCGATCTCGGTGCTCGCGGGCGTCCTCGTCCACAGCGGCTGGAAGCTGTTCGCGCCGGACGAGTTCCCGAAGATGTGGCGGCAGGACCGCGGCGAATTCGTCGTGATGACGACGACCACCCTGGTCATCGTGGCGACCGCGCTGCTGGAGGGCGTCCTCATCGGCCTCGCGGCCGGGATCGTCCTGGCCGCCCTGCGCATGTCCCAGACGGTGATCCGGCAACACGTCGAGGACGACACCGCGAAGGTCGTCATGGCCGGCAACGCCACCTTCCTGCGGCTGCCGCAGGTCATCGAGGCGCTGGAAGGCGCGGCAGCCTCGGGCAAGCCGCGCATCCGCCTGGACCTGACCGGTGTGACCCATCTGGACCACGCCTGCCGGAACCAGGTGGAGGAGTTCACGGCGCAACAGCGGGGGCTCGGGCTGCGGGTGGAGCTGCTGATGCCGGGGCCGGCGAAGACGGAGACGCCCGTCGTCGCGACGCCGGCTCCCACGCCGCCCGCAGCGCCGGCCCCCGGCCCGGACGCCCAGTGGTTCTATCTGGACACCCGGCCGCTGTCCGACAGCCACGCGGACCATGCGGAGAGCTACTTTCCGGTCACGTCACGTTAGCATCACGGGTCCTTCATAACCCCTCCGCAACTGCGGCCCCTGGCTACGTTCGTCACCTCGCGAACGACCCTCATGAACGACCAGGGAGGCCCCCCGTGAACCTGCTCCGCAAGCCCGGCGCCATCGTCGTCGCCGCGCTGGCACTGGCCGCACTGCCGGCCACCGCCGCAGCCCATGAAGGTGTCCACCCGTTCAAGAACTGCACCGAGGCCTACGCCAGCGGGTACTCCGACATCCCGAAGGGTGACGAGCACTACGGCTCCCACCTCGACCGGGACGGCGACGGCCTCGGCTGCGACAACCCTCCCTCGGACTTCGTCCCGGCCGACGACACCTCCGACGACACCTCCGACGAGACCGCGGAGCAGGACGGCACCGACCTCGCCGCGACCGGCGGCGACGACAGCACCCCGTACCTGGCGGCGGGCGGCGCGGCCGCTCTGCTCGCCGGCGGCGGGGTGCTGGTGGCGGCGCGCAGGCTGCGCCGGACGGACGCCCGCTCGTAGGCTGGGCCGGAGCCGTCCACATCCGGAAGGAGCTCCTCATGCCCGGCTGGAACGCACAGCACATCCCCGACCGAAGCGGCCGCGTCGCCGTCGTCACCGGGGCCAACAGCGGTCTCGGGTACGTCACCGCGCGCGAGCTGGCGCGGAAGGGGGCGCGGGTGGTGCTCGCGTGCCGGAGCGAGGTGCGGGGCGCGGCGGCCGGGGAGCGGATCGCCACCGAAGTACCCGGCGCGGAAGTCGAGTTGAGAAGGCTCGATCTCGCGGACCTCGGCTCCGTACGGGAGTTCTGCGCGGAATTCCCGTACGACCGCCTGGACCTGCTCGTGAACAACGCCGGCGTGATGGCCTTGCCGTACGGCACCACCGTGGACGGCTTCGAGACGCAGTTCGGGGTCAACCACCTGGGGCACTTCGCGCTCACCGGGCTGTTGCTGCCCGCGCTGCTCGGTGCGCCGGGCGCGCGGGTGGTGACCGTCTCCAGCCCGCTGCACGCGATGTCCAACATCGACATCGACGACCTCAACAGCGAGCACCGGTACCGGCGTTGGACCGCCTACGCCCGGTCCAAGACCGCCAACCTGCTCTTCACGCACGAGCTCGCACGCAGGCTGGCCGGGCAGGGAGCGGACGTGGTGGCAGCGGCCGCTCATCCCGGGTATGCGGACACCAACCTCCAGACGGCGGGGCCGCGCATGGCGGGGCGCCGGGGGAGCGAGTGGTTCGCCCGCCTCGGCAACCGCGTCTTCGCCCAGCCCGCCGAGGCGGGCGCTCTGCCCACCCTGTACGCCGCCACCGCCCCCGACGTCCGCCCCGACTCCTTCACCGGCCCGTCCCTCGCCGGCTGGCGCGGCTCACCCGCCCGGTCCTGGCGGGCACCATGGACCCTCAACGACCGGGCGGGCGAACGGCTTTGGGAGGCTTCGGAACGGTTGACCGGGGTGGCGTACGACGACCTGAAGGTGTGAGCGCGAGGCCACCGTCCACGGGGGCCGCTACGCGGCCCGCACCTCGTACGCGGTCACCCGCACCGCCTCGTCGTCCAGGCACTGCCCGGTCTCCAGGTCGAAGCGCTGCTTCAGCAGGGGCGACGCCACGAACGGGCGGCCCTGGTGGGTGCCGGTCAGGCCGCGGGAGAGGACTGCCGCGCCGCCGAACGGGTCGCGGTTGTCGATGGCGTACAGCCGGCCGGCGCGGTCGCGGAACAGGGCCACCTGGCCGCCGTCCGGCAGCAGGGCCGCGACGCCGCGGCCGGGGAGCAGATGGGTGAGGTCGCAGACCGTCAACCAGTCCGCGTCCAGGCGTACTTGGACCTTCAGGTCGGTCGTCTCGGGTGCCAGGGTCATCGCTGGGCGCTTCCTTCCAGGGGGCGGTGGCCGATGGTCAGCAGCGGCAGGTCGGGCTTGATCTGGTCGCGCTCCGGGACGAAGCCGACGACCGGGTCGGGGGTGTCGGGGGCGTTCACGAAGGACACGAACCGGGCCAGCTTCTCGGGGTCGTTGATGGTCTCCGACCATTCGTCGCGGTAGTTCGCGACATGGGCCGCCATCAGGGACTCCAGCTCCTCGCAGATGCCGAGGGAGTCCTCGACGACCACGTCACGCACGTGGTCCAGGCCGCCGGGGATTCGCTCCAGCCACACGCTCGTGCGCTCCAGGCGGTCCGCGGTGCGGATGTAGAACATCAGGAAGCGGTCGATCAGGCGGATCAGCTCCGCGTCCGACAGGTCCTGGGCGAGGAGGTCCGCGTGGCGCGGGGTCGCGCCGCCGTTGCCGCCGACGTAGAGGTTCCAGCCGTTGGCGGTGGCGATCACGCCGAAGTCCTTCGACTGGGCCTCCGCGCACTCGCGCTGGCAGCCCGAGACCGCCGACTTCAGCTTGTGCGGCGAGCGCAGGCCCCGGTAGCGCAGCTCCAGGTCGATCGCCATCCGGACGGAGTCCTGGACGCCGTAGCGGCACCAGGTCTGCCCGACGCACGACTTCACCGTGCGCAGCGACTTGCCGTAGGCGTGGCCGGACTCGAAGCCGGCGTCCACCAACCGGGCCCAGATGAGCGGGAGTTGTTCCACCCGGGCCCCGAACATGTCGATGCGCTGGCCGCCGGTGATCTTCGTGTAGAGACCGAAGTCGCGGGCGATCTCGCCGATCACGATCAGCCCCTCCGGGGTGATCTCACCACCGGCGATACGCGGAACGACCGAGTACGAGCCGTTCTTCTGGATGTTGGCGAGGAAGTGGTCGTTGCTGTCCTGCAGAGCCGCCTGCTCGCCGTCCAGGACATAGCCGCTCGCGCCGATCGTGGGCGCCAGCGACGCGATGACCGACCCCACCGCCGGCTTGCAGATCTCGCAGCCGTCACCGCCCCGGGCGCCGTCGCGGCCGTAGCGGTCCAGCAGGTCCTGGTAGGTGTTGATACGCAGGGCCAGGACGATCTCGTACAGCTCCTCGCGGGTCTGCGAGAAGCAGCCGCACAGGCCCTTGTCGACCTCGACGCCGGACGCCTCCAGCTCGGCGGTGACCAGCTGGCCGAGGACCTTCACACAGGAGCCGCAGCCCGTACCGGCCTTGGTGCACTTCTTCACCTCGGGCACGGTCGTGCAGGAGTGCTCCGTCACCGCACCGCGGATCGTGCCCTTGGTGACGTTGTGGCAGGAGCACACCACCGCCTCGTCCGGCAGCGCGGACGGGCCCAGCTGGGCGGGGCCGCCGGCGCCGGCGGGCAGGACGAGCGACTCGGGCGAGACCGGCGGCACCGAGCCGGTGAACGCCTTCAGCGTGCCGTACGCGTCCGCGTCACCGACCAGGATGCCGCCGAGCAGCGTGCCGTCGCGGCCGATGACCAGCTTCTTGTAGAGGCCCGCGCGGGAGTCGGAGTACACGACGTCCAGGCAGTCCTCGGCGGTGCCGTGCGCGTCACCGAAGGAGGCGACGTCCACGCCGAGCAGCTTCAGCTTCGTCGACAAGTCGGCGCCGATGAACGCGGCTTCGTCGGACGCGATCGTCGCCGCCGCGGTCTCCGCCTGCTCATAGCCGGGGGCCACCAGGCCGTACACCCGGCCGTCCGACGCCAGCGCGCACTCGCCGATCGCGAACACGTGCGGGTCGGCGACCGTACGGCACTGCTCGTCGACCGTGATGCCGCCGCGCTCGCCGACGGTGAGGCCGCAGTCGCGGGCCAGCTGGTCCCGGGGGCGGACACCGGCGCTGAACACCACCATGTCGGCGGCGAGTTCGGAGCCGTCGGACAGCTTCATGCCGGTGACGGCGCCGTCCGCGTCGACGACGATCTCCTGCGTGCCGACGCCGGTGTGGACGGTCAGGCCCATGTTCTCGATGGTGCGCAGCAGCGCCGCGCCGCCGCCGTCGTCGACCTGCACCGGCATCAGCCGCGGCGCGAACTCCACGATGTGCGCCTCGACACCGAGTCCCTTGAGCGCGCCGGCGGCCTCCAGGCCCAGCAGACCGCCGCCGACGACGGCACCGGTCGTGGCCTTCGTCTTCGCGTACTCCTCGATCGCGAGCAGATCCTCGATCGTGCGGTAGACGAAACAGCCGGCGGCGTCCTTGTTCGGGACCGGCGGCACGAACGGGTACGAGCCGGTGGCGAGGACGAGGGCGTCGTACGCGAAGACCTGGCCGGACTCGGCGGTGACCTGCCGGGCCTCGCGGTCGACGGAGACGGCCGGGTCACCGACGTACAGCTCGATGCCGTGGTCCTTGATGAACTCCATGTCGGTCATGGAGAGGTCCTCGGGCGTCTTGCCCGAGAAGTAAGAGGTGAGCGCCACGCGGTCGTACGCCGGACGCGGCTCCTCGCACAGCACCACCACGCGGTGTGTGGCGGTCAGGCCGCGCTCGGCGAGCGCCTCCAGGAAGCGCTGGCCGACCATGCCGTGGCCGACGAGCACGATCGTGGGGGCGGCCTCCGTGGCCTCCGGGGTGGCGGTCATCAGGAGCCTCCATCGTTGGTGAGCAGGTGGAGCAGCGGGGCGTCGTCGGGGAGCGGCTCTGCTCCCTCCCAGGCGCGGGCGAGCGCGCCGACGGTGCCGAGTTCGCCGACGAGAACCCCGCCGACCAGGCGGTCGTCGCGGACGACGACCTTGCGATAAGTGCCGCGGGTGGCGTCGGTCAGTTGCACGACGTCGTCGCCGGGCCGGGCCTCCGTCTCGCCGAACGCGGCGAGGTCGAAGAAGCCCTCACCGGCCAGCGTCAGCCGGGTGAGCGCCCGGGTGCCCGTGTAACGGGCGGTGCCGTTCCCGGCCAGCAACTCGGCCAGTACGTCGGCTTGTTCGAGTGCGGGTGCGGCCAGCCCGTACACCGTCCCGTCGTGCTGCGCGCAGTCGCCGACGGCCCGGATGTGCGGGTCGGACGTACGGAGCTCGTCGTCGACGACGATCCCCTTGCGGACGTCCAGCCCCGCGATCTGCGCGAGGCCCACGCGCGGGTGGACTCCGCAGGCGAGGACCACGAGGTCGGCGTCGAGGGCGTATCCGTCGGCCATCTCCACCGAGCGGACCGCGCCGCCGACGCAGCGCACGTCACGCACGCGCAGGTCGGTGTGCACCTCCACGCCGAGGTCGACGAGATGGCGCCGGACCAGCTTCGAGGCGGCCGGGTCGAGCTGCCGCTCCATCAGCCGCTCGGACTGCTGGGCGAGCACGACCTGCGCGCCGCGCAGCGCGAGGGCACGGGCCGCGGAGACCCCGAGGAGCCCACCGCCGATCACGACCGCCCGCACGCCGGGCCGTACGGCCTTGGACAGGCCCAGGCAGTCGTCCATGGTCCGGAACGCGTGCACACCCTCGGGCAGCACATGGTCGGGCGTGAACAGACCGCGCAGGGGCGGCAGCACCGGGTTCGAACCGGTGGCCAGGACCAGCGTGTCGTATGCGATCTCCGACCCGTCCGCGAGGTGTACGGCTCGCACCTCGCGGTCGATGCCGGTGACCCGGCCACGCGTCAGCTCCGCCGGCACCGGGAGGGCGATCACGTCGGGGCTGTACCGGCCGGCCAGCACCTCCGCGAGCAGCACCCGGTTGTACGGGCGGTGCTCCTCGTCGCCGACGAGCGTCACGGGCGTGCCGAGCTCGCCGAGCCGCCGGGCGAGCCGTACGCCCGCGAGGCCGGCGCCGATCACCACCACACGCGTATTCGAGGTCATGGCGTCGAGCGTGCGGTGCGGGTGTTTCCCGACCGCATCACGTCTGTTTCCCACGAGGAACGCTGCCCTCAGCGGGGGCGCGGGGACGGTGTGAGGGTTCGGAGAGCACGAAGGGGGCGGGCTGTGAGGTGGGCGGGCTGTGAGGTCACTCCGGTGCCGCTGCCCGAACCTCAGATGCTCCTCATGTACATGGACGGCACACGCATCGTCTGCCTAGGGTCGCGATCATGCCCGACATATCGCTGACCATGGTCGTCGTCCTGTGCCTCGCGGCCCTCGCGGCCGGCTGGATCGACGCCGTGGTCGGCGGCGGAGGCCTCCTGCTGCTCCCGGCGCTGCTGCTCGGCCTCCCGGCGAGCACCCCGGCCGCGTACGCGCTCGGCACCAACAAGGCGGTCGCGATCGTCGGCACCTCGGGCGCCGCGGTGACGTACGCCCGCAAGGCACCCGTGGACGTACGGCTCGCCGTACGCATCGGTCTCGCGGCACTCGTGGGCTCCTCCGGCGGCGCCTTCTTCGCGGCCGGCATGAGCACCGAGGTGCTGAAGCCCGTGATCATGGTGGTGCTGCTCGCCGTGGCCGCCTTCGTGATCCTGCGCCCCGCGTTCGGCACCGCGCCGGCGACGGGACCGGCCTCCCGCCGCCGGGTCCTCGCCGCGATCGGCCTGGCCGGCCTGGGCATCGGCTTCTACGACGGGCTGATCGGCCCCGGCACCGGTACGTTCCTGGTCCTCTCCCTCACCGCCATGCTCCACCTCGACCTCGTCACCGCCTCCGCCACCGCGAAGATCGTCAACTGCTGCACCAACGCCGGTGCGCTCGCCACCTTCGCCTGGCAGGGCACGGTCCTGTGGCAGCTGGCCGCGGTGATGGCCGTGTTCAACCTGGCGGGCGGCACGCTCGGGGCCCGTACGGCACTGAAGAAGGGCAGCGGATTCGTGCGGGTGGTGCTGCTGACGGTGGTGTTCGCGCTGGTGGCGAAGCTGGCGTACGAGCAGTGGTTGGCCTGGCCGAGGGTTACTGCCTGAGGTCGAGCAGTTCGACCATGCCGGTGGTGTCCTCGTCGCCGTGTCCCGCGGCGAGCCACCGCTCCATGAGGGTCGTGTACGGCGTCAGCAGCTCGGCGCTCACGCCCTGCTCCTCGGCCGTGGCCAGCAGGGTGGCGTTGCCCGCGACCTGCATGGCGAGGTTGGACACGACGTCCTTGCCGTAGTCGCCGCTCTCCAGTTGCTCGGCGGCCGTGTGCACGGCGGGCGCCATCGCGCCGAGCCACGACACCAGCAGCGGCGCGAAGTCCGTCGGGGCGATGTCCTCCCGGCGGATCAGCGCGAAGGCGTGCAGCACGCCCGCGAACATGCCGTCCATCGCGCTCAGCAGCGCGACGTCGTGCAGCGCGGCGAAGCCGGGGTCCGAGCCGACGTAACGGGTGCCGGCCGGAACCGCGAGGGTCTCGCCGTGCTCCTCGAACAACTCGGGCGAGCCGCTGTAGAAGACGTACGCCCCCGACTCCGCGTGCCCGATCATCGGCGGTACGGCCATGATCCCGGCGTCCAGGAAACGGGCGCCGCGCGCTTCGGCCCAGGCGGCGCGGGAGCGGCCCTGGGCGGGGGTGCCGGTGGTGAGGTTCACCAGGTCACGCCCCGACAGGTCGACGCCTTCGAGGGCTTCGCCGACCGAGGCGTCGTCGAGGAGGCAGACGACGACCAGCCGGTTCGCGGCCACCGCGTCGGCCGCGCTCGCGGCGACGGTCGCACCCTCGGCGGCCAGGGGTTCGGCGCGGGCGGGCGTGCGGTTCCAGACGGTGAGCGGATGCCCGGCGGCGAGCCAGGTGCGGGCCAGGGCGGTGCCCATGGCACCGGTGCCGAGGAGGGTGAGCGGGGTGGGGGTGGGAGTGGGGGTGGGGTCTGGGGTCGTGCCGGGCGCAGGGGCGTTGTCAGTCATGACGATTAGGCTCGTGGTAGGGGAACCGCCTGCTCAAGTACGCACTTTGGAGTGGGTGGTTACCACGGGGAATGAGTCCAGGCAGGAGGACGGCAGCATGGGGATCGGAAGGCGGCCGGGGGCGTACGTCTGCGGGATCGACGCGGCGATGGACGTGGTCGGCGGCAAGTGGAAGGTGCTCATCCTCTGGGCGCTGCATGTGCGGCCGTACCGCTTCGGGGAGCTGCGGCGCGAGCTGCCCGGCGTGACGGAGAAGGTGCTCGCGGCCCAGCTGAGGGAGCTGGAGGCGGACGGGATCGTGCACCGGGAGGCGTACGACGAGGTCCCGCCACGAGTGGAGTACTCGCTGACGCCGCTCGGGGTCTCGCTCAACGAGGCGCTGGGCCCGCTCGGGGTCTGGGGCCGGGTGAACATCCTGGGCGGCGCCGGGGAGCCGGGCGGGGAGCCGGCCGGAGAGACGGCCGACGAGGCGCACGGGTCCGCGACGCCGGATTCAGCGGCTGCCGGTGAGATGCGCGAACACGACGACGTTGCCCTGATACCCGGTCGTCCGTGAGTAACCGCCACCGCAGGTGATCACCCGCAGCTCGGGGCGCGGTGCCGGGCCGTACACCTTCTCGTCGGGGAAGTCCTCGGCGTCGTACACCTCGACGGCGTCCACCGAGAAGAGCGCCGTGCCGCCGTCGCGCCGGTCCACCTCGATCGTGCTGCCCTTCTTCAGGGCGCCGAGGCGGTAGAAGACGGCGGGCCCTTCGGCGTTGTCGACGTGGCCGGCGACGATCGCGGTGCCGGTCTCACCGGGCGTGGTGCCGGCCTCGTACCACCCGGCGAGGTTCTTCCGCTCGGCGGGCGGCACATCGAGGCTGCCCGTCCGCGTCAGACCCAGGCCCATGAGGGGCGCGGAGACGCGGATCGAGGGGATGCGGATGTGGTCGGGAGGGGAGGGGGGAAGTGCGGGGGCGGCGCTCTGCCCGGCCTCAGGGGCCTCGTCGGCGGCGGCGGTCTCGCGGGTCCCGGCATGGGTTCTGCCGTCGGCACCCTTCCTGGCCCCTGCGCTCTCCCTGGCCTGCGCGGCCGACGGCTGCGGCGGGGCGTGCGTCTCGGTGCCGTTGCGCAGGAGCCAGGCGCCGGAGCCCAGGGCGAGGGCGGTGACCGCGGCTATGGCGGCGTTGCCGACGCTCCTGCGACTGCGACGACTGCGATTGCGCACGTGAGCCTCCCGGGACTCTCCTCTGTTCGCCCTCGTCCCCCTCCGGGCCGCGAGGGGCGTCGGACCCGGAGGGGGAGGGGACGTGCGGTACCGGCGACGGACAGCGGAGGGTGTCCGTCAGATCCCGTCGCCTCTCGCCTGGCGATGCAGGAGCCAGGTACCGCCCGCGGCGGCGACGGCGAGAGCCGTCACGCCGGCCACGGTCTGCACGGGATCGCGGCCGAAAGCGCCGCCGACCCCCGTCTTCACACTTCCTTTCGGATGCACCTGCCCGTGCGCGGCCGTCAGCGTGACGACCAGGTCGCCCGTGACCTTCCGGCCGCCGTCGGCGCAGGTCGCGACGATCTCGTACGTCCCCGGCTGCGCGCTCGGCGGCACCCGGAACTCCCCGTTCGCGTCCTCCTCGTCCGTGCTCGGCGCCAGCGAGAAGGAACCGGCGCCGACCGCGCTGGCGTCGCCCGCCGCCCCGCCGTCCCGGCAGGCGGCCGTGGCCACGGTGACCTGCCCGCCCGGTACGACCGAGGCCGGGGAGACCTTCAGCTCACCTGCGTCGCCGCCGTACGCGGGTGTGACGACGAGACCGACGGCGCCGACGGCCAGTGCGGTCCCGGTCAGCAGACGGGCGGTACGTCGCATCGAAGCTCCTCCGAGCACACGGACTCACGACCCGCGGCACCCCCAAGTGCCGCCGCCTCGGCCGAGCCCTGCCCTTCCGAGCAAAGGGCCACCGCGCCGCGAGCGCTTCCCGAGAAAGCGCCGGAAGTGGGGTGAATGGGTGTCGAGCGGGTGGGAGGAGAGCGCGGTGTGGGCCTGTTTCAGCAGGTCACCGCCGGGTGCGGGTGGGTCGGGGGAAGAGAATGGGTTGGGTGGGGGGTACGGGTGTGAACGGGTGACTCGGTGTCGGCCGGTTCAGCCGGACGCGTCCCCCGAAGCCCACGCCGCCAGCACCTCGCTCACCGCACGGCGCCCCACCGCCGCGAGCACCGGCTTCGTGCCGTTCCCGCAGACCTCGCCGTAGTAGTGCTCCGCCGTCAGCCCGAAGCGCGTGCCCACCCCAGCCGAAGTCGATGTGACTCCGTAACGGCGGGGGAGGAGGGCCGGACGGCAGCGGAGCGTATCCGACCCCGCTGCCGAATCCGACAACTCAGCCTACGTTCACGGCCTTCCAGGCAGCCCCGACCGCGGAGTACTCCGCACTCCCGGCCCCGTAGAGGTCCTTCGCCGCACTGAGCGTCGCAGACCGCGCCCCCGCGTAGTTCGTCGAGGACGTCATGTAGACCGTCAGCGCCCGGTACCAGATCTTGCCGAGCTTCCCCCGGCCGATCCCCGTCACCGAAGAGCCGTCACAGGTGGGGGAGTTGTAGCTGACGCCGTTCACCGTCTTCGCCCCGCTGCCCTCGGCCAGCAGATACGCGAAGTGGTTGCCGATTCCCGACGAGTAGTGGACGTCGAGGTCCGCCGTCCCGGTGCTCCAGCAGTCGACCGAGACGCTGTCCTTCGACGGCTTGTCCATGTACCGCAGGGCGCTCCGGCCGAGCCCCGACCGGACGACCTTCTCACCGATCAGATAGTCGCCCGGATCCGAGGAATTGCCCGCGTGGAACTCCACGAGCGACCCGAAGATGTCCGACGTCGCCTCGTTCAGGCCACCGGACTCGCCCGAGTACGTCAGCGCGGCCGTCTTGGACGTCACGCCGTGCGTCATCTCGTGGCCGGCCACGTCCAGCGACACCAGCGGCCCGAGCTGGGTGCCGTCACCGTCGCCGTACGTCATGCAGAAGCAGGTGTCGTCCCAGAAGGCGTTGTTGTAGTCGTTCCCGTAGTGCACGCGGTTGAACGAGCCCTTGCCGTCACCCGCGATGCCGTTACGGCCGTGGACGTCCTTGTAGTAGTCCCACGTCACGTCCGTGCCGTACTGAGCGTCCACCGCGGCCGTCGCACGGTCGCTCGCCGCACCGGTGCCCCAGCGGTTGTCGGCGTCCGTGAAGACGGTCGACGGGGCACGGCTGAGGCAGATGGTCAGGATGCACAGGTCGGTCTTGTTCGCCGCGTCGCCGGTGTACGTGCCTCCGCGCGTGGCGTCCTTCAGCTGGTACGTCGACCCCGACGCCGTCGTCTCCAGCGGCACCGTGCCCGCGTACAGCGACTTCCCGTCGCCCGCCGCCTGCTCGATGCTGTCCCACGCGTCGATCTTCGCTCCGGTGCGGGCGTCCGTCAGCACCGTGCGGGCGACCGGGTTACCGGCGGAGTCCTGGGCGACGGCATCGGTCCGCCAGGCCAGCTTCGGGGCGCCGTGCAGAGCGTCGACCACCAGCTCGGGCTTGGACGTGAGCCTCTTCAGCGTCTCGCCGACGTTGGCCGCACGCAGCACCGTCGCCGCCAGGTCGGCCGCCTTGGGCGCCGAGACCTTGGGCGTCACGCTCGACAGGGACAGCGTGTCCTTCGTCGCGCGGGAGGCGCTGCGGTACGTACCGTCCTTCGCCAGGTGGACGACGAAGTCGCCGCCGAGTACCGGGAGTTGGCGGTAGGTGCGGTCGTAGCGGACGTGCTGGGTGCCGTCCGCGTCCACGATCACGTCCCGCACGGCGGTGTCCGTGGCGGCCGTCAGCCCCAGGCTCCCCGCGCGGTCCTTCAGGGCCGACGCCGCGTTCTTCAGCGCGGTGGCCCTGGTCGGACTGTCGTCCGCACCGGCGTTGGGGGAGAGCGTGGTGGCCAGCAGGGTGGCGGTGGTGGCGGCGATGCCGGCCGTGGCGAGTCGGGAACCACTCAGGTGCGGCCGTATTCGGCTCATCGGTCTCCTTCAAGCGGGCGGGAGCACAGAAGATGACCAAGATTCAAGGGGCCGTGCGCATGCCGTGGACAGGGTGAGTACGTGCAGGTGTGTGAGGGGAGAGGACCGTTTCTGCGAAGGCGGTGATCCTGGTGTGCGCACCCGTGCCGCCGAGGCCGGTACCCCGAGCGCACGCCCCCGGCCGGTACGCTGCGCCTCGGCCGGCCGCCCAGGCCCCCGGCCACCCGCCCAGCCCCAGCCCTGCGCCCTGTCGGCGCCCGCGCCCGCGCCGAGGAGACGGCCCGAAGTGACCCCGCCGCCCCTGCCCTTCTTCGTCTACGGCACCCTCCGCCCCGGCGAGCCCAACCACGACGCCTTCCTTCGCGGCCGCACCCGCACGGAGGAACCGGCGCGACTGGCCGGGGCGGTGCTGTACGACGGCCCCGGCTACCCGTACGCCGTCGAGGCCCTGGGCGGCAGCGGCACGGTGTACGGCGATCTCGTCACGGCCCGGCCAGAGGACTACCCCGCGCTCCTCGCCGCCCTGGACCACCTGGAGGAGTACGCCCCGAACGACCCGCACAGCCTCTACGAACGCGTCGCCCGCGAGGTACTCCGCGACACCGACGGAACGGCCGTACAGGCCTGGGTATATGTCGCGGCGCCCCCGGTCGCAGCCCGCCTGCGCGCCCGAGGCAGACTCATCGAGACCGGCGACTGGACGACACGGCGGGCTGGCTGAGTCCGGTCGTAAGTGGCCGTGTCGTCGTCGCCCGAGTGCCCACCTAGCCGAGTGGAGCAGCCCCCCTACCCAACAACCCCCGCCCGCCTAGGACTTCACCGCCTCCACCCGCACCGCGCACGCCTTGAACTCCGGCATGCGTGATGTCGGGTCGAGTGCCGGGTTGGTCAGGGTGTTGGCGCGGCCCTCGCCCGGCCAGTGGAAGGGCATGAAGACGGTGTCGGGGCGGATGCCGGTCGTGATGCGGGCCGGGGCCACCGCACGGCCCCGGCGTGAGATCACGGCCACCGGGTCGCCCTCGGCCGCCCCGAGCCGTGCCGCAAGGCGGGGGTGCAGTTCCACGAAGGGGCCCGGCGCGGCGGCGTTCAGTTCGGCGACGCGGCGGGTCTGGGCGCCGGACTGGTACTGCGCCACGACCCGGCCGGTCGTGAGGAGGACCGGGTACTCGTCGTCGGGTTCCTCGGCGGCCGCCCGGTGCGACACGGGGACGAACCTCGCCCGTCCGTCCGGCGTGGCGAACCGGTCGAGGAAGAGGCGCGGCGTGCCGGGGTGCGCGGCGGCGCTCTTGCCCTCTTCGCCGGTCGCGCTCACCGCCGGACACGGCCAGAACACCCCGTCCTCCTCCGCCAGCCTCCGATACGTGATCCCCGAGTAGTCGGCCGCCCCACCCGCACTCGCTCGCCGCAGTTCCTCGAACACCTCCTCGGCGTCGGTCGGGAAGCCCTTCTCCAGGGCCGTTCCCTTTCCGCCACCCAGCCGCGCGGCGAGCTCGTGCATGACCTCCAGGTCGCTGCGAACGCCCTCCGGCGGGCCGATCGCCCTCCGGCGCAGCAGCACCCGGCCCTCCAGGTTGGTGGTCGTACCCGTCTCCTCCGCCCACTGCGTGACCGGCAGGACGACGTCCGCGAGGGCGGCCGTCTCCGACAGCACCACGTCACACACCGCAAGGAAATCAAGGGACTTGATCCGCTCCTCGATGTGCGCGGCACGCGGTGCAGACACCACCGGGTTGGAGCCCATCAGCAGCAGCGACTTGATGTCCGAGCCGAGCGCGTCCAGCAGCTCGTACGCACTGCGCCCCGGCCCGGGCAGGCTGTCCGGGTCCACGCCCCACACCTCGGCGACATGCCGCCGCGCCGCAGGGTCGTCCAGCTTGCGGTAGCCGGGCAGCTGGTCGGCCTTCTGGCCGTGCTCGCGCCCGCCCTGCCCGTTGCCCTGCCCGGTGAGACAGCCGTACCCGGACAGCGGACGGCCCGCCCGTCCCGTCGCCAGGCACAGGTTGATCCACGCGCCCACCGTGTCCGTGCCCTTGGACTGCTGCTCGGGCCCGCGCGCGGTGAGCACCATCGCGTGCTCCGGCTCACAGAACAGCCGTACGGCTTCCCGGAGTTCAGGAACGGACACCCCCGTGATCCGCTCCACGTACTCCGGCCAGTGCGCCATCGCGGCGGCCCGCGCGTCCTCCCAGCCGGCCGTGCGCTCCTGGACGTACTCCTCGTCGACCCGCCCTTCGGCGACGACCAGGTGCAGCAGGCCGAGGGCCAGCGCCAGGTCGGTGCCGGGGCGGGGTGCCAGGTGCAGGTCGGCCTGCTCGGCGGTCTTCGTACGGCGCGGGTCGACGACGACGAGCGTGCCGCCGTTCTCGCGCAGCTCGTTGAAGAAGCGGAGCGACGGCGGCATCGTCTCCGCGAGGTTGGAGCCGACGAGGATGACGCAGCCCGTCCGCGGGATGTCCTCCAGCGGGAACGGCAGCCCCCGGTCCAGGCCGAACGCCTTGATCCCGGCCGCGGCCGCCGACGACATGCAGAAACGGCCGTTGTAGTCGATCTGCGAGGTGCCGAGCACGATCCTCGCGAACTTGCCGAGGCTGTACGCCTTCTCGTTCGTCAGGCCGCCGCCGCCGAAGACCCCGCACGCGTCCGGGCCATGTTCCGTACGCGTGCGGGCGAGCCCCTCGGCGACGCGGTCCAGCGCCTCGTCCCAGGTGGCCGGCACGAGCGTGCCGCCCGACCGCACCAGCGGCGAGGTCAGGCGGACGCTCGATTCCAGCACCGCGGGCGCCGTACGGCCCTTGCCGCACAGCGCCCCCTTGTTCACCGGGAAGTCCGGCCGCTCGACCACCGCGACACCCCCGCCCTGCAAGGGCGTGAGGTTCATTCCGCACTGCAGGGCGCAGTACGGGCAGTGCGTGGGCGTCGCGGAGTTCGGCATGTCGTACAGCGTGCTTCGGGCGTGTTACGTGCGGCACGGCTCCCTGTTACGCGTCCGGGACGGTGACCTCTTCGCCGGCGTCGGGTCGCCGTGAGGCGATCCGTCCTTGTCGAGACGGCCCGGCATGCCGAAGGGCGGGAGCAGGGCGTTGGCCCCGCTCCCGCCCGGTCAGGGACGGTCCTTGGTCAGAGGACGCCCTTGGTCAGCACTCGTAGGCGTAGTACGGAGTGTCGCCGGGCTCCAGACCGATCCTCGCGGTCGCGCCCGGACCGATCTGGATGCACGGCGGGTCGAACCCGTCGACCTCGACGGTCGCGTAGATCGTGTACCCGCACTCGTTCCAGATGTCCGCCCAGCCGTAGCCGTAGGCGACGACATGGGCGCAGCCCGGCTCCCTCGCGTCAGCGTCCTCGGCCGCGGCGGCGGTACCCGCCGCGGTCGCCCCGGTGAGCAGTGCCACCACGGCGGCCGTGGCGAACAGCGAGCGAAGACGAGTCATCAGGTGTCCTTTCCCCCAGGTCGCGGCAGGCGGCCCGATCCGCCCCCGCACTGCCATGGACACTATGGGTAGTCACTCGACCACGGACAGCTTCCGCCGGGCCCTTCACACAGTTGGCTGGCGTGCGCGCGTCAAACCTGCGCGTAAGAGCATGCGCCGTCCCGCCCGGGCGCCTCACCGCTCCGCCGCCAACGCGTTCGCCACCCCCGCCTCCCGCGGCCCGAGGAACCGGGGATCCGGCTCGAACACGGCGTCCAGGGCCGCCTTTCCGGCCGCGAGGATCTCCCGCGTGCCGCCGTAGTACCAGGTGGCGTCGTGGCGGGCGTCGACCCCGACCCCGTACGACGTCACGCCCGCCTCCTGGCACAGCGCGACCGCCCGCCGGATGTGGAAGCCCTGGCTGATCAGCACCGCCTCGTCGACGCCGAAGATCTTCTTCGCGCGGACGCAGGAGTCCCAGGTGTCGAACCCGGCGTAGTCGCTGACGATGCGGGAGTCGGGCACGCCGTGCCTGGTCAGATACGTCCGCATGGCGTCGGGCTCGTCATAGTCCTTGCGGCTGTTGTCGCCGGTGACGAGGACGACCTCGATCCGCCCCTCGCGGTACAGCTCGGCCGCCGCGTCGAGGCGGTGCGCGAGGTAGGGGGACGGCTCGCCCTCCCACAGCCCGGCGCCGAATACGACCGCGACTTCGGTGCGCGGCACGTCGGCCTTGGTGTGCAGCCGGCCGTCGGTCACGACGTACATCCAGGTGGCCGGAAGCAGCCCCAGCACGCACCCGGCCATCACGGCCTGCACCAGCCGCCGCTGCCCGGCGCGGGTGCGCGGCAGACGTGGTCTTCGCAGCTTCGGTCGGCGCATGTGGATGGTCCCTCCCCGGTCGGCGAACCGCCTGTCCTCGACACAAAGGGACGTCCCGTCAGCCCCCGCGGTTCACCCCGGGTGACGTGACCAGCTTCACTCGGACTGCGAAACCGCAGGTCACCCCACCTCACACACCCCGCACCCCCCGCGGTGAACCCGGTGTAAAAACCCGTCATTCCCGCGCAACGGGGAGGCAACGTCCTGCCGCCACCATCGGTTCATGACGGCGTCGAACCCGCTTCACGACGAGTCCACGACGGCCCACCTCGACAGTACGGCGCACCTCATGAACCGGATCAGCAGCCAGCTCGCCAGCCAGCTCAGCCTCGTCTCGCTCGACGGCAGACGGCGGCCCGAACCGCCCGCGCTCGTCGTCGTGGCCCACGGCAGCCGCGACCCGCGCGCCCTGAGCACCGTACGCGCGCTCCTCGACAAGGTCCGCGCCCTGCGCCCCGGCCTGCCGGTCCACCTCGGCCACATCGAGCTGAACGAGCCCCTGCTCCCCGACACCCTCGCCGCCCTCGGCACCCGCGAGGCGGTCCTCGTCCCTCTCCTCCTCAGCCGCGGCTACCACGTCAAGCGGGACATCCCCGAGATGGCCGCCGAAGCCGACGTCCACGCGCGCGTGGCTCCCGCACTCGGCCCGCACCCCCTGCTGGTCGAGGCCTTGTACGCCCGCCTCGTCGAGGCCGGCTGGCGCAATCGCATGGACGAGCCCACCCGCCGAGCGAGCGCGGTCGTGCTGGCAGCGGCCGGCTCCCGCGACCCCGATTCCAAGGTCGACACGGCCCGCACGGCCCACCTCCTGGCCAACCGCCTGGGCGTCCCGGTGATCCCGGCCTACGCGACCACGGCGACCCCGACGGTCCCGGAAGCCATCACAGCCCTGGCGGCCCGGGGCCGCACCAGGGTGGCGGTGGCCTCGTACTTCACAGCCCCCGGCCGCTTCGCGACAGAGTGCGCCCAGGCGGCCCCATGGATCGCCTCGGCCCCCTTGGGCACCCACCCAGCGATGGCCCGCCTCCTCCTCCACCGCTACGACAGCACTGTCACAACACCGCTGACGACAACACCGGAATTGGCGTCGGCTTGAGCGCCGGGCCAGGCGGCGCCCTGTCTTTAGGGGCGCGGGGCTGATTCGATGTGCGGCTGCGCCGCGTGGGCGCGACAAGCCACGAACCACCCGCGCTCGCAACCCGACAGATCCCGGCAGACGAGTAGGCGCAACACTGCCCTCCGTTTGTCAGTGCATGCCCGTACTGTCGGTGCATGTACTACGACGAGTCGGCAGTCGAACGCTGGGCAGCCGAGCCCGACAAACGACCGGGCCGCACGGCCTTCCAACGCGACCGCGCCCGAGTACTCCACTCCGCGGCCCTGAGAAGACTCGCCGGCAAGACACAGGTAGTCACCCCAGGAACCCACAGCCATGCCTGGGACCCCAGCCCCCGCACCCGTCTGACCCACTCCCTGGAGTGCGCCCAGGTCGGCCGAGAGCTCGGCGCAGCCCTCGGCTGCGACCCCGACCTCGTGGAAGCAGCCTGCCTCTCCCACGACCTCGGCCACCCCCCTTTCGGGCACAACGGCGAAGTGGCACTGAACGAATTCGCCGAGGACTGCGGCGGCTTCGAGGGCAACGCCCAGTCCCTGCGGCTCCTCACCCGCATCGAACCCAAGCGGTTCACCCCGGAGGGCTCCGTCGGCCTCAACCTCACCCGCGCCACCCTCGACGCCGCCACCAAGTACCCCTGGCCGCGCGGCGCCCACCCGACCGACCCGAAGTCCCCGAAGTTCGGTGTCTACGATGACGACCGCCCGGTCTTCGACTGGGTCCGCAAGGACGCCCCCGGCACCCGCACCACCTTCGAGGCCCAGGTCATGGACTGGTCCGACGACGTGGCCTACTCGGTGCACGACGTCGAGGACGGCCTGCACGCCGGCCACATCGACCCCAACTGCCTGCACGCCGAGCCGGAGCGGCAGGAGATCTTCGCGGTCGCCATCGGTCGGTACGTCCCCGAGGACACCGACCCGGCCGAGCTGGCCGCCGCCCTCGACCGGCTCCAGGAAGAACCGTGGTGGCCGCACGGCTACGACGGTTCGGCCGTCGCCCAGGCCCGCCTGAAGGACGCCACCAGCCAGCTCATCGGCCGGTTCTGCCTGGCAGCCGAGAGCGCCACGCGCACCGCGTACGGCGCCGGCCGGCTCTCCCGCTACGCCGCCGAACTCGTCGTACCGCACGAGACGCGCCTGGAGTGCGCGGTCCTCAAGGCCGTCGCCGACCGGTACGTCATGCAGCGCGCCGAGCAGGAGCGGCTCCGTGCCGACCAGCGCATCGTGGTCGCCGAGCTGGCCGAGGCGCTCACCGCCCGTGCGCCCGAAGGGCTGGACCCGCAGTTCCGGGCCCTGTTCGACGAGGCCGAGGACGACCGTGCCCGCAAGCGTGTGATCGTCGACCAGATCGCCTCCCTGACGGACGCGTCGGCCCGCACCCTGCACACACGGCTCACACAGCGGGCCTGACGGGACCCGGGACACGGGGGCGGTGCGCTCACCCGACCGGTACGGCTGAGACACCTGTGGCGAACGGGCACTCGAAAGTGACCCTGCGTGGCCTGATCGGGTCACCCCCTCTTCCCGCATCACGCTGCGTGCGGGACGCTCATGTGGCGGCACCCTTACGAGGAGGCATCAAGTGGTCGACGCGGATCAGACATTCGTCATCGTCGGAGGCGGACTCGCCGGCGCGAAGGCGGCCGAGACGCTCCGAGCGGAGGGCTTCACCGGGCGGGTGATATTGATCTGCGACGAGCGCGACCACCCGTACGAGCGGCCGCCCCTCTCCAAGGGCTATCTCCTCGGCAAGGAGGAGCGCGACAGCGTCTTCGTGCACGAGCCCGCCTGGTACGCGCGCAACGACATCGAGCTGCACCTCGGCCAGACCGTCGACGCGATCGACCGTACGGCGAAGACAGTGCGGTTCGGCGAGGACGGCACCGTCGTCCACTACGACAAGCTCCTGCTGGCCACCGGCGCCGAGCCGCGCCGCCTGGACATCCCGGGCACGGACCTGACCGGCGTCCACCATCTGCGCCGGCTCGCGCACGCCGAGCGCCTCAAGGGCGTCCTCACCTCGCTCGGCCGCGACAACGGGCACATCGTGATCGCCGGCGCCGGCTGGATCGGCCTGGAGGTCGCGGCGGCGGCCCGCGAGTACGGCGCCGAGGTCACCGTGATCGAGCCGGAGCCGACGCCGCTGCACGGAGTGCTGGGCCCCGAGCTGGGCGGACTCTTCGCCGAGCTGCACCGTGAGCGCGGCGTGCGCTTCCACTTCGGGCGTCGGCTGACGGAGATCGTCGGCCAGGACGGCATGGTGCTGGCCGCCCGCACCGACGACGGCGAGGAGCACCCCGCGCACGACGTCCTGGCGGCCATCGGCGCCGCCCCGCGCACCTCGCTGGCGGAGTCGGCCGGGCTGGAGATCGCCCACCGCGCCTACGGCCGCGGCGTCGTGGTCGACGAACAGCTGCGCACCTCCGACCCCGACATCTACGCGGCCGGCGACGTCGCCTCCTTCCCGCACGCGCTCTTCGACACCCGGCTGCGCGTGGAGCACTGGGCCAACGCGCTCAACGGCGGCCCGGCCGCGGCGCGGGCGATGCTGGGCCGCGACGTCACCTACGACCGCGTGCCCTACTTCTTCTCCGACCAGTACGACTTGGGCATGGAGTACAGCGGATGGGCGCCGCCGGGGTCGTACGACGAGGTGGTGATCCGCGGGGACGCCGGGAAGCGGGAGTTCATCGCGTTCTGGGTGAAGGACGGCCGGGTGCTGGCCGGGATGAACGTGAACGTGTGGGACGTCACAGACCCCATTCAGCAGCTGATCCGCTCGAAGGCACAGGTGAACACGGACGCCTTGGCGGACCCGCACATTCCACTCGAATCCCTCGCACCGTAGGTGTCAGTCCGCACCCGTGCTGCAATTCCCGGGGGACAACCCCCGGACCCCCCGGCCGAAGGCCGGACTCGCCCCAGGAGTGTCAGTTCTGCCCCGTAGAATCACCACGTGGCAGGACGGATCAACGACGAGGACGTAAAGGCGGTACGGGACGCGGTCCCGATCGACGCCGTGGTGTCCGAGTACCTCCAGCTGCGCAACGCCGGGGGCGGAAACCTCAAGGGGCTGTGCCCCTTCCATGACGAGAAGTCGCCGTCCTTCCAGGTCAGCCCGAGCAAGGGGTTCTTCCACTGCTTCGGCTGCCAGGAGGGCGGCGACACCATCACGTTCGTGATGAAGGTCGACCACCTCTCGTTCTCCGAGGCGGTCGAGCGGCTCGCCGCCCAGGCCGGCATCACCCTGCGTTACGAGGAGGGCGGGTACAACCCGTCCCACCAGCGCGGCGAGCGGATCCGCCTGGTCGAGGCCCACAAGATCGCCGCCGAGTGGTATGCCGAGCAGCTCGCGAGCAGCCCCGAGGCCGACACCGGCCGGATCTTCCTCGCCGAGCGCGGCTTCGACCAGGCCGCCGCCGTCCACTTCGGTGTCGGCTACAGCCCCCAGGGCTGGGACCACCTGACCCGCTATCTGCGCGGCAAGGGCTTCACCGACAAGGAACTGCTCCTGTCCGGGCTGTCGCAGGAGGGCCGCCGCGGCCCCATCGACCGCTTCCGGGGCCGCCTGATGTGGCCGATCCGCGACATCGGCGGCGACGTGGTCGGCTTCGGCGCCCGCAAGCTGTACGAGGCGGACAACGGACCCAAGTACCTCAACACCCCGGACACGGCGATCTACAAGAAGTCCAACGTCCTCTACGGCATCGACCTCGCCAAGAAGGACATCGCGAAGTCGAGCCGCGCGGTCGTCGTCGAGGGCTACACGGACGTCATGGCCTGCCACCTCGCCGGCGTCACGACCGCCATCGCCACCTGCGGCACGGCCTTCGGCGGCGACCACATCAAGATCCTGCGCCGGCTGCTGATGGACAACGGCTCGGCCCGCGTCATCTTCACCTTCGACGGCGACGCGGCCGGCCAGAAGGCGGCCCTGCGCGCCTTCGAGGACGACCAGAAGTTCGCGGCGGAGACGTACATCGCCATCGCGCCCGACGGCATGGACCCCTGCGAGCTGCGCCTTGCCAAGGGCGACGACGCGGTCGCCGACCTGGCCGAACCCCGCACCCCCCTCTTCGAGTTCGCGCTGCGCCAGATCGTCCTGCGCTACGACCTGGACACCCCCGCGGGCCGCGCCTCCGCGCTGGACGAGGCGGCCCCGATCGTCGCCCGCATCAAGAACAGCGGCGCCCAGCACGAGGTGGCCGTCCAGCTCGCCGGCATGCTCGGCATCCTGGACACCCAGTTCGTCGTCAAGCGGGTGGCACAGCTGGCGCGTTGGGCCCGCGACCGGGGCGGACGGGGCCCGGCCCCGCAGTCCCGCGACGCGCGGCAGTACGACGCCGCCCCCGGCCCCCGCACCTCCGGCCCGGCCCTCACCCTGCGCAACCCGGTCTACGCCACCGAGCGCGAGCTCCTCAAACTCGCCCTCCAGCGCCCCGATTTGGCCTCCCCGGCCTTCGACGCGTACGGCGTCGACGAGTTCACCGCCGCGCCCTACGCCGCCGTACGCCAGACGATCATGGACGCGGGCGGCGCGGAGTTCGGCATCCGGGACCCGCAGGAGTACCTGGTCCGCGTCCGCGAGGCGGCCCCCGACGACCAGGTCCGCGCGATGGTCACGGAGCTGGCGGTCGAGCCGATCATGCGCCGCACCGTCGACGAGGTGTACGCGGGCACGGTCCTGGTCCAGGTCCGCCGCCGCGCGGTGGAGCGCCGAATCCGCGACATCCAGTCCCAGATGACCCGCCTGTCCTCGGGCGGCGACCCCGCCCAACTGGCCGCCGTACAGAACGAGCTGTGGGTGCTCCAGCAGTACGACCAGGCATTGCAGGGGCAGGGCGCCGCGGCGCTCTGACGGATCCGCGGGCTTCCGCGTACGGCAGGGTGACCACGCGGTCACGGACCGGACGCAAAAAGTCACCGCACGCCCCTCGTGGCGGCGATGTGTCGTACTCCACACTGGGTTCCGGTGCCTGAGTCCTCGGAGCGCGGCCGATCCGTTCCCCACGGGTCCCACACCCCCGCGGTTCCGCTCATCGCGTACGGGACGGACAGCGGCGAGGCCGCCGACTCCGCCCTCGAAGCAGCGCTGCCGTACGCCTCGGCAGCGATCATCCTGGAGGTCGCCCCCGTGCAGACCCAGACCCTGATCGAGACCGACAAGAGTTCGGACGGCACGGAGCCGGACGCGGAGACCGACGTTCTCGTCGCGGTCCCGCCGCAGAGCCGTGTCGCGCACCACCCCGAGGCGGAGCCGGAGGCCTCGCCCGAGCCCGCGGAGCCGCCGGTCGGTGCGCTGGACGGCGCCGAGGCCGCCGAGCCGGTGGAAGCACCGCTGCCGGCCCGTACCCGCGCCGCCGACACCAGCGGCCCCTCCTCCGACCTGTTCCGCCAGTACCTGCGGGAGATCGGCCGCATCCCCCTGCTCACCGCGGCCGAGGAGGTCGAACTCGCCCGCCGGGTCGAAGCCGGCCTGTTCGCCGAGGAGAAGCTGAGCAGCACCCCCGACCTGGAGAGCCGCCTCGCCCTCGACCTGGACCGCCTGGTCGTCATGGGCCGGATGGCCAAGCGCCGCCTGATCGAGGCGAACCTGCGCCTCGTCGTGTCCGTCGCGAAGAGGTACGTCGGCCGCGGGCTGACCATGCTCGACCTCGTCCAGGAGGGCAACCTCGGCCTGATCCGGGCCGTCGAGAAGTTCGACTACGCCCGTGGCTACAAGTTCTCGACGTACGCCACCTGGTGGATCCGCCAGGCCATGTCCCGCGCCCTCGCCGACCAGGCCCGAACCATCCGAGTGCCGGTCCACGTCGTCGAGTTGATCAACCGGGTCGTCCGCGTCCAGCGCCGCATGCTGCAGGAACGCGGCTACGAACCGACGCCGGACGAGGTGGCCGCCCACCTCGACCTCGCGCCCGAGCGCGTCAGCGAGGTACTGCGGCTGGCCCAGGAGCCGGTGTCGCTGCACGCGCCGGTGGGCGAGGAGGACGACGTGGCGCTCGGCGACCTCATCGAGGACGGCGACGCGGCGTCACCCGTGGAGTCGGCGGCGTTTCTGCTGCTGCGGGAACACCTGGAAGCGGTGTTGTCGACTTTGGGCGAGCGTGAACGCAAGGTCGTCCAACTCCGCTACGGGCTGGCGGACGGGCGTCCCCGGACGCTGGAGGAGATCGGGCGGATCTTCGGGGTGACTCGGGAGCGGATCAGGCAGATCGAGTCGAAGACCCTCAACAAGCTGCGGGACCATGCGTTCGCGGATCAGCTGAGGGGTTATCTGGACTGACGTACTCCGGAGCCATGTACCGACGACGACCCCACCCGCCCGGGTGGGGTCGCCTGAGTTGATCCCCTTCGGCGGCCTCTGCCCGGATATCGACTGGAGCTGGGTGTAACCCGTCACTTCCCGCTCAAAATCGCGCAAATCAGAAAATATTCGACTGAGGCGGTGACAAGCATCACATAATAAAAATTCAGGCGTGATGCCTGAAAGAACGGCAATGCAAGGGGGGCTCGTTCATGGCGTCAAGCGCCACGCGGAGTGCATCCGCCCAATCCGCCCTGAAATCGGAGACTAATCCCTGGCCGACCGCGAGCCTTCTGGGCGAGCTGTCGACACCGACACGCGACCATCTGATCACTTTGGGGCGACGGACGCACTTCACCGGCGGCGAGCGGCTGCTGCGTGAAGGGGAATCTGGCTCGCACGTATTCCTGCTGCTGAGCGGCTGGTTCAAGGTGCTGGCGATGACGGAGGACAACCGTGAGGCGCTGCTGGCGGTCCGGGCCGGCGGCGACATCGTCGGCGAACTCGCCTGCTTCGACGCCCAGCCCCGTGTCGCCACGGTCGTGGCGTCCGGCGTGGGCGTCGCCAACCGGATCAGCAGCCAGGACTTCCTCGCCGTCCTGGCACTCCACGACGACGCCGCTCAGGCCGTGATGCGTGCCGTGGCCGGGAAGCTCCGCTGGGCAACCCGGCGCCGACAGGAATTCGGCAGCTGCGCGGTGATGACGCGGGTGGCCCGGGTCCTCGGGGAACTCGCACGGGTGTATGGCCGGTCCGGTGAGAGCGGCATAGCGATAGGAGTGGCGCTGACGCAACCCGAACTGGCCGAACTGGTCGGCGCTTCCGAACCGAGTGTGCACCGGGTGTTACGGTCCCTGCGCGAGCAGGCGGTCATCGAAACGGGCTACCGGCGGATTCTGGTGCGGGACGTGTCCGAGCTCAGCCGGATCGCCGGGACGGTCTGGGGCACCTCGCCACTCACCGCGTCGCTCCTGCCAGGACCAGCCATGAAGCCGCCGCCAGCACCATCGCGGAGACCCAGATGACAGCGCGGGCCGCATAGCGGTTCTTCAGCTCGGCGATCCGGGCGACGGCGCCTGCCGTCGCCCACAGCTCGGTCAGCGGCCGCTCGCGGTCCGCCTCGCTGCCTTCGGCCGCGTCCAGCGAGAACCGGTTGGACGCGGCCAGCGGGGCCTTGCGCGGACGGATCACCTGCATCAGCAGATAGCCCGACACGGTGAAGGCGAACCCATAGGCGAGGGTGGCCAGCCAGAAGAGCACGGCCAAAGGCGCGATCGGGGCCGGGACGCCGACCTCCCCCACCCGGGTGGCGATGACGGCGGCGAGGCCGACATGCACCGTGACCATCGTGCCCGCCTTCGCATCGGCCTGTTGCGTGACCAGCTGAAAGGAGGTCAACGCGGCGACGGCCGCTGTCATGTCGTGTGCTGTCGGCTCGTGTTCGGCCATCGCTCAGTGCCCACCGTCTTGGAAATCGGGGAAGTGGTGATGGCCCACGTCCTGCGGGTGGAACGGGTCGGCCTGCTGGTCACCGGAGGCCGGGTGGTAGGGATCGGCGTGGTGGGGATCGGGGTGGTACGGGTGCGGGTGGTAGGGGCTCGGGTGGTACGGATCCGAGTGATGTCCGTCGTCCGGCCCGTACGCGTCGGAGTGATACGCGTCGGACTGGTGCAGGTCGGCGTGGTGCCCGTCTTCGTGATGCCCGTCTTCGTGATGCGGCTCGCCGCGATGCTCGTGGTCCGGGCCCTCGAAATCGGCGTCATCCGCGACGGTCGCCGCCTGCGTCGCCGGTTCTCCGTTGTGGCTCCCGGGCAGTACCCATTCACGCAGCGTCCCGCTGTGCGAGACCACGGTCGCCGCGAGGTGCGCCGCCCCCAGCGCCGGGACCACGAACTCCCGCAGGGCGGTACGGCCCGGCGAGTGGCCCCAGATCACCTGCTCCGGACCCAGATCCCTGGCCGGTGCCGACCTGGGCACGTGCAGCCAGGCACTCGAGGCGAAGTCCTTGTCCTGGAGCACCACGTCGATACGGCGGAACTCACCGGCGGACAGCCCCAATGCCTGAGGGAGGATCACATCCCGGTAGATGCCCTCCGAGACGGCCAGCGCAAGGTCGCTGTCGGTGTCGGCCGCGAGCGCGTCCCGCACCGGCGCGGAGTCGATCAGCCGGTTCACCAGCACCACACAGTCCCCGAGGTAGCCCCGCTCGGCCCGCGAGATCGCCCCCTGGCCCACGCCGGCCCGCATCCGGAGCCGGCCGAAGAGCCCGGGAGCCCGGTTGGCCTGGTACAGGCCGTCACGCAGCCCGAGAACCAGCGCCGGGACGGCCCGCACCACATCGATGCCCGCCGGGAAGACGACCAGCTGGCCGTCTCCCTGGAGCTGCTGCTGCGCACGAACCCGCGGGACACGGGCCCGGCGCAGCGCATGCTCGACCACCAGCCGGAGCCGGTACTGCGCGTCCTGCTGCTCGGGGTAGGTGTGGCGGCTGTAGTGGCGGAGGTCCACGGCCAGGCACAGCCGCCTGCGGTATCGGGCCATCACATCCTCACCAGGTCGTCCACCAGGTCGTCGAGGTCCTCGCCGGTGCGCCGCAGCTGTTCGTCCAACTGCTTGAGTTCGATGCGGCGCTGGTCGACGGCGTCCGCGCCCTGCTCCCGGGCTTCCTGGGCCGTCGCCACACTGCGGGTCAGCTCCTCGATACGGGAGGACAGCCCGCTGTTGACGGACTCCGTGAGGGGCCGCATGGTCTCGGCGGTGAAGGACTTGGCGGCCACTCGGGCCTGCTTGGGGGCCTCCAGCCGGATCTGGGTGGCCATCTCCCGGCCGACGGCCTCCCGCATCCTGGTCTCCAGCCGGCCGCCCGCCATGTTGCTCTGCGCGATGCCCTGGATTACCAGACCGGCGATCAGGGTGGGCAGTCCGAACGGGGTGAACAGCCACACCATGGCGATGGCCATGGTCGGCAGCAGGGCGCGCAGCGCCTCCTTGACGCCGAACTGCGCGCCCATCATGCCGCCGGCCACCCCGCCGAGGACGAAGCCGCCCACCCCGGCCAGGAACCGGGTGAGCGGTGGCTCCTGCTGACGCTCACCGGCCGCGGCGGCGCCCGTCACCCCGGTGAGATCGACCCGCAGCTGGTCGAGGCGGGCCTCGAAGGAGCCCAGTTCCGTGTTCAACCGCTCGGCGAGCTTCTCCAGATCCTGGGCGATCACCGGCTCCAGCGACCCGGACACCCACTGGGCCACCTTCTCCTCGATCCTCTTCGCGGTGCCGGCGGCGATCTCCCCGGCGACCTGCTCGACGCGTTCCTTGAGCTTGAGGGGGTTCATACCGAGCTTGGTGGTGAGGGTGACGTCGGCGGCTACGAGCGGGGCCTCGTCCGCGACCGCCGCCAGGAAGCCCCCGAGCAGGTTCTCCACCCGTTCCTGGAGCATCCGGGTCTGGTTGTCGACGTCCATGGTGATCTGCCGGGCCTGGGCCTGGAGTTCGCGCAGCGGCTGCTGGGCGCTCTCCCAGCGGCGCTCCAGTTCTCCGGTCCGCGAGTCGAGCATCGCGAGCTCGTGCGGGATGTTGCGGTCCAGTTCGCGGGCCAGACCGCGCAGGGCACGGGCCGGGGCGAGAATCTTGACCTTGTGCCGTTCGGTGGCCAGATAGTGTTCGAGCGCACTCTCCAGAGCGGCCACGCCGGAGGAGTTGTAGGCGGCGGTGTCCCCGGCGATCCTGGCACGCAGCGCCGTCTTGCCGTCCACGAAGAAGAAGCGGCCCGCGTCGCGTTCCTCGCCGCGCAGAGCGGTGATGCGGTGGCGGGCGGCGGCCGTGACCTCCCCGCGCTCGTGGTCGTCGATGGCGTCGAAGTAGGTGAAGACGAAGAACGGGTCGTAGGCCTCCAGATAGGAGCTCAGGAACTGGGTCTCGTCCATGCTCATGGGGGCGATGGCGTGCTGGAGGAAGATCACCGCGTCGGCCTTGCGGAGGTAGCCGAGGGTGATCTCGTCGCGGCTCTCATGGTCGTTGAGACCGGGCGAGTCGACCAGCACCACGTTGTTGCGGCACAGCTCCAGCGGCCAGATGACCTCGGCCTTGACATAGGGGTTGCGCTGGCCGTGTGCCTTGTTGTTGACGGTGATGAGCTCGACGAGCCGCTCGGGGTCGACGGGCTCCGGGGAGACGGAGTCCTCCTTCCACAGCTGAGCGGCCGGGGAGTCGCCGAACTTGACCTCGGTGATGACCGCGGTGGCGGGTACCGCCTTGACCGGCAGCACCTGGGCTCCCAGCAGGGCATTGACGAAGGTGGACTTGCCGCGTTTGAAGTCGCCGACCACCATCACGTAGAAGGCGTCGGTGTCCATCCGCTGCAGGATGTCGGACACCAGGCTTTCCGCTCCGGTGTCGCCGATCTGTTCGGCGATCTTGCCGAGTTGGCGGCAGATGCCGGTCAGACGCAGTCGCTGCGCCGCCGCGGCGGCGTACCCGCCTTCTTCCGTGCTCATGGTCCGTACGTCCTCTCTGTTCGGGTCTGAAGCTGTGGAGGCTTTCTGAGTACGGGTCAGGCCCGGAGCCCGGCCCGGATGCGTGCGGCCAGGGCGGCGGCGGAGCGGGCCAGGGACTCCCAGTCCCTGTCACCGTCGGACCTGGAGTCGGCCACCGTCCGCCAGGCGTCGTGCCAGGCGAGGTGCGACTGCCGGAGTTGTTCGAACACGTCCGCGTAGACCTCGGAGAGCAGCTCAACCGCCCGCCGCTGGAAGGCCGTGGTGGTCTCGTCGACGACCCGGACCAGCAGCGCGTCCACCTCACTGCGCTGGGCCTCGGTGGCGGCCCTGATGGACGCCTCGGCGAGCAGCCCGCCGACGAGGCTGAAACCGGCGCCGTAGATCATCGGCAGCGGTGCGTGGCGGGCAGCGGCGATCAGGTAGCCGACGATGGCCCCGCCCTGTGCGCCCAGCCTCGTGGCCAGCCGGACCCCGGACAGGCTGGAGACCTCGCCGGAGATCTCGGGCTCGGCCGACAGCTTCAGCCCGCCCGAGGCAGGGATCCAGCTCGGCCGGGCCCCGGGCAGCCGGCCGGCCACCTCCGCGTCCAGCCAGCCGCTGTCGGCGGTGAGGGTCGGCAGCAGTACGGCGCGCTCGGACTCCTTTGCCAGGACGGACAGTTCGTGCCGCAGCCGGAACGGCAGATCACGCTCCCACCAGCCGCACGGGTCACCGGTCCGGTCCAGTTCCCAGCGCAGCCGCTCGATCAGCCCGTCGCGTTTGCCCTGGACGTACTCCCGCAGCCGGGTGGTGAGGGCGAGCTGCCGCGCGGTCAGATCGATGCGCAGCTGCTCCCACCGCCGCTCCTCGTCCTCCAGCGCCGCCTGCGCCTTCTTGGCAGCTTCCTCGGCCTCCTCCGCGGAGAGCCGGTCCATCGCCATGGTCCGGCTCGCGATCGCGGTCATCGCGTCGCAGTGGTCCGCGACCTGGGCGGCGATCCGCCGGTCCCGCCACACGGCGCGCCCGTCCCGCCGGGCGAAACCCTCCGCCAATGCGTGCAGCGCGGCCACCTCGGCCTGCCCGGCCCCGGGTTCGGGCGCGGGCAGCACCGTAAGGTTCGCCAGTCCGGACAGCCGTCGCCCGAGATCCTCCAGGGCCTCGGCCCGGTCCCCGGCGTCGACCAGGTCCAGCATCGTCACCACGACGGCGACGAAGGGGATGTGCCGGCGCAGCACCTCCTCCTCCAGCAGGCCGCGTTCCGTGATGCCCAGCGGGGACAGCGCGGAGACGACGAACAGGACGGCGTCGCATCCCGCGGCGACCTCGCGTACCTGCTCCAGCTGACCGTCGTTGCCGAAGTTGACGCCGGGGGTGTCCACCAGTTCGGCGTCCAGCCCGTCCAGCCAGTCGTCGGCGACGGTGAGGGTCACGGAGGGCTCCGGGGCTCCCCCGTTCGTCGTCCCGGAGCCCTCCTCGGGCACGGCCCCCGTGAGGCCGTCCCATGCGCCGTCCGCGTCGAGACGGCGCAGTTCTCGCCGGCCGTCCGGCCAGCGGATGGTGAGCACCTCGTCCTCGGCCGCCCGGACCACCACCGGAACCCGGGTCACCGGCAACGAGCCGGTCGGCAGCAGGTTCCGGCCGAGCAGGCGGTTGACGAGGGTGGACTTGCCGCGGTTGAACTCACCCACCACGGCGACCCGGAACAACCGCCGGCCCCGCCCGTCGGCCAGCGCCTCCAGGTCCTCACCGATGCGGTCCAGCCGGTAGTCCGCCGCCAGCGTCTGCGCCTCCCGCAGCCAGCCGGGCGCGTCGGTGCCGACATCGGCGACGTGCGGGGCGTGGAAGGCCGGGGCGTCTTCCGCATCGCCCACGCGGCCAGGCCGGTCACCGCTCTCGGTGGTCGTGCCGACGGCCGGCGGGTCGAGGGTGGGCGGGTCCTGAGGATCGGGCTGAGTGTCCATGGCGTACGACTCCTTGGATGCTTACAGGGCGACTGAAGTGCCGCGGCGCAGGACGGCGACCTGCTCACGTCGGTGCCGGGCGTGGGCCACGGTCTGTTCGGCGGCGGCGATGTCGAACACCAGTGCGGCCCGCCGACGTTCGTTGGCCAGGGTGAGCCGGACGATCTCGTCGCTGAACTCGACCTCGTACTTCTGCCGGAGTGCCGCGACACTGTCGCCCACGCCCTGGGAGATGCGCTGGAGCGAGGCGGAGCGCAGGGCGGTGACCTCGCTGTGCGCGGCGGCGATGAGCGGGCGCGCCTTCTGCAGGAACTGTGTCCGGGCCGTGTCCCGGCCGCGTTTGCCCACGAAGGCCCCGAGCGCGCCCCCGATGACGGTGCCGACACCGGGGGCGATCATGCTGCCGATGACGGCCCCGGCCGCCGCACCGCCACCGGTACGCCAGTTGTCGACGGCGGTCAGTTCGGCGCCGACCGCGGTCAGGGCCTGGTCGATGCCGGACAGCTCCAGGTCGGGCAGCTCCAGGTTCGTCACCGGTACCACGGGCGCGGCAGGCGCCTCGCCGGCCAGTCCCGCGAGTGTGCCGTACTGTGCCGCGAAGTTCCGGGCGAGCTCCTCGGCTTCGGCGGCCAGCAGCTCACCGGCCCGCCCCGCCGCGGCACGGGCCGTCCGCTCGGCTTCCTGCCGCAGGTGGAGGCGGACGATCCGAGAGACCTCCGAGGCGGCCTCGCGAATGTTGTCGATCTTGTCACCGGCTACCGCGGAAACCACCTTGTCGTCCAGCTCGGAGCGTTCCGATCGAGCCGCGGCGCTCCTCGCGGCGTACTCCGCCCCGGCATTCACCTTGTCGAGGGCACGCCTGGTCCAGGCGTCAAGAAACCCCGGGAAGTCCGGTAGGGACAGGGCGGCCAGCGCGCGTTCAGCACGGCGCTGCTCGGCGCGCTGGGCGTCGGCGGTCTCCTCCACGGCAGCCAGCAGCCGGGAGAGCAGGGTCAGCACGGTGGCCGCGATGGCGGACTCCCGCCGGTCCATGGCCAGCCGCAGGAGCCGCCGCTCCGCCGTACGGAAGCCGGACAGATGACTTTGGTGCTCCGGAGCCGTCCGCAGCCCGCCGGCCTGCCCGCCGATCTCCTCCAGCGCCTTTCCCGGAGCGCAGGGCAGCAGCAGCGGATCGACGATGCCCATCGCCTTGAGCCGGTCCCCGACGAACTCGACGGTCCCGCCCCGTTCGTCCTCGTCGATGAGATCGATCTTGGTGATCACGAAGACGCACCGGTCGAGATGGTTCCGCAGCGGTCCTGTGAGAAAGTCCGTCAGGGTCATCGACATCGCCGCGACGGCGGGCACGACCACCACCGCCAGATCCGCCAGACCCGCCGCCGCCTCGGCGAGTTCCCGGTGCCCGGGGTCGGTCACGCTGAAGCCCGGGGTGTCCAGTAACGCCACGCCGTCGCCCAGCAGCCGGACCGGGGAGCGCACCTCCAAGTCCCGTACCAGGAGTGCCAGGTCGGTGGTGAGGACCTGGTCCAAGGCGGCTTCCAGGCTGTCCGCGGGGGGAGTGCGCGCACCGTCGGCCCAGTCGCCGAAGGCTGCCGACGGCCAGCTCAGTTCGGTCCCGTCGGCGGTCCGCAGACGCAGGCCCTCGGTGCCGTCGTGATACCGCAGCACCGTCGTGACGGTGGTGGTCACCCGGGCCGACGAAGGCAGCAGCCGTCGGCGGAGAAAGGCGTTGAGCAGGGTGCTCTTGCCGCTCGACGCCTCGCCGAAGACGGCGATGCGTAGTTCCGGATCGTCCGCGCGCCGCTGCACGGCCCGCAGACCGGACCACAGCTCGTCGCGCCGCCGGGCCGGCAGGGCGGGCCCCCTCAGGACGTCGCGGATCCAGTTCAAGTGTTCGCCGACGGCGGGTGCCCAGGTTTCGGCCGAGCCGTCGATCACAGGTTTGCTCCCCACGTCGGCAGCGTAGGGACGGCACGGGCGGCTGATTCCCGTCAGACGATGGGATCGCGGCAAGAAAGTAGGAGGAGAGAAGAGCACAGTCTCCGCCCTCCCCGACGGGGAGGGCGGAGACTGTGTGCCGACCGGCCGATCAGTCCACCTCGGCCACCGCCTGGGCGAACTGCGCCTTGTACAACCGCGCATACGCCCCGTCGGCCGCCAACAGCTCCTCGTGCGCGCCCTGTTCCACGATCGAGCCGTTCTCCATGACGAGGATCGTGTCCGCGTCCCGGATGGTCGACAACCGATGCGCGATCACGAACGACGTGCGCCCATGCGCGAGCTTCGCCATCGCCTTCTGGATCAACACCTCCGTACGGGTGTCGACCGACGACGTCGCCTCGTCCAGCACCAGAATCACCGGATCCGACAGGAACGCCCGAGCGATGGTGATCAGCTGCTTCTCACCGGCGCTGACCCCGCTGCCCTCGTCGTCGATCACCGTGTCGTACCCGTCGGGCAGCGTACGGATGAACCGATCGGCGTGGGCGGCCCGAGCCGCCTCCTCGATCTCGCCCCGGGTGACGTCCCGGGAGGCGCCGTACGCGATGTTCTCCGCGATCGTGCCGCCGAACAGCCACGTGTCCTGCAGCACCATCCCGATCCCGGCCCGCAGTTCGTCCCGGGACATCCGGGCGATGTCGACCCCGTCGAGGGTGATGCGCCCGGACGACACGTCGTAGAAGCGCATCAGCAGGTTCACCAGCGTCGTCTTGCCGGCACCCGTGGGACCGACGATCGCGACCGTGTGCCCGGGCTCCACCGCCAGCGACAGGTCCTCGATCAGCGGCTTCTCCGGGTCGTACCGGAAGGACACGCCCTCCAGCGCCACCCGCCCCCGCAGCTCCTCGGGCCGCACACCCGGCACGGGATCCGCGCCCTGCTCCTCGGCGTCCAGCAGCTCGAAGATCCGCTCCGCCGAGGCGACACCCGACTGCACGAGGTTCGCCATCGACGCGACCTGCGTCAGCGGCATCGAGAACTGCCGCGAGTACTGGATGAAGGCCTGCACGTCACCGATGGACAGCGAGCCGGACGCCACGCGCAGACCGCCGACCACCGCGACCAGGACGTAGTTGATGTTCGACACGAACAGCATCAGCGGCTGCATGACCCCGCTGTTGAACTGCGCCTTGAACCCGGCCTCGTACAGCTCCTCGTTCTGCTCGGCGAACTGCTGCGCCGACTCCTCCTGCCGCCCGAAGACCTTCACCAGGGTGTGCCCGGTGTACATCTCCTCGACGTGCGCGTTGAGCTTGCCGGTGGTGCGCCACTGCTGCACGAAGTGCGGCTGCGACCGCTTGCCGACGCGCGTGGCGACCACGAAGGACAGCGGCACGGTCACCAGCGCGACCAGTGCCAGCAGCCACGACACCCAGAACATCATCGCCAGCACACCGATGATGGTGAGCACCGAGTTGATGAGCTGGCCCATCGACTGCTGGAGCGTCTGCCCGATGTTGTCGATGTCGTTGGTCGCCCGGGACAGCACCTCACCGCGCCGGCTCTTGTCGAAGTACGACAGCGGCAGCCGCGACAGCTTCGTCTGGACGTCCTCCCGCATCCGGAACATCGTCCGGTTCACGGCACGGTTCACCAGCCGCGTCGCCACCGCCATCAGCAGACCGGCCACGAGGAACACGGCGAGTGCGAAGAGCAGTACGTTCCCCACCGCGCCGAAGTCGATGCCCTGGCCCGGTGTGAAGTCGGTGCTGCGCAGCATGTCGGCGATCTGGTTGTCGCCGCGCTCCCGCATGGCCGCGAGGGCCTGCTCCTTGCTCATCCCGGACTCGAACTGCCGCCCGACGATGCCCGCGAAGACCAGGTCGGTGGCCGCACCGAGGATCTTCGGTCCGGCGACCGAGAGGCCCACGCTCACGACCACGCAGACCAGCAGCGCGTAGATGGTGACCCGCTCGGGCTTGAACTGCGCGATCAGTCGCCTGCCCGAGACCTTGAAGTCCAGCGAGCGCTGATCGGGGCCGCCGCCGGCCATCATCCGCCCCATCGGCCCGGCCATCAGGCAGCCTCCGCTTCCGTCAGCTGGGAGAGAACGATCTCCCGGTATGTCTCGTTGTCCGCCATCAGCTCGTGGTGCCGGCCCGTGCCGACGACCTGCCCCTCGTCGAGCACGACGATCCGGTCGGCGTCCCGGATGGTCGCCACCCGCTGGGCGACGATGACGACGGTCGCCTCGGCGGTCTCGCGCCCGAGCGCCGCACGCAGCGCGGCGTCGGTGGCGTAGTCGAGGGCGGAGAAGGAGTCGTCGAAGAGATAGATCTCCGGGCGCTGGACCAGCGTCCGCGCGATCGCGAGCCGCTGCCGCTGCCCACCGGAGACATTGGTCCCGCCCTGCGAGACGGGCGCGTTCAGCCCGCCCTCCAGCCGCTCGACGAACTCCTTGGCCTGCGCCACCTCAAGCGCCTGCCACAGCTCCTCGTCCGTCGCGTCCGGATTGCCGTAGCGCAGGTTGGTCGCGACCGTCCCGGCGAACAGGTACGGCTTCTGCGGCACCAGCCCGACGGTCCTGGCCAGCAGCTGGGGATCGATGGTCGCCACGTCCTCCCCGTCCACGAGCACCCGCCCGTCGGTCGCGTCGAACAGTCGCGGGACGAGGCCCAGCAGGGTCGACTTCCCGCTGCCCGTCGAGCCGATGACGGCGGTCGTCTCGCCCGGCAGCGCGACCAGGTCGATCGACTTCAGCACCGGCTCCTCGGCACCCGGGTAGCGGAACCCGGCACCCCGGATCTCCAGATGACCGTGCCGGCGCAGCTCCCGCACCGGCACGACCGGCGGCACCACGCTCGACGACGTGTCCAGGACCTCCTGGACACGCTCGGCGCAGACCTCCGCGCGCGGCACCATCATGAACATGAAGGTGGCCATCATCACGGACATCACGATCTGCATGAGATAGGCGAGGAAGGCCGTCAGGTCACCGATCTGCATCCCGCCGCTGTCGATGCGATGGGCGCCGAACCACACCACCGCGATCGACGACAGGTTCACCACCGTCATGACGATCGGGAACATCAGCGCGAGCAGCTTGCCCGTCCCCATCGCCATGTCGGTGAGCTCGGCGTTGGCCTTGCGGAAGCGGTGCTGCTCGTACTCGTCGCGGACGAAGGCACGGATCACGCGGTTGCCGGTGATCTGCTCGCGCAGCACCCGGTTCACCGTGTCGAGACGCACCTGCATGCTCCGGAACAGCGGCCGCAGCCGCCGCACGATCAAGGTCACGCTGATGCCGAGGACCGGCACCACGGCCACCAGCACCGCGGACAGCGGCACGTCCAGGCCGAGGGCGAGCACGATGCCGCCCACGCACATGATCGGCGCCGACACCATCAGCGTGAACGTCATCAGCGCCAGCATCTGCACCTGCTGGACGTCATTGGTCGTCCGGGTGATCAGCGAGGGCGCGCCGAAGTGCCCCACCTCACGCGCGGAGAACGACTGCACCCGGTCGAAGACGGCGGCCCGCACGTCCCGGCCGAGCGCCGCCGCGGTCCGGGCGCCGTAGTACACGGCACCGATGTTGCACACGACCTGCGCCAGCGAGATGCCGATCATCAGGGCGCCGTAGGACAGGATGTAGCCGGTGTCGCCGGTGACGACACCCTTGTCGATGATGTCCGCGTTCAGCGTGGGCAGGTAGAGCGTGGCGCAGGTCTGCAGGAACTGCAGCAGCACCAGCCAGGCAATGGGTTTTCGGTAGGGCCTGAGGTAGGTCCGCAGAAGTCGTATGAGCACGCTGCTTCTCTCGGAGGTCGACGACGGGGCGATTGGTTGCCCCTGGCCCCTATCGTCGGACACTCCCGCCGCGTTACCCCAACCGATTAATCCGTCAGCGCCGCCTCATACGGCCTTCCGGGTGCGAACTCCTACCGGTCTCTTACGTTCCACGGGTCCGGCGGCCCCGCCCTACGCCCGGAACGCCCCCGGATGCGTCTGCTCCCGCACCGACACGAACTGCTGCCGCACCGCCTGGCCCACCGCCAGCTCCTCACCGGGCTCCAGGACCTGCGCGGCCGCGCCCTGCCAGACCGGCGGGGTGCGCGGGTCGAGCGTGCCCTGCGACACGCCCAGCGCCCACGCGGCCTGCCGGGCCGCGCCGATCGCCGCGTAGTCCGCGGGCTGCGGTACGACCACCTGCGCCCCGAAGAGCATGGGCGCCGCCGCCTGCACCGCCGACAGCTCGGCCGCCGCACCCAGCAGGAAGATCCGCCGCACCTCGACACCCCGGCCGCGCAGCACGTCCAGCGCGTCCGCGAGCCCGCACAGCATGCCCTCGAACGCGGCCCGCGCCAGATGCTCCGGCTTCATCGACTCCCGCCGCAGCCCCGCCAGCATCCCCGCCGTGTGCGGCAGCTGCGGCGTGCGCTCACCCTCCAGATAGGGCAGCAGCACCAGGCCGTGCGAGCCCGGCGTCGACTTCATCGCCAGATCGGACAGGCCCTCCAGATCGGCCACGCCGAGGAGTTCGGCGGCGCCGCGCAGGGTGCGTACGGCGTTGAGGGTGGTGACGACCGGGAGGTGCATGCCGGTCGCGTCGGCCAGTGAGGTGATCATCCCGCTGCTGTCGACGAGCGCCTCGGGGTGAACGGCCATCACCGACCCGGAGGCGCCGAGCGACACGACCGCGTCGCCCAGCCCGATGCCGAGCCCGAAGGCGGCGGCCATGGTCTCGCCGGTCCCCGCGGAGATCAGCAGTCCCTCCGGCGTCGTACCGGCCGCCTCGGCGGGCCCGATCACCTCGGGCAGCATCGCCTGGTGGCCGAGCGCCAGCTCGACGAGATCGCTGCGGTAGGAGCCGGTCGCCGCCGACCAGTAGCCGGTGCCGGAGGCGCCGCCCCGGTCCGTGGTCCTTCTCACAGGGCGGCCGAGCAGCTGCCACACCAGCCAGTCGTGCGCCTGCATCAGAACGGCGGCGCGCGCCGCGTTCTCCGGCTCGGTCTTGGCGAGCCAGCGCAGCTTCGTCACCGGCTGCGCGGCCTGCGGCACACACCCCACGGCCTGCGCCCACGCCTCGCGTCCCCCCAGCGCATCGATCAGGTCGGCCGCCGCGACCTGCGCCCGCTTGTCGCCGCCGACCATCGCGGGGCGCACGGTGTTGCCCTGTGCGTCGAGCGGCACCACCGCGTTCTGCTGCGCCGACACGCCGATGGCCTGCACACCTTCGAGCAGCCCGCCGCCCGCCGCCTCACCGAGGGAGAGCAGCCAGGCCTGCGGATCCACGTCGGACGGACGCGCGGTTCCGTCCGGCGACTCCACCGGGTGCGGGGCATACCCCTGCCTGAGCACGGCGCCTGTGTCTGCGTCGCAGACGACGATGCGAGTGAAATCGGGCGAACTGTCCAACCCGGCGACTATCCCCATGGCCCAAATTGTGCCGTAGCGCTGCGCTTGCTTGGGCCGTGGGCGGCGTGGGGGTGCCGGTTGTGTTTCGGGTGCGGCTTGTGTGGGGGCTGGTCGCGCCCACGCGGCGGAGCCGCAATCGATTCAGCCCCGCGCCCCTGAGGACGTGGCAGGGACCGGCGCCCAGGAGGCCCCGATCCCACACGCGTCTCCATGTCCGTTACGTGTTGCTGGTGCCCCAGTCGTCCTCCGCGCCTCCGTTGTGGGCGCTGCGTTCGCGCAGGGAGCGGACCCGCTGGGCGACGGACTCGGGGACTCGGTCGCCGACCTTGTCGCTCACCGTGTGGTACGCCTTGCCCGCGAAGACGCGGCCCTGTTGTGCCGCCGTCTCCGCGGTGTTGCGGACGGCGGGGTTCTGCGCGACCTGGCGCGCGGACTTCTTGAGCTGCTCGTAGCGCTCGCGTCCGGCGCGTGTGCCGAGGACGTAACCGACGGCGAGTCCGATGACGAACGTGAGTCGGTAGCGCATGGCGGCCACCCTTCCCTTGCGTAGGTCCCTGGTGCGGCGTCGGCGCCGGGGGGAACCGATTGGCGGAGCACCCCCCTGCTTGCGCTAATGTATGTGTCGCAGCGAGCGCACGCCCCCTGGCGAATACCCAGGTAGGTACGTTCGATGCAAACGAGGCATTCCTCCGTAGCTCAATTGGCAGAGCAGCCGGCTGTTAACCGGCAGGTTACTGGTTCGAGTCCAGTCGGGGGAGCTCGGTCCTCCGTAGCTCAATTGGCAGAGCAGCCGGCTGTTAACCGGCAGGTTACTGGTTCGAGTCCAGTCGGGGGAGCATGCTGAAGAGGACCCCGATGGGGTCCTTTTTCATGTGTGATCACCTGTCACGGGAACCGTGCAGGTCGTGGGGGAGTCCTTGAGGGCATGCGAAGTCGACCATACGAAGCAGGAGATCGTATGAGCGGCTATGCTGCGGCAGACGGCGCGCACACATGTACGCGACACGCCGCTATGGGGCGGTAGCTCAGCCGGTTAGAGCAGCGGACTCATAATCCGTCGGCCGTGGGTTCGAGTCCCACCCGCCCCACCACGCACCATCCGTGCAGAAACGATGCGACCAGCCCGTTGCCGGGAGTTCACTCGCAGACGATCTCATCACGCGGCTTGTAGTGGGTGCGGAACGGCTCTCGTTTCAGCTCTCGGCCGTCGGCGACGAACACCCGTTGCACGGTGACGTCGAATCCCTCCAACGGAGTCTGCGGCACGCACTGTTTGTCGGTGCTGACCTTCTTCGCCGGCTCCTCCACGTTGGTGCGCGGTCCCGTGATCGAGCCGATCTCGTCGTACTTCCTGGTGCCGAGGAAGGTGATGGTGACGGACGTGTCGGTGGACTCGGCCTGGATGTAGATGGCGTTGCCGGAGTCGTTGTTGAACTTGAGGTCGAGGCTGCCCCAGGCGACCGTCGCCTCGCGGCCCTCCGGGTAGCGCTCGATGTAGAACGAGTGGGCGCCGTACTCGACGGGGTCGACCCCCGCGAAGAACATCGCGTTGAACATGGTCGTCGCCACGGCGGAGACGCCGCCGCCGGGGGCCTTGTGGAACTCGTCGTTCAGGATCATGACGCCGTCGACGAAGCCGTTGGCCTCGGTGCGTTCGCCGACGGTGCGGTTGAAGCTCCAGGTCTTGTTCGGCATGACGACGGAGCCGTTGATGAGTTCCACCGCGCGGCCGATGTTCCGGGTGCGGTACGGCGCGGGCTCGAAGTTGACGGTGAAGGACGACATCCGCTCGCGCAGGCCGAGCCGTTCGACGTTGTCGCGGGTCACCTGCGGCTCGCTCACGTGCGTGGCGATCTCGCCACTGCGGGCGGCGCCGGTCCTCCTGAGCAGTGGCATGACGGCCTTGCTCAGCGCCTTGTCGGTGATCACGTGGCCGGCCCGGCCGTCCTCGGCCACCGCGACCCTGTTGCCGACGAGGCGCAGGTCGGCGTTCCGGGCCGTGCTGGGCAGCACGGACAGGGGGCGGTCCACCTCGGGGTCGGCCCGCAGGCCCTTGGCGTCCAGCCTCGGGGTGAGCCGGCCGCCGTCGTCCGGGCGCATCGTCAGGTACTCGCCGAGGACGGGCTGGTCGATGGTGAAGCGATGGCCGGCCGCGACGAGGGTGACCGGCGCCGACATGGCCGGGCGTGCGAAGTCGCGTACCGCTCGCTGCATCTCCCGGTCGGTGACCTGGGGCTTGGTCTCGCTGGTGGGCAGGGTCGTGACCGCGTCGGTTCCGCCGTTCAGGAAGGCCGTGCGCAGGGGGTCGATCGCGGCGTCCTTGTCCAGCGCGTAGCCGTTGCGCGGCGTGACCTGGTGGACCTGACCGTCGGTGAAGGTGATGGCGCCGTCGCGGACCTTTCGGTCCAGGGACTTCGCCAGCTTTCCGAGGGCGGCGTGGGCCTTGTCCTCGTCGACGTCCACGACCGGATCGACGGTGCCGCCCGACCGGAAGATGCCGCCGATCACGGTGAAGGGATCGGCGTCGTGGGTGCGGGCCGCCCGGTCGACGGTCTCCCCGAAGTCGAAGGTCAGGCCGGCCTGCCGTGGATCGACCGTGCCCTTGCTGTCACCGACCGTCACGGGCAGGTCGCGCGAGCCGGTCGGCCCCAGCCGCTGCTCCAGCTTCTCGATGGCCGCCGCGCGGCTCAGGCCCCCGATGTCCACGCCGCGCACCGTCGTCCCGGCATCTATGTCCCCGCCCGCGATCAGCAGCCCGGCGACATACAGCCCACCAGCACCCAGGGCCAGGGCGCCGCCGGCCAGGGCAAGGGGCGGGATGGACGCGATACGGGGTGGCGAGGCGTTCGGAGGGTCGGAGGGGGCGCGCAGGCGCATGGGTCTCCCGGGCGGACGATCGACAGGACGGCGGCGGTCGGATGACGCGTCGCTGGGCGCGAGGCAAACACATCCAGCTAGCCACAATCGGGCGAAAACGTATATGTCCCAGGACACGTATGTTTCGGATCACGCCCGTGTCCCACCCACGGGGCATACGGACGGCCCCGACGGACCCCCTCGACGGGCGACCGAACGCGTCGCGCCTGGTCGTGTCCCCGGTGCGGCTCGGGCGGAGGGTGTGCGGCATCGCACACGGCAGGGGAGGTGGCGGGTGGGGTGCGGCCGGGCGTGCGGGGTGGCTGTGTTCCGGGCGATGTGCGGCACGTTCCGGTCACGCCCGGGCGGACGCACCCGCGCCGGCCTGCGGCGGGTGCGTTCCTGCGGCTCGCGCCGCGTGCGGGTCAGGCCGGCCGGCCTCACTGCCACGCGGCGCAGGCGAGGCCGGGCCGGCGCGGCGAACGATCAGCCGAAGGTTCGCCGCGCCCTCGGCTAGCCCTCCGCCTTCACGGCGAGGACCGGGCAGTCCACCCCCAGCAGGATCTGCTGCGCCGCCGAGCCCATGATCAGCTTGCCGACCGCGCTGCGGCGGCGGAGGCCGATCACGACCAGGGACGCGTCCATCGTCTCCGCCATGTCGATGATCTCCGCCGCGGCGTCGCGGGCGCCGAGCACCTGCCGGATGTCGAAGTCGACGCCGAGCGCCGCGAGGTCCTCGCGCACATGAGACAGGTCGGGTTCCTGGGCGAAGCGCGGGTCCGCATACGCGTCGCCCCGGGTCGTGTTCACCACCAGCAGTTTCTCGCCGCGCCGCCGGGCCTCGTCGATCCCCGCGCGCAAGGCCGCCTCACCCTCGGGTGAGGGGACGTAGCCGACCAGGATGGTCATCTCGATCTCCAGATGTCTCAGGAAGTCCCAGGCGATGTCTCAGGAAGTCTCACGCGGCACTGCGCGCGCGCAGAGGACGTACGACGAACCTGCCTATCAGCGGCCAGGCCAGGACCAGCATGATCGCCGCGTAGACCGTGTACGACACCGGGCCGCCCAGCAGCCCCGAGAACTCGCCGCCGGAGAGCTGGAGGGAGCGGCGGCCCTGCAACTCCGCGCGCGGGCCCAGGATCACGCCGACGATCAGCGGCAGGACCGGCAGTCCGAAGCGGCGCATGGCGAAGCCCAGGAGACCCAGGGTGAGGAGGATGAACAGATCCAGGGGCTGGGCGTTGACCGCGTACGCGCCCATCGAGGCGAAGAAGAGGATGCCCGCGTACAGGTACGGCCTCGGGATCTGCAGCAGCTTCGCCCAGGCCGGGGCGAGGGGGAGGTTCAGGAGCAGGAGCAGCAGGTTGCCGATGAACAGGCTCGCGATCAGGACCCAGACCAGGCTCGCCTCGCGCTCGAAGAGGAGAGGCCCCGGCTGGATGCCGTACGACTGGAAGGCGGCCAGCATCACGGCCGCCGTCGCGTTCGTCGGGAGGCCGATCGCCAGCATCGGGACCAGGGTGCCCGCCGCCGACGCGTTGTTCGCGGCCTCGGGGCCCGCCACGCCCTCGATCGCACCCTTGCCGAACTCCTCGGGGTGCTTGGTGAGCCGCTTCTCGGTGGCGTACGACAGGAAGGTCGGGATCTCCGCGCCGCCGGCCGGGAGTGCGCCGAACGGGAAGCCGTACGCCGTGCCGCGCAGCCACGGCTTCCACGAGCGCTTCCAGTCGTCCCGGCCCATCCAGGGGCGGCCGACCGGGATCACCTCGGCCGGCTTGCGGCGCAGGTGTGCGGCCACCCACAGGGCCTCGCCGACCGCGAAGATGCCGACCGCGACCACGACGACGTCGATGCCGTCGGCCAGCTGCGGTATGCCGAGCGTGAGTCGTTGCTGGCCGGAGACCGAGTCGATGCCGACCAGGCCGATCGTCAGGCCCAGGAGGAGGGAGATGAAGCCCCGGATGCGGGACGAGCCCAGCACCGACGTCACCGCTATGAACGCCAGCAGCATCAGCGCGAAGTAGTCGGGGGCGCCGAGACCGACCGCGAAGTCGACCACGAACGGGGTGATCAGGACCAGCAGCAGGGTGCCGATCGTGCCGGCCACGAAGGAGCCGATCGCCGCCGTGGCGAGGGCCTGGGCCGCGCGGCCCGCCTTCGCCATCCTGTTGCCCTCGATCGCGGTGACCACGGACGACGACTCGCCGGGGGTGTTGAGGAGGATCGACGTCGTCGAGCCGCCGTACATGCCGCCGTAGAAGATGCCGGCGAACATGATGAACGCCTGCACCGGCTCCATGCCGTAGGTGACCGGCAGGAGCAGGGCCACCGTCATCGCCGGGCCGATGCCCGGCAGGACGCCGACCGCGGTGCCGATGACCACGCCGACCAGGGCGAGCAGCAGGTTCAGCGGGGCCATGACGTCCGCGAAGCCCTGCATGAGGTTGTTCAGGTTGTCCATCGCGGCCTCACAGGATTCCTTGCAGGACACCGGCGGGGAGGTTCACGCCGAGGCCGATCGCGAACGCGTAGAAGGTCGTGAGGGAGAGCGTCACCGCTATCAGCAGGTTGCGGACGTAGTGGCGGTTGCCGAGGGCGAACGCCGTGCCCCAGAAGAGCAGGGCACCGCTGATCACCCAGCCGAGCCGCTCGATGAGCAGCGCGTTCGCCACGAACACCGCGACCAGCAGGGCCACGGTGCGCCCGTCGCTGCCGCCCGACAGGTCGACGTCCTCGCCGGCTTCCGGCTCACCGCGGCCGCCCCGGGCCACGTCGACGGCGTACAGCACCGCGAACAGCACCAGCAGCGCGCCCAGGATCAGCGGGACCGCGCGCGGGCCGACCGGGTCGGTGCCGCTGGTGATGTGCGGGATGCCGAGGGCGTCCACGATGACCGCGGTGCCCAGCAGGGCGAGGAACACGCACACGCCGTACTGTGCGCGGTCCCCGCCCTCCCGGGGCGGAGGGGAGTCCTCCGCGGTCCGTTCGTCCTTCACCTCGGAGCTCATGCCAGCCCGAGCTCTGCCAGCAGGTCGGCGACCGCCTTGTCCTGCTCGGTCAGGAAGGTGCCGAACTCGTCGCCGGTGGCGAAGGCGTCGACCCAGCCGTTCTTCTCCAGCTGCGCCTTCCACTCGTCGGAGTCGTGCATCCTGGTCATCGCGTCGACCCAGCTCTGCTTCTGCTCGTCGGTGATGCCCGGAGGGGCCACGATGCCGCGCCAGTTGGTGAAGACCAGGTCGATGCCGGAGTCCTTGAGGGTGGGGGCGTCCTTGAGCGCGTCGATCGGCTTCTCGCTGGTCACCGCCAGGACCCGCACCTGCCCGGCCTCGATCTGGTCGAGGAACTCACCGAAACCGCTGGCCCCGAAGGCGATCTTGTTGCCGAGGATGGCCGGAAGCAGCTCGCCGCCGCCGTCGTACGAGACGTAGTTGACGTCCTTCGGCTTGATGCCGACCGCCTTCGCCAGCTGCATCGGCAGGAGGTGGTCGGGGCCGCCCGGCGACGAACCGCCGCCCACGGCGAGCTTCTTGGGGTCCTTCTTCCAGGCGGTGACGAGGTCGTCCATCGTCTTGTACGGGGAGTCCTTCGGCACGACGATCGCGCCGGCCTCCTCGATCAGCCTGGCGACCGGAGTGGTGTCGGTCAGCGTGGCCTTCGACTTGGAGGTGTACGAGGCTCCGACGACGCCGAGGCCCATCTGCATGGCCATCTTGCCGTTGCCCTTCTCGTTCACCAGGCGCTGCAGGCCCACGGTGCCGCTGGCGCCGGGCAGGTTGAACACCTGGATGCCGGAGGCGACCTTGGTGTCCTGCATGACCTGGGAGACGGTGCGGGCGGTGAGGTCGTAACCGCTGCCCGGGGTGTTGGGGACCATGAGCCGGAGGCCGGTCACGGGCTTGCCGGACCCGCTCCCACCTTCGGACTCCTCCTTGTCGGCGGTCGCGCCACAGGCGCTGACCGCGACCATCGACACGGCGGCCAGTGCTCCGACAAGTGCGGCTCGTCGAGTTCTCATGGCTCATCTCTTTCGCTCGGCCCGTTCCGGCGCCATGATTGTGCGGTTCCTGAGACACCCCGTCTCGGTTGTGTGACCATTGAAGGTTGAGTTCATAGTGGTCATAACGTCACGGTCACCGTCCCGAAAACAGCGGCGTCAGACCCTCGCCGGTGAGCTGCTCGTATGGCAGCTCGCCATTGTCGTGATCGTGCTGGCCGCCGTGGCCGCGGTGTCGCTGGCGCAGTCGAAGGCGACGTTCGACCGGGTCGAGGGACGCCGGGTGACCGCGCTCGCCGAGGAGATGGCGGGCAACCCCCTCGTGCGCACCCAGCTCGTGCGGCCCGCTCCGGCCGAGATGCTCGCCCCGCTCCTCCAGTCCACGCTGACCAGGTCCGGTGTCACGTCCGCCGCGGTGGCGAACGCGCACGGAAAGATCGTCGCCGCCACCGACCCCACGCTGGTCGGCACGCGCATGCCGTCCGACGGCCCGCAGGTCGCCGGGGGCCGCGGCTGGTCCGGCGAGCTGCCGGTGAACGGCGTCATCCAGCTGGTGGCACAGGCGCCGGTGCTCGGCGCGGAGTTGGGCAGCGCCGGGGACCACCTCGGCACGGTGATGATCGGACGGGCCTCGCCGTCGGTGTGGCAGCGGCTGGTCGGCGCCTCGTCCTATCTGCTGGTCTACCTCGGCGTCGCCAGCGTCCTCGGGGTGGCCGGTTCCTGGCTGCTGGCCCGGCGGATCAAACGGCAGACCTTCGGCATGGAGCCGCGCGAGATCGCCGGGCTCGCCGAACACCGGGAGGCGATGCTGTTCGGGATCGCCGAGGGCGTGGTGGCCCTCGACCCGCAGCAGCGGCTCACGCTGGTCAACTCCGTCGGCCGCAGACTTCTGGACCTGCCCGAGAACTGCGTCGGGATGAGCCTGGCCGACCTCGGGATCGAGGGGCGGCTGTACGACGTCCTGGCAGGGACCGCGCCCGAGGGGGAGCCCGGCGATCTCGCGCGGCGCGACGAGGTGGTCGTCCGCCGGGGCCGGGTCCTGGTGATGAACCGGATGGACGTCACCAAGGACGGCCGCCGCCTCGGCTCGGTCACGACGCTGCGGGACCGCACCGAACTCGCCCAGCTGGAACGGGAGTTGGGCTCCTTCCGCAGCACCACCGAGCTGCTGCGCGCACAGGCCCACGAGTTCTCCAACCAGCTGCACACCATCTCCGGGCTCATCCAGATCGGCGAGCACGACGAGGTCGTACGGTACGTCCGCGCCCTGCGCAAACACCGCGAGTCGCTCGACCTGAACCTCACCAGCCGCGTCCGCGACCGGGCCGTCGCCGCGCTGCTCATGGCCAAGTCGGCGCTCGCCGCGGAGCGCAAGGTGCGGTTGAAGATCTCCGAGCGCACGGCACTGGACCGGCTGGAGCCGACGGACTCCGCGGACGTGGCGACCGTACTCGGCAATCTCGTGGACAACGCGGTCGACGCCGCCGCGAGCGGTTCCAGGGCGGGGGGCGACGACCACGAGGCCTGGGTGGAGGTGGAACTGCGCCAGGACGCCTCCAGCGTGGAGATCGTCGTACGGGACTCGGGGCCGGGCGTGGCTCCGGAGCTCGCGCAGGAGGTGTTCTCGCACGGGTTCACCACCAAGGCCGCGCAGGGCGGCGACCGGGGGATCGGCCTGGCGCTCACCCGGCTGGTGTGCAAACGCCGGGGCGGTGAGGTGTCGGTGACCAACACGCAGGCGGGGGCCATGTTCACCGCCCGGATGTCCGTCGGCCGGCCGGCCGTACGAGTGACGGAGGGAGCCCGATGATCGGCGTACCGGACCCACTGGACGTGCTGATCGTGGAGGACGACTTCATGGTGGCGCGGATCCACCGCGGATTCGTCAACGACGTCGACGGGTTCCGGGTGATCGGCACGGCGAACTGCGGGGAGCAGGCGCTCACCGCGGTGGCCGAGCTGCAGCCCGACCTCGTCCTGCTCGACCTCTACCTCCCCGACATGTTCGGCCTGGAGATCATCCCGCGGCTGCGCAGCGCCGGGCACGACTGCGACGTCATGGTGATCAGCGCGGCGCGGGAGTCCGAGGCGGTCCGGGACGCCGTACGCCAGGGCGTCGTGGACTACCTGCTCAAACCGTTCGACGCCGAGGACCTGCGGGCCCGGCTCGAGCAGTACGCCGCGCGGCGCAGCAACCTGTACGCGGCCGTGGTCAGCGGGCAGTCCGACGTGGACCGGGCGCTGGCGAGGGGCGCGGCGCCCTCCGCCACTTCGGCCACTCTGCCGAAGGGCATGAGCGTGGAGACCGCCGAACTGATCGAACGCGAGCTGCGCACCGCCGACGGCAGCCTCTCCGCCGCCGAGTGCGCGGCCCGCCTCGGGGTCTCACGGGTCAGCGCCCGACGGTACCTGGAGCACTTCAGCGTCACGGGGCAGGCGGAGGTGTCCCTGCGGTACGGGCACGCGGGGCGGCCGGAGCGGCGGTACAGCTGGCTGGCCGACTGAGGCGCGCGGGCCCGGTGACGTCCTGCCCCCGAGGGGTGCCCTCCTCCCCGGGAAGTACCCCGGCACGCACCCGCTCCTGCCGCGGAGGCATGACAAGTGCCTCCGTGGGCACGATGTGCCGAAAGGTTGCGGAGAGAAGGCTGGTCGCAACGGACCCGGGATACGAGGAGGGCGCCATGAACCGCCAGACCCACGTTCGCGTTCGTGTCACCCGCCGGCCTGCCGCTCCCCGTGACACGAGGGGCGAGATCGACCGGCGCACTCCTTCGGGGCGGATTCTGCCGTACTGACATCGGTCCCGAGCGCCCCTGGGAGGCGCGCGGGACGATCGATCAACCCTCAACTGCCCCAGGCGGTGCCGCTGTACGATTCCCCGGAGGCCTTCTCGCGGCGGGCCGCCCGTCGTCAGCGCGGGCGGGGGAGGAGCGACATGGGGGATGCGACGGCCGACGCCGCCGCACCGTTGAGGGCGCTGCTCATGGGGGTGAGCCGCTTCGCTCCGGCTGTCGCCGAGGACGAGGAGCCGATGCCCGGCCAGGGGTGGGACGACCTGCCCTTCGTACTTCCTGTGCTGGCCAGGCTGGAGCAGGCGTACCAGAAGCTCGCGTACGAGGTCAGGGCCGTGCGGGAGCCCGACCGCAGGGCGGTGCGGCAGCACTGGACGGCCGTCGACGAGGAGCAGTACGGCATTGTGCACGTCGTCTCCCATGGCACGACGGCTGTCGCGGGCCGGGGCAGAACGGCCGAGGGTTCGGAGCGGCTGTCCATGGTGCCGTCGTGCGGCAACCCCGGGTTCGGCACCGATGTGAGCCTGTGGGTGCAGGAGGCGAACTCACTGGCGCACCCGATGCTGTTCGTGGTCGACCTGTGCAGGGCCGGACGCGCCGCCCGCGTCGCACAGTTGGCGCAGATCCCCGACGACCAGTTGCACGCGTGGGTGATCGCCGCGACGGGACCGGACCGGGCGGCGTACGACGGAGCGTTCAGCACCGCCGTGGCCGAGGTTCTGGAGGGGATCGCCGAGAACGGCCTCGATACTTCGCCGTCGCTGCGGTTCGTGCGCTGGGACAAAGTCACCTCGTCCATCCAGAACAGGTTGAGCGCGACGGGAAGCCGGCAGAAGGTTCACTCGACCAAGGTCGACACCTCGCAGCCGTTGGAGTTGCCCTTCTTCCCCAACCCCAACTGGACCGGTGACCCCCGGCTGGAGCGGTTGCAGACCGTCGACGCGCCGGTGCGGGCGTTCGTCGCCGACCTCGGCGCCGAACATTTCATGGACCGGGTCCGGGACCATTTCGTGGGACGCCGCCGCCAACTCGCCGACCTGGCGCCCTGGTTGGATGACGCCACCGTCGGCGGGCTGCGTGTCGTGACCGGCGCGCCCGGCTCCGGCAAGTCCGCACTGCTGGGTGCCCTGGTGTGCACCGGCCACGAGGAGATCATCCGGGCCGCCCCCGACATCCGCAGACACCTCGCCGCCCAGCAGCCCGACGGCGTGGCCTCTCCCAACCCGATGCTGGCCGCGATCCACGCCCGCAACCGTGAACTCGACGCCGTTCTCACGTCGCTGGCCGCGCAGTGGAGGCTGCCGGCCCGAGGCTCGGGGCGTACCGAGCCCTGGACCGCGCCCGACCTGATCGAGGCGATCGTCGCGCTGCCTGCCGTGCCGGTGCTGGTGTTCGACGCCCTCGACGAGGCCGACGACCCCGCCGATCTGATGCAGCGTCTGCTGCTACCGCTCACGGAGGCCTTACGACCGGACGGCAGGCCCTGCCTGCGGCTCCTCGTGGGCACCCGGCGCGGTACGCGCTTCCAGCCCTTGCTCGAACTGGCCGCCGCCCAGCAGACCTTGCTCGACCTGGACGACGTACCGGACGGGGAACTGCGGGCCGACCTCGCCGAGCACCTGTCGCTGCGGCTCGCCGAACTCCCCTCCTACAGTGCCGCTCTCCAGCGTCCCGTCCGTACCGTGCTGGCCCGGACCGTGGCGGCGAAGCTCACCCGCAACGCCGGGACCGTGCGGGACTGGGGCCCGTTTCTCGTCGCCCGGATCTTCGGCCGAGCCCTGGAGACGCTGCCCGCGCCGGCGGACGTGGCGGCAGCCGAGCACCTGGGTGCGAGCGTGCCGGTCACACTCCCCGGCGTCCTGGAACTCGACCTGAGCCTGCAACCGCAGCGCGCCCGCCTGCGTGCCGTGCTCGCCGCGGTCGCCTGGGCGAAGGGCGAGGGCTTCCCCACGGAGGCGGTCGCCGCCGTGGCCGCCGAGTTCGCCCCGGACGTGGACGACGGCAACGTACGGCAGTTGCTCGAAGCGAACCGCTTCTATCTGCGCACCGGAGTCGAGAGCGACGGCTCCACTCTGTACCGGCTCTTCCACCAGGGACTCGCGGACTATCTCCAGGTCGAGTCCTACCTCCGTCCGTACACCCCGCCACACCCTCGTCCCGACTCCAGCGGAGGCCCGGAGTGAAGATCCTCGGAATCCACGGCATCGGCAACCACCGGCCCGGCGAATCGCCGGAGACGGCGGCCCGCAACCTCTCCGCCACCTGGGCCAAGCACCTGGGCGCGGACGGCGCGGACGTCCACGTCGTCTACTACGCCGACCTGTTGCGGGAGGACGGAGCCCAGAGCGGTGACGAGGAACTGGAGGATCTCACGCCGGCCCAGGAGGAACTCGTCCTGGAGCTCGTGAACGCGCAGCCCGCCGATCCGGGCCCCACCGCACCCGGCCGGGTCGCTCAGGGACTGCTGACCGCGTTCCTGCGCGACCGCCTCGCCGCACTGGCGGAAAGCCGGGAGTGCCCCGAGTGGTACATGCAGTGGTTCATGGCTCGCCTGGCGAAGGAGGTCGTCGCCTACCAGACCCCCGGCTCGGATCGTGACGAGGTCCGGCGGCGGCTGCGCGAAGCGATCGACCGGCATCGTCCCGACGCCCTCGTCGCCCATTCCCTGGGGTCGGTGATCGCCTACGAGACCCTGCACGGGACGGGGACACCGCACGTCCCGCTGTGGGTGACGATCGGCTCGCCGCTGGCCCTGCCCAAGGTGGTGTTCGACCGGCTCGACCCCGCCCCCGTGGCCGACAGGGGCGCCCGGCCGCACGCGGTCGGACGCTGGGCCAACCTCGCCGACCCCGGCGATCTCGTGGCCCTTCCGGCCAAGGGCGTCTCGCGGCGCTTCAGCGGGGTCGACAGCGATGACCACGTGGTCGTCCACCAGGGCTTCAGGTTCCACCACGCGGAGAAGTACCTTCAGGCACCCGCGCTCGCCCGGTTGCTGGCGACCGCGGCATGAGTGAGGAGTGGAGCGAGGCACAGGAGGCGGCGGAAGAGGCCTGGGAGAGGGAGCGGGACAGACAGGAGGAAGCCTGGCTGAGCGATGTGCAGCAGGAGCAGGACCGACGCGAGAGGGTCCGGGACCGGACCGCCCGCCGGGTTCTCGCCCGGTTGCTCGACCCCGTCACCGTGAACGGAACGACACGCTGGGATCTCGCCTCGCCGTATCTGCTGCGCCACGCCGCCGAGCACGCGGCCGAGGCCGGCTCGCTCCAACACCTCTTCCACGACTGGGACTTCCTCGTCCACGCCGACCCGCACTCGGTGCTGACCTTCGGCTCTCTGCTGGAGGCGGAGAACCGGAGCCTCGCCCTGCCCGGGGAGGAGAATCGTGTCCGCTCCCTGCCGGTCTACCGGGCCTCAGTCGTGGAGCACGCCTCGGCGAGCCCCGAGGAGCGGCGCCACATCCTCGCGGTGGACGCGGCCCGGCACCAGTGGCCTGAGATCAGCAGTCGGCTCTACCACCCCGCCCACGCCGAGCCCACCCCCTGGCAGTGCCGCTGGTCCACGGCGAGCAACATCAGCTCGCAGCTGCGGGGCGCTCTCTCCCATGACTCCGCGGTGTCGTCGGTGGCGACCGGCATGGTTCCCGGACTGTCGTACGCGGTGACCACCGCGCAGGACGACCGGACGGCCCGGGTCTGGGACTTGAGCAGCAACACCCTCCTGCACGAGGTCCACGGCCACGTCGTGCCGCTCACCGCTGCGGCCACGGGAGGGAGTAGAACCGGGCCTGTCGTCGTGACCGCGGGCGAGGACGGAGCGCTGCGATGCTGGGAGCCGTACGACGGCGCACCGCGCTGGGGCGTCACCGCACACGAGGGCGCCATTCACGGGCTGGCCCTCGGGGAGTCGTACGACGGACCGATGGTCGTGACCCATGGCGGCGACGGCACGGTGCGCGTCGGGGACCTGGAGACCGGAGCGGTCCGTCACTTCTTCACGGGAGTACCGCGCCACGGCCGCATGGCCGTGGCGGGGTCGGGCACCGGCAGGGATGACGTGATCGCCGTGATCGGCGAGGGCCGCATCCACTGCCTGGACCTCGCCACGGGGGCGGAACGCTTCCGGACGCGGCTCGACACCGGGGAGGTCCGCGCCGTGGCGGCCGCGCAGGTGGGCGCGACTCCGGCCGTCGTCGTGACGTACGAAGAGGGCTGGGCGCAGGTGTGGGACCTCCACACCGGCCGCGTGCACACCACGCTGACGGGGCCGCCGTCGTCCATGGAGGCCCTCGCAGTCGTCGACAACGGACTGGAATGCGTCGCCGTCACCGGCGGCAGCGACGGGACCGTCCGCCTGTGGGACGTGGAGGGCGGTGGCGCCGCGCTGCGTGAACTCACCGCACACTTCGCCGAGATCACGGCGCTGACCTGCTACGCAGCCCCCTCGGCAGGCGGGCCTCACACCTCACAGCACAAGGACCGCACCGACACCGAGGACCTGGCCGTGACGCCGTCGTCCCGGCTCCGCATCCGGGCCACGACCGGCCGGACCCGCAGGGAGCGCCTGCTGCGCTCGCTCTCCGGCCACTCCCTGCTCTCTGCCTCCGCCGACCACACCCTGCACGAGTGGGACCTGACGAGCGTCAGCCCGCGCCAGACGTTCACCGCCCACACCGTCGCGCCCCGCACGATCCGTGTCACCGAGGTCGCCGGGCGTCCGGTGGCGGTCAGTTCCGGGCACGACGGCACCGCACGCGTGTGGACGCTCGACGACCGGCGGGCCCGGACCGTCGGCGGCGTGACCCATCCGCTCCCGGTCCGCTCCCTCTCCGTGGCCCGGGCGGACGGGCGGATCCTGGTGGCCACCGGCTGCGGGGACGAACGCCTGCGGGTCCTCACCGGGTCGGACGGCAGATCGGAGGGCATCCACTTCAACGGCAGAAGCAAGGTGACGGCCGTAGCCCTGGGCGCGACCCGGGAGGGGCCCGTCGCCGTCGTCGCCACCGCCGACGGACGCCTCACGGCCCGCCGGCCCGAGACGGGCCGGCGGCAGTGGCAAGCCACGTCGTCCTGCGGCCCCGTCTCCGCCCTGTCCGTCGCCGGGTCACGCCGCCGCCCGCTGGTACTGGCCCTCGCCCCGGACGCAGACGCATGCCTCCAGGTCCGCTCCCTCACCACCGGTCGCCCGCACCCCTGCGGCCTGAACGGCCTGACCGGGGTCACCGCGGTCGCCGCCGCCCGTATCCGCGAGCAGCCGGTCGCGGTCACGGCTCACCGTGACGGGACCATCCGGTTGTGGAACCTCACCACTGACACGCTGCGCAGATCCATCAGGGGTGCCTCCGCCCACGTCGACCTGCTCGCCGTGGCCACCACCCCCGCCGGTCCGCTCGTCACGGCCTGCGCCGAGGGCCGCCTGCGCGTGTGGGACGCCGACACGGGCAGGCTCCGCGCCGGCATCTCCGTCGGGCCCACATCGGCGCTGGCACTCGGCGAGTTCCACGGCCGCCCGATGGCGGTCACCGTTCCCGCGGGGCGGAACACGGTCTGCTTCTGGGACGTGGAGACCGGCGACGCCCACACCACCGTGTCCGTGCCGGCGCCCGTCGGCGCCCTCGCCCTGGCGGACGGCGTCCTCATCGTCGGGTACGGCCGGGAAGTCGCCGCTTTCAGCGCCTTCGACAACCCGGGTCCCTGGGACGATCAGCAGCAGCCGGAGCCGCCCGCACCGGCTGCCCCGCCGGAGGTTCGCACCGAGCGCGGCAGGAACGGGGGCGGACGCCTGCTCCCCTGGGAGATGCCGGTGCTGGCCTACATCTGCGGACAGGGCACACCGCAGACACTGACCGACCTGAGGACGGCGTTCCGCGATCACGTCCACCGCTACCGACTCGGTCGACAGGGCCTGAAGCAGGTCGTGCGCTCGTTGGCGTCCAAGGGCCTGATCGAACAGTCGAACGGACGCGGGCGCTGGGTGCCGACGGCACTGGGGCGCTACCGGGTGCAACGAGCCGAACGGGCCAAGGCCCACCCCATCAGATGAGTTCGGCGGGCGCCGGCACGTCTCAGGTGGCCGGGTCGAGCTCCAAGGGCTCGATCCTGCCCTCCAGCATGGTGCCGAGGCCCTGTACGGCGCAGACGTCGGGGCGCTCGGCGATGTGCACCGGCATGCTCGTGGCCTGGCGCAGCATCTCGTCGAACCCGGGCAGCAGCGCACTGCCGCCGACCATCATGATCCCGCGGTCGGCGAGGTCGGCGACCAGGTCCGGCGGGCAGTCCCGCAGTACCTTGCCGATGCTGTCGAGGACGGCCGTGAGGGGGGTCTGGATGGCGTCCCGTACGGCGGCGGTGTCGACCTGGACGGAGCGGGCGAGGCCGGTGCAGACGTCCCGGCCGTGGATCTCGGTGGAGGCCGGGCCCTGCGGGGTCAGCCCGTTGCCGGACAGGGCCAGCTGCAGGGGCCGTACGTTCTGGCTGGGCAGCATCAGCTCGTGCTGGTGGCGCAGGTGCTGCACGATTGCGTGGTCGACCGCCTCGCCGCCGACGCGGATGCGTTCCGCGGTCACGATGCTGCCGAGGGAGAGCACGGCGACCTCCGTCGCGGCGGCCCCGCACACCATGATCATGCTGGCCTCGGGCTGCTCGACGGGCAGACCGCATCCGACCGCGGCGGCGATGAGGGTGTCGACGAGCTCGACGCGCCGGGCCCCGAGACCGACCAGGGTTTCTATCGCGGCACGCTGGGCGAGCGGGTCGGCGTCGTGCGGCGTGCACACGGCGGCGCGCAGGAAGGGCTTGCGGCGCAGGGCGCGGCGCATCTTGTCGCCGAGGAGGTGCCGCAGCATGCGCTGCGCCATCTCGATGTCGACGACGGTGCCGCCGGAGACGGGCCGTACGACACGGATGTAGTCCGGGGTGCGGCCGGTCATCTTCTCCGCGAACTCGCCGACCGCTATGAGGGCGCCGGTGCGGGTGTTGACGGCGGCGGCTGAGGGCTGGTCGACGACGAGTCCGGCGCCCTTCACGTAGACGCGGGTCCTGGCAGCCCCCAGGTCGACGGCGAAATGGCAGCGGCGCAGCTGCTCCAGTGTGGCGGTCATGGGGGTCCTCCCGAGAGCGCAGACCGTGGGTCCGCCGGGTTGGGTGGCGGGCCTCCGTGACCTCGATCGTGCGCGCCGCGGGGAGGGGGGCGCCTTCTGGAGGGGGCCGGGTGGGGTGCCGCTGAATGGGGGTTTTTGTTTCTGATGGGGGGTCAGGTCGGTGTGTCGGGTCACAGGGAGCGGGCCGCGTCGAGTATGGGGCGCAGGGAGTCGACGACCACGTCGCAGCCGGCCTTGCGGAGGCGTCGCTCGGCGGCGGGGGAGTCGGCGTAGCCGATGACGGGGAGGTCCAGTTGCCGGGCGGCGGTGACCTCGGCGGCCGTGGAGGAGATCACCAGGCCTCTGGCGGTGCTGCCGAAGTGGTTCAGCGCGAGGCGCAGACACTCCGGATGGGGCATCAGGTGCCGGCCGCGGCCGTAGGCCGCCGTCAGGGGCACACTCCGGAAATCCACGTGGCGCTGGACGGCCTGCTCGCAGAAGTCCGTGACGACGGCCACCCGGCGACCGGAGTTGTGCAGACAGCGGACCAGATCGGCGGCCTGCGGGGAGGGGCGGGTGCTGGACACGGCCCGCAGTTCGAGTGCGTCGAGGCGGTCACGCAGGAGCGGGCCTGTCATGACGCCCCCGTCATCCCACCGCTCGTCGTCGTCCGGCGAGCATGCCCATTGTTCAGGACGGCGGCCGGGGTTGTCCCGGTTTCCGGCCCCTCCCCGCCCCACCCCGGCTTTCGACGCACTTCATCCCCTACCCCTCCACGACTCCCCGGATCACCCCCAGCTCCATCAGGTCCTGTGGCCGAATCCGCAGCTGATCCGCCGTCGCCTCCACCTCCTCCGCCCCCCGCTTCAGAATCGCCGCCGCCAGCTCCGGCGCGATCACCGAGAAGTAGCTGTCGGGCGTCGCCCAGGTGTTGCCCGGTGCCGCCAGTGCCAGCGCGCCGCCCGAGCCGCCCTCGCCGATGACCAGCGTGGTGATCGGGACGCGGGCGCCGGCCACCGCGGCGAACAGGTCCGCGATCGCCGCGCCGACCCCCTGCCGCTCCGCGTCCGCGTCGTTGGCGGCGCCCGGGGTGTCCACCAGGGTGAGCACCGGGATGCCGAGCCGGTCCGCGAGGCGGATCAGGCGGGTGGCGGTGCGGTAGCCGGCGGGGCGGGTGGCGGTGCCGGTCTGGGCGGCGTACGCGACCGTACGGCCGTCGTGGGTGCCGAAGCCGCAGAGGATGCCCTCGGGGTCGGTGCCGCCGCAGCGGTCGCCGCTGATCGTGACGCGGGTGCTGAAGCAGGCGTCCAAGTAGGCCCCGGCGCGCGGGCGTTGTGGTGCGCGGGCCCGTCGGACCGCTTCCCAGCCGGTGCCCGGCAGGTCGGGCGCACCCAGGGCGTGGGGCACCGGGGCCTCTTGCGCGGGCGGCCCCGCCAGCAGCCGCAGCCACCGCCCCAGCTCCGCCCGCAGCTCCTGCGGCCGGACGATCGCGTCCACCGCCCCCGCCGCCACCTGCGCCTCAGCCGTGTATGCCGCCGGATCGGCGTCGGGCGGGCGGACCCGGGAGCCCGCGAAGCCGACCTGGGCGCCGGGCAGGGCGAGGGTCACGTCGGCGCCCGCGCCCAGGGTGGCCCAGCCGCCGCCGGTCGTCGGGTCCCGGAGGACCGCGATCTGCGCCAGCCCGGCCTCCCGGGTGAGGGTCGACTGCCGTGCCACGCGCTGGAGTTGGGTCAGCGCGAACATGCCCTCCTGCATCCGGCTGCCGCCCGTGGCGACCAGGGGGACGACCGGGAGACGGTGGGCGCGGGCATGGGCGTACGCCGACTCCAGCCGGTCCCCGGTGCGTCGGCCGAGCGAGCCGCCGAGGAAGCCGAACTCGAAGGCCAGCAGCATGGCCCGGGTGCCTGCCACGCTCGCGGTGCCGCAGACGACGGACTCCTCCTCGCCGGTGCGCTCGGCGGCACGCGCGCGTGAGGCGTCGTAGCCCTGCCAGCCGAGGGGGCCGTCCGGCCCGGAGTCCGTTTCCGGGTACGGGAGTTCGGTGAACGTGGAGTCGTCGGCGACCAGCGCGATCGTCTCGCGTGCCGACGGGCGCCGCTCAGTCATGGGCCAGGGCCCGCTTCATGATCTTCCCCATGTCGTTGCGGGGGAGGGCGTCGAGGTAGTGGACCCGGCGCGGACGCTTGTGCGGGGCGAGGCGGGCGGCGACGTGATCAGCCAACTCATCGGCTCCCGGCGGCGCTTGAGGGTCCGCCGGGACGATCCACGCCACGATCCGCTCGCCCAGGTCGGCGTCCGGTTCGCCGGTGACGGCGGCCTCCCGGACACCCGGGTGTTCCAGGAGAGCGTTCTCGATCTCGCCTGCCCCGATCTTGTAACCCCCGCTCTTGATCAGGTCGGTGGCCTTGCGGCCGACGATCCGGACATACCCGTCGGGGTCGCGCACCGCCATGTCGCCGGTGCGGAACCAGCCGTCCTCGGTGAACGCGGACGCCGTGGCGTCGGGGCGGTTGAGGTACTCGGTGAACAGGTTCGGGCCGCGCACCTGGATCTCACCCACGGTCTCGCCGTCGTACGACGCGATCGGTGTCCCGTCCTCCTCCACCAACCGCAGCTCCACGCCCGGCAGCGGCACGCCCACCGCCCCGGGCCGCGGCTCGCCGTCCGCGCGGACGCTGGTGTTCATCAGCGTCTCCGTCATGCCGTACCGCTCGACGACCCGCTGTCCGGTCGCTGCCGTGATCCGCTCGTGGTCGTGCACGGGGAGCGCGGCCGAGCCCGAGACCAGGAGCCGGGCCTTGCCGAGCGCCTGCGCCAGCCCCGGGTCCTCGGGGAGCGCCTGGGCGATGCGGTGGTACATCGTCGGCACGCCGAACAGCATGGTCGCGCCCTCGTTCAGCTCGCGCACGACGCCCTCCGTGTCGAACCGGCCCAGGTGGCGCACGGATCCGCCGCGGCGCAGCGGGCCGAGGATGCCGAGGACCAGTCCGTGCACATGGAACAGGGGCAGGCCGTGCACGAGGGTGTCGTCGCCGGTCCACTGCCAGGCGTCGGCGAGCGCGTCCAGGGTGGCGGTGATCGCCCGGCGGGGGATGACCGCGCCCTTGGGCGGCCCGGTGGTGCCGGAGGTGTAGACGACGAGGGCCGGGTCGCTCTCGGTGGCCCGCTCGGCCGGCCGGGCGGCGGCGGCCCGTACGTCGACGTCCACTCGCGCCAACTCGGCGACGGGTGACGGTAGTTCATCGCCGGGCGCGGCGAGTACGAGGCTCGGCACGCTGTCGGAAAGGATGTGCCCCAGCTCCTTCTCGCCCGACTTCGGGTTGAGCGGTACGGCGGCGATCCCGGCCTCCAGCGCCGCGACCACGGCCACGGCGGTCTCCAGGGTCGGCGTCGCCCACACGGCAACCCGCGCCTCACCCGCGATCCGGCCCGCGAGGGCACCGGTCGCGGTGGAGAGCTCCGCGTACGTCAGGGCCCGGTCACCGAACCGCAGGGCAACCCGCCCCGCCGGGCCGGCCGCCAGGGCCGGGAAGAGAGAGGACACGCGTCGTACTCCTTAACTGTTCAACGGACACCGAGTGTTGCCGTCCCACGACCTACCCCCAGCCGGGCACGACCAGCACCAGCCACACCACAGCGGGTACCGCCGCCACCACGATCCCTCCGTACACCATCAGCTGCCGGAAGAAACGCTCACGGTCGACATCCGGGGCCGCGGCCAGAACCAGAGCGCCGTTCGTCGAGAACGGGCTCACGTCCACGACGGTCGCCGACACCGCGAGCGCCGCCACCATGCCGACCGCCCCGATCTCGCCCTGCGCCAGGAACGGCACGGCGAGCGGGATGAGCGCGCCCATGATGCCGACGGACGAGGCGAACGCCGACACGAGCGCGCCGATGTAGCAGAGCAGGACGGCGGCCAGCAGCGGTACGCCGATGCCGCCGACGCCCTCGCCGGCCCAGGTGATGGTGCCCATCTCGTCCAGCACGCCGACGTACGTCAGCACGCCGCAGATCAGCAGCACCGTCGGCCAGGCGATCTCGCCGACCGCGGTACGGCTGTCCGCAGGCCACGCCGTGCTCAGGACGACGGCGAGGGTGATCGCGGTCAGACCGGCGTCCAGATCGAAGGCGAGGACGGCGACGACGAGGGCGACCAGGGAGAGGAGGGTGGCGACTCGGGCGGGGGTGAGGTGGGCGGCGGGGGGCGCCTCGGGGCGGACAGCGACGGCGGTGGTGGTTCCGGTGGTGGCGGTGCCGGTGGTCGTGGTGCCGGTGGTCGTGCTGCCGGTGGTGGGGGTACCGGCGGGTGAGGTTCCGCCACCGGAGGTCCCGTCCTCCTCCTCCGTCACTGCCACCGCTCCCTGCGCCCACAGCTTCAGCCCGCCGAAGAGGACGAACACGACCGCCGCGATGACGAGGTTGGCGACCAGGGACGCCAGGAAGAGCGCCAGCTCGTTGCCCGGCAGCTTCTCGCGCTCGACGATGCCGTTGACGATCGAGCCGTAGATGCTGATCGGCGAGAAGCCGCCGGCCTGGGCGCCGTGCACGACCATCGCGCCCATCAGCAGCGGGCTGATCCCGTAGCGGGCGGCGAAGCTCAACGCGATCGGCGCGACGATCGCGACCGCGGCCGGGCTCACGGCACCGATGGCGGTGAGCGCGCCGGTGAGGGCGAACATCACCCAGGGGATGAGCGCCACCCGACCCCGGACGAGCCGGATCGAGGCGTGCACCAGCCAGTCGGTGGTGCCGTTGGCGCGGGCGATGGCGAAGAGGTACGTGACGCCGACGAGGACGACGAAGAGGTCGCCGGGGAAACCGGCGAAGATGCCGTCCGCGTCGAGGTCGGCGACCAGGGTGCCGACGGCGAAGGCGGCCGCGAAGGCGAGTGCGCCCATGTTGATCGAGCGGGTGGTGGCAATGACGAACACCACGGTGAGGACGAGGATCGAAATGAGTTCGGGGGACATGCGGGCTCCCGTCTTTGGGTCCCGAGCGAAGGAATGCGGCGGAGGAAGGAAGCGAAGAAATGAGAGCGAAGCGAATGAGTGGACGAGTGGCTGAGCCAATTGGGGCGCCTGGCTGGTTAGCGTGGGCGCGCTCCGCGGGGCGCGTCAAGGGGTCGCGCATGAATTGGCTCAGCCACTCGTCCACTCGGGGTGCCGGTGTTACGCTCCCGGCGAGAGGGGGAGCCCGTGACCGACGCTCTGCGCCTCATGGCCAAACAGCGCCTGTACGAGCAGGTGCTCGACCGGCTGCGTCAGTACGTCACCGAGGGGGGCCTGCGGGCCGGTGACCGGCTGCCGCCCGAACGGGACCTGGCACAGCGGCTGGGCGTCAGCCGGGCCTCGGTGAAGCAGGCCATCGTGGTCCTGGAGGTCCAGGGCCTGGTGGAGGCGCGGCACGGCGGCGGCACGTACCTGGTCCGCGACAGCCTCGACGTGGAGCCGGTCGAGAAGCTGGTCGAGCGCCGACGACGCCTCCCCGATGTCCTGGAGGCCCGCGAGGCGCTGGAGACGAAACTCGCCGAACTGGCCGCGGAACGCCGTACGGACGAGGACCTCGCGGCGATGCGAGCGGCCCTCGCGCACATGGCCGAGGAGATCGAGGGCGACGGTCACGGCGTGGAGGGTGACCGCCTCTTTCACGCCGCGGTCACCGCCGCCGCCCACAGCAGCATCCTCGCCGAGTTCATGCGCTCCATCGCCGACCAGATCGCCGAGAGCCGCACGGAGTCGCTCCGCCAGCCGCACCGCCCCGCCCGCTCCCTCGCCCAGCACCAGGCCATCCTGGACGCGATCGCCGACCGGCGGCCCGGCCGGGCGGCAGCGGCGATGCGGCGGCACGTCCGCACGGTGGCGAAAGTGCGGCTGCTGGACTGGGAGCCGGAGGAGGAGCGGGAACCGTAGGTTGTCCGGCCGGCGTTCGATCAGGCCGCCGCCTCCACCACGTCCGCCACCACACAACTCACGTTGTCCGGCCCGCCCGCCTCGTTCGCCGCGTCGATCAGGGCGTGTACGGCGGTGTCGGGGGACGGGGCGGTGGTGAGGAGGGCGCGGATGCGGGCGTCGGGGACGACCGTGGAGAGGGCCGTCGGAGCAGAGGAGATAGCGGTCGCCGGGTTCGGCGTCGCGCAGGCGGAGGTCCGGCGGAGTGGTCGGGGAGAGGCACTTCAGGAGCAGGGAGCGCTGGGGGTGGGTCGTGGCCTCCTCCGGCGTCAGACGGCCCTCGTCGATGAGCGACTGGACCACCGTGTGGTCGTCCGTGATGCGGAACAGGGCGCCGTCGCGGAGCAGATAGGCGCGGGAGTCGCCGATATGGACCAAGGCCAGCCGGGAGCCCGTCCACAGCAGGGCCGTCAGGGTCGTGCCGGCGTCATCCTCGGCGTCGCCCGCCGCGTCCCGGACCGCCTCCGTGGCGCCCTGCACCGCCTCCTCCAGCAGGTTCAGGACGTCGCCCGCCGGGAGTTCGGCCGTGTCCAGGAAGCGCAGCGCCTCCACCGCCGCGCTGCTCGCGGGCACGCCCGCCGGGCCGTAGCCGTCGGCCACCGCGAGCAGCCGGGTGCCGGCGTAGGCGGTGTCCTGGTTGGCGGGGCGGGTCCGGCCCCGGTCGGAGTGGGCGGCGTAGCGGAGTTCCAGCATGGTGGTGTCCTTCCTCGGTGCTGCGACGAGTTGGTCGACGAGGAACGCGGCGAGATCCCGCCGTACGGCCGTCTCCGCCTCGGCCTGCGCCCAGTAGGCACGGATCGCGCGGGCGGCGTCGGCCGCCGGCAGCGCGCACACCTGACGGATCCGGACCAGCGGCATGCCGAGCCGGCGCAGCCACGCCACCAGGCGGGCCCGCTCCAGCTGGTCGACGGCGTAGTACCGGTACCCGGTGTCCGGATCGACGCGCCGGGGCTTCAGCAGCTCCAGCTCGTCGTACAGCCGCAGTGCCTTCGGCGACAGTCGGCAGGCCTTCGAGAAGGCCCCGATCGTCAGCATGTCCTCGCGCATTCCGATCCCCTCCGGTTCCTCGGCACCGATGCTGCGGCTTCACCGAAGGTGAAGGTCAAGCGGCCCGCCCCGGTTCCGGGAGCGCTGCCCGGGACGCGCTTGTTAGCCTGCGCATCGCACAGCCGTGCTACCTGCCGTGCTGCCCGCCGTCCCGCCTGCGTCCGACCCGGAGGAACCCATCGTGGCCCGCATCGCCCTCGTCACCTGCCGTCCCGGCCCCGAGGTCAGCGTCGACCGCGACCTCCCGGTGCTGGTGCGGGCGCTGCGGGAGGCCGGGGCCGAGGCGGAGTCCGTGTACTGGGACGACGAGCGGGCCGACTGGGGCGGGTACGACCTCGCCGTGCTCCGCTCCACCTGGGACTACAGCTGGCGCGCGGCCGAGTTCCTGGCGTGGGCGGAGCGCTGCGGCAAGGCCACCCGGCTCGCGAACCCCGCCGAGGTGGTCCGCTGGAACGCCGACAAGCGCTACCTCGGCGACCTCGCCGAGGCCGGGGTGCCCGTGGTGCCCACCCGCTACTTCGCGCCCGGCGGCACCCCGAGCGCCGCCGACCTCCCCCTCGACGACGAGTACGTCATCAAGCCCACATCCGGCGCCGGCGCCCGCTTCGCCGCCCGGTACACGCCCGACGAGCACGACACGGCCGTACGGCACCTCGCACGCATGCACGCCGAGGGGCTCACGGCGATGGTGCAGCCGTACGTGAAGGGCATCGACATCAGCGGGGAGCGGGCCCTGCAGTTCTTCGGTGGCCGCCTGCTGCACGCCAGCCGCAAGGGTGCCGTCCTCACCCCCGGCACGCCGTACGACGAGCGCAAGGTCGCCCATCCCGGCCTCGAACCCTGGACCCCGACCCCGGCCGAACTCGCTGTCGCCGAACGCGCCCTGGCCGCCGTACCGCACACCGCCGAGCTGCTGTACGCGCGCGTGGACCTCGTCGACGGGGAGGACGGGCCGGGCGGGCAGCCGCGGGTGATGGAGCTGGAACTCGTCGAGCCGAATCTGTTCCTGTCGCTGCATGCGGGGTCGGTGCCGGGGGTTGTCGAGGCGATTCTGGCGGCCGCCGTTCGGTGAGACCACGCCGGACGGGCCCGTCGGACGCGTCCTGCGGCCCGCCGGTCAGGGACGGTCGGCCGGGCCGGGCCCGGGCGGCGGCCCGCCCGGCAGTGCGGGGGGATCGGGGGCCGCTCCCGAGCGCAGGCGCTCGAAGACGAGGTCGAAGGTGAAACCGGCGCTGAATCCGAGGGGCAGCGTGAAGAACAGGAGCCTGCGCACGTCCAGTTCGTCCAGCAGGGAGGGCACCGTGAGCAGCTGGGACGCCACGTACAGCAGGACGGAGACCACCCCTGCGCCCAGCCCGCGCACCGCCGCTCTCGGCCACTGACCGGCCGTCTCGAAGGAACTGCGGATCACCGCACCGGCCATGGCCGCCAGCAACGGCGTCACCACCAGCACTCCGAGCCGGCGGCCGGTCGCCGGGCCGGGCTCCCCGGCGAGCACGAAGCCCAGCAGCGAGCACACCAGTAACAGCAGGGCCACGACCGTACCCAGGCCGGCGGAGAGCAGGGACCGGCGCTCGCTCCGGTCGCGTTCGCGCTGCCAGTCCGTGCGGCGCAGCCGCTGATGGTCCAGGCACCGGACGAGCCGGCGCGCGGAGTCGGCCCGCCAGTCCTGTCCGAGGAGGACGATGTCGTCGTCGGTGGTGTCGTTGCGGACCTTGTCCAGGTTGGCCCACACCTGGCTCGCCCCGCCTCCGAAGGCGGCGACCGGCAGCAGCGGTACGCGCTGAGCCATGGCGATGACCCCGGCCACCCGGGTCGACTGGCCCCCGCCGACGAGCAACGCGGCGTCACTGGCCAGCAGCGTCCGGTAGAAGGAGACCTCCCACTCCGGGCCGGTGTCCCGGACCACCCGCACTTCCGCCGCACTGCCCTCAGGCAGCCCGAAGTCGTGGTCCTGGTGCCGGGGTACGTGCAGGAACACCACGCCCGCGCCGTCCACTTCCTGGGCGTATCCCTGGACGACGTCGTACTCGATGTATCTGGGCTTGGCGGAGAAGACGGCGAGGTCGTAGCCGGCCAGCGCGAGTTGACGGCCCAGCTCGCGGCAGGCGGCCGGGGCGTCCTCGGGGTGTTTCAGCCCGGGTGAGTACGTGCGGCCTGGCTCGACGCTGCCGACTATCGCGATGACCGGGCGTGCTCTGTCGGCCGACACCATCCCCCGCTTCCCCCGCGGTCGTCGTCGACCGGCGGTCCGCTGCTTCCGTGAGGATTTCCGGCAGCTGAGCCCACCACACGTAAGTTTCACATAAGGGGCCGTCAATTCGTCGATATAGCGCCGAGTTGACCTATGTCCCGATCACCTGTCAACCTCTCCGTCCTACAGGGGCGAGTGAGTCCCGACTGGGCACGTGCGGCAGGACGGTCAGTGGTCGATGGCGATCACCTTCATCAGTCACAGCTCGGCGAAGACCGAAGAGGATCAGGCGAACGCCGATTCGGTACGGACCGAACTCATCAAACGGTTGCCGGACCTCGGCTGGGACGTGCGTGTGGACGACCTGCTGCCGCCCGGGACGGACTGGCGGTCGGTCCTCTACGGATGGCTCGCCGACTGCGACGCGGCGGTCGTGCTGGTGGGCAAGGACGGGCTGGAGTCCACCTGGCTCAAGCGCGAGGTCCACATCCTGCTGTGGCGGCGGGCGGTGGGGTCACGCCTCACCATCGTGCCCGTGCTGCTGAAGGGGCTCTCACCGCGGGAGCTGCGGCGCTCGGAGCTGTCCCAGCTCGCCGATCTGCAGTGCGTCCAACAGGACGAGACCGAGCCCGCGGACCTGGTCTCCCGGATCGTCGAACGCCTCGGTGACCTCGGCGGATGCGCGGACAACTCGGCGATGCGCGCCATGACGACCAAGATCGAACACTGTCTGGACGAGGTGACCGACCGGTTCACACTGCGGTCCATGGCCCACCGACTCGGCTCCGAGGGGGACTGGCGCTTCCCGACCGCTTCCGAGGAGCGGCGCCATGTCGCACACCAGGTCCTGGCCCCGGTGCCCACCCAGAAGGTGCCGTCGGCCGTCAACGAGGTGGAGTTCTTTCTCGCCCTCGACCGGCTGAACAAGCTCATCAGCCTGCTGCTCCCCACCTGGATCGATCCCCTGGGCGTACGGCTGCTGCTCCCCGGCGAGCGCCGGGTGGTCGCCACGCTGGCCGGTGCCCGGGCCGAGACGGCCGAGCAGCACATCCACCGCGCCTCCTGCTTCTCGGGCGCCTACTGGGTGAAGGCCGTCGACCTGGTGGCCGGCGAGGCCCAGCACGAGGAGCACATGACGGCCTGCCTGACGGCGATATGCGCGCTGCTCAAGTCGGACGACGAGAACGAGCTGCCGATCGAGGGCGAGGTGCTCTTCCTCGTCATCGACCCCGCCGGCACCGAACTCGACGTCGTCGGACATCTGGTGCGCACCCTGATCGGGCGATTCCACTGGCTCAACATCATCGTCCTCACCGACCGGACCGATCCCGCGGACCTGGGCGTCCCGACCGCAGGCGCCGTGCACATCCCGGTGCAGCCCGGCGCCGAGGGGCAGATGGCACGCACACGGCGGGCGCTGAAGGAGATCCGCGACAGGAGAAGCGGTCACGGAAAGGACGCCGAGTCGTGATCCCCGAGCCGACCCCGCCGCAACCGACCGCCCGCAACGCCCCCGACCGCCCCGACGGCCGGGCCTACGTCGTACGCGGCGACCTCGACCTGGCCGTCGACGTCGCCCTCGCCACCGGACGGCCGCTGCTGCTGCGCGGCGATCCCGGCTCCGGCAAGTCGTCCTTCGCCGCGCACGTCGCGTGGCAGCACAACTGGGCGTATCACGAGCACGTGGTGACCTCGCGCACCCAGGCGCCGGACCTGCTGTGGTCCTTCGACCATGTGCTGCGGCTGGCGGACGCCCAGGCACAGCGGCTCAAGCCGATCGACGCGTATGTGGAGCCCGGTGTGCTGTGGAAGGCGTTCGCGCCGCACTCCGCCCGCGCCCACGCGCTGCGCGCCCACCGTCTGCCCCGGTCCCGTGGCCGACGGCCCGTCAGGACGGACAGCGCCGATCTGCGCGCCCGTTCCGTCGTACTGATCGACGAGATCGACAAGGCGGACCCCGAGCTGCCCAACGGACTGCTCGTCCCGCTGGGTTCGCGCCGTTTCACCCTCTCCCAGACGGGGCGTGAGATCGAACCCGAGGACGACACCAAGGCACTGGTGGTCATCACCACGAACGAACAGCGCGAGCTGCCCGAGGCGTTCCTGAGGCGCTGTCTGGTCGTGAAGCTGGAACACCCGGAACCGGCGGAGCTGGTCGAGGTCGCCCGCGCCCATGTGGACGCCTACGACGGCCCCTTCACCGAAGCGGACCTGCTCCTCGCCCAGGACCTGGCGGACGCGGTGCAGCGGCTGCGCAAGGACGCGGACCGAAGAGCGCACCGCAAGCCCAGCACCGCCGAGTTCCTGGACGCCTTCCACGCCTGCCGGCAACTGGGCATCCGGGTCGAGGACAGCGACGAGCGCTGGCGGACGCTGCGCCGGATGGCGCTGCTGAAGCAGGACACCGTGGCGTGACCGGACAGGTCCCCGAGATCTGGGTGGCCGATCTGGCCCGGGCCTTGGACGCGGTGGGCGATGACCCCGTACTGCAGCGCCGCGCCGCCCGGCTGCTCGGCTTCGCCGACGAGCCACCGCCGCCCGGGCCGCCGCCCGGCCCGGCGACCGGGGCGCCCGCGCCTGCCCCGCCCGGCCCGCCCGCCGAGGAGCCGCCGCTCCCTCCGCCCACCCGCCGCCCCGGTGACGGCGGCGCCCCTCCCGAACCACCGCCACCCGACATCGGCCCGGGGCCGTCCGACGGGCATACCGGACCGACCGGCCTGCCCGTGCTGGAACCCGTCCGCCTCGACGCCCTCGAACCCACCGACTGGGAAGCCGTCCGCTCCCTCGACGAGGTGACCGAGCGTCACCTCACCGCCCGGCCGCCGCTGGAGCCGCTGCTCACCAGACGGTCCTCCGCCGCCATCCTCAACGCCGCCCTGACCACCCTGGTCCGTGACGACGGCGAACCGGACATCGACGCCCTCGTCGAAGCCTTCGCCCGGGGCATCCCGCTGACCCGGCTGCCGCGGGCCGCCCGTCCCACTCTCCGCTTCGGCGTGCAGGTCCTTCTCGACCAGGGCGACAGCATGGAGCCGTACCGGCGTGACCAGAAGGAACTGGCCCGCCAGATCACCGGGTTGGTCGGCGCGGAACTCACCCAGGTCCGCTGCTTCGCCGATGTGCCGGCCCGGGGCACGGGGCCCGACTCCCCGCGCAGCTGGCAGCCGTACCGGCCGCCCAGTCCGGGGACCCGCGTCCTGGTCGTCTCCGACCTCGGTGTGGGCGGGCCCGTGCTGCATCCGCGGCGGGCCTCGGTCGCCGAGTGGTACCACGTGCTCGACGAGATCGTCCGGGCCGGATGCACGGTCCTGGCCCTCGTGCCCTATCCGGTCAACCGGGTGCCCGCGGAGCTGGCCCCGCTGCTGTCCGTCCTCACCTGGGACCGGACCACGACCGTGAGCACGGTCTCCGCCCTGGTCGGGCCGCGGCGGTGACCGTGACACGCGACCGGCAGGCCGTCGACCCCGTCGAGAAGCTGGCGACCGCGCTCAGCGTGGCCGTGCGCGTGGAGCCCGAACTGATCCGGGCCGTGCGGCTGGCGCTGTTCCCGCGGCTCGGCGTGCAGACCGAGTCCGACCTGTGGTTCAGCGGACTCGTGCGGTCCCAGGGGCCCACGGGCATCGTCTTCGACACCGCCGAACGCCACCGGTTGCAACGCCGGTTGGAGCGATGGCTGCGACAGCAGCCGCAGGACGCCCCGGTGCATTCCCTGTGGCGGATCGTCCAGCATGTGCACGCCGATCTGTCACCGGCCCTGCTGTTGGAGGAAGAGGTCACCTGGCTCGCCGTGGCCGGACGCCTCGCCGAGATCGACGGCGCCCTGGCCCCGGCGTTCAAGGCCATCACCCAGCAGAATCGTGACGGCCTCAGACGATGGCTGGCCTCGGCCTGGGACCGGCTGCCGCAGGCCGTCCGTGACTCGCCCACGGGCTGGCAGCTCGCCCAGACCGTACGCCCCCGCGTCCCGGCCCGGCGCTTCCCGTTCGCCGTGGAACGCGCTCCGCTGCCGGCCCGCCGACTCGGCGACCTCGCCCGCGTCCTCGACGACATCCGGATCACCGTACGCCGGGACGGCGACGAGCTGGAGGTCGACGGCCGGGCGATCGACCCGGACGCGCTCATCGACGTGCCGCCGGGCACGTACGCCCTCCCGGTGCCCGACACGGCACCGCGCGTACTGACCCTGCTGGCCGGCGGTCCGCGGGAGCGGGACGAAGATCTGTCCGTTCCGGTGACCTGGCAGATCCGCGTACAGGTCGGCCCGGGACCGGTCCTGCTGCGCAGCGCACGCGGACAGGTGTTCCGCCTGCCGGACCAGGCTCCCGCGCTGCGCGGCGGGGGACCGGCCGGCCGTTTCCTCGGCATCGCCGTCGCCCGGTACGAACACGCGCAGCTGCCCCCGCTGGACCACTCCCGCGGCCTGTGCCGTGAGGTGGGGGCCGCCTTCGGCGACACCTACGCCAAGGAGTACCTGGCCGACCCGTCCCTCGCCGCGGTCACCGAGCGGCTGACGCGGCTGACGGCGCTGCGGCACGACGGCCCGCTGGTGGTGTATGTCCGCGGGTACGCCCTGCCCGGTCCGGGCGGCCCGCGGCTCGCCTTCCGCGACAGTGACCCCGCCCGGCCCGACACCGCCCTGCCGAGCGAAACGCTCTTCCGCCTCGCTGCCGGTTCGGGCGCCGACCAGGTACTCGTCCTGCTCGACACCGTGCGGCCGCCGGGCAGCGATGTCGACTGGGGCTATCCGCCCCCGCCCATGGACCTGACCACGGCGAGCTGGACGGGCCGGATCGCCGTCGTCGTACCCCACGACACCGGATGGGACAGGCTGTTCGGCTCCTGGCTGGTACGGCTGCTGCGGCGCGGCCCGGACGAGGTTCCCCAGGGGTGGGGCTGGTCGCCGCGGGACCGGTTCATCACCGGCGGAGAGGTCTTGCGGGCGGTCAGCACGGACTGGCCGGGTGAGTATCCGTCGACACCGCGGGACTTCGCCACGGGCGTGCCGCGCGAACTGCTGCCCAACCCGCGCTTCGCCCTGCGGCGCTTCCCCGACGACCTGAACCCGGCCGACTTCGGGGAGGCGTACGCCCACGAGGCCGCCGCGTTCATCGGCGAGGTGATCGGCGACGTCACCACCTCGCGCGAGGACCGGGACCTCGCCGTCGCGAACATGGTGCTGTTGGGACCGGACCGGGGCGTCGAGGCCGCCGTCGCCCTGGACGACGTGGCGGAACGCCTGGCCGCGGCCGGCCGCCGCACCGACGCGGCCGCCGCTCACCAGCACGCGATCACCGTGCTGCGGCCCCTGGTCGAGCAACTGCCCCTCCAGGCGCTGCCGGCGCTCGGGGCCTCCCTGTACGGTCTCGCGAGCCGGCACGCCGAGGCATACCGCTGGGCGGAGGCGGGCCCGGCCGTCGAGGAGTCCGTGGCGCTGCGTCGCCGACTCGCCGTCGACCGGCCGGAGCAGCGGCCCCGGCTGGGCGAGAGCCTGCACCTGTGGTCTCTCGTCCTGCACGGCAGCGGACAGCACGAGGCGGCCCTGAGCGCCGCCGCCGAGGCGGTCGACCTGTTCCGCCGGCTGGCCGACGAGGATGCCCTCACCCACCGTCCCGCGCTGGCGGTGAGCCTGAGCAGCCTCGCCAACCGGTACGGCTCGCTCGGCCGGCGGCAACAGGCCCTGCAGGCCGCTGTGTCGGCCGCGGCCGTGCGACGGGAGCAGGCCGAGGCGGATCCGGCCGGCCGGGCCGACCTGGCGAGGAGTCTGCACGTTCGCTGGTACTGGGAACGTGCCGTGCAGTACGTCGCGGCGGCGCACGCGACGATGTTCGAGTGCGTGAGCATGCGCAGGGACCTCGCCGCGCTGCACCCAGAAACGTATCGCCCACAGCTCGCCGAGAGTCTCAACTGCCTCGCCATCAGCCTCGCGGACCTGGGCCGCGTCGACGGCGCGATCATGACCGCGCGCGAGGCCGTGGGAACCTACGGCGAGCTCGTCGCCCACGGAGCGGTGGACCTCCGCCAACCCCTCGCCCGCAGTCAGCGCAACCTCGCGCTCTGGCTCGGCACCCAGGGCCGGCCGGCCGAGGCGGTGTCGGCGGCGTCCGAGGCGGTCGGACACTACCGGGAGCTGGAGGCCGAACAGTCGGGCCTGCACCGCGCCGATCTGGCGGACGCCCTGGAGATGCGGTCCTGGGCCCTCGACCTGCTCGGCGACGGCAGGCCGCGGGCGGCCGACGCGGCCCGGGAGGCGGCCAACCTCTACCGCCGGCTCTTCGCCACGCAACCGCGGAAGTACCGGCGTGCCCTCGCCAGAAGCCTCAACACGCTGTCCATCCGGCTGGACACGCTGGGCCGCGCCAAGGAGGCGGCGAGGCTGCGCGAGGAGGTCCGCGCCGTTCTGGCCGACTCGGACGGCACCCCCTAGCCGCGAACCGCCACCCGCTGCAGCAACCCCCAGCTGAACTCCGCAACCACCTCCCGCCGCACCCCCTCCCCGTCCGGCGCCGCGAAGGCCAGCCCCCAGCGTGTCGGGGCCGTTCCCTCCAGGGGCCGGGCGGGGGCGAAGGCGCGGGCCGCCTCGTCGACCGTGCAGGACCAGGGGGTGAGGTCGGCGAGGGTGTGCAGGGCCGGGGCCTCGGAGCCGGGGGCGCGGACCAGCCACTCGTTCCAGACCGCGCCGTTCGGGGCGAGCAGCACCTCGAAGCGGAGGTCGGGCCAGAGGGGGACCGGCCAGAGCCAGGCCTCGCAGTCCAGGTCGCCGACCTTGCGGGTGACGACCGACTCGGGCGCGCCCAGCACCGAGCGGTACCGGGAGGCGGCCCCGCGTGTGCGCGGGGAGCGGACCATCGCCTGCCAGCGCTTGTTGGCCTCGCGCATGTCGGCGATCGAGACGCCCAGCTCGTGGCGGGCGCTGTCCACCAGGTCCGGGTTGTGGTCGGCCATGCGGCGCAGCAGCACCAGCTGGAAGTCGAGCGGAGTGAAGGGGCTAGCGGGGTGCTTTCCGGAGGGCATGCGCTCCATCGTCGCCCACGGGGCGGCGGCCGTCGGGGAGAAAGAGGACCGAATTGACGTACCGGGGGCCTCGGAACGGCAGCACGCGGCGCAGCAGGCCGTGGGTGACGACATGGGCGGCCTCGGCCTGGTGTGCCTCCAGCGGGAAGGCGGACAGGGGGATCCAGTCGCGGCCGGGCAGGACCCAGCCGTCGTAGCCGAGCAGGGAGAGATACGTCAGCACCGGGGCGATCGGCTGGATGCGGGACTCCAGCTCGACGAACAGGGCGGGCCGGTCGCGCGCGAGGAGACCGGTCGCGCCGCGCAGCACCGCGAGCTCGCTGCCGTCCACGTCGACCTTGACGAACCCGACGTCCTTGAGGCCGAGTTCGTCGAGGGTGACACAGCTGACCGGGAGTGCCGTGGCGTGGATGTTCCGGCGGACCAGGGAGGACACCCCCCGGTCGCCCGCGTCGTGCGGCGGCAGCCAGAGCCGGGCCGTGCCGGGACGCTCGGCCGCCGCGGCCTGCACGACCCGGACGTTGGGCGGGGCCGTCGCGGCGAGGAGCCGCGCGAGGTGCGGGACCGGTTCCACGGTCACCACCCGGCGGGCCCGCCGCGACAGCCGCCGCGTCCACGGGCCGTACCACCCGCCGACGTCCACGGCCGTCCCGCACCCGGCGGGGCACAGCTCCGCCAGCCGGGCCAGCTCGGGCTCGAAGCGCGGGTACACGGCCCGGGCGACGGCGGCGACCACGCGGGTCGGCAGGAGTGGGGCGATGCTCGCGGCCAGGGTCATGGGGCCATCCGTTTGAGTAGTTCCTCGTGTTCGTCGTCGGAGACCTGCTCCCCGGAGGCCGGCAGCAGCTGCGGGATGCCGTCCACGATCGGGTAGCGGCGGTGCAGGCGCGGGTTGTACAGCGCCTCGGCCGCCGTCCGGGCACTCGGCTCGTCCGGTACGACCAGGTGCAACGGCCCCTTGTCGAGCGGGCACGCCAGGATCTGGAGCAACGGGTCATCGGGCTTCATGGTGGGGTCAACTCCTTGGCGCCGACGGCGGGTTGGGGAGAGGGCGGGGCGGGTGGGTCGTGCCTCGGCATCGACAGCAGTACGACTACGGCGAGCGCCGTGCCCGCGACCCGCAGCGCCAGCCGCAGCGGCTCCTCCGGCAGCGCCTCGCCGAACGTCAGCGTGCCGAGCACGGCCGTGTACAGACTGGTCACCGTCGTGCACACCGGCACGATCAGCGAGGCCCGGCAGCGTTGCAGCGCCGCCTGCGACATGACCAGCCCGAACGCGCCGGTGAACAGGAGCAGATACGGGTACGGGGAGCGCAGCAGGTCCAGCACGGCGTCGCCGATTCCGCTCGTCGTCAGGTAGCTCGACACCCCCTTGATGGCCAGCGAGCTGACGCCGTACAGCAGCCCCACCGCCACGCCGTACTCGACGCCGGCCGTCGGCAGCCGGTGCCGGTGCCGGGCCCTGCGCTCCGCCGAGTTGTACAGCCACACGCCCGCCGCCAGCGAGGGCACGCACACCAGCAGGATCAGCGGATACGGGGCGGCCCGGCCCACGGCCTCCCCGCCGCCCGGGCCCTCCCGCAGTGACAGCACGACCATCAGCAGCGCGGCGAGGATCGCGCCGAGCGCGTACCGCTCCCGCCCGCTGGTCTCCTCGCCCAGCAGCCGAGCCGAGAGCAGCACGAGGAGCACGAGCCCGGAGACGAAGATGCCCTGCGCGGCGGCGATGGGCAGCGTGCGGTAGACGACGAGCTGCGCGCCGAAACCGGCGGCGAGGGCGAGCGACCCGCCGATCCACAACGGACTGCCGAGCACCAGCCGCAGCAGCCGGGCGGGTTGCCGGATGTTCACCTGCGGAAGTGCGGTGAGCGCCCGTTTCTCCAGGACGAAACCGAGGCTGTACAGGGTGTTCGCCATCAGGGCCGCGGCCACTCCCCACCACATGGTGTCCGCCCCCTAAGTCCGTCGTGCGTGCAGCAGCAGGATGGACGCGAGCGGCGGCCTGGCGCAGGCCAGCCGGTCCAGGGGGCGCATCGGGCGCGGCACACCGTGGAAGGGGGCTCCGGCGAGGCGTACGACCTCGAAGCCGGACGCGGCCACGAACTCCCGCAGCGCGCGGGCGGTGTAGAGCCGCAGGTGCCCCACGACCTCACTCCCCGGCCGGCCGTGGATGCCCCGCAGACTGACCTCGGAGAACACCGGCTGCACCCCGGCCAGCAGCAGGGCGCGGTTGTACCAGGCGGCCAGGTTCGGGGTGGAGAGCATCAGGTGGCCGCCGGGGCGCAGCACGCGGCGGATCTCGTCCAGGGCGGCGTCCGGGTCGACGAGGTGCTCGATCACCTCGCTGAACAGCACGGCGTCGGCGGAGCCGGTCCGGAACGGCAGCCCGCCGTCAGTGAGTTCGCCGCGGACGGCGTACGGGATCCGGGCGCGGGCCCGGCGCAGGGCGTCCTGGGACCAGTCGATGCCGACGATGCGGTGGCCGGGGAGGAAGGGGGCGGCGGTGGCCGCGGCGGTGCCGTCGCCGCAGCCGACGTCGAGGATCGTGGCCGTCCGTTCGGCGGACGCCGGCCCCAGCGCCTCGGCGAGCATGCGTGCCTGGCGGCGGCTGCGAGGGGTGCCGGAGGCGACGGGGACGGCGGGGTTCTCGTAGAAGTCGCGCAGTTCGGGGGGTTTCACGGGGGAGGTCGTCACGGGGTCACCTCCGTGCGGTGCAGGTAGTGCTCGAAGAGGTCCCGCAGGTGGGCGCCGTCGCCGTGGCTGAGCAGGGCGCGCGACCAGCGCAGGGCGAGGTGGAGGCGGCCCGCGGTGGAGGCGGTGGTGACGGTGAGGCCGCGGGGCATCCGGGCGGGCGCCGAGAACCACACGGCGTGCGCGCGGCCGGCCTCCTCCCCGAAGTCCAGCGGGTACGGGATACGGCCGATGTTGCTGAGCAGCGTGGTCGAGGTCCAGGGCGCGGCGGCTCTGCGCAGGCCACGGGTGAGGGCGGCACGGACGCCGACCGGTGCCCAGGGGGCGGTGAGGAGGGAGGCGCCGTGGCCGAGTTGGGGGCGCGGGAGGGACTTGAGGGCACGGGTGCGGGTGGCCGTGCGGTGCAGCAGGGCGGGCATGTCTCCAGGGTCGTGCGCGGCCAACTCGGCTGTGCTGAAAGGGACTTCCACGAGCCGGGTGCCGTTGCCGATGGGCATGGTGGCGTCACGGGGGCGGTCGTCCACGGGCATCGTGATGCGCAGGGGACGGGTCCGGGCGCCGTGCTCGCGGTTCCAGTGGGCGATGGTCAGCGCGGTGGTGACCATCAGCTGGTCGTTGACCGTGTAGGGGGAGCCTTTGGGGCGGTGGGGGAGGGGGAGTTCGGCGACGAGCATGCCGTTGCCGGGGGAGGGCTCGGGGGTGCCGGGAGCCACTCGGGCGGGGGGTGACCAGTTGGAGGGCGTTTCCTCGGTGAGGGGCTGCGTTTCGGTCGTTCGGGTGGGCGGGGCCGCGGGGGAGTTGTCCTTGCCTCCGTACAGCTCCGCGGCGGTGGCCACGACACGGAGGCAGGCGGGGCCGTCCAGCGCCGTGTGATTGATGGTCAGGAACAGCACGGTCCCGTGCGACCCGCCCCCGCCCTGCCTGCCGGCAGTCGCGCCGCCCGGGGCGGCACGGGTGGACGCACCTGCCGCGCGTGCGTCACCCACGGCGTCCGTCGCCTCGCTCCCCTCGACCCGCCCCGGCCCCTGAACCACCTCCAGCCGTATCGGCGGCGACAGCGACAGCGGCGGTGCCTGGGTCAGGGCCCGGGTGCGCGCGTCCCGCAGCGCGTCACGTCCCGGGGCCGGGAAGCTCACCACCTCCACGTCCGGTTCCGCGGTCAGCTCCCACTCGTAGCGGCGCCGGTACCACCGCCCCGGCGCCTCCCGCATGAGGATCCGGGGATGCCGGCGCAGCGCCTCCGAGAAGGCCGTCCGCAGTCGCCCCGCGTCCAGCGGCCCCGGCAGATGGACCTCGATGTGCACCGTCTCCGGCTCCTCCTCCTGGAGGCAGTGCCGGGCGACCTCGTCCACGACGGGGAACGGAACGCGTACCGGCGGCCGCAGCGGACCTCCGGCGCGTGCGGGCTGTTGCAGTGCCGTCATGTGGCTTCGCCCTTCCCGGTCTTCCCGGTGTCGTCGGACTCCGGCGAGCTCTCGGGACCGGTCGCCCGCAAGCGCGGTTTGCGGGGCGCGATCCGCGCGGTCGGCGAGTCCGGAACCGGCCCACCGGGACCGCGCGCGGACACGGTCGGCCCGGAGTCGGTACGGGAATCCGCCGGCCCCGGAGGCTCGGTCCCCATCGGACTGCGGCCCCGCTCCCGCTGCGGCAGGGGGCGCGTCGGCCGCTCCGGGGCGGCCGAGCCGGGAACACCGCCACCACCGGCGACCGGCGGCAGCACAGCCGTGGAGCCGGGCAGACCCGATCCATGGTCGGGGCCGCCCGCGGATCCGGCCGCCCCCGCCGACTCCCGCACCCCCACCACACCGGCGAACAGCCCGATCAGCGCCAGCAGTTGAGCCGCAGGCCCGAAGGCGCCCTCCTGCGCGCCCACCGGCTCCCCGGCGCCGACCGCCGCTGCCACGCCCGCCCCCGCGAGCGCCACCAACGCGATCGGCACCAGCAGGGCATGCCTGCGCCACGCCACCAGCGCCAGGGCCGGTACAAGCAGGGCGAACCAGCCGGCGATGAGTACGCCCACCACCGTCACGGCCACCGTGCCGAGCCACAGGCCAGGCAGCGGCGGGGCCGGCTGCGGCTCGTCCGGGTTCGGTGCGCGGCGGCGCCACAGGGCCAGCCCGGCCAGCAGCGCGATCGCGACCGCGCTGCCGATCAGCCCGCCCTCGTACATCACCGCCGGCTCGTACGACAGCTCGACCGTGCCGCCGGCGCCCGCCGGGATCCGCCAGCCCTGCTGCCAGCCGTCCAGCCGTACCGGTGTCAGCTCCTTGCCGCCCAGGGTGGCGCGCCAGCCGTCGTTGAAGTTCTCGTACGTGGTGAGGTAGCTCGCCGCGCCCGACCCGACGGTCACCGCGCGCCGGTCGCCGAGCCAGTCCCGTATCCCCAGCTGACGCCCGGCGGCCGAGGCATCGGAAACCGTGCCGCGCGTCAGCGTCACCGCGGTCAGCGTGAGCGGCCCCGCGTCCCCGGCCTCGACTCGATGGTCACCCGCGGACAGTTGCAACTCGGCATCGTCACGCCCCTGCTGGCACAGCGTCACATCGAGCTGCCGCCGCTCCGTCAGGTCCCGTACCGTTCCGCGCACACTCGTCCGGTACAGCTCCCCGTCCACCGCGACCACCGGCCCCTTCCCGCACGGCAGCGAGAACGGCCTGGACTCCCTCGGCTGCGGGGTCCGGTACTGGTCGAGGGCCGGGATGTAGGCCTCCGTCAGGCCCACGGGCAGCCGTAGGTCCTCGTCGACCATCGGGTTGTACAGGGTGAGCGGCGCGGTCTTGGTGATGGTGATGTCGAGCCGGTCGGTCGTGATGGGCGGGAAGCGGACCCAGCCGTTCTCGTCGACGCCTGCGATCACCGCACCGTCCGGCGAGCTGATGTGCACCTCGGTCGGACGCGTGGACAGACCGCCCGCCGGGGCCAGGACGACCTCTCCCACCGCCTGCTTTCCGGGCCAGCTGAGGT